>NZ_FZMQ01000008.1 GCF_900197855.1 Helicobacter cynogastricus | reverse complement strand
GGGGGGGGGGGTAGAGAGCGCAAGATGAGAGAGCGAGGACCGGGAGTGTGCACAAATTGCTCAGGAAAACGAGGACCGGGGGTTTTTCCTTGCGCTAAAGTTTTGTTAGCCAAGATAAAATCTTGGTTGTCAAGAGGGGCGATCTCAGAAAAAACGCGAGTTTTTTGAGGGTGATAAATAGGGTTAAAATGACTTGGACGAGGAGGAGTCTTTATAAGAGCGCGTATAAAAGCGCGTACAATGTTATAAAAATAACGCAAAACACCATAGAGGGGGGAGGGCAAGAAATGCTTTAGCGATAGAACAAATGTGTTAAATCTCATAGGAGTGCCTTGATCGCATTTTCAATAGGCCCACGACTTCCTGGCTCTACCAAGCGATCCCCAACTTCTGTACCATTTTTATAAAAAATCAAGGTTGGAATACGCCTAATGCCCAGCTCCTCTTTGAGATCCTCGCTTGCATCAAAATCCACCTTATAGAAATTCACACGGCCCGCGTAATCCTTGGCTAATTGTTGCATAATGGGTTCTATCCTACGACAATCCGGACACCAAGAAGCCCCCACATCAACCACCACAATCCCTTCTTGAACTTTTTGTTTGTAGTCCGCACTGGTAATACTAGCAATCATCTGATCTCCTTTGTTTAAATTTGAGCAATTTGAGTTTTTACTTTTTCAATGATCCAATCTGGAGTGGAAGCTCCTGCGCTAATCCCGCAGAGTTTTTTACCTCTAAACCACTCTAGGTTGAGGTCGTTAAAATCCTCTACCAAGTAGCTATCCGTGCAAAATTCTTTAGCGATATGAAAAAGTTGCTTGGTGTTTGAAGAGGTCTTGCCCCCCACAATCACCATAATATCCACTTCTTGGCTGAGTTCTCTGACCGCCTCTTGGTTATCAAAAGTGGCGTTGCAGATGGTGTTAAAAATGCGCACCTCCGCACAGCGCGCGATGAGAAAACTCGCAATTTCTAAGAGTTTAGGAGTTTGTTTGGTAGTTTGAGACACTAGCGCGATTTTTTTGCCCAATTTTTGGGTCTGCAACTCCTCTAAGGAGCTTACCACTAAGGGGGGCGTGCTAGAATAACTAATCACCCCTTTGACCTCAGGATGATCGGCATCTCCAAAGAGCACGATCTGATAGCCTTGTGCGCTCATTTTCTCTACAATCTGCTGGGGTTTGATCACATAGGGACAAGTCGCATCAATGATCTGTGCACCCTTGTCTTTAAGCTTGGCTAAATCGTTTTTAGGGATTCCATGCGTGCGGATGATCACGCTTTTATGGAGTTCAATGCCTTCTACATCTTCTTGTACGCGCACATTGTAATCTTGTTCTAGGCGTTTGATCTCTTTGGGGTTGTGGATGAGCGAGCCTAGAGTGAGACTATTTTTATTCTTTTGGGCAATCTCAATGGCGCGCTTCACCCCAAAACAAAAGCCATAATTCTTAGCCATTTTCACTTGCATAAACTTCCTTAAGGGAGGTAATACCTCTTAAAATCTCTATAAAATTGGGGAAGGAAACCCCCATACAATCGGCATTTTTCAATCTGCCCCCACAAGCGAGCAACGCCACTGCAAGGCTTAACGCAATGCGGTGATCTCCAAAACTCTCTAGGGGCTCTTGAGGGCTTTTAAGATACCCCCCTTTAATGCCAAAACCATCTTCGTAAGCTTGGCATTCTATGCCCATTTTGGCTAAATTACTTAAAGTAGTGGCGATTCGATCGCTTTCTTTGACGCGCAATTCTTGAGCATTGCGCACGTGGCTAACTCCTTTAGCCACACTCATCGCCACTGCTAGGGCGGGCAATTCATCAATGAGCGAGGGGATATTTTCTGCAATCTCAAAGGCTTTTAGAGGGCGGTGTTCCACATAAATATCTCCCACAGACTCGATCTGCGCGCTATGTGGGTGAAACTCCACATGCAAGCCCATCTTTTTTAACACTTGAAAAGCCTCTATGCGCGTGGGATTAAGCAGGACATTTTTTAGTAATACTGCGCTTTGAGGCACGAGCGCGGCCGCTAGGGCAAAGTAAAACGCGCTAGAAGGGTCAACAGGGATTGTCCAAGAAAAAGACTCTAGGGGTTTTTGCAGGGGTTCTAGGGTGATGTGCTGATCACCAATTTGGATATTTGCGCCCAAAGCCTCTAGTATGCGCTCAGTGTGATCGCGACTCAAAGAGGGCTCGCTAAAAATAAGAGAGTCTTTGGCCTGCAAGGCAGCTAAAAGCAACGCGCTTTTAACTTGAGCTGAAGAGAGAGGGCTAGAGTATTTGAGTCCACTTAAAGGCGTGCTAAGAATGCTCAAAGGGGCTAGGGTGTTTTGTACGCGCGCGCCAATGCGCGCGCCCATTTGTTGCAAGGGGGCGATCACACGCCCCATAGGGCGTTGACTTAAAGAAGAATCGCCCACTAAGATATAATGATTTTTCTGGTGTTGGCTACTAGCAAGCAAACCGCTAAAAAGACGCATGGTTGTGCCTGAATTGCGGCAATTTAGGGGCTTGGCAGGCTCGCTAAATTGTAAAAAGCGTTTAGGGGGGGTGAATTTCAGGGTATTTGCGCGCGCTTGCACCCTAAGCCCTAGAGCTTTAGCAATATTAAGAGTGCTTAGGCAATCCTGCCCTCTGAGAAAATTTTGTACATAACAAGGTTTTTGGCAAAAAAGCGCGAAAATCACGGCACGATGACTCAAAGATTTATCAGCGGGCAAGTGTTCTAAGATCAGATCAAAGGCAGGGGCGGGGGTGATGTGTATCATTTGAGTTTGGCCTTAAAATCGTGCTCTAGCACGCCTAAAGCTTGCTGCGTGATAGCCTGTAATTGTGTGTCTGTCAAGGATTCTTGGGATTGGATTTTTAAGCGCAGACTCAAGGCGATCTGTTCAGAATTTTCCGTGTAAATGTCTAGGGGGAAGACCTCTTTTAAATGCGCAATACGCGCCCCTAAAAGACATTGCTTAAGGGCACTAAAAGAGCAATTTTTATCAACGATCAAGGTCAAATCTCGAAAGCTGGTAGGGAGCTTAGAAAAGCTTTGTGCTTGGTAGGGCTTTTGTTGCAAAGCTGTGCGATCTATTTCGGCAATAAAACCCTCTAGCAAGTCCTCTTTTTGCACCAATACCGGATTGATCGCTCCTAATACTCCAATCCTGCGCCCCTCTTGGATCAGCCACGCGCTTTGGTAGGGGTGGTAGACAATCTTTAAATAGGCATGCTCTTGGGTTTGCTCTTGCATGATGGGTTCTAGCTCAAATGCGCCAATCACGCTAGAGAGGGCATGGGCAAAGGCGTAAAAGTCCCATATCTGCCCCTTAGGGTGGGGATAGTGGGGCAGAGTTTTAAGCGTGGTGGTTAAAAAGGCAAGGCTTTGGCTTTCCTCACGCTGGGCATTATAAACACTCCCTAGCTCAAAAAGAGCAATACTCTTAAAGCCTAAGTTTTTATTGCGTGCAACAGCTTGCAAAAGTCCAGGAATTAAAGAAGTGCGCAAGGTGCTCATGTCAGCATTAATAGGGTTGAGCAGGTCTAGGTTTTCTTGCAAAGTGGGGTAACCCAACACCTCTAAATACTCTTTTTTGGCAAAGAGATAATGCGCCACCTCTTTAAAGCCCAAAGCCAAAGCTTTTGTGGCTAGAGCTCTCTCAAAGCGGTAGCGGGCATAATGAGGATTGGCGTTATTAGTTTCTGTGGTATGCAAAAGGGCTTTAGGGGCGTTGTCAATACCCACAAAGCGCAAAATCTCCTCAGCGATGTCATGCACGCCTTCAATGTCATGGCGGTAGGGGGGAATGTGCAGAGTGAGCGCATCCCCTACTACTTCTACCCCAAAACCCAACCCCTCTAAGATCGCACACACGCGCTCTAAATCCACTTGCATGCCCAACACTTGGGTGATCTCTTGGGGCGTGATTTGAAGAGCTTGAGGGACTAGCGTGCTTATAGACGCGCTAGTCTGTAAGCTAGCCTTTGGATAAAAGCGCGCGAGCAACAAGGCTAGCCACTCTAAGCCCTCTTGCACCTGTGGGTTGCTCCCGCGCTGGGTGCGGTGGATGAGGGCGAGGGTGGTCTCTTGGGGTTGCTTGTGCAGGCTTTGGCATAAATGGCCGGGTTCTATAAAACTGGCTTCTAGCAAATAGGGGGAGATTTGGGGGGGATTGGGAGGGGAGCTTACCCCAATAGTAGCTAGAGTCTTGTTAGCATGTTGAGTGTATAAAAAACCCTCTGAAGACATGCGCACTTCTAAAGACACATTTGGGTAGGCCTGCAAAATCACTCCGCTTAAATAAGTGGCGTATTCAAGCAAATTGGCGATCAAACTTTCTTGCAAATTATGTTGCAAAGCTAGAGTAAGCGCGATTTCTAGGGGTAGAGTGTGTTCCTCTAACTCTAAGGTAGCATATCCCAACGCGCAGGGGGGCAGGCTTGCAGGGAGAGTGGGGGAGGTTTTCAGGGAGCTACAAGAGAGTTTGGGGGGCTTTTTCAAGCGCAGGGCATAGAGCGCGCTAATTTCGCGTGCGATGCCCAAAGCACTTAAGCAGTCTCCCCGATTAGGAGTGAGGGCGATCTCTAAAAGCGCGCCTTTAAAAAAGGGCAAATCTTTTAGAAGGGTACCTAGTTTTAAGGGTTCATCTCTATTTAAACTGCTATCTAAAATCAAAATCCCTTCATAAAGCTTGGGTAAACCTAGCTCAACACTCGAGCAGAGCATGCCAAAGCTTTCCACCCCTCTAAGCGTGCTAGGCTGGATATTCAAGCTGCACGCGCTCAAATGCGCCCCGGGCAAAGCTAGCGCGACAAATTGCCCCGCGCACACATTTTTAGCCCCACAGACAATTTGAAGAATTTCACCCCCTCTATCCACTTGGCAAATGCTAAGTTTCTGCGCATTAGGGTGGGGCTCTTTGCTAATCACTTGAGCGATCACCACCTCTTGAGGCAGATCAAAAAAGTGTACACCTTCTACTTCCAAGCCCACACGACTCAAATCCGTGCACAGGGCAGATACATCGGGCAAATCCCCCTCTAAAAAGTCCTGTAAAATATAAGTGTTGAGCAACATTAAAAAGCCTCTAGCAATCTCAAATCGGTTTCAAAAAGACTTCTTAGATCGTTGATTGCGCAGGTGAGCATGGTTAAGCGTTCAATGCCCAATCCAAAAGCATAACCACTCACCCCCTTCAAACCCGCATGTTTAAAGACATTAGGGTGCACACAGCCTGCCCCTAAAATCTCTAACCAACCGGTGTGCTTGCACACTTTGCATCCTTCTTGAGCGCAGAACACACAGCTGATATCTACCTCTGCGCTAGGCTCGGTAAAAGGGAAAAAGCTAGAGCGCCAGCGCACATGGACATCCCCAAAGAGATGGTGTAAAAAGTCCTCTAAAACCTGTTTGAGATGCCCAAAATGCACCCTGTGTTCTAAATCCACAACCAATCCCTCTACTTGGGAAAACATGGGGGTGTGCGTGGTGTCATAATCGCGCCGAAAAGTAGGGCCCACTCCAATCATCTTAATAGGAGGTTTTTGGGTCTGCATGGCATGGATTTGAGTGGGGGAAGTGTGGGTACGCAAAAGTTTATGATCTTTAAAATAAAAGGTGTCTTGCATGGCGCGCGCGGGGTGGTAAGCGGGCATGTTGAGCGCGTCAAAATTATAAAACTCTTCTTCTACTAATGCCCCCAAGTGCAATTTAAAACCTAGCTGGGTGAAATAAGTGATGATGCGATCTTTAGTATAACTCAAGGGATGCCCCAAACTCGCGCTAGATTGGGTATAGGCCAGCGTGGGGTCGATCTTTTCTGCTTTTAGGCGCGTTTCTAATTCGCAATCTTGTAAAATCTGTTTGCGTTCCGCGTGTGCGCGAGTAAAAGCTTCTTTAAAGTGGTTGAGCTCTTGGGCTTTTTGGGCTTTTTCCTGTCCGCTTAGATTCTTGAGCTGGGCAAATTCTTGAGTGAGGATTCCCTTTTTGCCTAAAGCCTGTAAACGCAGGTCTTCTAGGGCTTTGAGAGTAACAACGCTAGAAACCTGTTCCAAAAGAGTGTATAAAGTTTGCAAGTAAGCCTACCTGATATCTAGTTTAAAAGTATGCACATCCTTATTGAGCGCAATCTTAACCACAATTGTTCCAGGAGTAATGTGCTTAGGATCAATCACCACAAAGCCTCCTCTAGCCTTGCCATCGGGTTTTAAGGTGGAGCGTCTTAAATAGTTAATCGCCATGATTTTAAAAGCTTGGCGTTCATCTTGCATGATCGCTTGGGTCTGCGCATCATCCATCATCATAAAGGGTACGCCCATCATCATGTCATAGGCCAAGAAAGCCCCTTGTCCATAATAAAACATAGGTGAGGGAATATTGTCTCCTGTGATGGGCGTAGAGGGCACGGCGATATTAAATTTTTGCAACACGGGATCAAAATCATAACTTGATCGCACCATCTGTCTGAAATTGAGTACAGGAAGATTTATTTGTCCCTCAGTGGCCGTAATGTGGCTACTATCAAAGTCAACCGGACTACCACCAGTAATCTGTGCTCCTACATAAATCACTAGGGGGGGATTGTCTAGTCCCTTAAGTTGTTTTTGTGCCACCTCAACTTGTACTTTGGAATTTGATTGGCTGGAGGTGAGCACTTGCACCCCGTTATTATACCTAGTTACATTTTCAGGAATCACGCTGTATTTCGTGCACCCTGTAGCCAACCCCAAAGCTAAACAAGAAGCGACAACCCATGACCTCATGAAGACTCCTTTTAAATATTAAAACCAAACCGATTGGCAAAAAAACTATCAGAACCGCCCTCGTTTTTTCGCGCAAAGACCCCCTCTAATTGTTCTTTGATGTCATAATAGCTAAAACTTTCTTTAAAACCCTCAATTTTGCCCCCACTGGCGTTTTTATGCCCTCCGCCATTGAAATACTGCTTGCTAATGCTACTTACATCGCATTTATTATTAGAACGCAAGCTCACGGAACCTCTAAAACTCACATCAATATAAAAATCAAATTCGGGATTTTCGCGTAAAAAGAGATTGGCTAAAACGCTAATGCCTCCCATGTTGTAGCTCAAAAACCCTCTTTTACCATCGCAAAGCACAGTACAAATCTCTTTATTTTTAGAGAGTAGAGCAACTTGAGCGTTAGAGGCGATATTATCCATAGTTTCCATATCAGGGTTCCCTCCTAAAGCAATCTTTTTAAGCTTAAAGAGATCATTGTCAAATAAAACCGCGCCTCTCTCTTGATGGATATAGGCGGGCACATGTTCTAAAAGTGCGAATTTATAGGCGCGGTTTTGCGCATCAAACATGGAGCGGTTGAGCTCATGGGTGCTTGCAATCATGCGCATACACACCTTGCCCAGTTCAAAACCAAAACCCTCTTCTTGCCAAATATCAATAGAATTAATCATCTCCACCATGGGAGCGAGCTTTTCTAACGCGTCCTCTTGAAGGGGCTTAAAACGCTCTTTAAGGGTTTCATAGGTGATTTTAGAGGCACTCCTTTCTACATCCAGATGATACCAAGAATAGGCCTGCGCAGCATCTTGTCCGGTGATATGGTGATCTAAGAGCAAGATTTCTACTTCTCTACCCTGCAGGCGCAACGCTTCGCATTCCTTTTGCAAAAACTCCGCCTCACCTAAAGTGAGGTTGAGATCGGTAACCAAGATCAACGCCTTTTGAAGAATGGGCTTGTTAAGCGCATTGATAATTTCCTTGAGTCGTGCGGAGACTTCCTTGCCATAGTTGGCGTTGTAATAACTGATTTGCTCAAAAAAATGGCGGCTGATAAACTGGCAACCATAGCCGTCTAAGTCAGTATGGGATAGGTGAAAGACCTGCATGAATTTCCTTAAAAATTAATATTAATTGTGCCCAAAACTTCGTATTTGGCATTGGTGTCTAGCTCGGCATGGCTTAAGACCACAATGTCAATCTTGAATTGTTCCATTTTAGTAGAGAGGGGGCGGCGCAACTCCGGATCAACAATGAGAATCACCGGAGCAATCCCGCGTTGTAAAATTTTCATCGACTCAGCAGAGATATTTTCAATGAGTTGCTGCATTTCGGTCGCGTTTAGCAGTAAGAATTTTCCCGAGGTCTGATCTTTGAGCTTATTGAGCAAAAATTGCTCGGTGGCTGTGCCTAGGGTGAGTAATTTAAGCGTGCCGTCCTCAGATTTAAAAATATTAGTGATGACTCTAGAGAGGCGCGCGCGCACCTGTTCGGTCAAGATGGTGATGTCATTTTGCACGCTAGGGGCGATGTCAGTGATAGTCTCTAAAATGGTGAGCATGTCCCTAATGGGGATTTTCTCATGTAAGAGTTCTTGCAACACAGAGCGAATCACTCCAGTAGGGATTTTCTTAGCCTCCTCAACAATGGCAGGGTAGTCATTAGCCAAGCGTTCTAAAAGGGATTTGACTTCATCTTTTGTAATAAACTCTTCGGCGTAATTTTTGACCAGCTCGCTAGTGTGTGTGGCAATCACCGTGGAGGGGTCAATGATGGTATAACCCTGAATGATCGCCTCTTCTTTGTCTTTGGGCTCAATCCAAAGCGCGTCCATGCCAAAGGCGGGCTCTTTGGTAGGAATGCCTTCAATTTCCTTTCCTGCAAAGCCCGTATTCATGGCCAAGAAACGATCGGGCATCACGCTCCCATCTCCAATACTCACTCCTTTAAGCTTGATCTCATAGTGGGTGGGGGGGAGTTGGAGATTATCTCTAATACGGATTTGAGGCATTAAAAAGCCGTAATCACTGGCAATTTTCTTACGAATGCCACGAATGCGCTCGAGCAAATCCCCCCCCTGCTTGACATCGGCTAGGGAGATAAGTTGGTAACCCAATGCCAACTCCAAAAACTCAATTTTAAGCACCTCATTAATGGCTTGCTCTTCTTCTTTTTTGATTTCCTCCGCGCTTTTTTGGGGGCGCGTTATGGGGGCTTGCTCTACCTGTGTAGTAACTCTAGTAGAGAGATCTACCCCCGTTTTTTTACTCAACCACTTTTCGAACTTACTAAAGAGGTTGTCTTTGCCTTCGCGTGAAATCAGCCACGCAATGAATAAAAACAAACTCCCCACAAAGGCAAGCGAAAAGGTAGGCAAGCCGGGCACGCTCGCAAAGAGCAATAAGATACAGCCCACAATGACCAAAGTCTTACTTTTATCGGTAAGTTGGGTGATGAGCTTGCTAGCAAAATTCTCTTCTTCGTGCTGAGTGGTGCGTGTGGCGACAATGCCCGTAGCCGTGGCGATGATGAGCGCAGGAATTTGTCCCACCAAGCCATCTCCAATGGTTAAAATCGTGAAAGTAGAGGCACTATAAGACATGGTCATGTCCCTCTGGAAGACTCCTACCAAAAAACCCCCGATAATATTAATCAAGGTGATGATAATTGAAGCGATCGCATCGCCCTTAACAAACTTGCTTGCTCCATCCATCGCGCCGTAAAAATCCGCCTCTTGAGTGAGGGCCGCACGGCGTTTTTTGGCCTCATCGCTATCAATGAGCCCGGAGTTTAAATCCGCATCGATGGCCATTTGTTTTCCGGGCATCGCATCCAAAGCAAAGCGCGCGCGCACCTCAGTAACCCGCGTAGAGCCATTAGTTACTACCAAAAGATTAACCAGCACCAAAATACTAAAAATGATCGTCCCAATAACATAATTCCCACTGACAGTAAATTCCCCAAAGGCACTAATAATATCGCTGACCGCACTAGGTCCTTTGTAGCCCTCTGTTAAAATCATGCGTGTGGTGGCGACATTGAGCGCGAGGCGATAAAGCGTTACGATGAGCAGCAAAGTAGGGAAGGCGCTAAAATCGGTGGGCTTGGTGATGTAAAGTCCGATTAAAATAATGAGCACAGAAAGGGCGATAGAAATAGTGAGCAGAAAATCCAATAAAAAGGGAGGCAGAGGCACGATGATGATCCCCAAAATGGCGATCACAAAGGCGACCACGGTCAAATCTTTAGAGCGAGACAGCTCCCTAAAAAAAGGAAAGGCTTTTTTTAGAAGACCCTTTTGTTTGTCGCGCGCCAACTCTACTCCCTGCTTGTAAATTTGCACTATTTTACAATTTTTCGTGTAAATTTTGACTTTTTAGGTTATAATGCCCACTTATCTAAATTCCTATAGGAGGTCTCCATGGCTTTAAATACGGAGAAAAAACAAGAAATTATTAGGCAGTTTGCCCGTCAGGAAAATGACACGGGTTCTTGTGAAGTGCAGATCGCACTTTTGAGTCGTAGAATTGCGGATTTAACCACCCATTTAAAACATAATCCCAAAGATCATTCCAGTCGTTTAGGGCTTCTTAAGCTAGTGGGGCATCGCAAAAATCTTCTTAAATACCTTAAAAACACTCATCATGATCGTTACATGGAGCTTATTGGCGCGTTAGGTATTAAGAATCGTTAATGCCTTGGGTTTCTCATGCCTTTAGTTTTCTCTTTTCCCTATTTTTCTTACTCTCTTTTAAAAGGGCTGGTGCTCACGCCCTGATCGTTGTACTTGTGCTCAGTGCGCTTGTTTATTATTTTACCTGGAAACCCCCCTTAAAACTTTCTAAGGGTCTTAGATGGTTAGCACTGGCATGTGTACTTATGTTCTTAAGCGCACTGCCTCCTCTCTTTATTCAAGGCGATTTGGCTAGTTGGCGTTACAATTTGCCTACCTTAGAAATGCCTTTAATCTATGTTTTTGGGGCGGTTATTTTGGTGTGTTTGAGTGGGGCTAATTTAAATCTCAAGCAAACATGGATTTTTCAAAGCATGGCAATCGCTTGCGCGCTCAATGGAAGCATCGCCCTGATTCAAAGGATTTTTTTGGATATAGGGCGGGTGAGTGGTTGGAGTAGCATCATGGCTTTTGTTGTGCTCACCAGCATCGCCATTTTTGGGTGCTATATCTACGCACTTTATTCTGAAAAACGCCATGAAAAGATACTTTTTAGTGTAGCCCTCTTGTTAGGTTTTGTGGTCGTGCTTTTCAGCGGAACTCGCAGTGCGATGACCGCCTTTTTTGTCGGTTTTTTCGCCCTTTCTGTGTTGGTGTTGTATGTCCAAAAATCCTTGCGCGCCTTACCCTACATGCTAGCCATTATTTTAGGTTTTGCTAGTTTGTTTGCTCTTGATCATTTCCTAGAAAACCGAGGGGTTTTACAAACTGCTAGGTCAGCCACCGATTCGTTTAGCTACGATCTCAAACTCTATGCCCAAAAAGACCCTAATACCAGCACGGGTCTACGCCTCGCGCGCTGGAAAGTTGCTATTGCTATTATGCGTCTTTCGCCTATTTTTGGCATGAGTCCGAGCACCAAGTGTAAACGACTATCCGAGATTTTAGCTTTGGCGCATTCCTATAGAAAAGCAGAAGATATTAATTGTGCGGAAAAGTATGAAAATGAGATTCTCAACACTTTGGCCGGTAGGGGTTTAGTGGGTGTGGGGGTGCTTCTTTTATTTTGGGCAGTGGTGTGGCTTTTTTTTTGGCGACGAGTCACCATTAATCCTCAAGTTTCTTTGCTTGTGTTAAGCATGTTGGTCTTTTACATGGTGTTTGCTATGGGTTTTGATCCCTTCTCCTTTTTTACTGAGGGGAGTTTTTTTATAGGTATTGTGGCTTTGGGTGTTATAGCTACACAATCTGCCAAGCCACAACGCGCCTGATTAGTGATTTTCTCCCTTAGAGGATTGCTCCAAATCCCTTAAAAAGCGGATTTCAAAAATTTTCTCTTCTGTATCTAGCAAGGTGATCTTGCCTCCATGCGCTTCTACAACTTGCAAAGAGAGGGCCAAGCCTAAACCATTGCCCTTTAACTTGGTGGTTTCAAAGGGCTCAAAAAGCAATTCTTTATCCAACACTTCCTTGCCATCATCTTGAATATGGCACACTATCCACTCTCCCTCTTCAAAAATCCGCACCTCAATCACCCCCTCATCTTGAGCTCCCTCTTCAATGGCATCAATGGCGTTATAAAGGAAATTTTGCAAGGCGATACTCAGTAAGCTCAGGTCGTAGTGCGCGCTGATGGGAGCGATCTGCGTTTTTAGGGTGATCTCTTTAGTGTAGGTGTATTGATTGAGTGCTTCTGTGATCTCATCTTCAAGTAAACTTAGACTTTGGACCACCCTATTAGCATGCACACCTTTAGAAAAAAGCAAAGTAGCCTTGATAATGCGCTCCACACGCCAAAGGGATTTTTGTAACTCAAAGACAATGGGTTGTATTTTGGGGTCTACTTTTTTGAGTAATACCGAAGTCAGCAGAGAAATAGAGCCTACAGGGTTACGGATTTCATGGGCTAAATGGGCGGAAATCTTGCCCATAGAAACTAATCTCTCTTGGCGTTTTTGCTTGGTAATGTCTGTAGCAGTGATGATCTCTTTACCCTGTATCTTATTATGCTGAAAAAGGTAGTTTTTGCCCTCGTGTTCGATTTCTGTATTAAAATCCAACGCCCGCGCTTTTTCAAAGATGTCTTGATTCTCTAGTGCTTTACTATTCTTATAGAAAAAACTCTTATTTTCATTGAGCACCCAAATGGCTTGGGGCAGAATCTCAATCACCCACTCATATAGGGCTTTATAATCTTTAAACTCCTTTTCAACGCGATAACTCTGCAAAATAAACTCATTGAGCAAAGCCAAGAGCTCTTGGCGATCGCCAATCTTATGTAAAATTCCCTCTTCTTCATGGTTGTCAGATGCCACTCTCAACCTTTCTTCTGCTCTTCTTGTGCCTTAAGAAAATTAAAAAGAAGTTCGCTATAGCCAAAGTGTCCGCTGAGTTGGTTAGATAGAGAATCTTTGTACATAGACTCGTAAATCTCGCTCCCGGCTTGTTTGGGGTAGAGAGGGTTATCTAATTTGAGAGCCGTATCGAGCATAAATTTGAGCAACAAGGACTCAAAGGCATCGGTTTGCTCCTTAAGCTTGCTATCATCACCCTTTAACTTTTTAGCATCGAGTTTATTGGCTAGGTAGCTGTTATAAATATCTAAGTTATTTTTAATCATATGACCTCCATTTCTGCACTGATGGCCCCCCCTTTTTTCATCGCCTCTAAGATGGAGACAATCCCCTTAGGACTCACCCCAATTTTTTGTAAGGCTTTGACCACGCTTGCAATGGTCGCTTTTTGCGCACTTAGGATATTTTCTTTTGTATCAAACATGGTTTCAGGCCCTAGCTTTTGAATATCCTTTTTGGCCTTGCCCTTCTTGGGCTCTAAAAGCTCATTAGTGATTTTAATGGTAACATCCCCACTGGTTACCACCACCGGGTGCACCACAATGTCCACTCCAGCAACAACGGTGCCAGATTTTTCATCGATAATAATCTTATTTTGGTGGCTGTAATTGATATTCACCTCTTGAATCAAGGCTAAAAACTCCACCATTGTAAGGTTTTCGGGTTTTTTAAGTTTGATAGTTTTGGGATCGATAGCTAGGGCTACCTTTTCTTTAAAGGTTCTATTGAGTGCTTCTTGGATTTTAACCGCGTTTTTAAAATTAGGTTTTTTAAGACTCAAGGTCATACCATTTTTATGGTAGAGATCGTAAGAAACTTCGCGCTCAATGGTCGCTCCATTGATGATGATACCCGAGAGTTGATTAGCCGAGTTGCCCAAACTCACGCTTCCTTGAGCAATAGCATAAATGTTTCCATCAATGGCTGTCAGGGGAGTCATCACCAAAACCCCATGATTGATAGATTTAGCATCCCCTATAGAAGAGATTTGAATGTCAATTTTATCCCCCTGCCGTGCAAAAGAGGGCAAGGACGCGGTGATCATCACCGCAGCCACATTTTTAGAAGCGATATCATTAGGCGAAACTTTAACATTCACGCTCTCTAGCATATTGGCGATAGACTGCATGGTGAATTTAGAGCCGGATTTATCCCCCGTGCCATTCAAGCCAATCACAAGCCCATAGCCCACCAGCTGGTTATCGCGCACACCCACGATGTTAGCAATGTCTTCGATCTTTTCTGCTTGCAAACTCCCCAAGCAAAGCACAAACACCAAGAAGTATTTTAAAAATTCCATGCCAGACATTCTAACTAAACTTACTTAATCTTTTTTCCACGCAACATAACCCCACAGCCCTAAAGAAATCCCGGCCATCACTAGGCTTAAAATTTGTCCCATGCTCAGATGCCAAAAATAATACCCCATTTGCACATCTGCTTCGCGGTAATACTCAGAGACAAAGCGCGCAAGCGAATACCCCAAACCATAGACCACCATGAGCATGCCCGGAGCAGAAGTAAATCTTTTAGCCACCATCACCACAAAAAAGAGCACTACCCCCTCTAAAAAAGCCTCGATGAGTTGGCTAGGGTAGCGCAAAACCCCATCGACTAAAATCCCAATCTTCTGCCCAAAAGCATCCCCTTGAGGGACAACGCGCCCAAAGAGCTCTTGATTGAGAAAATTGCCAATGCGCCCAAAGACATAGCCTAGTGGCAAGGAAATGGCGATGAGATCCAGATAGATCAAAAAATTCTGCTGTTTGATCTTGCTAAAAAGCAAAGAAGCGATCAAAAACCCCACCAAACCCCCATGGTAACTCATCCCACGAATCCCTACAAATTCTCCCTCATAAAAGGGGTTAAAAATTTGCCAAGGGGCTTTGAGATAGTAGAGTGTGTTGGGGTCATAAACTAAAATATAACCCAAGCGCGCCCCCAAAATCACGCCCACTTCTGCATAGAGAAAATAACTCTCAAAAAGAGACCTAGAGACGGGAAAACGCACGGGGTCTTTTTTGATAGCGCGCAAAGCCACAAAAAAAGCTATAAGCAAGGCACTCACATAGGCAATTCCATACCAATGAACATTGATCCCAAAGAGACTAAAGGCGATCGGACTAAAATGGCTATAAATTGTGTTCCAAAAGCTCAAGGGGCTAACTCCTCTTCAAAATAAAATGGGAGCGGGGCTTCTATTTGGTGGTCTAAAATCTTTAAGCGGTGGGCATGCAAGAAAAAATATTGATGAGACCTGCCCCCATAGAGCACATCCCCCACAATGGGACAACCCAGCGCGCTCAAATGCGCGCGGATTTGGTGCGTGATCCCAGTTGTAATCACCACTTTAAGCAAGGTTTTATTTTGGCATTGCTTCAGGGGGGTGATTTTTGTGCAAGCAGGGCGACCAGCAGGATCGAGCAAGGTTTTTACAAAACCCTTATGATCTTCTGTATGGCTCTTTTGCACTTTTAAGGGCATGCGCAGAGTTTGGGGCTTTTTAATCACACCCTGCACTAAAGCGATGTATTCTTTATACACGGCTCTTTTTTTAAAGGCTTCTAAGCCTTGCGCGTGGGCGTGGTTTTGGGCTAGGGTGAGCACTCCGGTTGTGGGCAAATCTAGGCGGTGTAAAAGTTTGTAGGGGGGGTGTTGTTTTTCTAAAGCGTAGCTATTCACTCCAGCAGGCTTATTTAAAAATAACCAGTCTGTATCTTGATAAAGAATTTGCACCTTAGAGTTTTGCACCTCAAATTTGCTCTGCAGAGGGCATAATTGGCGCGCGAGTGTGAGTTTACACCCCCCTAAACACACACGCCCCAAATCGATGAGTTTTTTCGCCTGTTTGTGTGAAATGCCCATTTGTGCGCTTAGAAGCTTATAGGCTACTTGCATAAATTGCCTTACTCAGTGTTTGGATCGAATGCCCTTGTTGGTCAATGTAGCTAGGGCTTAGTTGATCGACACGCTTTAAAGTTTCTTCTAAGGCGTTTTGCTCGATCAAAACATAATTTTGCACGCAAGCAAAAAGGGCTTGTTGGTTAAAAATGTGCTTGCCACTAATAAGTTTGGTGTGAAAAAAGGCAGGCTCAAGCGGGTTATGCCCCCCCACAGGGACGAAAGAGCCCCCCAAGATCACCACATCAGCAATAGCATAAAAATCATTGAGCACCCCTAGCGCGTCTACAAGTAGAATCTGCTTGCTCCAAGTAACCCCTTCTTGCAAGAATGTCGCAAAATCAAGGTTTTGACTTTGCAAGAGTTCTTTAACTTTTAAAAAACGCTCAGGGTGGCGCGGAACAATAGCCAAAAAAGCCGAAGTTTGCAGAGCAAGAAAAGCCTTTAAAATCAGAGTCTCTTCGCTCGGGTGCGTGCTTGCTGCTAAAAATAGAGGTTTAGGGGGTTTTGGGTGGTGCGTGGTGATTTTGGGGGTGTTAAAAAGCTTGAGATTGGGGAAAATTTTGAGGTGTTGTGCACCCAGTGCGCGCAATCTCTGTAAATCTTGGGGGGTTTGGGCGTAGATTCTATCTATCTGCTTGAAGAGTTGGGTGTAAAAAGCCCTAAAGCGTTGGTAACGCCCATAGGAGCGCGTGGAAATGCGCGCATTGAGCAAGAATGTTTGCGCCCCCACTTGTTTAGCCAAACTAAACACCTGATACCATAACTCAGCCTCAGTAACCACAAGACTTTGGAGGCGATCTAAATCCTTGCGCCAAAGCCATAATAAAGTCTCAAAGAGCAAAAAACGCACTTGGATATGGGAGTTGTTGGCATAAGTGTTGCGCGCAAGATTGTAGCCGGTTTGGGTGGTAGTGGTGAGTAGAATGGGGGTTTTGTCAAAATTAGCCAACAGAGGCTCTAAAGATTTGATCTCACCAAAAGAGCAGGCATGAAACCACAAAATGGGCTTAAAATCCAACGCATGCCCTTTGGCAAAAAAACGCGCTGTTAAAGAGTGTTTGTATTTAGCGCGCAAGCGTAAAAGCGCGATAAGGGGCAAAGCGATCGCATGGGCGATACACAACACGCCCAAATAGACTTTATTGAGAATTAGCGCTCACTTCGCGGTTAGCATAAAGAATGCGCCCACAATGTGGGCAGGTTAAAATGTCTTGACTGCGCAAAATTTCGGCGTAAGTTTTATCATTGATACGGATAAAACAACCCCCGCAGGCTTGCTTGCGCACATGCACCACGCAAGTATTGCCCGCCCAACGGCGAATCCTCTCGTAAAAAGCGATGAGCTTGCGATCCATTTTTAAAACCAAATTTTGCTTGTTTTGAAAAATCTCTTGCTGTTGCGCTTTGATGGTCGCCGTGTCCTCCTCTACGCGTTGCTCAAGCGCGCTAATCTGCTCTGCTAACTTTTCTAAGTCCTCTTTTAACTTCTCTTGCAACCTGTTTTTATGCGCGATCTCATTTTCTAGCCGTTCGATCTCTTTGTTAGCTTGATTAGCCCGCTCTTTAGTGATGTCTTCCTCAATGCTCAAAGAGCGCAATTCGCGCTCAGACTTGATTTGGGCAATCTTTTTTTGAATGCTATCAATCTTGGCGTTGATCTCATGGAGGGTTTGCTCATTTTTGTTAATTTGGAGCTTTAAGCCTCCTTTTTCTTCTTCAAGGGCACTATACTCGGCTTGTTGTTTTTGGCGTTGGGCGAGGGCCTTATCTAAATCCGTGCGTTTGGCTTGAATCTGTGGCTCTAAAGCCTCGATATCTTTATCTAAATGCGAAATTTCAATAAGTTGCTTGAGATGTGCGTTCATGCCATGCCTTTAAAATCGAAGGGGTTTTTGCAATCGTGCAGTCTAACATGCTTTGCCTGAGTTTGCAACCAAGTTGCTAGCAGAGAGTGCAACAAGGGCACAAAATATTTTTCACTCTCATAATGCCCTACATCAATCACACTCACGCCCATGCTCTTTGCTGCCATCGCGTCATGGTGCTTGACATCCCCGGTGATCAGACAAAGACCTTTGGGGATATGGGTTAAATCCTGCAAATAAGACGCGCCTGCCCCACACACGATTGCCACATGTTCGATGTTGTGATCCGCGCACACATAGCGCACATAGGGGAGCTGTAGCCTCTCTTGGACGTGGTGGAGTAAATCCTCTAATTTAATGGGTGCGATCGCACCCATTAGAGCAAAACCCTCAGACTCAAGGTTTTCAAAACCTAGCAAGCTAGCAAAATGGGCGTTGAGGTGGGTTATATCAAAATTAGTATGGAGTGCTATGAGCGCGCAGGATTTTTGAATAAGAGGGGTGGCGATGTTGTAGGGATAGAGAGTGGGGTTAAAATTCTTGAGCACCTTGAAAAATAGGGGGTGGTGGGCAAGAATGCAGGTCTTGGGGGGGACTTCTAGGGCGAGCTCTAAGGTGGCTTCTAAGCTGATCACTACTTGCTCAAAGGGCGCGCTCAAATGCCCTAGATTGATCCCGCTATTATCCCATGGGGCTTGCAACTCAAAGGGGGAGAGTTGGTTTAAGAAGTTGAAAAGATGGGCTAACATGGGAGTAGGGGCGCGCTAAAATCCCCATTTAAACGCTCTTGTCTTTGATCTTCTTGGGACTTGTAGAGGGTAGCGCAGGCTTTGACTAGAGTGCGGATTTTTAAGATAAATTCCTGTCTTTTAGCCACAGAGAGGGCTTTTCTAGCGTCCAAAACATTAAAAAAATGCGTGCTTAGGATCACAAAGTCATAGGCGACTAAACTCAAGCCCTGATCTAAACAACGCTGGGCTTCCTGCTGGTTTCTCTCAAAACTCTCGAATAAAAAATCCAAATTGGCATGTTGAAAATGGTAATGGCTAAACTGGTATTCGCTCTCGGTGTGCACTTCTTTATAGTAGATGGGTTTGCCCTCTCTATAGCTCCACACAATGTCTAGGACACTTTGAGCCTTTTGTATGTAGGTGGCTAATCTCTCTAGCCCATAGGTAATTTCAACTGGGGTCGGATGGCAGGGCAGACCGCCCACTTGTTGAAAATAAGTAAACTGGGTGATCTCCATGCCATCTAGCCACACCTCCCAGCCCAAGCCCCAAGCCCCCAAAGTGGGCGACTCCCAATTATCCTCCACAAAGCGAATGTCATGCTCTCTAAAATCAATCCCTAGCACTTCTAAACTTTTAAGATAGAGCTCTTGAATATTGAGCGGGCTGGGCTTGATGAGGACTTGGAACTGGTAATAACTGCCTAAGCGGTTGGGGTTTTGGGCATAACGCCCATCGGTAGGGCGGCGTGAGGGGGCGACATAGGCGACACTCCAAGCCTGGCTATCCAAACTTCTAAGTAGAGTAGCTGGGTGGAAAGTGCCCGCCCCTGCTGGCAAGTCGTAGGGCTGGAGCACTAAAGCCCCCTGATCCTGCCAAAAATCCTGCAATGTTAATAGAATGCGTGAAAAAGTCATGGCAAACCTTTATGATCGTTGTAAAAGTGCCCCCATGCTCTCTAGGGGGTTTTTGCCCTGCAAGAGGGCATAGAGTTCTGTAGCAATGGGGGTATAGATATTTTCTTTAGCCGCAATTTGGATAATTGCCTCCGTAGTTTTAACCCCCTCAGCCACTTCGCCTAATTCTTGTAAAATCGCCTCAAGGCCCTGGTGTTTAGCAAGCCCTAATCCCACGCGATAATTCCTAGAGAGCACGGAGTTTGCGCTCAAAAACAGATCGCCCGCCCCTGAGAGCCCTAGAAAAGTCTGTGCCTTGCCTCCAAAATGCGTCCCAAAACGGCACATCTCCACTAACCCCCTAGAGAGTAAGGAAGCCTTAGCACTCTGTCCTAACTCCAAGCCATCACACACTCCTGCTGCAATGGCGATCACATTTTTATAAGCCCCAGCGATCTCGCCCCCGATAATGTCTTCTTGGATGTAGGTGCGCATAAAACTAGGGAAAATCTTGGCATAGGTTTGTGCTAACTCTGCATTTGTGGAGTGCAGGGCTAGCGCGCATGGCAGGCTTGCGCTCACATCCTTAGCAAAACTAGGACCAGCTAGAAAACAAAGATTTTCAGAGGGTAGAAAACTTTGAGCAATGTCGCTCACAAAAGCCCCCCCAAGCTCAATCCCCTTACACGCCATTAAAACCCGCGTGTTAGAGGGGAGCTTAGTTTGCTCAAACCAAGCGCGCAGGTGTTGCACGCTGATAGCTACCACACACAAAGAGGCTTGAAGAGCTTCTTGCAGATCGCATTGTGTGATGAGAGAATGCCCCTTAAGCACCAAATTTTTATTTAAAGGGAGCAAAACCTCGCTTAAATCCCGCCTAGAGACAATTTTAGTCGGGGTTGTGTGCCCAAAGGCAAAAGCCAACGCCCGCCCCCAAGCCCCGCCCCCAAAAACTACAACACTCATGCATGTCCTTTAAAAAGTGCCATTCTAGCATAGCTTGCTAAATTGCAATATTGGAGAAAAGATAGGGCGCGCTTTGAGGATAAAGTTTTTTGATCTCTGTGGCTAATTGCCTAGCTTCTTGCTCGGGCAAGAATAAACGCACCAAAGCGCATTCCTTGCGCCCGCTCACTTGCTCGCAAATATTCATCTGTGCTTGGGGTGTGCCATAGACAAAGGCGGGCAAGAGGTAAAAATGCGTGTAGCCTTTCTCTAAGAGATAATCTAGCAGGCTATCTTGCACAGAGGAGGGGGTGTAGATTTCTAATAACATCAAATGACCTTGATTTTTTTAGCAAGTAACATAAACATGGGTGGGAGCAAGAGTAGAGTTAGCGTGCTTGAGGTAACAAGCCCCCCTAAAACAACGATTGCTAAGGGTCTTTGCACTTCTGAGCCCACCCCATGGGAGAAAAGAAGGGGGATAAGCCCCAAGCCGGCAATGCAAGCAGTCATAAGCACGGGGCGTAAACGCCTTGTTGCTCCCATAAAAACCACCTCATCAAGGCGTTTGCCCTGCATCAATAAATCCTTAAAATACCCCACCATCACCACGCCATTGAGCACGGCAATTCCAAACAGGGCGATAAAGCCCACACTAGCAGGCACTGAGAGATAGGCATGGCTGATAAAAAGGGCAATGAGTCCGCCTGTGGTGGCAAAGGGGATATTACAAAGAATGAGCAGAGCTAAAGGGACATTTTTAAAGGCAAAAAATAGAATAAAAAAGATGGCTAAGATACTTAGGGGGATGATGGTTGCCAAGCGTTTATTAGCCCGCTCTTGGTTTTCAAACTGCCCACCATAGGTGATGTAGTAATTAGGGGGCAAGTGGACTTGATTGTGAATTTTAGCCTTGATCTCACTCACAAAGCTTCCTAAATCGCGTCCCACAACATTACTGCGCACCACGCTTAGGCGTTTAGCATTCTCGCGCACAATGGACACTGGCCCATCCACTTCTTGCAGTGTCGCAATGGAGGTAATAGGAACAGGGACATCGCGGCTAGAAGTCATCTCCAAGCTTTTAAGTAAAGTGATATTAGTTGCGACATCTTGGTTTTGGCGAATAATCACAGGCGTGCGCGAAATGCCCGTAGGGATGAAGGCAACTAACAACCCCTCCAAAGAGGATTTGAGAAATTTAGCAAACTCATCGCTAGTAATCCCCACATTAGCCATCGTGTCCCGATTGGGTTTGATATAAAGGTAATTAATACCCTTATTGAGCTCTGTTAGCACTTCACTAGACCCGCGCACACTTTTAATGATTTCTACAATCTGTGCGCTAAGGGCGTTGAGAGTGGGGATGTCATTGCCAAAGATTTTCACCGCCAAATCCCCACGCACCCCTGTAAGCATCTCAGAGATACGCATCTCAATAGGCTGGGTAAAGGTAAAGTTAACCCCTTTAAAACCCTCTAGGGCGTTGAGAATTTTTTCTAATAACGCCTCTTTACTAGGCACGCTCCATTGATCTTTGGGGATGTAGGAAATAAACATATCTGTTTGGTTGAGCCCGCCTAAATCTAGCCCCAGCTCATCAGAACCCGTGCGCCCCACTACAGATTGAATCTCTGGAACGCGCGCTTTGAGGGTTTTTTCAATGTCCAAAATTAAGGCGCGCGATTGGGCTAGAGAGATGGAGGGGATGCTCTCAATGGTGAGCACGGTATCCCCCTCATCTAAATTAGGCATAAAAGCTTTCCCCACAAAAGCAAAAAGAGACAAACTAGCCACCATAAACACCAACGCCCCAATGAGCATGCGCTTAGGGTTATGTAAAGCAAAGTTTAAAAGAGGGGTGTAAGTTTTGTGCAAAAAGCGCACTAGAAAGGTTTCTTGGTGTGGCTGGCTTTTGAGCACTAAAGAACTCATCACGGGTATAATGGTGATGGAGAGAATTAAAGTTCCCAAGAGCGCAAAGACAATGCTTAGAGCCAAAGGTCTAAACATCTTGCCCTCAATGCCTTGCAAGGATAAAATGGGGATGAAAAACACGATGATAATGATGATCCCGCTCACCACAGAGGGGGCGATCTCTTTGCATGCCCGATACATCGTGTTTAATTTAGGGCTTGTCTTGTTGTGGCTAAGTTTTTCAAAGGCGTTTTCAACCACCACCACCGCCGAGTCAATGAGCATGCCAATGGCGATGATGAGCCCCCCCAAACTCATCAGATTTAAGGAGAGACCGCTTAATTTAATCCCAATAAACGCCACACTCAAGCTCAAGGGCAAGATCACCCCCACAGCCACACTTGCCCTAAAATTGCCTAAGAATAAAAAGAGGGTAGCGATGATGAGCACGATCGCCTCAATAAAAGTCTTGCCCACGGTGCTAATTGCCTTGTGTGTAAACTCAGAGCGATCGTAAAAAACATGGATATGCACACCTGCTGGCAGTAGGGGCTTGATCTCATTGTCTATTTTAGCGCGCACGCGCTGGATAATATCCCTAGAATTTGCCCCCTTTAAAGAAAGCACAAGCCCTTCAGTGGTCTCTCCCACTCCATTTTTGGTAACAAAACCCAAGCGGGTGCGATGGTGAGCGATCACCTTAGCAAAATCTTTAATGTGCAGATGCCCCATTGTGGTAGGGATGGTGATATGAGCAATCTGCTCAGGGGTGCTAGCCATCGTTTGGATTTTGACTAAAAAAGTCTCTCCCTCCCGGTCAACCCGCCCCGCCCCGCTATTGCTCAAATTAGCTCTAAGCGCGTGTTCCAAATCGCTAATGCTCACACCCAATCTAGCCATATCATTTAAATCCGGAACCACAACAAAGGCGCGACTAAAGCCACCTATGGAATTTACATCGGCTACTCCCGGAATGGTGCGCAGTAAGGGGCGGATCACAAAATCTAGCAAATGGCGTTTGCTTGCTCCATCTAGGCTACCATCAATGGTAAACATAAAAATATCTGAAAGAGGGGTTACAATGGGCGCGATACCTCCATCCACCCCCTCAGGCAAATCGGGCAAGACCAGGGCTAGTTTTTCATTTACCATGTTGCGGGCTAAATAAATGTCCATCCCCTCTTCAAAATCAATGGTGATGTCGCATACAGAGTATTTAGAAGTGCTTCTAAGGGATTTCTCCCCTTGTAGCCCCAAGAGTTCTAGCTCTAGGGGACGCACCACATTATTTTCCATCTCTTCAGGCGAGCTACCCGGAAGTTTGAGAATGATTTTGACTTGAACCGGGGCCATATCCGGGAAAGCGTCTATGGGCGTGTTTAAAAAGCTATAAAATCCAAAACCCACAAGGGTTAGAGCACACAAAATCACCAAAAGGCGTTGTCTTAAACAAAAGGCAATGAGGCTATCTAGCATTAATCCTCCCCAAAATGATTCAAAATACCCTTGAGATTGACCAACGCTCCGGCGGCAATTTTGCCATGCGGATCAATTTGCCCCTGCTTGATGAGAAAGGCATGGCTACGCTCTTCGAGCACTTTTACAGGGGTAGGTAAAAAGCCCGCAGGGGTGCGCACAAAGATCAAATAATCCTGATCGTTTTTAATCAATGCATCTGAGGGGATTAAAAGCGAATTAGCGGGTCTAGCCCCCTCTATAAAGAGTTCCACCATCTCACCCACATGGTAATTTCCTTTGATGCGTGCAGTGGCTAAGATAGTGTTGGAATTTTTATCTAACACCACAGAGACACTTTGCACATGTCCGATGGGTTGAGCGTTTTTATTGAGCACCACCGCGCCCTGCTTGATGTATTTAGAAAGATCCACAGGGATACTAATGCGCGCAACCAGATCGTTATTTTCAGAGATACGCATAAAGGGCGTGAAAGCGCGGATACGCTCCCCCAACATTTTAGGGGCTATGGAGAGAATGCCCCCTTGCCTTGCTACAATTCTAAACCCATAGCTCCCTTTAGGGTGCTTGGCATCGATGCCAAAACTCTTAAAGGTATTTTCTAGTTGGGCAACTCTTAGGCGAAGTTCTTCACTAGCTAGGTGGCTAGTTTGGTATTCTCTCTTGGAGATCACGCCTTTTTTATAGAGCTGTTTGTCTTTGGTGCTGACATCTAGGGCGACCTTGAATTTATTTTGATTATTTTGGAGCTCAAAATAAAGATTGCTCAGATCGATCGAGCTGATCTCACAGATGAGATCGCCCTTTTTCACCCGTTCGCCCTCACTCTTGTAAATGGCGACCACACTCGCATTAAAACTCAAACTTTGCACAACCGCGTGTTTGAGATTGAGATTGTCAAAATCAATGCTGGCATTAAAGGGTAATCCTCTTGAGCCTAAATCTTGATCAAGAGAGATGACTTGGACATTCAGATTTGCAATTTCTTTAGGTGTGAGCTTGATCTCTTCATAGGCGTGCAAAAACAGCGCGCAAATAAAAATGAGGGCCTTTTTCAATGTATATTTCCTATTATGGTCAGACTTTCCCCCAAAGTTTCCTCTAAGAGCGCGGTGGTGTCTACATATTTCATCTTGGCTTCTGCTAGAGCGATGAGAGCATCCATATAGGCATTTTGATAAAAAAGGTATTCAAAGAGACCAATTTTTTGAGCTTCATAAGCAACACGCCCCATCTCCATTAACTCTTTTTTATTGTCAATGGCTTGGATTTGGATACGCATATAGCGTTCTGTTGTCTTGAGCTGGTTGAGGTAGGCGTTGGCGTTAATATGAATATTGCGCTTTGTAACTTCATTTTGTGCCCGCGCTCCATTTTCTAGGGCTAAAAACTTGCGCTTCATATAAATATTCTTAGGTGTGAGGGGGAGGGGAATAGTAAATTCCATTGAGAGATTAGTCGCTGAGTTATAACTCTCTGCACCCAAACCAAATTCAAAATTTTTAAAGACATCGCGATTAGCTAAGTTGGCGTTCACGCGGTAATCTTTGGCACTCAAATCCAAGACCTGCACATACAAAGACCGATCTAAAATGCGCTCTAGAGCATGTTCGCCCAAATGCACATAGTCAAATTTGAGCTCAGGGATTTTAACCACATGAGCAGAATCGACAAGATCGCTAAAGGGAGCATCGTCCTCAACGGGTGCGACAATAGCTAGCAAGGTGTGCAGCAAGCGTTCTTGATTGATGATGAGGTTTTGAATATTGATTTTGGCAAGCTTAGATTCCAAATAAGAATTTTTGAAGTTAATATAATCCTTTTTAGACATACTCCCGGCAGCGACCTTGCTCTTAGCAGCTTCAAGTTGGGAAAAAAAGATCGCCTCTCTTTGGGCGTAAATTTTATGCTTCTCAATATTGAGCGTGTAATTGAGATAGAGTCGTTTTGCCCCAATGAAGGCAAGATTACGACTAAGCTCGTAACTCTTGCGGTATTGCACATTTTTAATGGAGAGACTTCGGGCTAAAAGACGGCTAACCCATGGAAGTTTTGGCTTGATCATTAAAACCGTGCGGGGCTGGGCTTCGGCGATGCCTTGAAAGTTGCGCACAATGGAGGTTTCCTGACTAATAAAAGGAAAATCCCAAGAATTGGTGGATTTTTGTTCCTCTAACAGACTAATAAAGGTCGCTTTCTTTTGGATCAAATCAAGCGAATTATGTTCTACGCGTTTAAAAAATTCTGCAATAGAAAAAGTGCGCGCGCTCAGGCAAAGGGAATACAACCCGCATAAGATGAGAAAGCGAATCCACACTCTAAAGGTCTTTAATGTCCGCCACATTCAAGAATGCATGGTAAATTAGTGCTAATAAGCCCTTGCGGTTATTCTGCACCTGCAAGTTTGGATCATTAACAAGCACCCTTTCAAAGAAACTTTCTAGGGGTTGTTTGAGATGGCTGAGGGCTTTGAGCTTATCTAAAAAATTGCTAAATTCCATGCGCACGATGTTCTCATAAGTTTCATAGAGAGCATGCTCACTAGGGTCTGTAAAGAGCGCGGGGTTAGTTTGGGGCAAGGTGTCTAATTGCGTGATATTGGCGACTCGCTTAAAAATAGCCACTAAATCAGCTGTATTTTCTTGGGCAAAAAAGGCATGCAGGGCTTGTACTTTGTGAGCAATTTGGCAGACTCCATAATTTTCACTTTTAAGAGTTTGAAGTCCCTTCAAAACAGCTTTATAAAAAGAGGGATTAAAGTCGCCTAGCACATGTGTAAAACGCTCTAAGATGAAGTCTTGCAAGAGTGTCCACTCAAAGGGGGCATAAAAGCGCGCGATCGCCTGCAAATCCCCGGATAAATTGAAATCTAATTGGTAATGCAAGCAGATACGCAAGATTCCATTGCAAGCACGGCGCAAAGCAAAAGGGTCTTTAGAACCTGTGGGGATTTTGCCCACGCTAAAAAGAGATAAAAGGGTATCTAATTTGATAGCCAATGCGCTTAAAGCTGCTAGCAAACTAGAGGGCAGGGGCGCGTTTTCAGAAGTGGGGAGATATTGCTCTTGGATGGCTTGGCACACTTCTTGGGGGTGGTTGTGGTGTTTGGCATAATATCCCCCCATGACCCCCTGTAATTCGGGAAACTCATAAACCACTTCGCTACACAAATCCGCTTTGGCTAATTCTAAGATTTTTTGTACAAGGGGGCGCATAGACTCCTCGCCATAGCGATCCACTAGCCACGCGCCCACGCGCTGCTCTCTCTCTACCTTATCTTTTAAGCTACCAAGCCCCTGCATAAAGGAAATTTGCTCTAACTTAGAGCTCACTACCTCCCACTCTAAAGAAGTTTGCAAATCGTTTTGATAAAAAAAGATCGCATCACTCAAGCGGGCTTTTAAAACCTTTTCATTCCCCGCTATAATTTGGCTAAAATCCCCCTTGCTTGGCAGATTACTCACAACCACAAAACCATGGTGCAAGCTAGAATCTTTGAAAGTGGGGAAATAGCGTTGGTGGGTTTGCATGGAGGTAGTGGCGATCTCAGCGGGGAGTTGTAGAAAATGCGCCTTAAATTGTCCATAAAGCGCGGTGGGGTAGGCGGTGATAGCTATGATCTCCTCTAGCAATTCAGGATCGACCTCAACGCGCATATCATGCTGACTCTCTAGCGCGTGGATTTGATCTAAAATTCTAGCCCGGCGTTTTAGAGGGTCTAAGATAACAAAACCCTCTTCTAGGGTTTTAAAATAAGTAGAGATGTCCGGGGTGTTATGGTAGTCAAACCCCTTAGAGAAGTGTAGTTTAGTCGCGCGTTTAGCACTACACCCATAGGTGCTTGTGCATGCTGATAAATCAATGTCCTCTGAGCCAAAGATTACACAGAGATTATGAATGGGGCGAATAAAACGCGCTTTGAGTGCGCCCCAAGCCATGCTTTTTCCAAAATCCAGCGCGCCTAAAAAATGCAACAAAATATCATCTAATAGAGTGGCTGTAGGAATGGGCTGCGTGCGCTTGGTGGCGTATAATACTTCTTTGTTATTTTTCATGCCCACCTCAAGATTGGGGGGTAGGTTGAGCTTGGCATAGAATTTAAGCCCAACGGGGTTTAAAGTTCTAGTTCCTTCTTTTTCTATATTTGTGCCGATGTCCAAAGGGGGACCAAAAAATTCCTCTGTAATGCTAAGCGTGTGAGTTGGGAAGCTAGGCGCGTAGAGCACTAATCTAGTGGGCGTGTAAAAGACCTCTAAAGCCGTGCTACCTAACCCATGTTTCTCTAGGGAATCGTAAAACTTCTGGGGGATATTGGGCAATTCATGCAAGAGCGGTTTAGCAGGCATTTCTTCAACTAAAATTTCTATGAGTAGGGCTTGGTCCAAGCGGTCTCCTCTTGATTTGGCGATAAGTAAGGGCAGTGCTTAAAGGGTTTTTGTAGTATTATATCCAAATTATGGAAACAAGTATGCTTAATAGGGGTTGGGATGGATAGAGTGCATGGGTGGCGGGGTGTGTTGTTAGGGCTTTTAGGTTTTTGTAGTTTGCTTGGAGCTCAGAGGGCAGACTTGGCTGAATGCAATGATCCCATGAAGTTTAACGATAAACAAAAGGACATTGTAGTTTACGCCTACCGCTACGGCTTTAAGCAAGAATTGGGCTATGAGATGGCCGCTATCGCTTGGAAAGAATCGTGTGCCGGCATGTACCGCGTAAATTTTGGTGATCCAAGTGCAGGAATTTATCATGCCTATATTCCTGCAGTGATCAAGCTCTACAACGAGCGGGACACCCGCTTTATGCAAAATGTTTATGGGGATATGCTGATTCGCGATCGGGCTTTTGCCTCCAAAGTGGCGTTAGATATGTTGGTGAGTTGGCGGCGCACCTATAAGGGCAATTTAAAAGACATGATCAAGTCTTACCATAAGGGCTTGCGCTGGCAAAAAAACGACTATTTGAATCAAGTAGCTACAGAATATTACCAAGATATTTTGGCTAAAATCAAGGTGTTGCAGGGTGTGATGCCTGCCTTAGAGCAAAGCGTAGATGCCCACAATAACCCCGGAGCTAAACACCTCACTTATGCGCAAAATCATCGCCCTATAGAGATTCGTCCGCAGAGCAAGAACACCAAAAAACGCCCCTCTTCTCCCAAACACAACACACATAAAAAACCCACGCCTCCCCCTCCCCCTCCCCCTCAAAAGATCGAAACTAAACCTCAACCCGAACCGGTCAAAAAGCGTAAAGACGATTCTATTTTCTTACTCCAAGAAGATCCGGTGTTTTAAATGCAAAAGACTTTGTTGATTATCACCGATGGTATTGGTCATAACCCCTTTGCTGAGGGCAACGCTTTTTATCATGCTAAAAAGCCTGCTTACGATTGGATGTTTGCAAATCTCCCTCATAGTCTGCTTAAAACGCATGGCTTAAGTGTGGGCTTGCCCTCTGATCAAATGGGTAATTCAGAGGTAGGGCATATGTGCATTGGAGCGGGCAGGGTACTAGATCAAGATTTGGTGCGCATTTCTAAAGCCTTTGATCAAGAGCTCTTAGAAGATAATCCAGCTTTTAAATATGTGATTGGTCAAAGTGAGGTAGTGCATGTCTTAGGACTCATGAGTGATGGAGGCGTGCATGCCCACATCGATCATCTCATGAGCATGGCCCTCTTGTTGGAGCGATCGGGCAAAAAGGTTTGGTTACATTTGATTAGTGATGGGCGTGATGTTCTCCCTAAAAGTGCTTTAGAATATCTGACACTCGTGGAGGGCATTTGTAATGAAAATATTACCATTGCCACTCTTTCAGGGCGTTTTTTTGCTATGGATAGAGATAAACGCTTTGAGCGCACTCTAAAGGCTTATGAGAGCATCGCCCATGCGCGCAACAAAAGCACTCTCAACCCTGAAGAGTACATTCATAACATGTACGCGCAAAATATCAGTGATGAATTTTTTGAGCCGGCCAGTTTTGGCAATTATGCAGGCATGTTTGATGGAGATGGTTTGATTATGATCAATTTTCGAAGCGATCGCGCCCGCCAGATTATCCAAGTGTTGGGGGGAGATTTGGAAGTCTTTGAGGGTCTTTGCGAGTGTGGAGCTGGTGCGCCCGAGTTGAGCATAGCTACCATGACTTCTTATAGCACTTCTTTTAATTATCCGGTTTTATTTCCTAAAGAGGAAATCAAGGAATGCCTAGCCTCTATAGTGGCTCAAGCGGGTTTGAGCCAGCTTCATACGGCCGAGACAGAGAAATACGCCCATGTAAGCTTTTTTATTAATGGAGGCGTAGAAACCCCTTTTAAAAATGAGCAGCGAGTCCTCATCCCCAGCCCCAAAGTGAGCACCTACGATCTCTGCCCACAGATGAGTGCCCCTGAAGTGGGGGAGGCTGTGCGCGCTGGGATGCGTGCAGGCAAGGACCTTATTATTGTTAATTTTGCTAATGGAGATATGGTGGGGCATACGGGCAATTTAGAAGCAGCAATCAAGGCGGTAGAAGCACTAGATACAGAGCTAGGGCAGATTTTAAACTTAGCTCAAGAGCTAGATTATGCAATGTTGCTGACCAGCGACCATGGGAATTGTGAGCAAATGCGCGCTAAAGATGGAGGCATGCTGACCAATCATAGTACTTTTGAAGTCTATTGTTTTGTGTTAGGGCGGGGAATCAAGCAGATTAAAAACGGGGGGTTAAACAATGTGGCGGCTAGCGTGTTGAAATTGATGGGTTTACCTGTCCCTAAGAGTATGGATGCTCCGCTTTTTTAAATAGGTGGCATATCCTAAGCAGTTTTTATTATTTTGTGGTGATTTTCTATTTAAGTTTTATTTATGTAACCCGACTACAATGTTGATCTCGGTTTTTATGCTATGCTTTGGGAGACTGCATGCCGTTTTTCTCCTCGAACAAATACCAAGTCAGGATTATTCAATAAAAATTTTTTAGACTAGGGGCTATGCCCTCTTCAGGGATTTATGACTATGCTTTGCCCAACACGCTTTTTAAGTAGATTAAACAAAGAGAGATTGGAAAATTTGTTTCTCTTTGACAATGTAATTTCTGCCTTTGGCAGTACTGCGCTCGTTTCGCAGACTCTTCTAATCGTCTAATCGTCCAATGCGCGCAAAATCTCCAAGTGGTAACTTGTGTTGCAAAGAGTGTAAGAGAGCGTTTTTTCAAAAAGCATCAAGCCCAACGGTGCAAACTTTAATATTTTTTATAATGGCATTCCTGTTTTATAATCAATGTTATTAAAATAAAAGATATTGGCATAACCTACGCCACACTCATGTTTATACATGACACAATCACATTTATCTTGCTTTTTGGCGTGTAAGTTATTTCTCAAGACTTATTCATAATGGGAAAATCTTGTATGTAAATGTAATCTTATTGAAGTCATGTGTGAGTAAAATCTTAAGGTACTCTATTTTGTTCTAAACTATCTCTACCTACACTTGGGTTTATGAAGTGTTGGTATTCCCTTAAAAAACTTTCATGTAACAAGATGCCATTGTAGAACCAAAGATATCATGTAGAACGATTACAAGTTTTTCCACATCACGAGATTCAATGCGGGGTAATACACTAGGATTGCCACTCTCACAAAATAACAATCGACTTAAACACCCTTTCTCGTGCGTGCTTCGGATTTTAGATAACAAGATTGACCGTCTCCACCGAGTAGCTACGCGGTGGATATGATTTTATACCAACTTGGGGCTAACCCCGCCCTCGTATTTAATCTCCAACTCCTCCACCCTTTTTTCTAGCTGGGCGATTTTGAGCACATGGCGGTTGGGCACGACCACTAGGGGAATTTCATGCACCTTGCCCTTAATGCGTTTGGGTCCATGGTGATCCCATACAGTGGCGATCAACTCTTCAGGGTTTTCTTCACCCCAAGAGCCGTAATAATAAAGGTCTTTAGGCGGTTCGTCCTTGACATGTTTTTTCACAAACTCATCATAGGGCAGACCTCTTTTTAGGCGGGCTTTGCGCTCATCCGCGCGTAGCTTTTTAGTCGCCTCTTCATCTACAACAAAGGTTTCTTTATCCCACACGACTTTATAAATTTCAGAGGCGACATGCTCAGAGATGCGCCCAATTTGCAAATCCTCCATCACTAGCTCAGGGTCGCGCTCTAAAACATCCCCATAGCCGCCCCCACAGCCCTGGGCAATCATATACAACTCGCCCTCTTGGGAGCGGTCAAATTGCAAGCCCATGTGATAGGTGGTATAAACCCCGCCTTTAAAGGGGCGTTCATTCATCACGCGCTCCATCGAGAGGTCAAACTCTTCAGGGTTCTTTTTGATGATCTCAAAAATATTGATCCCTTTGACCATGGCTAGAGGGTAGGTTGCACACCCATAGCCCCCAAAGAGTCCGGGCACGCTAGAAAACTTCGCCCCAGAGGTTACGGTCATAAAGCCCCATTCCGGCGTGTTGCGCGCAGCTACGATCATCTCATAGCCCATGCCTCCGCGGTATTTGCCAAAGCCCTGATTATCGCGCACCACGCGCTTACTCACTAGTTGCAAAAAGGGCACTTCTTCTTCCATGACCTCTTGCTCGCCAATGTCTGCCATTGCGCAAAACAGAGGCGCGACCGCGTCCTCGCCATCTCTAAAGGCCTTAGCTCCCCCGCCCATGCCATTTAAATCGGCGCACAGGTTGCCCACCTGCTCGCCATGTTGGGTTTCCCCGCCCCAAAGAAAGTCATTAATTTGGTTAAACCAAGGGGCAAGCACATTGGCGTATTTGGTGTGCATGGAAAATTGCAATTTGGCATAGGCGATTTGCAAGGCACTAAAGGCGCGGAAAGAGGCTTGCAGGTTTTGCCCATTGGGCGCGTCATAAGAGCAATCCCCCCAAGTACCCTCATCTGAGATGATCTCAATGGGAGAGAGCGCACCGGTGGAGCGGGGCAGATCGGGCCACCAGTGGTTTAAAATCGCTTGGGCAAAAAACGCCTTAGTGGAGGCTAAAGGGGAGTTGATCGCGCGGTTGATGATCTCCTTGCCAGAGCCTCTTAAATCCACGGTCATGTGATCGCCTTTAACTGTGATTTTGCAGGCGAATTTGATCAAGATATTTTCTTTAAGCGTGGAGTCGACAAATTGTTGCACAGTTACCACGCCATCGGGCATGGCTTTAATGCGGCGGCGCACTTCATTTTCTACATCCTCCACAGTCATGCGAATTGCACCCACGAAAGCATCGATCCCGTATTCATCAATCATGCGATCCACAATGTCCATCACGCGGCGCACCGCCCCCATTTTGACCTTAATGTCAGCTAGCATCAGTTTTGGATCGCGCGTGGAGTGCTGTAAAAAGGTGAGCAAATCGCGGCGCAATTTGCCCCGCTCGACAATTTTCATGGGACTCCCACGCAGGCCATCATCAAAGGGGGTTTCAGAACCTGAGGGCATGCCTCCGGGCTCACATGCTCCATTTTCGCCCTCATGGATGGTTGCGCCCACCCACGCGATGATCTCCCCATTGCGAATCACGGGGGTTAGCATGGATTGATCGGTGTTATGCACACAGCCAAAACGCGCGTCATTGTGGAAAAAACCATCCCCCTCGTGGATGCCCACCGTGGGCTCATCTTTCCAATATTTCATGATGTAGCGAATCGGGTGGTGCAAGACGGCCGCAAAGGCGATCACCCCGCGATTAGACATGTAGCACACATCCCCACTAGCCGTATACACCGCCACGGACAAATCCGCCCACTTAGCCCCAGGTGCTGCGCCCATGCTCTCACACATTTCAAAAGCCTCATCTAGCGAGCCACTAAGGCGGCGGCGAATCCTATCATAAAGCAGAGGATCGCCCCCTTTTTTGAGCACTTCATCCTCTAAAGGGGTGCGCTTGGCAATGGAGTGGTGGCGCATAATCTCTGGATCAGGGCCTAAAAACAGCGTGGTTTCATTCATAAAATCATCTACCCAAGCCTGCTCCTCTGCGCTCAATTCTTTTTTAGACCCTCCATGCGCGTGGTGGCTGTGCGCGTGGGGGTGGTTGTGGGCGTGGACATGAGTCCCTTTAGTGTTATCTGGCATGGGATTCTCCTTATTTTGCATTGATATTATCTTTTAGCAACCAAACCGCGCCCTGTGGGGTGGGCTCTACGCGCCAATTCTTTTCCACAAGGTAGGTCGTGCTCTTGGTGGTGATGATAGCAGGGCCATGGATGACATATTCTGCGCTTAAAACGCTCTCATCATAAATAGGCGTTTCAATGGGTTCTTTTTCGCTCACATAGTGCACTTTGCGCGTGCTTTTAGCGCTAGGGACGCGTCTTTTATGATCGCTATAGAGTTCCTTAAAGTGCACCACATCGGTTTCAATATAGGTCGCCACGCGCACGGTTTGCACGCGTACACCCGCTTCAGGAGCTTCAACCCCCTTGCCATAGCGCTGGGCGTAGACTTCTGAGAAGGTGCGAATCGCACGCAACACATCCCCCACGCCATTAAAGCGGTTGATGTCTAGAACTACAGAGGTTGTAACCCGCTGGTTGCCATAGCGCATGTCCATCTCCAAGCGGTGTTGCACGCCCGAAATATCATAACCTTGACGGCGCAAGTCTTCCTTACCGCGTCTTTCTAACTCCTCAATGTATTCATTTAGGCGATCGTATTCATCAAAGAGTTTGCGCGCGATGGGTTCATAGAGCACAATATACCCGCTGCGTTCATGGATGTGCAGGGGTTTCATATTGCCCGCCCCAAGGGCTGAAAAGACTGAGGCAAAGGGGGGAAAAAGGATTTTATTAATACCTGCATGGTAGGCGATCCCACAGGCATGTAAAGGCCCATTGCCCCCATAGGCAACCATAGTAAATTCATCCACATTGCCCCCATTTTTGCGTAGCTCCATTTCAATACCAATCGCCATTTGCTCATCTACAGTGCGCTTAATGACCTTAGCGACTTCAATCACATCCAAATCAAGGGGATCGCAAAGCTTGTCTTCAATCACAAATTTAGAGCGTTTGGGGTTGAGCTTGATCACCCCATTGGCGTAGTTCTCAGGGTCTAAATAGCCTAGCAGAAGGTCTGCATCCGTTACTGTGGGATTAAGTCCGCCCCGATCATAACAAGCAGGCCCGGGATCTGAGCCCGCGCTCTCAGGACCGATTTTAACCGCCTTGTGGATGCGATCGTAAGTGGCAATCGAGCCACCCCCCGCCCCTAAGGTGTTGAGGTGAATCATAGGCAAAGTTACTAACCAGCGGCAGATCACGGGCTGGAAGTCATAGTGTTTAACTCCGCCCTTGGGCAAAATCCCTATATCAAAGGAAGTCCCGCCCATATCCATACACACCACATTACCAATATCAGTAGTTTCTGAGAGGTGCTGAGACGCGCTCACCCCACTTACTGGTCCGGAGTGGATGGTTTGCAGGCTATCAGTGGAGTTGCTCTGTGCCATCCCTCCGCTATTGTGAATCACTAGCATGGGTTTAGCATACCCGCTATCGCGCAGGTTGGAGCTGAGTTGACTGAGCGCATGGAACATGATTTCATATAAAAACGCGTCAATAATGGTTGTGTTGGCGCGTACATATTCGCCCTTGCGCCCGGAAACCTGAGAGCTTAAAATCACTGGGATCGCGCCTAATTCATGCGCGGGGTATTCCTCTAAAATGGTCTCTAACACTAGTTGCTCATGGCTGGGGTTTTCAGTGGCATTGGTGAGCGCGACCACGATCGCCTGCGCGCCATTATCCACCAGATCGCGCACCTGCTTTCTGACATCCTCTTTTTGCAAAGGCACTAAGATTTCCCCCACACTATCTACGCGCTCCTTGACTGAGCGCACCATACGCCTAGGCACTATTGGGTCGGGGCGTTGGGCATTGGGCATATTGCCCTGCTCGGTAACATCTAAGCCCTCCCCATATCCCTTACCACGGGATAGGTGAATGGTGTCCTCAAAGCCATGCGTAACAATCGCGCCCACTCTAGGGCCCTTGCCCTCAATGAGCGCATTTGTGCCCAGAGTGGTAGCATAGCGCACGCTGTCCACTTCTTTAAGCACTTGTTCGCGTGTGAGCCCTGCCATTTTACAGGCGTTATCCAGCGCAGCATTAAAGCCCAAAGAGAGGTTATGATGCGTGGTGAGGGCTTTAGATTCAATATACTTGCCATCCCATGCAAAAAAGCAGTCGGTGAAAGTCCCGCCAATGTCTACAGAAATGCGTTTCATGCAACCTCCTTACTTTTTATCAAACTTAGCGCGCAAATCCGCTTGGGCGTTCTCGCCCGGGCCATAGTGGATTGAAGTTTCCGGATCTTCCCCGATCTCTTTCCAGCGTCTTTTTAAGTCGTCAATGTCCCAAAGCATGTCAATGGTGGGGGGGTAGTTGGGGGGAACATATTCGGTTTCAATCTGAGTCCCGCAGGTGGGGCAATAGTATTCATAGATTCGGCAGAATTTGGGATCGGGCGAAAAGGTGTATTGGTAGCGTTTGGGGTCTAAAATAGGGGGGTGAATCTCCTCCGGATTGCGATCGTAAATGAGCGTGCCTTTTTTATAAGTGTCCCGGGCATCCCCAAAGTCATGCCCACACACACGGCATAGCCACCTCTCGCTATTGAGATCGATCATTAGGTATTCTGTCATTGGAACGCGCATGGTTAACTCCTTAAGCTTTGTCATCTAAAATCAAATCGCCATTATCTGTAACAAGCAAACTCCACCCCTCAGGCACGCGGGCGGTGAAAAAAGGCCCTTCTACAATGGCTGGCCCTTCCGTATGCGCGCCTGTTTTTTGCTCCAGCAACACCACTACCGGGTTATGGTGGGGGCCTTTTTCCTCAAGCACTTCACGGCTACTATGCACGCGGGCGGTAGAAGTGTGCTTGGGCAGGCTAGCGCGCAAACTCGGATGGGAGAGCTCATAGCGCACATGGTAGGCTAAAATGCGTTTTTGATCCTTGTCAATTTGGGCGGTGTCATCTAGGTGGGTTACATGATCTTCAGAACCATCGGCATTTTCTATAATCACCTTCCATTCATGTTTGCACTCGCTCCAATTATAGCCCTCTTGATACATATGCCTTTTAGCCTGTTCGTGCATTTGCTCTTGAATGGCTTGAATTTCTGGCTTGCTCAAATCTGTAATGTCGCGCTCAAAGGTTTGCGCCACATCAGAGAAGCTAATCCCATAGGCAGAGAACACCGCAGCCAATTTAGGCACAATCACGCGTTTAATGCCCGCCTTGCGCGCAGCCAAACACGCGCTCATAGGTCCCCCGCCCCCAAAGGCAGCTAGCACCGTGTCTTTTTGCACATGTCCTTTTAAGCAAGCGGCCAAGCATTCTGCGTACGCATCTTGCATCGCAAAAAGGGCTTTTTCTAGGCTCACACCTAAGGGTTTGGCGATCTTTTCAGTAATGGCTGCAATGGCGCGCTGTTTGTCTAGCTTTTGTTGCCCATTTAAATAGGTCTCTGGATCGATGATTCCTAAAGCCACATTCACATCAGTCATAGTCGCCTCAGAACCCCCAAAGCCAAAGCAAGCAGGACCAGGAGCTGCTCCCACACTATCAGGGCCTACAGTGATTGCGCCCTTATTATCCACGCGCAAGATCGAACCCCCGCCCACGCCATAGGATTTCACATCGCTAAGTTCAAAGGAAATTTGAATCCCCTCCACACTCCCACGCCTTGCAGTCTTGATCTTGTGGGCTTCCACCTGCCCCACATCTGAAGTTGTGCCCCCCACATCCACCATCAAGACATGGTTAAAGCCATAGGCTTTAGCTAGGGCTTTTGTGCCCTCAATGCCCCCTCTGGGTCCTGAAGAGTAGGTTTTTAAAGCCACAGATTTAGCCACCCGCGAAGATGCCCCGTCATTGCGGTAAATTAGTAAGGGGTTTTTGACTTTGTGGGCTTTGAGGCGGTGCTCTGCGGAGTATAAAAAGCGCTCCATTGTAGGGTGTAAGAAGCTATTGAGCAGGGCCGACCAAATGCGTCTAACACGGCTGGTGTCATGGGTGAATTCCCAAGAGAAGAGCACGGGGACAGAGCCTAATAGGTGGCGGGGGAATTGGAGCAAGAAGGCATGTTTGAACGCCTTTTCCATCTCTTTATCTTTGATCGCCACAATGAGGCGTTCAGCCCCCTTATTTGTAAGGGTATTCACCGCACCCACTAATTCCTCTTCCATTTTGCGGGGGTCTTGGACATGCTCTAAAAGGCTCAAGCGCGCGCCAACCAAACTACCAAATAAATCTTGTTGGTGGAGGGTTTTCGTAAGCTTGGTTTGTAAATGGGGGTCATCTGTGATGAGTCCTAATTTGGGGCCTTTTCTTTCTACCAGCGCGTTAGTCCCCTGCGTGGAAGAGTAGCGGATAAGCTCGGTCGTGTGTAAAAGCTTGGTAAAGCCATCCTTGCCATAAATTTCCTCGCTGGCTTTGGTGATTCCTTTAAAAAAGCATTCGGATAAATCTATAGGGGTGGTGAGGGTTTTAGTGTAGGTAACCTCAGAGCCACTCACCACACAAATATCTGTGAGCGTCCCGCCATTGTCCAAATTGACTAAGTACTTCATGTTAACTCCTTTTCTTAAGGTTTTTAAAAATGCGCGTCAGTTTGAAAAACACCTCCTTTAAGGCAGGGGCGCGTGATCCACACCCGGAGCCAACTCTAGAGGGATGAATTTCCCCCCCTTGATCTCAAAAACGCCTAAATTAGTGATGACCTTTGAGACACATTGAGGGCCTGTGAGGGGCAAGCTACACTCTTTGACCAGCTTTAAATTGCCCTTTTTATCCGTGTGTTGCATGATCACAATGACTTTTTTAGCGCTCGCCACTAAGTCCATCGCCCCGCCCATGCCCTTAACCAATTTTCCGGGCACCATCCAGCTGGCTAAATCCCCCTGTGCGGAAACTTCCATAGCCCCTAAAATGGTCAGATCGATATGTTGCCCCCTGATCATCGCAAAGCTTTCTGCTGAGCTAAAATAACTCGCGCCCAAACTTTGGGTAATGGTCTGCTTGCCCGCATTGATCAAATCCGCGTCCACTTCCTCTTTAGTGGGAAAAGGCCCCATGCCCAACATCCCATTTTCACTTTGTAACATCACGCTGATATGTTTGGGGATGTAATCGGCTACTAGAGTAGGGATACCAATCCCTAAGTTGATCGAATACCCATCTTTAATATCCTCTACCGCTTTTTGCGCCATTTGCTGGCGATTCCAACCCATGTTCATGTAATCCATTTATTCTCCCTTTTTGAGTGTGAGTTGTTCGATCCGCTTTTCAAAACTCCCCTTGAAAATGCGATCCACAAACACCCCGGGGACATGGATAAAATTGGGATCAAGTGCGCCCAATTCTACGATCTCCTCCACCTCAACTACAGTTACTTTGGCAGCTTTGGCCATCATCGGGTTAAAATTCATCGCGGTTTTATTAAAAACAAGATTACCGTAGGTATCCGCCTTGTGGGCTTTAATAAAAGCAAAGTCTGCTTTTAGTGCGCTCTCTAAAATATAAGTGCGCCCTTCAAACTCTTTATGCTCCTTACCCTCCGCGATAATTGTGCCTACACCCGTGGGGGTGTAAAAGCCCGGAATGCCCGCCCCCCCTGCTCTAATGCGCTCAGCTAGCGTGCCCTGCGGGTTAAATTCCACCTCTACCTCTCCGTTTAGAAATTGTTGTTCAAAGGTGGCGTTTTCGCCCACATAACTAGCGATCATCTTTTTAATTTGTTTGTTTTTAACAAGCCAGCCTAGCCCAAAATCATCCACCCCGGGATTATTAGAAATGCAAGTGATATTTTTTACCCCGCTTTTGCTTAAAGCCATGATCGCATTTTCTGGAATGCCACACAGCCCAAAACCCCCAAACATGATAGTCATGCCATCTTGCACGCCCGCAATGGCTTCCTCAATACTGCCTACAATCTTGTCCATGCGCTCTCCTTAAAGTCTCTCTACTAGCATCGCCACTGCTTCGCCCCCGCCCACACACAAACACACCACGCCCAAATGTTTGTTATGGCGGTGCAAGGCGTGTACTAAAGTCGTGAGCAAGCGCGCCCCGCTAGCCCCAATGGGATGCCCTAAGGCGATCGCGCCTCCATGCACATTGATCTTTTCATCGGGCAATCCTAGCTCTTTTTGGGTGAGCGTGCCCACCACCGCAAAGGCTTCGCTAATCTCATAAAGATCAATATCGCTAGTCTTTTTGTGGTTGCGCTCTAAGAGGGCTTTAATAGCTGGAGCGGGGGCTGTGGGGAAGAGATGGGGATCATGGCTAAAAGAATTGTAATCTAGGATTTTAGCTAGGGGTTTAGCAGAAGTGTCTTTAGCTAGCTCTTTGCTAGCCAGAACTAACATGCTCGCCCCATCGCTAATTTTGCTGGCATTAAAGGCGGTGATTGTGCCTTCTTTATCAAAGGCGGGTTTGAGCTTTAAGCCCTTTTCAAAGTCCACGCGCCCGGGCTCCTCATCCACACTAACCACCACTTCCCCCTTTTTGTTAGCTACACTAATGGGCACGATCTCAGAGTCAAAAGCCTTCATTTCAAGTGCTTTTAACGCCTTTTCATAGCTATGTTTGGCAAAATGATCCTGCTCTTCTCTGCTTAAGCGATGGGCTTTAGCGCACGCTTCGGCAAAATCTCCCATTAAGGCCTTTTGATAGGCATCTTGCAACCCATCTTTAAACAAGCTGTCTTCTAATTTGGCATCTCCCATTTTAAAGCCACCACGCGCGCCCATGAGCACATGGGGGGCTAGACTCATGTTTTCTATCCCGCCTGCCAGCACCGCGCGCGCACGCCCTAAAGCGATTTCACTCGCCCCCAACATCACCGCCCGCAAGCCCGAACCGCATGCCTCATTGACCAAGAAACACCCAACAGACTTGGGTAAACCCGCATGCAAGCCTACTTGCCTAGCCGGGGCTTGTTTGAGTCCAGCGCTGATCACATTACCCACAATGCACAAATCCACCAAAGAGGAATTAAATCCACTTGCATGCAACGCCTGCTTGCTCACCTCAGCCCCCAAAGCGATCGCACTCACACTGGATAAACTCCCATTAAACGAACCAATAGGACTGCGCTTTGCGCTATAGATATAGACTTCGTGGAACTCTTTCATGACAATCCTTTTAAAACTCTTGCGTGCTACTCTAACAGCAGACTAGATTGTGTTTGATTAATGAAAGAATGTAGAAGTAGAAAAAATGACTACAACGATACGCCCTGTAACACTATTTGTTGAATTTGGAGGTTTCCTTGCTACTCATAAAAATCTTTGCCTCCTTAGCATGCCCAAAGAGCAAGAGAATATCTCCATCTTGTAACACCAATGCTGAATCTGCATTGTATTCCCACTTACTGGATCGCTTTAGTGCGACAATTTTGAGATCAGCCCTGAATAGACTTAAAAAATGTTGCGCCGTCATGCCATGATGAGCATGACTGACATTTAAGCGTATCATTTTCATGCTGTTGGTGATGTCAATCACCTCCAAGTTTGGATTGAAAGAAAGTCCTTTAACCAACCTTTTAGCTGCATCGCGTTCGGGATAAATCACGCGATCTGTGCCAATTTTAGAAAGAATTTTGCCATGGATGAGAGTAGAAGCCTTGGCTATAACTTCACTTACTCCAATCTCTTTAAGTGCCATCACACTTAAAATCGAAGCCTCGACATTTTGCCCTATACTTACAATCGCTGTATCCACCGATCCAATTCCGGTATCTCTTAGAGCATTGATATCGGTTGTATCAATGATAAAGAGATTATCGCAGATTCCCTTGAAAGGTTTTGTGCTCTCTTCATTAATATCTACTGCAATCACTTGCTCACCATTTTCTAGGAGACCATGGGCCACATGTCCTCCAAATTTTCCCAAGCCCAAAACGGCATAAGTTTTCATAAAACAACTCCTTCTTCTGGATAACGCACACTGCTTTTTTTGCCTTTGCGTACCAAAGCCATACTAAAAACCAAAACACCCACACGCCCCATAAACATCAAGGCAATAATGTAGAGTTTGCCAAAATTGCTAAAGGTAGCAACAAAAGAAAGATTGCCCCCATCTCCTGTACTTGCTCCCACCGTGCCAAAGGCAGAACAAATTTCAAATAACAAGGGTAAAAAATGTTTGTTCTGCGTGTCATCTGTCGCGCTCAAAATCATGGTTGAAAATACAATGTAAAAAATGGTAATGATAACAATCAAGAAGGACTTTTTGACAATGGAGGCAGGGATTGTTCTTTGAAAAAGCACGACTTCTTGATCCTTAAGGGCGCAATAAGCATAAAACAAGAGTATCGTAACCGTAGTAATCTTAATCCCCCCAGCTGTACTCCCCGGGGCCGCTCCAATTACCATTAGCAAAGAGGAGAAAAACAGACTTTGGTCATGCAAGCCTGCCATATCGATGGTATTAAAGCCAGCTGTGCGCAAATTTACGGAAATAAAAAAAATACTCAAAATTTTATGGGGCCAGTCCAAATGCCCCACACTCTTAGGGTTATCCCATTCGAAAATGAGCAATACGGCAACCCCTATAACAAGACAAATCGCTGTGGCAACAAGCACAATGCGTGTATGTACACTCAAACGAGGACTACAACGACAATTGTAGCATTCACGCAACGCTAAAAAACCAAGACCGCCTAAGATGATGAGCGCGCAAATCGTTAAATTAACTATAACATCATCCCGATAATCTGATAAATTGCTTTCAAAAATGCTAAAACCGGCATTGTTGAAAGCTGAAATAGCATGGAATATTCCAGCCCACAGGGCTTTGTGCCATGTCGTATGCGAGAGAAAATGCAAGGTGAGAATAAGGGCCCCAATACCTTCAATAGCTATAGTAAAAAATAAGATTTGTTTGAGGTAACGGATAATACCCTGCATGTTAGGATAGTCTAAAGATTCCTTGAGCAACATGCGGTTTTTAAAATCAACCTTTTTACCAATAAAGAGGAATAAGAGGCCAGCCAAACCCATGTAGCCAAAACCCCCAGCCTGAATTAGGGTTAAAATCACCGCTTGTCCATAGATACTAAAATCGCTGGCTGGGTTGGCCGTGATCAAACCTGTAAGACAGACCGCTGACGCAGTTGTAAAAAATAAATCCAAGAAAGGGATAGCTTTAGTGCGCATAGGCTCCAAACTTAATAAAAGCGCACCTAGCAATGCCAAGAGGACATAGCTAATGACAATAGTGCTAAAAGTCTTATTCATAGGGAGTATCTAAGACCAAGAAACTGCCCCAATATCTTTGGGAATTGTAAAATCAAACCATTAGAATTCATTTATGCTTCCTTTGTTAAATTATACCTAATCTAAATTGATACATTTTCACAATTTCCAAAAACAACCACCCCCCTAAGCCCCCCTTAAGCTTTCCACCGATATAATGCGCTTTTGCCTAAGCAAATGTGAATGGCTTGAAGGCTTTTTCTTGAAGCGTGTTTTTGAGGTTTTGCCTAAGAGGTGCGTTTTTGGAGTGTGTCGCTGGAAAGTCTTTGCTTAGTGTTTTTTGACTTGTTATTGTCAATAGCCTATGTAAAGGTAAAAACTACAAAGCCAAAGAATTATACTCAATAAGGCGGTAGAAATCTTATCAAGGCAGTTTAGCGGATATGCTAACTGAAACAAACAAGATGTTAAGAGTAGATGGTGGATGCCTTGGGTAGTAGAGGCGATGAAGGACGCACTAGACTGCGATAAGCTGCGTGGAGCTGTCAAGAAGCATTGATGCGCAGATGTCCGAATGGGGCAACCCAATCCATAGCAATATGGATTACTCTATTTTTAGAGAGCGAACCTAGCGAAGTGAAACATCTCAGTAGCTAGAGGAAAAGAAATCAACGAGATTCCCTGAGTAGTGGCGAGCGAAAGGGGAACAGGGCAAACCGGGTGCTTGCACTCGGGGTTGAGGACGACAACATTCAAGGGGTTTATCTAGCAGAGTTGCTTGGAAAAGCAAGCCATAGAAGGTGATAGCCCTGTATGCGAAAGAAAAACCCTAGATAGTCGTATCCAGAGTAGGCCAGGACACGGGAAATCCGGGCTGAAGCCGGGGAGACCACTCTCCAACCCTAAATACTACTACTACACCGATAGCGCACAAGTACCGTGAGGGAAAGGTGAAAAGAACCGTGGGTAACGGAGTGAAATAGAACCTGAAACCATCTACTTACAATCATTCAGAGCCCTATGATTTATCAGGGTGATGGACTGCCTTTTGCATAATGATCCTGCGAGTTGTGGTGTCTGGCAAGGTTAAGTGAAAACGAGCCGTAGCGAAAGCGAGTCTGAATAGGGCGCTTTAGTCAGACGCTGCAGACCCGAAGCCAAGTGATCTATCCATGGCCAAGTTGAAACGAGTGTAACAGCTTGTGGAGGACTGAACCCGTGCCCATTGAAACGGGCTGGGATGAGCTGTGGATAGGGGTGAAAGGCCAAACAAACTTGGTGATAGCTGGTTCTCTTCGAAATATATTTAGGTATAGCCTCAAGTCATAACAAGAGGGGGTAGAGCTCTGATTGGGCTAGGGCTGCTCGCCGCAGTACCAAACCCTGTCAAACTGCGAATACCTTTTGTTGTATCTTGGGAGTCAGGCGGTGGGTGATAAAATCAATCGTCAAGAGGGAAACAACCCAGACTACCAACTAAGGTCCCCAAGTTCTATTCTGAGTGGAAAAAGATGTGTGGTTACTCAAACAACCAGGAGGTTGGCTTAGAAGCAGCCATCCTTTAAAGAAAGCGTAACAGCTCACTGGTCTAGTGATCATGCGCTGAAAATATAACGGGGCTAAGATAGACACCGAAGTTGTAGATTGCTCTTAGGAGCAGTGGTAGAAGAGCGTTCTGTGCAGCGTTGAAGGCATACCGGTAAGGAGTGTTGGAGCGCACAGAAGTGAGCATGCAGGAATGAGTAGCGATAAGATGCGTGAGAATCGTATCCGCCGTAAATCTAAGGTTTCCTACGCGATGTTCGTCATCGTAGGGTTAGTCGGGTCCTAAGCCAAGTCCGAAAGGGGTAGGCGATGGGAAATAGGTTAATATTCCTATACCAATTGCAATGTGCGATGGGAGGACGCATAAAGTTAGGTGAGCTAGCTGATGGAAGTGCTAGTCGAAGGGTGTAGATTGGGAGAGAGGCAAATCCGCTCCTGTATTTGAAACCTGACAGGCTCTTTAAGGTCTTCGGACTAAGAAGAGAATCACTGATACTATCGTGCCAAGAAAAGTCTCTAAGTTTAGTTGCAATTGTCCGTACCGCAAACCGACACAGGTAGATGAGATGAGTATTCTAAGGCGCGTGGAAGAACTCTCTTTAAGGAACTCTGCAAACTAGCACCGTAAGTTCGCGATAAGGTGTGCCTACGCAAGTAGGTCTCAGCAAAGAGTCCCTCCCGACTGTTTACCAAAAACACAGCACTTTGCCAACTCGTAAGAGGAAGTATAAGGTGTGAC
>NZ_FZMQ01000014.1 GCF_900197855.1 Helicobacter cynogastricus | reverse complement strand
TAAGCAAGAGAGTCCTGTGCCTTTTCCCTAGACAAGCAAATGCCAAGGGCAATTCTCTAAGAAAGGAGGTGATCCAACCGCAGGTTCACCTACGGTTACCTTGTTACGACTTCACCCCAGTCGCTGTGTGTGCCGTGGGCAGTAGCTACTTTAGCATCCTGACTTAAGGCAAACACAACTCCCATGGTGTGACGGGCGGTGAGTACAAGACCCGGGAACGTATTCACCGCAACATGGCTGATTTGCGATTACTAGCGATTCCAGCTTCATGCAGGCGAGTTGCAGCCTGCAATCCGAACTGAGAGGCGTTTTTAAGATTGGCTCAGCCTCGCGGCATTGCATCTCTTTGTGCACCCCATTGTAGCACGTGTGTAGCCCTAGGCGTAAGGGCCATGATGACTTGACGTCGTCCTCACCTTCCTCCTGCTTACGCAGGCAGTATTCTTAGAGAGCTCAGCATGATCTGTTAGCAACTAAGAAAGAGGGTTGCGCTCGTTGCGGGACTTAACCCAACATCTCACGACACGAGCTGACGACAGCCGTGCAGCACCTGTTTTCAGGGTCTAGCAAGCTAGACACTTCGCTATTTCTAGCAAATTCCTTCAATGTCAAGCCTAGGTAAGGTTCTTCGTGTATCTTCGAATTAAACCACATGCTCCACCGCTTGTGCGGGTCCCCGTCTATTCCTTTGAGTTTTAATCTTGCGACCGTACTCCCCAGGCGGGATGCTTAAGGCGTTAGCTGCATTACTGGGAGGACAAAGCCCCCCAACAACTAGCATCCATCGTTTAGGGCGTGGACTACCAGGGTATCTAATCCTGTTTGCTCCCCACGCTTTCGTGCAATCAGCGTCAGTATTGTTCCAGCAGGTCGCCTTCGCAATGAGTATTCCTCTTGATCTCTACGGATTTTACCCCTACACCAAGAATTCCACCTACCTCTCCCACACTCCAGAGTTGTAGTTTCAAATGCAGTTCTATGGTTAAGCCATAGGATTTCACATCTGACTTACAACCCCGCCTACGCACTCTTTACGCCCAGTGATTCCGAGTAACGCTTGCACCCTCCGTATTACCGCGGCTGCTGGCACGGAGTTAGCCGGTGCTTATTCGTCAGATACCGTCATTATCTTCTCTGACAAAAGGAGTTTACAATCCTAAAACCTTCATCCTCCACGCGGCGTTGCTGCTTCAGGCTTGCGCCCATTGAGCAATATTCCCTACTGCTGCCTCCCGTAGGAGTCTGGACCGTGTCTCAGTTCCAGTGTGTCCGTTCACCCTCTCAGGCCGGATACCCGTCATTGCCTTGGTGAGCCTTTACCTCACCAACAAGCTGATAGGACATAGACCAATCCTTTAGCGATAAATCTTTCCCCCATAGGGTAGTATTTGGTATTAATCACCATTTCTAGTGGCTATCCCAAACTAAAGGGCATGTCATCTATGCGTTACTCACCCGTGCGCCACTAATCCACCTAGCAAGCTAGGCTTCATCGTTCGACTTGCATGTATTAGGCACGCCGCCAGCGTTCACTCTGAGCCAGGATCAAACTCTCCATAAAGTTAAGTTTAAATCCTAAACTGGCTCTTGTGTTGTGGATTTCTCCACGCCACAAAATTAAGTTACTCTGTATTAGACAAGTTGTGTCAATAACTAGAGTTCTTTAGCCAAAAACAAAAATCAAAAAACAAATTTTGGCTACAAGACTCTCTTGCTTAAATGTCAAAGATCGTTGCGTTTGTTTGAAGCTTTTTAAAACCGCTTTGGCTTTTCAACCTTTGGATTTTTCAACCGCTTTAACTTTGGCAAAACGCGATTATAGGATTTTAAAGCTTAAGGGGGGCTTAAAGATAGAAGGAAGTTTTGAGGAGGAGTCCCTGGGCAGATTTGAATTGTACTATAGAAGAGATTTATTGTTAAAATGTTGTTTTTAAAATTTTTTAGGTGGGCGGTGTTTATGGGCGGATTCAATAATCTCTATCATCCAAATCCTCCCTCTAGGGTGCCTAGTGAGCCTAGAGAGGTCGTCCCAAACTTTTATTATAAAGAGTTGGATCGCGAAGTGCCAAACAGGCCTAGCGATGCAGATAGGTTTAGCAAGGCAATCAAACGCGCTCTAGAACCCTTTAAAGACCATGGGGCAATGGCAAGGATTCTGGAGAGCCATAACATAGTGGGAGACTTTTTACGCGCCTTTTTTATAGAAAACTCGCGCGTCCCCCTCGTCTGCGTCTTTTCTAATTTGTCTTTGGAGGATAAATTAACCCAAGACATCGAGGATCATAAGAAAAAGATCAAGCTGGGGGTGCGTATCCCTAATCACCCTCTGTTTTCTCAAATCCTGCTCCCTAGCGTGTCTTTGTTGGTGCGCGGGTTTTTGCCCTATGGGGCTAAATACCCCGTCTTTGTGCCCGAAGAAGTGAATGTTGTTTCTAGGGATTTGGGCGCGCATGAGCAGGAGGTGGAAGTGCGTTGCCGGTATGAAATGACTGGTACACCCAATAATCTAGTCGATAAGGCTTGGGTGCAATCCTTGCCCAAATATGCGATTCAAACCTCTAAAAGATTGCAGGAATGGCGGGAATATTTAAACTTTAAAGAGGCGTTCATCGCCGCGCATGAACAAAACAAAATCTTGCTGTTGGACGCGGAGCACAAAGGTCAGGGTTATGTCTGTGTGGTGGTGCTTAGAGCTAATTCATATGAGAAGCAATTAAAACACATCCAATCGTGCAGGGGAGCGGGGGCTGAACTGATCCCCCGCCAAGAATCCACAACTCCCATGTATTTCACACCGAACAAACAAAGAATGCGGGCTTTGAATTTGGAATACAAGGGCTGGGCAGAGATCAAGGATGCCAAACGCCTTGAGGCATGCCAATACATGTTTAAGGCCTATATCAAAGCAGAGGAAGAGGGGAAAGAAGAAGACAAGATTAAGGGCTTTGATGCCAAAGATTACCGCTTCTTAGAAGTCCGTGTCGAAGTGGAGGAGGATGCCCCCTTTGTGTTGGTGGAAGAGCCTGAGGAGGAGACTTCTGCCCATGATCCCAAGAGCGATTCAACCCCCCCTAAAAAGCCCAAACCTTGCGCGGTGCCCGGATTCTTTGGGCAGGCGTTGGGGGGCGATAAAGCCCAAATCAAACGCCATAGATTCCAATGTCAAGACCTCATCGAAAATAGAGATTGTGCCAACCCCTATTTGGCTAATTTTTTATTTGACATCCAAAACGCGTGCGTGCCTCAAGAGTTGGGGGTGGTGGATACTTGGTTTAATGCGGATTTAAACGAAAGCCAAAAAAAGGCGGTGCGTAAGATGCTCAGTGCTCCAGACATCGCGCTCATCCAAGGGCCCCCGGGCACGGGCAAAACCACAGTGATCGCTGAGGCGATTTTGCAATTTGTCCAAAGGGGGCAGAGCGTGCTTTTATCCAGCCAATCCCACGATGCGATCGACAACGCCCTAGAACGCCTGCCCAACCACCCCAACATCAAGGCGATCCGTCTAAACCGCGATGGTGAGCGCATTAAAGACAGCCCTTACGCCAAAGAGGATAGCTTAAGGCAGTATTACAAAGCTCTTAAGAACCACGCCCAAACTCTCTTAAGCCCCTTTGAGGACTTGCAAGGGCGAATCACGCGCTTAGAGGAGTGGTTAGAGACTGTGGGCTATGTCCAAGAAGCCCTAAAAGATACCAACACCCAAATCACAACTTTAGAGGCCCAGATTGCAGAAAAACAAGCCATTTTAAACAGAGAGCAGGAAGCCTATGACCGTGCTTTAAAAGCGCACCAAGAAGGGGTGGCGCAAAAAGAGGCGTGGTTATCCTTACAAGAGTTTTTAGAGGGCAAGCGGGGGGATATTTTGGAAATGGAAGTTTTGCCCACCCGTGCGGGGGCTTTGGTGCAAGATTTATTTGATTTGCATGAACAATGTGCTTTAAGGCAATCGTTTAATGCCCTTGATTTTGCGCGCGCCAGTGTGGCGCACCAAGTGCATATTTTAAAAACCTTCTATAAAAACCACCAAGATTTTTTAACAGCACGATCCCAAATCCAACAAGATATAGAGTTTTTAGAGCAGCTGCAAGAGGCGGACTTACAAAACACGGGGGCGAAGATTCAAATCGAACGCTTGGAACAAAGAGAGAAGCAACTAGCGCAGGCGATGGATGCGGGAGATGATAGTAAGGCACCAGAGTGGCGGGCGGTGCGTCAAGAAATTGCCCAAATCAAAAAACAGCACAAGGCGTTAAAGACAAAAATTTACGCCATCTTTAGCGATGACGCACAAATTTGCACACCTTTAGAAAGCACAACACAGGCGAAAGAATTGGCAGGCTTGTTGCGCCAAAGATTGGATTTTCTCCAAAGCAACATGCTTGAGGGGAGCTTAAAGGATTTGTTGCAAGAAATTCAAGACTTCACCCCCCCCCCCCCCCGAGCGGGTCATCTGCCCTCAAGGCTTTACAACACGAAATCCAAGCCCTCCAAGAAAAACGCCAAAACCAGTGCCAATTAAACGCCCAAAAAGCAAAAAGAAGCCACTGAATATTTACAAGAACTCCAAGAACTCTTAAAACACGATTCGCCCCCCGATGGTTTAGAAGCGGGCATAGAACAAGCCACACAAGCTAGAGAACAAGCCCAAACCCAAAGACAAGAGCACGCCCAACAATTCCAAACATACGAAAAACTTTTAAAAACATGGGTGCGGATTTTGGAGCAAGACCGGGCATCTAAAGACTATGCTGAGATCGAGGACGCGTTTAAGGCGTGTTGTAATGTCGTGGCGATCACTTCCAATAGCGGGCGGCGCGTGTTTGAGGGCTTGCCCCCTTATTTTGATGTGGGGATTGTCGATGAGGTGTCTAAATCCACGCCCTTAGAGCTGTTGATGCCCATGATGCGTGCGCGCAAGTCTGTTTTGGTGGGGGATCACCGCCAATTACCCCCCACTTTTAGAGAGGACATTTACACCAGCGAAGAGGCATTGCAAGAGGAAATGCAAGAGGTGGAGGGCAAAACCCTGCTCACCAAAGAACAATCCATGCGCTTTAAAAAAATGGTGAGCGCAGCCTTGTTTAAAGAACTCTTTGAGCAAGCCCCCGACATGCTTAGAGAACAACTCACCCACCAATTCCGCATGCACCCTGCGATCATGCGCCTTGTCAATCGCTTTTATGACACGCCTTTAATTTGCGCCAACCCTGACAAAGATCGCGCGCATGGCTTGCATTTGGGCAAGTTTTTAACGCCCCAGACGCACGCGGTGTGGGTGGATACAGGGGCGCACCCCGCAGGGGATGATGAAAACCCCCATGAAGCTTCGTTGATCGCCAAGACCCTTAAGGCGATGGATTTACAGCTAGGGCACAGGCAAGAAAAAATCCAAGTGGGGGTGGTGAGCTTTTATGCCGCGCAGGTCAAGCGCATTAAAGAGCAAATTAGAGAGCAGATGGGGGGCTTTAAAAATTTCAAGGCCTTAGATGTGCGGGTGGATACAGTGATTCGCTTTCAAGGCAAGGAAAAGCCCATCATTTTAGTGAGCATGGTCGCCACGCGGATCAAAAAGAGCCGCCATGCCAACACCTCGAGGTATGAATTTGTGAATGTGGCCTTCTCAAGGGCACAAAACCTTTTAATGGTCTTTGGGAGCGCAAAGGTCTTTAGCGAACAGAGGGTTTATTTGCCCAACCAAGAGGGCAAGAGAGTCTATAAAGGGATCATCGAGGCTTTAGACAGAGATTGGCCACAAAGCAGCCACTGCTTGATGGACGAATACACAAAAGCCCTTGATCGTGGCTTGGAGGAATCGCGATGATCAACATCTTAAAACAAAAGGTAGCCTACCCCATTGGGGTTTATGAAGTGGGGTTCAGTTACAGCAAAATCCGGGATATAAGCGTGTTTGAGGAATTGATCTTAGAGGCGGTCGATCAAAAAATGCCCTGCACACCCGCTACATTGGCAGAAGTGCTGGCAATCGATGGGAGGCTTTTAGAGGGGGTCTTACAACACCTCAAGCGTTGGGGGATTTTTAGCAACGATGCCCAAAATCTAGGGGATTTACGCTTGAGTGAGAGGTGGCAAAAGTTTTTTGAGCAAAAGAAAATGATGGGCAGACCGCACGGGGGAGATCTGACCTTGTATGTCGATCATGCCCAAAGTAACCAGTTGCATTTAAACGAACTAGACACATGGAAAGAGGAAGTTTCTTGCCCCATCGTGCTAGAAAATGTCTGCCGATTCGATTTAGCGGAGGCGGATTTAAGGGCGGTGATTGCCCAAAATGCCAAGTCTTTTAAGGATTGGTATGACCCAAAAGACACAAGGATTTTTTTAGAATCTGTCGAGGAATTTGAGGATCAATTTTGCCCCTTAGATTTAGAATTACGCTTAGATTCTAGCCAAAATCTCACCATCAACGCGCCTAAGAATTTTAAAACATGGCTAGAAAGCCTCAACAAGGACGAAGTGCATGCGGGACTCATCACACCCTTGTTGCCTAATCACAACGCGCATAAGCTCGATCTTGCATGGCAAGAAGTCCTAGAGGCTAGCCCAAAACCTTTAAAAATCCCCAACTCTGCCAAGTGGGCACTTGTGTGGAACGCACAAGATTTAAACATCCCCACCACCCATTACGACTCTTCCACAAAAACCCCCGCTTTAAAAGGGAAATGCCTCCAGCTCCCGGGTGATGATGCCCCCCAAAGATGGGGCGCAAGTCTTGGTCTCTATGCCGATTCCCAAAAAACCTATGAAATTTTACATGGCAACATGCCCTACTACTACAACAACCACAGCTATGAAGTTACCTGTTTTGTCAAAAGAACTACAGAAACTAAATTAGATTGGGCGGGGTTTTGTTTAGACCTACTAAGCACTTATGACTCTAGCATTTATGTATTTGCAGCGCATGTTGTGGAAAAAGAGGCGTGGTTATCCGCTCTCTTTAAGACAAACTCCACCATCACACTACAAGAGTGCGTCCAACTCAGCCATCAAATTAAAAAGACTTGGGAAAAAGACATGTCCAGCCCCACATGGCTAGAAAACTTGCCCCTGCTAGAGACCTTAGAGGAGTTTAAGAGGGCTAGAAGCTTGGAGGGGGGTAAAATCCCTTGGGCTAGACTTACGCCCCATTTGCAAGAGGAAATCATTGAGCAAGCTTTCGAGCAACCCACAAACGCGTTGGGTGAAATCCAAAACCTCCAAAACTTGGAACAAAACATCAAAACATACAGGGAAATTAAAAAGGCGATCGCAAAATTACCCGTTTTGGGCATTCTTGAGGGCGCAAAACAGGGCATCAAAGAGAATATTCACCAGTTGTTTGGGTGGAAGAGTTTTTGGGCAAACCTACTAAAGACCTATGATTTTGACATTTATGTTTGTGTGGCGCAGTTTGTGGAAAAAGAGGCATGGATTGCAGAACTTTTTCAGACAAACCCGGACATCAGTTTAACAGAGTGTCTAAGCTTGAGCCACCAAGTCAAAGAAGTTTGGAAAAAGGACATGCGCAGCCCCACATGGCTAGAAAATTTGCCGCTATTAGAAACTTTAGAGAGCGTCAAAGAAGCTAAGGAGTTGGTGGGGAGTAAAATCCCTTGGGCTAGACTTACGCCCCATTTACAAGAGGAGATCATTGATCGGGCGTTTTTAGAGGGTGTTAGCGCGCTAGCCCACCTACAAGATTTCCGCCAGCTTGAGCAAAACATGAGAGAATACCACGATCTCAAAAAACTTTTAAGCTCCAAAAACTTATCTGTGGCTCATCTCCTCCAACAAGCGGAGCGGGGCATAAGAGAGGATGTTTATCGATCTTTTAACTGGGAGGGTTTTTGGCAGGCCTTGTTAAAGACCTATGACTTTGAGACCTATATTTGTGCCGCGCAGTTTGTAGAAAAAGAGGAATGGATTTTAGCCCTTTTTATCGCTAAACCTAAAATCCCCCTCAAAGAGTGCCTAAACTTAACCCAAAAAATCCAAGAGGTTTGGAAAAAGGACATGTCCAGCCCCACATGGCTAGAGGGTTTGAGTGCTCCCACAAGTTTAAGCGCGCTCAAAGAGCTTAGGGGGTTGGTGGGGGCTAAAATCCCTTGGACGAAACTCTCTACACACTTGCAACAAGAGGCCATTAGCCAAGCTTTGCAACAAAACCCCCAAGCTTTCAGCGATGTAGAGGGCGTTAAAGATTTGGAGCGGGGGGTGCAAAGTTATATTGCCCTGCAAAACACCCTAGAAGCCCCGATCTCCTTAGATTCGTTTGAAAAGTTAGAACGGGGCATTCAAGACTTAGAGGGGTTGTTAGAAAAATACCCTGGTATGGCCTTACAAACCCCGCTCAAGCAACTTCAAGACACGCAGATCGCGATCGCCCAGATTTTAAAGAATACACGGGGGAAAAATACGCCCTCTTGGATTTAAACTTGATAAATCAAGTGGATTTACACAAGTTTGCCCAAGAGCTAGCCTCAAGACGCACCCTTTTATATGCCAGCGTGCAAAACTTAAATCTAGACTCTAGCCCCATTGCCCCCATTCCCCCCAAACCCGCCCTTTTAAAGCGCATGTTTGGGCTTAAAGACTACAGCCAAGCCGAGCAAATCCTTGCCTGCGCGTATTTTTATGCCCTAAACGACATGGTGATTTACAGCCATGACAAGGATTCAGCGCAACAGGCGCAGAGGTTTGGCTTAAAGGTGCAAGAGATCAGCCGTGAAGGCAACAAAAGCAAAAAGAAAAACAAAAAGAAAGGAAAAAAATGAGCCACGAATCTTATAGGAACTACCAGTTGAGAGCACAAAGAGAACGAGAACTGCGGGAACAGCAAAGGAGAGCTGAGGAACAAAAGGCAAGAGGGGCCGCTTTGGCGGATTTAATGCGCTTTCAAAGCACTTTGGATTTTGTAAGCAAAGAGGGTTTAGACAGCTATGCCAAAAGAGAGATTGCAGACATTCGGGCGCAAATTAAAAATATCGAAAACCTATCCACAGACAACCCTATGCAGGCCAGAACACTGAGCGCGCGACTCAACTACAGAATTGAGGATCTCCCCCGCTTATGTGCCGTGCTTAAGGAAGAGCATTTAGCCCAACAACGCCGCTTAGAGGAGTTAGAGAGACAGCGCAAAATCGCGGAACAACAAGCCAAAGAAAAGGCACACCTACAAGCTTTAAGCGCAGCGTGGGAGGAGGCTTTGCAAGGCTGGAGCGATAAAAGCGCGCGCAATTTGGCCCTTGATGCAATCGCCACTCTGCACGCCAAGATTTTCACAAACCCCCAAGAACACAACCCCCAAGAGATCAAGGAGCAAATGGCGGCCTTAGAGGCCAAGTTTCAGGGCATTTTGCAGGCACAACAAGCACAAGAGCAACAAGCCTTAGAGGCGCAATACAAGCAAGAGTTGCTAGAAAAACACCAAGCTAATTTGCCCGCACATGCCACACTTTTAAGCCTAGCCGAGTTGCAAGCCAAGGTGCAAAAGATCGAGCAGGCACAGATGAAGAAGGCAGAGGACGAAGCGGTGCGTAAGGAGATGGTAAAGGCGGTGTATCAGTCTTTGCAACAAGCCGGCTTTAGCGTGCAGGCCCCGACTTTAGACCCTGAAAAAGACCTTGTGATCGTGCGTGCCATGCGCGCTAATGGGGCTCAAGCCCAGTTTAGGGTGTCTTTAGACGGGGTTTTGAATTACCGCTTCGATCACTATGAGGGCAAGGCGTGCAAGGCGGATATGGATCAAGTCCTGCCTAAACTTAGCGAAGTCTATGGGGTGGATTTGGGTGAGGAGCGCGTCATTTGGGAAAACCCCGATGATTTAGACAAATGCGCCTTTGTGGATCAACGCTATGGAGGGCGGGGGATTTTAAATGTCTTGACCCAGCACCTCATGGACCCTTTGGCCGAATTTTTATTCACACACGCCACCGACAAGCAGGTCTTGAGCGGGCGCACGATCCAAGTCGTGCAAGCGGGCAAGGCCTTTGATTTTGACCTCATCTAATGGAGTGGATCAACTTAGCCCATTTAATAGAGGCGACAGAAGCTGAGGGGCCCGGGCTAAGAATCGCCCTTTGGGTGCAGGGGTGTTTGAAGCGTTGCAAGGGGTGTTGCAACGCGCATTTACTCCCCATCAAGCCCGCCCAAATCGTGCCAGTGTTAGAGCTCAAAGAAAGGGTTAAACACATACACGCCCAGTATCCAGACCTTGAGGGCATCACCTTTTTAGGCGGGGAGCCCTTTTTACAAGCCAAAGGTTTGGCGCACATCGCCAAACTTTGCCAAACTTTGGGGCTTTCGGTGATGGTCTTTTCGGGCTATTTGCTAGAGGAGTTGCAAGAGTCTCAATTTAAGGGGACTCAAGCTTTATTAGAGGCTACAGATGTCCTTGTCGATGGGGAGTTTGAGCAGGATAATCCAGAAGTTCGGCGCAACTGGGTGGGCCCCACCAACCAGCGTTTCCACTATCTTAGCGATCGCTATGACTCTTCTATTGAAACCATGCCCTGCATCGCCAATGAATGGCGAATCGACTCAAAAGGGCGCATCTTAGCCAATGGTCTACCCTTTGTATGGGAGTGAAGGTGAGTAGCATTAAAAATATTTATGCTAGAGAAATTGCTCTCCTGAAGACATTCTGCAGCGACAATCAGTACATAATTTGTACAAGCGGGGGTTTTTTAGTCTGCACATGTTAGAATAAATTAAAATTAAGAAAGGTGGACATGGATATCCATAACAGCGATGCAGACATTGAAAAGTTTTTTGCATTTTGCAAAGAAAATGAAGTGGAGTTTGTAGATTTCCGTTTTACAAATGTCAAGGGAACTTGGAATCATATGGGGTATTCAATGGGGGCAGTGGATGCTGAATTATTAAAAAGAGGCATTCCCTTCGATGCAAGTTCTATTAAGGCATGGCAGAGTATTGATAAATCCGATATGATCTTGCGTCCCGATCTTATCCGTTATTTTTTAGACCCTTTTAGTGCGGATGTTACAGCGGTAGTTTTCTGCGATGTGTGGGATGTGTACAAACAACAAGATTATGAAAAATGCCCGCGCAGCATCGCTAAAAAAGCCCTTCGCTATCTTAAAGAATCTGGCATGGGGGATATGGCGTATTTTGGAGCAGAGAACGAGTTCTTTATCTTTGACTCCATTAAAATTAAGGATAGCGCAAATTGTCAATACTATGAAATTGATAGTGAAGAGGGGGAATGGAATCGGGATAAAAGTTTTGAAGGAGGGGTGAATTTTGGACACAGGACAGGGCATAAAGGAGGGTATTTGCCCACACCACCTACAGATACTATGATGGATTTAAGAGCAGAGATCGTCAAGGTGTTAAACCAAGTGGGATTAGAAACTTATGTCGTGCATCACGAGGTCGCACAAGCGCAGGGCGAAGTGGGGGTGCGTTTTGGCGATTTAGTAGAAGCAGCAGACAATGTGCAAAAGCTCAAATATGTTGTTAAAATGGTAGCCCATCTCAATGGCAAGACAGCGACCTTTATGCCCAAACCTCTTTATGGTGATAATGGAAGCGGAATGCACACTCATGTCAGCATTTGGAGAGAAAATACAAATCTTTTTAGTGGGGATGTGTATAAGAATCTTAGCCAGCAAGCCTTACACTTCTTGGGGGGAGTACTCAAACATGCTAGAAGTCTAGCTGCTTTTACCAACGCTTCTAGCAATTCTTATAAACGCCTCATTCCCGGTTTTGAAGCTCCCAGTATTTTGAGTTACTCGGCACAAAATAGAAGTGCGAGTGTGCGTATCCCTTATGGAGTGAGTGGCAAGGCCGCACGCTTTGAGTTGCGTTTTCCAGATAGTTCCTCTAATCCTTATTTGGCTTTTGCGGCTATTTTGATGGCTGGTTTAGATGGTATCACTCAAAAAAGCGATCCGGGTCAACCTATGGATATTAACCTTTTCAAGTTGACCCTAGATGAAATCCGTGATAAGGGAATCAAGCAATTGCCACACACGCTAAGAAGTGCACTAGAGGAAATGTTGGCCGATAAGAATTATCTCAAACAGGGGGAGGTATTTAGTGAGGAATTCATTCAAGCTTACCAAAGTTTCAAATTTAGATCAGAGGTTTTCCCTTGGGAGAGCAAGCCCCATCCGGTAGAATTTGCAACGACTTATTCTTGTTAAGGGTTTAGGGGCAGAGATGGCTAAACGCCGCCGTGGGGCTTCTTTTTGGGATAGCCGTAAAAAATTTAATTTGGTGATGCGGATGCTTAAGCTAGCAATGCGTTTTTTAAAAAAGCGTTAAGCTGGCATTCATAGTTTTTAGGCTAGTATCCTAAAAATTTTTTTTAAAAAGGAACTTTCTATGTACAAAAGAGTCGCTTTGTGCGCGTTATTAGGTTTTTTTGGACTTGCCCACGCTGGTACTGCGCCCGTAACCGCTAAATATCTCTATGATTTGCACGAAAAGGCACAGCCCAAGAATCATTACACTTTGGCTTTAGCTCCCTTGAGCATCGATTTTAGTAAAAATGTGCCCACAAATTTGCGCGATAAATTTAGAAGCTCTTTGCAAACCCAAATTATTGACATGTTAAAGGCTCGGGGTTGTTCAGTGGTGATTGCACCCTTAGACAAGTTGAGCCCTGAGCAACAAGAGAGTGTTTTTGCTCTTGTAGATGTGAGTGCTTTTATCGATATTTTGGAAGATACGGATATGACTCTCTCAAAGAACAAGAAGAGCATCGAAGAGAACATTACTGATATTTCGGCTGGCTTTATGCGTCTAAAGCTCATTGAGCCCAAAAGCAAGAATGCTTTCCACATGTCTAGCATGGAATTACCTAGTTATGAGGTAAAGACTCATGTCCGTGTGAGTCAGCAACGCACGAGTTCAGGAGGCTTTATGCCTATTAGTCATATAACCCCTATACACGGCCCAAAATTTGAGAAAAACATTGATGAAGTGCTCTCAAAAGTTTATGCCAAAACTATGCAAAAAATAGCTCAAGATTTGCACACACAGAATTTTAAGCCCTATGAAAGGTTGGTGCAAAACTTCAAAAAATCTGAGCAGTCTGAACAAAAATAACGCACACCGCCGGCGTTTTCCGCCGGTGAGCTTTTACCACTCCCAACCACCACCTAAACGCACGGCCATGTAATTGGGGAGTTTGATTCCCCCGACTGAAGCGGTTTGTAGGCTAGATTGAATTGAAATATCCAAAACTTTAAAGAGGCGAATTCCACCTGTTAAAATAATGCCTTGATGTAAGCCTTCTTTGGCGATATTGCCCATCGCGCCAAATTTGAGACCAAACCATTTAAAATGTGCCATAATACCCCCACCGGTCATACGGCTGTATTTACCCAACATCATGGTTTGATTAGAAGTTAAATCCAAATCCCAAGCTAGACTTAGCCATTTCCAACGATACCCCAATCCCATGCGCACCTGTGGATCGATGCGCATAGAAGATCCGTTATTGAAGTTAATTTTAGGAGCATTAAGATACTTGCCCACTAGCCCCACACTCACACCCTTAATGCGGTAAGCAAGTCCCACATCAATGCCAAAAGTGCTTTGCCGTGCAATGGAATTCATGTTAAAGGAGGTCAGCTCACCTACAAGTTGACTCCCCTGATCTATGATGGTATTGAGACTACCTTTTGCAGAAAGAGCATAGCCCATAGCATAAATATAACGCGCGTCAATCCCTACTGAGAGTTTGCCTGCTTTTTTTAAATTAAACCCCTTGGCATAGCCAAAAGGCACGCTTCCCAAAACCAAAGCGCGGAGGGCAAGGGCATGTTGGGCATTGGGCGAAAACAAGGAAGAGTTATTAAAACTCTGTTGAGAGCTTGCTGTAAGTGTGAGGCTATTAGATGTTGCGCCCACTCTAAAATACAGAGGCCCATTGACACCACCACCCATCCCCACTCCTTGAGGCACACCGGGCACAGAAGGTGTTGGCAGGGGTATATCTTTAATGAATTGGTTGTATTGTGGATCGACTTTGAGGCTTGCGCCTATAAAACCGCTGGCAAATACGCCAAAGGCAAAAGTGCCTATGCCGCCTCTGCGCTTGACGCGGGGATGAACTTGGATAACCAGCCCATTTTGAGAATTTAAAAACACACCATTGCTTTTGATAAGATTAGAGGCGGCATTAACAAGTCCTATCACGCCCTTAATCCCTTGCCCCTCATCTGCATTAAAAGTTACTGAGCCTTGGTGATGGAGGATAATATTTGTAATCTCACTTTGGTGCGTAGTGAGCAAACTTTCCACATCAAGACCACCCAAACCCCCAGAGCTAGCTGCAGAGAATAATGGCAGAATATTTTTAGAACCTATGTCTGCGCCAAAACTATAGCCTAGCTTACTTCTTGCATCCACATCAAGCAGGGCGGGATTATAGTAGAGCCCCCAGGCTGAGTCCTCTAGGGCAACCCCCGCTCCACCCATACCAAAACTAGTATTCCCCATTTGTCCAAATTCCAACGCTCCTAGATCACTACACAACCATGCACACAAGCCCAGCAAACGCATCGATCTCATTAGCCAATCCTTTACTTTAAATGGAATATCAAAATTTTAACACACTTCCCCCCCCCCCCC
>NZ_FZMQ01000010.1 GCF_900197855.1 Helicobacter cynogastricus | reverse complement strand
TTGCACTCATAGGCGGGTAGCTCCCCCTTAGTTCCCCAAACAATAAATTCACATTGTTGCTTAAAACCATTGGGAAAGGGTCTAGCAGAGCGTCCCTTATCCCATACAATCACGCCCCGCCATGCCAAATCTGCCAACTGCACGGCATCGCTTAGAGCAGGGAGCATGCGCCAATCAATGAAACTAAAAAAATAACTATTAGGCTTGAGCACGCGCTCAATTTGGGCAAAGACAGAGCCAATCCATGCTATCCACACTCTCTGATCTTTGCCATCGCCTACAAACTCATAATACTTGGAGTTATCCCCACAATACTTCTTATTAACGCTCGCATTGCGCGCATTCAAAGACTTCGCCCCTCCACTGCAATAAGGCGGATCAATCAAAACACAATCAATGGAGTTTTCAGGCAAGCCCTGCATAAACTCTAAAGCATCAGCATGAAAAACTTGGTTAAGGTAGGAGGAGAGCATCAAGGCAACCCATGCGTTTTTTGCAAAATCTCTTTAGCCAGTTCTGCATAGGCTAGAAACTCGCCTATCTGCATATGCATGACCTCTTGGTATCCAAAATGTAGGGCATAACCCAAGAGGGCTACGCCCCTTCTAAGTTTTTTTCATCTGCGCCCCTAAACCTAGAGACCACTTTGGCCAAACGCTCAAACTCCTCTAAAGGCAAAGAGTTTAAAAAACGCTCGTCTAATTCCCCCATTGTGCAGTCAATGAGCAAGCTTTTCACTTGAGCGATGTCATCTCCAGCCTTCATGGCCTTTTGTAGCTGAAACAAGGTAGGCTCTGCGACTTCTACACTTTGCCCATCTCTGAATGTGAATGTCTCTTTGTTAAGAAGTATGGGAGTTAATGGCATGTTCTATCCTTGTGTTGTGCTCAAAATTTTCAATTTGCGCCTTAAAAAGCTGATGAGAAATTGCGCCTCTTCTGCTTGGGCATGCAAAAAACGCGCAATTTCCTCAGAGCTAGACTCTGTGCTCAATTCCTCAATCTTGTTAGCTCCACGCCCCCACCCTAAAGGCACTCTTAGGATTAATTCCTTTTCAAACTCGGCTATCTCTTGTTGGCTAGCGATTAGATGGAACAGAGTGCGCACACACTCCAAACACTTAGGAAACTCTTTAGCCAAAAAGCGCATGTGGTGCACTACGCAGGCCATGTGCCATTCTGTGCTATGCTCCTGCTTTCCCTGCATTAATGGAAAGGCTACAGCAGAGGGGGTTTTGCTCATCTTTGTCTCAATGCTCATGTCCTACCGCCCTAAGTGATGTTGTTGCGGATGTTTGCAAACTGGTCTTCGCCCGCGTATTTGAGCGTAGAGGTGAAGGTGTCATAATTAATGACATCTTCTACCCCTAGCCTGTAAGCAAATTTGAGCACGCTCATCTCTAGGCTTAGCTCTAATTCCTTACCCATCTCAAACTTAGGCGGTTCTGCGCTCTTGATAGCCCCCTCTAGGGTAACATGCACAGGAGTGTCTGTAGGCGCGCCTGTATCGCTGCTACTGCTCACATTGCTCTTAATGACGATTTTTTGCATTGTGCCTTTTTTGAGCAAAGAGAAAAAGGCCTTATCTAATGCCTGAAAGGACACTTTGGCACTCAAAGGCTTGAGAGTGGGCAGAACATACTCCCGCTTGCCAATGCTAGCATTGGCCTCTATAGTCTCATGTTCTATCTTTGGAGGCTCGAAATCTTTGAGCGCGCCTGCATAGCCTAATCCATCAATAAACACATTCCCGCCGCTAAAGGCTTGCGGATCTATTCTATTCATTGCTAGCTCCTCCTGTGATGGTTTTGATTAACTCTGTGCCATAGCTACTCACGCGATAAATCTTATTGACAATGCGCGACACTAAAGGCATTTCTTGGACTTCTTGGCGCACATAGAGCACGCCCTCCATGATGGTGTCATTCGTGTTTAAGTCCGCTGGTAGGCTGATGTTATAACCCACCACAACATTATTAGCGACTAAACGCCGATAGAAGGCATCTAGGCTATCAGTAACTTCTTTGAGCGCATCGTTAAGTTGTAAGTCAATCACGCGTTTTTGAGCTAGCAGAATGCTCTCAATGATGGTATCAAAGATGACGATTGTGTGCAAACTCTCAATGCCTAAATCTTTGTCGCGGGTATTGCGCCCCCATGCACGGATACCACTGTCCACAAAACACACAGACACGCCCTTATCGCGCAATCTGTCCGCTTCGCAGTCTTGCCCTAGCACATACTCAATCGTGTCTACAATGCCAATGACTCCATCAATGGTGCGGTTAGAATAGCTCTTAGCAAAACCAAATTCCCCCTCCCCCATGACCTTAGCATACAGGGCGATTAAAAACGCGCTTAAAGGCCTTTGCTCTCCATCTAAACGGCGCACTCTTTGGAAAGTCAAAATCGCGCGGTGCGTGCTCATAATCTCAATTTCGCGATTCACTTCCGCCTCATTTTTGCCCTCTAGTCCTAAAGCGTAGATACCCCTAAATTGTTCGGCGACAATTTTCATAGCCTCGCCCAAGCCCGGGCTATCATAACCTGGTGCTAGAAAAAACTTAGGCTTAATTTGGTGTTCTTGTTCGACCTTTTTAAGGGCATTCACCCCGTCTAAAACCGCTTGCTTATTGGCCGCCTCATCGGTGTCTTTGTGGAATGCGCTTAGAACAAACTGGCTTTCAATGCCAGTAGCCTCAAAGTCCTTTAAGGTCTCTTTGATTGAGCCATCTTCGACCAATTTGAGCGCACTCTCAAGATTGTTGGCCACATGAATACCCTCAATCTTAGTGTCATCTCCAATAATGGCAATGGGCTTAGAATTGCCAATTTTGACCGGGGCGGGGGCTAGGTTTTTAAACTCTATATTGATCCCATACTTGCTCTGTGCCATCTTAATTTTCTCCTTTTTTGTTAAGATTGCCTTCACGACAAAAGGCTAAATCTTTTTCTAAAAGCTCTGCATAGATTAATAGGGCTTTGATGTTTTCAGAAATGATGGGGCTAGCTAGCGCGGGTCGCTCTAATTTGGGGATTTGGCACTTAGTAGGAATGTAGACGGGTTTATAGACACGCACACAGCCACCAAAAAGCAGGGAAAAAGCGCATGGAAAGAATAGAAAAGATAGAATAGCAACGCCCCCGTGAGGGGGTAAACCTATACTAAGG
>NZ_FZMQ01000015.1:4648-204965 GCF_900197855.1 Helicobacter cynogastricus | reverse complement strand
CACAACACAAGAGCCAGTTTAGGATTTAAACTTAACTTTATGGAGAGTTTGATCCTGGCTCAGAGTGAACGCTGGCGGCGTGCCTAATACATGCAAGTCGAACGATGAAGCCTAGCTTGCTAGGTGGATTAGTGGCGCACGGGTGAGTAACGCATAGATGACATGCCCTTTAGTTTGGGATAGCCACTAGAAATGGTGATTAATACCAAATACTACCCTATGGGGGAAAGATTTATCGCTAAAGGATTGGTCTATGTCCTATCAGCTTGTTGGTGAGGTAAAGGCTCACCAAGGCAATGACGGGTATCCGGCCTGAGAGGGTGAACGGACACACTGGAACTGAGACACGGTCCAGACTCCTACGGGAGGCAGCAGTAGGGAATATTGCTCAATGGGCGCAAGCCTGAAGCAGCAACGCCGCGTGGAGGATGAAGGTTTTAGGATTGTAAACTCCTTTTGTCAGAGAAGATAATGACGGTATCTGACGAATAAGCACCGGCTAACTCCGTGCCAGCAGCCGCGGTAATACGGAGGGTGCAAGCGTTACTCGGAATCACTGGGCGTAAAGAGTGCGTAGGCGGGGTTGTAAGTCAGATGTGAAATCCTATGGCTTAACCATAGAACTGCATTTGAAACTACAACTCTGGAGTGTGGGAGAGGTAGGTGGAATTCTTGGTGTAGGGGTAAAATCCGTAGAGATCAAGAGGAATACTCATTGCGAAGGCGACCTGCTGGAACAATACTGACGCTGATTGCACGAAAGCGTGGGGAGCAAACAGGATTAGATACCCTGGTAGTCCACGCCCTAAACGATGGATGCTAGTTGTTGGGGGGCTTTGTCCTCCCAGTAATGCAGCTAACGCCTTAAGCATCCCGCCTGGGGAGTACGGTCGCAAGATTAAAACTCAAAGGAATAGACGGGGACCCGCACAAGCGGTGGAGCATGTGGTTTAATTCGAAGATACACGAAGAACCTTACCTAGGCTTGACATTGAAGGAATTTGCTAGAAATAGCGAAGTGTCTAGCTTGCTAGACCCTGAAAACAGGTGCTGCACGGCTGTCGTCAGCTCGTGTCGTGAGATGTTGGGTTAAGTCCCGCAACGAGCGCAACCCTCTTTCTTAGTTGCTAACAGATCATGCTGAGCTCTCTAAGAATACTGCCTGCGTAAGCAGGAGGAAGGTGAGGACGACGTCAAGTCATCATGGCCCTTACGCCTAGGGCTACACACGTGCTACAATGGGGTGCACAAAGAGATGCAATGCCGCGAGGCTGAGCCAATCTTAAAAACGCCTCTCAGTTCGGATTGCAGGCTGCAACTCGCCTGCATGAAGCTGGAATCGCTAGTAATCGCAAATCAGCCATGTTGCGGTGAATACGTTCCCGGGTCTTGTACTCACCGCCCGTCACACCATGGGAGTTGTGTTTGCCTTAAGTCAGGATGCTAAAGTAGCTACTGCCCACGGCACACACAGCGACTGGGGTGAAGTCGTAACAAGGTAACCGTAGGTGAACCTGCGGTTGGATCACCTCCTTTCTTAGAGAATTGCCCTTGGCATTTGCTTGTCTAGGGAAAAGGCACAGGACTCTCTTGCTTAGGTGTTGGAGATGTTTTAAAATCTTTCTGAATTTTTTTTGCTTTATCTGCTAAATTTGATAAAATAGGAATTTTGCATAAAGAATGTTAGCATGCCTATTGATTTAGTTTGGTATCAAAATAAGTACGCTAAGGGGCATGAACAAAAAGAAAAACGCCCTCACTTTATCATTTATGAAGGTAAAGATTTTTTTCCTAGCCTTTCCACAAACAACACAGAATAAACAAGCTAAAGAATACCCTTCGCATAAAAATTACATTATAAATGATCATGGGAAATTGATTGAAGTGATGATCGATCAACTGCGGATCGTCCCAAAGACACAGATTTTAGAAAACAATACGATGGAAACAGGGCTCAGTGCTGGGTTACGCAAGGTATCTATTGCCAAAAGTGTGTCGGCGCATAGAAAACCCCTTGTGGAGTATTTTTTGAAGAAAGCTATTTTGCAGAGCGAATCCCATAAAAACAAGCATGCCAAACAAATCACTTTTGGGGATGTAATCAAGCTCAAGCTACACAACAAAAACCCCTTATTGCACCCTTACAATACTTTCATTGTGCTCTCTTGTGCTAAGTTCCATCTTTCTAGCATGTGTCTAGTCGCTCCTTATAAAGACGAATCTATCATTTTTGAGTTATTGCATTGCATTGATTTTCAGAAACGAGAATTTGAGCTTTTAGACAATGCCAAAGATTGTTTAGATATTGAAAATTTATGCGAGAAAATTAGATTATCCTTAGAGATTTAAGAACCTCCAAGAAAGTTTGATGCAACTAGCTGGCTGGCTCGGTGTTGTGTTGGTATAGGTAGCCCAAGATTCCTAGAGCGTTCAATTTTTCGATGTTCGTTTGCCCAAAAAAAGTAGCCACTTTAGTGAATTGGATTTTTTCTTAGGGTGTGCTACCCCCATCTCCAAGATCACCCCGTGCCTACCAATCTAGCTAAATCCGTAAAAGACTTGATCGATGGGGATTTTCAGCTTGACCTGCGCCAAAAGATGGTGGGTATGAAAATTAGTTTGGACATCGCTTCTTTGGCTATTAAAAAGCAGGTCAAAAAGATTATTTTAATTGCCAATGATAACGACTTTGTCTCTACTATTAAATTTGCCAAATAAGAGGTGGTGATTGTCCAACTCAACCCTTTAGGCAGGATGTTGCCAAAGACTTATCCCCACACATCGATCTCTTGCGTTCTGTATCTCCGCGAGATTGAGCAACAAGTACTTTCTTCCCTAGAAACTCTGCCCTTGTGCGTCTGCGCTACGGCGCGCGTTTAGCTTAAAGTAGACTCAAAACTCTCTTGCTTAGGTGTTAAGGACTTTTAAAATTTTTAATCTTTCTAAATTTTTCACATTTTCCGCTGAATTTGATAGGATAGGACTTTTGTGTACGAGGGAATGTTGGTGTGTCTTTTGATTTGGTTTCTACGCTTACAGACATACGACCTAGAGACCTAGACTGGTTTAGCTATTAGTTTGGTTAGGAATTAAGCTCGTGGTAGTGGATATGATAATGAGAGGCCATGCGTGCCTCTAATTCCGTATACCAATCTGTACTGAAATCAGGTTCATAAGCTTCCAAAAGCACCATTCTAAGGCGAGTGGCATGTGATTTTAAAGGTTTTGTATCCAAAATTTTACGAGTATTGAGTAGCAAAACCGGTTGAATTTTGAGTTTAAAGCGTTCAGCCAATACTTTAGCACCGGGTTTAAAGGGTAATAAATCTTCCATGCCTTTACCTCGCGTGCCTTCTGGAAAAATTACTAAGGGACGCTTTTGTTCGAGCTTTTCTTTGGCCATTTTGAGCAATAAGCCTAAACCCCGTCGATCTTGACGATCGATTAAAATCATCTCCGGAGTTTTGAGCGCATACCCGTAGTAGGGAATTTCACCCAACTCTTTTTTGGCGATCCAGCAAATATTTTGAGGGTGGTACGCCTCTAGGCAAACAATATCAATGATACTTTGATGATTGAGCACAATTAAGGTGGCACTTGGATCAAACTCCCCCACCTTTTCTAAGTGTGTACCCATTAAGGGGAAAAATATTTTACACCATCGACGAGTCCGCATAGAATTATCATATTTGCGAGTAAAAAAATTAAATATAATAATAACTCCTAGCCCCAAACCCACTACCAGGAGGGCGTATATTCCGCGTATCTTACTCCACATCGCTTTTCTTCACCCAACCAATTTTCTCATCTTGAGTCATAATTTTATAATAACCTCCATGCGCACCGATGATCTCTACTTTTAAAGCATTTTTAGGGGTTTCTAGCAAAGTAGAGTTGGCTGTGGGTAAAATTTTAATCTCCCGATTGGCCAATAAAGTCCCGCTACGATAGGTAAAAAAGACATTCCATAGCAAAAAGCCCACTAAAATCACCGCTACGCTGAGCGCGCTTTTTTTATAAGGAATGACAAGAGAGAGTGCTAGAGCTAAGAGCACAAAAAAGAGTAGTACAAAGTTAGAAAAAAGCAAGAAATTATTCTTGGGTTTAAGATTGCTCTGTGTGCTTACCATCTCTTCCATCGGCGTGATGGCAAAACGCACTTCTTGAAACTGCCCACTTTCTAAGGAGAAATAGTTGAAAGATAGCTCACGCCAACTCTTAGGCACGATGCAATAGTAAATTCCCTGCGCGTTGTCTAAGGCAAAGTGCGCGCTCTCAAAACCCTGCTTCATCCCCCCTTCAATCTTGAGGTCTTCTAAGTTCGCGCCCTTAGCATTCACTTCAAAAACCACAATATTATGGGAGGCGTCGTACTCTTTAGTCTTGTAACCAACGATGCTAAAGCTCTGAGCCACTACGCCTGCATAACTAGGGTGATTTTGCAGATCAATGACATTAAGAGGAATGCTCGGTGTGGTGGCTGTGTCTAAATAGCCCTGGTCCTGCACAAATGCGCTCACCTTAAGAGCAGGGATAGTCGCCTTAGTGCCCATGATCTTGTACAGATAGGTTGCGCTTAAGCTCCCATCTTGCTCCGCCTTCCATGTGGGTGTAAAATTGAGTCGCTTAAGCTGTTTTCCATCTGGAACATGGAGCAACTCTGCCCCTAAAAACTTAGCCTGAGAAAAAAGCAAAACATTGTAACGCACGGCAAGTACCTGCCCCACATAGACACTCTTTGCGCTAATTTCTTGAGCATTGAGCACCTTAATATAAATGACTTTTGTTTGGACACTCTCCGTTTCTGCATACAGCCAAGCCCAAAACAAAAGCCATACCCCAAGAAATGCGCGCAAGGGCTTTTCCTATTTTTTTGTATCTTTTTTAGTTGCCATCAAAATATCCCAAACTTTCAAAGTATCTATAGCGACTTTAAGCTGGATATCTGCGCTAATATCTTTAGCTGTGATGGGTTTTTCCTCCTTATTGGGAGTAAAAATCTTGGCTTTAAGACTCCTTGCATTCTTTTTCTCTAAATCGTGGAGTTCTTGTTCCAAGTGATGCTTTAAGTCCGCCTCTTTAATGCTAAAGGTGTTGTCCTCTTTGGGCACAGGGCCGGGAGGAATGACAATATCAGGTTTAATGCCCACTGCTTGAATGGTGCGCCCACTAGGCAAATAGTAACGCGCGATGGTGATCTTAATAGCCTCCTCTTTGCCCACAGGGAAGGTAGTCTGCACGCTACCCTTCCCAAAAGTGTCTTCACCAATAATAATCGCCCGCTTGTGATCTTGAAGTGCTCCTGAAACGATCTCACTCGCGCTAGCTGTACCTCCATTGACCAAAACCGCAATGGGCAAATTGGCATAAGGCGCGCTACCCGTGGCACGATAGGCGATGTCTTCAGATTGGATACGCCCCTTTTGCGAAACGATCAAACCCTGCTTGATGAAGAGATTAGAGAGATCGATAGCTTGGTTGAGCAATCCGCCCGGATTAGAACGCAAATCCAATACGATTCCCTCTAATTTGTGGGCTTTTTTAAGTTCGGCAAGCACACCCTTAACCACATTACGATCAAAAGAATTTACACGCACATAGAGATAATTAGTGCCCTCGATCTTCTTAGCGTGCACGGATTTAATTTTGATAATGTCGCGCAACATTTTAATCACTAAGGGCTTGCTCTCAGACTTGCGCACAATGGTAAGCTCAATAGGGGTTTTGGGTTTGCCCCGCATTAAGTTTACGGCGTTATCAATGGTCATGTTCAAAGTGCTCTCAGAGTTGATCTTTAAGATCACATCGCCTGCTTTAATGCCCGCGCGATAAGCGGGGGTATCATCTAGGGGGGCAATGACGGTGAGCGCGCCATCGCGAATCCCCACGGTGATTCCCAGCCCGCCAAATTCCCCCTCAGTTTGGGCGCGAAAATCGCGGAATTTCTTAGGTGTGAGGTAGGAGGAATGGGCATCTAAATTGGTGAGCAAGCCATCAATGGCCTTGTCCACAATATCATTAATGCTCACTTTGTCCACATAATAGCGTTCAATCTGCTCTACGACACTAGAAAATTTCTTCAACGCATTGATTCGTTCTTGAGTAGTGGGTTTATGGCTTTTTTTAAGGCTAGATGGATTAACCTCATTCTGACTAGCCTCTAGCGCGCTCATCACTAAAAAAACACTCAATACAGACGAAACCACCCCCGCCATGAAAAACTTATTCATCACTGCCCCTAATTCTAAATCCCGCCATTTTACCTAAAACTCTATGATTTTACAACAAATCTAATCGCCATTCCACACCCACACCCCATAACATGGTTGGTTGTTTTTATTTCCCAAAAAGCCCTAGTGTAACCACTTGGCGCACTACCTTAATGACCAAAATTCCGTAGAGTCTGTGTGGCGCATCGCGCTTAATGGCTTGCCTCTAATGCACGCTACTACATTATCTCATGTTAATTTTTATGCCATACCAGCACTGGGTAGCGTGATCGCCCTCTGCACACCTTGCCCACCACGCTTAAACGCACGCGATAGGCACGCGCGCGCGCCCGCAAGGCTAAATAATGCTTTGGCGCAAAACAAAAGAGCATTTCGTATTCTTCTCCGCTTTGATAAGCGCGCGTGCGGGGTTTGTGCAGCTTAAAAGCGAGGCGATTGATCGCGCTTAGGCGGTTGCATTCGCTCAACAACCCATCAGAAACATCTAAGCCCGCATGCAAGAATGGACGCGCGCTGGCTATAAAGCGCGCATGCTTTAAATGCGGAGTGATGAACTTGTTTTTAGGGCTCACTTTGCCCCCTCTAAGCAGAGTTTGCAGGGCTTTATAACTCTGCCCTAGCGCGCCTGTGTGCGCGATCCAATCGCCCAAGCGCGCGCCCTTGCGCTCTAAGAGTTTGCGCGCTCTGCCTAGCATGGTGATGCTCAAATGCAGGCGATCCCCTACTATGGTATCTCCCCCAATGATGCTTATTTTAAATTCTGTGCATGCGCGCGCAATGCCGTCTACCAAATCTTGTATCTCTTGTTTGCCCATGCGCTGATCCAAACTCACTCCTAGCAAGGCGTGCGTAGGTGTGGCGTTCATAGCAATCATATCTGAAATATTGACCACCATTGCCTTATAGCCGATGCGCTCAAATCCCAACCATTCGGACTTAAAATGTACATTTTGAGCAAAAATATCTAGTGCGATCAGCGCTCCCTTAGAGGAGGGTAGTAATACCCCATCATCTCCAAGCCCCCAAGTGATCCCGCTCTCCTGCAGGGTTTTTAAAAAATATGCCTCAAGATCCAAGTTTCATACTCATATCCACCCACACTGCTTGATGGATCAATGCCCCACTACTAATGGCATCTACCCCGCTTTGTGCGTAGGCTAAAATATTCTCTTGGGTGATATTTCCACTAGCTTCCAACAGCACCAAGGGATAGTGCGCGTTGCGATAGGCGACCACCTCTTTAATGTCTTCAGTGTTCATATTATCACACATAATAATGTCTGCGCCCACTTGCATGACCTCCTTAGCCATGCTGACACTATCGCACTCTATTTCAATCTTAGCCGTCCATGGGAGTTGTTTGCGCGCACGCTCCATAAAAGCTTTTAAATCTCCAATATGGGCTAAATGCGTGTCTTTGAGCATGAGCGCGTCATCTAAGCCTAAGCGGTGGTTTTGCGCACCCCCATTGCGCACCGAATATTTTTCAAACACTCTTAAAAGTGGGCGGGTTTTGCGCGTGTCTAGCAACTTTAAGGGCAAATCTTTAAGCATGGCGACATAGCGCGCGGTGTGCGTGGCAATCCCGCTAGAATGCTGCAAGATGTTCAAGAGCACGCGCTCAATTTTGAGCAAGAGGGCATAATCTCCCCAAAGTTCTAAAAGAATATCTTTAGAGGCGTAGGGCGCGCCATCTTGGATATTCCATGTCCTCCTAATGTCCATGTGCTCTAAGAGCATGTCTGCATACAAGTGCCCGGAAAACACGCCCTCCTGTTTGGCGATCACGACCGCCTTGACTTCCTTAGGTTCTGCCAATCTCTCAAAGAGATCACCCGATCCGATGTCCTCTTGCAAACACGCGTCTAAAAAGGCGAGAATAGTGGGGTCTTTCATGAGAGCTCCATCATGCGATCTAAAGCTTGTTTGGCCAGCGCGCCTATTTGGGGATCGAGTTGCACGCAATTATAAGGGCGATGATTCTTATAGGCTTTGAGCACCTCAAAGAGGTCTTGCAAAGTGGTTTCATTCATGGTCGGGCATTCAGGCAGTGTGCTAGAGAGCACAAAAGTGGTTTGTTCCCCTTGGTAGGAGGGGCGTAGGCGTTGGATGAAATTAAACTCTGTGCCCACGGCGACCTTTTGCTCTAGGGGCAGGCTTCTGATGAACTTGAGAATTTGGCTGGTTGAGCCTACAAAATCGGCTAACTCCACCACGCTAGGATCGCACTCAGGGTGCACTACGATGAGGATCCCGGGATATTTTTGCTTAAAAAACTCCACATCGCTAGGTTTAAAGAGTTGGTGCACGGCACAAAAGCCATTGTAATTGATCACATCGGCTTGTATAATCGCTTCCTTAGAGTCCATGCCCAAAGTCGCGCTTTTTAAGCCATGCAAACGGGCTAAGTTTGTGCCCAAACAGCGATCGGGCAAAAAGAAGATTTTTTGCCCCCTTTGGCGCGCGTGGGTAAAAATCTTAGAGGCATTCGCGCTGGTACACACTAACCCGCCCAACGCGCCCACTTTGGCCTTAACCTGCGCGCTGGAGTTAATGTAGGTAATGGGGAGGAGATTAAAAAGCCCATAGCTATTTAACACTTCCAAAGAGCGATCAAAATAATTTGAATCGATCATGCGTGCCATCGAGCAACAGGCAAGTTTGGGCATGATGACTTCCTTTTGAGGAGCTAGGATCTTCACACTCTCTCCCATAAAACCCACCCCACAAAAGACGATCAAATTCTTAGGGTGCGCGCTGGCTTGGCGCGCGAGCTCTAAACTATCCCCTACGATGTCAGCCAATGCTACAATCTCATCTTTTTGATAAAAATGCGCCACTAACAGCGCGTCTAAATCCTCTAAAAGGGTTTTAATGCTTTGAGTCAATTCATCCATGAGTCTCTCCGATAGGGTGTAGCGTGCTTAAAAATTCCCCAAAACACGCCTTGTGGTAGAGGGTGTCTGGGGGCATAGAGCCATCGCGCACAAAAAGCACAATGGTAGAGCCCATTTCAAAACGCCCTAGCTCTGCTCCCTTAGTTAGAGTGATGGGCGGATCGTAGCGCTTTATACTTAGGGGAGGATTAGTGGGGGCGTTGGTATGGATGCTAGGATCAAAATACATCACAATCTGCCCCACATTGAGCGCGCCCACGGCCACAAAGTAGAGCAGCGCGCCCCTAGGGTCTTTGGCGACCACCACGATGCGTTCATTGCACACAAAGAGATGGGGATGCTTTTTTAAAGCCGGTTCATTAACCGGGAAGAGCAAGCCAGAAAAATGGCGGGTTTCTACAATCTGTAGATCACAGGGGGCATGGAAGCGGTGGTAATCTTTAGGGGAGAGATAGAGATTAAAATAGCTATAAGATTCTTCTAGCTGTGAGCCTAGCAGCGCGCCCACTAGATAGGCTGTACCCTTGATCTGTAAGGCTAGCCCCTCTTGCACGCGTCCGCACTCTTTGAGCACGCCATCGCAGGGAGAGAGAAGCGCGTGGGGGTTTTGATCTAAGGGGCGGGGGGTTTTGAGTTCTCTGGTAAAAAGGGCGTTGAGGGTAGGGTAGGATTCAAGGGGGGCAAACTCGCTTAAATCAATGTTAAAAATCTTAACATAGATTTTATTGATAAGTTTTTGAAAGGGGGCAGGAAAAGCACAGCGGGCGAATTTGCCAAAAAGACTTGAAGCGGTGTTAGAGAGCGCCATTATTGCATGTCCGCTAGTTTTAAAATAAATTCGATCTCGCCCTTGCCCGTGCGCAATTCTTTAGCAATGGAATCCACACTCCAACCCTCCTTATACATCTTGATTACCTTTTTTTCATCAATATCGTCATTGCTGGGGGTGAAATGCCCAAATTCCTTAAACTTGTTTTCTAGCACAATGATTTTTTCCTCCAGATAGTCGCGCTCCTTTTGGATAGAGTCTTGAATCTCTTTAATATGGGCGTACAGATTGCTCAAACTCGCGTTCAAATTATTATTGACCTCATTTTTCACACTCGCTCCAATGCTGGAGGCGTTAAACTCAGCCTGCATCTGGCTCTCTTGAATCCACTTGCGGATTTTATAAATCTCTTGGTTGATCGTATCTAGGGCTTTTTCTAGTTGTTTGGTCTTGCTCACAAATTCTTTATCTTTGATATAGCTATAGGCGATCAAGCATAAGAAAACCAAAAGCACCACCCCCGTGATGATCCAAGTGAATTCATTCGATCCTAATTGCATGTTTTTAAACCTTTCAGACTGGCTAATTCTTGGGCGGCAATATAGCTGTCCATTTCTTTAATGTGGGCAGGGTGCATGCGCGCCACTTTTAAAAGCTTAGCATCAAAAGCGCGTGCGCTCAGAGCAAAGACGCGATAAGGCGCACTGGGTAAAGAAAAACGTAGGTAATACTCTTGATTGGGTTCAAACAAGGGATCGCGCACACCTAAAACCCCATGCCCTAGCACTTCTAAGAGGCCTTGAGACTCTAAGGGGATAAAATGCCTCTGCTTAATCTCTAAAGCCTGCTCAATACGCATGAGTTTGTCATAAATATCGCTCAAGGCCTTAAAAAGCATCGCATCTTGATCCTTGCCATGGCTTAAAGCTTCCCAAGGGTGTGCGGTTTCACTTTGGGCTAATTGGAGGTATTCTTCTTCAAAATGGGGATTATAGGGGGCGTATTCTAGCGGGATTGCACAGCGCACCAAGCGGGTAAAATACCCATATCGGTGGCAAATTTCCTTAAAGCTCTCTAAATTTAACTCAGGCATACAGGCGCACCCCTCCATCTAGCAGAATGAACACAAAGAACACCACACCCAAATAGCCATTGCTCACAAAAAAAGCTTTGGGAATGTTTTTAAAATCGCGATAAACGAGCCATTGCTCATAAAGTAAAATAAGAGCAGACACCCACACTCCACCAAAAGCCAGCCATCCTAAAGAGGCGCGCCACACAAAGCCCACCCAACAAAGTACGGCTAAAACATGCGCTAAACGCGAAAGCTCTAAAGTTTTTTGCGCGCCAAATTTGGCCGGCACAGAATGCAAGCCTACGCGCTTATCAAATTCCATGTCCTGCAGGGAATAGAGCAGATCAAAGCCAGCTACCCAAAAGACCACGCCCAAAGCTAAAAACACACTCCACAGCGGGATTTCTCCTAATACGGCTACCACACCCGCAATGGGGGCTAATCCCAAACTCACCCCCAAGATCACATGGGCTAGCGCGCTAAAGCGTTTCATGTAAGAATATCCCCCCAAGATCAGCAAAAAAGGAAAGCAAAGAGCAAAGGCTAGAGAGTTGATGAGGTAACTCACACCCACAAAGAGCAGGGCGTTTAAGACACAAAAAAGGATTAAACCCCCAAGCTGAATGCGTCCATCCACACTGGGGCGGCTTTGCGTGCGGGGGTTGTTGCGATCAAATTTGCGATCTACTAGGCGGTTAAAACCCATCGCAAAATTGCGCGCCCCTAGCAAAGCCAATAAACAGAGCAATAAGAGCTCAGGCCCACACCACAGGCTAGCATACTTTTCTACACTGGCGACCACAATGGCGATTAAAATAAACATGCTTGAAAAAATAGTATGTTCTAACGCGACAAGCTCGCCAAATAGCTTGATCCTAGCCCACATCTCTGACCTCATTTCCAAATTCTTTATTATAACTGAATTTAGCTAAAATGCCCGCCACGCCAGCATAAGAAAAAGCCCCCCACTCAACACATACAGGCCTCCATAGGCGTATTTGGAGCGCATGGCAAGTAAGGATAGTCCTAAATAGGGGAGCAAAAACCAACTAGGGGTGTGGTAGTCAATACTAGGGATTTGCCACTCTAAGGCGCGTGTTAGAGCAAAGTCAAACAAGTTGCCCCAGCCTAGAGCGTGTAATAGCAAAGAGAGGGGAAAAAAGATCACAAAAACAAAACTTAGCAGAATCCCGCTAAGTTGATACAAACTAAAGGGGGTAAAAAAGGCGTGCACAATGGGGAGCATACAGATAAAAAGCGCGCTATTAAATAGGAGGGCATAGAGGGGGGCAAAAAGTTTAGGGGTGTATTGAATAAAGAGGTAAATATAAAAGACTCCACAGACCGAGAGCAAGAAACCTATGTTCATAATTAGACCAGGAAAAAGGGCTAAACAAAATCCTGCAGCTAGCCCCAAGAGGGCGAAGTTGAAGACCTCAAGGGCGCAAAAATAGAGGATAAAACCTAGCAGCGCCATCACAAAGGCACGCAAAAAAGAGGGCTGGAAGTTGAGCAAGATGAGGTAACCCAAGAGCAAGATAAACACCACTGCGCCCAAATCATAATGGGCGTTACGGTAGGGAAAAAAGCGTTGTTGGAGGGGGCGATAAAGCAAAAAGAGCGCGCCATAGAAAAACGCGCCTAAAATCCCCAAGTGAAACCCACTAATAGCGATGATGTGGCTGATCCCAAGACGCATGGCGATCTCTCGTGTGGATTTGTCTAAAGGGTCGGCTAAAAAGAGGGTGTTGTAGAAGTTGCCCATGCGCGTGTCTGTATGTTGGGCGTTAATAAAAGCGCGCAAGCGCGCGCGCAGGTTTTGACTGGGTTCTAGGGCCAAATAAAAGGTTTGAAAATAACAGGACTTAAAAAATTGCCAAAAGGAGCAAGAAGGGCTCATTTTGCCATAGGCGCGCACTTGCGCATGGCTTAAATCCTTAAGTTTTTCTTTGCTGGTGGTGTAAAAGACATTCCCCCACGCGTCTTTGAGTTGCAGGACAAAATAGGATCGCCCCTGCGCGTCCTGTTTAATATACTGCAAGCGCACCCGCGCGTGCAAACTCACGGGCTTTTTGGATTGAAAATGCTGGTATTGGGCGTATTTGACATACAGACTCACACCCCCCACACTTCCTAAAAAGACAAAGACACACAACCACTCTAGGGGTGTTTGTATCAAAGAGATATGAAAAGTAGAAGTTTTAATAAAGGTCAAAATAGCTCGCTAGCAGGGGTCAGCTCACTGGCAGGAGTAAACTTTGTGGGTATTTGTACCTCCTCTTGTTGGGGATTATCTTTAGCCTTGCGATCTTCAAAGCGAGTATAGGGCTTGTTAAAGACGATTTTAATTGTCCCAATGTCTCCATTGCGATTCTTGGCTAGAATAATCTCAGCATCCTCCACGCCCTGATTGCGCTGAAACTCCTCTTTGCGCTGAGTGTCAATTTGAGCTTCGAGTTTTTTAACCTCTTCATGTTTGCCATCTTTGCGCAATTTGGCCAAGAGATCGTTTTGGGCGCGGTGTTTATAAACCTCATCGCGGTAGAGAAAGAGCACTTGATCGGCATCTTGTTCAATCGCCCCGCTCTCCTTAAGATCGGAGAGAATGGGGCGTTTATCCTCGCGACTCTCTAGCGATCTATTGAGCTGACTTAGGGCAATGATGGGAATTTCTAATTCGCGGGCTAAGACTTTCAACCCACGCGAAATCTCAGAAATCTGGGCGTGGCGGGGCAGTTCGGTATGATTGCTAGACATCAACTGAATGTAATCAATGATGACTAGAGCAATTTCTGGGTGCTGGGCCTTGATTTGGCGCATCTTGGAGCGGACATGTTCTAAAGTGAGCATGCTAGTATCATCAATAAACAAAGATTTATCGTTCAATCTTTGTGCGCTTAAGGTTAATTGTTCCCACTGATGGTCTTGAAGACGGCCTATTTTAAGGTCATAAGCATATACAGAAGCCAAACTTGAAAGCAAACGCAACATCAGTTGCTCTGCGCCCATTTCCATACTAAAAAACGCCACACCCTTATTGTGATTGAGAGTAGTTTGAGTGATATTGAGCACAAAACTTGTCTTGCCCATTGCCGGGCGCGCCCCCACTACAATTAAATCCCCCTTTTGAAACCCAGCAGTGTAGCGGTTGAGATCGCTAAAGCCTGTATCCAGGCCCAAAATTTGACTATTGCCCCTAAGTTTGGCCTCATAAATCATGTCCATCGTGGTTTTGACAACTGCTCGCGTGTCTTTAAACCCCCCACGCACGCTTTGCACAGAGAGGGCATAAATTTCCCGCTCTAAGTTGTCTAAAATCTGTGCGCTAGGGCGTTGAGCATAGCATTGTTCACGCCCATCCATGCAAATTCTCAAAAGAGAACGGCGCATGGATTCTTGCTTAATGGCCTCAATATAAGGTTCTAAGTGCACAACTGGAGATGTGGCCATCACTTCAAGGAGGGCTTTTTCATCTTTTTTGTCAGAAAGTTTATGGAGGAGAATTTGGCCCGTAATAGGAAGGTTTTCTTGATGCAGTTGTCCGCAAAGTTGGAAAAGAAGACCATGGGCAGGATAGCAAAAATCACTTGGTTTGAGTAAGGTTGCCATATCTTCATAACAATCCCCCTCTAAAATTGCCGCAAGCACCATACGCTCCATATCTAAGATAAAATCGTCTTTGGGTGGGAGGATTTGCGCTGTTGAAAATGTCATCACAACCTACTTAAATTGTCCATTAAAGATATAGGAGTGAGCGCGTAGCTTTGTGTGTTTAAGTGCCCTGCTAGAGCGTGGGCTAAACTCGCACTAATTGCGGCATCTAAAGGGCTATAACCCTGTGCGAGTAATGCGCCCACCATGCCCGCTAATACATCTCCGCTTCCCCCCTTAGCTAAAGAGGGCGCGCCCAAATTGTTGATATAAATTTGTCCATGGTGAGCAATATAAGTGTTAGTCCCCTTGAGCAACACCACTACATGCGGATAGGCATCGCTAAAGGCGTGCAAATATTCTAAGCGCGATTCTAGCACCTGAGGCAATTCCACTTTAAAGCCCACCGCATTGAGCAAGCTTGTGAATTCCTTAGGGTGGGGGGTTAGCACAAGTTGGCTAGAGCCCTCTAAAATCTCCTTGAGATGGGGCAGGTAAAACATGTCTGCATCCAGCACGCATGGGGCTTGTTCTAGCATCTGTTCAAGGCATGGAGGAGGTGTGCCCATGCCCATGCCCATTATAAACGCGTTTGCTTGGGAGGGAATGTCATGGGTATACATCAACTCTAAGGGTTTTTGCTCTGCGAGCACCCTCTCTCCTAGCACGCTCACCAAACCCGCTCCAAATTTGAGCGCAGCTAAGCCAGCTAAAAAGCCCGCTCCCCTTTGTGTCCCCACCCACACGCCCACATGCCCAAAATAGCCCTTGTGTACATTGTGCTTAGAGCGCAGGGGTAAGATCAAATCTTTTTCTTCGAGCAAAAAGAGATTACTAGGTTCTTCATACAACCCCCGTCCCACCCCCAAATCCCCCACGATAATTTCTCCCACAAAATCCTTAGCCACATCACTAAAGAGCGCGGCTTTAAGTGCGCCCATGCTAATAGTTATATCTGCTTTAAAGGCGTTGTTGCCCACGCGCCCCTTAGAGTCGATCCCACTGGGTACATCGCAGGCGATCTTAATCCCCTCTATGGCATTTAGGCGTGCGATCAAATCTTGATCGCACGCGCTTAATTCCCCTTTAAAACCCGAACCATAGAGGCAATCTAATACAATCCCACAAGACTCTATTTGATCTAGCATGCACACCCCAGCGCGCTGTGCGCGCTCAAATTGGAGTTGGCAGAGCAGGCTTTTAGGGGGTTTGTGCGCATAGCAACCCACCTCATAAGCACTTCCTTGCAGATGCCGCGCTAAAGCGTAGCCATCGCCTCCATTATCGCCCCCTCCGCACACCACGAGCACGCGCTGAGATGGGTATCTATAAATCGCTTGACGGAGAGCCATAGCTGCATTCTCCATTAAGAGTTCTGTGCTCAAATAAAACTTTTCTTGGGTACGCGTATCTAATTCTCGCGTGCTTGAATAGACAAATTGCATTAAAACCTCTTTATATCTGTGCTTAAGACATGGTAAAATGTCTCTAAAAAAGGATGTCTATGCACATTGATGAACCCCTGCTTCACAAACTGGCCCAGCTCTCCATGTTAGAAATCGATGACCCCCAAATTCAAGAGCATTTAGAGGAAATCCTAGTCTTCATGGAAGCTTTAGAAACCCTAGACCTAGAAAACACACCTCCCCTAGAGCAACCCCCCACTCCTTTAAGAGCGGACACGCCCACACACGCTCCCTCAATCTCTGTAGACATCTTGTCTCACGCGCCTCGCGTCCAAGAGGGATATTTCATTGTGCCCAAAATTCTTTAGCGTTCCAAAGACATGAAAAGTCGCCCGTAATTGGGATTGGCCTTAAGAAGTTTTTCTTTAAAAAGGCTATAATTATCACACCCTGACTGCAGACCATAATTGCAGACATACGAGAATAAGTCTAGTGCCCTCTGATCGTTTTGAGGCACACCCAAACCTTTTTGATAAAGAACACCTAAATTATTACACCCTGAAAGATTACCCCCCTGACAAGCTTTTTCAAAATACTTGGCTGCAAAGAAATTATTCACAGGTACTCCCTGCTCACCCTTAGCATAAATCCAACCCAAATTAGCACAGCCCTGAATGTCCCCCGCATTACATGCCAAATAATTTAAATCTACATTGCTCAGTTGCGCTTTATTGAAGCCATAAATATTTTTTACATTAGACATCAAGCCCAAATTATAGCAACCTAAATCACTTCCGTGTTCACATGCGTATTTGTAATAATCAATCGCCTTATAATAATTCTTAGGTACACCCACGCCATTAGCATACATCCAACCTAAGTTATTGCAGGCCAAGACATCCCCTCCAGAACATCCCACCGCATAAAGCTGGGCGGCCTTTTCTTTATCGTCTAAGGTGGCTTGTTTTTTAGAATCATAGACTTGGGCTAGGTCTGCACACGCGCTCGCATCCCCCCCAGAACAACCCAATTCGTAATAGCGTTGCGCTTTGTCCATATCTACTTGTATCCCCACACCATTAGAATACATAGTGCCCACAGCAAAACATCCGGCCGGATTGCCCTGATCGCAAGATTGCACAAACAATCTGAATGCGCTCTTATAATCCCCGCGCTTCACAGCCGTGATCCCTGCACTCAAAGCGTCCTGAGCCATTGCTGGAGGCGTGAGGCGATCGGTCATAGGTGGTGTGGCGGGGGGTTGTTGCAAAGTAGGGGGAGTTTTAGGAGGGGTTGGGGGTGGGACAGGCGTTTCTTGAGAATTTTGAGAGGGTTGAGGAGTTGAAGTAGAATCGGCGGCCTCAAGCCAAAATACACACAAGAGTAACCCTAGCAACCCCCGCAATGCGACATTTAAATAAACCATACAAACCCCTTAGAAAACTTGAGTTTGTATATTAACACAAAACTTAGTGGTGTAAACTTTCATTCAAAGCAATCTTACGCACACTTCTAAAAGCGATCATTTTCCCGCTCTGACTCTCCTGTCTGAAGTGCAAGCCATGCATTCCAGAGAGCTCCTTACCTTTATAAAGTCCCTCTGCTTTGGGCGTGAAATTCGGGTTGATCTTTTGGAGTTCCTGCGCGCTCTTAAGGGTGATTTCAAAAATGGTCCCGGCTAAAACCCCAATGCCCGCATCCACAATACAGCCATCTCCTAGGCTAATTCCCAGCACACAATTAGCCCCCAACAAACAATTCTTGCCAATGCTAATAGGTTGGCTATTGCCTCCAGAGAGCACGCCTAACACGCTCGCTCCCCCGCCAATGTCTGTGCCTTCACCCACGACCACTGAAGAGCTAATACGCCCCTCATTCATACAAGCCCCCTCCACGCCCGCATTAAAGTTAATGTAACTGGCTCCGGGCATTTGGGTATAGCCCCCCTTGCCCAAATATGCCCCAAAGCGTGTTTTAGAGCTATCAAGCAGACGGATATTATCCACTTGAGGCAGGACTTGCATCAAATAGCGAGGGAATTTATCAATGAAGTCAATGCGTGGATACTCTCCTTGCATTTTAAGGCGTACTTCCTCATCTCTGAGCCATTCTAATTCATAGGCAGTGTTATCACTCCAAGCCACATTAGGCAAGAGTCCAAAAACCCCCTCTAAATTCAGACTGCGCAGGGGGGCTTTGCCTAGTGAGAGGGCTAAGAGCTTCATGTAAGCACTCTCTAAACTTGCACATGCTTTATCCTCATAAATTACCACTAAATGGTAATTATGATAATACTGCGTAGAAAAACTTGCCGTGTGTTCTTTGGTAGAGATCTCGCAACTAGGGCGTACTTCCTGCACCAAAGGAGTGTAAAGTTGGTTGCGGTTTAAGACTTTAGCCAACTCTAAAATCACTTGGATGTTTTTATGGCTGTTTTTATCATGCAAGACCTCTTGTAAAAAAGGGGAGTAGAGTTCTAGGGCGCGATGGATAAAGTTTTTATCAATCCCATAGACCGCCTCGCTTTTTAGATCTTCTTGCACATATAAAGGTGGGCAGTGCTTAATAGACTCCATAAAGACCGCATATGAGCCTAAACATTCCTCGCCCCAGTTTAAAACGGGGAAAGTAGCGCACAAGGGCTTGGCACTCTTTTGTCCACGCTGGATTTTAGCAATCCCAAAAGCTAGGGGTTTTCTATAATTAGGTGAATTCTGATAATCACTCACAAAGAGCTTAAATTTTTGCATGGTTTTCCTCTTTTTCTTGTTCTAAGGCTAGGGTTTGCACTTCAAAAACAAAGGTTTCTAAAAGCTGGTCTTCGGGGAGCTTGTGAATCACCTTGCCCTTTTTGATGATCAGCCCGCTTTTTTTGCCAAAGGCGATGGCTATATCGGCATGTTTGGCCTCTCCTAACGCGTTCACCACACAACCCATCACGCTCACATCTAAGGGGATTTTAATATGGGCTAGGCGTTGTTCTACCTCACGCATCATGGCCACTAAGTTTGATTCAATGCGCCCGCAGGTGGGACAGGAAATAAAAGTAATGCCTTCTTTTTGCCGCCCACTATAGCGCAAAATCGCCTTAGCTACGCGAATCTCTTCCTCAAGCTCTCCTGTGATAGACACGCGCATGGTGTCTCCAATCCCCTCGCGTAACAATTGCCCTAAGGCCATCGCGCTTTTAATGCTGGAGTGGAACAAACTCCCCGCCTCTGTTACCCCCAAGTGAAAGGGGTAGGGCACTAGGGGGCGTAATTGTTGGTAAGCCCTGATTGTGCGCTCCACATCGCTAGCTTTCAGAGAAATTTTAATATTAGTAAAGCCGGCATCTTCTAAGAGTTTAATATTATATAGGGCGGATTGCACCATCCCCTCAGGGGTTGCCCCATATTTGAGCTCAAAGGGTTTTTCTAAGCTCCCCCCATTAACCCCGATTCGAATGGGCAAATTACGCGCGTTACAAGCTTGAGCGACCGCTTTGATTTTGGTGGGCGCGCCAATATTGCCCGGGTTGATACGGATAGCGTCCACACTTTCAGCCGCGATCAGGGCTAGGTGATGATGAAAGTGAATGTCAGCAATCAAAGGCAAAGAGGCAACTTTTTTAAGTTCTTTAAGAGCTGAAGCGTCTTTTTTATGGCGCACAGCCACGCGCACCAAATCCGCCCCTGCCAATTTGAGGCGATCGATTTGGGCTTTAGTCGCCTCAATGTCGCAGGTTTGACTAAAGGTCATGCTTTGGGTGCTAATGGGGGCATTACCCCCAATACGCACCGCTCCGATAGAAATCTGCTTAGTGGGAAAACGAGGGTGCAAGAGTGTCCTTAACTTTTGGGGCATTATAGCTAATTTACCCCTAGTGTGGGCAAAATCTCTAGGACAAAGGTGGTAAAGCTATAGGCGTTGTAGGCGCGCGTGTTGATTATCCCACTTCCCTCAAAGTTGATAGTGATGATATATATGTGAGTGATTTGAAAAGTGCAATATTTTAAGAAATGATCTAGTCGTGCCTCTAAATTAGCAGGAAATGCCCATGGGAAGAAGCAAAAAGTTTCTGTGGCACTGCGCCCAATAAGACAAGAATCTGCATAGAAAAGTTGAGAAAAGTGATGCCGAAGTTCAAGAGCGACCATGTTTTCAAAAACAGGTGGGAGAGGATGAGTATGGCTGAAAGCATAGGGTAGAGCAAAATCGCAAAAATAAAGCCTTTTGGGACTTATTAAGCTGGACTCAAGTGGAGGAATGTAAAAGATACTTTGGCTAGCTTGCAAAAACTGCATGATCTCATAGAGCTTGTCTTTGGATATTTTGAGAGTTTTTTTTAGCTGTGTATAGAGATGATGGGTGGTTACACTCAGAGATTGGAAGCGCAATAAAGCCTTGAGGATTGGCAGTTGATTGCCTAAAAACAGGGCATAAATTTCTTGTTTGCGCCGGATTTTTTGGATGGGATGCATAAACAGCGTTTCTGGAAGATTGCCCTCTTTGAGAAAACGAGCCAGTAGGGTATTGCTAGGTTCTTTCTTTTGCAATAAGGCAAACTCTTGAAAGCGCAAGGGCCAAATAGATTTGCCTATAAAATCTTTTGGGGCTGATGGCGTATAGCTAATAAGAATAATGTGTTCTAAAGGAGGTAAAAAAATATCTTTGGGGCAGTGCTTGGCAATGAGAATATCCATGCGACCCTCAACATGGAGCTTGATTAAGGCATCCTTGAGTGCATTAAAGTCTAAGCGCACATCTGTGCCATCTATGTAAACAGGATGTTTGAAAGTATGGGCTATGCCTAGCGCGCACGCGCTCTTACCCACTTTTGCGCTCCCATAAAGACAAATCTTAGAGGCATTTGCAATATGAAATCTAGGAAAAATCCCATGTGTTGTAATGGCGTTTGCAAAACCCTCTTCCAAAATGACATCCCACATACACCAATTTTATCAGGGTTTCCTTTAAATAAGGAAAATATTCACATGTTCAAATGCGTAAAAAAGGCTCATGTCTTGACTAGATAGGCATTTTTGCCTAGAATTTAGGCTTTTAAAAATTTGACTTTTAAGAGGATATGGATGGAAAAAATACGCCTCAAACTCAAAGCGTACGATCACAGGGTGCTGGATCGATCTGTGATGGCGATTGTAGAAGCGGTGAAACGCTCCGGGTCTGAGATTAGGGGACCTATCCCCCTACCTACACGCAATAGGCGTTATACGGTTTTGCGCTCCCCTCATATCAATAAGGATTCTCGAGAACAATTTGAGATTCGCGTCCATAGTCGCTTGATTGACATTATGTCAGCGACACCTGAGACCGTGGATAGCTTGATGAAGTTGGATTTAGCTCCAGAAGTGGATGTAGAAGTTACCTCTATGGAAGGCAAATAACCCACACTTAAAGAAGGATACAAATGGAATATTTGGTTCAGAAAGTCGGCATGAGTCGTGTTGTGGGAGCACAAAGCGTACCTGTTACTTTACTTAAAGTCTTGGAAAGTAAAGTGTGTGAGATTAAGGATAAGCAGGTTTTGGTCGCCTATCCCTTGCATAAAACACATAATAAAGCTATCGCTGGACAACAAAAGAAATACAATTTAAGCAAAGAATTTAACCACTTTGCAACCCTCAATTCTCAAGTGAACGAATTGGGCGATCTGCCTTTAGAACCCTTAGAGAGTGCTAAACACATTAAGGCTACCTTTTATACCAAAGGACGGGGTTTCAGTGGAGCGATGAAGCGATGGAATTTTCAAGGTGGCCCAGCAGCGCATGGGAGTCGCTTTCATCGCCGTTTAGGTTCTATTGGAAATAGAGAGTGGCCCGGACGCGTACAAAAGGGTAAGAAAATGGCAGGACATTATGGAAACGAAAAGGTTACCTGCCATAATGAAGTGCTCTCCTTTGATAAGGAAAGTAAAATTTTGGTACTTAAGGGTTCTGTAGTGGGCTATGCTGGAGCCTATGGCAGGATTGTTATTAAGTAGGTAAAGGGAAGGTATGAAAGCAAGAGTACTAAATCAGCACTGCGAGCAGGTGGGAGAGTTGGAGTTGCCTGCACACTTTAAGGAAATTAAAGAGCATAATTTGTACCTGTGTGTCAAATACTATCGTGCTCAGGCTAGAGCTAATAATGCGCAAAGCAAAAATCGAGGCATGGTGAGTGGAGGTGGACGCAAGCCATGGAATCAAAAAGGAGGCGGGCGCGCTAGAGCCGGGAGCATCACTTCTCCGCTTTTTGTAGGCGGGGGCGTGTCTCATGGAGCGACCAATGAGCGTAACTACGATCTTAAAATCAATAAAAAGCAGAAAAAGCTGGCTTTAAAGTATGCTTTAGCCCAAAAAGCTTTGGCAGAAAAGTTGCTTGTTGTAGACAAAGTGGACATTTCTAGCAAGAAAACAAGAGATGCCCATGTGTTCTTACAAAAGTTTGGTTGTCGGGATGTATTGTTGGTTACTCATGCGCTTGAAGAGCATAACTTTTTAGCATTCAGAAATTTGCCTCATTGTTATTTAATTGAAGCAAGTGAGTTGAATGCATATTTGGTAGCTACTTATAGTGCCGTAGTTATGGAAAAATCTGCATTTGACACGCTTGTAACAGCTTAAAGGAGAGTGCATGGCAGACATCACAGATATTAAATCTATTCTTTACACAGAAAAATCTCTATCCATGCAAGAAAGCGCGGTACTTGTGGTGCAAACCGCTGCTAATATGAGTAAAAATCAACTCAAGGCAATTTTTAGAGAATATTTCGGTTTTGTGCCCCTAAAGATTAATGCTCTTAGGCAACATGGAAAAACCAAACGCTTTAAGGGCAGATTGGGGCAACGGAGCGAGACTAAAAAGTTCTATGTTAAACTCCCCAAAGATGCTAATATTAACGCTTTAAGCGCATAAGGATAGAGATGGCTATTAAGACTTATAAACCCTATACGCCAAGTCGCCGTTTTATGAGCGGAATAGACTCTAAGGACATTGCTGATAAGCCTAGTGTGAGGAAGCTTTTAGTTAAATTGCCCGTACACGCTGGACGCAATAACACAGGGCGTATCACCAGTCGGCACAAAGAAGGAGGAGCTAAGAGGCTTTATCGTATCATCGATTTCAAACGCAATAAGTTTGGCCTAGAGGGTAAGGTAGCTAGTATCGAGTACGATCCTTACCGCAATTCTCGTATTGCTTTAGTGGTTTACCCTGATGGAGACAAACGCTATATCTTGCAACCCAGCGGTCTCAAAGTAGGTGATGTAGTGATTGCTGCTGAAGAAGGACTAGATATTAAAATTGGCTTTGCAATGAAACTTAGGAGTATTCCTGTTGGAACCATTGTGCATAATATCGAAATGCACCCGGGTGCAGGCGGACAATTAGCCCGAAGTGCAGGAATGAGTGCCCAAATCATGGGTAGGGAGGGCAAGTACACCATCTTGCGCATGCCCAGTGCAGAAATGCGCTACATTTTGAGCGAGTGCATGGCCACTATTGGAGTTGTGGGCAATGAGGATTTTATTAACACCAGCATTGGTAAGGCCGGGCGTAATCGTTATAAGCGCGTACGGCCTCAAACACGCGGGAGTGCGATGAACCCAGTCGATCACCCCCATGGTGGTGGTGAGGGTAAAACCGGCTCTAGTGGGCATCCAGTTTCGCCCTGGGGTATTCCGGCTAAGGGCTATAAAACTAGGCGCAAAAAGGCTAGCGATCGCCTGATCATTTCACGAAAGAAAGGTAAATAACAATGGGAAGGTCGATTAAAAAAGGTCCCTTCATTGATAAACACCTCATGGATAAGACACTCAAGCATAAGGCTAAAAAGGATAGTAAGCCCATTAAGACTTGGTCACGCCGTAGCACAATTTTACCCGAGATGATTGGGCTAACCTATAGCGTGCACAATGGGCGAATCTTCATCCCCGTTTATATTACAGAAAACCATGTGGGCTACAAATTGGGCGAATTTGCGCCTACGCGTACCTTTAAAGGGCATAAGGGCACAGTGCAGAAAAAGATAGGTAAGTAACATGGTAGAACAACACACAAAGGAAGGCAAATGAGCACGGCGTTACTCAGGTATAGCAGACTTTCTCCCACTAAGGCGAGGTTGCTAGCTAGACAGGTGCAGGGCATGAACGCAGAGGTAGCAATCGCGCGCCTAGAATTCACCCCCAATAAAGCCGCACGCATTCTCTCAAGAGTGATCAGCGCAGCAGTGTACAATGGTGGACATGATTCCAAATCCGTTTCTGTGTTAAGTTGTCGCGTGGATGCAGGTCCCGTGCTTAAACGCCATATGCCCCGTGCACGAGGCAGAGCTACCGCTATTCGCAAACCCACAGCGCATATTTTAGTGAAAGTTGGCAAGCAGGGAGGGGACAACTAAATGGGTCAAAAGGTTAATCCGATTGGTTTGAGATTGGGGATCAATAAGAATTGGGCTTCTAGGTGGTTTCCTGGGGCACAGGATACGGTACAAAATATTGAGGAAGATCACCGCATCCGCAAATTTCTTAAAAAAGAACTCTATTATGCAGGGGTGAGCGAGATTGTGATCGAGCGCGCGGCTAAGAAGTTGCGTATCACCGTCGTGGCTGCACGCCCCGGACTTATCATTGGTAAGCAAGGCGTGGATATTGAAAAGATCAAGGTTTCTCTAAAAAATCTTATCAAAAAAGAAATTGCTCTGAGCATTAAAGAGGTCAAACGCCCTCAAGCAGATGCCCAGTTGTGCGCTGAAAATGTTGCCACCCAGTTAGAAAAGCGCGTAGCTTTCAGAAGGGCGATGAAAAAAGTCATGCAAACGGCAATGAAATCCGGTGCGCGCGGGATTAAAGTGCGCGTTTCAGGGCGTTTGGCTGGAGCTGAGATTGCGCGTACAGAATGGTATATGGAGGGGCGCGTGCCCTTGCACACCCTGCGGGCTAAAATTGATTATGGTTTTGCAGAAGCTATGACCGTTTATGGAATTATTGGTGTCAAGGTTTGGATTTTCAAAGGCGAAGTGCTCCAAAAGGGTATCCAAGTCGAAAAACGCGAAGAAGAGGGTGAAGAGAGGGCTCCTAGGGGGCGCACTAGAAGAGGGAGAGAATAGTCATGTTGATGCCTAAAAAGACGAAGTACCGCAAGCAGATGAAAGGGAGAAATCGAGGTAAATCTGCGCGCGGAGTCAAACTGGCTTTTGGAGATATTGGAATCAAGGCCGTAGAACATGGGCGTATCGATTCACGCCAAATTGAGGCGGCAAGGGTGGCGATGACGCGCCACATCAAAAGAGCTGGAAAAGTGTGGATTCGCGTTTTTCCTGATAAACCTCTTACGGCTAAACCCTTAGAAACCCGCATGGGTAAGGGGAAGGGCTCTGTGGAAAAATGGGTGATGAATATCAAGCCTGGGCGTATTGTCTATGAAATGTTGGGGATTGAGGAGAATCTAGCCAGAGAAGCTCTAACCCTAGCTCAAAGAAAGTTGCCTTTCAAGACAAAAATTGTAACCAAAGAGAGTGAGAATGAAGTTTATTGAATTGAAAGAGAAGGGTAGAAAGGAGTTGGAGAAGTTGCTTAAAGATAAGAAATTAGAGCTCTTTGAGTTGCGTATCAAACTCAAAACCATGCAGATTAAGAACCCAAATGAAGTTAGAACGGCGCGCAAGGATATTGCCCGTATTAATACTGCGCTTAGTGCCTTAAAGAGGTCTTAATGGAAACTAAACAACCCCACAAGCGTACCATTCAAGGTAAGGTAGTGAATAAAATTGATGCCTGCAGTGCAGTGATCTTGGTAGAAAGAAAGGTATTGCACAAAAAATACCGCAAGATTGTCAAGCGTTTTAAGAAATATACCATCGATGATCGCCAAAATACTTCCCAAGTCGGAGATTTTGTGAGCGCTATTGAGTGTAAACCCGTGTCCAAAACTAAAACCTTTGCTTTGCATGAGATTTTGATCAAGGGAGTTTCATGATACAGAGTTTTAGCAGACTGGTCGTGGCAGATAATAGCGGAGGCAAAGAAATCATGTGCATTAAGGTTTTGGGGGGAAGCCATAAACGCTATGCAAGTGTGGGAGATGTGATCGTGGCTTCTGTCAAAAAAGCCATCCCTAATGGCAAGGTCAAAAAAGGGCAGGTGGTCAAGGCGGTGATTGTGCGCACCAAAAAAGAAGTGCAACGCCCCAATGGCTCGCTAATTCGCTTTGATGACAATGCGGCCGTGATCTTGGATGCCAAGCGCGACCCTGTAGGGACACGCATTTTTGGACCAGTAAGTCGGGAAGTGCGTTATGCTAACTTTATGAAAATTATCTCTTTGGCTCCGGAGGTACTCTAATGAAGTGTAAAATTAAAAAAGACGACCTGGTCAGGATCATCACAGGGGATGACAAGGGTAAGGTGGGCAAGGTTTTGGCGGTTTTCCCTAAAAAATCCACTCTCTTGGTTGAGGGTTGCAAGCTAGCTAAAAAAGCACTAAAGCCCAATCCTAATGAAGAAAATCCTCAAAGTGGGCACATTTTTAAAGAGATGCCCATCCATATCTCTAATGTGAAGAAAGAGAAGGAGTAGGCGCGATGGACGGCTTGAAAAACTTCTATGAAAAAGAAGTGAAAAAGAAACTAGCGGAGGAGCTAGGCATTAAAAATCCCATGTTATTGCCCAAGCTAGAAAAAATTGTACTCAGCGTGGGCGCGGGGGACTATGCTAAAGACGCTAAAATCATGCAAAATATCGCCCAAACTCTCTCGCTGATTGCCGGGCAGAAGGCGGTTATCACAAAGGCGAAAAAATCAGTCGCTGGTTTTAAAATCCGCGAAAACATGGCAGTGGGCGTGAAAGTTACCTTGAGAAATAGGGTCATGTTTAACTTTTTAGAAAAACTCATTGTGATTGCCTTGCCCAGAGTAAAAGATTTTAGGGGGGTGTCTAAAAATGGCTTTGATGGGCGGGGGAATTATGGCTTTGGCTTGAGCGAACAGCTGATCTTCCCTGAGGTAATCTATGATGACATTATGGTAACCCATGGACTCAACATCGCCATCATCACTTCCACAAATAACGATAAGGAGGCATTCAAGTTGCTAGAATTGCTTGGAATGCCCTTTTCTAAAGGGCACTAATGGCTAAAAAATCAATGATCGCAAAAACCCATAGAAAAGCGAAGTTTAAGGCGCGGGCTTATACCCGTTGCAATATCTGCGGACGGCCACATTCAGTGTACCGCGACTTTGGTCTGTGTCGGGTTTGTTTGCGTAAAATGGGCAATGAGGGTCTGATTCCGGGCCTAAGAAAAGCTAGTTGGTAAGGAGCGCACATGGTAAATGATATTGTCGCAGATTCTTTAACGCGTATCCGTAACGCGAGCATGCGCCGTTTAGAGGTTACCGAGCTTTACTATGCCAAAATCGTGGTGTCCATTCTGCAGATTTTTAAAGATCGGGGTTTCATCGCCAATTACCAAGTGATCGAAAAAAAAGGCAAAAATTTTATTTCTGTGGAATTGGCCTATGATGATAAAAGACGCGCGGTCATCAGCGAGATTAAACGCTTGAGCAAGCCCGGGCGTAGACTCTACAAGCAGGCTAGCGAGCTCAAACGCTTTAAAAATGGGTATGGGGTGATTGTGGTGAGTACCAGCAAAGGCGTGATCACCAATGAAGAAGCCTATAAACAGAATGTAGGCGGTGAAGTGCTTTGCAGTATTTGGTAGGAGTGTGGCATGTCAAGAATTGGTAAGAGAAATATTAAAATCCCTAGCGGGGTACAGGTGAGTGTGGAGGGGACTTGCTTGCATTTTAAAAATAGTAAGACAAGTCAAGTCCTAGAAACACATGGGCGTGTGCACATTGTCCTAGAGGGGGATGCCCTGCGTTTTGAGCCTGTGGGTGAAGGCGCACAGAGCCGTGCCTTTTGGGGCACTTATAACGCCCTCGCGCATAATATAGTCGTGGGCCTAGATAAGGGTTTTAGCAAGGTGTTAGAAATTAATGGCGTGGGTTATAAAGCTGCACTCGGGCATAAGGTCTTAGAGCTCACTTTGGGCTTTAGCCATCCTATCAAACACCCTATTCCTGAGGGTGTGGAAGTGGTGGTAGACAAAAACACCATCACGCTTAAAGGGAGCAATAAACAGCAAATCGGACAATTGGCCGCAGATATTCGCGCCTACCGCCCTCCAGAACCCTACAAGGGCAAGGGCATCAAGTACAGCGATGAAGTCATCTTGCGCAAAGCCGGTAAAACCGCTAAAAAATAAGGAAAGAGTATGACAGAGAGCGTTTTAGAAAAAAAGAAGCTCCAGCGCGCCAAGCGCAAAATGCGCGTGCGATCTAAAGTTTTTGGCACGCAGGAGCGTCCCCGTGTAAGCATTTTTAAATCTAATAAACATCTCTACGCCCAAGCCATTGATGACAATGCGCACGCCACTCTTGCGCATGTGGATGGCAGAAAATTGGGGCTAGGGAAGAATATTGAAGCTAGCAAAAAGCTAGCGGTAATTTTTGCAGAGAGCCTTAAACAAAAGGGCATTGAAAAAGTGGTGTACGATCGCAATGGTTATTTATACCACGGAGTGGTGGCCGCATTTGCGCAAACCTTGCGCGAGCAAAATATCGCGCTCTAAGGATGGGTATGGAAATCAATAAAGAAGAGTTTTCAGAAGTTGTAGTCAATATTGGACGCGTTACTAAAGTGGTCAAGGGCGGGCGACGCTTCCGCTTTAACGCTTTGGTGGTGATTGGCAATAAAAATGGGCTTGTGGGCTTTGGACTAGGTAAAGCCAAAGAAGTCCCCGATGCGATCAAAAAAGCCATTGATGACGCGTTTAAAAACATCATTGAGGTTAAAATTAAGGGTACGACCATCGCCCATGACATCGAATGCAAGTACAACGCCAGCCGTATTTTGCTCAAACCCGCCTCTGAAGGAACAGGTGTTATTGCTGGGGGTTCTACACGCCCCATGATTGAGCTAGCCGGCATTAAGGACATTTTGACTAAGTCACTAGGCTCTAACAACCCTTATAATGTGGTGCGCGCCACCTTTGATGCGCTCTCTAAAATCAAAGGATAGGAGTTTTTATGGCACTAAATAATGTACGCCCCGCTTGTGGTAGTGTCAAGCACACCAAGCGCGTAGGACGCGGGCAGGGTTCTGGCATGGGCAAAACCTCCACAAGGGGAGGTAAGGGACAGACTGCGCGCACAGGTTATAAACAAAAACGCGGGTTTGAGGGGGGGCAACAACCCCTGCAACGCCGTTTGCCCAAAGTAGGCTTTAAAAGCCGTACAAAGGGCTTGGTCTACGCGATCAATGTTGCCAAACATAAAGAAATTTTTGAGCTAGAGACCTTGAGCTTGGAGCTCATTAAAAAGGTGCACCCCTTCCCCTCCTATATTGAAAAAGTGAAGCTTATTGGAGCTGGGGCTAAAGAGTTGGTCTCTAGGGTTCAAGATGAGAGAATTCGCACCAGCGGGCAAAAATGACAAAAGCCATCGCGACTAAGATTTTCATCACTCTGGGGTATTTATTTCTCTATCGGGTGTTGGCCTATGTCCCCATTCCGGGAGTGGATTTAGCCGCCATTAAGTCTTTTTTTGACAGCAATTCTAGCAACGCTTTAGGGCTTTTCAACATGTTTAGTGGGAACGCGGTCTCGCGTCTGAGCATTATCTCTTTGGGGATCATGCCCTATATCACCGCCTCGATCATTATGGAGCTTTTAAGTGCCACCTTTCCCAACCTCGCTAAGATGAAAAAAGAGCGCGATGGCATGCAAAAATACATGCAAATTGTGCGTTATGCCACCATTGGCATTACCATCATCCAAGCCCTCAGCGTCTCCTTTGGGTTGCGCTCTATTGGACATGGACCTAATGGGGCGATCATGGTCTCCATGCAAACCTTTTTGATTATCTCTACATTTTCTATGCTCACTGGCACGATGTTGCTCATGTGGATTGGTGAACAGATCACTCAAAGAGGTGTGGGCAATGGGATTAGTCTTATCATCTTTGCAGGCATTGTTTCAGGCATTCCCTCTGCCATTGCGGGGACTTTTAACCTTGTGAATACGGGCGTGATCAATATTTTAGTCTTGATTGGGATTGTGGCAATCATCCTAGCGACCATTTTTGCGATCATCTATGTTGAACTGGCAGAGCGCCGCATCCCTATCTCTTACGCCCGTAAGGTGATGATGCAAAATCAAAATAAGCGCATCATGAATTACATCCCCATTAAGCTTAACTTAAGCGGAGTGATTCCTCCTATTTTTGCCTCTGCGCTTTTGGTTTTTCCTTCTACGATCTTGCAAGCCTCTTCTAATAAGATTTTACAGGCGATTGCAGACTTCTTAAACCCACATGGCTATGCCTATAACATCCTCATGTTCTTGCTCATTATCTTTTTTGCTTATTTTTATTCCTCCATTGTTTTTAACGCCAAGGATATTGCGGATAATCTCAAGCGTAATGGCGGGTTTATTGCAGGCTTAAGACCGGGTGAGGGAACTTCGAGCTTTTTAAATACTGTGGCGAGCCGTCTGACTTTTTGGGGGTCTTTGTATCTGGCCATTATTTCTACTCTACCTTGGATTTTGGTCAAGGCGATGGGCGTGCCCTTTTACTTTGGAGGTACGGCGGTGCTCATCGTGGTACAAGTTGCCATTGATACCATGAAAAAAATCGAAGCGCAGATTTATATGAGCAAGTATAAAACCTTGAGCGCGATAGGCTTTTAATGGCGATTGCCATCCGTAATACTAAAGAGATTGAAGCCCTACGCCGTGCGGGGGCTGTGGTAGGGCAGACTTTAGCACTCTTGCGCGAAAGAATCCAAGTGGACATGAGTTTGCTCGAGCTAGACGCTTTGGCTGAGGAGCACATTTACAAACTGCGCGCTAAGCCTGCCTTTAAGGGACTCTATGGATTCCCCAACGCGCTTTGTACCTCTTTAAATGAAGTGGCTATTCATGGCATTCCTACAAACTACCGCCTACAAGAGGGAGATATTGTGGGCTTGGATTTGGGCGCGCAAGCGCAGGGTTTTTTTGGTGATGGGGCGATCACTTTGGGCGTGGGCAAAATCAGCTCGCAAGATGAGAGCTTGATCGCTTGTGCTCAAGAGAGTTTGCATGAAGCCATTGACGCACTGGAGGTGGGCATGCATTTTAAGGAACTCAGTCAGATTTTAGAGAATTCTATTAGAAAAAGGGGTTTTGTACCCCTGCTAGATTTTTGCGGGCATGGGATTGGCAAAAGTCCCCATGAAGAGCCTCAAATTCCTAACTATTTGACCCCCGGGGCTAAGGCCAAATCTGGACCTAAAATCAAAGAAGGCATGGTTTTTTGTATAGAGCCGATGATCTGCCAAAAACAGGGTGTGCCAAAAATTTTAGAGGATAAATGGAGTGTGGTGTCTGTAGATGGGTTACGCACCAGCCATTATGAGCATACCATTGCGATGGTGGGCAAAAAAGCCAGAATTTTAACGGAGGTTTGATGGGCAAAGATGATGTCATAGAGGTGGATGGGAAGGTTATTGAATGTTTGCCCAACGCCACCTTTAAAGTGGAGTTAGAAAATAAACATGTAGTGTTGTGTCGTATTTCTGGAAAAATGCGCATGCACTATATCCGCATTGCCTTAGGCGATCGGGTACGCTTAGAGCTCACCCCCTATAGTCTGGATAAGGGACGCATCACTTTCCGCTACAAGTGATTAAGTTAGTTCTAACCAAAGATGGCTAGAATAAGGGTTTTGCTCAAGTAAGATTGAAGGAGATAGGATGAAGGTTAGACCCTCTGTAAAAAAAATGTGCGACAAATGCAAGGTAATTAAAAGACGGGGTGTGATTCGTGTAATTTGCACCACTCCTAAACATAAACAAAGACAAGGATAGGCATGGCAAGGATTGCAGGGGTAGATTTACCCAAAAAAAAGCGCGTAGAATATGCTTTAACCTATATCTATGGGGTGGGCTTAAAAAGCTCTAGAAATATTTTACACAAAGTGGGCATCTCCTTAGACAAACGAGTCCACGAATTGAGCGAAGACGAGATTTCTAGTATCACAAAGGAAATCCAAGCCAATTATGTAGTAGAGGGGGATTTGCGCAAAAAAGTGCAAATGGACATTAAAGCCCTCATGGATTTGGGGAGTTATCGAGGGATTCGCCACCGCAAGGGCTTACCGGTGCGCGGACAGACCACTAAGAACAATGCCCGTACCCGCAAGGGCAAAAAGAAAACCGTGGGTAGCAAGTAAGGAGAGTGTATGGCAAAGCGAACCAGCATTAAGAAGAAAGTTGTCAAAAAGAATATTGCTCGGGGTGTCGTCTATATTGCCGCCTCTTTCAATAATACCAATATTACCATTACAGATGAAATGGGTAATGTCATCTGTTGGGCAACTGCAGGAGGCTTAGGCTTTAGAGGGTCTAAAAAGTCCACTCCCTATGCTGCTCAACAGGCCGTAGAGAGTGCAATGAACAAGGCTAAAGAACATGGCATTAAAGAAGTGGGTATTAAGGTGCAGGGTCCAGGAAGTGGGCGCGAAACCGCTATTAAGAGTGTAGGGAGCATTGAAGGCATCAAAGTGCTTTGGATTAAGGACATCACGCCCCTAGCCCATAATGGTTGCCGCCCACCCAAGAGAAGAAGAGTGTAAGGAGCGCACATGGCAAGATATAGAGGTGCTGTTGAAAAGTTAGAACGCCGTTTTGGGATTTCTTTATTCCTCAAGGGCGAACGCCGTTTGAGTGGCAAGAGCGCGTTAGACAAACGCGCCTATGGTCCGGGTCAACATGGGCAAAGACGAGGTAAAATTTCAGACTATGGCTTACAACTGCGTGAAAAGCAAAAAGCCAAGGCCATGTATGGTATTTCTGAAAAACAATTCCGCTCGATCTTTAGAGAAGCCAACCGCATGGAAGGCAATACGGGGGAAAATTTGGTGCGCCTGCTGGAGCGTCGCCTAGACAATGTGGTTTATCGCATGGGTTTTGCAACCACTAGAAGTTTTGCGCGCCAGCTAGTAACGCATGGACATATTTTAGTGGATGGCAAGCGTATGGATATTCCTTCTGCTTTCATTAAAAGCGGGCAAAAAATCGAAGTGCGCGAAAAAAGCAAGGAAAATCCCCAAATTACGCGCGCTGTAGAGCTTACTAATCAAGTGGGGATCGTACCATGGATCGATGTAGACAGAGATAAGAAGTTTGGGATTTTCACCCGTTATCCTGAGAGAGATGAGGTGAGCTTACCTCTTGAAGAGAGATTGATTGTCGAACTCTATTCCAAATAATAGGGAAGTTGCATGAAAGTGATCAAAATAGCTCCACAAGTGCCTACAGATATTAATGTGGAGAAAATTAACGACAGACATATTAAAGTGTGTGTCTCTGCCTTTGAAGCAGGTTATGCTATCACTCTAGCGCACCCTCTAAGAAGGTTCTTGCTTTTGAGCTCTGTGGGCTACGCACCCATTGGAATTAAAGTGGAGGGAGCTAACCACGAGTTTGACTCTTTGCGCGGGGTTTCTGAGGACATGACCTTGTTTATTGCTAATTTGAAAAATATCCGTCTGATTGGCAAACACCTAGACAACGCCCAAAACGATCAAGTGGTGGTACACTATTCCTTTAAAGGACCTGCCAAATTAAGCGGGCGCGATTTAGAGAATGAAGAGATTAGCGTGATCGACCATGATGCCTACTTGGCCACTATTAATGAGGATGCTCACCTTGAGTTTTCTCTCATTGTGCAAAAGGGTATGGGATATGTGCCTTCTGAGAGTATACGGGGCTACATTTCTAGCGATTATATCCCCCTAGATGCCTATTTCACACCCATTAAAAAGGTGGTATACAACATTGAAAACATGCTTGTAGATGGCAACCCTAATTTCGAAAAACTTATTTTTGAAATTGAGAGTGATGGGCAGGTAGACCCTCAGCGTGCCTTTCAAGATGCCATTAAGACTATGAATGCTCAGATGCATATCTTTAACGCCAATATTGCTGATTGCAAAAGTAGTGCTCATTTAGAAGAAGGTCTAGAGAGAGACCTTGTGATGGAAATTGAGGGGTTGAATTTAAGTGCTAGGTGTTTTAATTGTTTGGATAAAATTGGGCTTAAATATGTCGGTGAGTTAGTGCTTATGGACACTTATGAGCTCAAAAATATTAAAAATCTTGGCAAGAAGTCCTATGATGAGATCGCTGAGAAATTAGAAGGCTTAGGTTATCCTGTAGGTTCTGAGATTTCAGCAGAATTTAGAACATCCTTGCAAGCCAAGTTAGATAAAATTAAAAATCAGGAGAGTTAATGCGACACCAGAATCGTTTCAGAAAATTGGGACGCACCAGTGCACACAGAAAAGCCCTACTCAAAAATCTTGCCATCTCTTTGATCACGCATGAGAAGATTCAAACAGGGATTTTTAAGGCAAAGGAACTGCAATCTTATATTGAAAAACTTGTGAGCATGGCTAGAAAAGGCGATTCTAATGCACATCGCTATGTGTTCTCTTATCTGCAAGATAAGCACGCCACTCATAAGCTTGTAACCGAATTAGCCCCTAAATATGCAACGCGCAATGGGGGTTATACTAGCATCCATAGAGTGGCTATTAGAAAGGGCGATGCTTCGATCCTAGCTTCTATTGTCTTTGTGTAGCGCGCAAGGTTTTCTAGGGGCGATGCCCCTGCTACTTCATCTCTCACTCCCTTTGCAATATTAAGTTATGTTGAGATCCTTTTTGCTTCTTGTCCCTTTGCTTCTTTGCGCTCTAGATTACCAAATAAGCGGACAAATGGGATCGTTTTCACGCATAGGTTTTAATAATTCCCCTATTAATTCTGATAAGGGGCTTTACCCCACGGGCAGTTATGTTACAGCTATTGGAGCGTTGCAAATAGATATGGATTTGTTGCCCAAGTCTATAGACACTCAACGCTTGAAAGCAGGCATTGGGGGCGAGTTGGGTGGCTTGGCTTACGACTCGACAAAGACACTTGTCGATCAGAGTGGAGATAATTTAGAATTCCAACCGGCCAACTGGTATTATATGGGGCGTTGGGAGGGGTATTTGATGAACGCGCCTTGGAGACACTCGCGCTATGAGGATAGCGTGCATGCTAAAAACTACATTCTTTATAACGCCTATTTGGATTATAGCTATAAAGATATTTTTGGCATTAAACTGGGGCGTTATGCGAGTAAAGAAGCTTTATTTTTAAGAGGCTTTAATCAGGGATTTGAAGCGTTTGTCCAATTTAAACATCTTAAGCTTGTGTGGTTTAGCACTTATGGGCGTGGGTTGGCTAATATCCAATTTATTCGGGATTTTTACGCGCCTGTGAGTTATGAGTTTCCCGATGGCAGGCGCACTAATTATGGCATGCATGCTCTCAGTCTAGCTTGGAACTCTAAGCACTTTACTATCATGCCATTTTTGTGGTTTTATCCTAAAAATTTCAACGCGCCCGGTTTGCAGACTAATGCGATCTTTAGTCCGGGTAAATGGAAAATACAAACAGATGTCTTTGCGTGGTTTCCCATTTATAGCACCACTCTAGCAAAAACCTACTATCGGGGCAATTTGGTAGGCAAAAATACCGCAACTCTATTGGTGCGCCAACGCTTTTATATCCATGATTATTACTTTGGTTGGGGTGTTTATAAGAATTTTGGTAACGCCAATGCACAACTTGGGTGGAATGGATCGCCTGTGTCCTTTGACACCACAGATGACACTCCCTATGAAGACGCTTACACTAACCTCTATAATGCCAACGCCCTCACTGCCCATGCTCTCATAGGGGGCAAGTTTAAAAATTTTTCTTGGTTTCTCTTGGGCAAGATCACCACAGGCCCTAGAGCGTATGCGCAAAGCTTGTGTCTTACTGCAAATATGATTGGAGGCATTTGCATTTGATGTTGCGCATCAATGGTTATTAAATTTCTATGCATAGAGGCTATAAGGTGGCTTATTTTGACGCGCCTAATCAAAAATTTGCCCCCTCAACTCAAGATCGTAGCTATATGATAACATCATTGAGCTATGATTTTAGACTACACTAGGCGTAAGCGTTGGTTTTCTAAGAGGTAGGTGCGCGTGCAATGACGCGCCATTTTCTCATCGTGAGTAGCTAGAATCAACGCGCCTTGATGGTGCTGGATATAGTTTTGCATGGCCTGCATAACCCCTAAAGCTGTAGTGCTATCTAAGTTTCCTGTAGGCTCATCTGCAAAGATGATCTTGGGTTTCTTGGTGAGAATGCGCGCAATGGAAAGGCGTTGCTGTTGTCCTCCGCTGAGCTCCCCCACGCTTTGAGAGAGCACATGGGCTATACCTAGTCTCTCTAATAAATCCTCTTGGATGGGTTGTTGGCTTAAGATTGAAGCCACTTGAAGATTTTCTAGGGCGTTAAAGCCCTTAAAGAGATAATGTGCTTGAAAAATAATTCCCACATGGTGGCGACGAATATCTAAGAGAGTTTTAAGAGGTAAGGCGTAGATATTGGGGTGATCTAATAAGCGCACATGTCCTTCTAAGGGTGGTAACATGGTTGAGAGATGGTTTAAAAGGCTGGATTTTCCACTCCCGCTCACTCCTAATAGCGCGATGGATTCGCCAGCCTTTGCTTGCAAATGGATGTCTTGATAGAGCCAGTGTTCAAAACGATGACCTAAATGCGTGGCTTCTAACATCAAAAATCCTTGTTTTGATCGCCCAAGAGAGTGGGTGTTAAGATATAGGAGGGGGAAAGATTGGTGCTATGGATAATGATCTTGTGAAAACGCCGCGCATAATACTTTAAAAGCATTCTTTGTAAAAAGGGTTCAATACTGGGCACAAACCAGCCATTATTACTAATAACGATAAAAATCTGTGGGCTATATGGGTATGCCTGTGCTGAAGTGCCCTCATAGCACACCAAAGGTCTAAAATTGAGACCGGCAATGTTAAAATCTCTAAAAGTTTCCCCACTCCCTAACTGAAAAGCACTAGGACCAAAGAAAATAGAATCAAGATAGTTGGCTAGAAATTTTGGAAGGGGCATGGTTTCTCCAAAGGGGGCTAAGATCACCTTGTGGGCGTAGTCGTAGGCGTTGTTGTGGAAAATGTAGGTGGAATTGTAGATAAGATTGCCCTTTTTATAGAGCGCGCCGGTAATGATAGTGATTTTGTTGCTCAGAGTGAGCAAATCAGAGAGCACCTCACTTGTATTGAGCACAAAGGGAAAGGCGGTTTCGGGCAAGATAACAATACTTTTATGCGCTACAATGGCTTTTTGGATCGTTTGAAAATTTTGCGCTACGATGGTATCTAAATGGGCTTGTTGCCATTTCACATCTTGAGCAATATGGGTAGTTACCACTTGCATAGGGGGTAAAATAGAGGGGATGCCTTTAGGTTGCCAATCCATGCTTAAAGCCAGCAGGAAAGAGGCTAAAAATTTTGTATAAAAATGCGTATGGGATTTTAAAAATAGGAATCGCTCTCCCTCAGCTTGGGAGCTTAAAAGAGCTATAGCACTTGCAATACATAGAAAACTGAGTTTATCTACTTTAAAAACAGAATAGGCAAAAAAGGACTCAGGGACAAACCAATCAAAGCCAAAGGGGTGGATGTAGCTAGCCAACCAAAGACTAAGCACACGATAAATAGGGGAAGAATGCCAACAGAGCAGGTAAAAAACCCCGCCATAACAAAGGGCGACTAGAGCGATCATCAGAGGGACAAGAAAGCTATAATCGCTGTAGCGAAAGCTTAAAGCAGACCAATAAAACATCCCCAAACCTACCAAGAATCCAAATCCAAATGCTTTGCGTTTTTTTACGCGCAAATAAACCAATATGCTCAAAGGAGCTAGTAAACTTTCTGTAGCCACAAGCAATAAAGGGTGTTTTGTAAGAAGTGAACCCACATAAAGAGGGGTAAGAAAAATTAGAGCTAACCCCCAATGAACACGGGATACAAGCCAGTCCCGTGTATGAACTTTAAGCCCTAGCGAAGGCAACAGCACTCCTTAGAATGGATGTAAAATTAAGCTTACAGAGTTTATAATTCTAGGATAGATTGTCTTAAATTCACTTGGAATGTATGATGGATTATATTGATGTAGCCTTAGTCGCTATTGTTCTTGTTGTGGGTATTCGTGGTTTTTATAATGGCTTGATTGATGAGGTTGCAGGCATTTTGGGCATTGTGTGCGGGGTGTGGCTGGGTTCTAGGTTTGCTGGCGATGCAGGAGTGTTGTTTTCTGCTCATGTGCACAATTTCCATAATGCGTCCATAGAAAGCCTCATTGGTTTTACGCTTATCTTAGCTGGTGTTTGGATCGCTTTTTTAATTGGAGGCGTAATCGTGAGTAAAGCGGTTGGGCTGAGTAATTTAGGGGCAATTGACAAGGTTTTGGGCTTTTTCTTTGCCTGTACAAAAATGTATCTTGTCTTCGCCTTTTTACTCTATGGTGTTTCTCACTTTAGCTTTATGAAACCTATGGACACTTATTTGCGCACTCATAGTCAACTTTATCCTAGCATGCAAGAAGTGGCAGCCTATGTGATGCGCCAGCCTGAGGTACAAAAACTTGGCGAAACCATTCAAAATAGAGCCAGTGAAGCCAAACAAAAAAGTCAAAGTAATTCCCTATCTAACTAAATGAGTCTCCATGTTCAGTAATCCTTATATCCAACAACGCATACAAAAGGCCGATTTATTGCGCTCACTAGCGCAAAACCCTTATGACAACCAAGTCAAACGCACCCTAAGCAATGCGGAGTTTTTGCAAACCTTTAGTGTGCTCACAGAGGGGCAAAAAGACCCCACTAGCATGCATACTTTGGTGGGACGCGTACGCTTTATCCGTCTGATGGGTAAGGCTTGCTTTTTAAAAATTGAAGATCAGAGCGCGCTCGTGCAGGTATATCTGTCTCAAAATGACTTGGGTAAAGAGGCCTTTGATAGCTTTAAAAAATGCGTAGAAGTGGGCGACATCGTGAATATGGAGGGTTATCCCTTTGTTACTAAGACCAACGAGCTTAGTCTACATGCCACTTCTTATAAGATACTGACTAAGGCAATTGTGCCTTTGCCTGAAAAGTTTCATGGTCTAAGCGATATTGAATTGCGCTACCGCCAACGCTATGTAGACTTGATCGCCAACCCGGAAGTTAAAGAGGTTTTTAAAACCCGTAGCCAAATTGTGGCGATCATCCGCCATTTTTTTGAGAAAAAGGGCTTTTTAGAGGTGGAAACCCCAATGATGCACCCCATTGCCGGAGGAGCTAATGCACGCCCCTTTATCACCTACCACAACGCCCTAGAGGTAGAACGCTATTTGCGCATCGCCCCCGAATTGTATTTAAAACGCTTGGTAGTGGGAGGTTTTGAAGCCGTCTTTGAAATCAATCGTAATTTTAGAAATGAGGGCATGGATCACTCTCATAACCCCGAGTTTACGATGTTAGAATTTTATTGGGCGTATAAGACCTATGAAGACTTGATCGCGCTCACTCAAGAGCTCTTTGAAGAATTATTGCAAGCGTTAAATTTACCTACACAGATCACCTATCAAGAACATACGATTGATTTTAACGCGGTGAGAGTGCTAGGTTTTAAACAGGCTCTTGTAGAGATTGGAGGGTTAGAAAATAGCGTAGTAGAGAATAGTGCCCTCTTACAAACTTTTTTAGAAAAGCAGGGCGTTAAGCTGGAAGGCTTGATCACGCATGGCAAATTGCTCGCTGAAGCCTTTGATTTGTGCGTGGAATCCAAGCTAATCAACCCTACTTTCATCACAGAATATCCCATTGAGATTAGTCCTCTAGCGCGCCGTAACGACACAGACCCCAACATTGCCGATCGCTTCGAGCTCTTCATCGCGGGTAAAGAGATCGCCAATGGGTTTAGCGAGCTCAACGATCCCCTAGATCAATACCAACGCTTTGAAGAGCAGGTTAGGGCAAAAGAGAGTGGGGATGAAGAGGCGCAATTTATGGATAGCGACTATGTGTGGGCATTGGGGCATGGCATGCCTCCTACAGCTGGAGAGGGGATTGGCATCGATCGCCTCGTGATGTTGTTCACCAATTCCAAAACCATCAAAGATGTGATTTTATTCCCTGCGATGAAACCCGAAAGTAAGGACAAGCATGTCTAAAGTTTTTCATTTGGAGCAGAGCGATCCGGAAATTTTTCATCTAGTTAAAGCCGAGTTAACGCGCCAAAGCGAACATTTAGAAATGATCGCGAGTGAAAATTACACTTTTGAGAGTGTGATGGAAGCAATGGGGAGTGTGCTGACCAATAAGTACGCAGAGGGGTATCCTTTTAAGCGTTATTATGGAGGCTGTGAAGTAGTAGATCAGGTGGAAAAATTAGCTATTGAACGCGCTAAGGCGTTGTTTGATTGCCAATTTGCCAATGTGCAACCCCATTCAGGCAGTCAAGCTAATATGGCAATCTACCACGCTTTGCTAAAACCTTATGATAAGATTTTGAGTATGGAGCTTAGTAGTGGGGGGCATTTGACTCACGCTTCTAAGGTGAGCGTTACTGGCCAGCATTTTCAAGGTTTTCACTATGGGGTTAATCAAGAGGGTTGGATTGATTATGAGGAAGTGTTTAAGATCGCTCAAATTGTGCGCCCTAAATTATTAGTTTGTGGGTTTTCAGCCTATCCTAGAGAAATCGATTTTAGACGCTTTAGAGAGATTGCTGACTCTGTGGGTGCATTGTTGATGGGCGATGTGGCTCACATTGCCGGGCTAGTTGTAGCGGGCGAACACTCCCACCCATTCCCTCACTGCCATGTGGTCAGTAGCACCACACATAAAACTCTTAGAGGTCCTAGAGGAGGTTTGATTCTTAGCAATGATGAAGAATTAGCCAAAAAGATTGATAAGGCCCTTTTCCCGGGCACTCAAGGAGGACCTTTGATGCATGTGATTGCAGCTAAGGCGGTGGGCTTTTTAGAAAATCTCAAACCTACTTGGAAAACCTATGCCAAACAAGTTAAGGCTAACGCGCAAGTTTTAGTCAAGGGGCTTTTAAGACATGGATTTGATTTAGTTAGTGGAGGGAGTGATAACCACTTGTTGCTTATGCGTTTTAAACATTTTAGCGGAAAAGAAGCCGAAGAGGCTTTGGGAAAGGTTGGTATCATTGTGAATAAAAACACTATTCCCAATGAGACAAGAAGTCCCTTTATCACTAGCGGTATTCGCTTGGGGTCGTCTGCACTCACAAGTCGAGGCATGACCACAACAGAGTTTACTTTCATTGCAGATAAGATTGCTGAAGTTCTGCAAAACCTCAGTGGGGATCACAGCTCCATTAAAGAGGAGATTGAGGCCTTGACACGAGGGTTTCAGGTCTATGAAAACGCAATTTTTTAAAGGAAGCCCATGGTAGAGATGGATTTACAGCTCATTAAAATGCAAACGAGTCATTACTATCTAAAGCAATCTGGTCTTGGAGAGCGCGTTACCCACTTAGGCCGTTGCTATTATGATAAATTTGAGCGGGTCGATGCTACTCTAACTTCTATGCTCATTCAAAAGCATTGGCGCAAAGAAATCACTCTTGCACATAATCTCATCCTGCCTAATAACAAGGTAGAGAATATTGTTTTTGATTACAACGGGCGTACTCCAGATCGTTTCTATCATAAGGCCCAACTACTCTTAAGAGAAGAGGGTTTTATTAATTTTACCGCTTATGAGACGAGTACTCCCGGACACTTGCATCTTTATGTGCACAAGGGGCATACCGAACTTAGCGAGGGTTATCGTTTAGCCAAAACCCTTTCTATGAAACTAGCGCAAGGTTTGCCCAATGAATGGAAGACTTTTCCTAATAGCGATCTCCCCCCTCAGTTTAATATTCTGGTGTTACCCTATAATGTTTTTGCTAAGGAAAGAGGGGCAAGCTGGGCGCGGCATATGTAGTATTTTAAAGGACACTTATGGACAATTCAGAATCTAATCAAGACCTCAATATCAATAGAAGACAATTTAATGAAGCGATAGAAGAGCATGAAAAGGGTTCTAAGCTTAAGAAAATCCTGCTAGGGGTGGCTATTAGCCTCATCATACTGGGCGTGGTGTTAGTGGTGTTTTACAAAAGTACTCGTGAGCCCTCTAAAAGCCCTCCTATAGCCAATGATTTAAGTTTGCAAAAGACTAACCCTAATACCTTTAATCAAAGTAATTTTGAAAATCTCACTTTGGATTCATCGCCAAAAAAAGAAGAGGACAAATTTGATCAAATTGTGAAGGATATTCAGGCTAAACAGGCCCAAAAAATACCCGAAGCACCCGTCATGCTCCCAGCTAGCCCTTTGGATAAGTCCTCACCTCCACCTGCTCCACTTGTCCCAAAAATGGAAACTTCCCATGAAAAAGTTGCCACCAAAAAGACAGAACAAAAAGAGGTGAGAAATTCTAGCCATGAAAGACGAGCTTCGCATGGACATGAAAAAGCCAAACATGAGAAAGAGAGACATGAGAAACACGAAAAAGTTGCGCATAAAACTATAGAAAAGCATCCGATAAAACCTCCTCACAAGACTGAGATAAAGCCAGTGCCCAAAAAAGCGATCGAACCACCCAAAGAAACCCCAAAAATCGCCAAAACAGAAGTAAAAACTCCACCTCCATCTTCTCCAAAAAAACAAGAAACACCCATCGATCATGTGAAACCTGAAAAGGTGGGCAAGCCCGAAACCAAACCTATAAGCACGCTACCCAAAGGCTTTTACTTGCAAGTTGGGGTGTTTAGCAAAGTTCCTAATCTCAAATTCATGGAAGCTTTTATGAAATACCCTCATCAAGTCCAAGATCTCAGCAATGGTCAAAAACGCTATCTTATTGGACCTTATAACACTAAAGAGCAAGCAGATGCCAAAGTAGAAGAGATTAAAAGCAATGTTGCCAAGCCTGTGCACATGGAAGTCAAGTAATATCAGCCTTAGCACAGCTTGCATGGGGCATAATGCCCCACTTTTAAAAAGGAGTAATCATGCAATCAAAACAACAAGTCAATACGAATCACGCCCCAAAAGCGATCGGCCCTTATTCCCAAGCTATTAAAAGCAGTGGTTTTGTTTTTATTTCCGGACAATTAGGTATCGATCCCAAGAGTGGAGAATTTACCGGAGGGATCAAGGAGCAAACCACGCAAGCGATGGAAAACATGCGCGCCATTCTTAAAGAAGCGGGACTAGATTTTAGTGCAGTGGTCAAAACCATCATTTTGCTTAAAAACTTAGAAGATTTCGCAGTTGTGAATGAAATTTATGGGAATTATTTCAAAGAGCCCTACCCTGCGCGCGCGACTTTTCAAGTGGCCAAACTTCCCAAAGATGGGCTTGTAGAAATCGAAGCAATCGCGCAGGTTTAAACATGCAAAAAGATGTTGTGATCATTGGGGGAGGAATTGTAGGTTTGAGTTGTGCCTATGCTTTGCACCACGCCGGGCGTGAAGTTACTCTCATCGAACAGACAGATGGAAGCAATGGGACTTCTTTTGGTAATGCCGGGCTAGTTTCTGCCTTTAAAAAAGCCCCTCTTTCTAGCCCGGGCGTGGTGTGCGACACTTTAAAACTTATGCTCAAAGGGCAAGCCCCTTTAAATATCCATTGGGGACTCAACCCTCAACTCTATAAATGGTTGTGGAAATTTGTTAGAAGTGCGAATAAGAAATCTCTCAAGCGCACGCTAGCCCTATTTGAGCGGTATGGATGGATGAGCCTAGAGGTCTACCATGAAATGTTAGATCGGGGCATGGATTTTTGGTTTAAAGAAGATGGGCTATTGATGATTTATACCTTGCAGGAAAATTTTGAAAAGAAGATCAAAGCCTGCGCACATTACGATTCGAACACCTATGAAATTTTTGACCCTCGCGCTACACTGGACTATATGCCCGTAGCGCGTGAAGAAAACATCTGTGGCAGTGTCCTTTTGAAAGAAAACGCCCATGTTGATGCTAGAGAAGTGATGGAGAGTTTGCAAAACTATCTCAAAAATGAAGGGGTAGAGATTCATTACAATGAAGAAGCGCGCGACTTTGAATTTGGCGCACAAAAGATCAATGGGGTGATCACCAGTCATGGAAAAATTGAAGCACAAACGATCATTTTGGCTACAGGGGCTAGCCCTTATCTGCTCAAAAAAACCCGCAATGATTTTTTAATGATGGGAGCAAAAGGGTATAGTTTGACCTTTGAGATGCCCGAAGAGCTCAAGCCTAAAACCTCTTCTCTTTTTGCAGATATTTTCTTGGCGATGACTCCCCGTAGAAACACCGTGCGCATCACTTCTAAATTAGAGCTTAATACTAATGATCCCGGAATTGTGCGTGCCCAAATTGACAATATCAAGAAAAATTTTACTACCTTTACACGCCCCTTTGAGATGCAAAATGTCCAAGAATGGAGTGGTTTTAGACCTTTAACTCCCAATGATATTCCTTATTTGGGCTATGATTCTCGTTATAAAAACTTAGTGCACGCTACAGGATTAGGCTGGCTTGGAATCACCTTTGGTCCTGCTATAGGAAAAATCATCGCGGATCTGATCGCGCAGGGTGCTAATGAGAAAAGTGTAGATGTGATGTTGTTTTCAGCTTTTTTTAGAGAATGATATTTCTTAACACATTCCTAGAAATCTTAAAGACATGGGTATGGGGAGTGCCCTTGCTAATCTTGCTCGTGGGTACGGGGCTTTTTTATACCTTTTTATTGCGCGGTATCCAGTTTAGTAAAACTTTCCATGCCTTCAGAATCCTCTGTACCCGTGATAAGCATTCTAAGGGCGATATTTCACAATTCTCAAGTTTGATGCTTTCTATTGGTGCAACCGTGGGGATTGGAAGTATTATTGGAGTGTCTGTTGCTATTGTGTCAGGTGGGCCGGGGAGTATTTTTTGGATGTGGGTTACAGGTTTGGTGGGAATGGCCACTAAGTATGCAGAGGGGGTGCTCTCGCTCAAATATCGCGAGGTGGGCAAATTTGGTTATAAGGGCGGGCCAATGTACTACATCAAAAATGGCCTACACATGCCTAAGTTAGCCTTTGTTTTTGCCTTTTTTACCTTAGTCGCTTCCTTTGGAATTGGGAGTATGACTCAGGCTAATGCAGTGTCCTCGATCCTATTGCACCATGCCTCTATGCCCACTTGGCTTTCTGGTCTTATCATCACGGCCATTACGGCCTTGATTTTAATGGGGGGAATCAAATCTATTAGCAAATTTAGCGATTACTTCGCGCCTTTCATGGTGCTTTTGTATGTGCTTACCACTCTTTATATTGTGCTTACCCATCCTAGCGCAGCTTTAGATGCGTTAAAGCTCATTGTTTTGCAAGCCTTTCACCCTCAGCCTATCTTAGGTGGTGTGGCTGGTGGAGCGAGTTTGCTTGCCATTATTCAGATTGGAGTTTCTAAAGGACTCTTTTCTAATGAGGCAGGCATGGGCAGTGCAGCCATCGTGGCAGCCGCTTCCAAGAGCGCGCATCCAGTCAAGCAGGCTTTAATCACCATGTTACAACCTCTCATCATTACTTTAGTGGTTTGCACTTCTACAGCTTTGTTAGTGCTCATGGCACCTGTGCATTATCAATTCCATGACGCTAGCTTGTTGACCTATGAGAGCGTGCGCTATTTTTATCCTAACGGAGGCTGGATAGTTTTTGCTTCAACGATTTTTTTTGCTTATTCCACCATTGTAGGCTGGGCCTATTATGGCGAACGAAGTATAGAATTTACCTTTGGTGCAAGCTACATTGTTGTCTATCGCTTTCTTTATTTGGGAGGTATTTTTGTGGGTGCACTTACTAAATTAGAATTTGTGTGGAATTTCTCTGATATTGCTAATGCGTTAATGGCTATCCCTAATTTGATTGCGCTTCTTTTGCTTCATAAGGTGGTTGTAGCCGAAACAAAATCTTATTTTGCCCTACAAACACAGGCCTGTTATGCAACCAAATCGTGCTAGCTATGTAGAGATTAACGCCCAAGCCCTAGCGCATAATTTCCAAGTCATGCGCACATTGTTGGGGACTGAGATGAGCATCATGGCGGTGGTAAAAGCGAATGCTTATGGGTGTGGTGCGCTAGAGACTAGCCGTGTTTTTTTAGAACAGGGAGCGGGGTATCTGGGGGTAGCCACTTATGATGAAGCCCTAGAACTGCGCGCACGCTTTGCCCAAGTGCCTATTTTAATTTTAGGTTTCACTCCCAATCACATGGCACAAGGACTCATACAAGCCAATATCACCCAAACCCTCTTTTGTGAAAAGCAAGCACTCTATTTCTCTAAGGTCGCGCTTAAACTAGGGCGCAAGCTCAAGGTGCATATCAAAGTGGATACGGGCATGAGTCGCTTGGGCTTTTTCCCTACCCAAGAAAGCGCGCTTGCAATCGCCAAGATTTCCCAACTTAAAGGGCTAGAGCTAGAAGGCGTTTTCACCCACCATAGCAACGCGGACGCGCTCTATAAAAATTACGCCCACGAGCAAGCCACGCGCTTTGTAGAATTTGTCGATCAACTTAAAGGCATGGGATTAGAGTTTAAATACCAACACATGGCCAATAGCGCGTGCGCACTGAGCATGCCCAGCTATGGCATGAATTTAGTCCGCGTGGGCTTGGCTCTCTATGGACTGCACCCCTCTATTTACACCCAAGATGTCCTAGAGAAAAAGGGGTTGTCCCTGCGCCATGTCCTCACCCTCAAAGCCCAGATTGTGAGTTTAAAAGACATTCCTGCCGGGAGATTGGTAGGCTATGGGGAGGATTACTATTGCATGAAAAACACCCGCGTAGGGGTTTTGCCCTTAGGCTATGGGGATGGTTTTTCTAAAATTTTGGGTAACAAGGCTTGGGGACTCTTGCATGGGCAAAAAGTGCCTGTGATTGGGGGGGTGTGCATGGATCAGTGCTTTATTGATGTGGGCGATATAAAGGCACAAGAGGGCGATGAGGTGATTCTCTTGGGCGAGCCTGCAAGCGGGGCTATGGGGGCGGGGGACATTGCCAAAATCTTGGGTATCATCAATTATGAAGCTATCACCATGCTCACCAAACGCCTCCCGCGCGTGTATTTACCCTGAAACTTAGTTTTGTGTTAGAATCATCTTCTATTCTATTTTGATTAGGAGATCGCCATGCAAGAAGTCTTAGAAAAATTAGAGCAAGAGATCAAGAGTGCCAAACGCGCGTGCCGTTTGGGCAAGAGTGTGTTAGAAGAGGGCTTAGAGGTTCAGCAGGAAACCCAAGAATTACACGCTAAATTTAGTGCGTTAGTAGAGGCACTCACACATGTCAGCAAAGCCCTAGATGAGCATTACGCTAGCCTAGAGGACGATACAGCCTTAGAAGAAATGTTAATCTTGCTTAAACGCGTTAGAGCTAGGATCAACACGCCCTTAGCCAGCCTAGAGCAAGCCAGCACCGCTAAGGAAGTCTTAGACTCTCTAGCGAGCCTAGAACAAAGTGTCTTGGATGTGGAGGGTGTCCTAGTTACCCTAAAAGAACACCCCGCCCTAAACACCCCCACCAGCCTTAAAGCCACGCCTAAGATGACTAAAAAATATTGCCCCCAAAGCAAGGAGGAGTTGAAAAAATTAGTCGCCGATGAGAGTATCCACTTAGGCGAGATCGACATTAGCCAAATCACGGATTTAGGTTTTGTGTTTTCGCACGCCACTGGGGGGGGGAGGGGGGGGGGGTACAAAGACGATGAAGTCAAACCCTTCACCCGCCAAAACTTTGAAGGCTTAGAAAGCTGGGACACTTCCCATGTTAGCAACATGAAAGCCATGTTTTACAAAGCTATCCATTTTAACCATGACATTTCTAGTTGGGATGTGTCTCAAGTAGAGAACATGGAGGCGATGTTTAGGTTGTGTGAAAACTTCAACCAGCCCTTGAATAGTTGGGATGTGTCTAGGGTCGAGCACATGACTTTCTTGTTTGTGCGTTGCCAAAACTTCAACCAGCCTTTAAATGACTGGGATGTCTCTAGGGTGCAGAATATGCACGGGATGTTTGCTTATTGTGAAAATTTTAATGGGGCTTTGCAGGGCTGGAAGTTGTCCAATGCGTTTAGAACAGGTGCTATGTTCATGGGTTGCACGAGCTTTAATCAGCCCCTGAATAGCTGGGATGTGTCTAGGGTGCAAGAAATGGATGCCATGTTTAGTGGCTGTGGAAATTTTAACCAGCCTTTAAATAATTGGGATGTGTCCCGTGTGAAATATATGAATAATATGTTCGTTCGTTGCACGAGTTTCAACCAACCCTTGAATAACTGGGATGTATCCAATGTGGAGGATATGTCTTTTATGTTTTGGGTGTGCCGTAGTTTCAACCAATCTTTAAATAACTGGGATGTTTCTAGCGTGGAAAAAATGGAAAACATGTTTGATGGTTGTGAAAACTTTAATCAACCTTTAAACAGCTGGGATGTATCTAATGTTAAAAACATGAAAGGCATGTTTGAAGGTTGCCATAGCTTTAACCAGTCCTTAGACAACTGGGATGTCTCTAGTGTAGAGACTATGGAGGCGATGTTTAAAATGGGCTATTGTGAAGATGCTCGTTTCGACCAGCCTTTAAATGATTGGGATGTATCTAATGTCAAAAGTATGAAGAACATGTTTGAAAATTGCCAAAACTTCGACCAACCTTTAGATGAATGGGATGTGTCCAGTGTGGAGAGCATGTATGGGATGTTTCAGCATTGCGAATACTTTGATCAGCCCTTAGATGATTGGGATGTTTCTAGTGTCAAAGATATGTTTTGCATGTTTGATGGCTGTAAGCGTTTTAACCAGCCCTTGGACGACTGGGACACTTCTAGCGTGGAAAACATGGGTTGTATGTTTAGGGATTGCTCTAGCTTCAACCAGCCTTTAGATAGTTGGGATGTCTCTAGTGTAAATGCGAGAGATATGGGTCAAATGTTTTCTGGCTGTGATAGCCTAGCTAGACGCCCCCGTTGGTATCCAGACTAAAACTTAAAGGACTTGGGTGGTGGTAACTTGTTAAATGTGTACCAACCCCACACGCCATCACCATGAAAAGTTGTTTTTACCTCTGTTTGTGTTTTTGTGTCCCTCCAGCTTTGCTAGCTTTCACCTAAGCAGTTGCGATCTAGTGAGAGGTCGTAGGGGCGCACCAAACACGGCGTTCTTTGCCCTTGCAAATGTCAATATTCAAGCCCATCGCCTCAAGCTCTTTAAGGCTGTGTTTCTTTTTAGCCTTGGCTAGATTGTGGCGCACTTGCTCGCGCATGTGAGAAAACTCTTTCCAGCTCATTTTGCTCAAATTCGCCCGCGCGCTCTGGCCAAAAGCCTTTTTAAACTCCTTTTGGTGCTCCTCATCAAGTGATCTCAAGCGTTTCACCACTTCCATGCGATAATTCAAGGCCTGACTAGCCGGCAGAGTGCCCGCGATTTTGAGCAACTCCTCATCGCTCAACTTAGCAAAATCCTGCCCCCAAGCCAGCCCCACAGCCAAAGAAGCCAATACTAAAGCGCGTTTGTACATATCTATCCTTCTAATGTATTGTCCAAGCATTCTAACACAGATTGCTGGGTTTTCCATGTGGTTGGCTATCTTGCAGTAAAAATATTTGATTCAAGTCTAATTCTGGAGAATTGCCATGCAACAAGTCTTAGAAAAATTGGAACAAGAGATCAAAAGCGTTAAAAGAGCATGCCGTTTGGGTAAGGGGGTGTTAAGCTCTTTGGAGAGCGGATTAGAGCTTAAGCAGGAAGTCTACGAATTGCACACCAAGTTTAGCGCGCTTAGAGATGCGCTCACGCACCTAATCCAAACCCTCGATCAACACTATGCCAATTTAGAGGATGATTTGGCATTAGAAGAGATTTTAATCTTATTTAGGTGTGTTAGAGCCAAAATAGACAAACCTTTGGATGCGTTTGTGTTAGTTAGCAATAAGTATGTTGCTGGTGCTTGTGAGGATTTAGAAAACCTAGAAGGGAGTGTCTTGGAGCTAGAAAAGGCACTGGATAACTTCAAAGCCTACCAAAAACAAGAGCAATTAGACAAACGCCTCTTAGAGCAACTAGGGGACATGATGACTGCTCTTGAAAACTATGCCCAGATGACTAAAAAACACTTCCCCCAGAGCAAAGAAGAGCTTAAAAAATTAGTTGCCGATGAGAGCGTGCATTTGGGCGGGATTGACATTAGCAAGATTACAGATTTAAGCTATGTGTTTTCGCATGTGCATGAAAAGGATAAAGAGGATTTTGACCCAAGTGATGATGAAGAAACCCTGAAATCCTTTAATCGGCGGAACTTTGAAGGCTTAGAAACTTGGGATACCTCCCATGTAACCAACATGAAAGGCATGTTTTATCGAGCCATCCACTTTAACCATGATATTTCAAGTTGGGATGTTTCTAGTGTTGAGGATATGGAATTGATGTTTGAGAATTGCGAGAGTTTCAACCAATCATTAAATGATTGGGATGTATCGCGTGTGAGAAATATGCGCTGTATGTTTAGCAGTTGCCAAAGTTTTAACCAACCTTTAAATGCTTGGGATGTTTCTAGCGTTACCAATATGTATTCCATGTTCGATGGTTGCACCAGCTTTAACCAGCCATTGGAAAATTGGGATGTGTCAAAAGTAGAGAGTATGAACTGGATGTTTGAGGATTGCCAAAGTTTTAACCAATTTTTGGATAGTTGGAAGATATCAAGCGTGAAATCTATGATTATGATGTTTGAAAATTGCTCTAGCCTAGCCAAACTCCCTACTTGGTATAAAAAATAAATTCTTTAGGGGGCTTAAGCTAGCCTACGTCCTAAGCCCCAACTTCTGCTATAATCCCTCCTATGCAAAACTTTAAGAAAATTTTACTCATCGGATCGGGTCCTATTGTCATAGGGCAGGCGTGCGAGTTTGACTACTCCTCTAGCATTGCCCTTAAAACGCTTAAAAATTTGGGCTATGAGGTGGTGTTGTTAAATTCTAACCCTATTACCATCAACACGGATAAAGCCTTAGCTTATAAAACCTACATTGAGCCCATTAACATACAAAATGTGCTTAAAATCGTAGAAAAAGAGGGCATAGAGGCGATCTTACCCACCATGGGGGGGCAAACTGCGCTCAATATCATGGTGGAGTTGCACCAGCAGGGGCATTTTGAGGGGGCGCTTAAAAATGTCAAACTCTTAGGGGCTAAGATTGAGAGCATTTTAAAAGCAGAGGATCGGCGCGCCTTTAAGGAGTGCATGCTAGGCATTGGGCTAGATTTGCCCAAAGGGGGGTATGCCTACAGCGAGGAGGAGGCACTCAGTGTGGTTAAAGAGGTGGGTTTTCCTTGTATCATCCGCTCTAGTTTTACTTTGGGCGGGGAGGGCAGTAGTGTCGCCTTTAACATTGAGGAGTTTAGAGACCTGGCCAAATTCGCCCTAGAAGCTTCGCCCATTAGCGAAATTCTCATTGAAGAGAGTTTATTAGGCTGTAAAGAGTTTGAAATGGAGGTGGTGCGCGATTGCAAGGATAATTGCGTGATTGTGTGCTGTATTGAAAATGTCGATCCTATGGGAATCCACACAGGCGATAGCATCACCATTGCCCCCGCTTTGACCTTGACAGATAAAGAATACCAACGCATGCGCGATGCTAGCTTTGCGGTTTTGCGGGCGGTGGGCGTGGATACGGGGGGGGCGAATGTGCAATTTGCCATCAAAGATCGGCGTTTATTGGTGATTGAAATGAACCCTAGGGTTAGTAGAAGCTCGGCCCTAGCCAGCAAGGCAACCTTGTTTCCCATCGCTAAAGTCGCCACGCTTTTAGCTCTAGGGCACACGCTAGAAGAGATTCAAAATGACATCACGCAGAGCACAACCTGCTTTGAGCCCACGCTAGATTACATCATCACCAAAATCCCCCATTTTGACTTTGAGAAATTTCCCCAAGTGGATAGCACTTTAGGCACTTCGATGAAAAGCATAGGGGAGGTGATGGGCATTGGGGGCAGTTTTAAAGAGAGCTTGATGAAAGCTTTAGAGAGTGATTATCTCTTAAAAAATTTGCGCGCCTTTTTAGAACAACCCCTAGAGCTAGAGTTTCTTAAAAAGGAGCTACGCCGCCCCAACCCTAAACGCCTGCTTTATGCCATGCACGCCTTTAGCGATGGTTTAAGCGTGGATGAGGTGCATGCCCTAAGCTATATTGACCCCTACTTTTTAAACGAGATAGCTGAAATCGTGCAAGCCTTATTAGAGCTTAAAGAGGCAGACAAACAAGCCCTACTTAGCGACAAACAAGCCTTATTTAAACTTAAAAGCATGGGTTTAAGCGATGCGCTCATTGCTAGCTTTTTAGGCACGCACGAGCTAGAAGTGCGCCAAGCTAGAGAGGCTTTAGACTTGCACCCTAAGATGTATCAAGTGGATTTGAGCGCGAATGAGTTTAAAAGCCCCACGCCCTATCTATATAGCACCTATGCCCCCTTTTTCCCCACCCACAACGCCGCCTCCAAATCCACACGCCAAAAAGTCATACTCATTGGCTCAAGCGCGAATAAAATCGGGGTGGGGATGGAGTTTGACTACGCCTTGACACACGCCAGCCTAGCGCTTAAAAAGCTGGGCTTAAGCCCTATTATTATCAACAATAACCCCGAGACCATTAGCACGGATCACGACACCAGCGACACGCTTTACTTTGAGCCCATCACCTTAGAGCATGTGCTTGAGATTGTGGCGCGCGAAAGAGAGCATTTATTAGGCGTGGTGGTGGGCTTTGGGGGGCAAACACCCCTAAAAATTGCCAAAGATTTAGAAGCCCTCAATATCCCCCTGCTAGGCACAGCCTTTAAAAACATTGAGATCGCCGAAGAACGCGACTTATGCCACAAACTCTTAGACAATCTAAACATCGCCTACCCCAAAGGGTTATGCGCTAACTCCAAGACCCAAGCCCTAGAGTGTTTAGACCAACTCGAGTTGCCCTTAATCTTGCGCCCTAGTTTTGTGCTAGGGGGGGCTAAAATGCGTATTTTACGCAGTAAACAAGAATGCTTAGATTACATAGAAGGTTATAATTTTGAAACCAGTCTTTTAATGGATAGCTTTTTAGAGGACGCTTTAGAGTTGGATGTGGATGCCATTTGCGATTTAAAAAGCGTGTTTGTGTGCTCTGTGTTAGAGCACATTGAGCCCGCCGGTATCCACTCAGGCGATAGCACTTGTTTTATCCCCCCAAGCCTAAGCCCACAGGTGTTAGAGGAGGTTTATAGCCAAACTCAAAAAATCGCGCTAGGCTTGCAGGTGTTGGGGCTAGTGAATATCCAATTTGCCTATAAAGATCAAAAACTCTATGTCTTAGAGATCAACCCTCGTTGTTCGCGCACCGTGCCCTTTGTCTCTAAAGCACTAGGGCTAGACCTTGCAGCAATGGCAATTAGCGTGATGGTGGGGCAGAGTTTAGAGAGCTTTAAGGGTCTAGAGAATAAAGGCGGAGGGTTATTTGTAGCCAAGCCTTTAAATTATGTTTTTGTCAAAGAGAGCGTGTTCCCCTTTAATAAACTTTATGGGGCGGATTTGGTCTTAGGACCTGAGATGAAGAGCACGGGGGAGGTGGCAGGTGTGGGGCGCACACTCGCTGAAGCCTTTTATAAATCCCAATTAGCGTGCAACAACCCCATTAAGCACAGCGGGCATATCTTTGTGTCCTTGAAAGACAGCGACAAACAGCGTGCCATGCCCTTAATGCGCGCGTTTGCCAGCCTTGGCTTTAAGCTCTACGCCACTACGGGCACACATAAAGCCCTGCAAACTGAGGGGCTAGAAAGCGTGCAAGTGCTTAAAATCTCTGAGGGGCGGCCTAATATCTCGGACTTTATGCTAAACCAGCAGATTGACATGGCCATTAACACCAGCGACCGACTCAATGAGGACTCTAAAATCATCCGCATGCAGGTGCTCAAAAACAAAATCTCTTATTTTACCACCCTAAAGGCAGTCGAAAAAGTGCTACTAAGTTTGCTCGAATATTCCAAATTCAGCCACAATCCCCCCGTAAGCTTACAAGAGTTGCAGGCTTAGGGGGATTGGAAAGTTTTTAAAGCTTGGAAATAGAGAAACTCTTGGAAAGATAGGGTGCTGGCGCGTTGAAGCCAAAGGTGGTTGGTTTTGATTTTACGCATTAAAAGCTTGCTCTGTATTTTTTCTAGGAGTTTTTTAACTTTATAAACTACAAACCTTTTGAAAACCCCTTTAAAGACAGGATACAGATGCGTGATTTTGATATTTGTATCCCTACTGATGAAAACCTCAAAATCTAAATTCAGCGTGATGTCCGCGTCTTTGAGGGTTTCAAAACGCAAGCTTGTATAATTTTTGAGTTGAGATTCTAAATATTGTTGCACACACGCCTCAATTTTTCTTAGGTTTTTTTGGTATCGTTGAGCAATCTCTAATAATTGCTGTTCTTGTACATCATCGGGAGTTTTTAGCCCTAGTCTTTCGTAGGTCTTGCTTTTATAGTGATAGAAGTCTGTCTTTGCGCTATTCAAGATGAAGTGGTACATTGATGACCTTTTTTGGGGGTTTTTTCTGAAGAATCCATGCGCCATAGGAAGTAACAAATAGCCTGAAAGTTAACTCAAATTGTTTTTTCTCATGGCTTTTTAAATTCGCTTTGATGTTTGGGATATGCTTGAGTTTTTGCGCAATGAGACCCTCCTCTCTTGCTAGGCGATTTTTTAATGTTCTTTGCATATCTAGGATAGACTTGTGCACTTTTTCTTGAAACTCCTTGAGGGAGTCTTTGAGTACCAAAGAGAGAAGCTTTTCCATTCTTTCTGTTTTTTCAGTCCCGGGATTAAGGGCACAAATGTTTAAGCACTCTGGATTAGCTAGGCTTATTTGTGAGCGAAGCCTTTGATGAAAAGAGCGGATATGTTTAAAGATTGAAACTTGATGGTGATAAATATCCTTATGCAAGCTATCGCTCTTATCTACACCTGCTAACAGGCGATCAAAAAGTGCGCAGTGTTTGCGCATAACCTCCAAACTCAAGCGATCAAAGGAGGTAGATTTTTTTCGCACCAATCTGATAATATACCCTCTAGTTGTTTGCGGATTTCCTCTTGCTCCATGTGATGTACAAGACCTCGTGTTTAAACCTTAGAGGATTTTTGATGGATTTGGAGCTGTTGGCTAGCATAGGTGGCACTAAAGAGCTGGAAAGCTAGGTCTAATTGTTGCTGTTCTTTTTGGGCAACATCGCCTGCCACCTCTTGAATATCTTTTAGTCTTTCATAGCTTTGCTTGAGGAGCATGTTTTCTTTTTCTAGGCGATCCTCTAGTTTCTCTTTCACGCTAGAGATCGCTTCTTGCACCTTGCCCTTGATCTCTTTTTTAAAGTCTCTCAAAGAATCTTGGATGGCTTGGTTGATGAGCTGATTCATTCTGCGTTCCTTTTCTTGCCCGGAGTCGAGCATACAAACCTCTTGGCATTTGGGATTATCTAGGCTGATCTTGGTGTAAAGTTTTTCATGGAAGCCCTTAATGCGCCCAAAAATAGACCTTTGATGGTTGCGTATATTTTGGCGCAAAGATTGCAAGTTGCAATATGCCCCCATTTTTTCTATCTCCTCTACCAAGCGATCAAAGACGGCGACGCATTCCTGCCTCAAGGCTTCCTGTGGCTCAATGGACATTTCTCTGGCCTTTGCTTTAAACTCAGCTAAAACTTTATTGAGATCAAGGGTTTCTTGCGCTGTTGCGCTACTAGCAGAATAAGAGGCCATTTGCCCCACTTCTCTAGCGGTTTTCTCACCAAAACCAAAAAGACTCTTTACACCATTGACAATAGCTTTTCCAGCACTTACAACAGCACCCCCAACTGCGCTAGCAACACTCTTAACCCCACTCCAAAGACTGCTCAAAAATCCCATCTCACACCCCGCTTTCTTGAATGATTTTTTCAATCTGCGCATCTAGATCATCGAGGACGCTCTTAGATTCCTGATTAAAACCAGCGATCAAGTCCTCAAACTCCAACTTAGAGTTTTTTAAGCTTTCTAGTTTTTGTCTGTCCTGTTCAATCTTGGCACTGATTTTAGCCGTGTCGCCCCGCGCGCTAGTATAATCCTCGTGCAAACTCTGGGCGTTGTGTTCAAAATAATCTTTGATCTCTTGTTGGATTAAGGCATAATTCCTAGTGGCATCTTTGATAATCTCTTGTTGCACACTATTTAAAATGTCTTCTTTAATCCTTTGATGGATCGCCTCTACATTAGAGATTTTCTGCAACTCTTTAAGATGGGTTGCGATCTTGTCATCTTCAAAAAACCCATAGCACAGCCGTTTAAGTTGCCTTTCCTCCTCTGCACCCAAAGTTTTTTGTTCAAAAAGACTACAGAGTAAGGACAAATGCCCAGAAACATGGATGATATTTTGTTGGGCTAACTTAGAGCTATAGCCCGTTTTCCCCCTTCCTCCATGATCTAAACTCAAGTACTCCATCCATTTGCCCTTGATTTTTTCCCAATCTTTTTTGGGATTGTTAAGAATGTCATAATGTGTGCCCAAAGTGTAGACTTTCTCTGGGTGTCCGTAGGTGTTATCAAAAATTCTAAAAATGGTGTCTAACTCCACTCCCTGCAAATTTTTACATTCCACGCACATTAGAACCACATTGGCGCGTTGGATGTAGTTGCGCGTAACATTGGAGCGGTAAGCGATTGCATCATTTAAACCCGGAGTGTCTACAAAAACAATATTTTTTTCATAGGGAAACTCGGGAAACTGGATAGACACCTCTTTGACAAAATAATGCGCGCTCGACCTAGAAGAGGTGTATTTGGCTAAACATTCCTTGCTTAAAGGTTCGCTAATGCTGGGCTTGTTTAACCATTGAGATTTTTCCTGTTCGGCTTGAGATTTCTCGTATTCTTTAAAAAAATTACCCGCGCTGTGCTTTGCGCTCCCCAAGATTTGCGCCCATTCTTTGGCTGTATAAAAACTAATGGTAGCAAGCGGATTTGCGCCGTATTTGAATTTGGTGAGCACTGCGGTTTCAGGATTGACATCCACACTGGCGTAATCTTTTTGAAGCATCGCATTGATGAGCGTGGATTTGCCCGCCTTGATCGTGCCCACAAAAGCGATTTGAAATTCTGCATCTCTTTGTAAGAATTTTTCAAGTTGCTCTATAAAACCTTGAATATGTGTGGCATTTCCCCCCATATAGCCTTTTAAAACCTGTAAGAAGTTGCGCGTTTGCACTGCCTCCTCAAACATCCCCTGCAAATCCTCAAGTGGGGCGCGCACTCGCACACCTACCTTAGCTTTTTGACTTTCTTTAAGAAAAGTTTGGATTTTTGCTTGGACTGCTTTTAGACTTTGGGAGTTTTGATACTCACCCCCCCCCCCCAACGCGCCACACTCTAAACAAAATAGCAAATCCTCGTTAGGATTGGTAAATCCACAAGAAACACAAGTAACAGCCATGTCAACCTATCCTTTACTTTTTAGCGAGGTTAACATGAAAAACTTAATGCGAGGTGTTTTTTAGGCTTTCCTTCTAGGTCAAAGATTTTAGGGTTACATTTTTGATTACAAAATACGCAGTAGGAATGATAAAGAGAGTGAGCACCACGCTAGTGATCATTCCCCCTAACATGGGCGCGGCAATGGCGTGCATGATCTCAGAGCCTACGCCATGTGAGTACATAATGGGTACAAGAGAAACTAAGATACTAAAAAAGGTCATCAATTTGGGACGCACGCGTTGCACTGCTCCGTGCATGATCGCCTCTTTGAGTTTGGTGCTGGTGTGTGTGGCTTGCTTTAAGAAGTTTTGATAGGCATCCTCTAGGTAGATAATCATCACAATCGCCGTTTCAGAGGCGACACCTAAAAGGGCTAAAAAACCTACTAAAGCAGCGATACTCAAATTCAAACCCAGCAACTTCATAAAAAACAACCCCCCTAAAAAGGCAAAAGGCAGACTAAAAAAACACAAAAGGGCGTTTGTGGTGTTTTTGAGCGCAAAGACAATCAGTAAAAAGATGATGAAAATGCTCATAGGCACGATGTATTTAAGAGTTGCAAAAGCCTCATCTAAGTACTGACTCTCCCCTGAAAATTCATAATAATACCCGCTAGGTAGTTTTATCTTTTCTAAAACCTTCAAAGCGGCTTGGCGGTAGGTTTCTGAGCTCACTCCGCTTTTAGGCACGATATAAATAAAATGCACATTCAGACCCTTTTCGCTTTTGAGCACAGCTGGGGCGTTTTCATAATAAATCTTTGCAAAGGTGCGCAGAGGCACGAAACTATAAGGAGTTTTAATGTACAGATTATCCAAACTCTCAATATTGTCGCGTTGCACATCTTTAAGCCGCACAGAGATAGGGTAGCTCTCCACGCCATCAATAAGGGTAGAAATACTCGCCCCACCCACGCCATAGCTAATCATGTCTAAGATAGCTTCTTTAGTGATCCCATACTGGGCTAATTTTTCCGCGCGCAAATCCACATTGAGATAGTAGCCATTGTTAGATTTTTCGGCAAACACTGAGAGAGATTGGGGGAGGGTTTTTAGTGTTTGCTCCATCTGGATAGCTAAATCTTGCAATAGATTAGAATCCTTGCCATAGAGTTTAATCCCTAAGGGGGTACGAATCCCAGTCAAGAGCATATCAATACGCCCACGAATGGGGTAAGTCCACGAATTGACCAAGCCTTTGAGTTGTAGGGTGCGTTCTAATTTATTTCTGAGTTGTTCATAGGTGATCTGTTCAGGCCATTCAGATTTAGGTTTGAGTTCAATATAGGTTTCTAGCATAGAGAGAGCTGCGCTATCTGTACTGCTATTAGCCCGCCCCGCCTTGCCAAAAACCTGCTTGACCTCTGGGAGACTTTTAATGCGCCTATTGGTTTCTTCTAAGTATTTTTTAGCCGTGTCAATGCCTACTGCATTGGTGGTTACAGGCATGTACATCACCACGCCCTCATTAATAGCTGGGATAAACTCCCAGTTGAGTTTTTTATAGACGAAATATAGCCCGCCCAAACCTAGCACACTTAGGACTAAAAACACATACCTAAAACGCAGGACAAAGAGCAAACACACGCCATAAACTTTGATAAAAAAGGCGTTGATAGGGTTTTTAGATTCCTCTACAATCTTGCCTTTGATAAAAAAGATCATCAAAATGGGTACAATGCTAATAGAGAGTAGAGCCCCTACAAGCATTGCAAAGGTTTTTGTATAGGCTAGAGGGGAAAAAAGTCGCTTTTCCTGCCCGCTTAGATCAAAGATGGGCAAGAAAGACACGACAATAATCATGAGGGCAAAGAAAATAGCCGGTCCTACTTGTTTTACGCCGGTAATGATGGCCTCTTGGCGTTCTTTGTCATTTTGCATATTGACATGCCCTAAGTGCTTATGCGCGTTCTCCACCATCACAATAGCCGCGTCCACCATCGCCCCAATGGCAATGGCAATCCCCCCTAAGCTCATAATACTCGCCTCAATGTTGAAAAAATGCATGAGCAAGAAACTCAAACACACACATAAGGGCAAAGTGATTATCACCACTAGCGCACTTCTTAAGTGCAGTAAGAATAACGCAATCACCACCAAGACGATCACGCTCTCCTCTATCAAGGTGTGAATGAGGTTATCCACCCCCTTTTTAATGAGCTCACTACGATCATAGACAGGCACAATCTGCACATCCGGGTTGCTTTCTTGCAAGCGGGCAATTTTTTCTTTGATACGCTCTAAAATGCTATAAGTATCAGCATGGTAGCGCACCATCACAATTCCGCCCACTACTTCATCCGTGCCATTGAGATTAGCTACAGATCGTCTAGGCTTTGGTGTAAAATTGATCGTAGCAATGTCTTTTAGCTTAATGGGGGTGAGATTGGGGGTTTTAAGTACGATCTCTCCCAAATCTTTTAGACTCTTGGTATAACCTTGCGCGTGGATGATTTTTTCAAATCCGTTTTCTAAGATAATCCCTCCTCCCGTATCTTTGTTGGATTTTTTGATTGCGTTAACCACATCTTGAATACTCAAATCGTATTTGACTAGCGCATCGTTATTGATGGTAACCTCATAGTTTTTCTCAAACCCGCCCACACTAGCGACCTCACTCACACCATCTACCCCTAACAACGCGTAGCGGTAATAAAAATCCTGTAGGGTTTTTAGCTCGGCTAGATTCTTGGTTTTACTTTTGAGCGCGTATTGATAAGCCCAGCCAATGGAGGTCGAATCACTCCCCATTTCTACCTTAGCCTCAGGAGGCAATTTGACCCGTGCCATTTGCTCTGAGACGCGATCCCGTGCAAAATACAAATCTACGCCGTCTTTAAAAATGATATAAATCAAGCCGGTTTCATAGCTAGCAATCCCGCGCACCGTCTCTACATCGGCAATGCCCATTAAATTAGACACTAAGGGGTAGACCGCTTGTTCTTGCACCACTTGGGGGCTTTGATTAGGGTAACTTACCTGCACGACCACCTGCGTGGGGGAGAGATCGGGCAGAGCGTCTAGGCGGGTGTTTTTCATCGCCCAAAGGGAGATAAGGAATAATAAAAACACCACCAAAACCACCACTAGCCTATTTTTAAGACTAAGAGAGATCAGCGCATTAATCATCACTCATCCCCATTATTGATCGCATCGGCATCGAGAATAAAGAGGGCGTTTTTAGCGACCTCATCGCCCTCTTTTAAACCCTCCAAGATTTCATAGCTCCCATCGCTATTGCGTTTGGCATGAATTTCAGTAATTTCAAAATCCCCGTCCTCTTTTTTAAACACAATGGTTTTATCGTTTTTAACCAACACCGCTTCTTTGGGCAAAACTAGCATTTTTCTAGCCCTTTGATAGATCGTGATGCGGGCAAACATGTTAGGAAAAAAAACCCCTTGAGGATTTTTAAGTATAAAGCGAGCTTCTAGCATTTTATCCTTGTCATTGACAAGGGGATTAATGTTAGAAAAATCTAAAGAAAAAACACCCGGCACGCCCTCAATAGAGATACTAGCTTTTGCCAAATGACGCACAAAATCTAAATCCTCTTGATTAATCTTGGCAATAGCATATAGGGAGCTTAGATCAATAATTCTATAAACCTCTGTGCCTCCCTTAATAAATCCCCCCTCTTGGATATTCTTGGTAAAGATAATGCCATTGAAGCGCGATCGCATCAGCATGCTATTAATGATCTTGCCCTCTTTGATTAGACGCGCGATCTCTAACTGCCCTACCCCTAAAAGGCGCAATTTTTCCTTAATTTCCTCTACTTGCCTATTGAAGTGCAGAGCCGAGAGAAGCTCACTTTGTACCCCTACTAAAGAGGGAGAATAAATACTAAAGAGCCGTTCACCGGCCTTGATAGGTTTGTAAGTTTGATCGGCATAGAGTTTTTCTACAAAACCATCAAAGCGTAAGGTGTAGCTGTAGCTCTTTTGTTCGTCTGCTTGCAAAGAGGCGTAATATTGCCTAAAAGGCGCGCTCTCTTTGAGGGTAACTTTGATAGTATCAGACGCTCCCCACAGCACACCTAGCAACGCCAAGCATAGGCTTAAAGATTTCATTCAAGTCCCTTCAGATTTTCTAAGGCTAAATAAGTAACATTAAGATCGCTCAAAGCGTCAATCTTGGAGAGTCGCCCATTAATCACATCATTAAAGGCGTTGTAATAGCTATTGTAATCCCCACCCGAGATCAAGTTCTGTTCATAAATCTGCATAACACGCCCACTAGCGTTTAAAATGTGTTCTATGCTCGTCAAATTCTTTTCTAGTTGCGCCATTTTTTTTAAAAGCTTTTTAGCTTTATGGCGGATTTGGTTAGCTGTGTTTTCAATATTGTTCATTGCTACTAAATGCTCTTGTTTGCGTTGTTGCAAAGTGTTATTTTGTTTGCCATAAATAGGCAGAGGGATGGCTACACCAATGGTAAACATATTAAAGATACGCGAGCGGAAGAGGTAATTAGCAGTTACATTAATATCTTCTAAAAAACTTTTTTTAGCTAAAACGATGTTTTTGCGCGCTTGGCCGTCTTGCAAACGGGCGATTTTGAGATCATAATTGCTAGCCATGATTTTTTGCAATTCCTGTGCGCTGTCCAAAGCCATGTTTTTAGGTGCAAGAGAAAGTAGGTCGCTTTGACTAAAAGTAAGCTCACTAATGTTGATCTTGTTGTCCTCTAGGGCATCCTCAAGCTCATTTTGTTTGATTTCTAATTGAGATTTGAGTACTTCGATCTTGGAGATCGTTACTAAATCCGGATTGCTTGCATTTTGAGCGTTGTAAAGGATATTGTCTAAGTTGCTCAGAGTTTGCTTGATCAAGGCGAGTTTTTGAGTGTTTCTATAAACATTGATCGCATTAGTCAGTACACCAATAGCGATATTTTGTTTGAGTTTTTGGAGTTCCAAAAGCTTCTTTTGGCGTTCCAAATCCACAATTTGTTTTTGAGTGTGTCGTTTGGCATTAATATCAAACTTTTGACTCAAGCCCACGCTAATACTTTGCATAAAGCTAGAATCTAAGATGAAAAAATTGTTCACATCTGCATTGTTATAGCCCACATACAAAATTGGGTTATCCCAACGCGCCACAGCTTTAGCCTGTGCCTTAAGACTGGCTATTTGCGCCTCTAAGCCCTCAATTTGGGAGTTTTTGCCTAAAAACTTTTTGTAAATATCTTTGATATTCAGATTTTGAGTAGAGGGAGTGATGGTCTCCAAGCGCGTTGCTTGATGCGATCCAAAAAGCCCCTCCAACAACAAAAAAGCTCCCCAAACTAAGACTCTTAGCCTCATAAATCTAGGCTACCCTTGCCTTTGTAAGTTTTACCTTCTTTGGTTTTAAGCTCTAGCTTTACTTGCCAAGTGCCCCCCATAGGCAAATTCACTTTCACATCATACAATCCATCTTTTTCTTTCACTTGGGCATTTTCATGCATGGCAGGCATGCCGGGCATCTCAGGCATACTAAACTTGAGTTTGACCTGCGCACCCTTAAGAGGCTTACCAGCTAAAGTGGGGGTTAAGCTAAAATGATTATTCCCGCTCACAGGTTTTTGATCAGACTTTAAGACTACTTTGACTTCCTTAGCCTTAATTTGCATATCCCAAGCCTGCAAGCTCCCCACCAACAAGCCACATGCCAATGCCATTGCGCCTAATATCCGCATTAAATACTCCTTAATTTAAAATGTGTCGCATGTTAGCTCGTGTCTGTGTGTGATTTGTGGAAATTAAAGTTTGGCGTGTTAAAATTTTCTATCTCTATATAGGAAGGAAGAGGATGTATCGCATTGAACATGACACTATGGGCGAAGTCAAGGTAGAGGATAGTAAGTATTGGGGCGCGCAAACCCAAAGGAGCTTTGAAAACTTTAAAATTGGCACAGAAAAAATGCCCCCCGCGCTCATTAGAGCCTTTGCCAAATTAAAGCGCTCTGTTGCGGTGGTAAATGCGCAGTTGGGCAAATTGGACGCGCAAAAATCCCAAGCCATCGTGCAAGCCTGCGATGAGGTGATCGCAGGCAAATTAGCTGACATGTTCCCCCTAGCCATTTGGCAAACTGGGAGCGGGACACAGACTAATATGAATGTGAATGAAGTCATTGCCAATCGCGCCACCGAGATTTTAGGTGGGAATTTTAGAGAAAAAAAGCTCATCCACCCCAATGACCATGTAAATATGTCCCAAAGCTCTAATGACACTTTCCCCACAGCTATGCACATTGTGAGCGTGCTAGAATTGCATAAAACCCTTTTGCCCGCGCTAGACAAACTGCACGCCACTTTGCAAGCCAAAAGCCAAGAATTTAAAGACATTATTAAAATCGGGCGCACCCATTTACAAGATGCGACCCCTCTCACTCTGGGGCAGGAATTTAGCGGGTATGTGAGCATGCTGGAGCACTCTAAAGCACAGATTTTACAGAGTTTGGAATATCTAAGCGAGCTAGCCATCGGGGGCACGGCAGTGGGCACAGGGCTAAACGCACATCCCCAACTCTCAGAAAAGGTCGCCACAGAACTTAGCCAGCTCACCGGCTACACCTTCAAAAGCGCGCCTAATAAATTCCATGCGCTCACCAGCCATGACGGCCTCACCTTTGCGCATGGCGCGCTTAAAGGTTTAGCGGCTAATTTGATGAAGATTGCTAATGACATCCGCTGGCTAGCCAGTGGTCCGCGCTGTGGTTTGGGCGAGATTAATATCCCTGAGAATGAACCGGGGAGCTCCATAATGCCGGGCAAAGTCAATCCCACCCAGTGCGAAGCGTTGACGATGGTCGCCGTGCAAGTGATGGGCAATGATGCAGCGATTGGCTTTGCCGCCTCTCAGGGCAATTTTGAACTCAATGTCTTTAAACCCGTAATCATCTATAATTTCTTGCAAAGTCTGACTTTACTGGCTGATGGCATGGAGAGCTTTAACACCCATTGCGCGGTGGGAATCACGCCTAATAAAGAAAAGATCGATCACTATCTGCACCACTCTTTAATGCTTGTAACCGCGCTCAATCCCCATATTGGTTATGAAAATGCCGCCAAAGTGGCTAAAAACGCCCATAAAAAGCATATTAGTCTCAAAGAATCCGCTCAAGAGTTGGGATTAGTGAGTCCAGAGGATTTTGATAAATTCGTCAATCCTGCTAACATGATCGCCCCTAAGGCGTGAGTTGTATCACCAAGAGTTTTTAAGTTATTTGGAGCGTGCTACCCCACGCGTGGCATTGCTCTATGGCGAGCCTTTCTATATCGATCACTATACAAATGAGATTTTAAGACGCTATGCTCAAGCAGAGCAATACCGCTATTATTTCAACGATTATGATTTTAAAGCCGTGTTGGAGGTTTTGAGTCAAGATTCGCTCTTTGGAGAGGGGAGCGTGGTTTTACTAAAATTGGATAAAAAACTTGGAAATAAAGAAATTACAGCGTTGTTAGAGGCTGTAGCCACTTGCTCTAAGAGCGCGCTCATTATCGGTTTCTACCCCCTCAACAAAAATACCTATATCCAAGAATGTAAGCAATTTAGCGCACAGCTCAAGCACCCTAAACTGACAGAAACGCTTGTAGAGGTGCGCTTTTTTCCCCCTAAATCCTCTGAGTTTTTAGAATTATTACAAAAAAGAGCCCAGGCACTTAAAGTAATTGTAGATTCGCAAACATTGTTTCTCTTGCTTGAATATAACGATGTAGGAATAGCCTATCAAGAGCTTGAAAAATTGGCCCTTCTAGGACGGCCTATAACGATGGCAGATGTGCAAGAAAATATGCATGGAGGAGGGGCTGTGGAGATAGAGAAGCTTTTTGAAGCTCTATTCGAGCGCAAGGGGGATAGTTTGGCGATCTTAAATCGTTTACAGCAGGAGGGTTTAGATGGTGTGGAATTGGTGCGTGTTGTGGGGCGTTATTTTTACCAACTCACACTATTTGCCATGCACTTAAAAATGCATGGAAGTGTACAGGCTAGGGAAATCTTGGGTTTTAACCCTCCGCCTGCTGTATCCGCGCAATTACGCCAACGCTGTACTCGGCTCAAAGCTCCTATTATTATCTTTGAAGCACTCAGAGATTGGTATGTGCAAAGTATGCGGGGCGATACAGAAGCAGGGTGGCGTTTTTTAATAAAAATACAAGATTATATTGACTAGAATGACCAGCTTAAACCTTGCTCTTTTGTATTGCAGAAGGGCGTTAGCCAAAAGGAGATTTTTTGAAACATTACGAGACGATGTTCATCCTCAAATCTACGATGGTAGAGGAGGAGATTAAGGAAAAAATAGCTTTTTATCAGGAAGTGATTAATAAACAAGGTGGAGTTATAGAAGCCACTTTGGATATGGGAATCCGTCAGCTTGCCTATGAAATTAAGAAGCAAAAACGGGGTTATTACTTTGTGATCTATTTTAAAGCCCAAGCACACGCAGTCCTAGAATTAGAGAGGTTATATCGCATTAATGAGGATGTACTCCGATTCATTATTCTCAAATATGAAAGTAAAAAAGAGCAAAAAGCTTGGCAGACTTTAGTCGATCGCGCCTTGAAGAAACCCGGCACAGAGACAAAACAACGCCTCAAAGAACAGACATCTGAGAGTAACAAGGCGGTGGAATCCCTTAAGAGCGATGTACAATAAGATTACCCTAGTAGGGCATTTTACGCGCGATGTAGAGTTGCGCCACCTGCCCAGCGGAAGCCCCTTAGGCAAAACAGGGATTGCAACAAACCATGTTTTTAAACGCCAAGATGGGAGTAGGGGCGAGGAGACTTGTTTTGTTGACTTAGAGTTGTGGGGGCGCACTGCAGAGATCGCTAGTCAATACCTACACAAAGGTTCGAAGGTGCTTATTGAGGGGCGTTTAAAATTCGAGACTTGGAGCGATCAACAAGGTAACAAAAAGAGCAAGCATACGATTGTGGTAGAAAACCTTGTGATGCTAGATTCTAAACGCGAGAGTCAGGGGGGAGAGGCTTGGGATCGAAAACCTGCTTTTAGTGGAGGTAATTATAGCTCCTCGCCCAAGAGAGAACCTGAGTCGATTCCTGAGATTAACATCAATGATGACATGCCATTTTAAGAAAGGATGATTATGGAAAAAAAAAGATACTCTAAACGCTATTGTAAGTACACGGAGGCAAAGATCGACTTTATTGACTATAAAGACCTCGAGCTTCTCCGCTACTCTCTCTCTGAACGCTACAAGATCATGCCTAGGCGTTTGACTGGTAATAGTAAAAAGTGGCAAGAGCGGGTAGAAGTGGCCATCAAACGCGCGCGACACATGGCTTTGATTCCCTATGTAGTGGATCGTAAAAAGGTGGTAGAGAACCCTTTTAGAGTGTAGGTTTAAGAGCTAGATTTAATCAGACATGCTAGACTTTAATCTTTAATAAGGAGTTAAGATGGTTTCTCAAAAACTTAAATGGGCTTTGGTGGCGGGTGGTATCGCGACAGCTTTGGTTGTTGTTGGGTGTGGCGAACCTAAATCGGGTGTGAGCAAGGAGAATAAGGAATATCTCGCTCAGACTAAGGGTGCGCCTGATTGGGTTAATGGCGATCTTGGCAAAGTCAAGATGGGCAGTAAGGAATATAGTTCGTTATTTTTGGGGAGAGGCGAAGATGATATTTTGAATGGCGATGTAAGCTATGCTACTGAGCAGGCTGCAACCCAAGCAAGAGCTAATTTGGCTGCTAACCTTAAGACAGAATTAACTAAAGATGTGCAAGCGCAAACCTCTAGGGAGGGTGGCTCTTTGAATAAGAGCAGTAGCGTTAGTATTGGCGAAAAAGTGGATCGCGTACTCACTGCCTCAAAACAAGTCGCTCGCTGGGTGGGCAAGGATAAAGTGTGGGTTTTGGTCGGCCTAGATCAAGATATTGTTTATAAAATCCGCGCTGAATTAGGATTGAAACCTAAGAAATAATGCTCAAAAAGGTATGGGGGGTTTTAGGGCTGTGTCTTTGGGGCTGTGCTGGTGGCGCTCCTAAATGGGTTGCTCAGTGTGATAGCCCTGTGGTTGTCCATCAAGATGCCATTTTAGCTTGTGGCATGGCTGAGATTTTAGAGGGATCTAGTGAGGATGCCTTAAGCCTTGCGACCACGCAGGCGCGCTCCAAGTTAGCGGATTTTATACTTCTAAAACATAAAAAAGACCCTTTGCAGGCAAGTGTGGAGCTTCAAGGGACGCAGTTAAAAGCTGAGTGGATAGCGCAAGAAAGAGCCTATGTTTTAGTGCAGATGGACGCTCAGGCGTTGGAGACTTCCACTATTGTTCAAAAGCGCAAACCTCTAACTCAAGAAGATCACAAAGAACAAATCAAACAAAAGGCGAAAGAAGATGGCGATTTGTCAAATCACAAATAAAAAAATTTGGGCTACCTGTGTGGTGGGTGCTTTGGTATTGGCAGGATGTGGGGGCAATAGTGTAAGCTATATCGCTCCCCAAGATCAGGCTAAATACGCAACAACAGGCCTGGATTATCACGACATCGAAGCAGCTGCAAAAACCGCCGTAGCCTCCATGTTGCAGAGCCCAGATGTTCAAAATATCAAAGGCCCTAAGGTGATCGCAGTTTCAGACATATTGAATGACACCATGCAACATTTTGATACGCAACAGCTCAGTCAGTTAGTTCTCCAGACTCTCAAAGATCAGGTACATGGCAAGTTTTATGTTACAAAGGCAATTGCTGGGAGTGGAGGTAGTGAGGATGCAATGATCAATAGAGCGCGCCAGTTGCGTAACAATGAGGAATTTAATCAAGAAACTACTCAAGAAAAGGGTACTTTGCGCGCACCCGATCTCTCTTTAAGTGGGAAAGTTATTCAAAGAAATGCGCGAGTTAGTTCTAGCAAACAACGCATTGACTATATTTTTATTCTCTCTTTAGCGAGCATTAAAAATGGTTTAGAAGTGTGGAGTCGGGAATTCCCTATTTCTAAACTGGGTAGCAATAAATCTGTATCTTGGTAAGATTTTCTTAGGTATCCACTAAAATCGCCAGCTAATGGCGATGTCTTTTCTCTCATCTGCTTTTTGGCAATGTACACTATTGTTTTCTTCATATAGTTTTGTGCTATAATGCAAAACCTTGACTTTTTAAAAATGCGCTTGCTAGTATTAAGTCAGAGTTTGAGATTTAAAAAGGGTTTTTCATGGGGTCTTTTGTTGCGACACAGAGAGCTAGGCGTTTTTCCCTACATCTTAGCGATCTGATGTGTGTGGGTAGCCTTTTTTCTCATACCCATTCCGCACACAAAGGACACACATGCAGAAGTTTAAGCAGGAGACTTACCACGCCCAGCCTAGCGCATTAGGGCTTGTTCCTTTCTTTGTTTTTATCATTGTTTATTTAGGCACGGGGATTTACTTAGAGTTAGTCGGGGTAAAAATGGGTTTTTACCAACTCCCCGGGCCAGTGGCTGCTAGCGTGGGAGTGGCTAGCGCATTTTTACTTTTTAAAAGCGATCTCAATCAAAAGTTTGATGATTTTTTGGCTGGTTGTGGGGATAAAAATATCATGACCATGTGCGTAATCTATCTTTTAGCCGGAGCCTTTGCGGTTGTGAGCAAAAGTATGGGAGGAGTGGATTCCACGGTGAATTTAGGGTTGACCTACATTCCTGAGGAATATCTAGCGGCAGGCTTGTTTGTGATCGCTTCTTTCATTTCCACAGCGATTGGTACAAGCGTGGGCGCAATTGTTGCTCTAGGGCCCATTGCCGTAGGTTTGGCTGAACAAAGCGGGCTTTCTATGGCACTAGCTCTGGCTGCCGTGATGGGGGGGGCAATGTTTGGAGATAATCTTTCTATTATCTCGGACACCACGATTGCTAGCACACGCACCCAAGATGTAGCCATGAAAGATAAGTTTAAAATCAACCTCTACATTGCCTTGCCCGCAAGTGTGATTACAATTGTGTTGCTCTTGATCTATGGGCGACCAGAAAGTGTCGTGCCACTACATGCCCATGATTTTCAGTTTGTTAAAACTTTGCCCTACCTATTTGTATTGCTCTTGGCTTTGTTAGGATTAAATGTGTTTTTGGTCCTCTTTGTGGGGATTTTACTCTCTGGAGCGATTGGGCTGTATTATGGTCATTTCACGCTGTTAGGTTTTGGCAAGGAAATTTATAACGGCTTTTCGGGTATGCAGGAGATTTTTTTGCTCTCCTTATTGACCGGAGGGATTGCTTTTATGGTAACGCGTGAGGGGGGGGTAGCATGGGTTATCTCCAAGATTGAAAAACTCATCGTGGGGCCTAAAAGCGCGAAAATTGGGATTGCAGGTTTGGTGAGTGTGGTAGATTTAGCTGTAGCAAACAACACGGTGGCCATTGTGATTGTAGGCGAGATCACCAAGAGAATTAGCGTAAAATTTAGTGTAGACCGGCGTGAGAGCGCGGTGATCTTGGACATTTTTTCTTGTATCTTTCAAGGGCTGATTCCCTATGGGGCGCAAATGCTCATTCTACTTGGATTTACTAAGGGGAGTGTAGATTTTTTATCCGTACTTCCTTTGCTGTGGTATCAGGGACTACTAGGAGTTTTCACATTGCTGTATATTTTTTGGGGAACTTACAGCACATGGGTGTTAAAAAATTTGGCCAAAAAATAGGCCCTACACGCGATCCAAATCATGGTCAATCAAGTTTTCATGATGTTTTTATGTTATAATAGAAGATCAAATCATTTAAATAAAGGTGAGAGATGAAGCAAAAGGTGCGTGTGGGTCAGACTTGGCGTTTTGCCCCCCTGCTATGTATGAGCCTAGTGTTTGTGATAGCTGGGTGCGGATTTAAGCGAGCGGGAACGGCGCAACTTATTCCTCCCTCTGCTACAGGTTTGCAGGCCCCTATTTACCCTCCTACCACTTTTAATAGCACCAGTCGCCCTCCTATGCCACAAGGTTTTTCACCTAGGGGGATGACCAATTCTGCTCCTGTGGCACCTGCCCCTGCTACACCCACCCCAGAACCCCGCTTTGATAACTCAGCGCAGAGTGGAATCTCTAATAGTGCGGCTACTCCAGCAATGGTGCCCAATACTCCTATTCTCACTCCTACCAATGTCATTGAGTTGAGCGCAGTAGGCATGGGGGTTGCACCCGAGTCCACTATCTCACCCTCCCAAGCTCTGGCCTTAGCTAAACGCGCGGCTATTGTGGATGGCTACCGCCAGTTGGGCGAGAAAATGTATGGAATCAGAGTGAACGCCACTGACACGGTGAAGGACATGATTTTGCAAAACTCTGTGATTAAAACCAAAGTAAATGCCTTGATTCGCAATGCGGAAATCACAGAAACGATCTATAAAGATGGTTTATGTCAGGTAAGCATGGAGCTTAAATTAGATGGCCGCATTTGGTATAGCGTGTTCAATGCAGGGCGGGGCTAGATCGCTATAAGTGTTTTTGCGCAACGCTAGGGTATGGCTATTTTTTCTAAAACTTTCTTCATAGCCCTAATTTTGGGGCTCTTTTTTGTTGCTTGTGGACATAAAGCACCCAAGCCTAAAAAGGTTTCTAAGCACGAAAAGGTTTCTAAACCTAAAAAACTTTCTAAGCAAGAACAAGAGCAACAACGCAAAGCTCAAGAAGCAGAAGCGCGTAAAAAGGCCTTAGAGCAATTCAAGCTCATTTACATTTATACTCCCGTTTTCCGCTTTTATGATTATGGGACCATTGGGCATGACCTAGAAGGCAATGTCCAGCTTACCTTATATAAATTGAGTAAGAAGATAGGCACTATCACTATTAAAAAAGCTTATCTTTGTTTTTCTGGTACTTGTAGCCCTAAATGGACAGCCGCTAAAGATATGTTTGGTAGTGTAAGTTACGCTAACCTTTTTGATGATATTGTCTTAGGGCGCGATATTTTTAAAGGGGTTGGCAAGCGCATTGAGCCCAATGGAGATCTTATTCAACGCTTTGTGCAAAATGGGCAGGTAATTTATTACGAACGCAAACCGGGTAAAATTTTGTTTCAAAATATGAGTGCAAATATTGCGGTGGTGATCGAGCAATACCACCCTTGAACGATGCGTCTTTGGCTCAAATTTTTTTACGCTTGTCTGCCTATAGCTGTAGGAGCTAATGGATTTAAAGTTTCTGAACAAAGTTTAAATGGCACCGCTCTAGGTTCTGCTTATATTGCTGGGGCGCGTGGGGCAGATGCGAGCTACTATAACCCTGCTAATATGGGTTTTAACAACGATTGGGGTGAGAATCAAAGCGAGTTTGAAGTTACTAGCACGGTTATCAATATCCCCGCTTTTCAATTTATGGTACCTAGTACCAATCAAGGTCTCTATTCCATCACAAGCCTCAAAATTGACAAATCCAAAGAAAATATGCTTGCCATTGTCCAAGCTTTGGGTTTGGGAAGCTTGGCCTCAGACATAGGCAAAACTCTAATTACTGGTGGATTAAAGACGGTGATGAATCTTGTCCAAAATCTGCAAAATCTTACCAACCAAAAAGTTACCACGGTGGCCTCTTTTCCAAACAATCAGGTGGTGCGTGGTTGGACAGGCACAACTAATTTTGTGCTCCCTAAGTTTTTTTATAAGACCCGTACGCACAATGGCTTCACTTTTGGAGGAAGTTTTACCGCTCCCTCTGGACTGGGCATGAAATGGAATGGCTTGGGCGGAGAGTTTTTGCGAAATGTATTTATTATGATGGTGGAGCTTGCCCCTAGCATGAGCTACACACTGAATAACCGCTTTTCTGTAGGAGTGAGCGCGCGAGGATTGTATGCAACAGGGAGTTTTAATAACACCGTTTATGTCCCTTTGCACGGAGCTTCTGTGCTTACTGGAGATCAAATTTTGGGTTTGCCCAATAGTGTTTTTAGCCAACAAGTGCCCTCAAGCATGCGCGCACAACTTGCCAGCATTGGCGACACCGCAGCTGCTAACTGCAAGGCTGACATGGATCAAAACTCGCCACAATGTCAGGTTTTCTATAACCAACTTAAAATGGTGATGAAAAATAGTGGGTTGCAAGAGGCCATCTCTGATCTCTATGGCACTTCTCAGGTAGTACAACAGAGTAACGGGAGCGCGTGGAGCGGGGGTTATAAGATTGCTGCAAGCATGCGCGTTTTTAATAGCGGCATGTTTTCCATAGTTTATAATAGTAGCGCGACTTTTAACATGAAGGGTAGCTTGACTGCTTTAACCAAGCTAGGGCCTAGCCTAGGCAATGTGCTCACTAAGGGTAGTTTGAATATTAATGTTTCTTTGCCCCAAGTGATTAATATCGCCTATGCCCATGAGTTTTTCAAACACCATTTACGCGTAGAGGGTGTGTATGAACGCACCTTTTGGTCTCAAGGAAATAAATTCTTAGTAACTCCAGACTTTGCTAATGCCAGCTATCAAGGCATCGGAGGCACCGTGCAGTTTTTGAGCTCCTCTACGCTTAAAAAGATGGTAGGGCTCGCGGATTTTAATAGTGTGATGAACATGGGAGCAGGTTGGAGGGATACCAACACTTTTAGAATTGGCACAACTTACATGGGCAGAAACTTACGCCTAATGGGCGCATTGAGTTACGATCAAGCCCCTAGCCCTCAGGATGCCATCGGTATTCCCGACTCTAATGGCTACACGATCGCCTTTGGAGCAAAATATAATTTTAGAGGGTTTGATATTGGTTGGGGAGGGACTTTTACCTTTAAGAGTAACCGCAGAAGTTATTACCAATCTAATGATATTGGCCAACTGCGTATTTTTTCTGCCTCCTTAGGCTATCGTTGGTAGGCGTGTTTTTAGTAAGATTCATCAATAGTATTTAGAGCTAACTTAATTGCCACCTTTGAGGCATCGATACCAATTACTTGGCGACCATTAGTTAAGCCTGCCTGTAGAAAACCGTCTGAACCACAAAAGCAGTCCATGACAATGGAACTTTTAAAGAATATTGCCACACAATCATATCTAGCATGTCTGTATTTTTTGCGTGGGATAGATAGGCCGTTGGGAATCTTTGAAATAAGACCAAATATTTTGGATTTTATTGCCTTGATAGTCTTGAGCGTATTTTTTAATGCGCGGATTGTTATTTTTTGACCATTCAATAAGTCCTTGCCGATCTAACTCCTCTAATACATTTGGGAGACGCGCCAATGCTACCCTTTTGGAGGGAGTTTGCCTCGCCATAATTCCCCGTAGCCCCATTTTTTGTTTCTCCAGGGGCATAGCAGGGAATGGTAGTATAATGTCTGTCTTGCGTGTCCACCTTATTAAATCTTGCAGGTAATGTTTTTATAGGCTCTTTAATGTGGTTAAAAATATTGCATCCTCTCTTTTTAGCGTAAAAGTAGATGATGTATTTCACATTACCATAAGCTTTACACTTGAAATTTTTGAGGTTAGATTTGACTCGACTTATCTCATTTAAAAAATTATCTCTGCCAAAGTCTTTATCCAAAGCAGGCGCAAATAAGGTCCAGTTTTTATATCTGTGTGTACATATAAGGAGCCTTGTGAACTTAGTAGTTGCCAGATTAAGAAAAGTCTTTCATGCATAAATTCTAAATAACCTTCTAGGGATAAATGATTGCAATAGACTAAATGATCATGGACACTTTTACTGATAGTGGCGGTGCGTTCTTCAGAGTAAGTAAAGTTTTGACATGTGTTATAGGGTGGATCGATGTAGATTAAACCGATTTGATTTTGATATTCTCTTAAGAGTTTTGCCATCACCTCGCGATCATTTTAAGGTTACGACCAAGTGCTGAGAGGTCCCGCTTTAAATAAATGGCACAAGAATTTTTGAGAGGAAAAATTTCTTGTTGCAATAAAATTTGCAATAACTGCTCGGATTCAAGTTAGCATAAGCATAGCTAATTTCCTCAAGCACACGGGGAACTAGCGAGTGCCTCGTATTGGACGAAATGGGGTAAATTTTAAAAAGTCGATCCAAATAGTCTAGCTGGTCAGCTAATTGGACACTCTCCTGTGTCCAGTAATGCATTTAAAAACTCCTGCGAATCGATCATGTATTTTAGCCAATTCCCGTGTTTCTATATGTTATTTAAGCTGTTGTACATCGAAATCTGATTGTGCAAAATATGTTATAATTCTTTAAGTTTGACGACAAAGGATTGTGATGCGCATTTTATTAGTGGAACACGATGCTCACTTGAGCAAACAAATCAGTGTTTATTTGGGCGAAAAAGGTTTCCAGGTAGACACGGCTGAGAATTTGGAGGATGGGGAGTACTATATCAGTATCCGCAACTACGATCTCATCTTAGTCGGTCTAGAGCTCAGTGATGGGAGTGGGTTAAATCTCATCCCCTATGCTAAATCTAAACATCCTACCATTGTGAGTATTATGCTTACCAATAAGGCTTCTAGTGAGCAAGAGATTAAAGCCTTTAAAGAGGGCGTGGATGACTTTATTGTCAAGCCCTTTGATTTTGGCGTGCTGGCCGCTAGGATTGAGGCGCGTTTGCGCTTTTGGGGCTCTAGCATCATAGAGATTGAGGACTTAGTCATCAACCCTGATGAAGAGAAGATCATCTACAAGGGTAAAGAAATTGAGGTGAAGGGCAAACCCTTTGAAGTACTCACCCACCTAGCCCGTCATCGTGATCAAATCGTCTCTAAAGAGCAGTTGCTAGATGCGATTTGGGAAGAACCAGAACTGGTAACGCCCAATGTGATCGAAGTGGCGATCAATCAGATTCGCCAAAAAATGGACAAACCTTTAGGGATTTCCACGGTGGAAACCGTGCGCCGTAGGGGGTATCGCTTCTGCTACCCTAAGAGCGATTCAGATCAATAGCTCAAAAGATCAGCGTATCTTGACTGCCCAATAGAGATTGTAGTGCCTCACGGGCGTTGGTAAGACGCCCCAGCGCGATTCTGCCCTCAAAATGTTCTACGCAAGTTTGACAAGAAAGAATTTCTACCCCTAGTTTTTGCAAATTTTCTAAAGCCTGCAAGGCTTGGGGGTTTTCTAGGTGGGGGTTGTGTGTGCTCAAGAGCACTCCTCGATTTAAAAAAATCACTTGTTTGGGGAGCAAGTCTGTAGGCACTTCTGCTAGACTCTTCAAAAAGCCCACTAGAACTTGCGCACCCAAATCTCCCTCTCCAATTTTATCTGAACTAAAAACTACATGTTTATTTGCCATAGGCTTCCTTAATGATGAGTTGTAATAACGCCACAAAGACCCCTTGTAATTGTTGCAAATCCTGCAAGCAGACGCATTCATCTAGGGAATGGATATGGCTATTGAGCAAGCCAAATTCCACCACCTCCACCCCGCAAGCGGCAAAAAAACGCGCATCGCTCGTGCCTCCCTGCGTGTTTAAGCAAGGGGTGCGCTTTAAAATTTGGGCGATCGCGCTTTGAATATGCGCCACTAAGGGGCTATCTTGCGCGCTTAAAAAGGGGAGAGAATTTTGTTTGAGAGCGATATTGCAGGGGACTTTCTCTAAAACCACATCTAAAAAATGGGCCACATCCTCTAGGGCAACTTGGGGGGAATGGCGCACATTAAAGCAGATTTCTAGGGTTTGAGGGGTCATGTTGCTAGCTTCTGACACGCTCTTTAAGGAGGTGATCACCAGCCTAGAAGGCTCAAAATAGGCACTAGCCTTATCCAAATGCGCATCCGCGATGAGATTAAGCTTATCGGCAATAAGATTAATAGGGTTAAGACAGGTTTTAGGATAGGCGACATGCCCGGGAATGCCCTGCACGATGATCTTCCCTCCAATAGAGCCACGCCTCCCAATCTTAACACTATCTCCTAATGCCTGCATACATGTGGGTTCAGCCACAAGAGCATAATGAGGCAAAAGGTTTTTTTCTTGCAAAACTTCTAACATGTATTTAGTTCCAAAGCGCGCTTCGCCCTCCTCATCACTGGTGAGCAAAACTGAGAGCAACAGTGGAGGGGGGTTATCTGTCAACTGGTCGCAAACTGCACGCAACGCGCTTAAAAACGCCCCCACGCCCCCCTTCATATCTTGTGCGCCCCGCCCATATAACATATTATCCTTTATCACGCCCCCAAAGGGATCATGTTTCCAACCTTTTCCAGCAGGTACGACATCAATATGTCCCCCAAAGCAAAAATGCAGGGGTTCAAGGGTAGGATCGCCAAAGCGTTTGTAAAAAAAGACATTACTCACCCCATAGCAATCGGCGCGTAGCATTTTAAAATCGCCCAAAAAGGTGCAGACACACTCAAAAATCCCCTCTTCTTTGGGGGTGATGGTTGGGTAAGTGAGGAGTTTTTGGGTGAGCTCTACAACATTCATGGGAGCACCCCCTTTGCCTTTGCATGCAGATGTAAATAAAGTTGCAACACCTCCAGATTAGCCGGGGTGATTCCGCTAATATAAGAAGCCTCCAGCAAGGTTTGAGGGCGGTGTTTGCTAAGCTTTTCAATGGCTTCTAAACCTAGTCCGCGGATATGTTCAAAGTTAAAATCGGGAGGGATTTTAACCCCCCACATGCTCTGCATTTTGGCAATCGATTCGCTCTGCTTTTCAATATAGCTATGGTATTTGCAGGCGATCTTAACTTGCTCTAACGCCACGCTATCCAAGTCCTGCAAACATGCAAAAAAGGCGCGCAAGTTTTCTAAGCTAAAATCATCGCGCCCGGCCAAAAAGACTCCATTGCATTTATCGTGGATAGGGGCAAGGTTGAGGGCATGGAGTTGCGCTAAAGTCTGCTTATTAGGTGTGATCGTGGTGTGCTGGAGAGTGTGCATGGCTTGACTAATTTGATCTTGCTGACTTTGGAGCTCTTGATACTCTGACGCGCTCATTAAGCCCAAAGCGTGCGCGTGCGCGCCCAGTCTTAAGCGTGCGTTGTCCTCGCGCAACAACAAGCGGTATTCTGCGCGCGCGGTGAACATGCGGTAGGGCTCTTGCGTGCCCTTGCACACCAGATCGTCAATCATCACCCCAATATAGGCTTCATTGCGCGCGAGAATGAAGCTTTTTTGGCCTCTGAGCGCACACACGGCATTAATGCCTGCCATCAACCCTTGAGCGGCCGCCTCTTCATAGCCGGTCGTGCCATTGATTTGTCCGGCTAAATAGAGATTAGGGATTTTTTTGGTCTCTAAAGTGTGGTGTAATTCTGTGGGTTGGATAAAGTCGTACTCAATGGCGTAGCCATAGCGCGTGATCTGCGCGTTTTCTAGTCCCTTGATGGAGCAAATCACCTGTTCTTGAATTTCAAAGGGCAGAGAAGTGCTCAAGCCATTGACATAGTATTCGCTAGCAGAGCGGGTTTGGGGCTCTAAAAAAAGCTGGTGGCGTTCTTTGTCTTTGAAACGGCAAATCTTGTCCTCAATGCTAGGGCAATAGCGTGGGCCCACGCTTTCAATCTGCCCGCTAAACATGGGGGCTTTGTCTAAATTAGCTTCTATAATGGCATGGGTGTTGGGGTTGGTATAGGTGAGATAACAGGGAAGTTGGATGGGGTTAAAATTGTGGGTTCCATGGCTAAATTGAGGCGGTATAGGGTCGCCATAATGGGGCTCTAAAGCACTAAAATCAATGCTAGAGCCCGCCAATCTAGGACAAGTGCCCGTCTTAAGTCTGCCTACTTCCAGCCCCAACGCGCTTAAATGCTTAGAGAGTTTCACAGAGGCACTCTCTCCAAAACGCCCATTCTGACTTTGGTGCGTGCCAATGTGAACCAAACCTTGTAAAAAAGTGCCGGTGGTCAAAATAACTTTCTTGGCGTAGTATTTTTTGCCAATATTAGTTTGTACCCCCACTACAGCCCCCCCCTCTAATAAAAGCGTGTCTGCCATTTCTTGAGAAATGCTCAAATTAGGAGTTTGTAAGGCAAGATTGCGCGCCTCTATGCGGTAAGTGTCCATGTCAATTTGGGCGCGCGTGCCCCGCACAGCAGGCCCTTTAGAAGCGTTTAAGATTCTACATTGCAACGCGCTTTTATCGCTCAAAAACCCCATAACCCCCCCCAACGCGTCTATTTCTTTAACTAAGTGTCCCTTGCCCAGCCCTCCAATGGCCGGATTGCAACTAGCTAGCGCGATGTTGTCCACTAAGAGGGTGAGCATGTGCACACGCGCCCCCATCTTTGCCCCCACAAGAGCGGCCTCTAAGCCCGCGTGCCCTCCTCCCACGACCACAATATCCACTTCCATGAAAATCCCTTTTTTGGGCTTATTATACTCCAATACGCCCTAGACTTTGAATTTTCCAAACTCACTTTCCAATTCCTGATTTTTAGTTACTAGCTTTAAGCTATGCGCCTCTAACTGCTCGCGTACTCCTCTGACTTCATTAAAGATATTGAGGAAGTCTAAGGTAATTTGGTTGAGCTCTTCCATTTTGGCTACGACAATATCAGTCTGATCGCGGGTTTCTTGAGATTTATTTTTGGTGTTGTTGAGGTTTTGTGTGGCGTTTTGCGCATCTTTGATCAATAATGAAGTTTTCTCAGAGACTTCTTGCGACTGAGTGGCTACGCTTTGAATGCGCGTCCCCATGCTCTCAATACTCTGAGTAACCATATTCACCATCGCGGTAATATCCCCTAAGGATTTTTGTGTTTTGCTCGCCAAGTTGCGCACTTCATCAGCGACCACCGCAAACCCGCGCCCATGTTCGCCCGCGCGCGCGGCCTCTATGGCGGCGTTCAAGGCAAGTAAGTTCGTTTGATTGGCAATGTCGCCAATAATGGTGAGCACGCCCTTAATTTCATTGGCGTGGCTGATTAAAGTGCCGGATTCAGTGGCGATCTCTTGTTGGTTTTGTGCAGAGGCTAAAATCATATCCACTGAATTTTGGATTTTGCCTACAAACGCCCCCAAGATCACTCCGGTTTGATCTAAGTTTTCAATGGTATCTCCCAAATTCCCTTTGGCTAACTGCAAATTTTCGCTTACTTGATGGTTGATGTCTTTAAGATTTTCTACTGATTTGAGCTCTCGATCAGCTGCCTCATTAAGGGTAATGGTGGAGCTCTTAAGGGCTGTACCTATTTGGTTATTTTCCTCCACAATACTCTTACCAATTTTGACAATTGCCCCAATTTTGGCGATAAATTGATTGATAAGACCACATGCGACTCCGATTTCATCTTTAGATCGAATGGTAAGTGTTTTAGTGAGATCGGCTTCTTTGGAAGAGACTAAGTCTTGCGCCGTGTCTTTCAAATTATTTAAAGGACGAATGACATCTATGTGCACCACGGATGCGATGAGGATGATGATACCTGTAGAAATGGCTAACATCCAAGTGAGGGTTTTAGTGCTCAGCGTGTCTGCGTTGCGATGAATCTCTCCTAAGGAGAGCTTAACTTGCATCACTCCAATCATATCCCCCACCTTGTTATTAGTGTGGCAAGCAACACAACTCTTATCTCCTACTAAAGGTTGCAAGACGCGTACATGCTGTTCCCCATCTTTGCCATCTCTCACGCTTACTTCTTGTGGAGTGCTAGGGTTGTCAAAATATTTCACAATATCAGGGTCTGTAGTGAACGACTCATTGAGTCCAAAGAGCTGAATATCTCCCTTGCTTGGGTAGAATTTCATTTTAACCCCCGGGAGCTTGTTACTATCATCAATGGCTTTGTGAATAGCTTCAGTTGTTCCTACAGTGATAGCTTGCACAATTGTGTTAATGATAGAAGCGTTGATACTTTTTGCAACTGCACGGCCTTGCAGTTCTGTTAGGTGAGAATAATCCCGCTTGATCAGTATAAAAATGGAAAACACAAACGCACCCATCAAGACGAACATATAAAAAAAGGCACGCACTTGCAAAGTTATCCTCATGCAACTCCAATGTGTGTGTATTTTACAGCCTTTACAGCCTTTACAGCCTTTACAGCCTTTACAGCCTTTACAGCCTTTACAGCCTTTACAGCCTTTACAGCCTTTACAGCTATGAAAGTATAATGAAAAAAATTTTAAGTACGGATAATCTCAGTTTGAGCGTTAATATCCAAAGTATGGAGATTACTAAACTCTGCATTATGGTAACTCACAACCCCAGCACGCCCAATCATTGCTGCATTGTCCGCGCAAAACTCTAGGGGAGCTAAAAGCAGTTCTATACCAAATTCTGCGCATAAATTTTTCAATTGTGTGCGGATATAGACATTCGCGCTCACTCCCCCCACCAAACCTAAATGGCGTATCGAGGTATTTTGCAAATAGGCGCGCAGTTTGTGCAGTAAATGCGTGCAAGCGATCTTTTGAAATCCCGCACAGATACGCGCCTGCATTGTTTGGCTCAAGGGCTGTTCTTTGGACACGGCCAAACGCACGGCGTTTTTTAGCCCTGAAAAACTAAAAGCCAGCGCGCTTTTTTGCTTGAGAGGTAGGGGGAAGGGATATTCTTCGCCTGCAGGGCATAAACGCGCCAACTTTTCTACCACAGGACCGCCCGGATAGCCCAAGCCTAGCATGCGCGCCACTTTATCAAAACTCTCTCCTAAGCTATCGTCCAAGCTTTGGGCAATAATGCGCATGTCTGTTGGCGCGCGCGCTTCTATGATAAGAGTATGCCCCCCAGAAACCAGCAACACACTGAGAGGAAAGCGCGGGGTAGCTTGATTGATAAAAAGAGAGTAAAGATGCCCTTTGAGATGATCTATGCTAATAAGAGGCAGATTTAGACTGAGTGCTAGAGCCTTGCCCATCATCAAGCCCTCTAAAAGGGTAATAGCCAGCCCCGGGCGCGTGGTAAGAGCGATAGCCTTAAGCCGAGCAAAGGGGTTTGGATTCTCTTGGGCTAAAAACTCTTTAGCTCTTTGGAGCAAGAGGGGTAGGTTTTGGGCGTGCAAGCGTGAGGCCAACTCAGGCACGACACCCCCATGCGCGCTATGCTCTATCTCTTGAGAAATCTTGGCATGCCAGAGTAACTTAGCGTCCTCTAGGCGCGTGAGAGCGAGCGAACTATCATCACAACTACTTTCAATACTTAAAAGCATCTCTTATCTTTAGTGTATAATGCGCCCCATTATACTACAAGGGTGAAAATGGCACGATTTAAAGCAGAATGGGAAGAGCAGAGCGCGATTTTAATGGCATTTCCGCATGCCTCCAGCGACTGGGGCGCGTATTTGCACGAGGCGCGAGAGTGTTTTACACAGATCATCAACACCTTAGCGGGCTACCAGCGCGTTTTAGTCTGTGTGCACACCAGCGATAGCGGGGGACTGGACAAATTGACTCGCCTCAATAATGTTGAGGTGGTGCTACTAGACACTAATGACACTTGGGCGCGCGATTTTGGACCTTTATGCGTGGAGACTGCCGGGGTGCATTTTTACTTAAGCTTTGTCTTTAACGCATGGGGGAATAAATATCAAAGCAAGCTAGACAACGCCATTAGCATGAAACTCGCCCAAAAGGGGCTTTTGCGCCACCCCTTGCGCTTTGTAGATGTGGTTTTAGAGGGGGGGAGTTTAGAAGGAGATGGTGCAGGTACACTTTTAGCCAACCGCTATAGCTTGCTCAACTCTAATCGCAACCCAGATCCAGAAAAATCCATCGCTAGGATCAAACAAGAACTCAGCCTTTCACGCATTTTATGGATCGACACCCCGCCCTTAGTTGGAGATGACACAGATGGGCATATTGACACTCTTGCACGCTTTTTAGACAAAGAGAGCATCGCCTATGTAACCTGCACTGACCCCTACGATCCCCACTATGAGCCTCTTAAAGAAATGGAGCAAACTCTGCAGAGTTTTAGAACTCTGGAGAACAAAAACTATAAACTCATCCCCTTACCTCTGCCCAGTCCCAAATACTACCAAAACCAACGCCTGCCCGCCACTTACGCCAACTTTTTGTTTGCCAATAGCGGGGGGCAACGCGTACTCTTTGTACCAACCTATGACGATCCCCTAGATGCCCATATTTTAAAAACTCTAGAAAAACATACCCAAATAGAGGTCGTGGGTGTGGATTGTTCCTTTTTGATCCGCCAACATGGAAGTTTGCACTGCGCGACCATGCAACTTTATTAATGCGCCAAATTTGGGTGCGTGGGCAGGTGCAGGGGGTGGGTTTTAGACCCCTTGTGTATCAAATCGCTACGCAGCTGGGCGCGCGCGGGTTTGTGCGCAATGTGGGCGGAGCGGTGGAAATTGTCCTAGAAAAATCCCTAGAATCCGCCTTTTTAGCCCAACTGCACGCCAAACTCCCCCCACAAGCCCAAATTTTAGAACTCACCACCCAAGATATAGATATAAACGCGCCCCCTTTTGCTATCCAACCTAGTCTAAGCGCACCCCACAGCACAGACCCCCTACCCCTAGACAAGGCCACTTGTGTGCCGTGTTTGCAGGATACTTATGATCCAACTAGCCGTTTTTATGGCTATGCCTTCACCACCTGCGCGCATTGTGGCCCGCGCTTTAGCATGCTAGAAAATCTCCCCTTTGATCGCGCGCATACTTCCATGCGTGCCTTTGAGATGTGTCCAGAATGCGTGCGCGATTACCACGACCCACAGAGTCGGCGTTTCTTTGCTCAAGGGCTCTCCTGCCCCAAGTGTGCTATTAAGCTAAGTTTCCATACCCCCACAGGGATCAACACCACCGCCCCCCTACAAGCCTGCATAGAAGTTTTGCGCGCAGGGGGTGTGGTGGCGATCAAGGGAATCGGAGGGTTTGCGCTGGTAGGCGATGCGTGCGATTCTAAAGTCATACAGCGCATAAGAGAGATCAAAACACGCCCCTTTAAGCCTTTAAGTGTGATGGCGCGCGATTTGGACATGGCGCGCGATCTAGTTTATCTCAACCCCCTAGAGGAACAAATCCTACAAGCCAGCAGCGCGCCTATTTTAATTGCACGCGCTAAAGCCCCCCTAAATCCCCTCATTGCCCCAAACTTAGACACTTTGGGGTTGTGTTTGCCCTACACACCCTTACACCATTTGCTTTTGCAAGCCCTAGATCGCCCTCTCATTTTCACCAGTGCGAACTATAAGGGCGCGCCCATTTTCCATACTTTAGAGCAGGTGCGCACACTCGCCCTAGAGGGCATTTTAGATCATGCCCGCGCGATTGTCCACCCTATAGAAGATAGTGTCGTGCGTGTAAGTGGGGGGCGTGTTGGGGTGGTGCGCTTGGGGCGGGGGTTAGCCCCTTTGAGTCTGCCTAACGCAGACACGGCTTTACTCTGTGGTTTTGGGGCACAAAGCAAGGCTTCTGTATGTTTTGCCCAAGATTTTAGTCTTATAAGCCCGGAAATGGGCGCTCTGGAGAGTGTGGAGCATATTGAGCACTACCAACACGCTCTAAACTTCTACCACCATCTAAGAGGTACGCCCCAAGCCTGCGCTATTGACCTGCACCCAGGCTATATCTCTAGCCAACTAGGAGAAGAAAAAGCCTTAGAGTGGGGCGTGCAACTTAGCCAAGTGCAACACCATGAGGCGCATTTTCACGCTCTCTTAGGGGAATACACGCTCACACACCCCCCTAAAGCAGGGCAGAGGGTGATTAGCTGGATTGCTGATGGCTTTGGGTTGGGTTTGCAGGGGTGCTTATGGGGCTGTGAAGTTTATGAGGCATGCTATAAGGGTTTTTGGGATGTGCGCAGAATCTATAGCTTAGAACCCTTTGAGATTTTAGCCACCCCCAAAGCCCTTAAGGATAGTTCTTATTGCGCCTATGCCCTAGCGCGTGCGCACAATTTGCAAGCCCTTTTAGAGCGTGTCCCTATGCCACACCCAAAAATTATTAATCAAATGTTAGATGCGCATCTACAAACCCGATTAACCACCTCGCTAGGACGGCTTTTTGATGCGTTGGCGTGTTTTTGTGGAGTGGGGGGGCTTAACACTTATGAAGCCCAAAGTGCTGTGCAATTAGAGAGTTTGGCGCGCTCGCTAGAGAGTAATGCGCGCTATCCACTCGAATTAAAGCACGATCATATCAGCTATCACGCTCTGCTTACAGAGTTACAAACAGATATTTTAAAAGGACAAGAAGCTCTAAGCGCGCGCAAATTCCATAACGCCTTAGCCCACTTGGCTTTAGAGTTGCACACGCGCCACCACGCGCCCTTGCTTGTGGGGGGTGGGGTGTTTGCCAACGCGCTTTTGTGTGAGGAAATTCATAGGCTTTTGGGGAAGGGGGTCTTTTTCCCCAAAAAATTGCCCTTTGGAGATGGAGCGATCGCTTATGGGCAGGTGGAATATCTAAAAAATCAAGAGAGGAGGTGCGCATGCAACATGTCGCTTTGAGTTGTGGGAATGGAGGTAAAGAGAGTTTAGAGCTCATTGAAAAGGTGTTTAAGCCCTATTTACAGGAGTTTTTGAGTGCAGATGGTGAGGACGCAGGGGTGTTTGAGGCAGGTTTGTGCGCGCTAAGTACAGATAGCTTTGTGGTCGATCCACTCATCTTCCCCGGGGGGGATATTGGTAAATTGAGCGTGTGTGGAAGTGCCAATGATGTGTGCGTGCGTGGGGCGCGCCCAGAGTTTTTAAGCATGGGTTTTATCTTAGAAGAGGGGTTAGAGATCGCGCTTTTAAAGCAGATTTTAGCCTCCGTGCGTGCGCAGTTAGAACTAGGTGGACTTAAATTGCTCTCACTAGATACTAAGGTCGTGCCTAAGGGCTGTGTGGATAAAATCTTTATTAACACCACCGCGCTAGGGCGTGTGCTCTACCCGCATTTGAGCGCACGCAACCTCAGAGCGGGGCAAAGCGTGGTTGTGAGCGATTGCATCGGCGCGCATGGGGCCCTACTCTTTTCTTTGCGTCATGAAATCCAATTACATACTTTGCTACAAAGCGATTGCAAACAGCTCTTTAGTGTTTTAGAAGGAGTGTTAAATAGCTCTTATAAAATTTATGCCATTAGAGATGCCACACGCGGGGGGCTAGCTGCTGTGCTCAATGAATGGACTCTAGCCTCTGGTGTGGGGATCGAGCTAGAGGAGTCTAAAATCCCCATCTTGGAGGGAGTAGCTGGGGTGTGTGAGATTTTAGGGCTTGAGCCCTACGCTTTAGCCAATGAGGGAGTGTGTGTGCTCAGTGTTGCAGAAACAGACGCTTTAGAAGTGTGCGCGCTCCTTAAAAAGGGCGGAGCAAACCCGTCTGTCATTGGGCGCGTGGTAGAAACACGTCATCCTTGTGTGCATCTACTGAGCGCATGGGGTTCTAGGCGTTATTTAGAACTCCCTGAGGGGGAGCTATTGCCCCGTATTTGTTAGGCATACAAACAAAATCTTTGTTATAATTTTTTCTTATGGCGCACATGGTGGTCTGCTTTTGGGCTATTTGGCGTAATGGTCTAGTGTTCTAGGCTTATGGGTCGGGGGTCGCAGAGGGTGGCGCTCCGGAAAGGAGACACGCCATGAAATTGCTTGTAATCTTAGCGGTGTTAGTGGTTCTAGCCCAACCACTTCACTAAGCAGTGAATGCCCGGGGGGCAATGCCCTCTAGGCACCGCTAGGATTATTGTGCCATAACTTCTTTAATTTTCCCCTTATTCTTCCCACAAACTCTTCACTAACCCCACAAACCCCGGTTGTTTGTTTTGCAAGACTCTAAATGAATCTAGTAGGTGCAAGAATTGCTCGCGGCTTAGGGCGTAAATATCACGGGCGATGAGAATATCCAACTCTGCGCGTTTGGTGTTTAAAAGCTTTTGGGTTTTGGGGATGTCTAAAGGGGTTGTAAAGAGAGTTTTTAGCTCACTGAAGTGGTTAGCTGAATCGTAATAAAGCTGGCATTCTAGGGCAGACTTAGCGAGCGAAAAGTAAAGGGGGTTGTCTTTGATCTCTTCAAGGCTAGGCTGGGGGAGGGGGAGTTGATAGACATAAACTTTATGCGCGTCAATTTGTATTACGCTACGCAAGTAATAATTTACTACCAAAGAATTAAACAAACCCAAAGCAAAGAGGGTTTGCAAGGGCGGGGTTTCTAGTATGCCCTTTGGGGTGTAAATGTAGGGCACACTAACCCATGTCGTGTTGCTCGTGGCGTGGTTTTTAGGCATTAAGCTAGCAATAAAACTTCTTTCATTCGTATCGCATGCAACCTCTCTATACCCCAACCTCAAATATTGATACTCATAGGCAATCGCCCCGCTATATCCCCCTTTTTTGGCGCGGTGTTGTTCTCTACTTTTTAGTTTTTCTTCTAGTTTGCTTTGATTGACCTTGTAGCGGGGTGGGCTAAATTCTGCGTTAAATTGGTGGATATGTTTGCCCTCTAGCATGGGCATGGTTTTGCCCTGCACTTTGTTAGGGGGGATAAACAAGTCTTTATCGGTTGTCATGTTGAGTTCTTGCCTAAAATCCAACCACCCCTCACTTAGCCTAGAAAACTGAGCGGCACAATGATCTAAAATCTCTAAATCTAGGGCGTTTCGCACTTCCTTAAGCGCGCATTTGGGGGTTTCTAGTAGAGCTGTCGGGGAGATCAAAAGGGGTTTTTGCTTGGTGATGTCGCTGAGATTTTCTAAGTAAAAGAGTGTTTTAATGGGCTTAGTGTGCTTTTGTGCGCTAATGCCTAGCAAAGCGAATTTGTAACGGCTATCCACATCGGGGAAAATGCCTTGGCGGTTTTCAAAGCTGTAGAAAAACTCTAGGGCATGTGCTTTTAAAATATGTTCTCTTAAATGCAAACTCCCCTCTTCTAGCATTAAGGCACTTGGAATGACTAAGGCTAGCTTGGCTTCAGGAGCTAACAGGCTCAAATTGCGCTCAATAAAAAATCTAAAGAGATTGCCATGCATGCCTGCACTGGATAGAGGGTAAGCGGCTTTGTAATAGGCGTTGGTGGTTTGGATATGGGCTTGCTGGGTTTCAAACTCTTTTTTAATGTAGTCTTTGTCTAGAGCTTCGTCTTTAAACTTGGTTTTTTCAGCAAGGCTAAAGGTGCGGTAATTACTCCTAAAAGAGCTAAAAAACTCGCTTTCATCAAAGATTGTTTTCTCCCAAGGGGGGTTGGTGATGATGGCATTAAAGCCGCTGTGTTGCAGAGCAAATAACCCCCCTGCTCCTTGTGCGATTTCAGGGAATTCTATTTCGTAGTTGAAAAATTTAAACTCTTTGGCGTGGGCTTGTATGCACTCTTTGACCTCTGCATACTCTGGGGTGTGTAATTGCTCTAGCCCGACACTCTCTAAACCCTGCGCTTTCTCTCTCCAAAACTCTTTGAGGGTGGGGTCTGCTTTGTGGGTGATGATTCTATGGGTGTTGTAAAAATTTAAATAGAGATTGAGTTGGTCTAGGTGGGGCTTTAACTCGCCATAGAGTTTTTTAGAGCGTCCAATCTCCTCTTTTGTGCTATCGGGGATATTAGCCAAATCGCTAAAGAGGGTTTTCAGGGTTTCAAATTCCTTAAAGAAGTTGTCATTAAAGAGTTTCCCGCTTTCACCCAAAAAGGCTTCAAATTCTTTTAAAGAGCAACCTATGAGCGCATTTCCGCACTTGATATGGTGCTCTAAAAAGCTTAAAGGCGTGCCAAAGATAAAGCTATCAATCCATAAAGAGAGTTTGGCTAACTCGATGCTAAAGGGATTGACATCTACCCCATAGATCATTTTCTTTAAAAGCAGGCGTTTTAAGATCGCCGCTTCATCGACTTCATAAGCGGGGTTATAGGCTTGCACTTGCGCGCTTAGGGTGTTGATCTCCTCTTGTAAGAGGGGGCGCAAGGCTTCAAAGCCTAAAGCCTTTTGACTAGCCTGATTGAGGGCTTCTATTAAGAATGCGCCACTCCCACAGGCATTGTCTAAAATCTTAAAATTTAGGACATTGTCATCATTCAAGCCTGCTAGGGCGTGCTCTACTAAGCTTTTGGTGATGTCCTCATGGGTGTAAAAACTTCCGCTAGACTTCCTAGAGTTGGAGGTGTTTTTGAGATAAATTTGCCCCTTAGCGTAGTGTTGGGTTTTTTTGGCTTGCTTTTGGATTTTTTGGTAGTCGTAATTGTCATAATAGCCCTCCCCTTTGGGTGTGGTGCAGTAGTGCAATTCTTCATCAGCTAGGGCAAAGAAGTAGGACATCAACCCCTCGTAAATGCTCCCCAAATGCACCACGCTTAGGGTGGCGTAACCGCGTTGGGATTCTCCATAGTAGAGGAGATGGGTTAAAATCTGTTTTAAGAGTTTGTCGCTGATGATCTTGCCCTTTTTAAAAAGGGCGGTTTTTTCAGGCTCAAAGAGTCCGCCATCAAACAAGGGCATGGCGTAATTCTCATTGCCCTCATTGTAGATGGCAAAGAGTTGTTCGAGTTGCCCCATACCCACATAACTATTATCTCTATCGCCTAACATTTTTAGCAATTTGCGGACACTCAAATAGTCTTTAAAACAAATGTGCTCTTTGAGCGTGTCCTCAAACTTGTCTTCAAAGTAGGCAATAAAAAGTAATCTAAAGAGAAAATAGAGGGTGTTTTGATAAATCTTGTCTAGTTTTGCATCAGGGTTGCGTGCGTATAGGGCTTTGCCGATGTCTTCAAATAAAGAGAAGTCATAGCCCTCTGTGCCATAGATGAGATTTTGTAAATCTTTTTCAACAGCGCTCTTGTGTTGCTCGTTGGCTTGGAGTGTGGCACTGATTTGGGGGTCTTGATTTTCTTGGGGCAAAAAGTTGGCGGCGTTAAAAAGATGGTAAAAGTAGAGGAAGTGATCGAGGTTTTGGGTCTGCAAGATGAGTTCTAAATTGATCTCAAAAAAGACTTTATTATAAGTGGGCTTGCGCGCGTCATAGAAACGCCACACTCGCCCATTGGTTAAAAAGCCGTAATTGTGCCGTAACGCATTGAGATAGCCTAAAAGTTGGTAATGGGGATTGTGGGTAATTTTCTTATTATCTATGGCGACGCTGTAAGCCTTGCTCTCACAGATCACACTGAAAAAGGCGTTACTGGCGTATCTTTCTGCTTTGTCTAGGGCTTGGTATTCTTGTTTTAACCCTGGGCTAGCAAAGAGTAAAAAATCGGGCTTTTCTAGTTTGTCTTGGATGATCTTTTCTTCTTGGCGTAGATACTCCCAGCCCAAGAGTTCTAAGACCTTAGCAATGAAGCCATCTTCAAACTGGTGTTCGTTGCTGGTTTTAAAGTTTTGCAACTTGAGGGCTGTCATTTTTTCTAAGACTGCTTTAGCTTGCTCTTTTGTCTGCTCAAAATGATAGAGTTTAGGCAATTCCTGCTCTAAAGTGTAGGGAGTAAAAAGGGTGTTGTGGATGTAGGGCATGGGGACTCCGTATGTTTTAATGGGACTTATAGACATTGCTGTTACAATATACCCGTTTTCTGTGGGTATCAAACTGAGGGCTAAAGAGATTTTTACTCTCTAAATTGTCCTTAGTGTGGATTCCTACAAGGGGTAGTAATGAATGGATGAGATCGTCGCTCATAAAGGGCTTATTGAGTGCCTCGCTGATACGCTTGAGCTTATCTGGGTGCTTTTGTTTAAAGGTGTCGGTTACATAGATCATAAAGGGGATTTCTACGCCATAATTTGAGCATTTATGCCCGGAGTAATGTGCGCTTTGATAGACATCTTCGGCGTGATCGGAGAGGTAGAAAATAATGGCATCTTTGTTTTTAAACAGATTAAAGATGTCGCTTAATACTTGATCGTTGTAATAAAGTGAGTTAACATAATCGGCGACAATTTGCTTATCTGCTTCATTTTGTACATGCAGGTTTTGATAAGGAATGTCTGCTGGGGTGAATTTGGTAAAACTTTTGGGGAAGCGTTTGGTATAGGTGAAATGACTACCAAAGAGATGGAAAATCATAAAGTTCTTAGAAGTGAGTTGGCTTTTGGCCCGTTGCTCAAACGCCCCAATCACCCATTCATCTAAAGTCGCGTTAGGGACATCTGTAGGGCCATTGCTCCAATAACGCTTATTAAAGGAGTACGAAACAAGCGAAAAACCTAGATGATTGCCTAGATCGTCTTGAGAGTCGATCCAAAAGGTTTGATAACCTGCCATCTCAAAGATACGCCCTAAGTTTCTTTGCGACCACCATGGGGTATTTTGACTCTCCATGTTGCCATAATTTAAGAGAACCTGAAAAACTGGAAGGGTGTTAGCAAAGGGAGAGATAGCATTGTTAAAAAGATAGAGGTTTTTTTCCGTCTTTAGTTTGCTTAAATGGGGAGTGTTGGGCACGCTGTAGCCATAAACTTCCATAAAATGGCGTGAAGCGCTCTCGCCTATAACCAAAACCACATTAGGCACGCTGTTTTTTTCTACACTCAAATAATCTTTAGGGTAAGGTTGTTTGAGGTTAGTGTAAATCGCCTTGCTTTGCTGGTATTGCTCTAGTACGCTAACCATAGCGTAAATTTCTTTGACAATGGGCATTACGCGAGTGGGGATATTAGGATTGATTAAAAAGCTGTGGCGATCTTGCAGATAAAACACCCCGATATTATGCGCCCAAAAAATGCAAAAGCTTCCTGTAAAGATTTTTAGATTTTGCTTGGGTTGCAAAGGGATTTGCACACGCACCATATACAAAAAGAGCAAACAAGCGATCCAATAAAACCCTATAAAGCCCAAATGGGGCAAAACCATGCTTTCAAAAAACTCCCCACTTTCTCTAAGGTTTGTAGCCAAGATTGTGCCCACTAAAGAGCGTGTGAAGGCCATTTGAAAATAATAAGAAGCGTATAAATCTACAAAGGTTAGCCCCAAATCTAAGCACAGCATGGCGTTTTTGGCCACTCTCACCAAGCGGGGGGATTTGATCAAGCTTAAGAGAAGATAGTAAATGTAAAAGACTAAAAAACCATAAAAGGCGACTTTTAACACATGCCATAGAGTTTCTTGAAAACCATGCGCCTCTGTAGCAAAAAATGCTACCACCACAGGCACAAGCCACATCAAAAAGAAACGACGATCTAAGACAATCTTGCCCATATTGCCCCTTTAAAGTCTTATTTACATCCACTCAATGATTTGGGACACATCCTTAGCTTCATAGCAGGCGATAGAGGTTTTTAAATTGGGCCTTTTAGGCACAATCGCCTTTAAAAAGCCGTAATTCTCCATTTCTTTAAGGCGGATATTTAAATTAGGCACTTCTTGCACCGATCCCGTCAGCCCCACCTCCCCAATAAAGGCGGTTTTATTGCTGATGGGTCGGTTTCTAAAACTTGAGAGGATGCTAGCAATCACGGCTAAATCCGCACTGGTTTCACTGATTTTAATCCCCCCGGACACATTGATAAAGACATCATAACGATTGAGCGGAATCTCTAGCTTTTTCTCTAGCAAAGCTAAGAGCATGTGTAAGCGGTTGGTGTCAAAGCTGGTGGCTAATCTTTTAGGGTTAGCTAAAGAGCTCTCACACACTAAAGCTTGAATTTCTAAAATGAGCGCGCGCGAGCCCTCTAACACCACACTTAAAGCACTGCCCGCTAGGCTTTGCTGTTGGGAGAAAAAGAGCTTAGATGCTTCTTTAGCGCTCATTAGCCCCTCTGTGTGCATTTCAAAAATGCCCACTTCACTAGTCGCTCCAAAGCGGTTTTTAAAACTGCGTAAAATTCTAAGCTCTCTACTGGGATCGCCCTCAAAGTAAAGCACGGCATCGACCATGTGCTCTAACACTCGGGGTCCAGCAATCGAGCCCTCTTTGGTGATGTGCCCGATGATAAAAATGGCGATCTGCTCTTGTTTGGCTAGGCGCATTAAATCAAAGGTGATTTCGCGCACCTGAGAAATCGATCCGGGAGCCGAGCTTACCGCACTTGAATAGAGGGTTTGAATCGAGTCGATCACACAGACGGCGTAATTAGCCCCGAGTAAATGCGCCTTGATCGTGTCTAAATCGATTTCATTGAGTAGATATAGCTTTTCTTGCACGCAAGCAAGCCGGTCCGCTCTTAGGCGAATCTGCCCTGCGCTCTCCTCCCCGCTCACATACAGCACGCTTAAGCCCGTGCCCGCTAGCCCCCCAGCCACCTTTAATAACAGCGTGCTTTTGCCCACCCCCGGAGCCCCCCCAATCAAATACAACCCCCCGGGCACAATCCCCCCACCTAGCACGATGTCTAATTCTTTTTGCGTGGAGCTAAAGGTGCTAATGCTCTCTTGCTCAACTTTTGTAATAGAAATGGCTGAAAGTTTGGGGGAATTTTTAAGGGGCTTTAGGCTTTCTAGCTCTTTGGGGCTGATCTCAACAAAGCTCTCCCACTGGTTGCAATTATTACACTTGCCTAACCACTTAGGACTGATAAACCCGCAATGTTGGCACTCAAAAACCCTAGATTTCTTGCCCATCTTTAAAGATTGCATCTAAAAGGCTTTTGACATACTCCACTTCCTCAAAAGGGATTAAATCGTTTTCTTTCTCCCCCACGCCCAGATACAAAATAGGCAGTTGCAATTCATAAAGAATGCTCAAAATACATCCCCCCTTGCTCGTGCCATCTAGCTTAGTGACAATCACTCCGTCTAGCTCCAAACTCTCATGGAAAATCTTAGCCTGCTCGAGGGCGGAGCTGCCCTGCGTGCCATCTAGTATTAGGATTTTATAGTAAGGGGCATTGTTTAACGCCTTGCTACACACTCGTGAGATTTTTAAGAGCTCGTTTTTAAGGTTGGTTTGGTTGTGCAAACGCCCGGCAGTGTCGATGATGATTTGATCTGCCCCCCGCGCGATCCCTGCCTCAATGGTGTTATAAGCTAGCGCGCTAGGATCGCTATTTTGCCCCGCACTAATCACCTCTAATTGCAACTTCTCCCCCCAAAGTTGGAGTTGTTTGACCGCCGCGGCCCTAAAGGTGTCGCCTGCACCTAGCAGGACTTTTTGCTTGTTTAGCAGGTGTTTTTTAGCCAGTTTGGCGATGGTGGTGGTTTTACCCGCCCCATTCACCCCTAAAATCAGCGAAACTAAGGGCTTGGTGTCAATAGGCTTTAAGCACACTTGATCGTAGTAGCTTTCCTTGCGTAAAAAGCGCATCAAGGCTACTTCTAAATGGTTGCGCTTGATTTGCTCGGGCAGGTGCTCTAAGAGTTTTTCGACCAAGTCAAATTGCACATCAAAGCCGATTAAGATTTCCTCGAGTTCGTCCTTACTGAACACCGCATCTTTGCTCTTGAGCAAAGATGCTACATTTTGGATGGTTTTTTTAAAAAAGTTAAACATCATTGTTTCTTGATTGCTTGGGTGTTGAGCAAGTCTTGAATGTCTTTAGCCAACATTTCTTCAACCACCGCGCCGTGATAGCTTTGATATAAAGAACCATCAGGTTTATAGAGGAAAAAATAGGGGAGTTGCCACTGCGTACAACCCAAACTTACGCGCAACGAATCTAAATTGTCTTTGGGGTTGAGTAAAGTAAATTTAAGTGTGTGGGCTTTGATGTAGGCATCAATGGTTTCTTGTTTATAGGGTTTATCCAACACGGCAACAAAACTCACCTCTTTAAAATTACTCTGCAAATGCTTTAACAGAGCACTATAGGGGGCAAATTTGGGTTCTAAGCTCAAAAATAGCATGAAAATAGGTTGAGCAGACACTCCTTGAAGTTCTAGTCCCTTTGGGGTGTGTTTGAGGATACTTATTTGTCCTTGCTGGTTGAGAAACTCCCATGTTGTAGGAAGCTCCTTAGTTTTGGTTGCGGGTTCTGTAAGGGTATTCTCTTTTTTCTTATGCTGATCGGAGCAAGCACTCAGACCTAGCAAAAGCAAAATAAGAGCGCATTTTAGAGCCACCGAATCGCGCTCCCCTTAGACTTGCGTGCTTTAGGGGTGGGAGGCATCGCTCCCTTGCCCAACGCAACTAAGCAGGCAATTTTGGGAGGGTTAATAAAGGTGCTCAATGCCTGTTTAACCCCCTGGGGATCAAAACCGCCAATAATGCACGAATCCACCCCTAAAAGCGTGGCTGCTAGACACATCTGTCCCACAGCGATATAGCATTGTTCTTTTAAATACCCATCAATGAGAGTTGAATCCCCCTGCAATCTCTCTTTAAATAAAGTATTCACCCCATCGCCAATGCGCTCCAAATAAGAGGGGGGGCAAAAGCTGGCAAAATAATCGTGTTTGAGCATACTAGAGTGCATATAGCCCACCACCACTAGCGCGCTTGCATCTTGAATCATCTGCGCGTTATAACTCACATGGGGCAGGAGGGCATCTTTATGCGCACCTTGTAAGACCAAAAACTCCCAAGGCTGGGTGTTGTAAGAGCTAGGAGCTAGCCAAGCAGCTTTGAGCACTTCCTCAAGCACTTCCTTAGCCACTGGGCGACTAGGGTCAAATTTTTTGCATGCAAAACGACGTTGTAAGAGAGAGTGAAAGGCTTCTAAAGACAACATGGGATCTCCTTAGTGTTTAAAATACTCTTGAATAGCTTTTACCTTGTCTAATTGTTCCCAACTAAAGCTCCCGCGTCCAAAATGCCCATAAGTGGCCGTTTGACGATAAATAGGGCGCAAGAGATCGAGGCTTTGGATAATTCCCTTGGGAGTGAGCTTAAAAAGGGCGCGCACACAAGCCTCTAATTCTTGAGGACTATGCTTACTTGTGCCATGCGTGTTCACATAGACAGAAACTGGCTCAATAACCCCAATGGCGTAAGCAAGCTGGATCGTGGCTTTAGCACAAATCCCGCTAGCTACTAAATTTTTGGCAATATAGCGCGCCATGTAGGCCGCGCTACGATCCACCTTAGAGGGGTCTTTACCACTAAAAGCCCCGCCCCCATGTGGACAACTTCCCCCATAAGTGTCTACAATGATTTTACGCCCCGTTAAACCCGCATCTCCCTGTGGTCCACCAATCACAAATTTACCTGTGGGGTTGATATGATAAATGATATTATCATTAAGGAACTCTTTAGGGAGCACTTTATAGACAATTTCCTCGATCACGGCTTCTCTGAGGTGCTTTTGATCCACTTCAGGAGAATGTTGAGTAGAGACGACAATAGTATGTACCCCCACAGGTTTTCCATCTTCATAGCGGATTGTAACCTGTGCCTTGCCATCGGGGCGCAAAAAAGGCAAGGTCGCGCTTTTACGCGCTTGGGCTAAACTAGAAGTGATGGAGTGGGCCAAGTGAATGGGCAAAGGCATATAAGAGGGGGTTTCATTGCAGGCGTAGCCAAACATTAAGCCCTGATCGCCTGCTCCCACTTCCCCATCGGCGCGATCTACACCCTGATTAATATCTGGGCTTTGCTCGCCAATCCCATTGAGCACAGCCGCACTGCGGTAATCAAAACCATAAAGCGCATCTGTGTAGCCAATGTCGCGCACTACTGCGCGCGCGATCTCTTGCATGGGGGCATAAATTTTAGTTTTAAGTTCACCTGCAATCACGCAAAAGCCATTGGATAGCAAGGTTTCACACGCCACGCGCGCATGCGGGTCGCGCTCGATAATGTAATCTAAAATGGCATCGCTAATCTGATCGGCCATTTTATCTGGATGTCCCTCAGTAACTGATTCTGAGGAAAAAAGATAATTAGTCATGGCTTATTTGCGCAGCCACTTCGGCTGCAAAATCTTCGCTTTTTTTCTCAATCCCCTCGCCCACTTCAAAACGCACATACGCACTAATGCTCAAAGTGTCCTGTAACTCTGCTCCCTTGTCTTTTAAAACTTGCGCGATGGTTTTTTTATCATCCATCACAAAAAACTGCCCTAGCAGGGTGAGGCGTTGATCTAAAAGAGTGTTATCAGCAATAAAGCGCTCCATCTTGCCCGGAATGATCTTATCAAAGATTTTTTCTGGCTTACCCTGCTCTTTAAGCTCTTTTTTATAGGCTTCCTCTTGTTGGTTTAGCACCTCTTGGGTTAACTCAGCGTGGCTCACAAAGGTTGGGATATGTTTAAGAGGTTTGCCCAAGCGTTTAGCTTCCTCATTTTCTTTTTCCAATTCAGCCACTAGGGCTAATTTTTCCTGAGCGATAAACTCTGGAGTGAAGGCGTGGTGATCTAAAACAACTGGTTTCATCGCAGCAGCATGCATGGCGATTTGGCGGGCTAGTTCGCGCAGTTTGTCGGTGTTAGCCGGGTTAGTGTGGGTGATTTTAATGAGGGTTCCAACCCGGTGATTAGCATGCAAATAACCATTTAAGGCTTCGTTTTCTTTGGCACTTTCATGGGCTAAACGACGCACTACGATATTTTCCCCAATTTTAGCCACCGCAGCATGCAGGTAAGACTCATAACTGCCTCCCTCTAAGGGAGCTTTATAAAGTTCCTCAGGGGTTTTAGAGTGGTGTTGTTTTGCCACTTCTAGGGTTTTGTGCACCAATGCTTTGAAGTGGTCGTTCTTAGCTACGAAATCTGTTTCGCTATTGATTTCTAACATAATAGCTTGTTTGGCATCTACCTCTAGGGCGATCACCCCCTCAGAAGCCACGCGATCGGCCTTTTTAACCGCTTTACTCAAACCTTTTTGGCGTAGATGTTCAATAGCTTTTTCTAAATCCCCTCCGCACTCTACTAAAGCTTTTTTGCAATCCATCATGGGCGCATCGGTGATCTCGCGAAGCTGTTTAACTTGTGCAGCACTAATTTGACTCATGGACTTCTCCCTGCTCTTCTTGATGTAATTCTTCTAAGACCTCGATGCGTTCCTCATCACTCACTGGTATCATCTCTTGAGATTCCTCAGAACGGCCTACAAGTTCCCGACCCTCTGTAATCGCTTCAGCCATTTCTTTACAAAAGAGGCGGATAGAGCGAATCGCATCATCATTACCGGGGATGGGGTAATCTACCAAATCAGGATCGCAATTGGTATCTAGGGGAGCGATGATGGGAATACCCAAACGGCGCGCCTCAGCCACCGCGATTTTTTCTTTCACCACATCGACCACAAACATCATGTCAGGCATTTGTTTCATGTGGCGCACTCCACCTAGATACTTTTCAAGTTTCTCTTTTTTGCGCAAGATCATGAGCTTCTCTTTTTTGGTGAGCAGGTCGATCTGTCCGCTAGTTTCCATGTCTTCCATGATTTCTAGCTTGCGTACGGATTTACGGATAGTGCTAAAGTTGGTGAGCATTCCGCCTAGCCAGCGGTAGTTGACATAGGGGACATTGACCTGCATCGCATATTCTTTGAGCGCATCGCTGGCTTGTTTTTTAGTGCCCACAAACATGATAGTTTTGCCCTCAGAACTTGCGTCCCGCACTATATTGTAGGTATAGCGGAAATAACGCAAAGTTTTTTGCAAGTCGATGATGTGAATATTCTTGCGCACTCCAAAGATAAAACGCGCAGTTTTAGGATTCCAACGCCTTGTCTGATGCCCAAAATGCACCCCACATTCCAACAAGTCTTTCATTGTGATCATAGTTACTCCTTAAAGTTTGCCGCCACACCCGACCGAAGACCTTAAGTATGGGTGTGTGTGGATTTGTCTAAAAGACGCGCGATTTTAGCGCATTCAATATAAAGGTCAGATTAAGCTAATCCTTTTTTTCCTCAAAGAAGCGTTGATACCCCCCCGCCTTATTAACTTGGGGTGTGCGGCTTAAAGCTAGATCGCCCTCTTGCATATTAGTTGTGATAGTGCTTCCTGCGCCTATAAGAACATTGGAAGGAATGTTTAAGGGAGCGATGAGCTGGGTATCGCTTCCAATAAAAACATTCTGCCCAATAATGGTTTTGTGTTTGGCCTTGCCATCATAGTTGCAAGTGATCACGCCCGCGCCTACATTGCTCCCCCGATCAATACTACAATCTCCCAAATAGCTCAAGTGTCCAGCTTTGACACCGCTCAATTTGGCTTGTTTGGTCTCTACAAAATTACCTACATGGCTATTGATTATTTCAGAGCCAGGTCGTGCGTGAGCTAGAGGTCCTATAGTACTATTTTCAATCACGCTATTTTCAATCACGCTATGCGCCTTGATATGGGCATTTTTCAGATGGCACTCGCCCACAAGCCGCACCCCTTGTTCTAACACACAAGCCCCCTCAAAACTAATCCCCTTTTCTAGGTAAATGGTGTGGGGGAGTTGCATGCACACCCCCGCCTCCATCGCGCTCTCTCTTAGACGATGAAGCATCGCCTCTTCAGCCTGTGCGCGCTGGTTTTGAGAGTTTACTCCCATAAAATACGCAGGATTTACAAAAATGGGGGTAAAGTCCCCCCCACCTAAACCTACTAATTGCGTCAAATAATATTCTTGCTGTGCATTGTGGTTATCTAGTTGAGGCAAAAACGCGTGTAAAAACTCTTGATTGAATAAATAAACGCCAGCGTTTAAATTAGGGATACTCAAGGTTTGCGTATCCGCGTCCTTTTCTTCTACAATGGCTACCACGCGCCCATCTTCTAGCACCACGCGCCCATAGCCTGTTGGCTGGTCTAAATGAAAAACCCCCAATGCGTTGGTGTTTTTAATCTCTAAAAAGGGTTTTAGGGATTCTTGGGTGATCAAGGGCATATCTGCGTTCAATACAAGCACTTGTTTATGCTTGGTTAAAATGGGCTGTTTGTGTGTATCCATGAGTGCCCCCCCCGTGCCTGGAAAACGCAAGTCTTGCAAATGCAAAGCAATACTTGCGTTGCTAAAGGTGTGTTTGATTTTTTCCGTGATAAGAGCATGTTGGTGTTGCAAAATCACATGCACATCATCGCTCAAATCTAAGGCGACATCCAGCACCCAAAAAAGCATTTCACGCCCACAAATTTTATGCAGGACTTTAGGCACACTAGAGCGCATGCGCGTGCCCTTGCCTGCAGCCAAGATCACAATAGAGAGAGCCATGGACATCCTTTTAAGCGATTTTAACACAAATGCACTATACTTTGGGATTCATAAAAACGAGGTGCGTATTGTTATTAAGATTGGTGTTAGGGCTTTTAATTTTAGCTCTAGGACTTGGGGGGGTGGAATTCCCTAAAGATCCAGTGATTCCTACGATTGATTTATCCTTAAGCGCACCACACACGCCTACACAATTAGTTACGACTTTAAATGTCGTCTTGGTGCTCACGCTCTTAGTCTTAGCCCCTTCTTTGATTTTGGTCATGACAAGTTTTATCCGTCTAATCGTGGTGTTTTCCTTTTTACGCACTGCCCTAGGCACGCAACAAACTCCCCCCACGCAAATTTTGGTGTCCTTAGCTCTAATTTTGACTTTTTTTATCATGGAACCTAGTGTCAAAAAGAGTTACGAGATTGCTATCAAACCCTATCTAGCTGAAAAAATTTCTTACACGCAAGCCTTTGAAAGGGGGGTTGTGCCTTTCAAGGAATTTATGCTCAAAAACACGCGTGAAAAAGATTTAGCTCTCTTTTTTCGAATCCGCCATTTAGAAAATCCTAAAGATGTCAATAGCGTGCCCTTGAGCGTGCTTGTGCCCGCCTTTATGATCAGTGAGCTTAAAACTGCTTTTCAGATCGGGTTTTTGCTCTATCTGCCCTTTTTGGTAATTGATATGGTGGTCAGCTCTATTTTGATGGCAATGGGGATGATGATGCTCCCCCCTGTGATGATTTCTCTCCCTTTCAAAATTTTAGTTTTTGTCTTGGTAGATGGCTTTAATCTTTTGGTAGAAAATTTGGTGGCCAGCTTCAAACATATTAGCTAACGCCGCCACACACGACCCACAAAGCCAGCACAGAGCAAAACAAGCAGAATCTTAAAGAGAATTTCACTTTGTGTGTGCATTTGAGCAAAAGCCTGTGTCGCTGTTTCGCCTATAGCTTGAGCGTGCAAAATATGAGGCGTGTAGTAGAAACTAAAAAGAGCGATTAAAACCACGCTAAGCAAACCTAAAAGTGCTAGCAAAGCCCGCCTAGATCGCTTGAGCAAAAGATATAAGCTATCCAACCCGAGCAACACGCCTAAGGCATTCAAAAACGCATTGGCCTGCACAAAGATACGCCCCATGAGCACCCCCGCATCGCCTTGTGAGAGCAAACCGGATTTAAAAATAATGGGAGCAACCCCAGCTCCTGCAAAGAACACTATTCCAACGCCCATCCCCAATCCCAAGAGGATTAGTACATACCAAAATCTCAAAAACATTAGAACAAGAAATAGTAAGCCGCCGTGAACGCCCAATCTCTCTTGAGGCGAATCACACTCTCATTAACCTCTGTACCATTAAAATATTCTGTGTAGTTAGCATTCATCATGGGAACTTTAAAACCTAATTCAATCCCACTATGTCTAGCCAAGACAGCGCGCACCCCACCATTAAAAAGCCATTGGAATTTGGTTTGGGGGTTATTGCCTTTCACTAACGACCAAGTGTTACCCCCTATGGCTATACCTCCAAAGACCCCAAAGCTAAAACCAGTCGTGTTAATTAGGTTGATTAGTAAGTCCAAGCCCACCCCATAACCTGAGAGGTTAAAGCTGTTATTGGTGAATGCTACATTACTATTAGAGATCACCTTGCCAAAATCTGTAAGACCCCAGTTATAAAAGCCATAGTAGCGCAGGCCGATCCAACCCTTTTGGCCAAAGAGCTGGTTATAACCAATGCGCGCTCCAACTCCCTGTGTGATTGCATTTTTGGGGAAAATGGCATTTTTAGTACCTTGTCCTAGCACCTTCGCCTTGAACGAAGTTCCCCCCATTTCATACATAGCCCCTACAAAGAACGCACTCTTTTCAGCAGATAACCCCCCCACTAAAACCCCCAAGAGACTTAAGGTTTTTAAGGTGCGCATAAGAAACTCCTTTTTGTCAACATAGAGGCAAAGATCGGGCAAAAACGCATTTATTTTAAGCCCGCGCTGCCAACTTGCTGATTGCCTCAGCATGCATATCGTCCATATGCGTACGCAAGACTTTAGAATACATGTCCACCAAACGATTGGCTTCAATTAAGCGAGTCATTTCGCGCACGGCGTTGACATTGCTTTTTTCTAAGAAACCTTGCCGCACGATGGGCGCGTTCAGTTCCACCCTTTCAGCCATCCTATTTTGAGGGTAGGTGTATAAATTATTCCCAATTTTCTTTAGCAGTTTTTGGCTCTGAAACCCTACCACGGCGATATTTCCCCCGGGCACCTCTTCATTTCCATCGTGAAAAAAGACCGCTCCAGTATTTCCCACACTCACGCGCGCCCCGGGCAACATTTGAATCCCCCCTCCACTCTCAAGTCCTTCCCGACTCAATACATGGTAGCCATCTTTAGTGCTTAAAAACCCCTGCGAATCGATGGTAAAGCTTCCATCCCTTGTAAAGGCAATGCCCTGAGGGGTTTGCACTGCAAAATAAGCATTGGGATCGCTTAGAGCAAAATCCAAATCGTTATCTGTTTTTTGCACGGCCCCTAGGCTATAATCTGTATAGCGTTCGCTGATGATAGGTACACGATTAAGATTCCTGTTTAAGTATTTTGCCGCCTGCTTTGTTTGATCCTGTAGGGGCAGTTGATCGCGGTAATTTTGATAAAGACGCAAAAAGTCTCCCACCACCACATCATCACGCTTAAAACCATTGGTATTGAGGTTAGCTAGGTTGTTAGAAATCTGATCGAGGCGGTTAAATTCTGTAACCATGCCCCCTGTTGCGTCATAATATCCATTTGTCATGTGAACTCCTTGTAATGTGCTATTATAGCCAAAAACATAAGGGAACACATGCAAGAGACTATTATGCATTTCCAACAACTATTTGCCACTTGGGGGTATCTCTTGCTCTTTGTCTATTCTTTAGGAAGTGGCTATGTAGGGATTGTGGCCGCTGCTATTTTAAGCTCTATGGGAGCGATGGATATCTTCATGAGTATTGTTGTAGCAGGTGCGGGCAATTTTGTAGGGAGCATGGGGCTAGCTTTATTGGTGCGCACACAAAAAAAAGACCTCTATGTCTATTTTTCTAAACACCGGCGTAAATTTGCCCTCGTACATGTATGGCTACAAAAATATGGCGTGTGGTTGATTTTGGGCAATAAGTATATTTATGGAGTCAAGAGTGCTTTGCCTCTAGCCATTGGTTTTAGTAAGTATAATCTGAAAAAATTTGCACTTTTAAATGCCGGGGCTTGTGCACTTTGGGCTTGTCTTGTAGGTTTGGTGGCTTTTTATGCTAGTGCGTGGGTGCGTCATTTGGCCGATACTTTAAGTGGGTATGCCTATCTTGTGCCTGTAGGTGCTGGTATCTTGTTGATAGGTCTTTGGTGGGTGTTAAAAAAAGTGAGTGCCAAGATTTGATCAGAATTGCGTCAAAAACGCTAAAATTAACCACATTAAGGAGAGAACATGGACAAACTACTTTCTATAGGTCTAGCGTTGTTATTATTGGGCGGTTGTTGCCAGTGTCCTTCTAATTCAGCAGCCCCTACAAAAAAACACAAGCAACATAAAAAACCTCCCAAAGTCGCCCCTAATGATGGCGAACCTGCGCAAGTAGAGTAGTGTGGCTATAGGGGAGACGTATTTTTTATTAGGGGTGTGTGGGCATGTTGATCATGGCAAAAGCGCGCTCATCAAGGCCTTAAGCGGATTTGAGGGGGACACGAGTGCCCAAGAGCAAGAGAGGGGAATGACCATTGATCTAAGCTTTAGCCATCTTAAGGGTGCGCAGCGCACCTTAGGATTTGTAGATGTCCCGGGTCATCAAAGCTTGGTGGCGACCATGATTTCTGGGAGTTTTGCCCTAGATTTAGCTCTATTGGTGATCGATGCCCTAGAGGGTATTAAGGCACAGACTTTGGAGCATTTATTAGTGTTGTCTCTTTTGCGTATCCCTGTGCTTGTGGTGATCAGCAAAATAGATCGATGTCCCAAGACCCAAGAATTAGAAAAAGCCATCTCTAGCGTGCTTGAAGAATACCAGCTAAACACTCTAGGACTTTTTAAATGCAGTATCTATGATCCTAGCAGTCTTGAAGTGCTCAAAAACTTTTTGCTAACTCATCCATTCTCTAAACAAACCCAAGATAACGCACTCAAAGACCTCTTTAGACTCTATGTCGATCGTGTGTTTGTGGTGGCAGGGCGGGGTGTAGCTGTGAGTGGGACTTTGCTAGGTGGAGAGATTAAAACCGGGCAGGTAGTCTATATCCCCGCTTTAGAAAAAGCAATTCGTATCAAAGCCCTACACCAACACGGCGTTGAGGTAGCCCAAGCGCATGCCCACCAACGCGCCGCCCTGTTGCTAGGCGATGTGAAAATTACAGAAATACAAGTAGGCATGCTCTTAAGTCAAAAGGGAGTCTTGCGCGCTTTTAATGCTATAGATGTGCAACTCTTATCGCCCAAAAACGCCCCCGCGCTCAAACATAATCAAAAGGTGCAGGTGCAATTAGGCACGCTCAAATGCAACGCTAAGGTTTTACTTTTAAGCCCCCCTTTTGCTACTCTTATTTTTAATTTAAAAGTTTTTGCCTGTTTTTACGATCGTTTGATCTTAAGTTGCTCTGGGCGGGTGTGGGGGGGCGCGTTGGTGTTAAACCCCATTATCGATCCGCTCAAAAAACCCCTTAAAATCGCTCTGCTTCAGGCGTTGGCGGTGCAAAATTGGACTGAGGCTTTTAATCTGTTAAGCCAAGCGCACAAAAAAGGTTTTGGGCTTCTCTCTTGCTTGCAACGCTTTGGGCGCAACCACGCCCAAGCCCTAGAAATTGCCAAAGAAATTCCCCATACAATTTTGGATTCTCAGGCGATGGTGCTCTATCCTAACACTGCCTTAGAAAATCTCAAGCATAAAATTCATGAGATTTATAGCCATAACCCTTATGCTCTTTTGAGTGTCAAGGGCTTATGTGCCATGCATAGTCATATCAGCACACACTTAGCAACTTTAGCCTTTGAAGCCCTGCAGAGAGCCCATTTTTTAGAGAAATCCGGGGGGCTTTGGGTGCGTAAGGGCGTGCCGCTCAAGCAGGCGCAAACAAAAGTGCAAGACACGCTTTATAAACACATTGAGCAAGCCAAATACGCCCCCCAAGCTCCCTACAACCTCTACGACTTATTAAACATCGATCGCGTGGTTGGGGATAATGCGCTCAAATCTCTCTGCCATGCCTGTAAAGTTGTGCGCTTGTGTCATAATGTGTTTGTGGCTTACGGGGTTTTACAAGATGTTTTAGCATTGATGAAGCAACTTCTAAAAAATCATGGCTACTTAGACATCGCCTTATTAAAAACGCATCTTCCCCTCTCGCGTAAATTTCTTATCGCCTATCTAGAATATTTTGATAGCTTAGGCAAAACCATCAACACACAGGGTAGACGCACCCTAAAACCTTAAAAGGAATAGCATGCAACGCACTGATCAGCTAAATCATCTTAATAAAGATTTATGGGATGTGATCATTATTGGGGGCGGGGCGACTGGACTAGGAATCGCCCTAGACAGCACCACTAGGGGTTATAAAACTTTGCTTTTAGAGCGTAAAGATTTTACGCATGGAACTTCTAGCCGCTCAACTAAATTATTGCACGGAGGGGTGCGCTATTTGGCTCAGGGAAATTTTTCTTTAGTCTATGAAGCTCTGCATGAGCGCGACTATTTAATTCAAAATGCCCCTCATCTGTGCCGCTCTCAGGCGTTTATTATCCCTTGTGCAAATTTTTTACAAACCCTCTTCTATGGTTTTGGCCTTAAAATTTATGCTCTAATGGCAGGTAAGTTAAACCCCAAACCTAGTAGTATCCTCACCCAAGAAAAAGCCCGCTTGGCTCTGCCAGCTATCCTAGAAAATAAGCTTACTAGTGGAGTGCGCTACTATGATGGGCAATTTGATGACGCACGACTAGGAATCACCCTAGCTTTAAGCGCGCATGCTCATGGAGCTACTCTCATTAATTACATGGAAGTGCTAAAACTTCTTCAAGACGATCGCCAAAAAATCTGCGGGGTGGTGGCATGCGATAACATCCATGCCAAAACTTACACCCTGCGCGCCAAGGTGGTGATCAATGCTACGGGCGTTTTTACTAACCCCATTAACAAAATGGATCCTAGCACGCAGGAAAATCACATTACCCCTAGTCAGGGCGTGCATTTGGTCTTTGATCGTAAATTCTTGCCCACAGACAACGCTTTAATCATTCCTAAAACCTCTGATGGAAGGGTGCTTTTTGCGATTCCCTGGCATGACAAGCTTGTAGTGGGCACTACAGACACCCCCATTCAAGAGGTCCAAGACAACCCCCTCCCTTTAGAAGAAGAGATAAAATTTTTGCTCGACACTCTGAAAGATTATTTGAAAAATCCCCCGCAACGATCAGACATTCTCTCTTGTTTTGCAGGGCTTAGACCCTTGATTGCTACGGGCAATACAGAGACAAAAAAAGCCCCTCGTAACCATAAAATCTATGTCTCTGCTAATCACCTAGTTCATATTAATGGGGGAAAATGGACCACTTACCGCCACATGGCCCAAGAAACTTTAGATATCTGTATTCAAAAACAACTTCTCCCTTACAAGCCCTGTATGACTAAAGTTCTTAAACTTCATGGTTACTGCAAAGATTCTTTACCTGCACACCTAAAAGTCTATGGCACAGAAGCGCGCAAAATTCTAGACTCTCAATCCAAAAACCCCACTCTAGCCCAGCAAATCCACCACAAGTACCCCTACACTTTTGCCCAAGTGTTGCATGCCCTCCAACATGAAATGGCACAGAGCATAGAAGATGTGCTCTCTAGGCGCATACGCCTTTTATTCTTGGATGCTAAAGCCGCTTATGAGAGCGCGCCCAGCGTAGCGCAATTCGTAGGGGAGTATTTTGGCTGGGATCAAACAAAAATCGCTCAAGAAATCCAAAGCTTCCAAGATTTGGCTAAGGCACATCTCATCACAAAGGATTAACATGCAACAATATCTTATGGCCTTAGATCAGGGCACCACCTCATCAAGGACACTCATTTTTAACAAACAAGGGCAGGTGGTCTCTATCGCTCAAAAACCCTTTAATCAATTTTTCCCTAAGTCTGGTTGGGTAGAACATGACGCTAAAGAGATTTGGGCAACACAGATTGCCACCTTGACGGAGGCTTTAGCCAAAGCAGGCTTGGACGCTAAAGAGATCGCTGCCATTGGGATTACTAATCAAAGAGAAACCACCATCATATGGGATCGCCACACGGGCGAACCCATTCATAACGCCATTGTCTGGCAGGATCGGCGCACCGCCGATTTGTGCGAAACTCTTAAAAAAACCCACGCCTCTATGATTCAGGCCAAGACGGGGCTAGTGATCGATGCTTATTTTTCTGCCACTAAAATTGCTTGGCTTTTAGATCATATCAAGGGAGCGCGGCTTAGAGCAGAAAAGGGGGATCTGTGCTTTGGCACCATAGATACTTGGCTAGTCTATAACCTCACTAAAGGCAAGGTGCATGTGAGCGATGTGAGCAATGCGAGTCGCACCATGCTTTACAATATCCACACTTTGCAATGGGATAGTGAACTCTTAGAGCTCTTTAATATTCCTCCTAGCTTGTTACCAGAAGTAAAATCCTCGAGTGAAATTTATGGGCATTCCGCCACGCGCTGGGTGGAGAGTGCTATTCCCATTGGTGGCATTGCTGGGGATCAACAAGCCGCGCTCTTTGGGCAAATGTGCGTAGAGCCGGGCATGGTGAAAAACACTTATGGGACGGGTTGTTTTTTACTCATGCACACTGGAGAAACCCCCGTTACTAGCCAAAACCATCTTTTAAGCACGATCGCTTGGCAGATTGGGGGCAAAACCCATTACGCCTTAGAGGGGGGCGTGTTTGTAGGCGGAGCGGCTATTCAGTGGCTAAGAGATGGGGCAAGAATGATTCGCACCGCTGCAGATATTAATAATTTAGCTGCCACGGTGGAGGATAATGGCGGGGTTTACTGCGTGCCTGCTCTCACAGGACTAGGCGCGCCTTACTGGGATCAATATGCTAGAGGGGGCATTTTTGGAATCAGTAGAGGGACTACAGATGGGCATATCGCACGAGCGATCTTAGAGGGGATCGCCTTTCAAGTGCATGACATCATTAAAGAGATGGAAAAGGATGCTGGGCACCCTTCTAGGGAAATTCGCGTAGATGGGGGTGCTAGTGTGAGCGATTCTTTAATGCAAATTCAAGCAGATATTTTAAACACTCCTATTATCCGCCCCCAAAACACTGAGACTACGGCGATGGGCGCGGGTTATTTGGCAGGCTTAGCAGTGGGCTTTTATAAAGATTTAGAGGAAATCAAATCTTTATGGGCGATTAATCAAACTTTCAGCCCCAAACTTGAGAGAGCAAAAGTAGACGAAATGTTGCGCTTTTGGAAAAAAGCCATTCAGGGCGTAAGAGCTTGGTTAACTTAAAGGAGGAGTTGTATGGAAATTTTTGTTTATGAAGTTTTAGGCACAGCTCTTTTAATCTTGCTAGGTAATGGCGTGGTCGCTGCGTGTTGTTTGGAGGGCACTAAGTGCGGAAATTTGGGCGGACCGGCTCAATGGATGGTGATCACAACCGCGTGGGGGTTTGCGGTGTTTGTGGGGGTGGTGGTCGCTGGACCTCATAGCGGGGCGCATTTAAATCCAGCTATCACCATCGCCCTAGCACTAGCTGGAAAAGTCCCTTGGGGGAGTGTGTGGCTTTACTTGATGGGACAATTTTTAGGGGCGATGCTAGGGGCGTTGCTAGTCTATGCTACTTATTACGATCACTTCAAAATCACCACAGATGAAGGCGCAAAACGGGCTTGTTTTTGCACAGAACCTGCTATTAGAAATTCTGTTTCTAATTTTCTAAGCGAGACTTTGGGAACATTTGTGTTAGTGTTTGTAGTGTTGCACATCGCTAATTCCTCGATCTCCATTGCTGAGGATGCCCATGCTAAAATCGGACTAGGTAGCATTGGTGCGTTGCCTGTAGCTTTGTTAGTGTGGGTGATTGGACTCAGTCTAGGTTCTACAACCGGTTATGCGATCAACCCAGCAAGAGACATGGGTCCTAGAATTGTGCTAGCCCTCTTGCCTTTAAAAGTTTCTGCGGATTTTTCTTATAGCTGGATTCCCTTCTTCGCCCCCTTGTTGGGTGGAGTCTTAGCAACAGGCTTAAAGATATTTTTAGGCTAGGGATTGCTTGCCTGCATACAAGCAGCTATTTAGGGGGCTTAGACCAATCCCTCACTCTCCAAGCTCAAATACCTTAGCAGTTCCGCCATAGCTAAGATCACCACAAGGATCTTCACCCCCAAGCTCAGGTGCATTTTCCAGTGCTTTGTGGTGCAGTTGGACTAACTTTTGTGTAGCACAAGCTTTTTGATCCTTGATTTGTAAAGCTTTGGTGTAAAACTCTTTAGCCTTTTTGCGATTCTTTTTAAGCCCCACATGTCCATACTCATACATCTCGCCCAAATAGAGATAAACCTTAGCTTTTTGGTAGTATTGCAGGGCTTTTTGGATAGTCTTTTGATCATCTTTATACAAATAGCCTAACCTTTCATAGGCACTCGCGTGATCTTGGCTATCTCTTTGAGCCCCCTTGCCCGCTTTAATTTTCTTTTCAAAGGCTTGGGTGGCTTTTAGTCTATACGCTTTGGCTTGCACCTTGTCTTCTTTTACGCCCAAACCATTGCTATACATGTCGCTCAAATAAAGATAAGCATCCGCACCGCCCATCTTAGCCATCTGCTGGAAAGCTTTCAAGGCCGCTTTAAAATCAGTCGACTGGTAGGCTGTGTGCCCTTGCTCATACAACTTTTCTAAGCTACTAGCCTGAACTACACCTAATAAATAGGAGGCAAGAAACATCGCAACCAACGCTCTTTTGAAAAACATATGCCTCCTTAAATTAATTTAAGTTTTTCTGATCTCTTGAATCACTCGATCAAAGGCCTCTTTTGTGCCCGGGCGCACAGAACTTAACAGGCTAAAAACTACAATGGCAATCGAACTAACGATAAAGCCGGGCACGATCTCATAGATGTCCAAAAATCCCTTGCCGAATTGATCATACAAGATCACGGTGCTAGCCCCAAAGATCATACCCATAATTGCTCCAAGCCTAGTCATGCGCTCCCAAAAAAGAGAAAAGAGAATCACGGTGCCAAAGCTTGCCCCAAAACCTGCCCATGCGTAAGAGACGATTTTAAGCACGCTGGCATTGCGATCGGTGGAGATAAAAAAGGCCACACAGGCAACTGCCAACACAGAAGCTCGACTCACCACCATCACCATTTTCACGGGAGCTTGTTTGTTAAAGACTTTGGAGTAAAAATCCTCAGCAATGGTAGAGGAACTCACTAAAAGTTGCGAGCTAGCTGTGCTCATCACAGCGGCTAAGATCGCGCTTAAGAGCACCCCACTTATCCAAGGATTAAAAAGAGTCGCGCTCATGTGGATGAAAATTTTTTCTGGATCGGCAAGACTAAGATGAAACTTGGCCACATAGGCCACGCCCAATAGTCCAATCAAGCAAGACCCCGCTAAACTAATGGCCATCCACCCAATCCCAATGGCGGTTGCTTGCGGGATTTCCTTGATGGAGCGAATGGACATAAAGCGCACCAAGATATGGGGTTGGCCAAAATAACCCAAGCCCCAAGCCAAGCTAGAGATCACAGCAACAACAGAAGTCCCTTGTAAAAAGGTGAGATTCTCTGGTTTGATTTTGGCAATTTCGGCAAAACCTGTGCTAAATCCGCCTAAATGATAGAGCATCATACAGGGCACAGCGATGAGCGCACCCATCATTAATAACCCTTGAATAAGATCGGTCCAACAAACCGCCTTATAGCCCCCTAAAAAAGTATAGGTAACAATAATAAGAGTGCCCACAATGAGCGCGCGGGTGTACCCTACCCCAAAGGTAGCCTCAAAGAGTTTGGCTCCGCTCACTAGCCCAGAGGAAACATAAAAGGTAAAGAAAATTAAAATCACAATGGCAGAAATGAAGCGCAAAATATGCTTATCATCGCTAAAACGGGTTTCAAAATAATCAGGAATAGTGATGGAATTGGCGATCACGCTAGTATAAACGCGTAATCTCTTAGCCACTAAAGACCAATTAATAAATGCTCCGATGGTAAGCCCTATGGCAATATGGCTATTGACCAATCCGCCTACATATAATGCCCCGGGTAAGCCCATCAAAAGCCAACCGCTCATATCGCTCGCCCCCGCACTCAGAGCACTGATCACAGGACCCATAGAGCGATCGCCTAGAAAATAATCCTCTGTAGTCTCATTTTTGCGATAAAAATAAAACCCAATGTAGAGCATTAAAGCTGAATAGAGCACAAAAACAATCAAAATTTGATAGCTAATGTGCATGCGTGTCCTTTGCTTGCAAACCCCGTGCGCCCAAGTTTCCGTAACGATGGTAAGAAATACTTATAGATTTTTCTAAATGGTAATTGAGTAATTCAAAACGCCCACATCGCAAAGGTTTGGCATTGGCAAGTACCATCCCTAAAGCACTACTAGCTTCATAAAGAGCGTCTGGGCCGGAAGCAAAATAACGCACCCGTGCAAAATCCCCCACTTTAGCCACAAAAGCATCTAAATCTTCATAAAGAATTGTGGGCTTAAAGAGGTGTTGCATACCCTCTATACATGCTAGGAATAATTTAAAATGAGGATTGCTAGGAGGGTTATCCACGCTGATTGTTAGAGGAATGGCACAGATAGCTGTGGCTAAAAGCACGCTAAAGAGCTCTAATAAGCCATCTTGGGGTGTGATGCGGTAAGCAACATTGGCAACCTTAGTGTAGCCAAACCAGTTTTCCTCCCCTCTAATTTTGATAAATTCATGCAGAGTATTAAAATGGTTTGCATGATGAGCATAGTCGTGAGCAAGATTGAGGATAATCTGTGCACTTTCTTGAGAATCTAGGCAGGCTTCTAGGGCTTGGATAAAGGGGAGATGCGCCCCTTGCATAGGAGCTGGGGGCGTGTTTTCTTCAATTTGAACAAATTGTAAGGCGTAGTTGTAACTGCCCACTTTACGCCCCAAACCCACTGCAGATTTTTTAATCCCTCCAAAGGGCTGGCGCAAGACGATCGCCCCTGTGGTGGGTTTATTAATATAGGCATTGCCTACTTGAATATTTTCTTGAAAATATGCCCATTCGCGCTCATCTAAAGATTCTAAGCCTCCGGTTAAGCCATAACCTGTGCCATTAGCTAAAGTTACCGCCTCTTTTAAATCCTTGGCTTTCATCACAGAGAGTAGAGGGACAAATAGTTCAGTGCTATAGGTATAATCCCCCGGGCGTGTGCCATACTTGATACAAGGTTTCATTAAATGGGGCTTATCTTGAATAATCTCTGGTTTGAGTACCCACTCTTCATGGGGCTCTAAATTATGCAACGCCTTTTGCACTTTGGGGCTGGGCGGAGAGGCTAGGGTGCCAATCTTGTTGTGCAATTCTAAAGGATCGCCCACACTCATAGACTTGGTTGCATCTACAAGCATTTTTTTAAAATTCTGATCCTCATAAACCTCTTCTTCTAAGATGAGCAAAGAGGTTGCCGAACACTTTTGTCCAGAGTTGCTAAAAGCAGAGTGGACAATATTTTTAACCGCCTGCTCTCTATCGGCCATTTTGGTTACAATGGTGGCGTTCTTGCCCCCCGTTTCTGCGCTTAAGTGCAAAGTGGGATTGGCCTTGAGCATCTCATAGGCTGTGTCCTCAGAGCCTGTCAAGATGGCAAAGCGCACGGCCGAATCATTCAAGAGATGTGCGCTCAAATCCGCCCCCCTGCAGGGCAAATACATGAGTGCGTCTCTGGGTATCCCTGCATCCCAAAAGCATTCACATAGGCGATAACCCACTACCATACTCAAACTAGAGGGTTTGTAAATCACACAATTACCCCCAGCTAACGCGCTAGCGATACTGCCCACAGAAATTCCCACCGGGAAATTCCAAGGAGCGACTACAACGCCTACTCCTTTGGGTTTGAAACTCACATGGGGATATTCTTTCAAAAGAGTTTGCAAACTATGAGGGTAAAATTCTAAAAAGTCGATCGCCTCACTCACCTCAGCATCGCTCTCGGCAAAGGTTTTCCCCACTTCTAGGGCACACAGACCAATGAGTTCCCCACGCCTTTCTCTAAATTTTTGGGCTACTTGACTTAAAAGGCTGTGAATTTCATGGAGACTCAAGTTGGCAAAAGTGCTCTTTTGAGCCAAAGTGAGGGCCTCTTGCATAGTGTTGGTGTCGGCTAAAAACACAGAAGCGATTTTTTTGTACATGATTTTATCTAAAACATCGCAATGTTTGAGCTCTTGAGTAGGCCATGTTTTGCCCACAACGGGGGCAAGCTCAACGGGGGGGGCGTTGCGCGTTCTATCTACAATTTTTTGTGCCCATTGGCGGTTGGCTTTTAGGGTAAAATCTGTGTCGCTTTCATTGAAAAAAGGACGACCAGCTGGATAAGTGCTAAGACCCGGAGGAATGGTATTACGATCTTGTGTACGGCGAGGGCGATTGTCTAGGTTCTCCATACCCTTTAAACTTTTCACAAAACGATCTTCTTGATCTTTCCATGCTTGCGATCCCACCTGCAAATTAAAAAAGGCTTTCATAAAATTGTCCGGGGCGGTGTTTTCATCTAGGCGGCGCACCAAATAAGCGATCGCGTTATTAAAATGAGCGGTGTCACACACGGGCGCATAAAGAATAAGTTTGTGCATCTCTTTGAGCTCACGGCTTGCTTGAAAACTCATCCCCTCTAACATCTCAAAACTAAAATGCTCCAAAGCAATAGGATCGTTGAGTGCGTGGATACGAGTGTAGGCATAGGCGATTTCAAAAATATTGTGCGAGGCAATTCCAATGTGAATATATTTGTAATTTTCATCGCTTAGGACATACTCTAACATTTTGTTATAATTAGAGTCGGTGTCTTGTTTGCTAGAAAATGTGGGCAATTCCCAACCCTTGATAGAAGAGATAGTCTCTTCATTCTCCATATTTGCCCCCTTCACAAAACGGATTTTAATAGGAGGCAAGTCGTTAAGCACTCTTTCTTTAGAAAAAGCGACTAAGGTTTGAAGATAATGATAGGAATCTGGGATATAGGCCTGCAACACAATTCCCGCGCTAATAGGGAATTTAGCAATGGATTCCATAAAGGCGACAATCGTGAGTTCTAAGTCTTTATATTCCTCCATGTCCAAATTGATAAATTTTTCTACTCCATGTTGTTCTTTTTGCTCTAGGGCTAGGGCATAGAGGGCATCTAAGCGTTTGACAACTTCTGCTTTAGAGTGGGCAAAATCAATGTGATAAATTTGGGAAAAAATGGTCGTGATCTTGATGGAAATATACTTGATATAACTAGATTTGATCGCTTCTTGGTATTTGTGCATGCGATAGGCTGCTTCTGATTCGCCAAGTACTTCTTCTCCGATAAGGTTAATATTAAGAGTGATATTTTCGCCTTCTCGTTGTTCAATAACGGCCTTAAGAGCATCAGCACTTTCGTCTAAAACCATCGCTTTGGTGTTATTACGGATTTTGTCTACAAAAAAAGGTACGCTCATAGAGGGAGCAAATTTACCTACATGCAAAAAACCCATTAGTAGAAACTTTTCAAGGCTACTAAAGAAATCCGCAATGCCGTATTTCTTTAAGGTATGTTCAATAAGATGAAAGCGGGTGTGATTATTTTGACACCGAAAAGATCGATCCAAAAGCTCAATTAGCATGACCTTATTGGCCGGGTTATCTAAGAGTTTTTGCATTTTATTGTGAAAACTTTTTTCTTCGTGGCTGAGATGATCGCTGATTTTTGTTTGAAGGGTCGCAGCAAGGTTAAGCGCAGATTTGACAAGATCAGCAGGAGGTGTTTGAATCGGCATATTGACTCCAAAAAAGGTTATGGAAAGTGAACTTTTGGAGTATAAAATACTTAGGTTAATAAGGCCTTCTAGAGCGCACTAAAAGGATGTGTTGAAGTGTGAATTGGTAACGATGGTGCGCCTGGCAGGACTCGAACCTGCGACCTACGGCTTAGAAGGCCGTTGCTCTATCCAGCTGAGCTACAAGCGCATGGTACGCTTGAAGGGAGTCGAACCCCTAACCCCCAGATCCGAAGTCTGGTGCTCTATCCAATTGAGCTACAAGCGCAAAAAAATCTTTAATGAGGAGTGTGTATATGCGTATGGGGTGGATGATGGGGCTTGAACCCACGACCCCCAGGACCACAATCTGGTGCTCTAACCAACTGAGCTACACCCACCATAAAACTAACGCCACACCGAATGGTCGGGGCGAAAGGATTCGAACCTTCGACCCCTTGGTCCCAAACCAAGTGCGCTACCAGGCTGCGCCACGCCCCGCTTGTATAACAAACTTTGATTATAACCTAAAACTTTATAATTTGTCAAGATATTCTCAACATTTTTGCTGAGTGAAAAATAAACAAGATTGCGTATAATATAGGCACAGATACGACTATTTTAACCATATCTTAACGATCCTATTGTATAGGCCAAAAACACAAGTAATTTTGAAAGGAGTTTCTATGTTAAAAGAAAAACTAAAGCAACTTAGAAATGCCAACAATTTGACACAAGAAGAATTAGCACTCAAATGTGGCGTAAGCTTGCAGAGTATCAAGCGCTATGAAAGTGAACAAAAGAGCAATATTACCTTAGACACCTTAGAAAAGCTCGCTAACGCGCTCAATACAGATTTGCACTTTTTCACTTCCACACACCGCAAGGTTGAGGATGTGGTGATGGTGCCCTACATCAAAGATGCGAAAACACATGAGGCGCATGACAAAATTTCTGACGAAAATAACATGACCTTTCTTCCTCAAAGCAAATCATTCCTAAAGAGGCACTTTGGTATCGCCTCTACAGAGCATTTGGGTCTTTTACAAGCTATGGGTAATTCTATGGAGCCCCTCATCAAGGAGGGAGATCTCTTGCTTTTTCAAAATGATGGGAGTTGTTACGAGGGAGCGGTGTATGTTATAGACTTGGGAGGAGAATATTATGTCAAACGCATCAGCAAACGCCCAGAAGTTTCTCTAATTAGTGATAATCCCGCCTACAAACCCATTGTTTTACAGAGCTTGGAGGAAATTATCATTTTAGGGCGTGTAGTGGGGGTTTTGCACACCTTTAGTCTTTAAGAGGGGGATCACTTTTAAAGATAGCCGTTAGTTAAATATGCTAACATGGGCTAATGTAACTAAGCCGACCAAGGAGCGAGATTGAAAATTTTAGTTGTGGATGATAGCTCTACTATGAGAAGGATCATTAAAAACACCTTGCAACGCTTGGGCTACGAGGATATTATGGAAGCCGAGCACGGGGTAGAAGCTTGGGGGAAGCTGGATGCTAATGACACCACAGGGGTACTCATCACAGATTGGAATATGCCCGAGATGAATGGCCTAGACTTGGTGAAGAAAGTGCGCTCTGACGGGCGTTTTAAAGACCTGCCAATCATTATGATCACTACAGAAGGGGGAAAAGCAGAAGTGATTACAGCCTTAAAAGCGGGTGTGAATAACTACATCGTCAAGCCCTTTACTCCCCAGGTGCTTAAAGAAAAGCTGGAGGTTGTGTTGGGGACTAATGATTGATAACATGGGGTGCGCTTGAAAGATATTTATTTCAAAACCATTGTTGTCCCTACAAAGTATCCCGATCTTTTTGCTGATTTTTTACTCTCCACTACCCAAGAGGCAATCGAAGAGGTTTTATTTAACACCCTTAAAAATATGGATTTTGATTACTTTGGTAACTCTAGCGATGTGATACCCGAGCAAGCCTTTATTATCTATTCTAGTAAAGAGCCTGCACCCTTACTTCAAGATTTGCGTCTGTTTTGTGAAACGCTCACCCAAAGAACTCAACAAAACGATATAGGGGTTTATCACCATACTAGCGTCCATGATCTTTTGGATTGGATCAAGACTTATCAAGAAAATACCACCCCCATCACTTGTGGTAAATTTCATATTGTGCCCAGTTGGGTGTCCTCCTTAGGTGATGAAAATACTATTATCCTCGATCCCGCTTTGGCGTTTGGCACGGGGAGGCATGAAAGTAGCGCGATGATACTAGAAATGCTGTCGCGTCTTTCTTGTTTAAAAGGTAGACTAGCCCTAGACATTGGTTGTGGGAGTGGAATCTTGAGTTTGGCATTAGCCAAACTGGGGGCAAGAATCCATGCATGCGATACGGACACACTAGCCATTACAGAGAGCACAAAGAATTTTGCTAAAAATGGATTGGCCCTAGATCGCATTTGGCATGGCTCTGTAGAGCAAATCCCCAAGAATACTTTTTATGATTTTATTACTATTAATATTATCCCCGAGGTGATTGCAGAGCTCTATCCGGCAGTGTTAGAGGCGAGTGCTGAGGGGACAATGGTATTTTTATCTGGCATTTTGGAATCTAAAAAAGACGCAATTTTGGACATCTATAACAAAGGCTTTAGGATATTGGAATGCCTAAATCAGAATGAGTGGGTGTGTCTACGCTTAGAGCGTGCGAAACAAACATAAGGAAATTTTATGGAAAATAATCACAAGGGTCCAAACGACCCCAATTCTAAAAAGCCTCTTTTACAAAATCCTCTGTTTTTGCTCGCTATTTTTGCCATCGTCATTTTTGTCGCGATGCGGGTAATGAACTCAGATGAAGGTCTTGGAGATCGCTTTTTATCCACTAGTACTAAAAATGTCAGTTATCACGAGATGAAGGAACTCATTGAGAAAAAAGAGGTCGATAGTGTCAGTATCGGTCAAACTCTCATTAAGGCTACTAGCAAGGAGGGCAATAACAAGACCATCTATGTAGCCAAACGCGTGCCCGATCTCTCCTTAGTGCCTCTCTTGGACGCGCAAAAAATTAATTATTCTGGTTTTAGTGAGTCTAATTTTTTTACCGACATTTTGGGCTGGCTTTTGCCCGTGTTGGTGATCTTGGGGCTATGGATGTTTATGGCCAGTCGCATGCAAAAGAACATGGGGGGAGGGATTTTTGGGATGGGTAGTTCTAAAAAACTCATCAATGCTGAAAAGCCAAAAGTACGCTTTAATGATATGGCCGGCAATGAGGAGGCAAAAGAGGAGGTCGTAGAGATAGTAGACTTCCTCAAATACCCCGATCGCTACGCCTCTTTAGGGGCTAAAATTCCTAAGGGAGTGCTTTTAGTAGGACCTCCCGGGACGGGTAAAACCTTGCTGGCCAAAGCAGTGGCCGGAGAGGCTAGCGTGCCTTTCTTCTCTATGGGGGGCAGTAGTTTTATTGAAATGTTTGTAGGCTTAGGGGCCAGTCGTGTGCGCGATCTCTTTGACATTGCTAAAAAAGAAGCCCCTAGTATTATCTTTATTGATGAGATTGACGCGATTGGGAAAAGTCGCGCAGCCGGGGGCATGATTAGTGGCAATGACGAGAGAGAGCAAACCCTAAACCAACTCTTGGCTGAAATGGATGGCTTTGGCTCAGAAAACGCGCCTGTGATCGTGTTAGCTGCCACTAACCGCCCTGAAATTTTAGACCCCGCGCTCTTGCGCCCCGGGCGTTTTGATCGCCAAGTTTTGGTGGATAAACCCGATTTTAATGGGCGTGTGGAGATTTTAAAGGTGCATATTAAGCCAGTAAAACTAGCTAATGATGTGGACTTGCAAGAAATTGCCAAGCTTACCGCCGGGCTAGCTGGGGCGGATTTGGCCAATATCATTAATGAAGCCGCTTTGCTGGCCGGGCGCAATAACCAAAAAGAGGTCAAACAACAACACTTAAAAGAAGCGGTCGAACGGGGCATTGCGGGCTTAGAGAAAAAAAGTCGACGCATTTCTCCCAAAGAGAAAAAGATTGTCGCCTACCATGAGAGCGGACATGCAGTCATTTCTGAGATGACAAAGGGTTCAGCGCGAGTCAATAAAGTGTCTATTATTCCAAGAGGGATGGCAGCACTAGGCTATACGCTCAACACCCCCGAAGAAAATAAATACCTTATGCAAAAGCACGAGCTCATCGCTGAAATTGATGTACTTTTAGGCGGGCGCGCGGCTGAAGATGTCTTTTTAAAAGAAATCTCCACCGGGGCAAGCAATGATTTAGAGCGCGCCACGGACATTATTAAGGGCATGGTGAGTTACTATGGCATGAGTGATGTGAGTGGATTGATGGTGCTTGAAAAACAGCGCAATTCGTTTTTGGGTGGGGGACTAGGAGGTGGTAGGGAGTTTAGCGAAAAAATGGCCGAAGAGATGGACAATTTCATTAAAAACCTCTTGGAAGAACGCTATAGTCATGTCAAGCAGACTTTAAGTGATTACAAGGAAGCGATTGAAATGATGGTTGATGAACTCTTTGAAAAAGAGGTTATCACGGGAGAGCGGGTGCGCGAGATCATTAGCGAATACGAATCGACGCACAATTTACAAACGCGCCTTGTACCTCTAGAAGAACACGCCAGTTAGTGAAACCTCTATACCTTTTCCCCAACCTCTTTACTGCTGGCAGTATTTTTCTGGGCATGATGAGCATGCTTTATGCTTCTCAAGGGGATTTTGTGATGGCGTGTTGGTTGGTAGTGGGGAGCTTGGTTTTAGATGGTTTAGATGGGCGCATTGCACGCCTAACTAACACCACAAGCAAATTTGGCTTAGAGTTTGACTCGCTGGCTGATGTGGTGGCCTTTGGGGTTGCGCCTAGCTTAGTGGCTTACTTCTATGCTGGGCATTTTTATGGGCGTTGGGGCATGGCGGCCTGCGCGCTTTTTGTGATCTTTGGGGCGATTCGTTTGGCACGCTTTAATGTTACCACACAAACCACCGACCCCTATTCTTTCATTGGGATTCCTATTCCTAGCGCAGCTGTGCTAGTAGTATTAGGAATTCTCATTGATACCAAGTATGGCATCTTAAAAGAGGGTTGGGGGAAATTTTTTTTAATTTATATCGTGTTTTTAGGCGTGATGATGGTGAGCAATGTCCGCTACCCCAATTTTAAAAAGGTGCGTTGGAATTTAAAACTCTTTGTCTTGCTTGTCTTTTTCTTGCTTCTGCTCTTTGTGCGCCCACTAGAAGTTTTAGGCACTTTTATGTTTTGCTATCTCTTTTATGGAATTATTCGCTGGCTTTTTTTAATGACCAAAATTGTCTTTAAGCGTAATCCAAAATGACTAAAACACAATTTTATATAGAGGGTATGACTTGTAGTGCTTGCTCTAGTGGTATTGAACGCGCTTTGGGGCGTAAAAAATTTGTCCAAGAGGTGGGAGTAGACCTAATTAGCAAAAAAGCCTTTGTTGTTTATGATGAAAATCAAGCTAGTCTAGAGGATGTTTTTAAACAGATTGAAAAACTAGGCTATCAGCCTCGCATAGCCACAAATACGCCAAACGCGTTTTTAAACCCCTCTTTTTTAACTCCCAATGTTAAATTGGTTTTAACTTTGTTGGGCACTCTAGGTGTGTTGGCTCTTTCTATGTTTGCTCCTCTATTGCCCCTACCCTCCTTTTTAAAAAATCCCTTTATTAATGGCATTGTACAACTTTTGTTGAGTCTAATGGTCATGCATATGGGGCGAAATTTCTATGTGCACGGCTTCAAGGCATTATGGGCGCGCCAACCCAATATGGACAGCCTCATTGCCTTAGGCACAAGCGCGGCTTTGCTGTATAGCCTTGTATTGCTTTTTAGGGCCTATACACATGCGCCTATAGAGGGGTATTATTTTGAGAGTGTATGTGTGATCTTGCTCTTTGTGATGGCGGGCAAACGCGTGGAGGAAAATTCTAAAGACAAAGCCCTAGAGGCTATGCAAAGCTTGATGCGCCACCAAAGCCCCAACGCGCTTAAAATAGAAAATGGGCAGAGTGTAGAAGTGCCCCTTGAGAGTTTGCAAAAGGGAGATATTTTACAGATTTTGCCCGGAAGCTACATCCCTGTAGATGGCGTGCTTTTTAAAGGGGAGGCTGAAGTGGATGAATCTATGCTCAGTGGAGAGAGTCTGCCCGTGTATAAAAAAGAGGGAATGGATTTATTTGCGGGCACTCTTAACACCACGACCACCTTTCAGATGCGCGCCACACACACCAAAGCTCAAAGCACTTTAGCCAAAATTTTAACCCTCATTGCCAAAGCTCAGGGTTCTAAAGCTCCCATCGCACGCTTGGCTGATAAAGTCGCTGGGGTTTTTGTGCCCATAGTCATAGGTATTGCTAGTGTGGCTTTTTTGGTGTGGTTAGCTTTGGGAGATTTTGCACGCGCCTTAGAAGTGTTTATCGCCGTGTTGGTGATTTCTTGCCCCTGTGCTTTAGGGCTAGCTACCCCGATGGCTTTGCTAGTTGCTCAAAAAGAGGCGAGTTTATTAGGATTGTTTTTTAAAGACGCGGTGAGTTTAGAAAAGGCTAAAAATGTCAATCATATTATCTTTGATAAAACCGGTACTCTCACTTTAGGCACGCCTCTTGTGCAAGAGGTGCGCGTCGTAGAAGGGGTAGATAAATTAGAATTATTGAGTTTGTGCGCAAGCTTGGAGGCACAAAGCGAGCATGTTATTGCTAAGGGCATTGTAGCCTATGCTAAAGAACAGGGAATCGCTTTGCAAGAAGTCCAAGAAGTGCAGGCTAAACCCGGCTTTGGGATTAAGGGGGTGGTTGGTGATCAAATTATCAAAGCGGGGAATTTGGAGTTTTTTAATCTATCAAATCCTTTTGGGGCTTTGGAGGGTATTCAGGTTTTTGTTGGCACACCAACACAGATTTTAGGTGTAGTGGTGTTAGCAGATAGTCTCAAAGCGGGGAGCAAAGAGGCTATCTCTGAACTCAAGGCTTCAGGAGTTAAAACCACTCTTTTAAGCGGCGATAATCTAGAAAATGTGCGCGCTCTTGCTACACAGCTAGGTATTCAAGACTACCACGCACAGGCTAAACCGGAGGACAAATTAAAGGTCATTCAAGAGCTTAAGGCGCAGGGGAAGGTGGTGATGATGGTCGGAGATGGAGTTAATGACGCGCCTAGCTTGGCTTTAAGTGATGTGGGGGTGGTGATGGCTAAGGGGAGCGATGCGAGCTTAGAGGTGGCTGATGTGGTGAGTTTTAATAATGACATCCAATCGGTGGTGAGTGCGATGAAACTTAGCGCGCTCACAATCGCCAATATCAAACAAAACCTCTTTTGGGCATTTTGCTATAATAGCGTGGCAATTCCGCTAGCCTGCGGAGTGGCCTACAAACTAGGCATTATGTTTAATCCTATGTTAGCGAGTTTGGCCATGAGTTTGAGCAGTGTGAGCGTAGTGCTCAATGCCCAAAGGCTTAGAGGAGCACATCTTAAAATTAGAGGATCGCATGAAAATAGACATTCCAGTTAAGGGCATGACCTGCCAGCATTGTGTAGACAAGATTGAAAAGTTTGTCGGAGAGTTGGAAGGGGTGAGTTATATTGAAGTGGATTTAGACAAGCAAAGCGTGCACGTGGAATTTAGCGCACCTGCTAGTGCAGAGGCGATTGAAGAGGCGATTTTAGACGCGGGCTATGAATTAGGCTAAGATTTGAAACTTTTTTTAAAGCGTTTTTACCCCCACCTGCGGGGGCATTATAAGTCTTTTATTGTGGTTTTTTTAGCCTCTATTGTGGTGGCTTTGAGCACGGCTTGGGGGACTTATTTAGTCAAACCAACTTTAGATGACATCTTTATTAAAAAAGATGTGCATATGCTCACCATTTTGCCCTTTTTGGTGATTTTGGCGTATTTTGGTAAGAGTGCGGGCATGTATCTTCAAACTTATTTTACAAATTATATTGGTTTGGACATCATCAAACAATTACGCCACCAAATGCTAGAAACCCTTTTAAAAATGGAAATAGGTTTTTTTAACCGCACTAGAAAAGGGGAGCTTATTGCGCGTATCACTAATGACATTGCTTTAGTGCGCGCTAGTTTGTCCAACTATTTAGCAGAGTCAATTAGAGAGGGATTAACCGTTTTGGGCTTAATAGGTGTGGTGATTTATCAAAGCCCTAAGCTTGCTTTAGTGGGTTTGGTGATCATGCCCTTAGCGGCTTTTCCTTTGAGTAAAATCATCCGCAAGGTCAAAAAACTTTCCAAAGCCAATCAAGAGACCAATGCGAATATGACCGCGCGCTTATCAGAGATTTTTCACAATATTGAGGTGATCAAGACCTCTAATGGAGAAATGCTAGAAACCCAAGCTTTCCGAAAAGAAAATGAAATGTTTTTTAAGCTCGGGCTTAAGAATATTGCTGTGGCTGAAATATCCTCGCCCTTGATGGAGCTTTTGGGCTCGCTGGCTATTGCTTTGGTGATTTATTTAGGTGGGCTGGAGGTAATCAGAGGGCATATTAGCGTGGGGGCGTTTTTTTCTTTCATCACCGCGTTATTTATGCTCTACACGCCCTTTAAGCGATTGGTAAGAATTGCCTCCAATTTTCAAGAAGCGTTTGTAGCAGGGGAGAGAATTTCTGAAATCTTAGGGCGCACTCCAGCTATTAGCGATGGCACACAAACCTTGCAAGAACCTATTCGCGCCATTGAATTTAAAGATGTGAATCTAACTTATGAGCAATCTAATCAATACGCTTTACAAAACATTAACCTACACTTGGCAATAAATCAAATTGTTGCCATACAGGGCAAAAGTGGGAGCGGGAAAAGCTCTTTGATCAATTTGATTTTACGGCTCTATGAGCCTAGTTTTGGAGATATTTTGATTAATGGAATGCCCATTGAATCTTTACAACAAAAGAGCCTGCGCGATCATATCGGTATTGTAACCCAAAGGGTTTTTATTTTTAAAGGCAGTGTTGCAGAAAATGTCGCCTATGGTTTGGACATTCAAGAGGAAAAGGTGCATGCTTGTTTGAAACAAGCACAGGCATTAGAGTTTGTGCAGGCATTAGGTGGAATAGGCGCACCTTTAGAGGAATTTGGGGCAAATTTAAGCGGGGGACAACGCCAAAGAATCGCTATCGCGCGCGCGCTTTATCGCGATGCTAGCGTGCTCATCTTTGATGAAGCCACCTCAGCTCTGGATCGCGTTACAGAGGAGGGAATCAAGCAGACTATCTATAATTTAAGAGAGGGCCGCTTGATTATTCTCATTTCACATAATCAAGCGAATTTAGACATTGCTAGCCATATTTACACCCTAGATTGTGGCGCGTTGCAAGGAAAATCCTTTGCTTAAAGGACTTTATATAGGTTTTTTCACATTGATTTTTTTTGAAGCTTGCACGCATGGAATTTTCACTCCTCCCTCCTTAGATTTAAAATATGAAAGCACAACTCCTAAAGTGCCCCCAAAGGGCTATGTCGCCTTGCAACCTCCTAATCTGACTTTCTTTAAGGATTTTGTGCCTCATTATTACCAAAAGCACTACACAGATGCCCTTCAAAAAGGCGTGGGTCTTCTTTTGGCGCATTTTGGCTATCCTAGTGCCACCGATGCTCCTAGTGCTAGACTTCAGGGTACAATACGACTCGCTTTTGAGAAGACTCCAAAAACCCTAAAAGAAACCCAAGCCTTGCTTAAGGCAACCGATAATAACGGCATTGATCCCGTGCGCGTTTTGCGTCTATTGAGTGCTACTAGCACGCTTAAGTTTGAATGTGCGCAATCCCACACTCCCTTTTGTGGGTTAGAAATCCATGCAAGGGTGCAACAACCCATCTTGCGGGCTAACAGACTAGATAGCGACCCCAATGATCGCCGTAGCGATTTACAAATTTATAATGACGCGCTTGTTCAAGCTCTCAACAAGCTTTATCAAAAAAGCTTGCAGGCCTTAGAAAGCCAATTAAAATCCTCTCCAAAGACTGGCCATGCTCTCTAAAGATGTTACTGAATACGCTAAAGTAAAAAGTGAGCTTTACGCCTATGTTTCTTACCTCTTAACCCAAAACATTAAAAATTACCTCAAAGAACCTACTTTAAAATATATCCAACTTGCTATGGAGCGCATTAAACAAGAAGTGCGCATTAAAGAAGATATTTTTATTTTGGATGTGAATGGAAACCTGATCGATGAAGAAGGCAATGTTAAGGGCAACTTTGCGCAAAACTCTTTAGAAAGAGGGTATTTTTATGAAGCTATTGCTGAACGCCGTTGTATTTTAACCAATCCCTACCCTACAAGAAGCAATCGCGGATTAGTGGTTACAGCTGCCTATCCTATCTATAATGATAAGGAGGAATTGTTTTATGTGGTGTGCATGCACATCCCCATCAAGGTTGCCATCGCTCTAAGCTCTTCTTCTAAGCATTATAAAATCTTTGCTGAAGGTAGTGTGGTGATGTATTTTGGCATCTCTATCACCCTATCTCTTGTTTCTTTGCTCCTCTTTATTAAAAGCCTCTCAAGTCTCTACACCGCTTTCACGCATTTTAGTAGCTTTGATGTTAAAGAGGTTTTCCATCCCATTGTGTTATTAACTCTAGCTTTAGCCACCGTCGACCTTGTCAAGGCTATCTTTGAAGAAGAAGTCTTAGGTAAGAATAGTGGGGATAGCCACCACGCCATCCACCGCACCATGATTCGTTTTTTAGGCTCGATTATCATTGCTTTAGCCATTGAAGCCCTAATGTTAGTCTTTAAATTTAGTATTAGTTCGCCCAATAAGATCATCTACGCTGTGTATTTGACTGCTGGGGTCTCTGCTCTACTTATCAGTCTAGCCATCTATGTCAGATTTGCCTATGGAGCGGCCAACAAATCTAATACTAAGAGTTAAGACAACTAGACACACAGATAGTCCCGCGTCTTTTATAGCCAGCGATGCGCCACTAATTCCACCCAAGGCACGCAGAGCACACAAAGGGCGATCAAATACAGCAAGCCAAAGATAAGCCCTAGCTTCCAAAACTGCGCGCCCGGTATGTAATGGCTACCATACCACACCAAAGAGGGCCCCGTACCATAGGGGGTTAAAATCCCCATCAGTCCTAAGCCTAACATTAAAAAGAGGGCCAATTCTTGCACATTAACCCCGGCCATGCCCGCCCCCATGCTAATAAAGAGGGTTAAAAGCGCGCTCACATGAGCAGTAGTGCTGGCAAAGAAATAATGCAAAAGATAAAAAGCGACCACCAAGATCACCACCATGCTAAGACTAGAAAAGCCCAAATTCACCATAAAACTTTGAGTCAAATCCCCCAAATACTGCAAAAAGCCCACATTCTTAAGCCCGCTAGCCAGCGTGATCAGCCCCCCAAAGAGGAAGAAAATATTATAAGCTGCGCTATTGGAAATAATGTCCTTCCAACTAATGATACGGCTAAGTCCCATCAGCACCATCGCTAAAAGCGCGGTCGTGGTCGCCTGCACCCCAAAAGCCTTGCCCCCAATCCAAAGGGCCAGAGTGAGCAGACTTAAAACACACATCAAAATTTCCTTATGGTGCATTTTGCCCATTTTTTGAAGCTCCTCTTTAGCCCACAAACACGCCTCTTGAGAGCCCTTAAGCGTGGGTTTGCAAAGGTGGTAAGCCAAATAAGGAGTGAGCAAAAAGAGCACTAGCCCAGCGGGTAAAAAGGCCAAAAACCAGCCCAACCAAGAGATTTCAGGCACATTGCTTTTTAGTGCGGTTTCCATCGCGAGCAAGTTAGGCGCTAGGGCGGTGAAAAACATGGAGGAAGTTACACAAGTGATCGCAATCCCCACCCACATCAAATATGCCCCCAATTTTTGGGGCTCTTTGTCCGGATGGCTTCCTACTAAAGGGGGGATATTGGCCACAATGGGGTAAATGATTCCCCCACTGCGCGCAGAGTTGGAGGGGATAAAAGGGGCTAGAACTAGATCGGCTAGAGCGACCGCATAGCCCAAACCTAAAGTGGTTTTACCCAAATGGGAGATGAGCCATAGAGCGATGCGCTTGCCCAATCCGCTTTTTTCATAACCCAAACCTAGCATAAAGGCGATGAAGACCAACCACACGGTTTTATTAGCAAAGCCTTTTAAGCCCCAATCGATGGCTGCACTGGGGCTTACATGCTCAGGACTAGGACCTATGCGCAAGAGCACGCACAACGCCACTCCAATGACAGCCACAAAGGAGGCAGGCACAGGCTCGATGATGAGGCCTAAAACCACGCCGATAAAAACGCTAAAATACAGCCACGCCACTGGGTTTAAACCCTCTGGAACGGGCAAAAAAGAAAGAATTAAGCCCACGCCCACAGGCACAAGGTAATGCCAAAAAGAGAGAATTTGAGACATCTGCATTCCTAGAGGATTTTTAGGTTATTGTAGTCTATTAAATAATTAAAAAGTCTTAATTTTAAGACCTTTTAAACAATCCTTTAATTTTATAGGGGTATTTCAATAACATCGTTCCCCAGTGGGCTTTGATTCCATTTTCCCTACACGCGCGCAAGTTTTCTTTATTGGCAATCCAAAGGCTTTTTAGCCCGCGCGTGCTCAACCCCCCAACCCCCATTTTTACCAGCACTTCAGGGAGATATACCCACTTTACTCCACCCAACACCAGTACTCGCAACAGCCATTCATAATCAGCAGAAATTTTATAATCGATCTTATAGCCCCCAAAGCGATCATAGACACTCTTTTTCACAAATACGCTCGGGTGTGCGGGCACACGCCCATAAAAAAAGAGTTTGGGGTCAAACTCTCCGCTTTGGTAATAACGCACGACTTGGGAGTCTTTGACATAGATCAAATCCCCATAGACCATCTGCGCTGTTGGGTGTTCTTGGAAACTCTTAGCGACCTTGTGCAAGACTTGGGGGTGTGCGAAAATATCATCGCTATGCAAAATGCCAATAACCTCTCCGCGCGCGCGCGCGATGCCTTTATTCAGCGCGTCATAGAGTCCTTGATCAGGTTCACTTGTAAAACTCAAATGCGCGCCATAACGCTTTAAAATCTCCACACTCCCATCACAACTCCCCCCATCTACCACGATGTGTTCTACTTCTTGATAATGCTGTGTTAAAACAGATTGGAGTGCAGATTCTAGGGTTTTAGCTCCATTGAAAACAACGCTAATGATAGAAATTTTCACAAATACGCCTTGATTTGTGCGCTATCTTTAATCTCTAAACTCCGGCTTAAAGCCCCCTCTAGGAGGGTTTGGTAACTAGCAGGGCTTAACTTTTCTAAGCACTCTTTTAACTGCGCTTCATCCTGTGGATCAAAAAGATATCCATTAACTCCCTCTTGCACCAGCACCTGCGCCCCGCAAGCCTTGCTTACAAAGACTGGCAAATTCACAGCTAAAGCCTCCTCTACCACCAAACCCCATGTTTCACTCAAAGAGGGCAAAATCAAAACATCATGTGCGCACAAAAGCGCGCCTAGGCGCGTGTTTTCCACCGCCCCCAAAAAGACCACATTCGAACTTGCCATGTTTTTTAATGATTTCTCTAACTCCCCCGTGCCTACAAGGCTTAAAGATAGGTTAGGCAACTTAGCAAACACGCCAAGTAAAAATTCTAAATTTTTTACAGGTGTCAAGCGGGCGATACAGATAAATTTTTGCATATAGGGGCGATCCCCTCTAATAAGCTTGGGCTTATTAATAATTCCCACCCCGTGCGTGATCTTAAGCGCGCCTTTAAAGTGTAGAGTTTCTAAAAGCTTAGCATGTAGGTTTGAACACACAAACGCCCTAGAGATGCGCTTTAAAAAAAGGCGTTTTAAAAAACCTTTAAACCCACCAGTAGCGCTTTCCATAATGCTTGACTCCACCACTACACCATTACATGATTTGGAGCTTAAAAACGCCCCCACCCAAAACTCTAAGCAATCCCACCCCCCTAGCAACAGCGTTTTATAGGGTCTTTGTCTTAAAATTTTGACCAATTTGGTAGCATTGTTCCACATAGGGCGTTGTTGCAACGCGCCCTCAAAAAGCATACAATAATCAAAACGCGCCTTTTCTAGGGTGTTAAAATCTTTGGAGCGCACCTCTTGGGTGTGGCTTGCCAAAAACACCACGCAAATTTTTAGGGATTTAGTTAATTCGTTATAAAGATTCACCTTGTAAAAGACGGGTAAAGGGGTGATGATGAGGTAGTCTAACATGGTATGATTTTCTCATAGAGCGCGCGATACTGCTTGGCGACCACCGCTTCGCTAAAGCGCTCTAACACCCGCGCGCGCGCATGAGCACAAAGCTTGGGATAGTCAGGAGCATTTAAGACCCATTCTATGCCCGTTTTTAAATCGGTGGTATCAAAGGGGTGGGCTAGATAGCCGTTTTCTTGGTGTTTAACCAAATCTCTTAATCCTGATACAGCGAAGGCTACTACGGGCGTATTGCAGGACAAGCTTTCCATTGCCGTATAACCCAAGGCCTCTTGGCGACTGGGCACAATGAGCACATCTAGGGCGTTATAGAGGGCAACTAGGCTTGCATTATCTTTCAATGTGCCTAAATAATGGACCTTAAAGGGTAAATTAAACATATGCGCGCTTGCACCAAAGACCACTAATTCTATCTGCGTGGACTCTAGTTTTTGCAGAGCCTCTAGCAGAAGATCATAACCCTTAATGGGGTTGCCTATCTCCATCGCCCCAAAGCCTATTAATTTTTTAGAAGTGGGTAGCCCTAAGAGTTGCCGGCAAAAGTTTTTATCTAGGGGCTTGTAAAGTTCTATGTCAATGGGATTAGGGATCACGACATGGGTTTTATCTTTTAAAAGCGCACTTTGAGCAGCACACCTAGAAATCCAAGAACTCACCCCCACAATACACAAATGAGGAATTTTTGCATAAGCCCTTTGCTTCATGCCAAATCCTAAGGTGGCTAAATCGCGCTCAAAAGGGCTATTTAAAATGCAGGAATGTTTGTAGGTATGTTCGTTCTCATCATCGTAGTAGTGATCGCCTCCGCTAAAAGCCCACATGTCATGCAAGCTCCACACTAAGGGCGCGTTAATTTTGGGCAAATCCCTCAAAGGTAACACCCCACGCCCTAGCCAATGCAGATGCACGATGTCTGGCTTTAAAGCGTTGAGCGCACTTACCACCTGGCTAAAGGGTAGCCAACCTAAATTAAAAGTGCCTTTTTTGCGTTTGGGATAAAGCAAGATCGGAGCTTTGTCTAAATAGGGGCGCACATGCGCCCAAAATTTGCCCAGAGTGCTTTTAGGGCATAAGATGCGATCATCTACTACTCCACCCCGTGTATCCTGCACCCACACGAAGCTATCTATCCCCTCCTTTAAAAGCGCGCTATGCAAGCGCAAACACGCGCGCGCCGCGCCTCCAGTGAGCGTAGCGTTGAGGTGAATAACCTTCATAAAGTCGCTACTTGGTATTTACGGATACGCCAAATCTCATGGAGTTTAAAATTCTGTGTAAGCATCACACGGGGCAGGCAGGCTAAAAAATCCTTATGAGTGGGGTAGAGTGTGCCTCTTCTTGTGGTTACCGCGCTTTTAAGTCCTAATTCTTTGACAATCTCAACTTCTCTGTGTCCGGCCGCATTATATCCTCCATAGGGGTAGGCAAAGTGTTCAACCTCAGTCCCTAGATGCTCCTTTAAAAGGGTGTTGCCCGCTGCAATCTCCTCTAGCACTCTCTCTCTCTCTCTGATTTGACTTAGGCGTGGGTGACTCTTGGTATGCCCGCCAATGGTGCACAAAGATTCTTGGGCTAGGGTATGCAGACTTGCCCAATCAAGCATGCCCTCTTTACTAATGCAATCCGTGCAAATATAAGTTGTAAAAGGAGCGTTATGGGCTTTAAAGACGGGCAGAGCGTTGTGCAGAGTGCAGGCATAGCCATCATCAAGGGTAAAATGCGCGATGTTTTTAAAAGGCTTATTGTGAGTGAACAGATGACAAATCTCATCCAAACACACAAAACTATAACCCGCCTTTTTCAAACACTCCAAAAAGTGGTCTAAAAAGGACGCGCTAGGATCAACTCCGCTGGAAACTTGCGGGATAGCATGCAACATAAAAATCACCCCATGCCCTTGATAGCAACGCTTGGCTAGAGAATTGTTAGACAATAAAGTGGCCAAAGAGCGCATACGCGCTTTTAAAGCTTCTTTCATAAGAGAACCTTAGGATGGCATAAAATCCAATCCACCAACGCACGTACTCCCCCCTCCCCGCCCCTTTTATCTGACACAAGAATCCCCGGCAAAGCCTTTAAATGCGCGTGGGCGTTTTGCACGCAGGCTTTTAACCCCACTTGCTCTAAAAGGGGGAGATCATTGACATCATCACCCACATAAGCCACTTGCTCCAAACTAATCCCCTCTTTAGCACAAATTTCACGCGCAGCCTCTAATTTGCCCTGTGGGCTACAGCCTTGATAGAGATAATCTACTTTAAGTTTTTTAGCGCGGTGTTCTACGATGAGCGTAACCTCGCCGGTGAGAATGCCCGTTTTAATGCCCGCACTTTTGAGCAACTCAAAGCCAATCCCATCAGCGACACTGAATTTTTTAAATTGTTGCCCATTTTCTAAATAATACATGCCCCCATCAGTGAGCGTGCCATCACAATCGCATAAAAAGACTTTAATCTGGTGCATGGCATTCCTTTAATATTTGGAAAATAAGGGGTATTCTAGCACAGCAGGAGGTTAAAGCAAAGTCAAAATCTCCTATAATACCCCATTTTAGTGAGAGGAAAATATGCCCAGCCAAGAAGAACACATTGAGGATTTAGTTAAATCCGAGTTAAAAACGCTCCATATCCCCTATTACACCAAAACAGCCCCCGTTAATGAAGAAATCCAACGCGCCCTAGAACAAGCCCCCTCAAAGAGTGGGGGGAGTGGGCGCAATTATCCCGATCTTAAATTGCTTTTAAGCACCAAAGAATTACGCCACATTCCCGTGATGGTAGAGGTCAAGGGACTTAAAGGGCGTTTAGCAAAATTTAGCAAAGATAAACACTTAGAGCTCAACCCCAACGCCATTAAAGACTACGCTCTCAATGGCGCGTTGCATTATGCCAATGCGATCTTAGATTATAGTCACAGCTACAACGAGGCGATCGCCATTGGGATTAATGGCTATGAAGAAGAAGGCAGGTTGCATAAAGAATACGCCCTTTACTACCTGCACGCCAAACACCTAGCCGTGCCCCAAAAGATCGGCGATTTTAAAGACTTGAGCATTCTAAGCCATTTAGAAGAATTGGAGAGAAAGCTAGACAATCTTACTCTCAGCGAGGAGGCGCGCGCTCAAGCGATTGAAACTTTAGAGAGCCAAACCGAGACACAACTCAACAAGCTCAACCAGTTTTTACACGATGAGATTTTAAATATTAATCCTAATGAGCGCGTGGCGTTGCTCGTGGGGATGATCATGGCAGCTAGTGGGGTGGCTAATAAGATTTCCCCTTTGCGCCTAGAGGACTTAAAAAGCGAACAGGATAAAGACATCAATGATGGACACACCTTTTTAGGCAGGATCAGGGCGTTTTTAAATGCCAAAAACTTACCCCAAGAGAAAATCGACATGGTGGTGGATGAACTCAAAAGCGCGTTTATCCACTCCAAGCTATGGTTTTGCAACAGCTACACTAGCACCAACACCACGCAAAGCCCGCTAAAAACCATTTATGGGCGTTTTTTAGAGGGGGTGTTTCCCTTAGTAAAAAAACTCAGCCAAGCTGACATCGCCGGGCGACTCTTTAATTCGATCACCAAGTGGCTTGAAGTGCCCGATAGCGAAAAGAACGATGTGGTGCTCACCCCGCGCATGGTGGTAGATTTAATGGTCGAGCTCGCACAGGTCCATCAAGACTCTTATGTGTGGGACTATGCTACTGGCTCGGGCGCGTTTTTGGTCTCTAGCATGAACAAGATGATCAAAGATTGCACAGAGAAAATCACTAGCCCTCAAAAAAGAGAGGAAAAGATCGCCCATATCCGCGCTTACCAGCTTTTGGGCATTGAAAAGCGCGCGGACATTTACCTGCTTGGAGTGTTAAACATGCTCTTACTAGGCGATGGAAGCGCGAACTTGCTACACAAGGATAGCCTAGTGGATTTTAAAGAGGGCGCGCCTCTTAAATACGAACAGGGCGATCGCAAAGACACACCCTTTAAAGCGGATGTTTTCTTGCTCAATCCGCCCTACTCTGCAAAGGGCAAGGGCTTTATTTTTGTAAAACAGGCCTTAGAGAGGATGCAAAAAGGGCGCGCGGTGGTGATTATTCAAGAAAACGCCGGAAGTGGGAATGGATGGCCCTACACCGCACAGATTTTAGAACACAGCACTTTAATAGCCAGCATTAAAATGCCCCTAGATTTATTTGTAGGTAAGTCCAGTGTGCAGACTGCCATTTATGTCTTTGAAGTGGGCACACCTCACTCTGAAGATAAATTAGTGAAATTCATCGACTTTAGCAATGATGGCTACACAAGAGCGGCGCGCAAAAAGGCAAGAGCGAGCACAAATTTACGCGACACCGATCACGCTAAGGAGCGTTACGCTGAGCTGATTGCCCTAGTGCTGGGTAAAAAGCGCGCAACAAACTTTTATAAAGACCACTACATAGAGGACACCATCAATTTAAAGGGCAAGGACTGGACCTATGCCCAGCATCAAAAAATCGACACCATGCCTCAAATGGGCGACTTTAAGGGCAGTGTAGCGGAGTTTCTAGCTTATGAAGTTTCTTTAGTGCTTAAAGGGGAAGTGGGAAAGTCGCTAACCCCCGCCTAGCAAGTTGGAAGGCTCTAGCAGCCTTAAGCTGGCGGGGGGTGCAATTAGGGGAGATTTTTGAGGTGCGTTCTAGCTGTAAGATTTTTCATGCCAACACCTTAGAGATTGAGGACACACCTAAAGAGGGTTTTTACCCCTATGTGGTGCGGAGCGCGCGTAACAATGGCATTAGGGGCTTTATTAAACAAGATAAAGCCTTTTTAAACCCGGGCAATACTTTAAGTTTTGCGATGGACACTTTTAGCGTGTTTTACCAAGAAAGACCCTATTTTACGGGGAATAATCTTAAGATTCTTGTGCCTAAATTCTCTCTTAACAGGCATAACGGGCTTTTTGTCGCTATCGCTTTACAAAAGTCGGTCGCCCATTTAAGTTGGGGCACTAATTGCACAATTAGCGATATGGAAAAGTTACGCTTTTCTCTCCCTCACACCCCTAATGGGGAAATCGCTTTTGAGGCTATGGAAGCCTTTATAAAGGAACTTCAAGCGGAGCGCTTGGAGGAACTTCAAGCGTATCTAAAAGTAACAGGATTGGAGGACACCAAGCTAACCCCAGAGGAAGCACACGCCTTAAATATCTTTAGCGCGCACTTTGAAAATCGGGGGGGGGGGGGGCAATGGTGTTACCCCTAGTAACTTAAAATGGCAAGAGTTTAGGGTGGGGGATTTGTTTAAGATCCAAGCTAACCCCCAGCTCAATAAAGATAGCTTTAATTTTATTGCAAACGCAGAGGACAAACAGGTTTATCCCTACTTTACCCGCACTTGTTTAAATAATGGCATTGCCGGGTGGGTGGAATATTTGGATGAGGAACACAAGATTAAGGGGAATTGCCTAGCGGTGGGGATGATTGGCATGCAATTTTTCTACATGGAGCAGGATTTTTACACCGGGCAATTCACCAAGAGCCTACATCCCAAATTTGAGGGCTTGAACCGCCATACCGCGCTTTTCATGCTCACTTGTCTTAACAAATTCCAAAAGATTTTGCAGGGCATTTTGGTGCGCGATTTTGAAAAAACCCTAAACCCCCTTAAAATCGTCTTACCCGTCCAAAAGGAGGCGATCGCCTTTGAGCTCATAGAACACTTTATCAAAGCCCTAGAAAAACAACAGATCGAAAAAGTTAAGGCGTTGTGGGATCAGAAGTTGGGGGCATATACTAGCGTGCTAGATCAAGGCTAAGAACGCTTTCAATCCAGTTTAAGGGGCGTATTAATCCACCTTAAAAAAGAGTGAGCTAAGATTCTTTAAAAATTCTAAAGGTTAAATGATGGGATTTGACAAAAATAACCCCTATTTATGCGGGGGGGGGGGGGGTAGATGTTACTCTTAGTGGCTTAAAATGGCAAGAGTTTAGAGTAGGAGAGCTTTTTCACATCAACACCCCTAAGAGAAAATTTGATGCTAATAAGGTGCGCTTTTGTGTGGATGGATACCCCTATGTAGCTAGGGGAGCTAATAATAACGGCATTAGGGGCTATATTGATGAAGACCCTATTTTTTTAAATGAGGCTCCTAGTATTAGTTTTGGACAGGACACTGCTACGATTTTTTACCAAGACAAACCCTACTTTACGGGGGATAAGATTAAAGTTTTCACGCTTAAAGAGGAGTACTTAAGTCGGTATAGGGCTTTATTTTTAATTACTTGCATGCGTAAAACCTTTAGTGCCTTTAGTTGGGGTAGTACCTCCTTTAAACAAGGTATCTTAGAGAATCTTTTCATAAAATTACCCACTCACAAAGATGGCACTATTGCCTACGACTTAATGGAACACTTTATCAAAGCCCTAGAAAAGCAGCAGATCGAAAAAGTTATGGCATTGTGGGATCAAAGATTAAAGGCGTATGAGGATACAATCTATGATAAAAATTAAAGGACTTATCAATGGAACTTAAAGATAACGCCCTGTTGCCACTGGGGGGGGGGGGGGGGTAAGCCTAGAAAATCTTAAATGGCAAGCATTTAGCTTTAGCGAAGTCTTTATTTATGAAAGGGGGAGGCGTTATAAAAAAGAGGATCACACAAAGGGGGAAATCGCTTATATCTCTTCAAGTGCCATGAATAATGGCGTGGATGGCTATGTTGCCCCGCCCCCTTATATGAAAATCTATGCCAACAAAATCACTTTAGCCAATAGCGGGAGTGTGGGGAGTTGCTTTTACCACCCCTACCCCTTTGTGGCTTCTGATCATTGCATGGTCATTTGGCTTAAAGAAAAGGAACTCAACCGCCATTTAGCCCTTTTTTGCACCACGATTTTAAGGCATAGCGTGCAACACAAATACGGCTTCAATAGGGAAATCAACAAAGAGAGGCTTTTAGAGGAAAAATTTAGCCTGCCCGTCCATGCATATAACCAAATCGCCTATGACTTAATAGAACACTTTATACGGGCTTTAGAGAAACACCAAATTGAGAAAGTCGAAGCGTTGTGGGAGGAAAAATTAGGGGCGTATGCTAGCGTGGTGAGCAAGGCGCGCTAGATACCACCCATCCCCTAGTGCCCTTCATCATGTAAAAACCATCCTTTGTGTCTAATAGGTTTTAAGAGGCTTTGGCATAGAGAATTCCCAAAACCCAAGCCCTTAACTTGATGCTTAATATCTAAGTACAAGCAAGGAATGTTGTTAAAACTCACTAGGAGATAGTCTTGTAAATAGGCTTTTAAGGCGGTTACATCATAATCTTTTTGGCTAAAAAGTTTAGCGCATGCAGCTTGCATATTGGGGCGCAAATACTTAGCATGTAAACACACGCTCGGATTGGTGTAGAGCAATACGGGGTTGAGTTGGCTAGGATCATCTAGTTGTGCGCGCACGAGGTCTAGCCCTTGTAAAAATTGGGTTATGCGTTGGTAAGCCAAGAGATCCAGAGCACTGCTCCCGCTTGAATCGAAGATGAAAATATTCCAATATTTCTCTAGGTCGAAGGTGTTGTTCTTTTTTAAGAATTTGGGTGGGTTTTCTTTGAAAACATTAGCCAAATCCCAAGCGAGCTCGGAAGTTTTCTCATACCCCACTAATTGGCGCACAAGCGAGGCAATACGTACATCTTGGGCAAGTTGCAAGGCATATTTACCCTCATCAGGCGTAATCTGTTTACTCCAATCGCGCAAGGTTTTTAGGTGTTTATCCCACTTAGAAACCTGTGGATTTTCTTGCCTATTCCAAGTAAGGGTCTGCACAGCCCACGCAATATCTAAGCCCTGCGCATGGGCGCGCACTAGGGGAGCGTAGATAAAATCCCACACCTGAATGATTTGTTGGGCGAGTTTGGCGGTTGGTTTGGCTGGCTTAGGATGACACGGGTCTTTTGCGCTGCCTTGCAAAAGGGCAAAAAGCTCTAAGATAGAGTTTTGTTCTATACGCGCCTTTAAGGATTGCTCTACAGCATTTCTGGGCTTAAAATTTACAAAGAGGGGGAGAGTTTTTAAAGCATTAGAGGCTTGTGTGCTCAATTCTACAAGCGCGCTTTTAAAGAAAGAGGCGCGCTCTTGCTTGCAAGTGGGGTCTTGCTTGTAGGCATCCTCTAAGATGAAGCTTAAGCGCGCGCGCAGGCGATCTAATCCTTGTAAAAACAAGGGGGGTAAAGTCATTTTAGGTGGACTACTCAAAGCCCACGCCTGTAAGCCTTGACAAGAAGGATCGTGGGAGGCAAAGCCTTGTAGCTCTTGTTTAGAATCTAAGTAAAGACAGGGGGTGTTGTGGATGATTAAGAGTTTATAGCGTTGTAGATAGTCTTTGAAAGGAGGAGGGCTAAAGCTCTGTTCTGTCAAAATGCGCTGACAGGTTTGTGAAGTGTTTTTATCCAAATACTGGGGGGCAAAGCAAGGGGTGATGTTTTGGCGTAATTGGTTTGCGCCCACACTCTCAGGGTGCGCCCACCAGTTATCATAAAAATTGCGCATGTCTAAAAATGCGCGCGCGCGGTTGTAATAATGCCAATCCCATGCCTTAAACACTTCTTGCATTTCTAAAGGGAGACTTTTGCTCCAATCAGAAGCAATACCCCACTTAAGTTGCGTGGGTGTGGTGTAAATATTTTGGCGCACGGCTAAACGCGCGCTTAAAACAGCGCTCTTAAAATCTTTGATCCAAAGCACATCTTCTGGACTTTCAGGAGTAACATTTAGGGCGCAGTCTCGCGCTTCGCATAAATAGGGGTTATCACACGCGCATAGAGTAGGGGGAGTTTGCTTTTTTTGCAGGTTTTGCAGGTAATCTTTAGGGTCTAGCCCCTGTTTGATGGCTTGAATTAAGGGGGTGTAGACAAAATCCAAGAGATTTAGATAATCTTGCATGATCGAAGAGACGGGTTTTCTGATAAAGTAGATAGTCCAACTCAGACCCAACATGGCATCTTGACGGATAGAAGCTTCCAGTAGGGCTAAAAGGTGCATGCTCTCATAATCTAAGAGAGAATCCCACACGCTCCCTTTAAGAGAGGCTAGGGGAGTGTGCTCTAAGATGGCCCGTAAGCTTTGCTTTAAAGCGGGCATCACCTGCGCTAGACTTTGATGTGGTTCTTGATCATCGCTATAAAGGGCGTTTAGGGCGTTTTTAAGCTTTTCTTGGGCTGTGCTGAAAGCTTTAAGCAGATCTTTAGGCAAGGGCGCGCCCACATTAGGAGGGTTAGATTGAATCAGCGCGCATAAGGGTTCTTTGGAGGGGAAGGCGCGCATGGTATTATCGGGGTTCAAATAAAGACAGGGTTGGTTATTGAGCGCTAAAAGATGGAAGCGTTGCAGATAATCTTGCAAAGCCGCATTGGGGCGTGTGAGAATGGCCTGACAGCTGTGTTGATACTCTTTAGACAGGGGGTTTAGGCATAAAAAAGGGTCGCTTTTAAAAGGGGAATCCTGCTTGGAGGGCTTAAGAGCGGAAGCGCTCTTACAATCGCGCTCTAAGCGCATCCCGCCATGGCTTCCTACCACAAGCGTGCAATGAGACTTCTGAGATTTCTGAGACTTTTTAGGTGCTCCCAACTTTTCTAAGGCTAATACGCCATTGAGGAGGGTTTGCACATGGCTATAGTAGTAATTCGTCCACGCATTGATCTGTGCTAAATTGAGCCCTAGTTTTTTGTAGATATTCAAATAGTAGTCAAGGTTCTCGTGATCGTCTAGGCGTGTATCAAAGAGGAAGGAATACAACACAGGGCGCAAGGTTTCTAAGGAAGTGATGAGGGGTTGTGTGTTGTTAGTGGCGTTGGTGCGCACGCTCTCTAAATGTTTATCAATCTCATCTCCAGAAACACTTAGGTTTTCTTGGTGGCTTAGTGTTTTTAAATAAGATTCTAGGGGGAGTCCTTGCTTAAAAGAGTTGATTAAAAGCGGGTAAATGATCTCTAAGCTCTGAGAGAAATTTTTTAAAAGGGCTTGGGGATTGAGGGGATCGGGTGTAAAATCTTCGTAATCGTCATTATCATCATCGTCATCACTACGATTGACAGAAGTGTCATTCTTTTTAAAATTATAGCAATCTACACCCGGAATCTTATTGCGCACCAAAGAGAGGGCGTGCAGAATTTCAAACTTTCTAATCTCTTGGGCGACATCTTGGGGCAGACTCTTTTGGATATGCGCCATGAAAGGGAGGGCATCTACCATTTTGGTCGCTAGATTGATCCAAGTGGGGGCGTATTTTTTGACCATGTCTGTGTAGTAGTAAGTGGGATCTGACATGTGTACCCAACATGGGGCATCTTTAAGGGCTAACATAGAAGCGGCTTTGTGCCCGCTTATCATGGAGCCATATAACTCTTGGGCAGCCCTGATGAACGCGCTTGTGTCTGGGGTGTTCTGCGTGGGCGCGCGCTCTTGGGGCGTATCCAAGCGGTTTTTAAACAACAAAGCCACGATCAAGGCTATAACAACAACCCCTAAAGACAACCCCCATAAAACACGCTTATACATCAACTAATGCCCTTCATCGTGGTAAAACCATCCCTTTTTACTCAAGGGTTTTAGCAAGCTTTGGCATAGCCTACTAGAAGAACCCAAGCCCTTAATTTGCTTTTTCTCATCTAAGTACAAACAGGGCACACCCTGCAAGCTCACCATTATATAATCTTGTAGATACACTTTCAAGGCGGACACATCGTATTTTTCACTTTTAAACATCTGCATACACTCGGCTCGCGTACTAGGGCGCAAATACTCCGGGCGCAAACACGCGCTAGGGTATCTAGGGAAGAAAAGAGGGGTGTTATAGACATCATCGCCCTGATCGACAGAGAGAACCTCTTGAGCGTCTAAAAACTGGGCGACTCGCCTAAGAATGAAGTAATTAATAGGATTCTTTATATCCTCTTGATCTTCTGTGTATTCTTGATCCTCTGCGTCCTCTTGATCTGTGTTGTTTTTCTTTTGGAGCGTATCCAAGAGGTTATGACCCAAATGGGGATTAGAATTACCCATAGTAAAATCATAGATCATTTCTATTATTTCTACATCTTTGGTGATGTGGTAGGCGTTAGCACCATCATAGGTGTTTCCCACAAAGTAGCGTCTCCTCACAAAGCTTTTTAGATCATCGCCTAAAGTCTCACAGCCCCGACGTGCACAATCTTCTTCATGGCTCTTTTGAATCCGTGCTAGGGTGTGCACATACCACACCACATCTAGCCCCTGCGCGTGGGCGCGCATAAGGGGTTGGTAGATAAAATTTAGAGCACGCATAAAAGTTTGGGCAATTTCTTTTGTGGTGGGGGTGCTTTTTTGGCAATCATTCTTAAAGCCCCCCTCTAAGAGCGCAAAGAGCAAAAACATGGCTTGTTGTTGCATACCCTCTAATAACGCCTTTTCTTTGTCATTCTTGGGTTTAAAATTAGAAAATAGGGGCAAGGATTCTAGCGCGCTTTGGGCTTGTTGTTCTAGCTGAGGCAACACGCCTTGCAAAAATTGCACGCGATCTTGCTCGCATATGGGGTCTTGTGTGTGCGCCTCTTGCAGGGCACTTTCTAGGCGCGTGCGCATCGCCTCTACATGCTGTAAAAACAAGGGGGGCAAAGCGATCTCTTTGGGTGGAGTGTAGAGCGCCCATGCTTGCAGGGCCTTACAAGAGGGATTTTTGGAGTCAAAGCCGCGTAATTCTTCTTTGGCGTTCAAATACAAACAGGGGCTATTGTCTATGCCTAAGAGCATGAAACTTCTCAAATATTCGCGGTATCTAAAGGGGTTAAAACTCTGTGCTTTTAGGATTTGTTGGCAATTTTGCGCGCTCTTTGGGCTGAGATATTTGGGGTAAAAACAGGGGGTGGGGTTGGCGCGCAAGTACATTGCAGAAAGACGCTCGGGGTGTTTTAGGGTATCTACATAATAATCTTTGGCATAAAAAAAGGCTTCCACGCGTTTTTTATAGTGCAGATCCCATAGTTTAAAGGCTTGCTGTTGGCTAACAGAGAGGCTTTTATACCACGTATCCGCATTAAACCAATCCAACCCAAAACTTCCGCTGTGTGCTGCAAAGTCCATAGCCAGATCGGCGCTTTTAAAGTCCTCTAGCCATGGGCTAGGAGGAATGTCAGGGGGCAGAGTGCAATAATCTTTTGTAGCGCAGGGGTGGATGGCATGGAATTGAGAGTCTTTAAGATTTTTCAAATAAAAGCTAGGATCAAGCCCTTGTTTGGAGGCTTGGATGAGGGGGGTGTAGATAAAATCCAACAAGCGTGCGTAATCTTGTGCTAACAGGGGTGCCGGGGTGTTGGTAAAATAAAATTTAAGATCGTTGAATTGATCGGAATCTGCTAGTTTGCCCTCTAAGAGGGCTAAGAGATGCAGGCTCTCATAATCTAGCAAATAATCCCACTTAGAGCCTTGCAAAGAGGCTAGAGGGGTGGCTTGCAAAATGGCGTTAAGATATACTTTGGCAGTGGGCAACCACTCTTGCAGATTCTGGGCATCGCGCGTGGGTGCGGTATTTTTCAAAAAATCTTGGGCGTTTTGAAACGCTAGAATCAAGTCTTTAAATACAGGCGCGCCCATGTTAGGGGGGTGGGCTTGCAACACACGGCAAAGGGGATTTTTAGAGCGGAAGGTTTTAAGGGTGTTTTGGGGAGTGAGATAGAGACAGGGTTGGTTATCAAAGCCTATGAGGCGAAAGTTGCGCAAGTAGTCTTGCAGGGGGGCGTTAGGGCGCGCCAAGACCCCGCGACACGCCGTTTTGATCTCTTTAGATAAAGCCGTGCTAAAACAAATGTGGGGAAAATTTTTAAGGGTTTGCTCTAGGGGTTGGGCTTGATTGAATAGTTTAGCCACCCCATAAACACGCCAAAGCACGCTCATATAATACTGGTTCAAAGCCCTAGTAAATTCTAAATCTAAGTTTAAGGGCTTATAAATCTCCTTATAATAGGCTTCAGCACTATAACGCCCTAGATCACTCATGGTGTCAGTAAAAAAAAGATAGGAGTTTGTGCTAAAGTACAAGGCTTTTAATTGCGTCATGGCTAAAGGATTTTTAGAAGCGTCCATGTTGTAATTGCCTGCATGTCTGAGCTCAAGGGGCGTGTTGTCAGGTTGTTCCTCTAAGAAGCGCAAGTAAGCGCTAATATCTAGCCCTTGTTGTGCGCTTTGGATCAAGAGCGCATAAACGAGCTTTAAGCTCGTAGAATAATCTTGTAAAAATTCTTCTTTTTTAAGCGCATAGGGGGTAAAGGAATCAAAGTACTTATCCACAGCATCGTAGTCCGGGGGTCTGCGATCACCATAACAATCCACATCTGGAATCTTGGCGCGCACTAAAGAGAGGGCATGCAAGATTTCAAAGTTTCTAATGCGCGTAGCTAGGGCTTGGGGTAAGCTAACTTGAATCTGCTTAATGGTGGGGAGTGCATCTACCATCTGTGTGGCTAACTTGATCCAAGTTTTAGCATGGCGCTTGATCATCTCTATAGAATCATAATCAGGGTCCGCACCACCACCACAGCGGGCATTTTCAGAGGCTTCTTTATGGGCATTGAGCATGGAGTCATAAAGACTTTGTGCCGCTTGGTAAAAAGCCTCTTTTTCTAGGGGGAATTGCGCGCTGTTGGGGGGTGTGTGCTGGGTGCGCGCGATAAACCAAAAGCTGAGTAAAAAGATTCCCAAAAAACTAGGGATTACAAACCAGGGCCATACTGCATGTTTTTTCATCGGTTGACAAGTGTCCTTTTTAAAATATGGCTTGGGGGAGAGAAATCAGGGGGTCGTGTTTGCAGGGCTTGACAGAGAGGGTTTTTAGAATTAAACCCGCGTAATTGCTCTTTGGCGTGTAGATACAAGCAGGGGCTATTATCCACGCTTAAAAGTCTCATGCTTTCTAAATAGTTGCGGATTTTAGACTCGTCAAAGCGTTGTTTCTCTAGGATTAGTTGGCAAGCTTGCACACTCTGCTGGTTTAAATATTTGGGGGTCAAGCAGGGGGTGGGGTTGGTGCGTAGGCGATCTGCAGAAATTTTTTCTGGATGCAATAGCGTGTCTATATAAAAGTCTTTGTTGGCAAAAAACGCCTCAATGTGTTTTTTATAATACAAATCCCATAGCGGGGCCTCTTTAGGAGTCCACCATTTGGCTAAATCCCTATAAAATAAAAACCCGCGCTTTTCATCCCACGCGGGAACATTCCAGTCTACAGGGGAAATACTTTCAGAAGAATAACCATCTTTATACCTCCTTACAAGATAACTACCTAATTTGGCGATTCTAAAATCTTCAAGCCACGGGCTCTCTGGAGTATTGTCAGGGCGCGCGCAGAGTTTATCTTGGGCGCAGGGGTTGGGGAATTTGGGGGCGGATTTTTTGAGGTCTTTTAAATACACGCTAGGGTCTAAGCCTTGCTTAGTGGCTTCTATTAAGGGAGTGTAGAAAAAATGTAGCAGGCGGAGGTAATAGTATGCCAACATGGGGGCAGAAATGAATGCAGGATAGTGTTTATCCATGTCAAAATCAAAAGAGCCCAAAGAGCCTCTCAAAAGGGCTAAAAGATGGAGGCGTTCGTAATCGAGCAAATGATGCCATTTAGGACCCTGCAGAGAGGCTAGGGGGGTGGCTTGTAAAATGGCTTGCAGGCGTTTTTTAAAAGGTTTGAGGTCATGGGGGGGTGTATCTAACATGTACATTAAGGTGTCTTGTGCCTCTTGAAAGGCTTTGACTAAATTGGAGGGCACGATTATACCCATTTGGGGAGGGTTTGCCTGTAGGGTTTGACAAAGGGGGTCTTTGGAGGGGAAGGCTTGGATCGTGTTTTGGGGGGTGAGATAGAGGCAGGGTTGATCGCCAAAGGCGATGAGGCGGCTTATGCGGAAGTAATAATAAAGAGGCGCACTGGGATTCTTTAAGAAGGCTTGGCACGCTAGGATGTCTTCTTTAGAGGCATTGAGGCAGTCATAGATATTTAGACGATCAAGAGGAATAGGGGGCTTAGAGGTGCTTAGGGCGCGCACACCATTTAACCAAGTTTGAAAGCGATAAGCGTAATAATTTCTCCAACGCTGTATATCTTGCAGGCTCAAGCCTAGAATTTTTTGGACCTGTTTATAGTAAGCCATTTCTTCTTGCCCGTCAATCCCATAATCGAATCTATTGAAGAGGAAATTATCTAGACCCGCTCTTAGGGTTTTAAGGCGCAAGATAGTCGGCGAGGAATCTTTGGCTAACATGTCTTTTAAGGTTTTGAGCTTGGTGTCGTAGTCCTCTGAGGAGAAGTGCAGTTGTGCTAGCAGGGCGCTTTGGTAATCGTATGTGCTGAACACAAAGCCAGTTCCCCAATTTAAAGTGCGTAAGAAAGATTCTAAGGGCAAGCCCTGTTTAGAGGCGTTGAGTAGTAAGGGGTAAAAAAACTCTAGGTTTTGTTGCAAGACCTCTAAGAGTTTTTGGGCTTCAAGGGGCTTTGGAGGGGGTGCTCCATTTTCTAGCGCGTCCTCACAATCTACCTCGTTATTAATCTTAGCGCGCACCAAGCCAAAGGCGTGCAAAGCCTCAAAGCCCCTGATTTGGTCATAGAGGGGCAGGCTTTTTAAGCGCGCCATAAAGGGCACATGGTCTATCATTTGGGTAGCTAGGCTAATCCATGTTTTGTAACGCCGTGCCACGACCTGTGGGGTCATCGCCGATTGGTCCATTTGGCTAGGCACGCATTCTGCCTTAAGAGCCACTTTTAAGGCGGTGTTGTGGGCATTTACAAGCGAATCATAGAGGTCCTTAGCCGCCTTGAAAAAGGCTTGTTCTTGGGGATTTGTAGGTGTGTGTGCGCCTAATCCAAAACTAGGCATAAAGAAGAATAAGAAAATAGAGATGATAGCCCAAGAATGTTTTCTTACCTGTTTTGATACCATTGATACACTTCTTCAATGCCCTTTCTTAAGGGAATGCTCGCCCGCCAGCCCAAACTAGCGATTTTACTCACATCGCTACACTTTAACAAAGTCCCATCAGGCTTAGAGCTGTCAAAAACCAATGCCCCCTTAAAACCCACAATCCCTTTAATCAAGTTAGCCAGGTCCTTAATGCTAATATCTTCCCCCGTGCCGATGTTGGTATGATTGAGTGTAGCACTAGCTTGTTGGTGTTTTAAGAGAAATACACACCCCCGGGCTAAATCTTGCACATGTAAAAACTCGCGTCTGGGTGCGCCGCTGCCCCAAATTTGCACCCCTTGCGCGCTCACTCCGTGTTGTTCTAAGAGATTTAAGGCTTCTTCTTGGCTAGACACTTGCAAATCTTGTAACACCAAATCTAGGCGGTTGTTCTCTAGCAAATGGGCTAGGTGCATTTTTCTTAAGAGCGCAGGCAGGACATGCGAATTTTGCAGATCGAAGTTATCATGCTCGCCGTATAAATTGGTGGGCATCGCAGAAATAAAATGAGTCCCATACTGGGCGTTATACGCCTCACACATCTTAAGCCCAGCGATCTTAGCAATAGCATAAGGTTCGTTGGTGGGTTCTAGGGGGCTAGTTAAAAGGGCTTGCTCTTTAATAGGCTGGGGGCACTCTTTGGGGTAAATACAAGTGGAGCCTAAAAAGAGGAGCTTTTTAATCCCATACTTGTAGGCGCAGTGGATCGTGTTGGTTTGGATGGCTAAGTTTTGGTAAATAAAATCGGCGCGGTAGGTGTTATTGGCCAAAATCCCCCCCACTTTAGCCGCGGCTAAAATGACGATGTCGGGGCGTTCTATCTCAAAAAATTGTTCGACCGCATTTTGCCGTGTTAAATCTAATTCAGAGTGGGTTTTTAAAATTAAGTTATTAAAACCTTGCTCTTGCAAACACGCTACAATCGCGCGCCCCACTAAGCCCCTATGCCCTGCTACAAAAATTCTATCGCCCTTTTGCATGCACTCTCCTAGTCTTAAACAACTATGATAGCCAAGCAGGGCGGGCATGTCAAGGTAGGCTAGCACCCTTGAGTGCGCGCCTTACCTTTTAAGCGCGGGGCTTAAGTTTTAGGGGTGGTTGGTGGTGTAGCTCAAGCAGTCTTAGGCGCGATACCAGTGAGGGAGGGTTGTGAGGGCAGTGCGACTAGAAAACATGCTTAACTCTACATCATTAGCACACTACCAAGAATCATTCCCTTATACCAAGTTGGGCTATACGTGAGATTCAAACAATCATCGAACATGTCTTCCAGACCATCAGAAACACTAGACACATCCCAGTTGCGTAAGTCTTGGTTAAATTTTTCACATCCTTTGAACATGTATGTCATGCCTCTTACCCTAGACACATTCCAATTTTTTAAGGGTTGGTTAAAATCCTCGCACCAAAAAAACATGCTATGCATATCTGTAACACGGGAAACATTCCAGTGATCCAAAGGCTTGTTAAAAAGCCCACACTTGTAAAACATACAATTCATCTTTTCCACTCTGACCACATTCCAATTAGAAATGTCATGGTTAAACAAAATTGCCCGATAGAACATGCCCTGCATGCTGGTTACATGCGAAACATCCCAGTTTTCTAGCCCCTCAAAATTTTTTCGCATAAAAGCGGGTGGTTGCTCCCCCGCCTTCCCAGTTACATGCGAAAACACATAACTTAAATCTGTAATCTGACTAATATCAATATCCCCCAAATGGATACTCTCATCAGCGACCAATTTTTTAAGCTCCTCTTTGCTTTGAGGGACATATTTCTTAGCACCTTTAGGTGTAGAGAAATTTTGGGGTGCAGATTGGCTGGACTTGTGTAACCCCTCTAGCACGCCCTCTAAATTAGTAACGCTGTTTTGCAAGCCCTCTAGCACTTCTAAAACCTCTTGGGTGCTATTGGGTTTCTCTAGTGCGCTTAAAGGCGCAGCTATCTTAGCTTGGGCGTGTTTGAGCTTAGTCAAGCTTTTTTCTAGCTCTAAGTCATCTTCTTCTAAGCTAGCATAATGTTCTCGCAAAGCTTTTAGCACACTGCCCAAAGCTTCAGAAAATGCGCTAAAACTCGCACGAAGTTCCTCAGCTTCCTGTTGCACTTCTAAGCCCTCTTCTAGGGCACTTTTGCCCAAACGCATAGCCCGCTTAACATTTTTGAGCTCTTGCTCTAACTTTTCTAACCCTTCTTGCATGAAAACCTCCTTATCCAGTGTGGGTCTTAGTAAATGGCATAATATCCTAAAAAGCGCAACATAAGGAATCTCATGTCTGCACCTCAACCCATTCATTTAAGCCATTTGGATCAAATCAATTTGGGGAGTTTTTATACTCCAGCGTGGTTGGTGCAAAGGGCATTTGATATGTTATGCCCCTATATCGATCCTAAAGATTATTATCTGCTGGATAGCGCGTGCGGATATGGGAGTTTTTTAACCTTACCTGGTTTTCACACCTACATAGGCATGGATTGCGATCTGCAAGCCCTACATCAAGCCACCCAAATCTGCCCCCATGTCAAATTAGTCCATCAAAATGCTCTACACAATGTCAGTAGAGAAAGTTTTTACATTCCCTCTTCTGCTAAATTAGTCATCATGGGTAACCCCCCTTATAACGATCGCACTTCCAGGGTACGCTCTGCACTCAAAGACAAGACCCCCTTAAAGATAGACACTCTCTTACAAGCACGCGATGTGGGTTTGAGTTTTTTACGCTCCTTTGCCCTACTGGAGGCAGATTATATTTGTGTATTACACCCCCTCTCCTATCTTATTAAACGCACAAATCTGCGCGCCTTAAAAAATTTCGCCCAAAACTACCGCCTATTGGATAGTCTTCTAGTGAGCTCGCGCCTCTTTTGTCCCAAGTCTTTAAGCTATTTTCCTATTATTTTAGCCCTTTATAAACGCGACTCAATAGGCATGGATGAAACCTTTATTTCTCATTTTTCCTTTAAAAGTTTGGAAGGCTCCACTTTGAGACTGTCTGATTGGGATTTTATTAGTGCTTATGTGGACAAATACCCTAATCAACAACGCGTACAAAACAAAAGCGCGCTTTTTTATACACTCAGAGATATCAACGCCCTCGCGCGTTCTAAAACATTCTTAAGCCAAGAGAGTGCGCACGCAATCTATGTTCCACCTGAAAAATACAGTCTTTACTGTTATATCGATGTGTTCAAAACCCAAATTTCTCACATTCCCTACTATCTGCGCAATTGCGAAGTCTTCTTAGATTTTGCCCGTTTCAAGGCTCTAGAAGAGGATTTTATCCACGCCAGTCAAAACAAAACAATAAGCCCTCAAATCACGCGTTATTTTTGCGATCTACTTGGCGATCACTATCTTTAAGCACATATTTAGGCGTTTTGGGCTAGAAAAAATACCCGCTGTATCTAGCAGTGGTCATTTCATTTAAGGAGTACAAATGACCTATACAATTGAAATTACTCCACAGATATGGGCAAACTTGGCACGAGCCAAAGGGCAAGGTGGTTTTCAAAGCTTAAGTTTACAACTTTCTAAGCAGTGCCATCTTGTGGGAGATAAACTCTATCTTGTGTGTACAGAGCACGATCGTGCTAGAATTGCGCGCTATGCGCGCTATCCTTGTGGTGGGGGGTTTGAAAATCGATTCGCCCCTCTTGATCGCGCCCTCTCTTAAGCACTCTGCTGGTAATCCATGTAGGTGAGGGGGAAGAGACAGCCCTTAGGAAAGTATTCTAAGCATAGATCCAGAAAGACCTTTTCTAAAAAGACATCTCCGCACAAATACACTTGATTAAACTTGAATTGGCTTTGTGCGTCATAAATCACATTGCCTAAAAACTCTGCCAAAGAATCCAAGATGCCAAAGCACATGGTGGGCACGTCTGTGCCTCCTAGCGTGTAACTCACTGCGCTTCTAATAGTGGGCGCGGGGTTGAGATTGGGCGGATTTTTGGCTAGCTTAAAGTCAATATGAGGTCCTTTAGAGCGTAAAAAACTCTTGGCATGGGTAAAGAGAGCGCGCGGATTATGCGTATTCTCAAAGCCTAGAACTCGAACAAGTCCACCCAAAAAATCTAAGAGATTTGTGCTAGGTTCTGGGGGTGTAGAGGGTTCTTGTTCTAAACGCGTACATAATTCTGGGTAAGCTTTTTGGTAATTAGCGTAGAGCTTGCGCCCCTTAGCATTGCTTTTAAGTTGGGCGATGAACGCGCTAGGGTGAGTGGGTACACTTAAGTCTATCAGCTGTTTATACCCCTCTTCATAAACCCAAAAACAACTAGGACGCTCAAAGTTCAAATAAATCAGTAAATGAGGTTCTTTAGGGGCTTCTTGGCGCACAAATTCTAGGGTATCTTGGGCATGGGTGTAGGCATGTGGGAGCAATAGAGCACTCTTGCCCACACTAAAGACTTGCGCGGGCAAACTAGGCGCGTTGCAGATGTAGCTAAAGTCTGCTACCCCGCTAGAATCTGCCATGAATAAATAGGCGATCTCCTTTTTTAAAAGGGCGCGTGCCAAAAGGGCTAGGCCAAAATCATAGGGCAAGCACGCACAAATTTCCAAACTTTTAAATTCATTGACAAAGACTTCTTTAAGTGTGGCGATCATGCTAGGTTTCTCTAGGGCGCATAACACTTGCGCGCTCTTGTGATCGGCGCGCGTGCAAGAGAGCACGCTGGCTAAATCTAAAAAGAGCACCTGCGCGCCCTCTAGGGGTGTACAAGAGAGCTTTTTAAGCCCCCTTGTGGTCTGCACTGTGAGAGTGTCTCCCTCTTGCAGAGTGCGTGTCATTTGCTCTAACGCGCTTTGGATTTGCGCAGGAGTGGTGTACGCCTCGTTTTTATATCTAAATGCGCTCAAATAAGGTTTTAATAGGCATTTCTCTAGAGCCTCGCGCTCTTGGAGGATGTCTAAAAGTGGGCATTCTTTGGGTTGGGTTTGCCACTCTATTTTTTCCTGAGAGAGCTCCACGCCTAAAAAAGAAAAACTTAAGGAGAGAGGGAGGCGATCGCTTAAGATTTGGGCAAAATTTTGCGCCTCTTGCTCACTTGCTTGCAAGAAAAAACGCTCAAGCGCAGTGGCATAGGCCAAGTTTTGTGCGTGGGCATGATGGGCTAGAAAGTCCATAAAAAGCGCGCTTATATGCGCGCCTACTTCTCCAACAGATTGGAATTTAAACACAAACACCATTTAAACCATCCTATAAGATTGGTAAGCAATTTCTTGTAAACTTTGAATTTGAGTCTTAGGAGTGGCGCGCACGCCCCACTCTGTTAGACTCTCTAAGGCACGCGCTTTGGCTAAGAGCGCGCCCTCACACATGGGCGCGCTAAGTTGAAAAGTTGTTTGATCTTGCACAATAGAGGGCACAAGACCTATCACGCGCACGGGGGGCAAATCACCCATTAAAGCGGTCAGTCTTAAAGTTTGCAACATCTCTACCTCATGCGCGCTTCCTGCCCAAGTGATTTCAGGGGGGATATTCTCAAATTCAAAGCAAAAGACTTCCCCCACGCGTGCGCTAGCCACGCTCACGCAATCTAAAAGCAAGACCCGATCAAATTCTACAATCCATGGAATCAGGGCTTGAGCTAGCGTGCCCCCGTCCATAAACTCCAGTTTATGAGGGTAGGTAAAGTCATAATTGCGTTCTAATTGGTTGCACAGATGCACCCCAACCCCTTCATCTCCTAGTAAGATATTCCCCACACCTAGGACTAAAATATCCACTTTAACCCTTTATGTAACGCCGTCCGCTCACCATCACATCTGCCCCACCATCAGGAAATTTGATAGAGTGGAAAAACACCATATAAACATGGATAGGAATAAAGAGCATGATCGCCCAAGTAGTGAGGTGGTGGATATAGCGCACATTGGCTAGCCCTCCACAGAGCACTTCAAACCATTTAAAATAGCGCTCCAAAACTCCCCCCAATCCCAAATGATAGACATTATAATAGAGCACAATCCCACTTAAAATCACCAACACCAAGAGCACACAAAGGGAGAAATACGCCACAAACTGCATAGGATTATACAAGCCCTCTTTTTGGCTATGTTTGCCCACTAAAAAGTAAATTTTGAGCTGTTCTAGCCAAGTTGAGAGGCTAAAAACTCCCTTCAGAGAAAGGCGTTCTTCAGAGCTCTTGCGATCGAAGAAAAAGAGATAAAAGCGGAACAAGCAAATAGCAATCAACACAAAACCAGCCATGATATGCGCACTACGGATATAGGCCTGCAAGAGTTGCATGTTCTGATACACGCTAGAGCGCGGTTCTAAAAAGGGGTAGGCGATGTAAAATCCCGTAGCAATAAGGGCAAAAATAGCCAGCGCGCGTGCCCAGTGGAAAAAGCGCACAAGTCCAGTATACTCTTGAGTGGCGCGATAATTATTGGACATACTGCGACTCCTCTTTAAGGGGTTTATCAAAACGTGCAAAGCTAGGATCGACTCTAAATTCTCCAAAATCACGCCCCTTGATGTCCATCACATGCACAGAACAAGCAATACAGGGGTCAAATGAGTGAATGGTGCGGATAATCTCTAAGGGCTGGGTCAAGTCGGCCAGCTTTGTGCCTATTAAGCTCATTTCATAAGGGCCACTCTGTCCCTTTTCATCGCGCGCGCCCGCATTCCAAGTAGAGGGAACGACTGCCTGATAGTTCTCCACGACACCATTTTTAATACGCACCCAATGGCTCAGCATTCCCCTAGGCACTTGCCCAATATAACGCCCCTTATACTCCTTATTTTTATCAATTTCATAGGGCGCGCAGGTGCTCTGATCGCTCTTGAGGTTTTCTACTAGGGAATCCCAAGTTTGCAAGCCATTATCTACTAAAATTTTAGCTTCCAAACAGCGCGCAGCTGTGCGCCCTAGCGTGCTAAAGATCGCTTCTGTGGGCAAGCCGGTGTCTTTGAGAAACTGGGTAGCTACCTTTGTGGTATAGGGGTTTTTGGCCGCTAAGCCCACCACCAAAGAAGCTAGAGGACCTACTTCCATAGGCATGCCATTATAGCGCGGGGCTTTAATCCATGAGTATTTGCCCTGGGTATCTAACACCTTGCTAGGCTCTGCCTTGCCACTCAGTCCAATACTCTCTCCCCCTTTAAAGCCGGTATAATGGGGAGTGGTTTGCCCCTCATAGGGATGTAATTGCGTTTCTTTCCCGCTATATGTGTACCAAGAATGTGTAACATCTTCTTTAATCCAATCCTCATTGATGGAATGCACGGTAGATAAATCGCCATTGAACACGACCCCTGAGGGCAGAAGGTATTTACCCCTAGAGAGCAACACCTCTTCATGGGCGATAAAATTTTTCACGCCACAGCCATGCAAGACGCTCTGCTCATTTTTAAACATGCCAGCAGCCATGATCAAATCCGGATAATAGGCACGATCTACAAAATCTTGCACCAACTCAAATTTGCTTTTCCACTCGGCTAATCTAGTGGGATCTAATACATCGCGCACAGAGGTGATCCCTCCTACTGTGAGGCTTTGGGGATGGGGTTGTTTGGCCCCAAAAATAGCGGTCATTTTGGCCGCTTCTCTTTGAATGCCCAGCAATTTTAAATAATGTGAGAGTACGATCAAATTTTGCTCTGGACTTAAATGGTAAGTAGCATGTCCATAATAACCATTGGCAAAGGGTCCTAGCGCGCCCTGTTTGACAAAATCCCCCACGCGCTTTTGCACCGCTTTTAATTCGTCTGTGCCCGTACCTAACGGGTATTCTGCATAACTAAAAGCTAGCTGGCTTGCCTTTTTGGGATCGGCTTTGAGCGCGCTTAATAAATCGCACCAATCTAGTCCATGCAAAGTGTAAAAATGCACGACATGGTCATGCAAAATGAGCGCGATATTCATCAAGGAGCGCACTAATTGGGCGTTATAAGGGGGCACAATGCCTAAAGCGTCTTCTACCGCGCTAATGCCCGCCTTGTAATGCGAATAGGTGCACACTCCACAAATGCGTTGGGCAATAAAGCCCGCATCGCGTGGGTCGCGGTTTTTGATGATGGTTTCTAGTCCTCTAAAAAGTGTGGAAGAAGAATGCGCGTCCGTGATGACATTATTCTCATCTACCACCACTTCAATGCGCAAATGTCCCTCAATACGGGTAATGGGATCGACAATGATTTTTTTAGACATGGGCATCTCCTTGATCATCTTTTTTTAATCCAGCCAAAAGAGCGTGCATAGCAATACCTATTCCAGCAGCACTTAGAGCAATAATACCCACACTATCAGCGACCTTATCTGCCCCCACGCCCCCAAAAGCGCTTGTAATAGGCACAATGAGGCGATTAGATATAGGTTCTTCAAAGGGACTCATGGTGTCCCAAAAATTGGGTTCAGAACACCCAATACAACCATGCCCAGCTTGGATAGGCCAGCTGGTATGCGAGTTAAAGCGCAGAGTCGAACAGTTATTAAAAGTATAAGGACCTTTACAGCCCACTTTATACAGACAATAACCTTCTTTGGCATTTTCATCCCCAAAGTGTTGCACAAACTCTCCCGCATCAAAATGCCCGCGTCTTTCACATAAGTCATGAATGCGCCGTCCATAGGCCCAAGTGGGGCGATTATACGCATCTAAGCGGGGCAATGCATCAAACATCAAAAAATAGATCACATTGCCCACAATGTTTTTTTCACTAGGAGGGCAACCAGGGACATTGATAATGGGCTGGCTGATGATTTTACTCAATGCTTGGGCATTAGAAGGGTTAGGATAAGCTGCTTGCACGCCCCCAAAGCTCGAACATGTCCCAATCGCAAAGATCGCCTTAGCATGTTTGGCAGCGTGGATACACTCTTGGGCTCCCGTGCGTCCCTGCGCGCCCATGGTTAAAAAATATTCTGTGCCCTGAGGAATGCCCCCCTCTACCATGAGAATGTAATTGCCCTTGTGCTTTTCAATCGCCTGTTCTAGGCTCAAATCCGCCTGATGTCCGCTAGCGACCATAATAGTTTCGTGGTATTCCAAATTGATATAATCAAAGATCACGCTATCAATACTGGGATCTTCACTGCGCAATAAACTCTCACTACATCCCGTACACTCAGCCATGTGCAACCAAATGACAGGAAGGCGATTAGCCATTTCTACCGCCTTAGCCGTGAGTGGAGCAAAACTAGCGGGCAGGGCTAAAGTGGCTGTCATTGCGCCCACCCATTTCATAAAATCGCGCCGATCCACTCCCTGCTTTTGCATTTCTGTATGGACATTCATATGTGCATTATGCGCGCTCAATCCCTCCAAAGCCTCTAGTCGTTTAGAAATTTGATCAAAAAGGGCATCATTATCCGTGGCCATGCCAATCCTTATTAATGGAATTTTTTATTTTATCCTAATTATGGTTAGATTGATAAAAATCAACCTCCATTGTGTAAAATACTCCTTTAGTGACAATTTAAGGACCATGATGCATTTCTCTCACCTCTGTGAAGAACCCCTTAAAAACGCCCTGCGGGAACGCTATTTCAAAGATTTTACTTGTAGTGGGAGTTGGATCGACTTTGAGGTTTATGCGCCTGAAGGTAGTTTATATAGAAATATCCCCCTGCTTTGGGCAGAAGCTAAGGCAGGAATTTATGATCCTAAAAAGGCGTTAACTCAATTAATCTTAACGCTTTTAAAGCGCCCTCAAGAGCATTTAGCCCCTTTCTTAGGGGCTTTTGATGGCGCGCGCTTTAGCGTGATCTCCACCACGAAGTTAGAACCTCTGCTAGCCCAACTCTCCCAAAAAAGCTACACCAGCGCACCCAGTAATACGCAATCTGCAGAGTTTCAAGAGGTGTACACTCTGCTAAGCCCGCTCTTAGACGCCCATCTCATCCATTACGCATTCGCCACCCAAGAAAAGGAGTTAAAAGACTTTATCCAGTCTTTACACGCCATTCCGAAGTTAGGCACCCCCATTGACAAGAATAACTTTGTGCATGTGTATCAGGCGTGGGTGCAAAAGGTCAAACCCTCTATTAATTTAGATTGGTCTAAGGCTAAACAAGTGGGCATTTTAGACGCGGATTTTTACCTAGCCGATCTGCTCTGTGAGGACAACCACACCATAGGCCAGCTCAACACTCGCCTAGTAGGAGATCATTACCAATTTGATAGAGAAATTGACCCATTAGGGTTATTTAGCACCAAAAGCGCGCTCTTCAAGGACAAGCAACAAGCGCACCAAGAGTTTTGGAAGACCTACAAGCGTCCCCCCGCTACGCAATATCAAGATTTCATCCTCCGCAGGCGCGATCTCTTAGTGCCCCCAGATGTGCGCGAGCGCAAGGGAGCGTTTTACACTCCCCCTATTTGGGTGGCCAAGTCTCAAGAGTATTTAGCCTACTTCTTAGGAGTGAATTTCCAAGAAGAGTATTTTATTTGGGATTGTGCAGCGGGCACGGGTAATTTATTAGCCGGGCTCTCTGAGCCTTACCGTATTTTTGCCAGCACCTTAGATAAAAATGATGTAGAGATTATGAAAGAACGCGCGTTAAAGGGGCAATTAGACTTAAGAGAAGAGCATATTTTTGCCTTTGATTTTTTAAAGGATCCTTTTGAGCTGCTCCCCCACCCCCTCCAAGAGATTTTAAAAGACCCTAAAAAACGCGCTAAGCTCCTTATTTACATCAATCCCCCCTATGCAGAGGCGGGGAGCAAGACCCAGATTTCTAACACGGGCAAGAATAAGAGTGAAGTGGCATGTTCTAAGATCGCTGAGACTTACGCCAAAGAACTCGGCAAGGCCAGAAACGAACTTTTTGCCCAATTTTTCATGCGTATTCTCAAAGAGATTGCCCCTGAAGCAAAATCCCAACCAAAAGAAGCCCCCCTTACGGGGGAGAAGCCCTCAGTCCCTCTTATACACCAAGATTTTAAGCCCCAAAAAAGAGACTTTGATGTACAATACGGAGCTAGAGCTTCTATCGGGTTTTTTGACCACGATGAGCTCCTTAACGGTGGTTTTGCCCCCTTTCAGGGGCAAGTAAATTCTAACAAATCTCCTCTTAAAATTAGTGGCCCTATCTTAGCCAGTTTCTCCACACTCAAAACCCTTAATTCCAGCAATTTTAAAACCTTTAGGGAGCATTTCAAAGCGCGCTTTTTAGGGGGCTTTATGTGCCCGGGGAACACTTTTGATAATGTGAAGGGAAGTTTTCCTATCGGCTTTTTACTATGGGATTTGGGCGAGCCGGCAAAAAGCAGTATGCTTTGTAGCCGTTTGCGAGTGAAGCCGATAAAAAGTAGTGATCCCACTCCAGTTAAACTAGATGTCTATAATTCTAGGGGGGAGTTTATGGGCGTGAAAAGTTTTAGGGCGTTGGAGGGCGTGCCTAGTATCAATGAGTGGGTGCGCCAATTTAGAAAAAGCAAAGAACCCGTTTTAGCATATCTAGCCACAGACGCGCCGGATTTTGCCAATCAAAATAAAATGTGTATCACCAATGAGCCCGGAAAAGGGCATATTATTATTATTATTACCCCTCAAAACCTCCTCCCCTTGTGTGTGTATTTCTCTGTGCGCCGTTGTATTCCCCACTCGTGGATAAACCACAATGACCAATTCTATGCCCCTTATGATAAAAGTTGGCAGGAAGATTTAGAGTTTTTGGGCGATTGTTTAGTCTTTATGCTTTTTTCTGGGAAAAACCGCATTTCTATCCAGCAAGGGGCTAATCACTTTATCCCCTTTACAGAAAAAGAAGTCCAACCCAAAGCGCGTTATACCCACCACACCCTCCTAGACTTTTTAGCCGGCAAATTAGAGCCAGAAACAAGCGCGCTTTTTGCCCCTACCCAATCGCTCTTGCCCACCTTTGGTGCGGTAGCTAAAAAGGTTTTAAATAAGGGGCGTGAACTCTATGCCTATTACCACACCTTTCAAAACTCCAACCCCAATGCAAGCCTGTATGACATCAAGGAGTTTTTTAGTGGAAGGGATGCTAAGGGCAAGCTCAACCCCCCAAGTAAAGCCACAGACACGCGCTATAAAGACTTATACGCCAGCCTGCAAGAGAGTTTAGAACTCTTACGCGTCCAAATCACCCCCAAAGTTTGGCAATACGGATTTTTGAGAGAGTGAAAAGCCTGCAACTACCCCTCTAACTTCTCTTTTAAAAGCGCGTTGAGCGCGCTAGGATCTGCCCCTTTCATGTTCTTTAAAATCTGTCCTACAAAAAAGCCTAAAAGTTTGGTTTTGCCGGCTTTGTATTCTGCTACCTTGTCTGGGTGCGCAGAGAGAAGTGCCTCAATAGCGTGCAATAAAGCCCCCTCATCTTGCACTTGAGCTAGTCCTAGCTTTTCAATGAGGGCATCTACATCGCTAGGCTGGCTGGAGTCTTGGGCTAGAAGCGCGTCTAAAATCTCCTTGCCCGCCTTGCCTGAGATTTTTTTGCTATCAATGCGTTGCACTAAAGTGCCCAGAGTTTGCGCGCTCACTTTGCAATGCTCTAACTCCTGCCCCTCTAAGCGTCCTAGCAATTCCACACACAGCCAAGACACACTAGCCTTTACACTCGCTCCCATGTCAATCATCTCTTCAAAATAGCGCGCAATGGCAACATCGCTCACTAGCATGCTCGCGTCTTCAGCCTTGACTCCTAGCTCTATGTAGCGCGCTTTTTTGGCATCGGGTAACTCGGGGATTTTTTGCTCTAAGAGGGCTTGGGGAATGTGCACGCGCCTGAGATCAGGATCGGGGAAGTAGCGGTAATCTGCTGAACCCTCCTTATCGCGCATGGATTGGGTGACTCCTTTGGTGGTGTCAAAAAGCCTAGTTTCTTGCACCACTTCGCGCGCATAAGTGCCCCGCTCAAAGGCTTCGATCTGGCGTTCCACCTCATAATCAATGGCTTTTTGGATGAATCTAAAGCTATTGAGGTTTTTAATCTCTACGCGGGTGTAGAGTTTTTCCTCACCCTTGGGGCGAATAGACACATTGGCATCGCAGCGAAAATTCCCCTCCTGCATGTTGGCATCCGAGATGCCCAAAAAGCGCACAAGTGCGTGTAATTTTTTAAGATAACTGATAGCTTCCTGCGCGCTGCGCAAATCCGGGCGACTCACAATCTCTAGTAAAGGCGTGCCCGCGCGGTTCAAATCCACCTTAGAAAATTCCCCCTCATGGATATTTTTCCCTGCGTCTTCTTCTAGGTGGGCGCGCTCGATGCCGATGCGTTTTAGCCCTGTTTCTGTCTCAATGTCTAAATAGCCCGCGCCTACAATGGGGATTTCAAATTGTGAGATTTGGTAGGCTTTGGGCAGGTCGGGGTAAAAGTAGTTTTTGCGCGCAAAGATGGAGTCTTGGTTGATCGTGGCATTAATTGCCATCCCAAAGGCGATGGCCTTTTTTAACGCAGCTTCATTGAGTACGGGTAAAGCCCCGGGCAACCCCAAACACACCGGGCAGGTGTTGCTATTAGGAGTGTCTTTAAAGCTAGTCGGACAACTACAAAAAATTTTGGTTTGGGTGTTGAGCTGGGTATGTACCTCTAACCCGATAATGGTTTCAAACATGAAAACTCCTTTATTTGTGATCAATATTGCGTTACAGATGTTGTATTGTATCAAGCAGAGCAAGAATACAAAATGGACCGCCACACTCAAAAAAAGAATAGACAATCAAGGCAAGCAAGATGAGACCAAAAATAGACCTCATCACACCTCTCCAAGAGCCATGCTCGCTTATGTTATCTCTAAACATCGCCACAACGCCCCCTATAAGTCCAATTACCACCAAGCATACTATGAAAACTACTATATAAGGGAGTGAGGACATCAAGGCGATCAATCCTAAAGTTAGTGGGATACCAAGCAATGCAATTAATAATAATTGCAACATCACCCACCTCTAAAATACCTTTTAAACAACCCCACACAAGTTCCTCTACAAACCTGACAATAAGATTTGTAAAAGATTATTTGTGCTCCACTGGGGCCATCTTTTCCTCTTGTGCTGCTTTTTTGGCTTGAAGTTTGGGGTCCATAGTCAAGACGCTGAAACTCAAATCTGCCACCTCTGGGTGGGATTTGATATAGGCGTTGATTTCCTCTAATTTAAGGTTTTTAATGCGATCAAGCATAATTTTGTCATAGTTAAGAGGGAGACCCAAATAGAAGTTATGGAATTTATTGGTAAGCCGTTCTCCCAAAGTTTCATTAGCCAAAGGCTCAGAGCCTAGTAAAAACTTCTTAGCCCCGTCTAACTCCTCTTGAGTGATGCCATTTTGTACAAAATCTTTCACCACTTGTTTAACTAAGGCGATACTCTTATCTTGGTTTTCTAGTTTGGTTTGCAGATACCCAGTCGCGCAGTTGATGATACGCGAGAGTTGTATGCGCATGTAAGCACTATAGGCCAAGCCTTCTTTAACGCGAATGGTGTCCATCAAGCGCGATCCAAAACCACTAGAGCCTAGCACAAAACTCATCACCTTAGCTAGGGGCAATTCTTTTTCTAAGTCTTTCATGTAAAAGGGAGAACCAAAGTAGATATAGGCTTGTTGGGTATCTTTATAAATGATTTTTTCTTGAGGTTCTTTGGCGGTAGCAAAATGGGGAGAAAAGAAGGGCTTGTTGGAAGGTAGGGTTTCTAAGAGAGGTTTGAGCTGATTGAGGACTTGATTAGTGTCTAAATCACCTCCCATTACAATAATCAGTCGCTCGATGTCTAGTGCATCTTCGAGGCGTTTTTTCACATCCTCCAAAGAAATGCTTTGGATGCTTTTTGGTGTACCAACAGCCGGATTAGCTAAAGGGGTATTGGCAAAGAGAATTTTGTTGAGCTCAAGTTGGGCTAAATAGTCAAAATTGCTCATTTTGGTCAGTGCGGCTGCGGTCATGCGCTTTTGCACCTTTTCAAGTGCGCTGGGAGTGAGATTAGGCGAGCGCAAAAGATCGATTAAATAACCAACCGCCTTTGACTCGTATTCTTTAAGAAAACCTAAATCAATATGCAAAGATTCTAAACGAATGTCCGTATCTAGCGTAATAGCCAGTTGTTCCAACTGCTCGGCAAATTTAACATTGCCTAACTCTTTCGTGCCCTCATTGAGCATCTCTGCGCTTAGCTTGGATAATCCATATTTATCCTTGTCCATCAAATTCCCCCCGCCAATAAACATGAGACGAATCGCACCCATAGGTAATAGATGGTTCTCTTCATAGATCACTGGAATTTTGACCCCCTTGATCTCAAAATACTTGATACCTTCACCCACGCGATCGCGCTTGATCACTTTTGTTTGTTCTTGTTCTGCTTTTTGTTGTTGTGTATCTCTCATCCAAACTCCTACGCTTATTAAAATCAGCACAGCTACAGCCAGTAGAAACGCATAACGGACACTTTTCATTTTAGACCTCGAGTTTAATATCTCTCTAAAATTTCATAGGCAGTGTTGCGCTTGGCTGCCTTGCCCCCCAAATCTGCCACTAAGGCAACCATCTCTTCCTGATCCATGCAAAAGCTTGTACCTGCAGCCTTGACCACATTTTCCTCCATCATCACACTACCCAAATCATTTGCTCCAAACAATAGAGCTAATTGCCCAACCATCGCCCCTTGTGTAACCCAAGAGCTTTGAATGTTTTTAATATTATCTAAAAATAGACGGCTACAGGCTAGCAAGCGTAAATAACGATTTGCGCTCGCCTTTTTAATATCGGGTCTTTCTTGTTGCAGGGGGGTGAAATTGGGCTGAAAACTCCAAAGAATAAAGGCACGAAAACCACCTGTTTCATCCTGTAGATTGCGCACGCGTTCCAAATGTTCCACCACATCTTCATTGGTGTCCACACTCCCAAACATCATAGTCGCCGTGCTTTTAATCCCGCATTTATGTGCTTGTCTGTGCACTTCAATCCAAGCATCGGCACTAAGTTTTTTAGGCGCGATGACATCGCGTACCCTGTCGCTTAAAATCTCCGCGCCTGCCCCCGGAATTGAGCTAAGGCCTGCGGCTTTCAAACGCTCCAAGACCTCCACTAAAGAGAGGCGCGAAATTTTGGCGATATAATCAATTTCTACAGCTGAAAAACCATGTATGGTGATGGTGGGAAATTTTTGAGCGATGTGAGAAACTAAATTTTCATAGTAGTCAATTTTAAGCTGGGGATGTACTCCGCCTTGAAATAAAATTTGCGTGCCTCCAATAGCAATTAATTCCTCAATCTTGGCATCAATTTCTTCAAAACTGAGCAAGTAAGCATCTTTGTCTTTGAGGGTGCGTTTGAAAGCACAAAATTTGCAGTCTACAAAGCAAATATTGGTGTAATTAATATTGCGATCTACAATAAAGGTTGTAGTATTTTCCGGGTGCAGGGCCTCTTTTTTAGCTAGAGCTAAACGCCCCAATTCTTTGAGGGGCTTGCGCTCCATCCACTCCAAAAGGGTTTTTTTATCCAATCGTTGCATGTGTGTCCTTTTAAAAACGCGTGCCCATAGAAAACTCAAAGCGTTGGGTTAGATCGCCAAAATTCGGGTTGAAAAAGAGACCTCTCTTATCATTCCAATCGTTGAAAAAGGCAATGGGGAAAATTAAGACTAAAGGACCCATAGGCGAAATCCACTCAATTTGCAAACCTGTAGAAGCACGCCAAGTGCCATGTTCATAGCCCGCACCCACTACGCCATAATCTTTGAAATTTACATTAGTCGTCAAAGAGTTTTGCCAAAAGTTTTTGCCCTTGGTGTCGTTTTTAAAAGTCAAAAAGCCCCAGTCAAAAAACCACGCCACGCGCATTTTAGCTGCCTTGAGCAAGCCATAACTCAACTCTACAGAACCCGTATAAATGCCATCGCCACCAACCCACATGCCCTCTGGAGTTTTGGGCGTGATGGAGCTATTTCTAAAGCCTCTAATAGTGGTTACCCCCCCTAGATAAAAGACGGAGTTTAATGGCAAATAATCCTCTGTGTTGTAACGGAAGATATAACCCCCTTGAGTTTTAAAGCGCGCGATCAAGTCAATGAGCAGGTATTTTTGTAAATGATGGTAAGCGGCAAACTTGCCATAGATTTTCGTATTGCGTACATTCCCCCCCAAACCATTCCAAGAATTAAGTCCACCGGCAGAAGGGAGTCCAGCCATGCTGGTGTAGTTAGAAAAAGTGAAGCCGTTTTTAGGAAAGTAGTAATCGTCTGTGTTGTCAAAATTGGTGCTTAAAGTAAAAGAGCTAGTAGTGGGGGTGTGGTAATCACGATTCCAAAGACCATGCAAAGTTTTGCCATCAAGCCCCACGACGGGGTCACCATTTGGATAGCGAATAGTTGTGTTTTTACTACTATAAAACATCTCATAAAGAGGACTAGAAAAACCCACGATTTTATTGAGACTATAGTTATAACCCAAGTTCACACTAAAGGTGTTGGTGATCATGTGTCCCACAGTGGCACTAAACCCCCCGCCCTGTTGGATATAGTTATAGCTAATGATGTAGTCAGCAAAAAGGCTTAAGGAAGTGCTATAACGGCTATCAAAAATGCGTGGGTTGGTTAAGGTAAGGTTGCCAGAAAACATCCGCCCACTCCCTCGAATCCCATAGTTGTTCCCTCCACCCCCCGTAGCGATATTGGCATACAGACTCATGCTCTGTCCCGTGCCAAAGAGGTTTTTCTCACTCACGCTCCCATTGAGCATAAGTCCCCCATAACTCCCATAGCCCAAGCCAAATTGCAGTTGCCCCGTGCGCCCCTCTTCTACACTGACCAAAATATCCATCAGCTGGCTATTGACGCGCCGCTCCTCAATCTTGACTTTAGAAAAAAAGCCCAAACGGCGCAAAGCGTTCTCTGAGTTAGCTACCTTTGTAAGGCTATAGCGCTCTTTTGGGTTGAGGTAAACCTCACGACGGATCACGCGATCGCTGGTGCGCTGATTACCCGAAATGATAATGTCATTGATATAGACCATGTCCCCGGTTTCAATGCGATAAATCACCTTCACCTTGCCATGCTTTTCGTCTTTATCTAAGTCGGGTTTGACCACAGCGAAGGCATAACCCTGATCGGCAACTTCTCGTTTGAGAATCTGCGCATCGGCGCGCATATTTTCGATGTTAAATACGGCGTTCTTTTGGATTTTAATGGCTTTGAGAAGTTTGGGGATGGGTACAACGGGCTTATCAATCTGAATCTCTATCCCTGAGACTCGGTATTGAATCCCCTCTCTAACTTTATAGTAGAGTTTGGCTTTGTGGGTGGCAAAGTTGGTGTTCAAAAATGGAGAGGACACATTCACATCTAAAAAGCCATGACGTAAATAGACATCTTGGATGCGCATCGAATCGTATTCAAGTTCGCTCAGATGTAATTTTCCAGAGTTTAAACCCCACATCCAGCCCATAAAATCGCGCTGTTTGTTCGCGCTCAAACTCTCCACCACGCGAGGTTTTAATTGCTCGCGTCCCTCATAAGTGGACTTAGTGATGTAGATGTGATTGCCTCGATTTACATCAAAAATAATGCGGTAAGCCCCCCCACTAGCTAAAGGTTCAAGACGAGTCTCCACCACGCTACCATAAAAACCTTGTTGTTCTAACGCAGCCTTGAGAATATATTTAGCATTCTCTAACTTAGTCTCGTCATAAGTATCCCCCTTTTTGATTCCCATTTGAGTATAGAGGGTTTCTTTTTCCTTTTCTGTACCATAGCCCTTAATTTCTACTCCTGCAATTCTAGGTTTTTCTTTAAAATGGAAAACGAGTTTGCCATCTTTGAAAGTCGCGTACACATCCTCAAAATATCCTTGATTATACAGAGCTAATATCGCTTCATCAATCTTTTTTAAATCAAGAGATTCGCCCTTTTTGATCTTGACAATTTCGCTAGCAAGCATGTCAGACATATAGGAAAGATCTTCGTATTCAATACTTTTAATGCGACTCTCTTGGGCATCCAAAGCACAGAAAAGTTGCCCCACATAAATAAAGATAACCGCAAGAAGTTTTTTAATGAGTGCTCCTATTAGCCTAGCTATGAAGCCCGAATTATACTCTTTAAGTCTTAAGTTTTTTTCAAAAAGCCAAACTAATTTCCGCTGTGCCAATATTGTGGCTTAAAGGTTGGTCGCGAAAAGTCTTGCTCAGATTTGTCGCTACAAACGCAAGCCTAAAACCTTTATAGAGTAGCGCAATCCCTCCTTCAATCCCAAAGAGAGCTGGGGGCAGAAAGGTTACATTTCTAGTATCCGGGCTATTGCCCTGCACAAAAATATCTAAAGGAGCATAGGTCCCACTCGCCCCTACAAAACCATAGATTGAAAGCTTATCACTATAAGGAAAACCCCCACTAAAATTGGAATTGATCTTATTGGGTCCAAAATCTGCATCTAAATTATAACCCATACGCAACATCGAACCTAGTCTAAACTGCGTGATGGCATTGCCCAAAGTGATCGTAGCTCCCGGGAGCATGTCTATAGAGAAAAAACGCGTAGTAAGCAGGGGGAGTTTATAAAGATATTGGTAAGTGAACTCAAAAATAAATTCATTGCGCAACTGGTGTGCCCAACCATAAAATTTCGCATCTCCACGCATGTCATGAATCCAGTCTTGTATTTCTCTAGCAAAAGCATGAGGCCCTACCATACCAAAAGAGAAATCTAATTTTTCTAGAACATGTTTACTGCGTTGAAACACCCCTAAATCTGCTCTAAGCCAACCGGCGTAGAGGTGATCATGGGGAACAACTCCGGTAATAAGGTGATTTTTTAAACTCGGAGTGTAAATGCTTTGGGTTAAAGAAATGCTAAAGCGAGTCATTTTAGGAGATTTGTAAAGCAAGCTCAAATAACGACTCCACGCTATCCAAGAGCGATGATGCGCTGCGCCCCAAAAGTTGTACTCTTTACTTGCATAACCCACGCGGTTTCCAGCCGTGTAATAGCGATCGACTGGATACACATAGGCATCATTTTCACTTAGGAAATCTATGTATTGTCTTTGGTGTGGGGTTAGGAGAGTGGGAGTCTCTAGCAAAGAGTGTGCGGAAAGTCCAACGCAAAACAATAGGGCTAAATGAGTCAAACGCCTCTTTCTAAAAGAGAGCGATTTCCTAAGCAAAGCGTTCCAGCAGACACTGACACGAAAAGCTTTGTGTTTAACGCCTATAAGGCCATTTCTTGTCCTAAAGGGCGAATGCGACGATTTTGGCATAATTAAAATTACCAAGTGTTTATATCTCCGCCCTAAAAGACAGAGTTTTGCGCGAATGAATAAATGAATAAATGAATAAATGAATAAATGAATAAATGAATAAATGAATAAATGAATAAATGAATAAATGAATAAATGAATAAATGAATAAATGAATAAATGAATAAATGAATAAATGAATAAATGAATAAATGAATAAATGAATAAATGAATAAATGAATAAATGAATAAATGAATAAATGAATTCTAGCAAACATAGCATCTCTTAGCAAGTGGTCTATAAAAATGAGCCAAGCACATCAGTACTTGAAAAACCCCAAATTGCAAAACAAAACCCCCTCTTTGTGATTTCAAACCTTAAATTTACCCAATTCGTAAGCAAAAATGTCGGCTGTTTGGTTTAAAGAGGTACTCGCTTGGGCAACAGCCTTTACACTCTCTTGGTTGGAAGCTGTGAGATCCCCAATCGTATGAATTTCCTCCATGATCTTTTGAGCTAACTTAGCTATATCTTTAAAGACTTTTACATCCTCAATGGTGGTATTGATGATGGTTTGAATCCCTTGTACGTTTTCATCAACCACACCTTGTAAAGCATGGGCGGCTTCTGAAACTTTTACAATCTCTTGAGCGTTGCTGTGGAGGTCTTTACTAATATCATTCACACTTTGCACCACACCATTAATAACACCATGCACTTCGCCTAAGCTAGATTGAGTTTTTTCAGCTAATTTTCTTACCTCATCAGCCACCACTGCAAACCCGCGCCCATGTTCACCAGCACGGGCAGCTTCAATGGCCGCGTTGAGTGCTAAAAGATTGGTCTGATCGGCAATGTCTGCGATGATGGTCAAAACTTTTTTGATTTCTTCGGTGTCTTTAGAAGCCTGCTCTAGTTTGTCGGAACAATCAACCCCTGATTGGGCGTTTTTGCTCAAATCGCGGCTAAATTCCTCAATAGTGGTGCGCACTTTCTCTAGCGTGTGTGTGGTGTTCATCAAATTATCGCTATTGCTCGCTGCATTATCCGCACTCGTGAGAATATTGGTGATCACCTCTTCTCCATTGTGTACCACCACTTTAATGCGTTGCTGCTCTTCAGTAGCATTATGAGAAACTACATCGGAGCTACTCTGCAGATTATGAGCGATTTCAGTATTTTGCGCGCTATTGCGTTTAATAGTAGAGATAATGCCATGCGTCTTGTCTAAGAAGGTGTTGAAACTCTTGGAAATCACGGCAATTTCATCTTTGCCATGCACGGCTAGGCGTATGGTCAAATCGCCATCTTTGGAAGCTAAGGCTTGGATGAGTTTAGTCAGTCTTTTCAGGGGTTTAAAGAGAATGTTGAGCAGGATAAATAGCAAAATAATAGAAATGACCGTAGCGATGATAGAAATGGCAATAATAGTTTGTTGGATAATGCTTAAATCTTTGAGCACAAAATTTTTATCGCTCACAGCAAGCACCTTCCAAGAAAAGCCCGGAACCGTGGTGTAAACATAATACTTGGCTGTGCCATCCACGCTACTCTCAATCAAGCCATCATGGCGGGCTAGAATTTCCTTAAGAATGCCTTCTTTTTCCGGATAGACTTCCAAAAACTTCTTACCTTGCTCCAAAGACCCAGCACCCAAAACAAAGCCTCCCTGATCTAAGAAGTAGAGGCGTACTTGGCTAGAGGAATGTTTTTTAGCACTATCTTCCACATAGTTTAAGGGAATATTTGAACCCAAAACACCCTTAAATACGCCATTTTGGATAATGGGGACTGCATAGGAAACTACAAGGTGATTGGTAAAAAGATCGACATAGGGTTCTGTAATGATAAGACCCCGATTTCTTTTAGCCTGTTGATACCATGATCGCTTGCGTGGATCATAGCCCTTAGGAATGTGCCCCACGGTCTTAAAAATTCGCCCATCTTCAAAGGCGATATGTAAATCTGTGCTATCCATTCCATATTGCACATAGCTTAAAATCTTTTGCACCATCGCCATGTCGTTTAAGTCTAGTTTTTCAATTTGCCTAGAGGTATTTATGAGTGCGGCACGAATGGCATCATCCCAGCCCTTGAGAGAATAAGAGAGCAGATCAACGGTCTTCTCCAATTGTGCTTTAGCACTTCTTGTCATACGAGAATAAAGCCTATAGTTAAGGATAGTGGCTGTCGCTATAAAGCTTATAGATAGCAAGATGGCAAAAACAAGTGAAATTTTTGTTTTGAAACTCATAGTAACTCTACTCCCAAAAAAAGAATTGCATAATTCCGTTTTTGACTCCCATTCCACAGGCAAACCCTGAATGTACAAGTCTCAGTAGATCAGTAGATCAGTAGATCAGTAGATCAGTAGATCAGTAGATCAGTAGATCAGTAGATCAGTAGATCAACTTTACAATACTATCATAGAAAAACACGTAAGTAACTTTTCTAAAGCGTATTTCACATAATAAAACCATCAACTTAGTAACAAGGTTACTCGCGCGCTTTTTCTCAATTTTAGCTACAATAAAGGGTATGTTTTATTTTTAGAAGGACTTGCATGAGAGTTTATTTTTTTGCCACTTGTTTGGGAGGAGCTGTTTTTAGCCAAACTGCGCTTAATTGTATCAAGCTTTTACAAAGAGAAGGGGTTGAGGTAATCTTTAAAAAAGATCAAACCTGTTGCGGGCAACCTAGCTATAATTCAGGCTACTACACCCAAACCCGCGAGATTGTCCTGCACAATGTGCGCCTTTTTAAAGAGGATTATCCCGTGATTGTGCCCAGCGGTTCATGTGTGGGGATGATGGCGCATGACTATTTAGAGCTCTTTGAAGGGCATAAGGAATATGAGGAGGTCAAAAACTTCGCCTCAAGAGTTTTTGAACTCTCTGAATTTTTGGATAAAAAATTAGAGGCGCGCTATGAGGACATAGGCGCGCCCATTAAGGTTACTTGGCATTCCAATTGCCACGCCCTGCGGGTGTCTAAGGTGATTGAAAGCGCGAAAAAAATTATCGCCCAGTTAAATAATGTAGAGCTTGTACCCTTGCAAAGAGAAGAGGAATGCTGTGGCTTTGGAGGGACTTTCGCGGTCAAAGAACCTGAGATTTCCGGAGCAATGGTGCGCGAAAAGATTAAAGATATTGAAAACCAAAAAGTAGAATGCATTCTCTCAGCGGATGCAGGTTGCTTACTCAATATTAGTGGGGCAATGGCTAAAATGCGCAGCTCCACTAAAGCCATGCACTTTTATGATTTTTTAGCCCAAAGAATAGGCATAGGAGCTTAATATGATACACACTCATAGCGATCATGATTATGAACATGTTATTAACGAGAAACTGGGCGATACGCAGATGCGCACGAATTTGCGCTCTGCGATGGACACTCTCATTGCCAAGCGCAAGGATTTACTTACAAACCGTTTTCCTGAATGGGAAGAGTTGCGCACTATGGGGCAAAACGCCAAGCTCAAAGTTTTAGCCCAGTTAGATAGCTATGTACAAAAGTTTGAGGAAAACGCCACCAAAAATGGCTTTGTAGTGCATTATGCCAGCACAGCTAGAGATGCCAATGAAATCATCTATAACTTAGCCAAAGAGCGCAAGGTAGAGCGTATTCTCAAGGGCAAATCCATGGCCAGCGAGGAAATCGGTCTGAACCACTTCATGCAAGAAAAGGGCATTGTGGCCAAAGAAACGGACTTGGGTGAGCTCATCATCCAACTCATTGACGAACACCCCGTGCATATTGTCGTGCCTGCCATCCACAAAAACCGCCACCAAGTGGGTAAAATCTTCCAAGAAAAGCTAGGCGCGCCTTTAGAAAGTGAACCAGAAAAGCTCAATGGCATTGCTAGAAAACATATGCGCACAGAGTTTGAGGGCTTTAAAATGGGACTCTCTGGCGTGAATTTTGCGATCGCCAATGAGGGAGCCATTTGGCTAGTAGAAAATGAGGGCAATGGACGCATGTGCACCACTGCTTGCGATATCCATGTCGCTATTTGCGGGATTGAAAAAATGGTAGAGAGCTTTGAGGACGCATCCCTTTTAAATAACCTGCTCTGTCCTAGCGCGGTGGGTGTGCCCATCACCTGCTATCAAAATATCATCGCCGGACCACGCAAAGAGGGCGAGCTAGATGGCCCTACAGAAGCGCATATTATTTTATTGGATCATAACCGCTCTAATATCTTGGCTGATGAAAAATATTACCGCGCTCTCTGCTGTATTCGTTGCGGGACTTGCCTCAACCACTGCCCAGTCTATGACAAAATCGGCGGGCATGCCTATTTAGCCACTTATCCCGGGCCCATTGGAGTGGTGATCACTCCCCAACTCTTTGGGTTGGATAATTACGCCCACATCGCCAATCTCTGCAGTTTGTGTGGGCGTTGCGGGGAAGTGTGCCCGGTAAAAATCCCCCTGCCTGAGCTCATTAGGGATTTGCGCGCGGAGAAAAGTCATGAAGGGCGGGGGATTGTACGCGGTTATAAGGACACTAAGCATAGCAAATTAGAGGAGCTGGGCATGAAGGTCTTTGCTAAATTGGCCAGTAGCGGCACGGCATGGCGACTTATGCTCACAATGAGCGGATGGTTTGCCCCGCTGGGCAAGTTTGTGGGGCATTATACCCCTGTGCTCAATAAGTGGCTCAAGCATCGCGAAATGCCCCAAGTGGGGGGTAGCGTGCATGCCAAAGTGAAATCTCTAGCGGGGGTGATTTATGAGTAAGCAAGTTGTACTAGAGCGCATCCAAAACGCGCTCAAACGCCATAGTGTTACGCATGTGGACATTCCCTATAAAAATATGATTGTGGATACCAAAGAGGATCTGCTCGAGGAATATAAGTATTACCAAGACTTAAACCGCTCAGAGGTGGTTGATTCAAGCTCAGAAAATCTGCTCGCAGAGATAGAAAACGCTCTCAATGCTTTTGAGAGCCAAAAACTTCTCTACGCCACAGACTTGCCCTGTGATATAGAAGCGCTAGGAGGAAATTACACAAAAATCCCTTATAATCAGCCTGTAGAGGCTTTTAGAGAAGAGATTTTTAATATCGATACGGCGATCTTAAAGGCGACTTGCGGGGTGGCTAATTTGGGCATTGTGGGCGTGGTCTCCTCCCCCTCTAGTCCACGCTTAACCTCGCTCATCACCCTCAAATGCATTATCTTATTGGAAAAATCTAAAATTGTACGCAATTTGGCACAAGGCTTAGAAGCACTTAAAAAAGCAGGCATGCCTCAAGATGTCAAAATGCGCGATGAGGATTGTAAGCATTGCCTGCCCACTAACATGCTCCTTATTGGGGGCCCTAGCCGCACGGCAGATATTGAGTTACAAACCGTCTTTGGTGTGCATGGCCCTATGGCTGTGCGTGTAATCTTATATTAGGGAGAAACGATGCGTTTAGAACCAAATACCCTAGCCCCCGCTTTCACTCTCAAAAATGCGCAAGGGCAGAGCGTAAGCCTAAAAGATTTTTTAGGTAAAGTCGTGGTGCTTTACTTTTATCCTAAGGATAACACCCCCGGATGCACCATTGAGGCGCAGGATTTCACCAAATTAAAAAGCGCATTCCAAGCTAAGGACGCGGTGATTTTGGGGGTGAGCCCAGATGATGCCAAGAGTCATTGCCATTTTATCGAGTCTGAAAAATTAGGCATTGAACTTTTAAGCGATCCTAATTTGGAAGTGCTTAAAGCTTATGGGGCATATGGTGCTAAAAACATGTATGGCAAGGAAATAGAGGGCGTGATTCGCTCCACTTTTGTGATTGACAAAGAGGGCAAGATCGCCCACGCGCTTTACAATGTCCAAGCCAAAGGCCACGCTCAGAGAGTGTTAGGGTTAGTTTGAACAATGGTTATTCTTTATTGCACAGAACAATATATCCCCTTGCAAACGGGCACAGCTACGGCGGATTATGGCCTGACTAGCGCGCTGGCGCAGGCCGGTCATCAGGTCTATGTGATTACAAGCGATACTTTTAACCATGCAGAAGTGGCGATGTCCTTAAAGCGGCAGGGGGATAGGCATCCTCTTACCAGTGGCAATATTACCAAACAAGCTTTAGAGTTTGCGCCCAATCTCTATATTGTTGAGTTTCATATTTATAATGAAAAGTGGGTTTGGCAGGGCGAACTTGAGGCTTATGTAGATTTTGTCAAAAATTTTGATTGCGATATTTTAGTTAATTCTTCAATTGGCACTTGGAACAGCGATGCAATCTATCTTCACCTGAGCACTTGCAAAGCAAAAAGAAAGTTTTTAAGAAACCATGTTGAATTTAAAGATATCCCTCCTGCACCTCAGCATTCGCCTATTTCTTGGAAGACGCTGTTTCACAAATTTAACCACAAGTCAAAGCCACAACAATCAGAACACCCTCTTGTTTATATAGCAAGCCAGCTTAGAGCTTATGATAAAGTCTTTTTGTTACATAAAGATAGTTCTCTATACCAGTATCTAAACAGCCTGGATTCTCTTAATGTGGAGATTTTGCCCAATGGGGTTTTTTCTAAAGACATTAATGCACCCAAGCAATTTACCCCCCCCCCCCCCTCCCCCAGCAACTAAAAAGACTCGACAGATTCAACACATACAGCACCAGTTTACAGAACATTCTTGCAGAATTAATTCGAGAACCTTTTATTCTCAACATCTCCAACTATTACCCTGAAAAGGGGCAGGAGGTGGTTTTGCGGGCCTATTATGCTAGCCAAACACAAATCCCTCTAGTCTTTGTGGGTTCTTTAAATCATGGACACACTTTGGATCGCCTCAAATCGTTAAAAACCTATGAGTTAGATGAAATATATGGCTTTAAAGAAGTGCTGTTTCTCTATGACATCGGACGCGAGGTTGCCCTAGAGCTTTGTAAAAATGCCACACTCTTTTTACATGGCAGCACGGGAAATTACGAATCCTTTCCTATGGTGCTTTTAGAGAGCATGCAATTTGCCACTCCGTTTATTTGTACACCGGTGGGCAATGCTTTAGGGCTTTGTCCAGAATTGGTGGTGCAAGATGCCTCACAAATGGCAGTCAAAATAGATACTCTACTGGGCAACCCTGATTATTACGCACAAATTTCCCAACAATTGCACGCACGCATTCAAGAATTTACCTATGAGAAAATCCTAGAAAAACTGCTCGCTTAAAAAGCAACTTTGACTAAACTGCTATAATAGTGCATCTTAACAAAGGATCGCCATGATCACCCCTAAAACTTTGAGTGGCTTTAAAGACAGACTCCCCAAAGAGGCGATGGCTAAGGGAGCGGTGCTAGACAAATTGGCCAGTGTGTTTAGAAGTTTTGGATTTGTGCCCATCGAAACTCCTCATTTGGAATACGCTTCCATTCTAACCCAAGAGGAGGGGGAGATTCAAAAAGAAATCTACCTCTTTAAAGATCATGGCAAAAGAGAAGTGGGGTTGCGCTTTGATCAAACTATCCCCTTAGCCCGTTTTATCGCCCAGCACCACCACGCTCTAGGACTGCCCTTTAAACGCTATGCTATTGGTAATGTCTTTAGGGGGGAGCGCGCCCAAAGGGGGCGTTATCGAGAATTCACGCAATGCGATTTTGACTTTATCGGAAGCAAAAGTTTACTTTGTGATAGCGAGATCATTCAGGTGATCATCGCCAGTCTGAAAGCTTTAGGCTTGGATGAATTTAGCGTGTGGATCAACCACCGCAAGATTTTAAATGGGTTGTGCGAACATTTTGGCTTGCATACCCAAGAGGAGATTCACGCACTCTTAAGGGTAGTGGACAAACTGAGCAAGATCGGTCAAGAGGGCGTGCTCTTGGAGCTCAAAACCCTTTTCCCGCAGTTGCAGTTTGCAGACCTGCTAGAAATCATCAACACAAAGCAAAATGGCGACCCCTTAGAATTTTTTAAAAGCGTGGCTTATTTGAAAGCTTATAACTCCACTTTAAAGGAGGGCTTGGAGGAGTTAGAGAGCCTCTTTAATCTCCTCCTCTCTTTAGAAATCAATCCTGAGCATTTTAAAGTAGATTTCTCCATTGCTAGGGGGCTTGGGTATTACACCGGGATCGTCTATGAAACCACCCTCAATGCCCTAGCGACTTTGGGAAGTGTATGTTCAGGGGGGCGTTATGATAATCTTTCTAAGAGCTTTAGCACCCAGAGTTTGCCCGGTGTGGGCGCATCTATTGGGCTAGATCGCTTGCTAGTGGGTTTAGAGGAGCTCGAATTAGTGGAGAGTAAATCCACGAGCGCGCGGGTGTTAGTGGTGTGCATGCACCCCTCCCACTTCGCCTATGCTAGTCAAGTTGCCCAAAAATTCCGCCAAAGTGATGTGAATGCAGAACTCTACCCTGAAATTGAAAAACTCAAAAAACCTTTCAGTTATGCCAACCAAAAGGGGCATGAATTTGTGGTGGTTTTAGGAGAAGAAGAAGTGCGTAACAAGAGCTTAACCCTCAAGAACATGACGACGGGGGTGCAGGTGAATCATTTGAGCTTTTTGGGCGCATTGGCGATGGTGAGCGAATGAAGGGCTATAATGTCGCCCTTGTAGGGGCAAGCGGGGCGGTGGGCTTGGAGATCATCACACTTTTAGAGCAATGGCATTTTCCTCTTAAGAGTTTCAAACCCTTAGCTAGCAAGAGAAGTGCTGGGACAAAACTCACACTTATGGGGCAAGAATATGAGATTTTACCAACCACCCATGAGAGTTTTGAGGGTATAGACATCGCCTTTTTTAGCGCGGGGAGTGGAGTGAGTAAGCTCTTTGCTCCTAGTGCGGCTAATGCAGGCGCGCTGGTCATTGATAACACTAGCTTTTTTCGCTTAGAAAAAGACATCCCCTTAGTGGTCCCAGAGGTTAACGCGCAGGATTTAAAAGATTGCCCTAAAAATATCATCGCTAATCCTAACTGCTCAACTATCCAAATGGTGCAGGTGCTCAACCCCCTACATAAGGCTTTTGGGATCGAGCGGGTTTGTGTGAGCACTTATCAGGCAGCTAGTGGAGCGGGCAAGCGCGGGATTGAAGAGTTGCAAGCACAGATGACAGGTAGCCAGCAAGCTCAAGTCTTCCCCCACCCCTTAGCCTTGAATGTGATTCCTCAAATTGATATTTTCATGCCCTCTGGCTACACTAAAGAGGAGATGAAGATGGTGCAAGAGACGCACAAGATCATGCATGTGGAGTTTCCCATTAGCGCGACTTGTGTGCGTGTGCCTGTTTTGCGTAGCCATAGCGAGAGTATTAGCATCCACTTCAAGCAAGCTATAGACGCTTATCAAGCCCAAGAGGTGCTCAAAAGCGCGCCTAACATCGTGCTCTTAGATGAGCCTAGCAAAAATCTCTATCCCATGCCCATTAGTGCTAGCCACACCGATCAAACCTTTGTAGGAAGAGTACGATCCGATCTCTTCGATCCTAAAATTTTACACCTGTGGTGTGTGGCCGACCAACTCAGAGTCGGCGCAGCTAGCAACGCGGTGAAAATTGCCCTAGAGCGGATCAAGAGCCATCGTTAGGGATTTCTTTAAGAGTTTCTAGCACTTGAGAAAAATCCGGCTTGACAATGTCATGATTTTTAAGATAGGCATTATCGAGCTTCTTCCAAATAAAAGTTTTGCCAAAAAAACCATGTCTATCTAGGCTGGGTAAAAATTTCAGATCGCCATTTTTCTTTTGACGCACGCGCACATAGTAAGTCCGTCCATCATAGAAGTTGTAGGCATGCCCTCCTCTATAGATGTTTCCTTCCACATGCGTTAATCCATACAAGAATACCACGCCTTTGTCGCTACGATCTCTGAGTGCTGGATTTTTATTGTAAATGTCCTTGCGAGCACTGGAGCCATCTACATTAGCAATCCCGTAGGCGTAGTATTTGTCTCCATATTTAAAAAATTCCACATAAGAGCTTTTCATATAGAGAAAAGACTGGGTTTTATACACTCCTTCCAAAGTGCTAGCTCCAAGAGCCACGATTGAGCTAAGAAAAAACCAATAAGAATGCATTAACTCTTTCACCTCATAATTTTAGTTTAATTAATTCTTTAGGCACTTTAGCCACCACTTTGCGTACAAGTTCAGAATCAATAGGGCGTGTCGTGTGCGCATCGTAATCCATGAAAATGCCCAACATTCCTGCATGCATAGGGATAGCACATGGTTTGGAATGTGCATGGTAAGTTTGGCGATCTATATTAGCATCATAGGAATCTTGCACCTTTAAATCTGTAATATCACTCCAAAGTATAAGCTCACTTCCCTCTACCACCAAGAGAAAATCCACATACGCCCTATGTGTCTCTAAAACCCCCTCTTGCGTGGGTTGATAAACGATTTCCATCGCATGTATGCCGTGCTCTAGGGGACGCTTGGTAGAACCTTCCTTTTGAGTCATCAGAGATTGATGCCACGCATGTCCACTTGTAAGCATATTTTTGAGATAATCATAGAGCGTTTCGAGCTCTCGAGTCTTCCTAAACAAATGTTCCAAAGTGTCTAGTTTACCTATTACTGCCATTATATCCTCCAAATCGCGAATTCTAACAGGAAAAACCTAATGGATTTTAAAGTTTTTTTTTGTCGAGAATCCCAAAAACTAAGGTGTGTTGTGCCGTCCTTGGATTCGTTCATGGTGGGTTATGTCCCCAATGATCGCCTAAAGTATTTGTGTGCTAGCGTGGGCATTTTAGGTCTAGCCTTTGTGTTGGGGATTGTGGGGCTGTATTTGATGCCCGAGAGTATTACCCATTGGAGCAAAGAAAAATTTGGGTGGTTGAGCTGGTGTCAGAATGTGCTTTTAGGACCGCAGTTTGATCACGATCTATTCATCTTTAATGGCGTACTGCACCCTTATTTTGGGGCGATTTACTACATGCAAGCGCGCGTGGCAGGTTATTCCAAACGCGCCTGCGTGCTCTTTACTTTTCTTGTTTCTACCTTTTTTTGGGAATATGGCTTAGAAGCCTTTGTAGAAATCCCTAGCTGGCAGGACCTCATTTGTACCCCAGCGGTAGGTCCTTTAGTGGGGGAGCTGTTTTTTTACGCCACACGCACCATTCAAGATCGCCAAAAACGCCTATGTGGGTCTAAGAGTCTAGGCGCAATCGCTCTCTTTGGCATGGATTTTATCGGCTTTATGATCCAAAATTTAGGGTTAGCCAAAATGCTGGGCATTCACAATAAAAACGCTTTCAAGGAAAATTAAGCTAATTTTACCAAAATGTTAAATTAGCGTGCTAGAATGTGCTATTCAAAGGTAATTTATGGAGTGTTTTTTGCAAGTTTCAAGCCAAGCGGAATTGCCTACCAAATTTGGGGAATTTCGCATCCAATCTTTTAGAGAACAAAGAGAGGGGCAGAGTTTTGATCACCTCGTGGTCTTCACCGCACACCTTGAGAGTCCCCCCCTCGTGCGCCTGCATTCAGAGTGTTTAACTGGAGATGTTTTTGGGTCGCAAAAATGTGATTGTGGCGAAGAGCTCGCCATGTCTTTACAGAGAATTTACGCCCACCCACAAGGGGGTATGCTCCTTTATTTGCGCCAAGAAGGGCGAGGGATTGGTCTTTTTAATAAAATCAACGCTTACGCTCTGCAAGATCAGGGTTATGACACCATTGAAGCCAACCGCGCCATCGGCTTTAGGGACGATGAGCGGGATTATGGCGTAGTGCAAGAGATTTTCAAGTATTACAATATTGAAGAAATCTGCCTATTGACAAATAACCCCCAAAAAGTGGAAGCGTTGAGCGCGTTTGTGAAAGTAGAACGGCATAGTATCATTGTGCCCAGTAATTGCCATAATGCGCAATACCTTGAAACCAAAAAAAATAAGATGGGACATTTACTCTAATGGTGCGCGTGGAGTTTTTAGGCCCTATTCAAGAGGCGACCCTAGAACTGGAAGTAAGCTCTTTACATGCGCTCAAAGAAATTTTAGCTCAGAAAGAGAGCTTGAAACCATGGCTGGCCATGAGCGCGGTGGCACTTAATGGGGTTTTAATAGACGATCTGCACACCCCCTTGAAGGCGGGCGATCATATCATGCTCTTGCCTCCTGTGTGTGGAGGTTAGAGGTGCTAGAAGTCTTTGATGGGGCTTTAAACACAGCGCGACTCTATAGCCAATGGGGGGGATTTTGCCAAACACAAAATGGGGGGGCTTTGTGCGTTTTTAGCGGAATTGTGCGTGCAGAGGGGGCAGACTTTAAAGGCTTGAGCTTTGATGTGTATTTGCCCTTATTGCAAAACTGGTTTGATGCATGGGATCAGGAGGCGCGCGCCTTAGGTGTTGCGTTGCGTATGGCGCACTCTAGGGGGGATGTGGGCGTAGGGCAGAGCTCCTATATGGCGGGTTTGATTTCTGCACACCGCAAAGAGGCACTAGAGTTATACGCGCGCTTTATTGAAGATTTCAAGCACAACGCCCCCATTTGGAAGTATGAGTTAAGGGGCGATCAGCGCTTGTACGCCCACAATCAGAGTCATCCTTTAAGAGGGAGCGGGTTATTGGCATGAAAGAGATTAAAGTAGGAATTGTAGTTAGTAGCGATCGCGCCAGTTTGGGTGTTTATGAGGATCAAAGCGGAGTGGCGATTCAAGAGGTGCTAAAGTGCTATATCTTGAACCCGCTCCACTTTGCCTACCATTTGATCCCCGATGCGCAGGCAATCATCGAATCGACCTTAATCAGTTTAAGCGATGAAGCGCGTTGTGATCTCATTGTTACAACTGGGGGCACAGGACCTGCCCCCAGAGATGTTACCCCAGAAGCCACGCAGGCGGTATGTACTAAAATGTTACCTGGTTTTGGAGAGTTAATGCGCGCGGCTAGTTTAAAATATGTCCCTACCGCGATCCTCTCTAGGCAGAGCGCGGGTATTCGAGGCTCTAGCCTTATTGTAAATTTGCCCGGCAAGCCTAAGAGTATTCAAGAATGCCTAGAGGCTGTGTTTCCAGCGATCCCCTATTGTATCGATTTGATCGGAGGAGCGTATATTGAGGCTAATCCTCAACATATTCAGATTTTCCGCCCTAAAAAATGAATTTGAGCCACTTGGATAGCCAAAATAACCCCTTGATGGTGGATGTGAGCTCTAAAAATCAGAGCAGTAGAGTTGCACTAGCGTGTGGCAAAATTTGCATGAGCAAACAGGCCTATCAAGCCGTTTTAGACAATCAGATTAAAAAAGGCCCCGTGTTGCAAACGGCAATCATTGCAGCTATCATGGGAGCTAAACAAACTAGCACACTTATCCCCATGTGTCATCCTCTACCTCTTGCAGGTGTCCATGTGGAAGTGCTGGAAAAAGAGGAGGAATGTGCTTTTGTCCTCAAAGTTAGCGTAAGATGCCAAGCGCAGACGGGAGTAGAGATGGAGGCTCTTACAGGTGTGAGCATAGGGCTTTTGACAATCTATGACATGGTAAAAGGCTTGGATAAATCCATGGTGATAGGAGAGATTTATTTAGAGCATAAGAGTGGGGGGAAAAGCGGAGAATATTTTAGGAATAAGGAGTGAGAATGGCGTGGAAGCGGCATTTAGTAAGTGCAGGGTTGGTGTTATTGTTGGCTGGTTGTGGCCCCAATATTGTTGTTACAGATCAAGTGCCTTTGCGTTTGGCTTACCATACTAGCGCACACCAAGCCCCAATTACTAATAAAGAAGTTATTCTTCTTAAGCCTGTATTGCAATACAGCGATAATATCGCTAGAGAATATGAACTTAAATTTAGGGAACAAATCGTTTTAAAAATCCAAGAAATTCTTAGAAATCAGGGTTATAAAGTGACTCTTGTAGATGTGAGTGATAAAAACGATCTTCCTTTTGCACAAAAACGAGATGGATATTTGGCACTGGAAACCAGCGGGGAGATTGTCTTGCGCCCCGATCCCAAAACTACAGAGCAGAAAAAGTCTAGTCCCGGGCTCATCTTTTCTAGTGGTATGGATGTAATAAAAGGCACTCTTGTTGCTATGGGCTACATTAAAGTGGTCTTTGTAGAACCTTTGAGTGGGGAGTCTGTAGATTCTTTTATGATTGACTTGAGCGAGATCAATGTTAAAGAGCCCTTTATTAAATCTAGTAAGTCTGAACATACCGGAGGTTTGCTAAGTTCGCTCTATAAGGGCAAAGACAATTCCAATGATGCTGTTAAAAAAGCACTCAATACTATTTTTGAATCCGTGATGCAAAAGATGGATCAGAGCATTACCCAAGCGCGTCTAAAAACCTATGCCAAAGACATCGCAGAATTGAAAGCGAGAAAACCTTATTAGCTCTTAGGTTACAAATACCATGAAACTTTTCTCTGCTCTTGGCCTAGTTTGGCCATACACGCTTTGAGCTGATCATACATAGTTACTCAGTGCCATTTGATTAATTTTGCTACTTGATGAGAGCACGGCATCGTAGTTATTGCGCAACTGAGAAAACTTATTATAGGTTTCTGCAATGTCTGTGCCCACGGTGTCGCCACGGATAGATTGCACCTGAGATTTGAGCACTTCGTTGCGTCTTAAAATATGTGCAAAACTACGGCTATGCGCGCCATTAGTAGCGATAATCTTTTCAATATGATCGCTTAGGTGATCTACCAACTCGATATTATTTTGAATCCCCAGATTGCGCATTTGCTCATTGTAATTATTTTGCAGAGCATCGGGGCGGTAAATCCCATCACGCACCGAATCGATCACTCCATCTAATTGCTTGAAAAAGTTGATATGGGGTTGATCGATAGTGAGGGCGTTGTTGGCATTGAGACGAATAGAAGGAGCGTCTTTTCTGAGAGTATCTGCAGAAAAATCATCCGCCTTTGTGTCAAAGAACATGAATCGCATTAAAGTTTTAGAGCGCATTTTATCTTGAATCACCATTTTGCCATTTTCATCAAGATTCACATTAACGCGGGTGTCCGCTCCTTGAAGTAAAGACAGAAAGGCCTCCTTACTCTCTTTGGAGGGTACGGACGCTTGAACTTGTTTGTAAAGCTTGCTATCTTGATTGCTATAGTCCATTGCCAAAGTAATCGCATCCATAAGCTGGCGATAGGTAAAATCATTAGGTTTTGTGAGCGTGGGAGCGGTCTCATTGCGGTTATAAAGGGGAATTTTATAAGGTGCACCTCCGCTTTTACTAGGTAATTCCAAAAATGCTCCCTTGTTATCTAAATCTAATTTGGCCTCTAGGGGTATCCCATTGTGGTCGTTGAACTTAAGAATGTAGCTTTGTTCACCTATGGTTGTGCCCATTACCTCAGAGAGCTTGGTCGCACCTGTGGCATATTCCATCGTTTTAGGGATCACCTGAGAGATATTGCCCACCAAGCGCGCCCCGCTGTGAGTGAAGTAGGTTTTTTGGTATTCACTAGCGTAATCTGTGGGCAAGGCCTTGACCTCTTGCCCTTTAGCATCTAAAGTTCTAAGTGTAAGACTAAGCCCATGCGGACCATCAAAAGGAGGAGTCTTGCTATCATGTTCTTTGTTTTTGATATTTTTATCAATGAGGCGTAAACGCCCGTCCTCAGAAAGTTCCACCTCTAAATTGCCTTGAAAATGTGTTTTGATGCTATCCATCAAATCTTGCAGGCTAGCGTCTTTGTCTAAAATCACCGGAGTTAGCGGGGTGGAGTCAATGCTACCATCCTTATGGTTGGGGCGTGTCCCACTAATTTCTAAAGAAGCTGCATTAGGACCTAAAATCTCGCTAAGTTTAGTGTTGCGATTGGCTGGGGTATTATCTTGAGTGATAAAAGCACTAGAGAGGTCTAAAATGCGGTGATCATAGGGATCAGGTATTGCTCGCAATGTTGAAAGAGCGCGATCGGTTAAAAATGGGCTTTTGACATAGTGAGTAACCCGCGCGTTACTGGTGTAGAGATCGGCTAGATTATCCACATTTTTTTCGCTAGAAACCATGTGAAAATCGATGGTAGAGTTACCAGTGGTGAGGTCTTTAATCTCAATCTCTCCCCATGCGTTCAAGCTGACATCCACGACTTTATTACTAGAAGTATTGCCATAAGCCTTTCCAATTTGTTCTAGTAGATCTTTAATTGTGGTGGCATCTTCTTCTTTGTCATAAGCCTTATCTAGGGCAAATTTTGCCTTAAAAGCACTTCCATCAGGGCGCACACCTTGTAAATAAAAATACTCTTTAGGGTCATTGCTAGGATTATCATCGGTGTCTCCAATTAGGTCGCGCAAAGTGTCGTCTGCTTGCACAAACACCTCTTTAGGTTCAGCAGTTTTATTGAGCGCATCCATAATATCTGGGTGCAACTTGCTTTGATTGAGCATTTTAATATTGCTGGTGATATGTTTTTGTCTATCAAGATCTTTCCCCAAAAAGAGGGCCTTGCCAGTTACATTATAGGGCACAAGATTATTTGCCCCTACCAATGCGTTGAGATTTTCGTTATTGCCATAGTAATTCCCCTTAGAATCAAAGGGTTTACGATCCACCTTGCTTCCTGCAAAGAGGTATTCGTCCCCGATGGAGGTATTAGCAACATTGATCATGTGTGCCTTGAGTTTTTCTAGGTCAAGAGCGATGGCTTGGCGCGAGGTAGTAGAATGCACATCGTTAGCGGCTTGGATTAATTTTGTTTTGAATTGTTCCATTGTACTAGAGAGCTCGCTCAAGGCTTTATCAGTGTTGAGTGTTGAGGTATGAGCACTCTTAGCAACATCAATATTTTGATCAAGGGTGTTTTCTTCAAAGCCATATTTAAGATTTTGATTATTGATATTGCTATCTTGGTATCCATTCTGAATCTTGAGTCCAGAAGCAATCTTAGTATTAGCGGTATTGAGCTTATTCTGCAAGGTATTTTGATAGTAGTTCATTTGATTATAGCGGCCGTTATCGCTAATGCGCATAAGTCTCCCTTTACATGAGTTACTAAAAGACATGCAAGATGTATGCCATGTATGGCAACTCATTTTTAAGCTTTTTCGTGTTAAGATGGAGGCTAAATTTTGTTTTTAGGACTTTGGCATGTACGCAGTGTTTAAAAATGGAGGCAAGCAGTATAAAGTGCAAGAGGGTGATGTTGTCTTGCTAGATAGGCTCAATTTAGAATCTAAAGCCCATTTAGAGCTAGATCAAGTTTTGGCTGTATCTAAGGAGGGGGGTGTTGTTTATGGCACTCCTCTAGTGAGTGGGGCTAAAATTGAAGCTGAAGTGATCAATGAGGGGCGAGGCAAAAAAGTCATCATCTTTAAGAAACGCCGCCGTAAGGATAGCAAAACTAAAAGAGGTTTTAGACGAGATTTCACTCGAGTAAAAATTACAAAAATCGTAGCGTAAAAGGATTAAGATATGGCGCACAAGAAGGGTCAAGGAAGTACACAAAACAATAGGGACTCAGCAGGAAGGCGTTTAGGCGTTAAAAAATTTGGCTCGGAATTTGTCAGAGCTGGCAATATCATCGTACGCCAAAGAGGCACTAAGGTGCATCCGGGTAAAAATGTAGGCATGGGCAAGGATCATACCCTCTTTGCCTTGGTAGATGGGGTGGTGTGTTTTAGCTATAAAAATAAAGAGCGCAAGAAGGTGAGCGTGTTAGCACAACAAGATCAGGGTTAAATCATCCTTAGGAGAGGAGAGTAGGAGCGAATATGAGAGGCTTGTTGCTGGGGGTTTTTGGGATTTGGTTGCTAGGGGGCATCTTGGGAGCAACGGGCAAGTTTGGAGGGACTCTAATCTATGCTAGGGGCGCAGATGGTTCGAGTATGGACCCAGCTCTAGTAACTGATGGAGAGAGTTACGCCACCACAGGCAACATTTATGAAACTTTGGTGCGTTTTAAATACGGCACTACAGAGATTGAACCCTCTTTAGCAACTAGTTGGGAGATTTCCCCAGATGGCCTGACTTATACCTTTCATTTACGAAAAGGTGTTTATTTTCATACAACCAAGTATTGGAATAAAAAGGTCGAGTTTAAAGCTAAGGATGTACTCTTTTCTTTTGAGCGACAAATGAAAGCTGGCAAACCCTACTATAAAAGCGGAAGAAGCTATGTATACTGGGAAAGCATGGACATGTCTGATATCATCAAAAGCATTCAGGCTTTAGATGATTATACTATCAAAATTACTCTCAACAGGCCAGAAGCTCCTTTTTTGGCGGATTTGGGGATGGATTTTCTTTCTATCTTGAGCGCAGATTATGCGGATTATCTTGCCAGTCAGAATAGAGAAGAAGAGCTCTCAAAAAAACCCATCGGTACAGGTCCTTTTAAATTTGGTCTTTGGATCAAGGACGAGAGAGTCATTCTGACCAAAAATGATCAATATTGGGGTCCCAAAGCCTACTTAAACAGGGTTGTTATTCGCGTGATTCCTAATCCTTCTTCTCGAGTTTTGGCTTTACAAAAGGGCGAGGTTTCTATGATTAGCGCACCTAATCAAAGTGAAGTGGCCAATTTAGAAAGTCTTCCCAATGTGGTAGTAGATAGAGACCCCGCACTCATGGTTTCATGGATTAGTATTAACACTCAAAAGAAACCTTTTAGCAATCGTTTGGTACGCCTCGCGCTCAATTATGCTGTCAACCTTGATGATTATATTAAAGTTGTCTATGAGGGGTATGCTAAAAAAGCGGTTAATCCCCTGCCACCGGGCATGTGGAGCTATAATACAGACATTAAACCTTATCCCTATGATCCAGATAAAGCCAAACAACTTTTAAAACAAGCAGGGTATCCAGATGGTTTTGAAACCACTCTCTACACTGCCTCGCGCCACAGAAAACAAGCTGCTGAATTCATTCAAGCGCAACTTCTGAAAGTAGGAATAAAGGTCAAGATTGAGTTTTTGGAATGGGGGGCGTATTTAAAGAAGGTAGCTAGGGGCGAACATGAAATGGCTTTTAGTGGCTGGCGCGCTGATACAGGCGATCCGGACAATTTTCTCTACACCCTTTGGAGCAAGCATGCCGCTTTGCAGATTCCCTCACAAAATCACTCTTTCTATAAGAGTGTGGCTTATTCAGACCTTGTAACACGCGCCAAAGAAGTAACAGATGAACAGGAGCGCATTAGGCTTTACAAAGAGGCGCAGGTCGTTTTTCATAAAGATGTCCCATGGATACCTCTAGTTTATCCAGATGAAATTATCCCGCATTTGGCTAGTCTCAAAGGTCTCAAGTTAACGGGGGTGCAACTTAACCGCTTTGCCAATTTTTATTTTGATAGATAGAATCGTAGGAGGTACTTTTGTTAAGTTTCATCCTCAAACGGATTCTTTGGACTATCCCCACCCTTTTTGGGGTAACTATCATCGTGTTTGCGATGGTGCACTTAGTGCCCGGCGACCCCGCCTTGATGATCTTAGGCGAGCATGCTAGCAAGGAATCTGTAGAGGCCTTGCGGGAGCAAATGGGGCTAAATAAACCTCTCTTAGAGCAGTATTTTCTCTATATCAACCACATTTTTCATGGCGATTTTGGCAGGTCTTTTATGTCTGGCGAGCCCGTGATTAAAGAGTTTTTGCAACGCTTTCCGGCCACTATCGAGCTCTCTTTGAGCGCGCTAATCATCTCGATCATCTTGGGGCTTTTTGTTGGCATTTTGGCCGCTATTAAACGCTATAGCTTCTTTGATTACACTAGCATGAGCCTAGCTCTTGCTGGGGTGTCTATGCCGGTCTTTTGGCTGGGCTTGATGCTCATTTATTTTTTCGGTGTCAAACTGGGTTGGTTTCCAACTTATGGGCGTTTGAGCGATCAATTCTACCTAGATGGCCCTACAGGTTTTTATCTAATTGACAGCCTGCTAGCCCATGATTATGAGGCTTTTGTAGACGCGCTCAAGCATTTAATTTTGCCTGCCACCGCTTTAGCTACCATTCCCACCGCCATTATCGCGCGCATGACGAGAGCTAGCATGCTTGAAGTGGCCAAAGAAGACTATGTGCGCACGGCTAAAGCCAAGGGTTGTTCTCCTTTTAGAGTGATCGCTATCCATACCCTGCGTAACGCGCTCATCCCGGTTACCACTCTTGTAGGACTTATGTTAGCTGGCCTGCTAGGGGGAAGTATCTTGACAGAAACCACTTTTTCATGGCCGGGGGTGGGCAAGTGGATGGTCAACGCTCTCAACCAGCGCGATTTTCCTATCATCCAAACTTCTAGTCTTATTGTGGCGGTGATTTTCATCACAGCTAATTTGCTTGTGGATATTTTATATGCCTTTATTAACCCTAGAATAAGGCTCTCATAGTGGAACGCTTTACAGAATTTTGGGGGCAGTTTAAAAAGAATAAAGCAGCGGTGGTGGGGGCTTGGATCGTGCTTTTTTTGATCCTCTGCGCTTTGTTTGCTCCCGCGCTCACCAAACATAACCCCTACGCCCAAAATGTCCAAGAGAGATTAAAAGTACCTGTTTGGGAGGCTGGAGGGAGCTCTAAACACCTGCTTGGCACAGATGATTTAGGGCGCGATGTTTTCACCCGCCTGCTCTATGGTGCGCGTATTTCACTGACGATCGGGGTGGTTTCCATAGGGATCGCTCTCTCCCTTGGCATTGTGCTAGGGCTAGTGGCGGGCTATTTTGGCAGACGGACTGATATGATCATCATGCGCCTTATGGATCTAATGCTCTCCTTGCCCTCTATTTTACTCATTATTATCGTAGTGGCGATTTTGGGACCCTCCCTATTTAATGCTATGTTAGCCATTGGAATCGTGGGCATTCCGGGCTTTGCGCGCATTGTGCGCGCCTCTGTCTTGGCAGAGAAAGAAAAAGAATATGTCATTGCCTCTAAGGTTAATGGCTCAGGACATTTGCGCCTCATGTTTAAAGTTATTTTTCCTAACTGCGCCGTGCCCATCATCGTGCAAGCCACGATGGGTTTTGCCTCTGCAGTGTTAGAGGCTGCTGGTTTAAGCTTTTTGGGACTGGGCGCACAACCCCCTACACCAGAGTGGGGCGCGATGCTCTTAGACGCGATGCAATACCGCAACACAGCCCCCTGGCTCATCATTTTCCCGGGCGGGATGATCTTTTTGACCGTGATGGGCTTTAACTTATTGGGCGATGGGATCATGGACGCGCTCGATCCCAAACACACACGCTAGGGGTGGCTTATGCAAGAGACTTTGCTCAGAGTAGACAATCTTAAAACCTATTTTTTTACCGATAAGGGCATTAATAAGGCGGTGGATGGGGTGAGTTTTGAGCTTAAAAAGTCTCAAACTCTGTGCATTGTGGGAGAGAGTGGAAGCGGGAAGAGCATTACCTCGCTCTCCATTTTAGGGCTGATCGACAAACCGGGTAAGATTGTGGATGGGGTGATTGAGTTTAATAGACAGGACTTGCTCAAACTTACCCAAAAGCAAATGCAAAAAGAGATTCGAGGCAAGAAAATTAGTATGATTTTCCAAGAACCTATGACTAGCCTTAACCCCTCTTATACGATCGGCTTTCAAATCAGCGAGGCACTCAAAATCCACCACCCCAATTTGAGTCGCAAAGAACGCTATGAGCGCGCGCTGGCTGAATTGGAGCGCGTGGGCATTCCGCATGCTAAAGAGCGTTACAACGACTATCCCTTTAAGCTCAGCGGAGGGCAACGCCAGCGGGTGATGATTGCCATGGCGATGGTGTGCGCGCCTGAGCTTTTAATCGCCGATGAGCCCACCACTGCCCTAGATGTTACCATCCAAGCCCAAATTTTAGAACTTATGCAAGAGTTGCAAGCCACTAAGGGTACTTCGATTCTTTTCATCACCCATGATCTAGGCGTGGTCGCTCAATTAGCCGATGCGGTGGTTGTGATGTATAAGGGGCATGTCGTGGAAAAAGCTAGCGCCAAAGAGCTTTTTAATGACCCGCGCCACCCCTACACTCAAGCCCTACTAAATGCTATCCCTAAACCGGGTAAGGAGCACCGCAAAAAACGCCTCCAAACTGTGGATGAAAATATGAACTATTTAGAGTTTCCCAGGGAGATTCGATGATTTTAAGAGCTAACGATCTATGCAAGACTTATAGCATCTCTCAAGGGATGTTTAAGCCTCCCAAGCTCATCCACGCAGTGCGCAATATCACCTTTAAGGTGCACCCGGGAGAGATTTTAAGCGTGGTAGGAGAGAGTGGCTGTGGGAAAAGCACCACAGCTAAACTTTTAATGGGGATTGAGAGTCCTAGCGCAGGAGAGATTTTATTCAATGACAAAAGCCTAACCCAATTTAGCAAAGCCGATTGGCAGGAATACCGCAAACATGTACAAATGATTTTTCAAGACCCTTATTCTAGTCTTAATCCTAGATGGCAGGTGGGGGATATTATTGCCGAACCCCTCTTGCTTAATACGAACTTTTCTAAGAAAGAGCGGCACGAAAAGGTCTTAGAAATGATGGATTATGTGGGGCTTAAACGCGAGTGGATCAGCCGTTACCCCCACCAATTCTCAGGGGGGCAACGCCAGCGCATCGGCATTGCGCGCGCGCTCATCATCCGCCCTAAAGTGGTGATCTGTGATGAACCCGTTTCGGCTTTAGATGTCTCTATCCAAGCCCAAGTGCTTAACTTGCTATTAGATTTGCAAAAAGAAATGGGCTTGACCTATGTCTTTATTAGCCATGATTTGGGTGTGGTGGAACACATCAGCGATCGCATTTTGGTGATGTATCAGGGCGAGATTGTGGAGCGCGGCGATGTGGAGAGTGTGTTAAGCGATCCTAAAGACCCCTACACTAAAAAACTCTTACACGCCGTGCCCCATTTAGAAAAATCCATGCAACGCTTTTTTTAGTCCATGTTTGTCGATAGTGTAGAAATTATAATCGCCTCTGGCAAGGGCGGACCGGGTGCGGTGAGTTTTAGGCGCGAAAAATTTGTGATCAAGGGCGGACCGGATGGAGGGGATGGAGGCGATGGGGGGGATGTGTTTGTGCAGGTGAGCAATAACACCGACACACTGGGAGCCTTTAGGGGCAAAAAGCACTATAAGGCAAAAAATGGCGCGCCCGGGGGTCCTAAAAATTGCAGTGGCAAGAAGGGGGAGAGTGTTACTCTCATCGTGCCCCCCGGGACACAAATTTACGATCAGCAAAGCGGGGAGTTGTTAGGGGATTTTATAGAATGCACCACGCCTATTAAGCTTTTGCAGGGGGGCAGGGGGGGGATGGGCAATGCGCGCTTTAAAAACGCCGTGCAACAACGCCCCACCTACGCCCAAAAAGGGTTAGAGGGGGTGGAATTAAGCGTGCGCTTGGAGCTAAAGTTAATTGCTGATGTGGGCTTGGTGGGCTTTCCTAATGTGGGAAAAAGCACTTTAATTAGCGTGATCTCTAATGCGCGCCCCAAGATCGCCAATTACGCCTTTACGACCTTAGTGCCTAATTTGGGGGTGGTGAGTGTAGGGGATTTTAAAGAGTTTGTGATCGCAGACATCCCCGGGGTCATTGAGGGAGCCAGCGGGGGCAAGGGCTTAGGGCTAGCATTCTTAAGACACATTGAGCGCACGCAGTTTTTACTCTTTGTGCTGGATGTAAGTTTGGATTTAGAGGCGCAGTATCAAAAGTTGCGCCACGAATTGGGCGCGTTTTCGCCCATTCTGCAACAACGCGCTTTTGGGGTGGTGCTTAATAAAATAGACCTGCTCCCCACTGAAAAGCTTGTTAGCACTCTAAACGCCTTTGAGACAAACCTCAACCCCAAGCCTGCCTTTATTCTGCCCATCTCGGCTCACACTACGCACAACACTGCCCAGCTGGTACAAACCCTAGCCCAACATTTGGATAAAAATCTATAGGGAGTTTGCATAGTTTTAGCGGTCGTGTGATCAAAGTCTTAGGGGCTTTGTTTTTGTCTGTAGGCTTGTGTTCTGCAGGGAGTGCACAAGAGCTTTATAAGCAGGCCCAAACCTATTACAAGCGAGATAACTATGCTAAGGCGTTGGAGTATTTTAAAAAAGCAGCCAATGCGGGCGAGGCTATGGGGTATCTTGCTTTAGGGCTGATGTATGGCAATGGTGAGGGGACTCATAAAGATATACATCAAGCTTTCAAATACTACCAAAAAGCCGCTAATGCGGGGGTTGCTGAAGCCTATACAAACTTGGGGTTTGCCTATGAAGAAGGGCATGGCGTGTCTCAAGATTATCAAAAAGCCGCCCAATATTACCAACAAGCCACAGATATGGGAGATGGGGAGGCTAGCTATTATTTGGGGCAGTTGTATTACAAGGGTCAAGGTGTTTCTAAGGATTACTCCAAGGCATGGACATGTTACATCATAGCCGTAAGTTTGGGAGATACACGGGCTTATTGGAGTTTAGGGAATATGTATTACGAGGGCAAGGGGACAATTAAGGATTATAAACAGGCCTTGGAATACTTCCAAAAAGCCACCGATGCGGGGGATGTTAGAGCGTATAATAATTTGGGAAACATGTATACCAAAGGCGAAGGTGTGGGGGTCGATAAAGAAATGGCCCATGAATATTTTAAAAAAGCCTGCAAAATGGGGGAAGAGCTAGGCTGTAAAAATGTCAAAAGGCTGTTTGGCAATTAGGTGCTTAGGGAGTTTTATATGAGAGTATAAACTATGAAATTAGAGTCAATCTTAAGCACAAATGACAGATTTTGTGATCATTTATAATGAACAAGCTTACCTGTGGAGGATGCAGAGATTTTTTTAAACAGGTACAAGTCTATTCTAGTCAGCAAGACGACAAAAGGGCTCTAGCTTTTCTTGAGAGGGCAGGAGGTTGGGAAGTTCTCGCATATATCGCCTTAGAAACACTCCACATCTCAAAGAAAGGATTATCTTCTGACTATTCTAAAGTCTTAGAATATTTCTAAAAGCAACAGATATAGGAAACGCACAGGCTTATTCTAAGTTGGCAGACATATATTATTTTGACTTGAGTATATGCGGGTTCATTCTCAAAGTGCTAAAAAATCGTTTATGGTTTCTCAACCTCTATTACTATTAGCATTAATGTAAACACATGTTCCATTTTGCTTGACTTTTCCCATCAATCACGCATTCCCCAAATCACCACAACTAGCCCAGCGCAATGAAAATTTTGACAAATTTCTTAAAAGCGTGGCGGATTTTGAGATCGAAAACCCCCAGCGTTACAAACACGAATTTGATAGTATTCTTAAAGATCTGCCCCCTCTAAACTAGGGGGCGTTGGTTTAGAAGTTGATCACATAGTTAGCAAAGACCCCCACTGTGCGTCTGAGGGTTTGCATGCCATAGTCGCCCTTCTTAGCAAGACCTTCTATGTTTTTGGTTGCTTCAAGCTTGACATAGGGGTCATCAATGGTGGGGATGCGCACACCAAACTCAAAACCTTGATGTTTGGTAAAGTTCATTCTAAAGCCAATGTTAAATAAGAACTGCACATAGGTAGGAGAAAAGGTAGCTTTTACCCCATCAACATCGTTGAAACCTGCTACGGCTTGTTTAGAAGCTTCGTTCAAAGTTTGGCAGTTGCCATTGTTATCTGTGATTGCGCATTGCCCATCGTATTTAGCTTCACCCATCAGCCATGAGCTCCCTCCAATCATTACACCGACAAAAGCCCCATAGGTTTGATCAGAGTTTTCATAAAAATTATAGAGAAAATCCGCACCCACGCCGTAAAATAAATTTGCAGCGGGTTGATTGACCTTAGCCGTGTAGGGATTGCCATTTTCATCATATAGCTGCGTGGTATACGAACCGCTCCCTCCCTGTCCGCTGAAAAAGCCATAATAGCGTAAACCAAAAATCTTACCTCCCCCAAAGAATTGTTTGTAACCAATTTGAATATCCGCACCAAAGAGGTTGCCAGAATAAGTGGGGACACCTTCTACTAAACCTGCAAAGTTCTTGCCTTGAAACCTGGGGGCATATTGAAAATTAGAATACTGAAAACCGCCCTCTATAAATACGCCATTATCTTCTGCGCTTAAGGGGGTGAGAGAGAAAAAGGCGAGCGCACCAAAACTTAAAAATGCCCGCTTAAGCTTGTGTTGTGTTGTGTTGTGTTGTGTTGTGTTGTGTTGTGCTACTACCATACCAAAAAACCCCTTAAAAACTAGAATAAAGTGATAATAAAAAAACAATGCAATGCTAATCCTTTTTGGCTTATATGTCAAGCCTTTAGGCTTGATTTTCAGGTTCTAAATGGATAGACACGATTTCGCTCTTGGTGAAGATGCGCACAGGGGGACCCCAAAAGCCACAACCGCTACTCACAATCATTTGGCAATCTTTTAAATGGTAATGCCCATAGATGTATTTTTGATCCAGCCACACCAAGAGGCTAAAGGGGAATATTTGCCCTGCATGGGTGTGTCCACACAAGAGTAAATCGGGTTTTTGCTCCAAATACCTTAGGGATTTGGGTTGGTGGGAGAGTAAAACGCTAGGCAGATTGGGGTTGGCTTGGGTAAAGATAGTCTTAAAATCGGGTTCAAAACGCTTAAAGCGATACCCTATCAGGTCATTTACTCCCATTAGATTAAGCCCCGCAACTTGAACGCTCTCATTTTGCAACATGCGTAAATGATTCTTTTTAAACACTTTAACAAGTGCATCCACCCCGTGGTAATATTCATGGTTGCCCAGCACACAATACGCGCCATATTTAGATTGGATACTTTTAAGCGGGGTTAAATCCTTTTGCACCAATTCCGCCTTTAAATCCGCCAAGTCCCCCACAATCACGACTATATCCGGGTGAAGCGCGTTGATACGATCGACGATCTTTTGCAAATAATCTTTTTTAAGATACGCGCCTATGTGCACATCGCTGATCATCACAAGGTGGCACGCTTCTTTTAAATTTTTTAGCTTGACACTGCGCCTTGTAATTACAAGATTAGTTGAATTATAAAAACCCTTTGCCATAGAGGTAGAGAAAACCCCTAGTAAACCTATATCCAAGAGTTTTTTAAGGCTTTGGCGTTTGTGTGTGTCTGTGCTTTGGGGAAGCGTTTTAAGCGCGATGGAGTGCAATAATAGCAGGCAGAAGAGAATAAAACTTGCGGCCATACTTATCCCCCCTAGGGCATACAAGAAGGTATGTAACGCTTCCAAATGGGCAAAAACTTTCATCTGCACGACCCGATAGAGAATATTTAAACCATACAGACAAATAGGCAAAAAGCGCAAAAAGGGATAGGTAGACTTCCTTAGTCTCAGATAGCTAAAGAGGTTCATGCAAAAAAAGACAAAAAGAAAAATTAGAGTAAAAGTTGTTATGCTCATTAGAGGCGGGTTTTACCATGTTTGTCAACAAAGATCAAGACGGGGCTACAAGAGCATGTTTAAATGCTTTAAAGAAGTTTAACCTCGGGCAAAAAAGGTCTAGAGAGAAAATTAGAAGTTTACGCCTGCCCCTTGCGCGCGCTGATTGCTAGTTTTAGCATACACAACTTTTTGCCAATATCCCTCTTAACTGCCTTTAAAGTCTTGCACTAACGCCTCTTTTATAGCGTTGCGGTTTTTTTCTTTAGCACCTAGATGGTAGAAATGATCCAAGAATTTTATCCGGTGCTCTTGATAGCGGTAGATATATGGATTAGTTCTATAGTTATTGCTATGCCAGGTAGAAAGTAAACAACTAGCCTGCGTGTGTTGGAGTAGATCGTGAAGTTTGTCCTTGTGTGCGCAGTTCCACGGACTAAAATAGTCTGCATATCTGCCAATATAGGGGGGATCGCAATAGATAAAGTCACCACCTCGTGCCTCTTTAAAAATCTGCGTAAAATCACAACAGAGGAATGTATAGTCATTCTGTGCAATGCGCTCACGCACCCACTCAACTTGGTTAGTAATTTTTGTGATATAAGCGGGAGCGAAGTGGCGATCTTTTTTGCAATAGGGGACATTGAAGTCTCCCTTGGCATTAAAGCGCATGAGCCCATTAAAACAACTGCGGTTGAGAAATAAAAAATCATGAGGGTCTTGGCTCTTATTAAATCTTTGTCGCACCCTCAAGTAATGCTCTTGCCCGTCTCTATCTAAATTCTTGCCTTCTTGAATCAAAAATGCACGCACAGAATCCTCAGTGAAATCGTCTCTTTTAATGGCATTGTAAAAATTGATGATATGAGGATTGCTGTCGCTAAAAACGCCTACTTTGGGGGATAAATTAAACCCCACCACACCACTTTCCATGAAAGGTTCGTAATAAATCCCTGACATATCCCAGTCTCTAAATAGCTGTTGGATATGGGACACAACTTAGACTTGATACCCTATCTTTAAAGGAGGAATCCTTATTTTTGAGGATTTTAGCATGGTCTAATACCCCAGTAGCGCAGATATTCTGCAAGATTGCGCATAATCTTATAATTTTCTCAAACCCATTAAATCCGTTAAACCCTTTAAATCTTATAACTCCAAAATCTATCAACTTCATAACCAAGCAAGCGAATACAAGTCCGCAACCGTAGCAGAAACAAAATGAAGCTAGATTGCCAATTAGAAGTTATAAACATAGTTCACATAAAGAGCCACCTTGCGTCTAAAAGTATAAACCACTTCAGCCCCCTGCACAACTGTTGTTACACCCCCTAGGTCTGTTACTGTTTCTGTTATTGTTGCTTTGTAATAAGGTCTGTCAATGATGTAGTCAAGGATGGGGATACGCACGCCAAATTCAAACCCTTGATTCTTGTTAATATTAGTTCTAAAGCCCGCATTGACAATGACTTGCGCATAACCGGGAGAAAAGGTAGCCTTTCTAGGCTCTCCCACAGTGCTTTTGGTGTTGTCTGCTAGATCTTTAAAATGATCGTTCATGCTCACACAACTCCCCTTGCTGTCGAGCCAAACATATTTTCCATTTTTCTTAGCTTCCCCCATCAGCCATAAGTTTCCCCCAGCCATCACGCCGGCAAAAATGCCAAAGATTCTCTCATTATCATCATAGAAATTGAAAAGCACATCAACTCCCGCGCCAAAGAATAAATTCACAATGGGTTGGTCGTATCGGCCATCTTGATCATAATAACTCCCTCCCTGCCCACTAAATGTACCATAGTAACGCAAGCCAAAACGTTTACTTTGACCAAAGAATTGTTTGTATCCAATTTGAAAATCTCCGCCGTAAAGATTGCCCTTATAATCTGTTTTATCCTTAAAACCGGGTGCTCCATCGGGGTATGCATCCTTTACTACGTCTTCAATCCTTGGGAGATCGCCTTGCGCAATCCGCTGTGCTTCTTCCGGTGTCATTCCTGCTTCTTCATAGCGTCGAATACGATTCTGTAACATCTTTTGAATCAAATCCTGCGCGCTGATTGGTTTAACAACAGATGTAGTCATGCCACTAAAATTTGAATATTGGAACCCGCCCTCTATAAATAGGCCATTATCTTCTGCGTCTAAAGGAGCTAGAAATAAAAACGCAAGGGTGCTAAACCCTAAAAACTTGCAATTAAGTTTGTGCTGTGCTATGCCATTCTACCAAAACTCTTTAAACATAAGAATAAAAAAAGATGAAGTAATGCTAGTTATTTTTAGCTTATTTGCCAAACCCCTTACTCGCTAAATATTCCTCATAACTGCCCTAAAGTTTATCCATGGCGCTGTGGTTTTTTCTTTAGCACCCAAATGGTAGAAAGGATTCAAGAGTTTTTACTTAGTATTTCTAATAGTAGTTAGTAGTAGACATATGGATTGGTTTGGTAAACGTTACTATACCAAGTGGAGAGCAGAAAGCTAGCCTGTGTGCGTTTGAGCGGATGTGGATTGTCCTCGTGTGCGCAGTTCCACGGACTAAAATAATCTGCATATCTGCAATATAGGGGGGATCACAATAGATAAGGTTGTTACCTCGTGCCTCTTTAAAAATCTTCATAAATCTTTAAGAAAGAATTACTATTTTTGATTTTATCATGATTTGATGCCCCGATAGTGCAGGTATCCCTCAAGGTTACAAATGTGTGAATGTTTTTACATGATTCCCTATTTTTAAAGTATTCCCTATGGGATCTAAGAAAGCCATTGCAGACATCAAGTTCACGATCGTAACAGAAACAAAATAAAACTAGGTTGTTAACTAGAAGTTATAAACATAGTTCCAATAAAGAGAGGCGTTGCGCCTAAAGGCTAGAGTTGCTTCGCTCCCCTTTCCTTCCCCTGTTAAATTCCCTTTATCATCCACTTTTACTACCGCTTTCGTTTCTGTGACTTTGAAATAAGGGTCGTTAATAGTAGGAATGCGCACGCCAAGTTCAAAACCTTGGTGTTTTGTAAAATTCATTCTAAAGCCCGCATTGATAATGAATTGCACGAAAGTGGGGGAGAAAGTGGATTTGCCTGTATCGCCCTCTTCCTTGTTGATCACTTCCCCTAGATCGCGATAAAAATCGTTCATGCTCACACACTCTCCACCGCTGTTAAAAAACATTTTCCATTTTTTTCAGCCTTCCCCATCAGCCATGTGCTCCCTCCAATCATTACACCGGCGAAAATGCCATAAGTGTGGTCATTGTTCTCATAGAAGTTGTAAAGCGCATCGAATCCGATGCCATAAAACAGATTTGCAGAAGGTTGGTTGAATCTGTACCCATCGTTTTTATTGTAATAGCTCCCCCCTTGTCCACTAAATGTACCATAGTAACGCAAGCCAAAATGTTTTCTCTGGCCAAAGAATTGTTTATATCCAAATTGAATATTTGCTCCGTAAAGATTGCCATTAGAGGTTATTTCACTCTTAGAACCGGGTAGTCCATTGGGGTGTGTCTGCTTTACCTTTTTTTCAATCTCTGGGAGTTTTGATTGTACCATCTCTCGCGCTATTTCTGACGGTATCCCTTGTTCTTCAAGGATTTGCATATATTGCTGCGCTAACCCTTGAACCAAATCCTGCACACTGGTTGGTTTAACAACAGATGTATCGTTACCTGAAAAATTTGAATATTGAAACCCACCCTGTATAAACAGACCGCTATCCTCTGCACCCAAGGGGACTAGAGACAAGAGCGCAAGAGCACTAAACCCTAAAAATGCCCGCTTAAGCTGTGTGCTGTGTGCTGTGTGCTGTGTGCTGTGTGCTGTGTGCTGTGTGCTGTGTGCTGTGTGCTGTGTGCTGTGTGCTGTTATCATACCAAAATCTCCTTTACCAATATAAAATGAGAATATAATGTTAACCACAAATTGGGCTTATTGTCAAACCCCCTTGCTCGCCAAATACTCCTCATAACTCCCCTTAAAATCCACTACTTTTGCGCCCTTGTTGGTGGGCACAAGTTCAATAATGCGGTTAGCATACGCACTAATAAGCTCTCTATCATGGCTGACACAAATCACCGCCCCCTCAAATTTATACAACGCCTCGCCCAAAGCGATGATCGCCTCTAGGTCTAGGTGGTTGGTGGGTTCATCCAGCACCAAGAAATTACCCCGCTCAAGCATGATCTTAGATAAAACCATGCGGTGTTTCTCGCCACCACTCAGCGCGCTCACGCTCTTTTCTTGCTCCGCCCCGCTAAAGAGCATGCGCCCTAAAGCATTACGCACCTCGCCACTCTCAATCTTTTTATTAAAATTAAAAAGCCATTGATACAAACTCTCCTCCCCTTGAATGCTCTCGCTCACATCTTGGGGAAAATAGCCCCTTTGCACCGTAGCCCCCCATTTCACACTCCCGCTATCAGGAGCCAACTCCTCTACCAAGATTTTACACAGCGTGCTTTTACCAACCCCATTAGGTCCGATCAAAGCGATTTTATCCCTTGGGGCGATTTTAAGACTAACCTTATTTAACACCACCAAATCCTCATAAGACTTAGAAATCTGGCTACACTCTAGGGCTTCATTACCGATCGTGCGGTGGGGCTTAAAAAGAATGCTTGGATCGCGTCTGCTAGAAACCTCTATGCTTTGGATGTCCAGCTTTTCTAATTGCTTTTGCCGGCTAGTGGCTTGGCGCGCCTTACTCGCATTGGCTGAAAAGCGCGCGATGAAGCGCTCCAATTCCTCTTTTTCCTTGAGCTTTTTATTGCGCTCGGCTTCCTTTTGTTTGGCAATGAGCGTAGAGGCGATATACCAATCATCATAGTTTCCGCTAAATTCCCGCAGGGTGTTAAAATCCAAATCTAAAATATGCGTGCATACGGCGTTTAAAAAGTGGCGATCGTGGCTGATGATGACCATCGTGCCCTCGTGGCGTTTCAAGTTCTCCTCTAGCCAAGCGATCGCGTTTAAATCTAGGTTGTTAGTGGGTTCATCTAGTAGCAAAATATCAGGCTTAGGGAAAAGCACTTGGGCGAGCAGAATTTTAAATTTATCGCTACTAGGCAGGCTTTGCATTAAGTCATTGTGGCGGCTAGCAGGGATTCCCAAATCCTCTAAGATTTTTTCCACCACTACCTCGCATTCATAAAGCGGGTCTTCTTGCACGCAAATCATCTCTAGTTCAGCTAAACGGGCATTGATTTTATCATCGCTCAAATCCGCTTCTGTGTAGAGCTTTTCTCTCTCTTTGAGCGCGTCATAGAGAATCTTATTGCCCATTAAAACCGCATCTTTGAGGCTAAACTCTTCAAAGGCATATTGATCTTGTCCCAAAACCCCTAATTTTAGCCCTGGAACTACGCTGACCTCTCCACTGCTAGGCTCGATTTCTCCGGCTAAAATCTTTAAAAAGGTGCTCTTACCCGCCCCATTAGCCCCGATGAGTCCATAGCGTTTGTGTGCGTCTAATTTGAGATTGACATTTTCAAAGAGCTTTTTTGTGGCATAGCGCATGCTAACTTGGGTAGCTTGTAACATGGTGATCCTAAGTTTTTAGCTCAAGTATAACTACTTTACTTGAAAACTTGCCTTTTTAATGCCAAAATTTAAGATACTCAAGGCACTTAAAGCAAAGAGAGCCGCACACAGCCCGTTAAAATTGACATTAAAATGCGCCACCAGCCCGCCAGCCAAAGAGGCAAAGGTGATCCCCACATTAAAAGAGGCTTCATTGAGCGCGATGGTGTCATTTTGGGTATTTGGGGTGAAAACACGGGCTAGATGGTTGCACAACATTTTAAGCGGGGCGATGCAGGCAAAGCCAAAAAAGCCAAAGCCCATGACATTAGCGATTAAAACCCACTTTGGCAAGTAATAGCTAAAACTCATCGCGCTCAAGGCTAAAATTTGCATGGTGAGCAAAAAGCTTAAAGAAGCAAAAGAACCCCTTAAATCCGCTAATTTGCCCCCAAAGAGATTCCCCACTATGGCGGCAATGCCAAAGAATAAATAGGCATTGGCAATGCTCACTGGGCTAAAGCCGTGTTGTTCTAAGAGCATGCGCAAATAAATATAGACCACAAACATCGAGCCACAAGAAAAGGCAGTCACCAAAAAGCCCTGCCACACGGGCGCAAAACCAAAAGCCACCCATAGATTTTTAAAGTTTGCTTGCTTGCTGCTGAGTTTGGGCATGATGAATAGAGCGCAGAGAGCGACTAAAAAGCTCACACAGGCGATCAGCAAAAAGGGGGCTAAAAGCCCATAATGCTTAGATACTAGAATACCTATAGGCACGCCCGTAACTAACGCAATGGTTAGCCCGCTAACCATCAGGCTTAACGCCATGGTGGTCTTGGACTTGGGCGCAACCTTGATACTAATGATAGTAGCGATCACAAAGAAGAGCCCATGCATTAATCCCCCAATAAAGCGCGCTGTTAGCGCAACCCAGAGGCTAGAACTCACAAACATGATCGCATTGGAGAGAGAAAAAAGCCCAAGGGTGAAAATGAGCTGGTTTCTGTAATTAAAAGAGGAAATAAGCACGCTCACAATGGGCGCGCCAAAGACCACTCCGAGCGCATAAAAAGTTGCCAAATTACCCACCTCGCTATCAGAAACTCCATAATACGCACCAAGCGGAGTTAAAATCCCCGAGACAATGAATTCGGCTACCCCCAAGCAAAAACTAGAAAACGCCAATAATATAATAATACGCAGATAATGCCGCATGTTTTGCTCACAAGGATAAATAGCGCATTTTAACATGCTTATTAAATCGACTGGTATATAATGCGAGCTTTTATAAAGGAGTGTTCGTGTCCCTAAAACAACGATGTAAGATTGGTATCAACGCTTAAGACATGTTTACCGCCTTGCACTATGCCTACTCTCAGATTCGATCTATTACCATCCTCAAAAACAGAGGGTTTTTGCCAAAATCGCTCCTCTTAAAAATGAAGACTATATTCAAGCTAACCGCTCCAGCGGTGGAGGTGGTGTAATTCTTAGCATTCACAACAAAACCCTTTTAATTCCGGACAAGCCCCTGCACAAGGGATATTTTGAACACGATCCCAAAGCCAGCGACCCCAAAAGCCCCCTCAACCCTTGGGCGTTTATCCGTGTGAAAAATGAAATAGCGACTTTAGAGGCAAGTTTACATTCCATGCTACCGGCTATTCAAAGAGGAGTGATTGGCTATAATGATTGTGATGATGGGAGTGCAGAAGTGATCTTGGATTTCTGTCAAAAATTCCCTACTTTTATTCCCATAGCCTATCCTTATAAAATCATGGAGTTTGATCCTCCAAATTTCCACCACCAACTTTACCATTACTACAATTATGTGCTCTCTTTTATTCCCAAAGAGGAATGGGTGATAAAAATCGATGCAGATCACATTTACCATGCCAAAAAATTATACAGGAGTTTCTATAGCGTGGAATCTAAAACGAACTCTTGTGCTATTCAAGGATTGAATTTTATGTCCAAAATCAACAGGTGTGGATACAAAAAAGGGGGGGATTATGGTTGGTTGCCTGTTTGGGGCGATCAATGCCTTTTTTATAACAAACATTGTCGCCACATCGAAAATCCAAACCAAAGCAATCCCCATCGTTCGATCGAAACATTCGAATTGCCAGCTAAAGATGTGATTGGCGACCCCGAACTGATGCAATGGCACTTCTCCTATGTGAAAAAGCGCAACACCCACATGCCCAAGGACATAGAGTGGATCAGCCTAGAGGATTTAAAACCCACCATGCCAAGTTACTGGGCAAACAGATCGATCCAGATATGTTGGATGAAAAACGCATTTTGGAAATGCACGCCCAATTTAAACAGGTTTAGTGGGGGTTTTGCTTACACAGCGCATCTAAGATCGCATTAATGAGCTTAGGCGCGTTGTCTTCGCCGTAGTTTTTGGAGAGTTCGATCGCCTCATTGATCACTACCACCGGGTTAGTGGGGGTGTGCAAAATTTCATACGCGCCTAAGCGCAAAATCGCACGCTCCATAGAACCTATGCGTGCCAAATCCCAGTCTTTTAAAAGGGGTGTGAGCGCGTTGTCCAAAGATGGTAAATGCGCAAGTGTGCCTTCTAAGAGCTCAAGAGCAAAGTGTTGTTGGGCGTTTCTAATTTTCTTTTGGGTGAGAAAATCTGGAGCACTCTTAAGCATGGCTTCATTCCCACTCTCATAGGCGTAAAGCAGGCCCACCACCGCTTCCCTAACCTGACTGCGAGTCGCCATTAGAGTTGAGGATAGAGATTGAGCAATTCGATCAAGGTTTGCATCGCCTCAAAGCCTTTATTGCCCGCCTTAGTGCCCGCACGCTCTAAGGCTTGTTCGATGTTATCAGTGGTGAGCAGTCCAAAACTCACGGGCAGACCATACTTTAGCGTGGTGTTGGCAAAGTGCCCCTTTAAGGTGGTCCCTTCCGCGGCTCACCATAGTCAAAAATGTAGGGTCGCGCCTCGATCACTGCTCCTAGTACACACACTCCATCATAA
>NZ_FZMQ01000015.1:0-4588 GCF_900197855.1 Helicobacter cynogastricus | reverse complement strand
TTTTGGAGAGTTCGATCGCCTCATTGATCACTACCACCGGGTTAGTGGGGGTGTGCAAAATTTCATACGCGCCTAAGCGCAAAATCGCACGCTCCATAGAACCTATGCGTGCCAAATCCCAGTCTTTTAAAAGGGGTGTGAGCGCGTTGTCCAAAGATGGTAAATGCGCAAGTGTGCCTTCTAAGAGCTCAAGAGCAAAGTGTTGTTGGGCGTTTCTAATTTTCTTTTGGGTGAGAAAATCTGGAGCACTCTTAAGCATGGCTTCATTCCCACTCTCATAGGCGTAAAGCAGGCCCACCACCGCTTCCCTAACCTGACTGCGAGTCGCCATTAGAGTTGAGGATAGAGATTGAGCAATTCGATCAAGGTTTGCATCGCCTCAAAGCCTTTATTGCCCGCCTTAGTGCCCGCACGCTCTAAGGCTTGTTCGATGTTATCAGTGGTGAGCAGTCCAAAACTCACGGGCAGACCATACTTTAGCGTGGTGTTGGCAATGCCCTTAGTGGCCTCCGCGCTCACATAGTCAAAATGTGGGGTCGCGCCTCGAATCACTGCTCCTAGTACACACACTCCATCATAATTTTTAGAGCACAAGAGTCTGTCCAACACAAAGGGCAGTTCATAGGCCCCGGGGACTCTGACCACGCTCAAATGCGCTAAATTGCCCCCATGCCGTTTAAAATTATCCAGCGCGCCCTCTACTAAGCGATCGCTCACCAAATGGTTAAAACGCGAAGCCAAAATCGCGACCTTTTCCTCCCCCTTAAGGCATAACTTGCCCTCAATATTTTTAAATTCCGCCATTGTAATCCTTTAGTGATGTTGTAGGCACGCTTGCAAGGTCAGTAAATCCTCCACTAGGGGGGTTAATTGTGCGGTGGGGATCATATTAGGCCCATCGCTCAAGGCGTTTTCTGGGCTCAAATGCGTTTCCATAAAAAAGCCATCTACGCCCACGGCTGCGCTTGCACGCGCTAAATAGGGCACAAAGGAGCTATCTCCTCCGCTCTTGCCCTGCGCACCCCCTGGCATTTGCACGCTATGGGTAGCATCAAAAATCACGGGCGCAAAAGCGCGCATGATGACCAAAGAGCGCATATCCACAACCAAATTCCCATATCCAAAACTCGCCCCACGCTCGCATAAATAAATCCCATATTCTAAACAGGCTCCATAGTTGGGGGTTTTGTAGGCTTGCTTGGCGCGGGTGTTCAAAGCCTTAAGCGCGCTATATTGCATGTCTTTTGGGTGCATAAACTGCCCTTTTTTGATATTAAGCGCGCGTTTAGTCTGTGCAGCCGCTACAATCAAATCGGTTTGACGGCATAAAAACGCTGGGATTTGCAAAACATCCACCACCTCAGCCACCGCCCCAGCCTGCGTGCTCTCGTGGATGTCTGTTAAGAGCTTGTAGCCAAATTTGCTCTTAATGCGATCGAGCATTTCTAAGCCCTTTTGCAAACCCGGACCGCGATAACTCTCTAAGCTGGTGCGATTTGCCTTATCAAAACTGGCTTTAAAGTAAAAATCAATGCGCGGGTCATCTGCTAGAGGTTTTAAAGCTTGGGCGATAGATTCTAGGGTGGGCATATCTTCAATCACGCAAGGACCGGTAATCAGCACGCATTTAGGGATTGACAAACTCTTATCCTTAAGTTGTATAATGGCGCATTGTAATTAGTTTTAGCTGAAAAAACCACAAGGAAATATGTATGCAACTCTGTTTGGCGTTGGATTTGAGCGAAAAAAAGGCGTGTTTGGATTTATTAGCACAACTTCGGGGCTTAGAACTTTGGATCAAATTAGGTTTAAGGGGTTTTGTGCGTGAAGGTCCTCAATTCGTGCAAACAATCCAAAACATGGGCTTTAAGGTATTCCTAGATTTGAAATTGCATGACATCAGCTACACCATGCAGGAAGCCGCGCTAGAATGCGCGAAATTGGGTGTGGAGATGATCACCTTGCATGCCAGCGCAGGAGAGAGCGCGCTAAAAAGTGTGGTGGAAAAAATGCGCGCTTTGAGCCGTGCGCCCTTGCTCATGGGGGTTACTATTCTAACTAGCCTAGACTCACAAGAGGTGGAGCAAGTCTATCACGCCCCCTTGCAGACTCAAGCCCTGCACTTGGCACAACTTTGTTTTAAAAGCGGGCTAGATGGGGTGGTTTGCTCTGTGCATGAGAGTTTGGAGATCAAACAAGCCACCAAAGCAGACTTTTTAACCTTGACCCCGGGCATTCGCCCCAATTTGCAAGATAGCCAAGATCAAAAGCGTGTGGGCACCATTCAAGACGCTTTACAAGCGAGGGCGGATTTTATTGTAATGGGCCGTCCCATTTACAACCACCCCAAACCCGCAGAGTTTATAGCCCAAATTTTAGAACAAATAGGAGGTTTGCATGCAAGTCTGCACTAAGGCTAACCAACTTGCCTCCTTTTGGGGGCAAAAAATCGGCTTTGTGCCCACGATGGGCGCGCTGCACCCCGGGCATGCTAGCTTGATTGAGCAAGCTAGGGCGCAAAATGATGTGGTGGTGGTGTCTATCTTTGTCAATCCGACCCAGTTTGGCCCCAATGAGGATTACCAAGCCTACCCTAGAACTCTGCAAGCAGATATGTCCCTGTGCGAGAGTTTAGGCGTAGATGTGCTCTTTACTCCAGACTCCGCACAGATTTACCCCTTTGGTGTGCCAGAGAGAATCACCCTCCAACCCCCCGCCTCTCTGTTAGGCTTTGAGGCAGATATGCGCCCTAAGCATTTTGATGGGGTGTTGCAGGTGGTGCTCAAACTCTTTAATCTCGTGCGCCCCAAACGGGCGTATTTTGGACAAAAAGATGCCCAACAACTCCTCATTATCCAGCACATGGTCGCCGATCTCTTTTTAGATATAGAGATTGTGCCCTGCCCCATCGTGCGCGATCATGATGGCTTAGCCCTAAGCTCACGCAATGTGTATTTAAGCTCTGAGGAGCGAGTAAGCGCGCTCAAACTTCCCCAAGCTTTAAACACCATACAAAAGGCGATCGCACGAGGAGAGCGCGATAGCGCGAAACTCATAAATTTAGGCTTAGAAATGTTGCAAGGGCTCAAGGTGCATTATTTGAGTGTGTGCGATCGCCGGTTAGTCCCTTTAAGTCAAATTGAAGCGCATCAAACTTTGATCTTGGCTGCGGTGCAAGTAGGGCAGGTGCGCTTATTAGATAATTTGTGGGTGTGAGATGAAGCAGACAGATATAGAGATCGTGGTAGAGGTGCTTAAAATCATTGGCGAGCCCATTAGTCCTAATCATATTTATGGCAGAGCGCAAGAGTTGTACAAACAAGGCAAGATCAAACACATGTTTCAATGGGGTGGTAAAACCCCCGAGCAAAGCTGTAGCGCAACCATTTATGAGGCCTTAAAAATTCCCGACAAACTCCCCTTTATCAAAGTGCAAGACAAACCAAAGGTTTTAATCGCCCTCAAAGATTCATCTTTGCTTACGCCTAAACCCACTCCTAAAGAACAACCCTCCAAAGAGCCTGTCCGTAAAGAACGGAATTTGCACCCGCGCTTAAGCTACATCGCCTACCACCAATGGGAGCTTTATACCAAAACCATTTACCATGAGGAGAGTAAAAAGTCTAAAAAGGGTATGGATAAATGGATTTACCCGGACATGGTGGGGGTGTCTTTTGCCTATAAAGACTTTGAATCCCCCAATGTGCGCAGTTTTATTAAAAAGTTTGACACCCTGCCCATTAAGCTAGTGAGCTTTGAGCTTAAAAGGGAACTTGATTTGGCTAGTTGCAGGGAGGCGTATTTTCAGGCGATCAGCAATAGCTCTTGGGCGCATGCAGGCTATTTGGTGGCGGGCACACTTGATAGAAACAACAAAGATTTAATGGAATTGCTTAAACAACTTAATCAGAGTTTTGGGATCGGGGTGATTGTCTTAGACATAGAGCGTATTGAGCAAAGCGCGGTTTTACTGAGTGCTAAAGAAAAAGAAAATTTGGACTACCAAACACTAGCTAAACTAGCCCAGCGCAATGAAAATTTTGACAAATTTCTTAAAAGCGTGGCGGATTTTGAGATCGAAAACCCCCAGCGTTACAAACACGAATTTGATAGTATTCTTAAAGATCTGCCCCCTCTAAACTAGGGGGCGTTGGTTTAGAAGTTGATCACATAGTTAGCAAAGACCCCCACTGTGCGTCTGAGGGTTTGCATGCCATAGTCGCCCTTCTTAGCAAGACCTTCTATGTTTTTGGTTGCTTCAAGCTTGACATAGGGGTCATCAATGGTGGGGATGCGCACACCAAACTCAAAACCTTGATGTTTGGTAAAGTTCATTCTAAAGCCAATGTTAAATAAGAACTGCACATAGGTAGGAGAAAAGGTAGCTTTTACCCCATCAACATCGTTGAAACCTGCTACGGCTTGTTTAGAAGCTTCGTTCAAAGTTTGGCAGTTGCCATTGTTATCTGTGATTGCGCATTGCCCATCGTATTTAGCTTCACCCATCAGCCATGAGCTCCCTCCAATCATTACACCGACAAAAGCCCCATAGGTTTGATCAGAGTTTTCATAAAAATTATAGAGAAAA
>NZ_FZMQ01000007.1:94289-114199 GCF_900197855.1 Helicobacter cynogastricus | reverse complement strand
GAGGGGGAATTTGGTTTTGCTAAGAGCTATTCTAACCGCACCATTGATGGAGTCATTGGCATTGTAGACACGATTGAGTATGTGCTAGGGCAAGACTGCGAAGCGGACAGATTGCGCGATAAGGGCGTGTCTGTGTGTTTTGTGGACAGTGGTATCCGTGCATGGGGGCGCAATACCCGCGACAAAGATTTAGGCATTGAGAGTTTGCACACAATCGTCATCTTTGATACCATCATTGAGAGCATTCTGCTAGCTCAAAAACGCGTGATTGACTTACAACTTAACGATGCGCTCAAAGAAGTTACTGATAGCCTAGATGCCTTCTATCGGCGTTTAGTCGCTAATAATGTTGTGGTGGGTTATAACATCAGCCTACCAGCGGACTTAAACACGAATGACACCATCATGGAGGGCGTGCTCTATGTGCGCCAAGAAGTCCAAGAAATGCCTTTAGTGTCGCGCATTGTCAATAAGATTTATCGCGTGAGTAGCTATGGCACAGAGTTAATCAAAACCATCACAGGAGGAGCTAGCAATGAATAGAATAGATCCGCAAGCCTTTAGCGGCGGGAATGTGTTTATTGATGGATTAGGCTATGCAGGCGCGCTCAAAGATTTCGAGCCTCCAAAGATAGAACATGAGACTATAGAGGCCAATGCTAGCATTGGCAAGCGGGAGTATGTTCTGCCCACTCTCAAGCCTTTGAGTGCCAAAGTGTCCTTTCAGGCATTAGATAAGGCCTTTTTCTCTTTGCTCAAAAAAGGCACAATGCAAAAAATCGTCATTAAGAGCAATGTGAGCAGTAGCAGCGATACAGGCGCGCCTACAGACACTCCTGTGCATGTTACCCTAGAGGGGGCTATCAAGAGCGCAGAACCGCCTAAGTTTGAGATGGGTAAGGAATTAGAGCTAAGCCTAGAGATGAGCGTGCTCAAATTTGCTTACAGGCTAGGGGTAGAAGATGTCATTAATTATGACACCTTCACCTCTACGCTCAAATACGCGGGCGAAGACCAGTTTGCAAACATCCGCAACAACATCACTTAGGGCGGTAGGACATGAGCATTGAGACAAAGATGAGCAAAACCCCCTCTGCTGTAGCCTTTCCATTAATGCAGGGAAAGCAGGAGCATAGCACAGAATGGCACATGGCCTGCGTAGTGCACCACATGCGCTTTTTGGCTAAAGAGTTTCCTAAGTGTTTGGAGTGTGTGCGCACTCTGTTCCATCTAATCGCTAGCCAACAAGAGATAGCCGAGTTTGAAAAGGAATTAATCCTAAGAGTGCCTTTAGGGTGGGGGCGTGGAGCTAACAAGATTGAGGAATTGAGCACAGAGTCTAGCTCTGAGGAAATTGCGCGTTTTTTGCATGCCCAAGCAGAAGAGGCGCAATTTCTCATCAGCTTTTTAAGGCGCAAATTGAAAATTTTGAGCACAACACAAGGATAGAACATGCCATTAACTCCCATACTTCTTAACAAAGAGACATTCACATTCAGAGATGGGCAAAGTGTAGAAGTCGCAGAGCCTACCTTGTTTCAGCTACAAAAGGCCATGAAGGCTGGAGATGACATCGCTCAAGTGAAAAGCTTGCTCATTGACTGCACAATGGGGGAATTAGACGAGCGTTTTTTAAACTCTTTGCCTTTAGAGGAGTTTGAGCGTTTGGCCAAAGTGGTCTCTAGGTTTAGGGGCGCAGATGAAAAAAACTTAGAAGGGGCGTAGCCCTCTTGGGTTATGCCCTACATTTTGGATACCAAGAGGTCATGCATATGCAGATAGGCGAGTTTCTAGCCTATGCAGAACTGGCTAAAGAGATTTTGCAAAAAACGCATGGGTTGCCTTGATGCTCTCCTCCTACCTTAACCAAGTTTTTCATGCTGATGCTTTAGAGTTTATGCAGGGCTTGCCTGAAAACTCCATTGATTGTGTTTTGATTGATCCGCCTTATTGCAGTGGAGGGGCGAAGTCTTTGAATGCGCGCAATGCGAGCACCAATAAGAAGTATGTGTTTACAAGATCAATAAAGTTTACCCTCGTTGTTTGGATATTGTTTTTATTCTTTTATGTTTTTTTGCCCTTTGGTGTCTCATCCGTATTTTGTTTTGAGCAACACCAAGTTATAAGTGTGGTGCTAAATTTAGCCAATTTGTGTGCTATGCCTATGATTCGAGAATGGATCACTATCAAGGCAATCTTAGAGGATGTACAAGTGGGAGCTCGTGTGAAAGTTTTTCTAAAGATAGAAACATTTATGTGGAGGATGTGATTGGTATTTCCTTCTTGCATTTAACCCTATTTGAAGATGTTAGCTTGGAAAGTCTTAAGAATAATGGAAGAGCGGCGTGTTATCTTTGTGCCCAAGCACCATATTTATACAGGCTTGTTTGTTAACTACAATCATCTTGTGCGACTTGGCATTCATGTCGGTGGGATAGTGTAGAGTTTTTGCTTGATTTTAAATTCAATCTGCTTAGTGCGAAGCGTATCGCTGAAGGAATAGCTATTGAATACTCTAGACTCTGCAGAGAGGAGATGTGTCAATAATTAGAGAAGAAAAGAAAATATTCTTCCTATGACCCGCAACATATAGAAAAGACCGATCCTAGAGTATTTGCCATGCTAGAAAAGAGGAAATACACCTCTATGTGTGCCATGTTGCCAATTCATGCGAAATTTTGGAGTTACGATCTAGAATCTCCACTGCTATTGTGGAAGCGTTTAAAACTTCATGTGATATTTTTTTATAAAACAATGATACCACGGAGCTAGGCTAGCAACACCCTTAAACCCTGAATACGCTTAAAAAGTCGTTGAGCTCAGCGGTTTGTGTTTGAAGCTCATGAGAAGATTTTTGCATAGAATCATTGATTTTAAGCAAATCTTGTACGCAAAGAGCAATTTTATCTCCATTTTCTAAAACACTCACAGTGTGTTGGTTGATCTCATGGATATTGTTCAAATTCACCAACGATTGATCCACCACGCTAACAATAGTATTAGAAAGATGGCTAACATGCTCTTGCATTTGGGCGGAACGCTCGGCTAGATTTTGCATCAGAATCAGATTATCCTGTCTTTCCTTGTTGATTTTGGCAATGGATTCTAAAATGTATTTCACAATGGAAGTACTTTGGATGATATTTTTTTGGGTGTGTTCAGCTAGTTTGCGCACTTCATCAGCTACAACTGCAAATCCACGCCCATGTTCGCCCGCGCGCGCTGCTTCTATGGCGGCATTCAAGGCAAGTAGATTAGTTTGATCGGCAATATCGGTAATGGAGTCTAACACGCTTTGGATGTTTTGTGCCTCTGTAGAGAGGGCTTGCATTTGTTGCACATTCTCCTCTTCATGGGCCATGTTGCGCTGGACATGTGCGTTGATCACTTCAACTGCCGTTTTTGCCTCGATGACATTTTTAAGCACGCCTTCTAAGAGCTCTTTCGTGGAGGTGGACACGCGCACACTTTCATCCAAGATTTGGCGGCTTGAGCGGCTTAAATCCGTGTTGTTATGACTGATCTCCTCAATATGCTTTGAATTGGAGTCTAGCTCTGTGGAGGTGGTGTTTAGAGATTGAGAGATCGCAGTATTATTCTGCACCTCTTTTAAAATGCGTTGCAAGGTGTCGCGTATATATTCAATAAACACATTTACCGAATCTGTCATCAAGCCAATTTCATCGTGGGCGACAATGTGAATCGTGTCTGTAAAAGTCTTGTTATGGATAATATGGGTCAAAGCCTTATTAACCTTTTGGAGGCGATGGGAAATATTGCGCACTATTAAGAAAGAGAGGATAAAGGTGATCAAGACCAACAAGGCTTCACAGATGGCCAAGAAAGCAAAATACTGAGTGTTCTTGCTAATCTGAGCTTGAGCTAATTGGGTGAGATTATTTCCAATGCCATCCTCTACATTTTTAAGTAAGTCAATCTTTTTGGTGATTGTACTAAACCAATGGGTGGGATTCACCCCAAAACCTCCTTCAAAGTATTTGTCTTTGAGGGTTTGACGCATGGCTACAACTTCTTTAAAACTAGCATCTTTAGCGACCTCACTATAAAGGTTGACACTCTTAGAATCCCCAAAGGAGAAAAAATATTTATCAAAAACCTCTTGTTTTGCTACAAGGGAGATAAAAGTCGCGTATTGAGGGTCAGCTGGGGCGTTTTTGATAAAAATACGATTTACCGTAGCGCGCTCCAAGCCTGCCATTTCTTTGACATATAAAAAGCTAATATAGCCCATGACAGCATTAGAGATTGTAGGGTTGTGGATAATCTTAATAGATTCTAAAACACTATCTAAAAAGATTGTGATTACATGGGTGTAATAAGTGATGATCTTGCCCACTAACGCCTTCTTATCCTGCCCCTCCATTGCCGCGCGCATTTGAGGTAATTTGACTAAAAGGTCAATTCCCTCTTGTACAATCTGCACATAGTGCGCATCTAGGTGGGATGTGGAGGCTAAGAAATTCTTTAATTGTTCTAATTTGGTATTAGTATCCTGCCTTTGTTGGTGCAACTCTTTAGCAAATTGCACCCCATTGCTAGTAAGGTAGCCCGCGCTCATACCCCGCTCTTTTTGCATTTCATGCACTAACGCAGAGAGGTATTTAGACACCTCAATTTGACTAGCTAAATCTTTATTGCGTGCGAGGGCGTGGTAGGTTTCATGCAATTGCCAAAACATGAACGCCAAAAGAGCGACCATTGGGATAGAAATAATGATAATCATCTTGCTGCGTAGTTTGAGATTATTCAGTAAGTACAAGATCAACTCCTGATAAGAATGCTAAGCCACTTATAGAATAGGCAAAATCAAGTAAATGTAAAGCTACTTAATGTATCTAGATGAAAATATTCTTTGAGTATTTTCTATAAGATTGCTCAGTGCCAGTGCTATGATGTTTCTTTGATGCAGATTAAAGGGTATTGAGCAAAATCTTGTCACTACCCACACTTTTTAAGCCAATTCTCAAAATGTTTGGTGTTCTTGTAGAGTTTACCTATGTCTCTGACCTTTACTTGGCTTTACCCATTCTCTAGCGTAGAGATATTTTTGATTTTAAGATTGAAGAGGATGTTATTAGTGTTTAAGTGGAGATTTCTGCCAATGTATTCTATTAAGTTATTCCCAGAGTCTAGTTCTAATGTTTGTTGTGGTTACAGTTCTATTTTGATAACCTGATTGAGCTATTTGCTCTAACAAAGCTTCTTTATTGGGCACAGTGATATATCTCTCTTCAAACATTTGGGCATCTCTGTAGTATTTAACTAAAACTTTATGATTTTCTTGGATGGGTTGCATACCATTAACGGACTTCACTAATCCTAACACTCCGCTCAAGTTTTTTTAATGTGTATAGCCTACAGGGGTGGTTTGGGATTTGGGGCGTTCAAACTGGATGTTATCAAGCTCTTTAATGGCATGTTTTAAATCTTTTAAAAACAAGGACATCTGCTCCATGCTCTGATCGGCTCTGACCACAATGCGCATCACGGAGACATTTTGAAATTTAGCAGGAAGAGGGTAGGCAGGCACTTGCCAGCCATTAAAGCGTAGACGATCGGCCAGATCGTAGAGGTCCCATTTCTTGTCCGCCCGCGCACTCATACTCCAGCAGACAATGGGGATATTTTCCCCCTCATTGATCATTTCAAAAAGCCCCAAGGACTTAATCCCTCGCGCTAAAAAAAGACCCACATCACGGGTTTTAGCGTGCACAGCCTTGTAGCCCTCAAAGCCCCAACGCACAAAGCAATAATACTGCGCCCAAATCTGCGAACCTGAGCGGGAAAAATTGATCTGAAAAGTGGGTTCAAAATCTCCCAAATACGCCACTTTAAAAATAAGCTCTTCGGGTAAAAATTCTTTATCTCGCCACATCACCCAGCCAATGCCCGGATAAATCAAACCGTATTTATGCCCAGAAGTGGAGATAGAAACTACATTTTTAAGACGAAAATCCCATTTGAGATCAGGATTCATAAAGGGCAAATAGAGCCCCCCAGAGGCAGCATCTACATGGATGGGCACACTTATTTTTGCGCTCTGGTTATATGCGCTCAAAAGCCTATCCAAGGTGACAATGTCATCAAACCCACCCGTATAGGTGATCCCCATAATGGGCACGATCCCAATGGTGTACGCATCACAAAGGGCAATCGCCTTGTGTGGGTCTAAAGTGAGATTGTTTAGATCGCTCATAGGCACTTCGCGCAACTCAATATCCCAGTAGACACAGAATTTTTCCCACACCACTTGATAACCAGAGCTCACAATCAAATTGGGTTTTTTGCCCATGTCTAGCCCTAAGCTCTGGGCGCGTTTGCGCCAGCGGAATTTCATCGCCATCCCACCTAGCATGCATGCCTCTGAGGAACCCACCGTGGAAGTGCCCATAAAGTCTTCCTCATGGTTCACATTCCATAAATTAGCGATGATATTCACACAGCGTTTTTCAATCTCGGTAGTTTGGGGGTATTCGGATTTGTCAATAGCGTTTGTGGCCATCGAATCGCGCATGATTTTTTGGGCTTCTTCTTCCATATAGGTTTGCACAAAGGTGCACAGATTGTAGCGCGGATTGCCATCATGCATCATTTCATCGCTGACCAGTTGGTAGGCGATGCGCGGGTCCATCATCTTTTGCCCAATCCTCTCGCGGGGCAATAAAACATCGCTCTCCGCGCTCCCAAAAATAGGTGTAGAGGAAGTGTCTGCCTTAAACACGAATTTTTCCTCATCTCTTTGGTGGTGGCTTTTGGCATGCAACATGGGAAACCTCCTAGTAGTATGCGCATTTATGGCGCAACTTGCTTTAAAGCCCGCTTTATTGGGTGTTTAAGATGTGATATAATCGCAGAATCTGACAATGATGAGTTAGCATGAATATTTCTTTCTTGAATGCCTATGAGCAGAGAATCTTTGATTGTTGTTTACTCTTTGGTTATTAGGATATGGTGTATATGTTACGGTCAAGGAAATTATTCAGGATGTGAGAGCTTAAAGAAGCTAAAAAGTGTGGAGGTGTGACTTATGGATTCTATAGGAATGGTGTTAGAAGAGATTTCGAAGATATTTAGCGAGCAAGAGAATCATGCCGTTTTTGGAAGATGGTTAGAGAAAAAGCGTGTGAGTTTTGAGGCAAAAAGAACTGAAAGTTTAAAATATTTAGCGCGTTTGGAGCAAGAAGATGCTGTGGAGATAGTGATCGCTTTTTTTGGTCAAACTAATATGGGTAAATCCACACTTATTGAAACTCTGCGCCTCTTTTTCAAAGAAGAAAGTAAGTGCAAACAAAGGCAATTGTTCAAACAGGCGCAACAGATCGATGCATCTGAGAAACAGATTGAGAATTTGGTTGATGGGGCAATCATCAATCCTAGCGATGATTTCACGCAGGAAGTAACTCCCTATCATTTTGCTTTTGCGGGGGGGGGGGGGCACTTTCACCCTCCTAGACATGCCCGGGATCGAAGGGGATGAAGCAAAGTTTAAATCTCAGATTGAGCAGGCATTTGCAAACACCCATGTTGTTTTCTATATCTCTGATAAGCCCACCCCTCCACAAGAAGGCACACTAGAAAAGATCAAGCAATACTTAAGCGATCAAAGTCGGATTTACTTTTTCTTTAATAAACGCGTTAGGACTCCTGATTCTTTGCAAGAAGCCTTGATTCATAAAGAAGGGCATGCTCTAAAAGAGGCAGATGCTAAAATGCAAGAGGTGTTAGGCTCTTGTTATCAGGGTCATCAGGGTGTGTGTGCTCATGTAGGGTTTTTAGCTTTGGCAGAATATTTTAATCATGAAGATCCCCAACAACAAAGCTTTTTGCGTGCAAAGAAAAAATTCTTAGAGCAATACACAACTGAGGAACTCTTAAAATGGAGCGGCTTGCATGACTTGTATGCATTGCTCAAGGAAATTGTAAGCACGCAAGCAGAGATCATCTACAAAGATAAATGTTATAAAACCTCTCAGGCCTTGATGGATTGTGCTGAGAGTCTCTATCAGAATGCCCAAGAGATAGCACAAAAGAATGGGCAACTTAACAAACAAGCCCAATCAAGCATTGCTGAACTCAAATTATTGCCTAGAAAAACATGTGTGTTTTTAAAACAAGAGATGGGCAAAGCTCTAAAACACTTTAAAGATGCAAGTGAAGACGCTGTATATGACTACATTAGACTGGATAAAAGCGATGGTGATGTAGAAAAGAAAGTTAATGCAGTTTTAGCCAAGCAACGCGAAGTGTTTGCTGAGTCGTCTAAAGAAAAGATTGAGATGCGCTCTGAAACATTCAAAAAAGAAGTGGAAGCGGTGATGCAAGAGTTCAACTTTAAGGCGGAAGCAATTGAAAATGCGGATGTGAATTTTGGCTACTATAGTGGTGGGAAATTTGAAACAGATAGTGGGATTGATTGGTGGAAACTAGGAGGTGCTGGAGCTGGACTTGCTGGTTTGCTGGCTTTTGATTTGCTTAATTTTTGGAATCCGGCTGGATGGCTTGATAGGTGCTGCCGTGCTTTTAGTTTTCAGTGCTGTGCGTAAGTTTTTTGATAGCGATTTTAAGAAAAGAGAGCAACGCAAGGCTTTTGATAAGAAGCTAGATGAAAACATCAGCTATATGGAAGATCAAATTAAAATATTGCTTGAGAAAGTCCAGCACAAACTAGAAAACGTTATAGAAGAGATTATTCATGTTTTAGAGGGCAATTTAAAGCAAAGAGAGGTAGTTGGCGCGCGTTTGCACGAGCTTGCGTTGATTTTGGGCAAACAGGCTGGGGAACTCCAGTTGAAAGGAGAGAAGTGATGCGGACATTAGAGAAACTCCAGCAAAGGAGGCAGGTTTTAGAATTGCTCAAAGGGTTTATGCAAAAAGGTGCAGAATTAAGGATGATTGCAGAGGGCGTGAATTACGAAGAGAAGATAGTCCATGTTATTAAAACGCAGGAGAAACTAAAAGTCGTGCTTGTTGGGGGGTTTTCTGAGGGCAAGACTTCTATTGCAGCAGCTTGGCTAGAAAACTTAGATAAATCCCGCATGAAAATTGCCCATGAAGAATCTTCTAGTGAAGTTGAACATTATGATGTGGATGGATGCGTTGAGTTGGTGGACACGCCCGGACTCTTTGGTTTTAAGGAAAAATGCGATGGGGACACCCACAATACACAAAAATATAAGGATATCACCCAGAAATATGTGAGTGAGGCGCATTTAGTGTTGTATATAATGGATTCAAACCATCCTATTCGCAAGAGCCACAAAGAGGAATTGTATTGGTTATTTAAAGAACTTGAACTCTTGCCTAGAAGTGTGTTTGTGCTAAGTAGATTTGATGAAGTGGCGGATATAACAGATGAGAGGGATTACCAATATTATTTAGAGGCCAAACAAAAGGATGTACGCAGAGGACTACAGCGTGCGATCGGTTTAGACGAGGCGCAAGCGAAGGCGTTGTGCATTGTGGCAGTGGCAGCAAATCCCTTTGATAAAGGTATAGAGTACTGGCTTGAAAATCTTGAGGAATTCCGCCGTTATTCACACATTGCCTTATTGCAAGAAGCGACCGATGCGACAATTAAAGCCAATGGTGAGGTCGATGGTTTGATTCAGCAATCCCAAAAGAGTGTGCTCGTCGATCTTTTGCACCCTTGCTTAAAAAAGGGTAGAGTCGCCATAGAAGATCTTCAAAAGGAGTTTAGTGGCTTGCAGGAGGCGCATCAGCGCATGTCTTCAGAACTAGAGAAGTTTGAGTGCAGTGTAGGTGTGATTAAAGAGGACCTGCAGGCACATTTTGCCGATCATTTTGCGCGTTTGTTGGAAAATCTTGAGGAGGCGGGACTTAACAATATGAAAGAATTTCTAGAAAGATGGATCGGAGAAGAGGGCAGAGAACTTAATGGGGTCATTGAAGAGGCATTTAAACAAGCTGTAGAACTTGTACATATCAGTCTTGAAGAAGTTGACAACAGGTTTCAAAAGGAGTGGACTGGAAGCTCTTGGACACACTTTAGTTGGGACAACTCGGAGTTTGAGAAAATTTTGAACATGCTTAAAAATGTTTTTGGAAGTGCTGCATTTGCTGGGTTGTTTGCAAGTTTTACGGAAACTTTAGTGGGAGTTTTTAATCTGGGATCAAAAGCTACAAATTTTATTAAGGGGGCAAGCGGAGTTCTAGCTGCGCTCACTATTATACTAGAATTTGTTGCGTTGCTTGCACAAGAGCGTGCAAAAAGTGAATTGGAAGTGTTTAAAAAGGATTTAACATTAAAGCTGAATACAATCAAAGAAGAAGTATTTGGAATTATTGAGCAGTGGTATGCACAAGGTCTTAAGACTTGTGAAAATCTCCAACAAGAGATTGTCAAGCTGGAACCTAAGTTGGAATCTTTAAAGATGCGTAGCGAAGTGCTAGAGAGTTGGGTTAAGCATGGCGAGGATATAAAAGCGCAGATGGACGCGTTGTCTTAGTGTAAGCGTCTAACGGGCCCTAGTGCGCTTGGAGTTGCTTTTATGTGGGGCTTTGGTATGCCCCCAGTTTAGTTTATTTGCACCCTCCACTTCCCCCTCAAGTCTACTTACTTGCTTTTAATCTTCTCGATTGCCTTTCTGTAGCGGTTGATATTAGTATCGGTGAGCTCAGAGACCAATTTTTTCATCACGACAATATACATTTTGTTGAGAATTTTGTGGATCGCATCCCCGCGGTTTTTGTCTAGTTCAGTATGGCTAGTCGCACCTGACCCAGCAAATCCGCCCGAGTTGGTGGCTTTGTAGGTGTAGGTATGTGTAATTGCTTTTTCCGTGCCCACTTCTACAGCGAAATTGTGGATTACACGACCAGTTTCTGGTTCAAAGAATTTAAACCATACCGATCCAGAACTTTGATCCACCATTGTATCTGTGTTGCTCTCTTCAGGGGCATTGGTGTTCATCTTGATGTCTTCTAAAATTCCCATCCACCCTCTCATATCCAAAACAGCCCATATTTTATGTTTTTGCTCAGGAGTGAGGGCCTGCGCCTCTGTAAAGCGCACGACCTGATATCCTCTTTTTTGAAAGATATCCTGAATCTGTTTGACCAAAGCTTCTTGGAATTGCTGTGCATAAGACTGGAGATTTTCGCTCACCTGTATATGCGGAGCTAAAATACCAATAGTGTGGCCATTAGAGGTCTCTTGAGCAATATCGATGGGATAATCGAAGTTAAGGGGGACAGAGCTTGCCATCTGCTTGTCTGCAGGCCCTTTAGCTTTGTTAGCAGAATTGGCACCAGTATCTGTAGCGCAAGCTGCGATTGCAAGCGATACACCTGTTGCTAGTAAAAGGCCTTTCATTGTTTTTTTCATAGTTAAAACTCCTTCAAAAAGATTAAAAATAAAAAAAATGGAAAACCAAAATGAAATGGCATTTTGAAACTTCTCTTATTAATTTCAGCTTAAGTTACAGGGTTATTAAGCTTTTTTCAATTTTTGTTTGTTCAGCCACTTATACCTAGCCTGCAAATAAGATTGAGTGCTTATTGGCTTGATTTTAGTTTGGGGAGATTTAACACTACAGATTGTAGGCGACAGAGGTTTGAAGAGTCTAATTTTAACGCTTTGAGTATTGTTATCTTTTCCTATTTTTGTGTATTTGCAGATCAAGTTCACCTAGAAAGACTCCACAATTAAAAAACATATTTAATCCTATTTAAAATAATATTAATTTTATTTAACATTATTTAGAATAATGTTTATTTATTTTTAATCATTTTTAAAAAAATAATAAATTTATTTAACAATGTTTGAAATAATGTTTAATTGATTTAATAGTGTTTTAAATGGTGTTTAATGTTTTTTAAAAGGATTGAACTTGGCTAGTGGTTGGCAAACTATCAAATTCAATATGTAGAAATGAGGGTAATCTCACATTTAGATGGGGTGAAATTACTTACAACTATCACACCCACCTAGGATGAATAATTCCAGACAGAGAAACGGATGATAACTTATGATGTAAGTTTGACAAAAACTGCAAGGCACTTAGTGAGTTGCAGATATGAACATCAGAATTTATGAATATGAAACGAGGCGAGTCAGCCGAGATTAGTGAGCACAGACATGCAAACAGGCGACGATATGTAGCCATTGCCAGTGCCTAGAAGAAATGCTATAGATCAAGACTGCTCACTTTGCAAAAAGTTAAAAAAAAATCTTCGGGCATGTATAGATATGTTAATCCAAGCGGTAGAGAAGGTGTTTATAGAGAACATTCTAATTTTAATGTTTGGTTTTTACCGATCATCACTTAAGCAATTACAGTGTGCTTGTAGACAACAAAAACAACACATTTGCCACACCAACGCCTATCTTTGAGAATAACACATGGTGGTATTTAGGGCAAATAGAAAAATAGAACAAGGCGATTTAGAAAATATTCCCATGTCATTTGAAAACATGGATAGTGAGCTAGACATGGGCTTAAAAAAACTAGAATTGTTGCCTAACCACGCATGTGGCTATGCTAGAAAGACTAAAGGCTTCATATTTACCGCTACACTACATACAACATGCCCAAGAATTAATTAAAGCAAGTAAAGCCATGTTGCAAAAAACGCACTCAAGAGATTATTGAGCCAATCCAAGCTAAATGCCTCAAGAAACAAAGCGAACAAATGAACGCAGGTGTTATGGGATTGGTATAAGAGCTTGCACTAAGCTATCCTCATCAATGCCATCATTAAATTATAGACTTTTATGCCCCCTTAACACCGCTAATACCTCTACTATTGCCAAAGTGTCTAACTTGCAATACTCCAAAAGAGCTTTTTAGTTTTCTCGCTTCTCTTGTGTCATATAGGGGGTATTTAACATAAGGTTACCATCGTCTCCATTACGCACCAACTCCAGATCTCTGTAGGTAGTTTCAAAGTTTGGCACAAGAGAGACAAGATGCTTTTATGGAAGACTACCCCCATTTTGGACCATAGTAGTGTTGCTGCTAAAAAAGGCTAGAGAATTTATAGCGTGTGTCTGCCAACAAACCTGCCAATTCTTGCAATCTGGTTTTTTCAAAGTTGGCATTGTAAGCCAAGATACAAGCATCCTCAAGAATGCCTTTTACCATTGCTTGGCTAAAACCAAACGCCCATCGATGCTACATTTGGCTAAAAACTCTTTATGTATCAGATTGCATGTTTTCAAAATCTAAATAGCAAAGAGGGTAACTTAAATGCGTTTAAAACTTTTTCACATCCCTTTATCTATATGGAATTGATTTCTTGAGGTGCTTGCGATTTGTAATCTTTGCTCAGGAGTGAATTTGAATGACTACTATCCTCCAAATCCTAAAAAACAACTTTTCTAGTTCCAGCGTACCACCTCTTATATAGGCATTTAATGAACATAGTATTGTATACTTAAACCCCAAAATATTCCTCTTTGGGAGGTCGCGCCTTTGTGTTTTTATGCGTTCGGTCATACCCGCCAAGTCCGCAACATTGTAGGTAACTTCTACGCTATTTGACCATAACTTCTATGTCAATCGCCCCGTTTCCCATTCCACTTGCACCTTTGTCAAAAATTTCTAGTCAAGTTGGAGCACATCTTTTTTTATGTGTCTCCAACCAAATGACTTTGTGGCATTGCATGCATTTGCATAGAAAAGTACAGAGGGTTGGTGGTTTGGATCAACAGGGTTTTAATGGCACACATACCCATCCCATTTTCAAGGGCTTTTCGCAAACAGTTTAAATATTGGTAGAGTATCCCAAAAAAACAAGGGTCATTTATGGGGAGGTTTGGAGTTTTCTCCTTTTCTTCCTCATCGCCTTATTCTCTCTTTGGCTTTCTTATATATTTTTTGTTCAATAGGTGAGCAAAGCCTGCTATCCTATAGTCGCTATTCCGCTCCACCTCGTTTGAAAACACTTAGGAGCAGTGGCACAAATATCCAAGTAAAGCATGTGCGTAAGATCAAAACGCATGAGGGCTAGAATTTTTTCTAAATAGTCCGTAAACGCGCCAAAGCCCACAATCTCAACACAGTAGGAAGGTAGTAGAGTCGCGTGTTTTGAGGGTTTGGATAAACATGGTGGTGAAAGACATATTGACCTCTTTTAGGGCTTTGCACAACGCGTGCGCATGTATCAATTCTAACAATCCATGAATGCGTTCTAGGTAATGGTGTGATAATACGGAATCTAAAATACCATGCCCAAAATTGCTTTTAAGACTCCATTATCAAAGCCCAAAAACAACGGGCCAAAAAAGGAAGCAAGAAAAAGAGCAAGATAGTATATCATTCATTTTGTTGCTGAAGCACACTCTTAGTGTGTCCATTGAGTGTCACTGCCCTATCTGTCTCAATTCCTTAAATCTGTGAATGCTATGTTTATCAGCAAATCCCTCATCTTTTTCTATAGAGTTTTTTGCCTTTATCTCCACATGCCGGGAGATCACACCCATACGCACTATTACATAACATGGAAAAACCTCAAATTTTACCAAAGACGCGTGCTAGGCAACGATTCATCTGAGTATTAACCTAATTGTTAGTTGTTTTGTGGCATGGCTATGCCTGTTCTTCTTTCCTGTTTTCTATCCTGCTCTATCTCTTTCTCCTACCAGTATTCTGGTACATAAGTTTTGCATAGGTCATAATGTTAAAATCCAGCAAACAAGAATAAAATAACATCTACAACAAACCCTATAAAGTACTCGGCAATAGAATTAGGTTGCTCTATTTTAGACCCCCAATCCTTGATAACAAATTTCTCTACTTAACTGTAGCCACAAAGGAATAAAGCAAAGTTAACCGAAAAACAAGCTTGTCTTTAAATCACTTGAGTCTTAAGAATAGGGAAATTATTTCCTAATCTGATCAATGGCCTTTCTATATTGTTTTAAATTGGCATTTTTGACCCAAGAAACCAGTTTTTGTATCACAACCCCATATGCCTTACTCAAAATTGTATGAATTGCATCATCATGGTTTTTGTCTATTTCATTGCGATTAACTGAGTCTGCTTCATCAAAACTATCTAAACTTGTTGCACCGCGGCTAATTGAGTTTGCGCCGGCAAAACTATCTGAGTTCGTCGCTCGTTGGAGATAGGGGAAATAGGAATAAGTGATTGCATGTTCTGCGCCTACATTGATGGCAAAGTTGTGGGTAGTTCGTCCTGTCTTTGGTTCAAAGAATTTAAACAAAATAGCTCCAGCACTTTGATCTACCGTTGTTTTCATATTGGTGTCCTCTGGGTTATCTGTGTTAATATCTGCATCCTCTAATATATCTACCCACCCCCCGATTTTTAGAATAGAGTATATGTTGTTTTTTTGCTCAGGCGTCAAATCTTTTGCAGATGCAAGATGAATAATATTGTAACCTTTTTTTTGAAAAATCTCTTGCACTTGCTTGACTAAAGCGCGTTGAAACTGCTCAATATAGGGCTGGACATTTTCGCCCGCTTGAATATGTGGGTCTAAAATAGCAATGGTATGGTTGTTAAGATTCTCTTGTTTAATCTCAATGGGGTAGTTAAAGTTTAGAGGAGCAGAGTTTTTTGTTTTTCCATCGGCTGTTGCATAGTTTTTGGCTTGGTTGTTTACGGATTTTGCTCCAGTGTCTATAGCACAACCTGAGAGCATAAGAAATCCTGCCAATGCTAATAAAATTCTTTTTGTTCTTTTTTGCATAAGACTCCTTAGAAGTTAAGAGGTTTTCATTCTGGGATTTTCTTTGTTAATTTTAGCAAAAAACAATCCTTCTCTCTACTTAACACGCACAATACACGACTCTCAAAAATTTGGCTGATCAAGAAGCAGATAGTGTGGGATTTTTTGTGAAACGCTATGTGCTAAAAAATTTAATACACAAAAACCACTAGCCAAGTTCAATCCTTTTAAAAAACATTAAACACCATTTAAAACACTATTAAATCAATTAAACATTATTTCAAACATTGTTAAATAAATTTATTATTTTTTTAAAAATGATTAAAAATAAATAAACATTATTCTAAATAATGTTAAATAAAATTAATATTATTTTAAATAGGATTAAATATGTTTTTTAATTGTGGAGTCTATCTTTCTGAAAGATTTGCAAAGAAGCTATTTTTTCCTGTTTTTCGTTCTTGCTCTTTTTTGTGGGAAGTTGTAGCAAACCTACTATTGGAAAAAGCAAATAGGAAGACTAGGAAAAACTTAGCACTTAAAATTATATCGTAGGCAAATCCTGAGTTCCCCTCTAGTCCTCAAGAGTGAAAAGAAGATACGAAAGAAACAAGAGTTCATGAGCGCACTTATGCGCTCATTGGAGTTTAAAATTCAGAACCTGAAGAGCAGGTATCTTGATAGCCCATTTCACAGGCTTTCTTGTAGTATTCCTTTGCTTTATCAAGGTCTCTGGGCACACCCTGACCATCTTGATACATATCTCCTAACATAGCGTAAGCACTAGACTCTCCCATCTCTCCAGCTTTTTGATAGTATTCAGCGGCTTTTCTATCATCTTTGGGCAAACCTCCTTCTACAGGCGAACCCCCGCTGATGTACATATCTCCTAGGATGCGGTAGGCCCTTGCATCCCCCATCTCTCCAGCTTTTTGATAATAGGCAAACGCTTTTTTGTAATCTCTGGGCACACCCTGACCATTGCGATACATCACGCCTAGACTATAGTAACTCACAGCACTTCCCTCTTCGGCTGCTTTTTTATAATAATCAATGGCCTTTGCATAATCTTGAGGCACACCTTGACCATTGTAGTACATAGTCCCTAGATTATTATAGGCCCTTTGCATCCCCCATCTCTCCAGCTTTTTGATAATAGGCAAACGCTTTTTTGTAATCTCTGGGCACACCCTGACCATTGCGATACATCACGCCTAGACTATAGTAATGTTGCGCACTCTCCTTTTCCGACTTTTCCTGGTTCTTATCTTTCAAAGCGTCTTGATTCTGTGTCGCAACATAATCACCTTGCTTCGTATCTGAGTTATTATCTGCTTGTACACTCTTAGCTTCCTCTGCAGATTTAGCTTGCTCTTTGTTCTCTTGGGCATCTATGCTACTCATATCAACCTGAGCTTGTTTATTGCCATCTGCATACATATCCCCTAAAACTCTGTAAGCTACACTATCCCCATTCTCGGCTGCTTTTTTATAGTAATCAATGGCCTTTGCATAATCTTGAGGCACACCTTGACCATTGTAATACATGTCCCCCAAAGTTCTATAGGCAACCCCATCTCCCATCGCTCCTGCTCTATTGTAATATTGTATGGCCTGTTGATAATCTTGAGATACACCCTGACCATTGTAGTAGAGGTCTCCTAAGCGAGTGAATCCTTGGGCACTACCCATTTCACTTGCTTTTTGGTAATACTCTAAAGCTTTTTTGTAATCTCTAGATGCTCCCTGACCATCATAATAAAAAGTCCCTAAACTCGTGTAGCCATCAGCACTCCCCATCTTGGTAGCCTTTGTATAATACTCTAAAGCTTGCTGATAATCCCGTTGTACCCCCCTACCGCCATAGTACATCAACCCTAGTTTGTTATAAGCTTCAGCACTTCCTTTTTCTGCGGCTTTTTGGTAATAGTCAAAAGCCTTTGCATAATCTCTGGGTACACCCTGACCATTGTAGTAGAGGTCTCCTAAGCGAGTGAATCCTTGGGCACTACCCATTTCACTTGCTTTTTGGTAAAATCTCAAAGCCTCCATGTAATCCTTAGGTACTCCCTGACCCTTTTGGTAGATGAGCCCTAAGTTATAATAACTAGAAACATCTCCTTCTTTAGCCGCTTTGGTATAGTAAGAGATGCCTTGTTCTTCATCCTTAGGCACACCTTGACCATTGTAGTACATGTCCCCCAAAGTTCTATAGGCAACCCCATCTCCCATCGCTCCTGCTCTATTGTAATATTGTATGGCCTGTTGATAATCTTGAGATACACCCTGACCATTGTAGTAGAGGTCTCCTAAGCGAGTAAATCCCTGGGCACTGCCATTCCATCCAGCCGCTTGAAAATACTGAAAAGCCTTGGCGTAGTTCTTGTACACACCCTGACCATTGTAGTAGAGAAGTCCAAAGTTATAATAAGCCTGGGCCACCCCATTTTTACCTTTTTGCGTATCTGAATCTTTTGCCTCAAATCCTTTTTTAAATGCGCCTAAGCCAAGCTCTCTCATCCCTTCTAAATACGCATACGCCTTAGAATTACCCATCATCGCTGCTTTTTGGAAGAGGTCTACAGCTTTCTTATATTGTTTCTTATCATAAGCTTGTGCACCTGCATCAAAATATTGTTTAGCTTGGAGCTCCTGTTTATTTTGCTGCTTATGCTGATCTGCTTTATTTTCCTTTGCCTGCAACCATCCCGCAGAACACAAAACACACGCCACCAAAGCAACACTAGAGATACGATTCAAACCCATTACTGCCATTTGCTTCCCTATATTTTCAAAATCTACCCCCTATTATAGCCTATTTCCCTACTAAAAACACTATTAGATAATAATAATTTGTTTGACCGATCTTTGGTGGACATATTAAGACTCCGCCCCATGAGTGGTAGTTTACAACAGGCCTTCAAATTTCTTATTTATTTACAAACACACTGAGCAGACTTTGAGTTTTTAGATAAAGGATAGGGAGGGGGTTTTGGTGTGGATATTTCTCATCTGTCTTTTCTCTCTTAATCTAACGCTATAACCACAGATCTTAGAAACAAGTATCTCTTTTTGATAAACAAATTATTATTATCTAATAGTGTTTTTAGTAGGGAAATAGGCTATAATAGGGGGTAGATTTTGAAAATATAGGGAAGCAAATGGCAGTAATGGGTTTGAATCGTATCTCTAGTGTTGCTTTGGTGGCGTGTGTTTTGTGTTCTGCGGGATGGTTGCAGGCAAAGGAAAATAAAGCAGATCAGCATAAGCAGCAAAATAAACAGGAGCTCCAAGCTAAACAATATTTTGATGCAGGTGCACAAGCTTATGATAAGAAACAATATAAGAAAGCTGTAGACCTCTTCCAAAAAGCAGCGATGATGGGTAATTCTAAGGCGTATGCGTATTTAAACAAAATGGAAAGTCAGGGGCAAGGAGTGCCCAAAGACTGGAAACAGAAAATCGAGGATTATTATAAAAAGACAGGCCAAAAGGGTGATCACGCCTCCTATGAAAAACTAGGGGATATGTATGCAGAAGGCAAGGGTGTTCCTAGAGACTACAAAAAAGCCATAGACTACTATCAAAAAGCTGCAGAACAGGGGAGTGCTGAGGCTTATAATAAATTGGGGTTGATGTATTTTGAAGGGCGTGGTATGCCTAGAAACTACACTAAGGCTTTTGACTATTATCAAAAAGCGGCAGGGATGGGGGATGCTAAGGCTTATAACAATCTAGGATTGATGTATTATAGTGGTAAGGGGGTACATCAAGATTACCAACAGGCTTTGGAATACTACAAGAAGGCTGGCAAGATGGGAAATGCTGATGGGTATGCCCACTTAGGAGACCTCTACTATAATGGTAAGGGTGTTTCTAAAGACTATAGTAAAGCTTTTGAGTATTACAAGAAAGCCGGAGAAATGGGGAGTGCTTTGAGCTATTATAAACTAGGAGCGATGTACTATAGCGGGAGAGGGATGCAACAAGATTACCAAGAAGCCTTAGATTATTACAAAAAAGCAGGGCAGATGGAAAGTCCTGATGGGTATGTCCACTTGGGAGACATCTACTATAGTGGCAAAGGTGTACCCAAAGATTACACCCAAGCCCTTAGCTATTACAAGAAAGCCGGAGAGATGGGGGATGGTGTGGCCTACGAAAGACTCGGGGATATCTATGTACAAGGCCAAAGTGTCCCTAGAGACTATGCTAAGGCGATGGACTATTATAC
>NZ_FZMQ01000007.1:88838-94229 GCF_900197855.1 Helicobacter cynogastricus | reverse complement strand
ATGACTTAATCAAATGCTTCACTAAAGAAAACCAAAGAGATTACAGAGCTTTGAGCGCTCAAAGCGCACAACAAGTGTTAATGCTCTTAGTCCAAAACTGGAAAAGCTATTTAAAGGCAATCAAAGTCTACAAACTCAAACCCTCTAGCTTTTTTGCCCGCCCTAAAATTCCCAAATTCAAGCCTAAGGAGGGCGTGGCTGTGGGGGTTTTCACAAACCAGCAAATTAAAATGACAAAAGGATAGCTTACAAAAATTAAGTTCCCAGAAAAGGCTAATTTAAAAAGACTCATCACCAAGATAAACCCCCAAACTTCTAGGCTAAAGCAAGTGCGCTTCATCCCTAAAACCACTTGCTTTATCGTGGAAGTGATCCACGAGCAAACCACACAAGCCCCACAAGTTCAAGGCGATGGCATTATGGGTATAGACTTAGGACTTAACAACTTCGTAACTGCAATAGATAATCAAGCCAAGCCCTTTATTATCAAAGGCGGAGGGGTTAAGGCACTCAATCAGTGGTTTAACAAGCTCAAAGCCCATTATCAAGCCAAAGCCAAGACTTCCAATAAGCGCTTTTGGACAAAACGCTTAGGCAAGTTAGCCCTATGGTGGGAGTGTAAACTCAATGACTTTATGCATAAGGCGAGCCACTATGTGTTGGAGCATTGTTTGGAAAAATGGCATTTCTACGATTGTAATTGGCAATAATGAGAGGTGGAAGCAAAAGCTCAATTTAGGCAAAAGGACTAACCAAAATTTTACAAGCATCCCCTACGAGTCTTTTATTGACGAACTAGCCTACAAGTGCGCTTTAGCAGGCATTACGCTACACATTACTGAGGAAAGTTATACTAGCAAATGCGACCACTTGGCAAACGAGCCCATGCAACACCACGAGCAATATTTAGGCAAGAGAGTTAAGCGAGGATTGTTTAAGTCTAGCACGGGTAAAGCCCTAAATGCTGATATTAACGGCGCAATCGGCATTTTAAGGAAAGTATTCCCTGAGGCGATGCAAACCCTAAGGGATAGCGGGGTAGTGTTCACCCCTGTAAAAATTTCATTGGCGTTTTAACACGATGGGAAAATTTACGAAAAATAACTTAATAGCTTTAATGAGGCTAAAGGGTTTTTTTGGACATCTTTGATAGCAATACGCAACACAAAAAGACAGATTAACGCAAAGACTACATGCCTCAAGTGTGTTGTCAAAAAACTTCATCTTAAAGCTTTCATAATCCCTGAAATTTTTATATGAAATAAGTTATAATAGGGGAGCAGATTTTGAAAGTAGGAAAACAAATGGCAGTAGTGGGTTTGAATCGTATCTCTAGGGTTGCTTTGGTGGCGTGTGTTTTGTGTTCTGCGGGATGGTTGCAGGCAGCAGGCACAAGTAAGGTGCAGGCACGCCAGTATTTTGATGTGGGCATGAAGGCTTATGCCAAGAAACAATATAAAAAGGCCATAGGATACTTCAGAAAAGCAGCTACGCTAGGCAACGCACAAGCTTACGCCTACTTAGCTGGGATGTACAATTTGGGTCAAGGGGTACCAAAAGATTGGGATAAGGCAGAGGAGTATGAGCAGATGCTTTATTCTGCAGCTTACAAGGAATATGTAGGTAAATTCAAGGGCAATAATCAAGACCTTGTAACCGCTGAAGAAGCTTTCAGACGGGGAGACTACCAACAAGCTTTAAGATTCTATCAAAAAGCGGCAGATAAGGGGAGTGTGCGGGCATACAATAGCCTAGCTTTCATGTACAAAAATGGTCAGGGCGTGCCTCAGGACTACCAACAAGCTTTAAGATTCTATCAAAAAGCGGCAGATAAGGGGAGTGTGCGGGCATACAATAGTCTAGCTTTCATGTACAAAAATGGTCAGGGTGTGCCTCAGGACTACCAACAAGCTTTAAGATTCTATCAAAAAGCGGCAGATAAGGGGAGTGTGCGGGCATACAATAGTCTAGCTTTCATGTACAAAAATGGTCAGGGTGTGCCTCAGGACTACCAACAAGCTTTAAGATTCTATCAAAAAGCCGGTGAAATGGGGGATGGGGGATCGTATAAGATCTTGGGGGATATGTACTACAATGGTCAGGGTGTGCCTCAGGACTACCAACAAGCTTTAAGATTCTATCAAAAAGCCGGTGAAATGGGGGATGGGGGATCGTATAAGATCTTGGGGGATATGTACTACAATGGTCAGGGTGTGCGCAGAGACTATATGAGGGTTTTTGATTACTACAAAAAAGCCGGTGAAATGGGGGATAGCGAGGCTTACAAAGTTTTAGGGAACATGTATAGAAATGGTCAAGGCGTACCCCAGAACTATCCAAAAGCCTTTGATTACTATCAAAAAGCCGGTGAAATGGGGGATGGGGGATCGTATAAGATCTTGGGGGATATGTACTACAATGGTCAGGGGATGCAAAAGGATTATCAAGGAGCGGTAGCGTATTATCAAAGAGCTGGTGAAATGGGAGATTCTTATGGGTATATTCTCTTGGCAAACATGTATTACGGAGGGCATGGAGTAGATCAGGATTATGCCAAAGCCTTTGATTACTATCAAAAGGCCGGTAATTGGGGGCATGGAATGGCTTTCTATCACTTAGGTAATCTGTATCAAAATGGACAGGGTATCCAAAAAAATCCTATATTAGCGTTGAAGTATTTTCAAAAAGCTTGCGATACTGGTTTCAAACAGGCTTGTGTTCTTGAAGGTGTAAAAAATCCAAATGTTCAACCAGAAAATCAGCAAAGTATACCACAAGCAAAGGCAGACAAGGATAGGGTTATAGTTGTCTCTAAAAAAACCGATGCCTTAGCAACAAAAATTGAAAGCATTGGCAAGGAAATAGATGCCTTGACAGAGAAAATTAATGATGTAGCCAAAAAAATGGGCGCATATGCTACTCAGAAGGAGCACGAATTTAAGGTTACCAATCATTCAGATTTGCAAACTGCAGAACAGCCTAATACAACCTCACATGTACCCGCTAAACCAAGTGAAAATGCGGACATCCCTGCTAAACCTGAGAAATCTAAGGTTGTGCCACAATCCGAATCGCAGGTGACGCAAAAACATGAAATCGTCATTCAACATGTTAATACTACCCAGCCTGCAGTCGCTCCTAGCAGATCAGAATCGCCACGCGCTGGGATTGTCGACGCAGTCCAACCGGAAGTTGTTGCACCCACGACGCCTCAAAAAAATGTAACGACAACTCCCACTCAACCACAGGCGTCTGCTCCTGTGCTAAGACTCCGCCCCATGAGTGGTAGTTTACAATAGGCCTTCAAATTTCTTATTTATTTACAAACACACTGAGCAGACTTTGAGTTTTTAGATAAAGGATAGGGAGGGGGTTTTGGTGTGGATATTTCTCATCTGTCTTTTCTCTCTTAATCTAACGCTATAACCACAGATCTTAGAAACAAGTATCTCTTTTTGATAAACAAATTATTATTATCTAATAGTGTTTTTAGTAGGGAAATAGGCTATAATAGGGGGTAGATTTTGAAAATATAGGGAAGCAAATGGCAGTAATGGGTTTGAATCGTATCTCTAGTGTTGCTTTGGTGGCGTGTGTTTTGTGTTCTGCGGGATGGTTGCAGGCAAAGGAAAATAAAGCAGATCAGCATAAGCAGCAAAATAAACAGGAGCTCCAAGCTAAACAATATTTTGATGCAGGTGCACAAGCTTATGATAAGAAACAATATAAGAAAGCTGTAGACCTCTTCCAAAAAGCAGCGATGATGGGTAATTCTAAGGCGTATGCGTATTTAAACAAAATGGAAAGTCAGGGGCAAGGAGTGCCCAAAGACTGGAAACAGAAAATCGAGGATTATTATAAAAAGACAGGCCAAAAGGGTGATCACGCCTCCTATGAAAAACTAGGGGATATGTATGCAGAAGGCAAGGGTGTTCCTAGAGACTACAAAAAAGCCATAGACTACTATCAAAAAGCTGCAGAACAGGGGAGTGCTGAGGCTTATAATAAATTGGGGTTGATGTATTTTGAAGGGCGTGGTATGCCTAGAAACTACACTAAGGCTTTTGACTATTATCAAAAAGCGGCAGGGATGGGGGATGCTAAGGCTTATAACAATCTAGGATTGATGTATTATAGTGGTAAGGGGGTACATCAAGATTACCAACAGGCTTTGGAATACTACAAGAAGGCTGGCAAGATGGGAAATGCTGATGGGTATGCCCACTTAGGAGACCTCTACTATAATGGTAAGGGTGTTTCTAAAGACTATAGTAAAGCTTTTGAGTATTACAAGAAAGCCGGAGAAATGGGGAGTGCTTTGAGCTATTATAAACTAGGAGCGATGTACTATAGCGGGAGAGGGATGCAACAAGATTACCAAGAAGCCTTAGATTATTACAAAAAAGCAGGGCAGATGGAAAGTCCTGATGGGTATGTCCACTTGGGAGACATCTACTATAGTGGCAAAGGTGTACCCAAAGATTACACCCAAGCCCTTAGCTATTACAAGAAAGCCGGAGAGATGGGGGATGGTGTGGCCTACGAAAGACTCGGGGATATCTATGTACAAGGCCAAAGTGTCCCTAGAGACTATGCTAAGGCGATGGACTATTATACAAAAGCAGCTCAAAATGGAGATATTAATGGCTATTACAAAATAGGTTCTCTCTACTACAATGGTCAAGGTGTGCCTCAAGATTATGCAAAGGCCATTGATTATTATAAAAAAGCAGCCGAAGAGGGAAGTGCTGTGAGTTACTATAGTCTAGGCGTGATGTATCGCAATGGTCAGGGTGTGCCCATCGATTTTCAAAAAGCATTTGGTTATTATAAACAGGCAGCAAAAATGGGAAATGCTAAGGCTTATGTTGGTTTAGGAGATCTCTACAGCGTGGAGGGGGGTGTGCCCGGAGGTGTGCCCAGAGATTACAAAAAAGCTGTAGAATACTATCTCAAGGCGGGAGCAATGGGGGATGGTGTGGCCTACCGCATCCTAGGAGATATGTACATCAGCGGGGGTTCGCCTGTAGAAGGAGGTTTGCCCAAAGATGATAGAAAAGCCGCTGAATACTATCAAAAAGCTGGAGAGATGGGAGAGTCTAGTGCTTACGCTATGTTAGGAGATATGTATCAAGATGGTCAGGGTGTGCCCAGAGACCTTGATAAAGCAAAGGAATACTACAAGAAAGCCTGTGAAATGGGCTATCAAGATACCTGCTCTTCAGGTTCTGAATTTTAAACTCCAATGAGCGCATAAGTGCGCTCATGAACTCTTGTTTCTTTCGTATCTTCTTTTCACTCTTGAGGACTAGAGGGGAACTCAGGATTTGCCTACGATATAATTTTAAGTGCTAAGTTTTTCCTAGTCTTCCTATTTGCTTTTTCCAATAG
>NZ_FZMQ01000007.1:15662-88778 GCF_900197855.1 Helicobacter cynogastricus | reverse complement strand
AGCCGCCCTAAAATTCCCAAATTCAAGCCTAAGGAGGGCGTGGCTGTGGGGGTTTTCACAAACCAGCAAATTAAAATGACAAAAGGATAGCTTACAAAAATTAAGTTCCCAGAAAAGGCTAATTTAAAAAGACTCATCACCAAGATAAACCCCCAAACTTCTAGGCTAAAGCAAGTGCGCTTCATCCCTAAAACCACTTGCTTTATCGTGGAAGTGATCCACGAGCAAACCACACAAGCCCCACAAGTTCAAGGCGATGGCATTATGGGTATAGACTTAGGACTTAACAACTTCGTAACTGCAATAGATAATCAAGCCAAGCCCTTTATTATCAAAGGCGGAGGGGTTAAGGCACTCAATCAGTGGTTTAACAAGCTCAAAGCCCATTATCAAGCCAAAGCCAAGACTTCCAATAAGCGCTTTTGGACAAAACGCTTAGGCAAGTTAGCCCTATGGTGGGAGTGTAAACTCAATGACTTTATGCATAAGGCGAGCCACTATGTGTTGGAGCATTGTTTGAAAAATGGCATTTCTACGATTGTAATTGGCAATAATGAGAGGTGGAAGCAAAAGCTCAATTTAGGCAAAAGGACTAACCAAAATTTTACAAGCATCCCCTACGAGTCTTTTATTGACGAACTAGCCTACAAGTGCGCTTTAGCAGGCATTACGCTACACATTACTGAGGAAAGTTATACTAGCAAATGCGACCACTTGGCAAACGAGCCCATGCAACACCACGAGCAATATTTAGGCAAGAGAGTTAAGCGAGGATTGTTTAAGTCTAGCACGGGTAAAGCCCTAAATGCTGATATTAACGGCGCAATCGGCATTTTAAGGAAAGTATTCCCTGAGGCGATGCAAACCCTAAGGGATAGCGGGGTAGTGTTCACCCCTGTAAAAATTTCATTGGCGTTTTAACACGATGGGAAAATTTACGAAAAATAACTTAATAGCTTTAATGAGGCTAAAGGGTTTTTTTGGACATAGAAAGTTATTTTAAGAGGGTTTGTGCCAACAGATCAGGAGGACTAAATAGTGCTATTATTATCCAAGTCCATACCATTAGGAAATATATTATGTTCGTCAGATGCGTACTCGTCATATTAACCTTTATGTGTCTTGAAGCTAAGGATTTTGTGATCCACTGCAAAAAATGTATCATCACGGCTAATCTTAGCGATGCAGAGATTGCCCAAACCAAAAAAGAAATGGGCGAGGAAGCTTTTTATGTGATGGCTGATGATGCCAACTATGAAAACTATGATGTTATGAGCTATGCAGAGGCTAATCATATCCCCTATGTCGTTGTCGGTGAGGATTATAATTATTTGGTTACACCCAAACAAAGAGTCAAAATGGAGAATAAATGGGGTTATTGGCTTTATACGCAAGGCAAGCCGATCAAGTTTTTCCTCAACCTATTTGAGGAAGACATCAATGCCTATTTTGCTATCAAACATCCTAAAACCCCTCAATAATCTACTCTGAGTTTAAAAATCCAAACTACACCAAAACCCATGAGAGATACACAAAAGATTTTTACGAGTGTGCTAGTCTTTATCTTGAGTCTATGCCTCTCTTGGCAGAGCCTACACGCCTTAGAATCCAAAGAAGCGCAGGCGGTGGTGAAAAAATAGATGGATGACTATTGGAAAGAATATTGGAGAGAACATGGGTATACAACTCAAGATCCCAATCTATGCACTTTTTTTGATAACGCACAATGGGTAGCGACCATCCATGACAACATAAATTCACACACGGGGACAAAAATCTCCATGATAAACCCAATAAGACGGATTCCTATACTTTGATTTTTTATCAGGGTTGTACTGCGTTGAATTCCGCTAGACCCGCTCCTGATGGTCTACACGCATGCGTGGGCATTTTACACAATGGGCAATTATCTAAGGGATGTTTCTCAGATGCAATTATATCCATTAAGGTTAAAAATAATCTCTTGGTTGTCTCGAAGGAAGCCGCAGACCTTGTAGACGATCACTACTACAAAGACCAATACGCTTTTAAAATGTTAAGTGGGCGTTTTACCTAAAAACTTATAGCACAAAGGTTTTTTTCTGCCACGACTCCGATCTACAAGGATACCCCCATGGAGATGCTAGCAAGGCAAGGAGGGGCTGGATGATTTCCTAGGAACATATGCAGACAACGGATACGGAGATTTTGGTAATGCTACGCTCTTGTATAAGTTAAGGCTTGCATGCTTTGCAAAAGGTAGGTGCAAGTTTCTCAATTTCAAGGCACTGCAAGAGGCATGCAAAAAGTATAGCTCAGATTCAGAGCGGGATCACTGCCTTTTTAGTGCCGACTAGAAGAACATGGACAAACAAGGAACAAAATGAAATTTCTCATCTTTTTACTATTAACCTTACTCTTAAATGCTACGGATAATACAGACGATGGCGAGATTGTTAGCGATGGGTCGTACGAGATTAAAACCATCAAGATCGATTCTTTATTAATGGATTCTAAGGGCAATGATCTCGTGGATGCCAAAGGCCATCCTATTTACTATCCAATCCCCCAACAATTTGTCTTCACCAAAGGCGATATTTCTGACTCTAGGATTTTAAAAGTTAATACAAATCTCACAGATTCTAAGGGGCGTTCTTTTTGGGATAAGGTCTTTGTGGATCATCCTAAGGATTGCCAAAAGCTTTTAGATTTAAACCCCAACAATAAAGAATTGCCCAACTACCCAAACTATAATCTCTATTATAAACCCACTTTGTTAGCAGCTAATCAAGGAGATAGTTTAGATGGTGAGGAGTATATAGAGAGTGCGAGGTTTGGGCGCGTTATAGATGTCAAGGTGAAGGGAGATATTTTTACCATCGTTTATACCAACCTCATAGAAACTCTTAGCGACTTGGGAGGTGATCTGACAAAATCAGAGCACTTGAGGATTTGGGAGGAAGATGGAGAGATCAATCCTAGTGGTGGTATCACCTATCTTAAATTTTTAGACAATAACACAGCGACCTTTGTTGTGGATGCCAATGGAGCATACACCAATGACTATTATAAAAAGTATCGACCCATTAAATATTTCACACAAAAAGATGTCCCTAAAGTCCACATCTGCCCCTACAGCGCAACAACGCTTTTAGAAACTATCCAAAAGCGACACCCAGAGTGGAAGAGCGATTCCTCCCCTCACTCACAATAATCATCAAGGTCCTCTCCCACACACAGGATATCCCTCCCATGCCCCTCGTATGCGCGCGCTTTTTTGGCATCTTTTGGCACCCCTAAGCCTTTTTTGTACAATTTTGCTAACGATAGATAACAATAGGCATTCCCCATGTCTGCGCATTTTTGGTAGTAATGTGCTGCCTTTTTGTAATCGCGTGGGATATGGGGAGCACTAGGGTCATTTTCATCCCTTTCCCAACCACCATAAAAATAAATGTCGCCAAGCATGCCATAACCATCCTCATCTCCCAAATCTCCCGCCGCTTTTAAATACTCTAAACTCTTGCTAAGCAGTGTCCCTTCCATTTGTGCCAACTTGATATACCCCTGTGCGTCCCCTAACTCTCCTGCCTTTTTATAATACTCCATCGCTTTATTCTCATCTACATACTTTCCCATGTTGGTGTAGGCGTTGGCATTCCCCATCGCCGCCGCCTTTTGAAAATACTCCAACGCTTTATCCCTATTTGTCCCAATAATTAGAGAGTTAAGATCAAATAGGATACTCCCCGTGCTAAGATTGCTGCTCTCATCTTGATAAATCAATCCCAGCTCATTATAGGCTTGGCTATCCCCCTTTGCCCCTGCTTTTTCCAGCACCGCTACTGCCTTAAGATAGTATTGCTTGGCTTTTTTAAAGCTACGCTCAAATCTGAAATCGCCCGCAGCATAATAGTAGCCTAGTGTTGTGTAGGCATTAAAGTCGCCCATTTCCCCCGCCTTTTCAAGATAAGACGACCCCTTTTGAAAAATTTTTTGCTTGTATTGGACTTCTTGGGAGTATTGGCTAAAGTCTTTAAGACTGCAAGTATGGTTGCTCCATTGAACTCTAAGATAAAGAAATCCAACTCTTTCATAGATATCTGCCCTCTTTGGATTCAACTCTAGGGCTTTGTTAGCGTATGACAGTGCTTTCTCGCAAGCAAAAGGCTCTCCCTTAGCATTTTTGGCTATTCTGCCATCTGCAACCATGTCTGCTAGCTCAAGATAGGCATCTGCTATCCCCATCTCTCCAGCTTTCTTAAAGTAATTAAAAGCTTTTTTGCCCTTTATATCCATATCCACATATTGCCCATAGTAATACATCAAACCTAAATGATAGATCGCCTGCGCCTCTCCTCTTTGCGCCTCCTGTTTGTAAAGTTTAAAAGCTTTGGGGTAGTCTTTTCTCTTGTAAGCTGCCTCTGCTTGTTCTAAAAGTGTTGTCTGAGCGCCCAGCACACCCACCACTAAAAGCACCACGATAAGATATTTTCTTAACATTATCATCTCCTAATTGTTGGATCATTAAACCCAATGACTTAAACTTTTTAGATAATTACCATAGGTTTTAGAGTGATGAGATTAGTTAAAATTTGTCTTATGTGGATAGGTTGGATTGCCCTAACTTACGCCCAAGAAGCCACCCTAACCCAAATTGATTTCCCCGGGCATGTCAATTCTGAGTGTGTTTTAAAATTTATCTCTTTAGTGGAGCATAGCTCTTTTAATTTTAAGCAGTGGGATAGCGATCATAAGGGCGTAAAGTGGCTTAAAGGTCATATCTCCTATTACATAGACACATGGGATCAAAACCATATTATGGCTAAATTGTATTTCAACTGGCAACAAGACCCCAAGCACCCCGAATTTTTAGGCACGGGCACAATAGGCTGGGCAAATTATGATCTTAAAACGCACAAATTGCAAGATGTAAACGGACTTGATCTCACCTTCCCCTTACAATACGCCCACCAACTAGAAACATGTTTGCAATTTTGCGACGCCAGCCAAACTAAAGTCCTGCAGGCGCGCTTTAAAGATCAAAATCTGCAAATCCACCCCCTAAAAGTCATCACGGGCAAGGGCAGGGCGTATTTTTACTCTGCTCCTAACAAGCATTGTAAAAGTAGCGATCTCTTTTTGATCCCTAAAAACAAAGTCTATCTTTTACAACAACATGGTGCATTTTCTTTTGTAGCTTTTAGGCGTAAAGACGGAGAGATCGTTAAGTTGTGGATCAAGAGTGTCAGAATATCAAGCTTACCCCAATCACAACAAGGCTTAAAAAACATGAGTAAGAACGACAAATAGACAGGATTTATCACAAATAATTAATAGCAAAGGAGTTTAGATGCGCTATGTTATTGGCACTAGATATGATGAATCAATCAAGTGCCCTTATTCCAAACCTTTAAGCCTAAACCCCCCAAGAAGCGCATTTATTAAGGACGATCAAGGTGTATGAAGCCATGCGAGTTTTGCTAGTCTTGAGTGGGAGCATTCCCGATTTTAATTGTGCAGAGACTTTAAATGTTCCCGTCCCTAACACTACCACAAGCGTGCAGAGTTTTTAAACTTATGGGATTTTGTCTATGCCCCTCTATTTAAAAAGCACCAAGAGGGCGTGGATATTCTAAAAATCTTAGAAAACTTGCCAGAAAGCCAACCAATGGATAAAAATGTGAGGGCAGACTTAAAGATTTTTTAAACAGATCAGACTTAGACAACCTCCTAGAACTCTTGACTTTTCTGCTCTATTTGAAGGCAAGTGAAACAAAAGTAGCGCCTGATTACACAAAGAGTTTTGATGAAAATAGGCAAAAAACTTACCGCGTTTTCAGCTAAAAGTTCTTGGGCGTGGATTTTAATTAGAGGTCTACTACGATTTGCTAGACTCTGATGATGAATCTTTAGAACAACAAAAGGGCTAAAAGATGTGCGAACATATTAAGAGATTACGGGCAAAACAACCTCCCTCCAAGAGCGAAGAGCATTACTCCGATTCCAAGTTTTTAAACACGCTAAAGCACCTCTTAATCTTGTGGGGTTTGTGCTTGGCATGCCTTGTGGCTGAGGAGACAATAAAGATCGATGGGCAAGCCATCTTAGAACAAAACCACATTCTAGGCAAGGTGGTTAAATCTGTGGATACTGATAGTTTTAAGGTGCTTGTTGTAGATTACAAGGACAAATGGGCGGCATGGTGGGTGGATAAAAGAGACCTTGAGCTAGCCAATAAACCCCTCCCTAGCGACTATGGTTATGGTTCGCATGTTAGCCAAACATACGATGAAATAGCCGCCCACAACCAAGCCATGCCCCTAAAGATGTATCAACTCCTCATCAGTGGGGCAAAAAATCCTCAGGCACACACACCTGTTTTTAAAGAAACCTTGCTTTCTTTAAAACCCTTGCAGGGCACGCCTTGGAAGAGTGTTATCTTTGATGGTCCTAGTGTGTGGCTGATGGACACAACTACCACCCAAGCTATAGAAGTGCAACAAGCCTTTGGAGATCATGCCACTCTCTTTAATGAAATCAATACGCGTGCCCAAGAATTGCGCACTAAAAACGCCCCCCTCCTCTTTGGCTCTTTTTTTAAAGTGCTGCCTAAACCCTGTTTAGATCACTTCCCCTCAACAAACCCCCAAGCTCCTGATCTTTATTTCATTTTGAGTTTTGGGCATAACCACAAAAATCTCTACCAACGCACGCAAGAAATCCTTAACAAATTCCCCACCATTATCAAGCACTACCGCGTGCATGTTTTCCTCATAAACAATGTGGGGGAGTTGTCTGCAACTTACCACTACTTCAAAGAAAGATTCCATGCCACCTCTACTAAAGGTGCTTGTAAGATACCACATGGCCCGTTAAAAGAAGTGCCTAAAGGTGCTGAAGAAGTGGGCAATACGGGTAGAGATTGGCAAACATTTCTCTTTGGCGTTATAGACAACAGCCGCCACGCACTTGCAAGAAACCCCAATAAAACAGGGGCATATTTACACAACAACAACCCCACTCCACTTATTTACAATCCTAAAATAGGGCTCATCAGCGCGCGCGATTTTTTAAAGAGTTTAGATGCCCCCATAGGGGATAAACCACCAAAAAAAGCGCAGGGTCTAGATGCTTACAAGATTTTAAAAAAGGCTAACTTGACCCATGCGCCTTTTCAAATCGTATTATTGCAAGACAAACAAAGCCATGATAAAAGCGTGTGGTTGTATAGCCCACAAATTAAGCTGTGGTTTAAACCCGGGCGTGTGCGCGGATTGCATAAAGACGATCAAGCTCTCTTGAATGATTTTAAAGAGGAGGCATCGGGTTATAATTATGTGAAAGCCTATGCCAAACCCCTAAAAACCTTTTTCCAAAAAGCCCATAGAATCGATCTGGTGCCTAAAAATGCCAAGAGAGATTTTTATGTGATTGTGCAGGCTTCGCCCGATTTTACTGATGACCTTGCAAAGAGTAATAACACCCCCATCAACCTAGTTTCTAAAATCCTAGCAAAGTTCCAACAAGGGAATGCGGTGCATGTCATTTTGGTGGGATCATTGAACCGATTGCCCGTTTATGATTGTGGTCAATATTATTGTGATGGGAATGACGACACTAGGGTTGCTGAGGCTTGTTTTAATGCAGTTAGCAAAGCACGCAACATTGCTGAAAAACTCAATGTGATAAAAAAAGGTTGTGGCATTCATGGAGAGGATGGCTACTATTATTTCAAAAATAAAGAGCCCGGGAAGAGTGCCATTGCTTATAACACCACCAATTTAATAGATGATGGCAATGGCATGTTGGAAGTCCAAGGCTGGAATCATTTGAATGAGTTATTGCCAGACCCTAATCAAGAGTAAGCTAGGACTAGCACACTCCAAGGATTTTAATTAAAACTTTAAAACAAGGATTAGACAATGTGCAGAAATATTAAACGATTATCTAAGTTTTTACACACACTCAAGTGTCTTTTGATCTTATGGAGCTTGTGTTTGGCATGCCTTGTGGCTAAGAAGATACAAGGGATCGATGGGCAAGCTATTCTAGAGCAAAATCACATTCTAGGCAAGGTGGTTAAATCTGTGGAAACAAGTCTATATCACGATGGTTACTCTTATAGTCCGGGTTATAAAATGCTCATCGTGGATTACAAGGGCAAATGGAGCGCGTGGTGGATAGATAAACAGACGCTTAGGCTGACTAATAAAAGACCAGATAATTACTATGGCGCTCTCCCAGACAATGAAATAGCAGCCCACAACCAAGCCATGCCCTTAAAGATGTATAACCTCCTGACAAACACGAAAGGCACTTCTTTCACTAATTTTATTGACTTTGATGAAACTCTACTTTCTTTAAAGCCCTTGCAAGGCACGGATTGGCAGAGTGCTACTTTTGATGGCCCTAGTGTGTGGCTCATAGATGAAGACACCACCCAAGCTATAGAAGTTGCGCAAGCCTTTGGTGCAAATGCCACTCCCTTTAAGCAAATCAACACGCGTGCCCAGCAATTAGATGCCAAAAACGCCCCCCTTCTCTTTGGCTCTTTTTTTGAGGTGTTGCCTAAATCCTGTTTGGATCACTTCCCCTCCACCAACCCCAAAGCCTCCGATCTCTATCTTGTTTTAAATTTTGATAATTCTGATCTGCATTACACTAATCTCTACCAACGCACCAAAGAAATCCTTGACAAATTCCCCACCATCTTACAACGCTACCGCGTGCATGTCTTTGCCTTAGAGCGGGACATTAGCTATTGTGATACGCAAGAGGTGAGCGATAAACCAGATTCCTATGGCAACTATAACACCTTTGATCAAGCCCACCCTCCCTGTGAAACTCTTTTTAAAACTTACCAACAGCTTAAAACGCAATTCCACGCCACCTCTACTAAAGGTGCTTGTGAGGTGCCCGATGGTCCGCTCGCAGAAGAACCCAAAGGTTCTAAAAAAGTGGCTGATACGGGCAGAGGCTGGGAGACCTTTCTCTTTGGCATTGCAGAAAAACACAATGAGACACCGGGATATATAGACAACAACAACCCCACCCCCTATATTTACAACCCTAAAATAGGGCTCATCAGCGCGCGCGATTTTTTAAAGAGCTTAGACACGCCCATAGGGGCTAAACCCCCCAAAAAAGCGCAGGATTTGAGTGCCTACAAGATTGTCAAAAAGGCTAGCTTGAGACATGCCCCTTTTCAAATCGCACTCTTGCAAGACAAACAAAGCCATGAGCAAAGTGCGTGGCTTTACAGCCCACAAGCCAAGCTGTGGTTCAAACCCGGGCGTGTGCGTAAGTTGCATAAAAACGATCAAATCCTTTTAGGCGATTTTAAAGAGGAAGCATCCGCTTATAATTATGTGAAAGCCTACGCCAAACCCCTAAAAACCTTCTTCCAAAAAGTCCATAGAATCGATCTAGTGCCTAAAAACGCCAAGAAAGACTTTTATGTGATCATGTCGTTTTCGGACACGGACTATGGGCTTACAGCCAGTGAGGACACCACCACCGATCTAGATTCTCAGATCCTAGCAAAAGTCCAACAAGGGGATGCGGTGCATATCATTTTAGTGGGCTCACTCGCCCAACTCCCCACTAATGATTGTGGCGATACGGTTTGTGATGATGAGGAGCTAGATTGGGTCGCCAGCACTTGTTTTAATAAAGTCAGCAGGGCGCATAGTCTTGCGGCAAAGCTCGAGGCTTTTAAAGGATGCACTTATGAGGGCGATCCCACAGAACCCGGGCAGAATATCATTAATGACAACACCGTTAATTTAACAGACAGTGCAGGCATGCTTGAGGCACAAGCGTGGAGGCATTTCAATGAGCTGTTGCCCGATCCCGATCAAATAAAGAAGTTTCAATGATCCGCTTCATCTGTATCCTTTTATGCATCAGTCCCCTATGGGCTGTCAGCGTTGATTTGGTCCAAGAAATGCAACAAGCCCGCGCGCTGATGGTTAAAATTTACTACCAAGCTTTCAAAGAGCGTTGCGATCGCGTGGATAATGGCATGGTCTATTCGATTGCCATGCAAAAGGAAGCGCCAGCCCTTGTCAAGCACCTGCAAGTCTTTATTAATCATATCCCGCTTTTACAAGCCCTCCAACCCAAAACCCCCCAACAAGCCCAAGCTATCAAGGCACTCAAAGCCCTTGAGATGTTTAACCTCGCTGCTCTTTTGCGCGATTCTACTCCCGGTATTGATGATTGTAATGATTCCCCAGAGCATCCAGAGCGTGTTAAGCCCTTTAATGCCCAACAGAACGCGTCAAAATTTTTAAAGAGCGTAGAGTTGATCTATGCCCCCTTGCTGGAGGCTTATCATCAGGGTTTAGACATGGCGGATTATTTACAGGCACTGCACGCCAAGTTTGATCCGCTTTTCCTTTATAATTATTGGTCTAACATGCAGACCCAAGAAGATATTTTAAACATGACTAAAGGCGCGAAGACTCCGACTATGCGCCATTTTTTTGAGGATTTTAAATACATTAATGTGCGCAATGATTTGAGCGGTTACAACACCAATATTTTTGATGTGGAGCCTACCAGTCAAAATTTTTTGCAAGATCAGATCATCAGTGTTATGGGTGTCAAGGTGCAAGATTTGGAATTATGGGTAACTTATTACCAGGCGCGCACCAAAACTTTCTTAGGGAATAGTGCCGATCAATACACCAGCAACATGGGTCATTATTGGGAAATTGTTACCAATGTGCGCGCAATGAAAAACCCTTGTGGTAATGGTTTGATGTTTGGTGGCAATGGTTTGATTTCTGCAGGCGATCCAAATTTCCATAATTTTGTAGAAGCGATGAAGGACATGACAACAGCGATGCAGCTAACCCTCCCCAAAAACCCCACTCCCTGCTTGCAACCCCAGTATTTAAACCAAGAGGCTAAGGCAGTATGCTTGCAAATTTTTCAACAACACAGCTACGACCCCAAACCCCTACAAGAATACCTAAACTCCCTGCGCCTTGTCTCCATTGACAACGCCCCCTGTGTGTATCTTAACTCTAAGGACAAGCTCCAAAGCTTTAAGTCTGACAACGCGCTATGTTTGGCGTTGCAAAAGCATTTAGAAAAAGGGCTTAAATGATCCGCTTGCTTCTCTTAGCTCTCTTGCTCTTAAATCTACAGGGCAAAGAGCCCCCAAACCATAAAGACACCCAATTTTTCAAGGCGTTTAAGGCACTCCATGACTACATGCGAAAATCCTTTATTGCGATATACGATGATCTAAAAAACCCGCCTGACAATCCAGTTCTCTTAACCGATCTGACTCAGACTATAGGAGATTACACAGATGCCTCCATCCCTCTAGCCAAAGCTGTAGCCAAGCAAGTCCCCTTATTTCAAGAGTTTAAGCCTAAAAACAAAAGAGAAGAGCTTTTCTTAGCCCATGTTAAGGATATGGCAATGCTCCATGTCCTAGACATTCTAGACATATTCTCTGCAAATATTGTTCTTGAGGCAAAACTCGATGATGTCATGGATATTGAAGACGCATCGCTTACAGAAGACCCCAGCACATTTTTAAACGCCACCGCATGGCTCTATGCCCCGCTTTTCAACGCCCACAAGCTAGGGCTAGATGTGATCGCCTATCTAGAGCAACTCCATCGTATCTTTTCTAAAAAGCAGGTTAGTTTTGGAAATATCATTGACTTTAATCGAGCAAGACTTCAAGACTTAATGAAAAGACTTCAAGACTTGATGAAAAAAAATTTCAAAAACATTGTTCCCTATAAACCTTTTAGAGAACGCTTAGCTGAAGATATGCGTAACGCATGTTGCAGGACTAACAACATCTTTAAGGAACTCTTTGAGGGAACATCTGGACACTACAGGTATTGGGTCTCTATAGTTTTAAACACCATCTTAGATTTAGGGCAAACTCCATCTATCATGGCTAGTCTTTTTGGTCAAGAGGCAATACATAAAAACATTCAACGCATAGACCCCGAACACCTATCCGATCTCTACACAGCACGGGTGATCCCACTAGAGCGCAACGCCCCTTTTTACGACAGCCTAAGAAATGATAACCCCAAGATTTTAAAAGACACGCTAAAAGACCACCCCACAATGTGCCTAAGCCCCAAATATTTAAGCCCAAAATCCCAGCAAACTTGCCTACAACTCTTTCAAGAGCAAACCTACAACACTAAAGACATTCAAGAGCAATTACACCTTGTGCGTTTAATCTCTATTGATAATGCCCCTTGTGTGTATTTAGACCCTAAGGACAAGCTACAAGCGTTTAAATCCGATAATGTGCTATGTTTGGCATTGCAAAAACATTTGAATAAGGAATTTTGATGGTGCGCTTGTTTATGATAGTCTTTTTGTTTGTGGCATGCACGCATGTCCAAAAACCTACCCCACCCCTGCCTACCCCTCAGCCTACACCTACCCCTCAGCCTACCTCTGCCCTACCTACAGCCCTCCAAACCCTTCAAGAATACATTAAAAACCCACAGGAGGAGGACCCTTTGAAAGTCAGGGACATTGAGATGAATCTAGCCCAAAAAGTCCTAGATCAAGTGCCTTTGATCCAAGCCTTCAAACCCAAAGATGCCCAAGAAGCGCGCTTTTTACAGACACTCAAAACCCTAGAAGCTTTCTATTTGGTGATTTTGATCCAAAATCACAAGGAGGAGAAACGCGAAACCATCGCACAAATGTTTTTAACCGATTTCAATCTTCTCTACGCCCCGCTTTTCAACGCCCACAAAGCAGGGTTAAACCTTAGGGAGTATTTAAAAAGTCTTGCTGCAAATTTTGAAGGGGATATGCCCTACCAGCTCAAACGCTGCCAAGATAATTTTGATAAAAAATGCATTAAGCGTGAGGTGAGCAATTACGCAGGTAGCCTAGAGTATTATATAGAATTCAACAAAGAGGGGATTTTAGCCCCCCTGTCAAGCGATCTGGAAGGGGTTGATCGTATCTATAATCGTTTTCTCGTGTCTGTCTATGATTATGTGTGGTCTGAGATCACTTTGGGTTATTGGGATAGACAGCGGATTTTTACTGATGTGAGCACACGCGCGCAGGCATTACAAGAGTTTGATTATCTCAAAGTCCTGCATTTGGTGCGCGCGCTAGATATGAGCACTAATGTAGACGCTTATCTGGATTTACAAGACATCACCCCCCAACTTTTGCAAGATCGCCCTAGCATTTGCCTACACCCCAAGTATTTAACCCCCAAACTCCAACAAGAATGTGTGATTGCGCTTAATTCTCTACCAAAAGACAGCCAGATTTTAAAAACCCAGCTCCAACATTTGCGCCTGTTTTCTGTGCATAATAACCCCTGTGTGTATTTAACCTCACAAAACAAACTCCAGCTATTCCCCTCTAAAAATGCCCTCTGCCAAGCCCTGCAACAACGCTTACAAAAAGAATTTAACACGCGTATTTGGCTAGACTTGGCTTACAACTACAAGCCTACCCCTCTTGATCATCTGATTCAAACTGCTAAGCAAATAAAAAGACTTATGGACAAGGGTTATAAGGCGTGTGATCCGGGGCGTGATCTCATTACAAGCGATGTTGTGCTAGACGACCTTCCCACTTTAGAGAAACTAGGATACGCATTTATCGACCAAATCCCTCTTTTGCAGAGATTAAAACCCAGAGACAAGCAAGAAGAGCGCTTTGTAACAGAATTAAAAAAATTTGAACTGATGCATCTCTTTACCCTGCTCTTTGGCTCGCTTTTAGATGATGAAGGTGAGCATCCAAGACATATCCCTCTTAAACAGGTGGTGCAAGATTATCTCAAGGTCCTAGATTTTATCTACTCTCCCTTGATTGAGGCGCACCAGCGGGGTATGAATTTCAACACTTATATAAGCGCCCTGCAAGCCCACCCCTTTTACCCCTCCAGCTTTAAAGATACAATCGACTACTTTTCAGAACACGAACAAAAAAGCCCCAAACCTATGTTGCCCGTGCAAGCTTTCTTTAAGGATTTCAAAATTGCGGAGCTGGCGTATAGATTAATCAATCCCGAACTCTCTTACGCCCTCTTGGGCGAATACATTGAGGGGGATTATGCAGAGACTTATGCGATATGGAAATGGCATTTAGGCGATAGTGATGTCAATCCGATCCTAGATGAGGATGCCTTGATGCGCACCTTTGCCCCCTTCTTTATCCAATATGGGACTCGATTCTTTGAACTCTTGTTTGAGAGTTATTACTACACCTTTGATGATCCCCTCTCTAGCCCGGAATTAGATGTAGCGACTTTGCAAAAACACCCCCAACTCTGCCTCAAACCCAAATACTTACGCCAAAAATTCCAGCAAGCGTGTTTGAATATCTTTAAAGATCGCACCTACAGCCCACACGCTTTACAAACTGCGCTAGGCGATCTCGCCCTAGTGAATATAGATAAAACCCCGTGTTTATTCCGCAACACACAGGGCAATCTCCAAAAGCTCCCCTCTACAAATCCTTTTTGCGTAGCATTGCAGAGTGGGCTTTGAGTGTGCCTTTGTGGGATTACAAGGGCTATTTATTATCTAAAGAGGTTTGTTTGCTCTAATTTTAGCATTATTACAGCCTCTTTGATCGCCTTTTACAAGCCTTTTGGAAATATTCTAGAGCCTTATTAGGTTCGTGTGTATACAGTGGTACAAACCCCCCAAATACTAATAACCATCCGCATCGCCTAAATCAATCGCTTTTTGATAATACGCGATGGCTTTGGTGTGGTTTGTTGAAACATATAATCCATAGATACGCATAAATTTCCCAAAACCAAATAACCCCTAGTGTATCCTAGATCGCCTACTTTTTAAGGTATGCTATGGCTTTGGAATAATCTATAACTGATCCTTGTAGCCTTGCTATATAAATACCCTAGACCCACATAACCCCTAGAACCCCCATATCCGCTAGCTTTTGGTAATATTTTAACGCTTTGGGACAGTCATTGTCTTGATTAAAGGCTTTTTTGCAATAGAGTAGTATTGATCTGCCTCTTTGCTTGCATGCACGCTCCCCGAGCAACATAAACTGATTAAGGCTAGCCTGAGTAGGTTCTTGATGGCGTTTGTCATTTTTATTTCTTAATTTATTATCTTTAAGTGAAAAAGGATGATAATAAAGCAAAAAATCTTTAAAACCCTTAGTGCTAGAATCAAGCCTTTAGCCTTAAAACTATGTTGTGGGACTCTTGTAGAATCTAATAGGCATTTCAACTATAATAGCTATGTGTCTTAGTAATATCAAATGAAAAAGAGGGCAGATTTTTGCTAGGTATTGGTGTTGGTGTTAGTAAACGCCATGTGTCCAACAAAGTTTGGGTGTGGTGTTGTGCCATTAGCGGGGTTTTTAATGCTCTGGCTGTGTTGGTTTGGTATGTCCCATTTATCGATGCCATGCGTACTACGCCCTGTAAGGATCCATGAGTTTTGACATGGTGTATTTTACACTTTTTAAAGAGGGGGAGGCACAGATCCATATGACTTCACTATTCCTCTGTAGCCAAAGAGACTTACAAGGACAAAGACTATGCCAAAGCTTTCTAATATTTTCAAAAAGCAATGGAGATAAGGGATGCCGTGCTTATTATGGTTTGGGGCATATGTATCAATACGGACAAGCTGTGCTACAGTCAAGAGACTAAAAAGAATAGGGAGAGAACTAAATAGGATTGAACATTCCAATTGGCCGAGATAAAAATACATCTCAGGACGAGAGAGAATATGCGTGTTTGAAAATAACGATGATGCGTGGCACTGCCAAAACATTTAGAAAGAGTTTTTAGATGTGCTTAGGTTTAGTGATTTTATTGTTTGTGGGCTTAATGCACGCATCGCCTACAAAATGGCTTGCACAAAGGAAGTTTTGCAGGCTAAGGTGTCGGAGCATTACGCTACCTCTAGTAATGTGCGCTCTAGGGGATCACAAGGCTTTGCAACCCAATAAGACCCTCAAAATTTTAAGCCAAGTCTAGCTTAAGAGTTGCTCAACGGCTCCATACAAAAGGCTAGAAACAGGGTGGGTAAATACCAAGCCATCAGCACTCCCCAAGCTAATTTGGAATCGTTTTTTGTCTATGCTAGAAATCTATCAGTCCTTAGTGGCGTTGCAACAACAGAATGTGCATTTTTAGATGATTGGAAACATTTACACCTCCAAAAGTTCAAACTCAAAAACGAGATGTTCATGTAACTCGCCTTCAAAGTTAATATACTCCGGAACGTAGGCAAGCAAACTTTGACAGTGCCACAATCTAGATTCTAGATACCGAGGGATTTTTGACTATAAATTGCATTATCAGCCTTTTTTAAAATTTTATTAAAATAGACAAAAGTCTAGCCTTAAAGGCTAAATGAAAAAGCACAATCAGTAGCAGAGGTTTACTCTCATTTTACTTTGCAGATGTGATAAGGTCTACGGATTCTGCGTAGTGAAAAGGTCAGGAAATGGACAAAAATACCCACTTTATAAGTAACTAAAAAACCTAAGAGATGGTTTGGTTACTTTGATAATTTTAGAGTTACAAAATGTAGAAAATCCTCGAAAAATTATTTATCCAAAAGTAGAAGTTTTGAAAGAAATTGTCGTCATTATCTCAGAAAATGAGGTATTTGGGATAAGGGTGATGAGATGGAGGCCTTAATACTTCAGTAGAGGCGATTAAATCCTTAAAGTATTCCACAAATCTTATTGTGACTAGAGAGATTTGCGCTTAAGATCATCTACCTCGATCTTAAACAGGGTTTGCAAAATGCATCAAAAATGTATTGAGAGTCTAGAAAATGTTTTAACAACATAGGTAGAGTGGATAGACCAAAAAAACAAAGCGCAAGACACAGCACCTATTACAAAATTCCCCAAATCTATAGGTTGCACTCATAATTTAGAAAAAACTTACAAGAATGGATTAGAGAAATCACAGAAACAAAGATGCACGTCTTAGTTCCCATGGGCAATGCCTCCGCAACAAGCCTTCCCAAACGATTCTATCTTTTGTTACACCCCTAGCCGCAAAGTCTCCAAAGTGGAGAAAATTAAGGCCCTGCGCCCCTTTTACAATACGGGTTTTTTGCTCTTTTCCCACGCCTGCCAAAACCTCAAACAGCTTAAAAAAGAACTTTTTAGCTTCAATCCGGACAGGCCCTATAAACAAGATGATTGTATTGACGCTTTAGCCTCATGCATCAACCACCCCGAGGCCAAACCCCCCTACACACAGCCCCAAACCCCCACCTACAGAGGCACGCATAAAAGGACATGGAGGATTTGAGGGCTTTTGCTTTTCTTTAAAGATTTTGTTAAAATGCGCCCATGCGTTTTATTGATCTGTTCGCTGGAATTGGAGGTATTAGACTAGCTTTTGAGCAGGCTGGAGCTCATTGTGTGTTTTCTTCTGAGATTGATCCGCATGCTAGGGAAACTTACAAGGCTAACTTTAAAGACACCCCCGCGGGGGACATTACCCAAATAAGTGCCCACAACATCCCCCCCTTTGATATTCTGTGTGCGGGTTTTCCCTGCCAAGCTTTTAGCATTATGGGGGCTCAAGGGGGCTTAGACGACCCACGCGGTGCGCTCTTTTTTGAGATTGTGCGCGTGCTCAAAGCCCACAAACCCCGCGCCTTTTTGCTAGAGAATGTCAAACAATTAGCCACCCACCGCCAAGGGCGCACACTAGGGGTGATTTTGCAAAGTTTGCAAGATTTAGGCTACTGCGTGCGTTACAAGGTCTTAAACGCCCTAGACTTTGGTATCCCCCAAAAGCGCGAACGGCTAATTTTAATCGGCTTTTTAGACCCGCACCTAGCCCAAGCTTTTAGTTTTGATTTTGCTAAAATCCCCTATAGTTTGCACTCTATCTTAGAGCTAAGCCCCCCTAACTCTGCCCTAGCCTCCGCATATATCCGCGCTAAGAGATTAGCCAGCGTGCAAAATAAGAAAATTTTTAGCCCCTCGATTTGGCATGAAAACAAGAGCGGGAATATCAGCATTTTAGATCACGCCTGCGCGCTTAGGGCAAACGCCTCGCATAATTACCAGCTAGTTGATGGTATGCGCCACTTCACCCCTAGGGAGCTTTTAAATTTAATGGGTTTTCCTAAAGACTTTAAAATCGTGGTCAGCCCTAGCCACCTGCGCGCCCAGTGTGGTAACTCTGTGTGTGTGCCCTTAATTAGCGCACTAGCTAGGCGTTTAGTGGGTTTGCTCAATGCCAAATGCGCCTAAACTCAGAGATGCCCGCCCCAAAAGGGAGCTAAACACCTTTTCTAAAAGCTTCATTGTAGAATTAGGCGCGCATTTGATCTATTGGATCGCGCTCAAAAGAGAGATTAGCGGAGATGATTTTGTGCGCGCTTTAGGAGGGGCTTTTAAGAGCGATATACGCCTCTCCCCTTTGGGTTTGCTGGATTTAGAGCATGGAGGCATTGGCTATAGCGCGAAAACTATCAAAGCTAAAGCCCCCTTTAAGCTGGAAATGGCACGCCTGATTATTGGGCGCGCTAGCCCTTTGTATTCCTACCAAATGCCAAGAAAATTTAGACCAAACTGGCCAGGCTTTGATTAACATCTTTGACATACTCCCCGCGCTCAAAGCTAGGGGATTCTGGTATCAACAAGGCTAGCCCGCTGGGCGGGTCTTAGCCTCTACTCCAAGAGTGGATGCCCCCACTCTATGAATATTCATGCTTGCGTTCAAATCTCTATCCAAAGAAAAACCACAAGAGTGGCAAGAAAAAACCCTATCTTTTAGGCTCAAATCTTTTTTAACTGCTCCACAGCTAGAGCAGGTCTTAGAGCTGGGATAAAAGCGGTCAATCTTAACCACTTGGGTTTTTTGCGCCAAAATCGCCACAAATTCGCTAAAGGCTAAATCACTGACTTTACGCCCCCAAAGTTTAACCATACCCTTTAGGTTTAAATCCTCTATGAAAATACGGCTATATTGTTGGGCTAGATTATTGGCGAGTTTGTGGAAAAAGTCTTTTCTAAGATGAGCCACTTTGCGGTGCAATCTAGCAAGCCTTAGCCTAGCCTTTAAGCGGTTATGGCTTCCCTTTTTCTTTTTAGATAGAGAGCGAGAGCAAGCACAGATTAAAGGCAAGAATTTAGAGAAAAATAAAGGCGATGCTATTTGTGTGCCATTAGAGGCGGTGAGAAAAGTTTTTAAGCCAAAATCCAGCCCCACGCTGTTACCGCATGCGGGCTCGCTCGCAAACGGCTTCAAGCATTCTGCTTTCGCCGGCTCGTCCTCTTTTTCACACACCAAGCACAAGAAATAATCCTTGGATTTTATAACCTGTCTTCCCCTTAAATGTGAAAGATTGGTAGTTAACCACCTTTTTAAATCTAGGAGGTCTGCCCTGCTTTTTAAAAAACTTCTTATAAGCCTTGTCTATCCTCTCTACTAACTCCTGCAAAGTTTGAGAGCCTAGGGTTTTTAAAAAGGCAAAGCGTGTTGTTTTCTTTAGTTTGGTGATGTGTCTTTGCAGAGTATAGAGCTTTAAGTGTTTCTTGTAGAGTCTATAATACCGCTTATGCAAAGCAATACAATGGTTATAACAAATGCCATAAAGGCGCAGAAGTTTGCCGATGTGCTTATTTTTGCTTGAATTGTAGAGTTTCTGCTTGTAGGCGATTAACATAGTCTTTCCACTTGTTTTTCTGCTTGGGTCTTTCAGAGTTTTGCTGGTTGGCGATGTATTGCTTGATTACCTCCAAAGGTGCACCCCCTACAGAAGAAATAAAACAAGAGTTGGTCCATAGTGTAGGCAATCTAGTTCTTAAATGCGCAAACTCTTGTCTTAAAAGCCGACTACTTCTACCCTTAGCTGTTCTAATAAACTTCATCACTCCAAAGCTTGGATCAACTTCTGCCAAAATGTGGATATGATCCTTATCTGTTTCCATTTCTAAAATCTCCACTTCTAGCTCTTGTGCCACTTCCAAAATGATTTGTTTGAGCCTTACCTCTACCTGATCTACAAGGACTTTTCGTCTATATTTGGGACACCACACAATATGGTATTTGCAAGAATAGACAATATTGTTGTTGCTCTTGTATTTGATGGTTTGCATGCAATGTATTATACAAATACAATATTAACTAATACTTTAAAGTGGATATTTTATTATGCTCTAAAGAGCATGCGCCTTATGGCGCGAGTGGGTAAGTTGCAAAAGCCTTTAGCTTTTGCCTTACTTTAGTTTAGTTCTACTTGGTTGTTTTGTAAGATAACATGCCATGATTTGGTGAAAGCACGCGTTAAATGGGTTTGCTGAGCTTTAAACGGCCATGATTGTTTGAAAGCAGAGCGCAAAAGGAGCTAGAGGCTGCGCCTCTAGCCTTAATTTAGTTTAGCTCTCTTGGTTTGAAGGGGCTCTACTTTAGCACCACGCAACGCGTGTCTGTAAGATAATCGTTAGGGTTTTTCTGTAAGATAACCCCTATCGTTAACCCTTGTTTATTTGGGCTAGAAACTCTATAATGCCCTCGCCTTGATAAATGCTCTTTGTGTGTTGGCTACCCAGCCAACGCCTTAAGGTTTTCCCTTGAAAGACCTCAATCAATTAAGCTTAGAATTTAGACAAGATTATCAAGCCGCCTAAAACTCTATTTTAGAGTTTAAACAAGCTCGAGCCTACTACCATGGTAACCAGTTGCCCGCTGATGTGTTAAATATCATCTTAGAGCGCGGGCAAACCCATTTACTACATCAAGTTATATTTAAGGAAAATCTTGCTACAATCCGCCCTTTACAACGCATTCTTTGGATGAGTTGTCTGTTTTTTGAATTACCTGTAGGTTAAGGGCTTATAGCTCAGGTGGTTAGAGCGCACCCCTGATAAGGGTGAGGTCAGAGGTTCGAGTCCTCTTAAGCCCACCATCTTATTTAACTCTCTTTTGGGGGGATTAGCTCAGTTTGGGAGAGCGCCTGCTTTGCACGCAGGAGGTCAGCGGTTCGAGCCCGCTATCCTCCACCATTAACATTATTCGCTTCTTAGTATTTCATATCTTCTTGACTGGTTTTTTTCTAAGAAAAATTGGGGAGTAAAAAGCGCACTGTATCTCTAATCGCTATAGTATAGGGCATGAACACCACAAGATGCGTCCTTACTTTGTTATCTATGAAGAGAAGAATTTTATGTTGGCTTTTCCAGAAACGACACGACCTAAACGAAAAAAAGGCTACTCCTCTCATAAAAATCCTCTCATTAATGGAAGCAAGATTATACTCGATCAGCTGCAACTATTTAGTAAAGAACAAATTCAGAGCATCTTAACCTATGGGTTCGTTAGCTTTCCAGTTAGGCGATCTTAAATACTGCACAAACTTAGAGGAGAAAAACAAATGACTGAGAAATTTTTGTAATACGCTATCTTGCAACATAAACCTTGTACACAGACATCTAAAGTGGTATTTGCAGATATGATTGAGATGACGCACAAACATCCGCTATTGCGTGGCTATAAAACCTTTATCGTGTTATCCAATGCTACTTTTCACAAGTCTGGCATGTGCCTTATCGTCCCCCATGAACACCAACCCTTGTTGCAGTTTCTACATTGTATTGATTTCACAAGTCACAAACTAAAGGCACAATGCAATCTAGCCTCCACACTCAAAGTTGATAATCTATGCCAATCCATCAAAGATTTATGGGAGCATCAAAAAATCTAAAAACCGCCCCAAAAAGTTAACTACGACTAGGAATAATAATGACAAGTCCTATAAATCAGAGAATAGTAGAGTTTAGCTAATTCTATCTTGAGTGCATGTCCAAAGTAATATGTAAATTTAAGGATTCAACTTGGTAAGCCCGCTTAATTTAGACTGCATCTATTCCAAGTGTATAGGTGTGTTTACTAGATGAATGTCGCTTGACAAAGGAGTGACAAAGTCACACCACCATAGAAGGGAGTTATCCTTTGAGCAAGATATGAATGATGGTAGCAATGATCGCACATGCTACAAAACCAGCATTACGGGTGTCCTGAGTTTAAGAGCGTTCCAATTTCATTAGTGGCTTCGCTGGTTTTGCTGGCTAATTTGCTCACTTCATCAGCCACCACCGCAAAACCGCGTCCATGTTCGCCTGCACGCGCAGCTTCTATAGCAGCGTTCAAGGCAAGTAAATTGGTCTGCTTGGCGATACCATCAATCTTACTAATGATACCCGCAATGTTGTCTAAATTTTGTTTAGTTTGACGATTAAATTCCTCTTCTTTGGCTAAAAACTCTTCTTGTTTTTTCTGTGCATCTATGTCGGTGAGCACACCCACAATGCGCTTTGTAATAATATTATTGCTCTTGTTTTTAAGCGCGGTTGCTTGGAATTTGTAGATATGCACTTCTTGTGTACCAGAGGCTCTAAGCGCAATCTCTAACTCTAGAGGCTTAATGGATTGATCCTGTTTGAGCTCTTGAGTGAGCTTTTCTAACACACCTAAGAAATGTGGTTTACTCTCTGGAGTTACGCACTCTAGCAATGCTTGTATGGATGCCTGATTGGCGCGCACAATATTGTGGTGCAGGCGTGGGGAAAACCAGCACAGATTGCGCGAAGAAAAGATATCCTCTTCTATCAAGCGCAAATCAAAAATACGATCGGAGATGAGCGAGAGTGCTAGATTGAAGCGTTCTACAATATTATCTAGCTCCATTTTATGGCGCACCTCATTATCAATATCTTCACAAGAGCCTGCCATAAAAATAGGATTACCCTGCGCATCACGGGTGATATTGCCATGTGCGTGGTAATAGCGATACTCCCCAGCCTTGTTTTTGAGGCGATAGGTGGGAGAATAGGGTGTTTTACCACTTTTGTCATGGATGGCAGCATTGCGCACTTTAAGCACATTTTCAACATCATCAGGATGGATGCGATCTGCCCATGAAGATAGGACACTGGGAAATTCTTGTTCGTTCTGAAAACCTAGCATTTGGCGGAAGCGTTTTGAGCAAAGAAAAGGCGTGTTGCCATCTACCTGACCATTAGCAGGGTAGGGCATATACCATTGACCGCTCAGACTCGTATCCACCATACTTTGACTGATAAAATGTTGCTCTTCTAGCTCTTTGTGGGCTTTTCGCAGAGCTTGTATTTCTTGGGTTAGGCTGGCTTGGATTTCTAGTTGCCGATCCATAACTTGTGTAAATTGCACAAGAGCGTGCACCAAGTGGCTGGCTTGATTACAAGGAAAATCTTTTAAGGCTTCAAGTTTAGTACGAGTTGTGTTTAGTGTTTTGGATTCTTCCCATTTGATTTGAGACATAATAGTGATGAGATTATCTAAAAATCGTTTATAGGGGGTAGCAAACATTGGGTGGATTACCTTTAAAAATGATTCAAATGGCCTAGATGATACCAAAAACTAGCCTATTTATCAAAAACCTTTATGCAGAGATTTTAAAGTACATGTTTAACCCAAAGCGTATTGCAAATTGCGCATAAAAGGCATGGATCGTTTTTTATTCAGGGGTATAATAGAGAGTTTTAGGAGGTTAAAAATGTTCTTGCGCGTTTTTGCATGTTTTTTAGCCACTTTTATTGCTAATGGCTTGGCACGCTTTGGCTATGTCGTGCTCATCCCATTTTTGATTCTCTCAGGACAACTCAATGAGCACCAAAGCATTCAGCTAGGTATCGCAGTGATGGTGGGTTATATTTTTGGAAGCGTTGTGCTTAGCGTCTTGCAAAAATACTTATCTTTGGAAAACATTACTAAATTAAGCTTCTTGGTGATCGCGCTTAGTTTTTTTGCTTGTTACTTTGATAATTTGCCCTTTGCATGGGCTTGGATTTGGCGTTTTCTAGCTGGCATTGCTTCAGCACTGCTGGTAGTGCTTTCTGCACCTCTTTGTCTTCCTTTTGTGCGGGAACGATCACGCCCTTTGGTCAACGGCTTGGTTTTTAGTGGGATTGGTGTTGGTGTGGTTTTTTCTGGGTTTGTTTTGCCCCACTTCGCCCATGCTATCCGCAATGCTTGGCTTTTTTTGGGCGCGGTAAGCCTACTCGCATTTTTGATCTCTTGCTTGGCTTTCAAAAAGCGCCGTCTTGTCATGCCTGAGCAAAAATCTTCCAGCTTCAAAATACCTTTTTTCTTTGCTATCTTGCTTCTATCTGTCGTGCTTAATGCTATTGGTTATTTACCACACACTCTTTTTTGGGTAGATTATTTAGTGCGCTCTTTGCATTTTAGCAAAGAGAGTGCGGGGGCTTCTTGGGCATTCTTTGGTTTTGGGGCTACAATTGGAACTATCTTTAGCGCGTCTTTAGCACAAAGAATGGGGCTTAAAAATGCTTCCATCGTTGTTTTAGTCCTCAAGTCATTTTCTTGTTTGATTGTCATTGTTTCAACCAACCTCTACTGGCTCAACCTTTCCATTTTTTTAATGGGTCTTGGCACAACCGGGAATATGGTACTCACCAGCAATATGGCCTTACACATCATGGGACAAAAGCACTTTGTGCGAGCCTCCAGCATGATCGTCTTAAGTTTTGCGATCTTTCAGGCTCTCTTTTCTCTCATTTTTACTTGGTCTCTAGGTCAAGTGAGTTTGAATGCTATGTTTGAATTTTGCGGAATCTGTCTTGTGATAAGTTTTTTAATTCTTCTCCCCCTTCCTAAAACACTCTTTAGGTCTTAAACCTCTGCCTAATATGCCCGGTGCTTCATGCACTTGATTTCGATTTCCTCAGCAACCGGTGTGTCGCGGTTGTGGATCAAATCTACTTTCACTAAATCCCCCTTTTTAAGGTCTGCAAAACGCTTAGCACTATCCCAACCCATACCACAGGAATCTTGTTCAATTTTTGTGTAGGGCATAACACCAACAACCATGCCCCCAATGGAAATAGTTTTATTAGCGTAGTTAATATCCTCAATGATGCCTTTAAAATCAGAAGCATGAAGCGCGCCAAGAGCACACAGACTTAATATTACTTTTCTCACCGATAACCTTTCTCATAATAATTATAAAAATGAGTATACATAGCAAAAGTAAATAAGTTAAAATTTCTTACCATGTGCCTCATCTAAAATATTTTGGGCGATCCGCTGTACATTTTCGCTAATTGATGATGAGGTGGTGGCGATCTTGGCATTGTGCGCCATTGTCTCTTCCAAAGCACTCATAGCCGTGCTGATCTCTGCAATGCTTTGAGTTTGAATCTCGATAGCACCAGCAACTTCATTGATACTCTGGCGTGAGTGCTTGCGTGTTGCCCTCAATTTCGCCTAAAGATTTTTGGGTGCGCTCCGCAAGTTTGCGTACTTCATCAGCCACCACCGCAAACCCGCGTCCATGTTCACCAGCACGGGCGGCTTCTATGGCGGCATTGAGTGCTAAAAGATTGATTTGATCGGCAATTTCAGCAATGATCACGACAATATTTTTAATCCCTTCAGATTGTTCGATAATGTCCTTGCTTTTAGTGTTTGCATCTTGCATAGACTCGTTGATGCGATCGATGGCGTTAGCGGTTTTTTCCAAAGAAGTGGTTTGTTGTTTAGAAGCATCTTGGAGAGCATGGGTGGCTTCATTGAGGGTATTTGTTTCTTGATAAAGGGCATTGGCAATGTTTAGGGAATGCTTCAGAGAGTTTACAATACTACTTTGGAGCGTATTGATATTATTAGCGAGGTTTAAAAACCTACCTTGCAAATTGCTAGTGTCTATCAAAACCCTAAAATCATTCTGCGAATAGGTTTGGATAGCGTTGGAAATATTTTGAAAGATTGTGTTAAGAAAACTCAAAAAAGCATTGAGGTTGCTCCCCAAGTGTTGGAGTTCAGGATTAGTTGCTGCCGATCGAATATCTTGAGTAAAATCTCCGGTACGCGCGCCATTGAGTACCATGAGAGCCTCTTTAGAAAAATGGCGGTCAGCTTGCAAATAAGTAGAAGCCTCTTGCATATTTTGATTAAGAGCTTGAGCCATCTCTCCTAATTCATCTTTAGATCGCAATGCAATGACTTTGGGCGCATTTTGATTTTTATAGTTGATGAAGGCAAAAAAATCTTTAAGACCGCTGTTGAGCGCACTAATGTTGCCTGTAATTCTGCGATAAAAGAGGTAATAAAGAGGCACAACTACCAGTGCAAAAAAGATAATAACAACGAAGACGCTCAGATAAAATTTACGCATTAGACTATTTTCAAGTGTTTGGGTGATAGTTTGGGTGCGTTGGGCTATATTATCCATGTAGAGCCCAACACCAATCCACCAATGATTTGTGCCTTCAATCTTTTGAGCATAAGAGACCTTATTGGTGAGACGCGTTTGTCCATTGGGCAAAGGTTTTGGGGAAACATAATAAACTAAACCTCCCCCTTTCATAGCCGCCTTGTACAGATCTTGAATATAGTGAACGCCGTTGATGTCGGTGGTATTTCTGAGGTCTTTGCCTATTTTATATGAGGAATTGCCAGTATAAATAGGTTTATACTCATCCCACACGAAAAAATACCCCGACCGATCCTCTTCAAAACGAAATCCGTGCAATGCTGCAGCGATGAGTTTTTTCTTTTCTTCTTCAGAACCTCGACTCTCTTTGAGAGATTGGGCAATGGTGTGCGCTAGCACATCTGTAGATAACTGGATTTTTTCGGCTAAAAGCTTTTGCAAATCCTCGTTGACAAGTTTATTCATCTGTTTTACAGAAGCCCTATTATTCTGCGCAAAAAGAAGCAAAATTGCTATCACCGCAATAGTTGTTAATACCCACAAAGCCACAACCTGCTTGCCCAAGGAAAAAGAACGCATAGCCACCCCTTAAGAGATAATATTTGCCACTACGCTATCTCCTTGAAGATCGAAGATCACGCGCCCCTCTTCTAGTGTGCCTTCTAAAATGAGAGTGGCTAATTGATCTTCTACAAGTTCGGCTAAGGCACGCTTGAGCGGTCTAGCTCCATAGATGGGATCAAAGCCAACTTTTGCGATATATTCTTGAGCTTGTGGTGTCAGTTCTAAAACAATATTTTTTTCGGCAACTTTTTTTTGAATTTCTGCAAAAAGAAGCCCCACAATTTTAGTAATCTCTGCTTGAGCTAATGGCTCAAAAATCACAATATCATCTAAGCGGTTTAAAAACTCGGGTTTAAAATAGGCGCGCAAACTCTCTTGGACGGCCTTTTTTTGCAAGGTGGGATCGGAGATTTCAATGATTTTTTCACTTCCAATATTGCTTGTTAAAATGATGATGGTGTTTTTAAAATCTACCTTGACCCCTTTGTTATCTGTCAAATGTCCCTCATCTAAAACCTGCAAGAGAAGATTGAAGACATCTGGATGTGCCTTTTCCACTTCATCAAAGAGAATCACGCTATAGGGGCTACGCCGCACCCACTCGCTCAACTGCCCCCCCTCCTCATAACCCACATAACCCGGAGGCGCGCCCACAAGACGGCTTGCCGCATGCTTTTCCATGTATTCGCTCATGTCCAAGCGGATAAGATTTTTTTGACTATCAAAAAGGAATTTGGCCAGCGTCTTGGCACTCTGTGTTTTCCCCACACCTGTAGGACCTAAGAATAAAAAACTCCCAATGGGTCTTGTGCTATCATCTAGCCCTGCCTTGTTGCGCTTGATCGCTTTAGCAATCGCCAAGATGGCGTTTTCTTGACCCACCACACTTTTTCTAAGTTCCTCTTCAATGTGTAAAACCCGCTCTCTTTCCTCTTGGAGCATTTTAGACACGGGGATTTGTGTCCACTGGCTGATCACGCGCGCGATGTGATCCTTAGTAACGGCATGTTGTAAAAGAGAACCATTTTTTTGTAAATCTCCCCATTTGGCTTCTAGGTTTTGAATCTCTTGGGTGAGGTTGGGAATCTCACCATGATCTAGCTTGGCTGCGCGCTCAAAATCTGCCATTGCACGCGCCCTCTCAGATTCTCTTTTAAGTTGTTCTAATTGCGTTTTGGCTTGAGCAATAGATTTAAAAACACCCTTTTCGTTTTCAAACTGCGCCTCTAGGCGTTGAGATTCTTCTTTAACGCTCTCTAATTCCTTTTTGACTTCCTCTAAGCGTTGCTTGTTCTGCGCGCTCTCTTCCATCAAAAGAGCTTGTTCTTCTATGGCGAGATTTTGGATTTGGCGTTTAATGCTAGAGAGCGCGTAGGGTTCCGATTCGATTTGCATCTTCAATTCAGCAGCAGCCTCATCGATGAGATCGATCGCCTTATCGGGCAAAAAGCGTTGGGGGATGTAGCGTTGAGAGAGTTTAGCACTGGCCACTAGCGCGCCATCGGTGATACTCACATTATGGTGTGCCTCTAAACTTTCTTTAAGACCTCTGAGGATTTGTAAAGTTTGATGCACACTAGGCTCATCAATATTGATAGGCTGGAAACGGCGCACAAGCGCGCTATCTTTCTCAAAATATTTGCGGTATTCCTTCAGAGTGGTTGCGCCAATAGTGTGCAACTCGCCCCTAGAAAGCGCGGGTTTTAGAATGTTAGCTGCGTCCATACTCCCCTCACTCGCCCCCGCACCTACAATGGTATGGATTTCATCAATGAAAAGAATCACATTCCCCGAGCGCTTCACTTCCTCAACGACCTTCTTGAGTCGCTCTTCAAACTCGCCCCGATACTTTGCCCCGGCGATGAGCAAGCTTAAATCCAGTGCCACCACTTGTTTATGCTGCAAAGAAAGAGGGACTTCTTTTTTTACAATGCGCTGGGCTAGGCCTTCCACAACCGCCGTTTTGCCTACCCCGGGCTCTCCTAGCAAAATGGGATTATTCTTACTTTTGCGGATGAGAATTTGCATCATGCGCAAGATTTCTTCATCGCGCCCAATCACAGGATCGAGCGCGCCCTCTAGTGCCTTAGCCGTAAGATTGATGCCATATTTTTCTAAAGCTTCAAAATTGGCATCGTCATGGGGTTGGTTGATTTTAACCCCCTTACGCATACTCTCTAGGGTTTTGACAAGCTCAAGCGAGTCCATAAGTCCAGCAAAATTTTCCTTAAAGAGAGTGCTATTAGCGATTAAAAAAGTGTCGACAGCCACATAGCTATCTCCCTGTTGCACACTCAAACCCTGAGCCTTGTGCAGGGCATCTAAAAATTCTTTGCTCAACTGCAAACCCTGCGCGCTCACTTGGGAGCTCTTGGGGAGCTTATCTACCAAACTTTTAGCCTGCAATTCTAAGGCAGATCTATCCACCCCCATTTTCATCAATGCCTGATTTAGGAGAGATTGAGTGTTGCTCAACAATGCCCAAATCAAATGAAGCGGATGCACTTCCTGATTATGAGCATGCAAGGCAAGCGAGAGGGCTTGATCTAAACTTTCTTGAAAAGAATGGGTGAGTTTTTCAAAGATACTAGAGCCGTGCATGGACATCCTTGAACATAGGTGGTAGCGCAATTATATGGAATTTTAGTTAATCGCAAAGGCGCAAAAAAGAAAATTGCCACTAGGGACAAGGGCGATAAACTATCCCTTAGCATAGAGATTTTCGATACTATAAAAACCCGGAGGCTGAGAAACAAGCCACCTTGCCACTTCTAACGCACCCTTTGCAAAGATGCTTCTCTCAGTAACCACATGGGTTAATTCTAAATACTCTCCATCCAAGTAAAAACCAACTACATGTTTTCCAACTACATCACCTCCGCGCACACTGGCAAAACCAATTTCCTTCTCTTGTCGTTGCGCGTCTCTTTTGGGCGCATATATCTCTTGAAACTCTAAATTACGGGCTTGTGCACAGGTTTTACCCAAGGTCAGGGCACTCCCGCTGGGCGCGTCCTTTTTGTAGCGGTGGTGAGTTTCTATAATTTCAATATCTGCCTCCTTAAGATTCTTGGCCACTGAAGCCACAACCTTATTGAGTACAGCCATTCCAAGAGACATGTTAGAGGTGTGCAATACGGGAACATGCTTGGCTAAATTTTGTAATTTATCCCAACTTTGCATATCTAAACCTGTTGTGCCTGAAACTAAAGGCAAAGGGTGTTGGCTTAAAATGTCTAAGAGAGAAGAGAGAGCATTAGAGAGAGAAAAGTCAATTACGAGTTGGCAATGTTGTACAAATTGCTCCAAATTATTGGTAACAAACGCGCTCTCGGGAAGAATCTGGACCAAAGCAGGGGTGAGATTCTTACGAACAAAAACACTGGAGAGATTGAGATCGGCAGTCTTCTTAATCTCTTGGATAAGAAGTCTTCCTACTTTACCACTCGCTCCAAAAACTCCAATATCCATTAGGCGTGTGCATCCAAATAGGCGATAGCTGAAAGGGCTGCTGTCGCACCATCTCCAGCAGCGCAAACAACCTGTTTAGGAGCTTGAGTGCGCACATCTCCAGCAGCAAAGAGACCCTTCAAATTCGTCTTCATAGAGAGGTCCACTAAAACAGAGCCATAGGAATCACAAGCACAAAGCATGCTCCCATCCTCTTGTTTGAGTATCTCATTATTGACCTCATAGCCCACAAAGATAAACAACCCAGGCACGCTCAATTCGCGCATCGCACCTGTCTTTAGATCCTTAATACTTAGAGCACTCACGCCCCCAACATCTCCCTTGATCTCTTCTACCACCGCTGGGGTAATAAATTCAATCTTGGGGTTTTCTTTTGCATGCTCAAGAGTAACAGGTGCAGCGCGGAAACTCTCCCGCCTATGGATCAAGTGTACCTTAGAACACATCTTAGTAAGGTAGATCGCCTCCTCTAAAGCAGTATCTCCGCCTCCTAAAACTGCCACCTCTTTATTTTTGTAAAAAAAACCATCACAAGTAGCACAAGTACTCACGCCTTTGCCCCAAAACTCTGTTTCGCCCTTAATACCTGTCCGTTTAGGTCGCCCACCTGTGCACAAAATGACGGCTTTTGTCTCTAAAGAATTGCCATCTTCTAAGTGGACGCGGTAATATTCACCCTCTACACTTAGACGCACTACCGCGATCATCTCATGTTTGAGACCAAAGCGAAAACACTGCTCCTGCCAAGGTTGCATGAAGTCCAAACCGCTGACAATCTCTTTCACTCCAGGGTAATTCTCAATCTCGCTACTTTGAGTAATCTGCCCTCCGGGCATGCCTTTCTCAAAGAGCACAACGCTTTTAAGCCCGCCTCGTGTCGCGTACAATCCCGCACTCAACCCAGCCGGTCCCCCACCAATGATAGCCAAATCGATCATAGCAACGCGTCGATATTTTTCTTGAGGTCTTGTTTGGAGAGCGCGCCAACGGTCTGGTTTTTTACCTCGCCGTCTTTCATGTAAAGCACGGTGGGAATGCTCCTAATACCAAACTTGGCTGCCAATTCGTCTTGTTCATCTGTATTCACTTTACAAATTTTAGCCTTACCTTTATATTCCCCTGCCAATTCATCAATGATGGGGGAAAGCATTTTGCAAGGTCCACACCAGGGAGCCCAAAAATCTACCACGACAACACCACTACCCGTTATGCTATCAAAATTTTCATGGGTCAATTCAATATAGTCTGCCATATATACTCCTCAAATTTATATTAGGTCAAGATATTACATTTTCAAAGATAAAGTTCACCTTTAACTCAATGCACTTAGATTTTCAATCCATTCGATTGTGTGGTTTTGTAAACTTCCATATATTAGCAAAGCATCTAAGCAATAAGGGTAAGGGACATGTTGGGGGTGTTTCTGAAAATAAATCCCAATGCTTTTAGATAATTTCTCTAATTTAACAGGTGTAATAGTTAAAGCGGGATCACCCATACGGCGTTGCTTAACCTCTATAAAATGTAAAACTCCTTCCTTGAAGGCAATAACATCAATCTCTCCAAAACGACAACAAAAATTGCGCCCTACAATCTCATAGCTCATATTTTTTAGATAAATACAGGCTAAATCTTCGGCCAACAGACCTTTTTTACGACTCATAAATGGGTAATGCACAATCTAGCTGGCGCGCTGAAAAAAGTGCTTGGATTTTCTCTTGAGTGGTGGGTTTGGTGATACAAATCACCCTGTCTTTATCACAATGATAGCTAAGAATACCCAACTCTTGCAGGCAAAAAAGAGAGTTAGAGTTTTGCAAGCGCAGATAATAGGAAGTGGGGAAGTCTACAGGGGTGTAGGAAATGGGGTGAATGGGTGGAGGTGGAGTGGGATTTTTAGCTAGAGCTATTAAATCGCTCACAACTGCACTCGCGCTAGCTAACCCCCCTGCACCAGGACCATAATAAAAAGTTTCACCCACATAATCTCCCTTGATTGCCACTCCATTCATCACCCCATTCACTTGAGCAAGAAAGTGCGCTTGGGGAATGCAAGTAGGGCATACTCTCAAGCTCAAATTGTGATCTTGCCACTGGGCATGAGCGAGCAATTTAATGCGATAGCCCAAAGATTGCGCATGCTCAAGATCAATATTGCTGAGGTTCTCAATGCCTGAAATGAAGTCAACTTTTGGCCTCGTTTGAAAGGCTAAAGTAGACAAAATAACGAGTTTATGCGCGCTATCTTCACCGCTAATATCTAGGGTAGGATCGGCTTCGGCATAGCCTAATTCTTGGGCTTCCTTAAGGGCTTTTTCAAAACTCTGCCCTTGTTCCATTTGACTTAAAATAAAATTACTTGTGCCATTGAGAATGCCTGATAGGCGAAGAATCCCACTACTTGCCAATCCATCTTTAAGTACATTGACAATAGGTAATCCTCCCCCTACACTGGCCTCAAAGCCTATCGCCTTTGTTGCCAAATTTTGCAAAGTTAAATAGTGCACCGCAAGCATAGCTTTATTGGCCGTTACAAAAAGTTTTTGTTTTTTAAGAGCCTGTTGAGCGATCTCAAAAGCTTCTTGCATACCACCAATCAATTCCACTACAATATCGATCTTAGGATCATCTAAAATATCTGTGGCTTGATTGCTAAGGGCAAAATTTACTTTTCGTGGCTTGGATAGATCGCGCACAACCCCCTTACACACTTGCAAACGCACCCCACAACGCCTAGAAATGCTTTCTTGGCTTTTTTGCAGGATATCCACAACGCTCATTCCCACACTGCCAAGCCCAATAATTCCAATATTCAAAGTGCGCATAAAGATAAGCTCAAACTAAACTAATGTTTGCACCCACATCCACCCCCACAACATCCCTGGTTGGCGTGTTTGGATATGGCTATCTCTTGAGGGGAAGCCTCTCTAAAACCCAAAAGCTTCAGACGAAAAAGAAGCTCTTTACCGGCTAAAGGGTGATTATAATCCAACATCACCATCTGGTCGCTAAAATCCTTTACACTCACCTGCACACTTTCTTGATTTTCGCTTTGGCCAAAAAGAGTCATACCTCTTTTAAGCTCAATACCTTCAAATTGATCCCTGGGCACTTCTTGCAGATAATCCGTACGATATACGCCATAAGCGTCCTCAGGAGGAATGTGCAAAACCATCACCTCGCCAATCACAGCCTTTTCAAGTGCTTTTTCTACACCTGCAATCACCTGCCCTGCGCCTATGATAAACTCCAAAGGCTGTTTGCCTAAATTAGAATCGAGTATTTCTTGTGTTTGTGGATCAAGTACCTCGTATTCAATGATAGCGACTTGCTTTGCCTGCATCGTTATCCTTTAGATGAAGATTTGCCCAGCAAAGGGAGGGCTTTTTTACCCTGCTCACTTTCTGGATAAAGATTAGAAAGAGAACGCAAGAACTTCAAATAAGTATTTTGGTCGCCCAAGAATCGAAAAGACCAAGCGGTGTGCCAAAGCAAAATAGGCATGTATTCCGCCTTTTCTTTGACAAGCGCGCTCTTTTTATAAAGAACAATGGCTTCTTTATAGTTTTTTTGCGCATAAGCCGCTTCACCAGCCATATAGTAGCTATAGGCAACCCTAAAGCCATTATCTCCTAACCATACTAAACGGGTTTGAGCTTGCTTAAAATGCTTTTGACGATATAAACTCAGGGCTTCTCGAAAGATTTTGGGTTTCCTAGATAGGTCCTTTTTAAAATCTAAATCTTCTGATTTTTCTTGAGGAGCTTCTTGGGTTTTTTCAAGCATCTTAGCTTGGAGACGCGCAAGGTCTTTAAGTTTTTCGGCGTTACTGTTGGCTTGTGCTTGGATAACGCCTTGAATCTCCTCTAACTTGGTTGCAAAATCGGTGTTCATTTTTGTAAGAACAGCATTCATGTCATTGATTTTTTGATCGAGTTGGGCGATAGCACTTTTATTAACATCTATTTGAGTTTTAAGAGCTTCGATCAAGCTGCCTTGTTGCTTGAGCAAATTCTCCTGCATGTCCTGAGTGGCTTTAATGGCCTTGAGAGTGCTATCATGTGTTGCAAGGACATCTGCAAGTTGCCTGATCTTATTCCCTTGACCTTCAAAAAGACTTCTAAGCCCTTCTTGATTTTGGGCTAAACTACTTGCCTGACCTTTAAGAGTGGCAAGCACATTACTCAGATTTTTATTGCTTGACTTAAGAGTGCTGAGTTCCTCTTTGGTTGCGCCACTTTGCAGGTCAAAAGCCGAAGGCTCGGCCTCTAGCCACAAAACTCCACATATAACTAAAGCCAAAAAACGCATTATTGCACGACTTTAATGTCAACCCTTCTATTTTTTTGATAGCATTCTCTAGTTTTTTCTAAGCAGATAGGCTTGCTTTCTCCAAAGCTTACCGTGCGGATACTATCTTGTGCGATGCCTTTAACCACTAGGGCTTCTTTGACACTTAATGCTCTTTTATTCCCCAAAGCAAAATTATATTCACCTGTGCCAAATTCATCGGTATTGCCCTCTAAAAGTACTTTCATTTTGGAATCTTGAATCTTTTGTGCCCCCTGATCGACTGCATCTTGCATATCGGGACGCACATTATATTTATCAAAATCAAAATAGACTTGCCCTACTATCTCCCCATTTTTAAATTGCTCGGCCTGTGGCTCTTGAGAAGGAGCTGCTTCTGGCGTGTTAGTAGCATTTTTTTGGGCATTCTGTGCATCTGAGGTGGGGGTTGTATCCGATTGCCCTTCTTTGGTTTGAGATTTTGGTGGGGTATTCTCTTGGACTCCTTCTGGATGTAGAGTCGCATTATTCACCGGTTGCTCTTGTGGATTCTCTGCACTTTGGCCTTTGGGGGATTGGGGGGCTGGTTTAGCACCCTTTGAACCACAACCCGTTGCCACCAACAAAGCCACTAAAGCCCCTGCTGCCAACCACTTATTCATAACTCTCCTTATCTAATTGCTGGGGTAAACCTTGATTTTACCCTAAATTTTATTAATATTATGACAATCACCAATCAAAAGACTGAATCTGTACGCCCTCTAAAGGAAAAAGGTAGCTTTGATTATAGTCAAGCAAGATTACGCCTAAAGCACTTTGCTGAGAAGCTTTTTTAAGATACATAACTACTTTGCCATCTTGAGAAAAACGAGGCATCTGATTAATACCACTAGCCGTAAGACGGCGTACATAATCGCTCTTCAAAGTGATAAAATGTAGATTAAAACTAATTTGGCCATTTTCATCGCGATTTTCACGGCTCACATAAACAATGTTGTTCCCTGAAGCAGCCACCGAGTCGTTATTTTTAGAGTAAAAAACTACTTGTTCGATAGGTGCATCTGGTTGGAGCTTTTTAAAATAAACATTGGGATAACCTGCTCTATCTGAAACAAACACCATTCCTTTTTCATGAGCAACAAAATTACCTAAAACATCAATTCCTTGATACTTTGTGAGACGAATACTATTCTTTTTAATCGTGTCGTAGAGATAAATATCACTTTGACCATTAGGGGCCAGTGTCAAAAGAAGTTTATGGCCATTGCGACTTACGCTAGACACAGCGGCCATACCTTCACTTTCTGCAATGACCTCACTTGTTCCATCGCGCAGGTTGTATTTGATAATAGTGGGGTGGTGTAGGTACTGAGTGTAATAGAACGCGTTTTGATCGGTATTAGCCCATTTGGGAAAAACATTGAGCATGCCATTATCTATAATGTCTTGCCTGTATGTGAGAGTATAATCGGCGACAGAAATTTTGGTTACCCCGGGTTTTATATATTTGGCAAAAACGACAAAGCGAGCCATCCAGGCAATCGAGGGGGCTTTGAGAGCGTCATTAATGTCAATGGCTACACGATGCGCAATGAAGGGATAAAGGGGTTTTTTGTTAAAGGTATAGTCTTTTATACCCAAGACGCTTTGATGGGCTACATCATAAAAACGCACATTCACCTGTCCTAATTTATCCACACGCAAACTCACCAATAGGGTAGCTTGCTTGGCTTGCAATGCAGCATAGTCAATTTGTTCTGTCTGTGCGCCCAAATCAATCGTCTTAACATGGTTGCTGATTTTAAGATCAGCAAGCAACATGGTATAAATTTTAGCTAGGTAGGGTTCTTGAGAGGCCTTTAGGTAACGCACGGCCACACTGGGGAGTTTTTCAATATTTTTAATAATGTCTAAAGTGGCATCCGCACCCCATAAAATCTGCCAACCCAATACGAAGAACCATAAAAAACGCATCATTGATCCCTTGTTGTGAAATTTACCGCTAATGTAATAGAGCCCTTAGGATAGGGAGTGAATTTTTGCCCTTGCAACGCACTTAAAAGATTCTCGATTTCTTGATTGTATTGAGGAAAGGGAGAATAGTTGATTAGGGCATAGCTAAACTGCCCAGTTGCAGAAATCGTGATAAGAGCACGCACAGAGGCAGGTTGCTTAAACCCTAATTTCCAATGCCCATACAAAATTGCATAGAGATTTTGAAACCAAGCTTGATACTCCTGCGTCGCCTTTTTCTCTTCTTTGGGGACTTGCAGATCGATGTTTTTATGTTGCAGGGTTTGTAACTTTTCTTTCATGGCACTCAAGCTACTTTGTATATCCTTGAAAGCTTGTTGGTGCTGGCTAAATTCCATCGTCTTTAGCAAGTTTTGGACTTCTTGCATATCCCGTCTTTGCTGGACATTGGTAGATTTTTGTGGCTTGCTAGGCTCTGCAACAGAAGAAAAAATATCGCTGATACCCGGATCTTTAAAGGGAATAGGTGCTGGGGATGTAGGGATAGATTTTGGCATGGGAGGGGAGTTGGCAATAAAATCTACATCGATGCTTTCTTCAGGCATCACGGCGATGTCATAGTTTTGTTTACTGAGCAGTAAACCCAAAAGTACGGCATAGCAGGCGCAGGCTAATGCTCCTGCTCCAATTCCAAGTGCCTTATTTTCCATCACGCACTGGTAATAAGAGAAACCTTAGAAAAGCCTGCCTCCCTAATGGTTTTAAGCAAAAAGATGATGCTCTCATAGGGCAAGCGTTTGTCTGCACGAATATAGACTGCAGTATTCTTGGCATAAGTGCGAACCAAAAGAGGGAAGGCCGTACGGAAACTCTCATAGTCATAATGGCGATCGAGAATATAGATTTTATGGTTAATGTCCATCCGGATCTCTAGAACTTTCTCCTTAGAAACACGAGTATTTTTAGAACCTTTTGGAAGACTAATTTTCTCTTGATAGGTAATGGTAGGGGTAGCGACCATCAAAATCGCCAGCAAAACGAGCATAATATCTACAAGAGGGGTGATATTGAGTTCAGGCTTGTCGGTGTCCCAATACTCCACCTCATGCATTCTAGCTTTCCTTAGCAATCAGAAAATCGATTTGCATTTGAACACACACTGAAAGATCGTAAACCTTGCGTTTAAGAATTAAAAAGAAAGAGTAAGCAGGGATAGCAGTTAAAATACCCCCAGCTGTGGCTACCAAAGCCTTAGAGATGACCGGAGCGATGACATCAAAAGAAACCTGCGCACCCAAACGCCCAAAAGCATCTAAAATCTCTACCACTGTTCCAAAAAGGCCAATGAAGGGGGCTGTAGAAGCAATAATACTGAGTAACACGAGCCCGGTTGTGTTACTTTGAAGGACTTGACTCTTCCATATCAAAAGAAGTTCTTTAGAAAAACGCCCCGTACTTTCAAAAAGCTTCATAGTCAACATGCTCTGATTACCTGCCATGAGGGCTTCTAAGGCATGTTGCTCTTTAAGAATATTAGTTTTTATAGAGACATACTTGTAGAAAAACACCCACAAAGTGAGGATGAAATACAGGGAAAGAAGGGCCAGAACAGCCAAAGTAACCGGCCCGCTCTCAGAAATGAAGTTTTGTAAAGAACCCACGCTTACCTCAAACCTCGTGTTTCGATTCGCGCGATCACGCTAGAAATCGCGAGGCGATCGGAAGTCGCATCTTCTAAGAGTTTTTTAGCCTTATAAACTTCATCATCTCCCTTAATGAAAACTGCTCCATCTGCTAAAATATCCACGCTAGTATGTCTCACCTCGACATAGCCCCAACTAATAGCGATTAAACTACTTTCATGATTGCGCTCAATCTCAATCACCCCACTTTTGAGCAAGGAAACCATATTGCTATGCCCTTCCAAAACTCCAAATTCCCCCTCAACCCCGGGCAAAGTGAGGCGATCTACACTCCCAGAAAAAATTGACCCCTGAGGCACTACAATACTGACAAGTAATCCCATATTTTCCCTTTAAGAGGCGTTTTTCTTATCCTTATTTTCGCCCTTCATTTTCTCGTATTTTTCTAAGACTTCTTGAATATTGCCCACCATATAGAAAGCATTTTCTGGAATCTCGTCATATTTGCCTTCTAAGATTCCTCCAAACCCCTCTAAAGTTTCTTGAAGGGTTACATACTTGCCCGGACTGCCTGTAAACACCTCGGCCACAAAGAAAGGCTGAGAGAGGAACTTTTCTACCTTACGGGCGCGCTCCACAATCTTTTTATCCTCTTCAGAGAGCTCATCCATCCCTAGAATGGCGATAATATCCTGCAAATCTTTATATTTTTGCAAAATCTGTTGAATCCCGGTTGCCACTCTGTAATGTTCATCCCCAATCACTTGAGGGTCTAAAATCCTAGAAGTTGAATCTAGGGGGTCTACAGCTGGATAGATCCCCTTTTCAGCAATTTTACGATTAAGAACGGTGGTCGCGTCCAAATGGGCAAAAACTGATGCGGGGGCGGGGTCTGTCAAGTCATCAGCAGGCACATACACCGCTTGCACAGAGGTGATCGAACCACTCTTGGTTGAAGTGATGCGCTCTTGAAGTTTCCCCATCTCACTTGCTAAGGTGGGTTGATAGCCCACCGCTGAAGGGATACGCCCTAAAAGGGCAGACATCTCAGCACCTGATTGGGCATATCTAAAGATGTTATCAATAAACATTAAGATGTCTAAGCCTTTTTCATCGCGAAAATACTCTGCCATAGTCAGACCCGTAAAGGCGATGCGATTTCTCGCTCCTGGGGGTTCATTCATTTGTCCATAGCATAGGGCGACTTTATCTAGAACGCCCCCCTCTTTCATCTCGTGGTAAAGGTCATTACCCTCTCTGGTGCGCTCACCCACACCCGCAAAAACGGAGTAACCGCTGTGTTTATAGGCGACATTGTGGATCAACTCCATAATGATCACGGTTTTACCAACCCCAGCACCCCCAAAGAGCCCCACTTTTCCCCCTTTAGAATAGGGAGCTAGCAAGTCAACCACCTTAATACCGGTTTCAAACATCTCTGTTTTGGTGCTCTGTTGTTCAAAAGAAGGGGCAGCGCGGTGGATAGGCCAGGTCTTAGGAGCTTTGAGAGGTTCTTGATTGTCAATCACCTCTCCTACAACATTAAAGATACGCCCTAAAACTTCCTCACCTACAGGCACTTCGATCATTTTACCCCGAGCAACCACTTTTTGCCCCCGTGTGAGCCCCTCTGTCATGTCCATCGCAATGGTACGCACACGATTATCCCCCAAGTGAGCAGCCACTTCTAAGACAAGATTTTTAGCCTCCCCATCAAATTCATAAGCTATATCTAAAGCCTCATAAATGGCGGGTAGGTAGTCTTCAAACTCCACATCCACCACAGGTCCCATAATTTGTACAATCTTTCCTTCCATAGTTCTCCTTTATTTGATCGCTTCCACGCCGGCATTGATCTCAACAAGCTCAGTTGTGATCGCCTCTTGACGGGCTTTATTGTAAGAAATCGTAAGAGTGCGGACTAAATCAGCGGCATTATTGGTAGCTGTATCCATCGCTTGCATTCTCGCACTATGTTCAGCCGCCAAAGAATCCAAAAGAGCATAATACATGTTGAAGTCAATGAATTTTTTTGCCAACGCATCGAGAATGATCCCTTCTTCATCATCGGGTTCAACAACAATACCCTCTTGTTCCTGAGTGGTTACTTGTGTAAAATCTAGGGGCAAGACTTGTTGTACGCGCAACTCTTGAGAGATCATATTTTTAAAGCCGTTGTGTACAATGAGAACGCTATCTGTAAGGCCATTTAAATAGTCCTGCACGGCTCTATCAATAAATGCACTCGCCCTTTCATAATCGGGTGCTGAACTTAAATCTGTGGCTTTGTCTAAAAGATCGATGCCATTATAAGTAAAATAAGCCACACCTTTTTTTCCAATCCCGCGCAGACGCACCTTGATTCCTTGTGTGCGGTAGAGATTAATATGGCGTAACACCTCTTTGATGGTGGTCATGTTAAACCCCCCACAAAGACCTTTGTCAGCAGTTACAAAAATAATATCAATTTTTTGAATGGCATTGCGTTCAAGGTTCGCAAAATATTTACTCTCAATACCCTTAATATGACGGGCTTTAATCTTGGCACAAATATCACTCACCACCTCATTAAGTTTTTGGGCAAAGACTCGAGATCGTTTAGCCACTTCTTCGGTTTTTTTAAGCTTAGAAGTGGAAACCAATTTCATAGCTCGCGTTGTTTTTTGAGTGTTCTTAACGCTGGCAATCTTCTTACGAATATCCTTAAGACTCGCGCCCATCTTAAAAACCTAGCTTAAATTCTTCAATAGCTGTTTTGAGCATTGCTTCTAAATCTTTATCTAGGGCTTTTTTCGTGCGGATATCTTCCAGGATATTAGGATATTTAGACTCTAAAAAGGGATACAACCTCTCTTCAAAAGAGACCACCTTGTTAGCTGCCACATCATCCAAAAAGCCTTTAACCCCCGCATAGATCATCACAATCTGCTTTTCAATAGGCAGGGGGGAGTAGGGAGGTTGTTTTAACACCTCCACCATGCGTTGTCCGCGTTCTAGTTGCTTACGACTCGCCTCATCTAAATCAGAGGCAAACTGAGAAAAGGCTTGCAATTCGCGGTATTGAGCTAAATCTAAGCGTAAAGTGCCCGCAACTTGTTTTGTGCCCTTGATTTGGGCTGCCCCACCTACCCTAGAAACAGATAGTCCAACATTGATAGCTGGGCGAATACCGGAGTAAAAAAGGTCAGTTTCTAAGAAAATCTGCCCATCTGTGATGGAAATGACATTGGTAGGAATGTATGCAGAAACATCGCCTGCTTGGGTTTCAATGATGGGTAGAGCAGTCAGAGAGCCCGCACCCTTCTCATCACTCATTTTTGCTGCGCGTTCCAGTAATCTTGAGTGAATGTAAAATACATCCCCGGGGAAAGCTTCGCGTCCGGGCGGTCGTCTTAAAATCAAAGAAATCTCTCGATAAGCTACAGCATGCTTGCTTAGATCATCATAAATAATGAGAGCATGACGGCCATGATCGCGGAAGTATTCTCCAATAGTTACTCCAGTATAGGGGGCAAGATATTGCATCGCTGGAGAAGTTGAAGCGGGCGCATTGACAACCACACTATATTCCATCGCGCCGTATTCCTCCAGTTTGCGTACTACCTGCGCCACGGTGGATTCTTTTTGTCCAATGGCAACATAAATACAGATAACATCTTGGCCTTTTTGGTTGATAATGGTATCAATTGCCACGGTAGTTTTTCCAGTTTGTTTATCCCCAATAATCAATTCTCTTTGCCCACGACCAATAGGCACAAGCGCATCAATGGCTTTAATACCCGTTTGCAAAGGTTCATGGACGGATTTACGATCCATAATTCCGGGAGCTTTTTGTTCAACAAATTTAAATTCATCAGCCCGAATAGCTCCCTTGCCATCAATAGGTTCGCCCAAAGTGTTGATCACGCGCCCCATCACGCCATCGCCCACTGGCACTTTCATCAGCTGTTTAGTGCGCTTAACCGAAGTACCCTCTTTAATATTTTTACCCCCTCCAAGTACAATTACTCCAATACTGCCCTCTTCTAAGTTGGAGGCTAAACCCTTGTCGCCGGTTTCAAATTCTACAACCTCATAAGACATCACATCTTTAAGTCCATAAACCTTAGCCACGCCATCAGCATAAGCGATAACTCGACCCACCTGAGCAATATTGATGTCGGGAGCAAAATTTTCAATCCTCTCTTTAATAATACTACTAATTTCTTCAGGTTTTAATTTCAACATGCGCTCTCCTTTATAATGTTAAACCGCTTCCATAATGTGGCGTTTGAGTTGGCGAAAAAAATGCTCTTTATAAAAGGCCACCTCTACACCTAAATCAGGAATCTCCAACCTGATGCCTTCTTGTTGCACAAGTACACCCTCTAGCTTTAAGGTAATATTCAGATATCTTGCCACTTGTCTTTCTAGGGGTTCTAGGGCTTCTATCACTTGATTGCAGTAAAGATAGCCTTTGTAGATATTGCGTTGGTGTTGCACCCATGCGTAAATTTCCTGATAAATATCAGGAATGATCATCAGTCGCTTATGTTCGCTGAGCACTTCTAAAAAACGCACCAAACGCTCATCTTTATCTTCCAACCTCTCACACAAAAAAGCCTGTTTACAGCTACTAGGGTAATAAGGAGATTCTAAAAACTCTACAAAATCAGTGCAGGTATAAAGAGACTTTAAGTTCTCCAAAACCTCAAGGATGTACTCTACATTGTTTACAAAGCTCTCCCTAAGAGCACGGGCATATTTTTTAGCAACAAGACTCATCCTGCAGCCTTTTCTAAGAGATGCACATAAGTGGGGGTTTCAAAGCTGACTTGATCGGAGGCAAAAAGCTTCTCAAGTACTTCATCTATAACAGCCTGCTGGGTTTTCAAAGCTTCCTTATCTTTCCTATCTTGCTGTTCTTTAAGCAACTTCTCAATCGCGTTCTTAGTTTGCTGTTCATATTTTTGTGTAAGCAAGAAAGCTTCTTGCTTGGCATTGGAAACAATCTGACTAGCCTCTTGTTTAGCCATTTCTAGGGCTTTGATCGCATTTTCCTTTTCACTTTTAATTGTCTGAAGTTGTTCTTGCAGAGCGTTGAGACTGCCTGCAATTTTTGCACGCCTATCTTCTAATAGTCGCTTTAGAGGACTGCTAATGGCGTACCACACTATCCCCAAAAATAAAAGAAAATTGACACTCCTGAGCACAATGTCTGTATGCGCAATCCCATGTGTCCCGGCCCCCCAACACGCTCCCACGAATAAAAAACCAAATAAGAGTAATCGCATCAGGTTATCCTAAATCTGAGTTATTTTTTGTTTCAAAGACGCTTCCAGTAGTGGCAAATTTTGAGACAATTCTAAAGCAAGCTCACCTCTACTATTTTTCAAACCTTGAATGAAAACCTCCAACTCCTTATTCAAAGCTTCCTCTTTTTGAGTAACAACACTCTCATAATCGCTTTTGGCTTTGTGCAGAGCTTCTTGGAGAATTTTATGCGCCTGGGCACGGGCTTGTTTGAGCTGTGTTTTAGCCTCCTCTTGCAAAACAACAATTTCGCGACTCGTTTGATCCACAAAAGAACCATCTTGATCCATAGCCTTTTTGCGCGCATCCATGTTTGCTAAAATGGGCTTGTAAATCCACATATGAGAGAGCCACATCAGGATCAAAAAACTCACAAAAACAACCAACATTAGGTACACATTGATGGAAATATCCATACGCCTCCCTTGAAAATCGCTATCTTAACAAAGCTTAGCTTAAATCACCTAGCCTCGTAATAAACTCTATCTCCAATTTGTAGTCCCCCATCTTCTAACACCTGCGCTTGATCCAAAGACACTTTGACTCCATTATGATGAAAGGAGTGCCCCTGATGGTGCGCTTTAAATTCTAAGCGATACGCTTCAATGATCTCTTGCCAGCTTAAACGCGCTTCTGTCTGTGCTAAAAACGCTTCTAAGAGCAAATTTTTATCCAAAACCCCCAACGCGCCATAGCGGGTATCTTGAAGATTAAGACCAATGCCACAAATCAAGTTTTCTTGCACAATCTGACTCATAATCCCCCCCACCTTGCACACTCCCTTGTAAAGATCGTTGGGCCATTTGAGCCACACTTCTTGGCCTAAAGCTTGTAAACTTTGTTTAAAGAGAAATCCAAAATAGATACTCCAACTTTGTCTAGGCACATCGCTTGCAAGCGCACTCAAAGCAACACCAAAAGAAAAAGTTAAGCCATCTTGCACGCAATCCCATGTGCAACCCCGACTCCCCACCCCAGCACTTTGCTTTTCAGCCACCACACACAAAGGCAAATCCACAAGCCCATGTTTGACTTGTTCTACTAGGTATAGTTGTGTGGAAGGGAGGGTTTCAAAAGTTACAACTTGCATCAGTTAAGGATAGCCCCGGGTTTTAAACGCTTCCCACTCAAATAAGCCTTGGCACTCAGACGCGCCTTTCCGGGTGCCTGCAAGCTTGTAATTTTTAAAGTGCCTTGAGCACAACCCACAAGTATCGCTTCTTCATCAAAATCTAAAATACAGCCCGGTGTGTGGGTTTTCTCTGTTTCTATGAGTTCTATATCCAATAATTTAAGACCGCTGGCTAGAAAAATCCCCGGCCACGGGTAGTAGGCTAAAGATTTCAAAAAAATCGCCTTAGCTGTTGTAAAATCTACTAAGCCTGCTTGTTTGGTGATTTTGGTGCAATAGGTGGCTTGAGCATGATCTTGGGGAGTAGGTTTTAAAGGGTGGCGTAAAATGTCTGCGAGCAATTTAGCTCCCAAAGGGGCTAACATAGACCCTAATTCTTGAGCATTGACATAACGATCTCTTGGCAGGCATGCTGAACCTAAAATATCCCCCGCATCCATTTGAGCGTCCATCCTGATCACACTTACTCCAAAGGTGGGCAAGTCATTTAAAATCATCTCTTGCATAGGCGATGCGCCCCTGAATTGAGGCAGGAGCGATCCATGTAAATTCAGACATGGAGCTAGATCAAGAAAAGATTGGGGCAAAATCTTGCCATAAGCCACTACAACAATAGCATCCGGCTTAAGAGAATGAAGAATCTGGCACATAGAATCGTCTAATTTTGCAGGCTCAAAGATAGGAATATCGGGGCGGACATGTTGCAAAAATTCTTTAGTAGCAGCGTGCTTGAGGATTTTTTGACGACCAAAAGGCTTACTAGGCTGGGTACAAAGGGCGAGAATTTCAAAATTCTCTTTTAGCAAATGATCTAAAACAATCCGAGCAAAAGGGGGAGTTCCCATAAACACTAAACGCATGCAACTTCTTAACTAAAGCTTAAAGAGGATAACCTCCTCTCAGATGACTAAGGCACACAAAAAGCTAGGCTACTCTGCTGTGTTCCCACCCTGAAGCGTTGTCCTAACATCTCATTGCATAGGTCTAAGAAGAGGCCTGATAACTTTAGTGGAATTTTTCTTACATTCTGATAAAATGGCGCAGAGGAGATTTTGTGAGAGCACTGCATTTTATATACTTGTCCGTTGTCATTTTTTTGGGCATAGGTTGTACGGGGCATCGTTCCGAGTTTGAGTATTTCACCAAGGCTTATTATACCCCTTTGGAAATGCAAAATGCCTATGATTTTGCCAATAAAATGAGTCTTAAAGATCGCAAGGACGGGTCTTTATGGGATTTGCAAAAAGGCGTGAGTGCGCTGATGTTAGGGCAGTATCAAAATTCTATTAAGGCACTCAATCTGGCCGAAAAGAAATTTGACCGCTACATCAATCTTTTTACAAAATCTGTAGGGAATGTGGGGGCGGTGTTGGTGAATGACAATGTCAAGACTTATACCGGTAACATCTATGAAAGCGTGTTAATGAACTATTATAAGGCTATTGACTATCTCATTTTGCAAGATAGGAAAGACGCATGGGTAGAATTTAACCGCGCTAATGACAGACAAAGACGCGCCAAAGAGTTCTACCATAAACAGATTGAAAAAGCAGTGGAGAGAATGCGCAATGAAGGCTCTTCAAAATTGAGCGCAGACACCTCAGCATCTAAGGTTAATGAGGTTTTAAGTGAAAATTACTCTAACCTAGCTCGTTTTACAGCTTACAACAACTTGATTAATCCCGCTGTATCCTATCTTTCTGGATTGTTTTTTTCTTTGAACAACGATCCTTCTAAGGGTATCGATTACCTCAAAGAAGCTTATGGCATGAGTCATTCCACCATGATAGGTGAGGATATCTTATTTTTCCAAAACCCCACCGATCAAAAATTCACTTGGATTTTTATAGAGGATGGCAAGCAAGCCAGCAAACAGGAATTTAAAATTAGTCTTCCTGTTCCCCTTCCAAATGGCGTATACGCTGTGAGTTTAGCATTGCCACAACTTGTAGATGGAGTGGATTTTCATTCCAGTTTTTCCTTGCATGCAGGAAGACATCATAAGAGATTCGAACAGCTGGTGATGATAGACGGACTTATTGGAAGCGAGTTTAAAAAACAGCTTCCCTATGTGCTCACGCGTGCTATCACTTCAGCAGTATTAAAAATGGGCTTAGAGGCTGTCTCTAATCAATTTTTAGGCGTTTTTGGAGGGCTTTTTTCTTCCATTTATGCTGTAGCAAGCACCTCAGCAGACATTAGAATGCCTAGCGTGTTTCCTCGCAGAATTTATTTCACACGCCTTAACAATGTTGTCAATGAATCTGTGCATATCCAGTCTCAAGGGCAAGACCTTTTTAACTTTACTTTTCGATTCTGCCACCCCAATGCGCCACTTCCTCCCAATACACTTTGTTCTAACAAGCACAACATTCTCTATATGCGGAGTTTTTATTACAACAATGTGGTCAATGTGCTTTGGTAGAGAATATGCTAAAATCTACTAAAAAGGAGTTTTTATGTTAGTTAGAAGTATGCGACTTTCTTTGATATTTGCCCCTCTCTTGCTTGGTGCTACGCCTCCGGACTGGTATCAGAATTTTAATGGCAATCCGGCGTATTTTTATGGATATGGCTCAGGTGAAAACAAACAGATAGCCAAAGAAAAGGCTCTCAATGATTTAGCAAGCAGCATTGTTGTTAATGTTTCTTCCACAACAACTAGCAATACGACTCGCATGAACAAGACCTTGGACAAGCGTTCTTCTCAGAATATCAACTTAGTGGTTGATTCTATTAAGTTTGTCAATGTGAAGGTAGACAAACAGGAATGTACACACCATCTCTGCTACACGCGCTTAAAACTCGATAAAAACATGTTTCTTAACACGCTAACAAAGCGTTACAACAATCTGTACAATGGTCTGAGTGCATTGCATCCCCTCGAAGGTTGCAGAGGCATTTTCCTCAAAGAGATGCAAAAGCTCATAACCGGTATCAATAAAGCTCTCCCCTTACAAGAGTTGCTCAATGCTTATGGTCTTAGCGTTGCATCTTTGACTCCCTATCAAAATCTTCTCAAAGAAAATAGCCCGCACCCAAAAGCGCGTATCGTCTACGCCCCCGGTTCTGATGAAGAGATTGCTGATGCACTCACAGGCCAGTATGCGCGCTTTGTCCAACAAGATGAAGGTTCTGGTCTCTATAGCATAGAGAATAAAATTTATCAAAGCAGTGCCAATGGGCAGTTCCACATTGGGCTCAATTTAAATATCAAGAATTGTCAGGGCAATATTATCTATTCTAAACAGCTTAGTGCCGATCAGTCCAGTCGTAGTGCGGCCATTGAACGCATTAAAGCGCAGGTATTTAAACAACTTAGAAACTACCAACAAGGTGTAGGCGCGGGTACAGCCGATGTTAATTCCGATCAAATCGATTTTTAAACAGGGGGGTCTTTCCAACTGATTTTTTTGCCCAATAGGGTCTTGGTGTGAAGAATGTGGTTGGCGTGAGCGTTATGACGGCTGTTTTCTTGATGGTGGATGTGGTAAGCTAGCGCGCAAAAGCGCAACTTTTTAGCCTCTCCCCCATTAAAGAGAAAGCGCGCTACAAATTCGCTATCTTCACCACCCCAACCGACAAAACCCTCATGGAATCCTTCTATGGCATCAAAGTCTGCCTTGCTAAAACTCATATTCGCGCTTCTTACCCATTTGATCCCATCGCGCCAAATTTCAGCTTTGTCTAACAACTTGCGTTGGTGTGTCCGACAAGCGACTAACCTAGCAAGAAAAAGCGAACGGGAATTTTTCCATGAGCGTTTGTTGTAAGCGAGTGTAAAATCCATGCACTCAAGAAGAGTGGTGCTCTCTTGAGCATTGAGAGTGATTCGAGTGCCCTGCAACAAAAGTTTAGGGCGAGCAAAATAAAGATGATCGTAAATGAACATGGGGGAGAGAATCATGTCTGTGTCGATAATGATTACATATTCTGAACACACTTGTTTAATCGCATTATTACGACTCTTGGCAGCCCTAAATCCTAAATCCTCTTGCCAAACATGCTTTAAAGACAAGAATTTTTCTTGGAAGAGAGGTTGATAATTTTGAATCAAAACACGGGTTGACTCCGTGCTTCCATCATCAGCAATCAATACTTCATTTGGCAAACACGCCAACCCAAGCACAGAATCTAGCACCATTGATAAGCGTGCTTCTTGGTTATAGGTGGTGATCACAAGTGCCACAGAGTGAAAATAAGTCTTCTTGAACGCTAGAGGCGCATCCACGCTTATTACCTTTCTAAAATGATCGCCAATTATAAGGAAAAAAGGCTATAATGGGCTGAATGTTATTTTTGAAAAGGTTGGTATGGAAGAGTTGGAATCTTTAGGGAGTAGCGAATCTGAAGAGTTTAAAAGATACATGGATGCCTACATGCATGAGGAAAGCGAAGCAGATCTCAAGGGCGTGCTTAAAGAAGGCGTGGTTGTTTCCATTAATGAGGCTGAAAACTACGCCATGGTCAGTGTTGGAGGCAAGACAGAGGGGCGGCTTGCTCTAGAAGAAATTAGAGATGATGAGGGTAGGCTTCTTTTTGGCGTGGATAGCCCTATTCGCGTTTATGTATCTCAAAGAGGGGAAAGGCCTCATGTTTCTTACAAGCGTGCCTTAGTTTTTGAAAAAGTACAGGCTAAAATTTCCCAACTAGGCCAAGATTATAAAGATAAGGTCATTGAGGGCAGGGTGGTGCGCGATAACAAAAGAAATTATATCCTTGTTGATAAGGAAGGGGCAGAATATATTTTACCCAAATCCCACTCTTCCTTACGCCGTGATAGTAAGCCCATTGGCAAACATATTAAAGCGTGTGTTACAAATATCGATCCTGAAACTGGCTCTATTGTGGTATCTAGGAAGCGTTTTTTTGATGTTCATGACAGACAACGGCATGAGGGAGCACAGAAGCTCATGGAGTCTCAGGCTGTTTACACGGGTATTGTGAAGAGTGTAACAGGCTTTGGGGTTTTTGTAGAGGTAAATGGGGTGGAAGGCTTGGTGCATTACAGCGAGATCACCCACAGAGGGTCGACTAACCCAGCAAAACACTTTAAAGAGGGCGATGAGGTGCAAGTCAAAGCCATCGCTTATGATCCAGAGAAAAAAAGACTCTCTTTGTCCATCAAAGCGACTATGGAAGATCCTTGGGATGAGATTCAAAGTAAGCTCAAGGTGGGCTATGCCATTAAAGTTGTTGTGAGCAGTATTGAAAATTATGGTGTCTTTGTGGATATTGGCAACGATATAGAGGGCTTTTTGCATATCTCTGAAATTTCTTGGAATAAAGATGTCAAACATCCGGGAGATTACCTTTCCATAGATCAAGAGATTGATGTGAAAATTATTGAGATCGATAGCAAAAACCGCCGTCTTAGGGTTTCACTCAAACAGCTTTCTGATAAGCCTTTTAACGAATTTGTTTCAAAACATCGTATTGGGGATCTTGTTGAGGGCAAAGTGGTTAGCCTAACAGATTTTGGAGCTTTTGTGAACTTGGGGGGTGTGGATGGTCTCTTGCATAACAAAGACGCATTTTGGGAGGCAAACAAGAAGTGCGTAGATCATTTCAAGGTGGGCGATGTCGTGCAAGCTAAGATTGCTCGTATCAACAAGGAAGATGAGAAAATCTCTTTAGAAACCAAATTTAAGCAACCCTCGCCTGTGGAGGTTTTTAACAAACAACATAAGATCGGCGACACCATCCAAGGTAATGTAGTGAGCATTAAAGATTTTGGAATCTTTGTGCGTGTAGACAATATCGATGTACTCATTAAAACCGAAGACCTTGGCCCTTTAAAAAAAGAAGAAATTCAAATGGGACAAGATGTGAGTGGTGTACTGATTGCCGTTGATAAAGCTACAAATAGAGTGTGCGCCTCTGTGCGTCGTTTGGAGCACAAGCGTGAACGCGAGCAACTGCAAGCCTTTAATGCCACTGGAGGAAGAATGACATTAGGAGATAAACTTAGCGGTAAATTCTAGTATATGAGCAATGAAAAAACGATATTTCAGATTTGTAGTTTTTCTTGCTATAGTGGGGGTGGTGTTTTTAGTGATGGTTGATATTGGACGCAAAGTTTACCTCAATCATCTTAAATCTGCCCCTCCTAGAACTCAAGACCTCGATCAGCTTGGTTTGGGTCTAATGCAACCGATCTCTCCGGGTCCTTCCCATACCCAATCTAACAAGTCAAAAGAAGCTCCTGATTTTGATTATCCCACACTGGAACGCCGTTTCACTTTGGAATTTCGTAGCTACCCTCCCGTGCAGAGGTTGCGGGTTCAAAATTTGGATAGCTACCAGCTCTTCTGTTTGAATGAAATTCTTAAGACAAGGCGTATTGATTTTGCTACGGACAAAAAAGGCCACTCCATTACTCTTATTATCTATCTTCCAAGGTCGCCTGTGCGCCAAGCTTTTTTAGACGATTTGCGCTATTACCAAATTCCCTACCATTTTGACTAAGGAAAACCATGCCTCAAGTTATTCTTTGTGATCCTATCCATCCCGCCGGGCTTGCACGCCTGCTTGCTCAATCTCACTTAGAGGTTCTTGATCTCTGCACAACACCCAAAGACGAGCTCCCTAGCATGCTCAAGAATGCCCATGCTCTCATCACCCGTAGCATGACTCCCATCAATGCTTCCATGTTAGCACAAGCTCAAGAACTTAAGGTGATTGTGCGTGCTGGAGTTGGAGTGGATAATGTAGATATACCTCACTGCTCACAACGGGGTATTGTTGTGATGAATGTCCCTACAGCTAATACTATCGCTGCTGTAGAGCTCACAATGACACACATGTTAAATGCCGTGCGTAATTTTCCCGGAGCCAATGCTCAACTCAAGCACGAAAGGCTATGGAGGCGTGAGGATTGGTATGGCACAGAACTTTGTGGCAAAAAGCTGGGCATTATTGGTTTTGGCAATATTGGCTCGCGGGTGGGTGTGCGCGCTCTAGCCTTTGGAATGGAGGTTTTTGCTTACGACCCTTACATCCATAAATCTAAAGTCGCCGATTTGGGCGCGATTTATACTAAAAATTTTGCAGATATTTTAGCCTGTGATATTATTACAATCCACACTCCCAAAAATCAAGAAACCATCAATATCATCGATCAGCAAGAAATCGCCCAAATGAAAGAGGGCGTGATCTTGATTAATTGCGCTAGGGGTGGGCTTTATAACGAAAACGCCCTTTATGAAGCTCTGCGCTCTAAGAAAGTGCGCTGGCTAGGCATAGATGTTTTTAGCAAAGAGCCCGGGACCTCTAACCCACTGCTGGATTTAGAAAATGTCTATGTTACCCCCCATATTGGGGCGAACACTTTAGAATCCCAAGAACAAATCGCCTTGCAAGCTGCCCAAGCCGTGATTCAAGCTCTAAGGGGGAGTGCTTACCCCAACGCGCTCAATATCCCCATTCAAGAAAACATGGCTTCTTATGCCAAACCCTATTTGCAACTCACCCAAAAACTAGGCTTTCTCTGCTCACAAATCAATAAGGATGCTTGCACGCATTTAGAATTGACCTTATCTGGCCCTATCCAAGAGTATGCAGAATCCCTACTCACTTTTACTTTGATGGGGTTGCTCAAGCCTACTTTAGGCGATGAGGTAAACTATGTCAACGCTCCTTTTATTGCCAAAGAACGCCACATCACATTAAGCACAAAAACCCTAGAGGATGCCACGCCCTATACCAATTTAATCAGCTTGCAGATAAACACCCCCACTCAAATCACTCAAGTGAGTGGCACCGTCTTTGCCAACGACTTGCTCAAAATTACCAATATCAACGGCTTTGAGATGGATATTAGCCCGCAGGGGCACATGATTTTATTTAAAAACACCGATAAACCCGGAGTGGTTGGCAATGTGGGGCAGACTTTGGCTAAGCACAATATCAATATTGCCGACTTCCGTCTAGGGCGCAACGCCAAAGCCCAAGCCCTAGCCGTGATCCTTGTGGACACCCCCATTAATTCAGAAATTTTACACGCCTTGCAACAAATCCCCCACTGCTTGGGCGTGTCTTTGGTGTCCATCTAGTTGCACGATCTCATCGCCCAACTTAAAAGCCGTCATGCTCTGCGGATTATTGACACTACCCTAGACATCGATCGCCAAATCCCCCATATCGCCTACATCGAAGCCAAAAAACCCCATGGGGGGCAAGCCCTTTTATTCACAAAGCCCAAGAGTACCAAGCGCATTTTTGATATTCCGGTTTTGATGAATGTCTTTGGCTCACAAGAACGCCTAGAGCTCATCATCGGCAGACCCATTGAAGCATGCCAAGAACAATTACAAAAATTGCTCAATCTCCAAAAACCTAAGGGTTTAAAGGGGTTATGGCATTGTTTGCGCGATTTGAGCGCGCTCAGGCACGCTTTACCTAAAATCTCCAAAAAGCCCGCTCCACACCACTACACAACCGGTGATCAAGTAAATTTATACGATCTACCCATCCTCACTACTTGGGAGAGGGATGCCGCTCCCTTCATCACAATGGGGCAGGTTTACACCCAAAGCTTAGATGGCAAACATCGCAATCTAGGGCTTTACCGCTTGCAAGTGTATGATCAAAACCATTTAGGTTTGCACTGGCAAATCCATAAAGACGCGAATCATTTTTTCCATGCCTATAAAAGGGCTGGTGTCAAAATGCCCGTGAGTGTGTGTGTTGGCGGGGATGCGCTTTATACTTGGTGTGGGCAAGCCCCCTTGCCTTATGGGGTGTTTGAACTAGCTCTTTATGGTCTGCTTAAGGGCAAGCGCGCCCAGCTCACCCCTTGCAAAACTAACCCTCTTTGTGTCCCTATAGATGTGGACATCATTATAGAAGGCTGGGTTGATGTGAACACAACGCGCCTAGAAGGACCTTTTGGCGATCACACCGGTTTTTACACGCCCCAAGAACCCTACCCCGTGCTTGAAGTGAGCGCGATTGCTCTTGTAGAAAAACCCATTTACTTAGCCAGTGTGGTAGGTAAACCCCCCCTAGAAGATAAATACATGGGGTATTTCACTGAGAGGCTATTTTTACCTCTTTTGCAAAAGAGCGCGCATGGCTTGCTAGATTACCACATGCCTGAAAATGGGGTTTTTCATAATCTCATACTCGCCCAAATACAGCCCAGCTATCCGGGGCACTCTAGCCAAATTATGCACCACTTTTGGGGCACGGGACAGATGAGTTTTGTTAAACACGCCATTTTTGTAGGTCCCAATGCGCCCAAACTCACCAACTATCTAGCCATCAGCGAGCATATTTTAAACCATCTTGATCTCTCTAAGACTTTGCTAAGTCAGGGCATATGCGACGCGCTCGATCACGCCAGCCCCTCTTACGCCTTTGGTGGCAAGCTTGGCATAGAGGCTATAGAGCCCACCCCTCACCCCAAAACCCCCCTAGCAGATACCACTCTTTTAGATCGCCTCCAAGCTCTTTTGAGCGAAGTTACCACTCTGCAACAATATGGCACACACACCAAAAACCCCATTTGTATCGCAGGGGTGAATAAAAAACGCCCCCTCACGCCCTTATTTCCTAGTCTAAGCTCTCTATCCCCGCACATTAGCGCGCTTATTTTTGTAGACGCGTTTAAAAATGATCTTAAAAATCCTTACATGCTTGTGTGGCGCGTTGTGAACAATATAGACGCGCAACGAGATATTTGGCTGGATAAGTCTTTGATCTGCATTGATGCCACCGATAAAAACGCCCAAGACCAGCACCACAGAGAGTGGCCCCTAGAAACGGATTGTTCTTTGGAGGTATTAGAAAATCTAGCTAATCAAAACCTAATCCCCCCTTTAAGCGACCCTTTATACAAGCACTACCACATTTACACCTCTGCGAAAGGCTGACATGGATTTTAAAAAACGCTTAGACACTTTAATATCTAAAATTGAAAAAGCCCGCCTAGCCTATAGCCGCCACCATGTCGTGCGCTTAGTGGCCGTCTCAAAGAACGCTACCTGTGAGCAAATCCAAGCCCTTTATGCCTGCGGACAACGCGCCTTTGGAGAAAATAGGGTGCAGGACTACTACACCAAAGCCCACAGCTTGCAAGCTTTGCCCCTAGAGTGGCATATGTTAGGTCCTCTGCAAAGCAATAAAATCAATAAGCTTTTAGAACTCAAGCCCGCCCTCTTGCATAGTCTGCATTCTCTATCTCTAGCCCAAGCCATTAATGAGCGCGCTAAAGAGCCCCTTAAAGCCCTCTTGCAAGTCAATATTACAAAAGAAGCCCAAAAAAGTGGGCTGAACCCTGAGCTAGCCCTACAAACCTACCATGACATCATGCAAACCTGCCCACAAATCCATTTACAAGGTATAATGGTCATCGGACCACATAGCGAGGACACCCGCCAAATCGAACAGGTTTTTCAGCGCGCTAGAGAACTCTTTGATCAACTCCCTAATGCTAAAACTCTCTCTATGGGCATGAGCGCGGATTTTGAAATCGCCATTGCCTATGGAGCAAATTTAGTGCGTGTGGGGAGCGCGCTCTTTGCGTGTTAAAATTGCTAAACTATAATACTCCTATCTCAATCTCAAGGATATGCAATGTCAAATATGGGCACTTTGGAGAACGCTAAACCAGATTTCGATCCTCTTCTCTCTACTCTTGCACGCTTCGTGCTAGATTATGAGATTGCTTCGCCTTTGGCTTATCAAAGCGCGCGCCTAAGTTTTATCGATTCGATTGCCTGCATGTTATTAGCCCTCAAGCACCCTGAGTGCACTAAATTACTAGGCCCTAGCGTGCCCGGAGCAGATTTTAAACCCTTGGGGAGCAAAGTGCCCGGCACTTCTTACCAGCTTGAGCCAGTGCGCGCTGCTTTCAATGTGGGTTGTATGGTGCGCTGGTTAGATTTTAATGACACTTGGTTAGCCAAAGAGTGGGGACACCCTTCAGACAATTTAGGGGCAATTTGGGCTTTAGGAGACTATTTAAGCCGTCTACACCGCACCCAAGACAAAGCTCCCCTAAAAGTTAAAAATATTTTAACTGCCATGATCAAAGCGCATGAAATACAAGGTGTCCTAGCTCTGGGAAATTGTTTTAATGTAGAAGGACTAGATCATGTCCTCTTGGTGCGCATTGCTAGCACAGCTGTAGCTACAGGAATGCTAGGTGGGAGCTTTGAAGAGGTGCGCAATGCGATCTCAAATGCCTTTGTAGATGGGGGTAGTTTGCGTTGTTACCGCCATGCCCCTAATGCGGGTTCTAGGAAGTCTTGGGCGGCTGGAGATGCGAGTAGTCGAGGCGTGGATTTAGCCCTCAAGGCTCTCAGTGGGGAGATGGGTTATCCCTCTGTTTTAAGCGCGGCTTATTGGGGTTACCAAGATGTGTATATGAAAACACAAAATGAGCGCGGAGAGGTTTTACATCTTGCTCAGGATTTGGGGAGCTATGTGATGGAGAATGTGCTCTTTAAAATCTCTTTCCCAGCAGAGTTTCACGCCCAAACGGCGGTAGAATGCGCCCTAAAACTCTATCCAGAAATCAAAGATCGCCTAGAAGAGATCGCCAAAATTGAAATCACCACTCAAGAGTCGGGTCATCGTATCATTAATAAAACCGGTCCCCTGCATAACTACGCCGATCGGGATCATTGTATCCAATACATGGTAGTTTATGCGCTCATTCATGGAAAACTGGACGCACAAGCTTACAGCGATACATGTGCAGCTAATCCGCGCATCGATACCCTAAGAGAACTCTGCGAGGTCAAGGTAGACGATCGATATAGCAGGGAATATTTAGACCCCACTAAACGATCCATCGCTAATGCCGTGCAAATTTACTTTAAAGATGGGAGTTGTACGCAAAAGGTTGATGTCCACTACCCCATTGGGCATAAAAAACGCCGTGATGAGGGCACTCCCTTACTTTATGACAAATTTAAACAGGCTGTGCGTGGCGTTTATGCCTCTAAACGAGCTACCCAAATTGAAGAGATCATTTTTCATGAAGAAGCCTTGTTACAAATGGATTTTGACAGCTTTTCTGATCTGTTTGCTTTTTAGGGGGGTTTATGCGCGCAGGAGAACGATTTAGAGAAGCTTTAAAAGCACACTCCCCCTTGCAGATTGTGGGCACGATCAACGCCTATCAAGCTTTGCAAGCCCGCAAGGTAGGACACCATGCCCTCTATCTTTCTGGAGCAGGAGTAGCCAACGCTTCCTATGGTTTGCCAGATTTGGGTATCACAGGCTTAGAAGAAGTGTGTATAGATGTGCGCCGTATTTGCGGGGCGTGCGATCTCCCTTTGATCGTGGATGCTGATACGGGCTTTGGACCTGCTTTCAATGTAGCTAGGACAATCACTCAGCTCATTAAAAGCGGGGCAGCAGGGGCACATATCGAAGATCAGGTCAGTGCCAAGCGTTGCGGACACCGCCCTAATAAAGAGTGTGTGGACACCTCTGAGATGTGCGATCGCCTCTACATGGCTAGTGAGGCTAGAAAACTTGATCCAAGTTTTTATCTCATCGCGCGCACAGACGCGTATGCTAAAGAGGGTTTAGAGGCTACTATTGCGCGCGCGCAGGCTTACATCAAGGCGGGCGCGGATGCCATTTTTGCCGAAGCTTTGCAAAGCTTAGAGGAATATAAAGCCTTTGTACAGGCCCTCAAAGTGCCCATTTTAGCTAACATTACCGAGTTTGGACGCACGCCTCTTTTTAATGTAGAGGAGTTAAAAAGCGCGGGAGTAGAAATGGTGCTCTACCCTTTGAGCGCGTTTAGAGCGATGAATAAAGCCGCCCTAGAGGTGTATGAGGATTTAAAGATCAAGGGCACACAGCAAGGACAAATCGCGCGCATGCAAACCCGACAAGAATTGTATGAAACCCTAGATTATTACAGCTATGAGGCGCAGATAGACGCGTTATTAAAACGCTCTTAGGGTTTGTAGACTAGAGTGTAGCTGGCTACAATCTTGTGTTTATAAGAGATGTTGATGTCAGCGGGCTTATTGGACTCGATTAAAAAGATTCTCCCCCCCTCTTTGATGTCATAAAAGCGCAGTCTAAGAGCCATTTTAGGCGAAAAGGTGCGTATCTCTTTGATCCCCCTCTCTTGCAGGGTTGTGGCTAATTCTTTGACAATAAAGTGTGTGCGCACCATAGGGTTATACCCTCCCCATAAAAAGAAACTCTCTAAAATGAGAGTGCCAAAGATAAGACTATAGCGGATACGATAATGGGTTCTAAAAATGGGCAGATGCACGCGGATACTTGAGAGGGCTTGTTTTAAAAGAATGGGGATGCCTAGCATTCCATAGGCTAAAAATTGTGCATAAAGCTCTTGACGCAAGGAAAGAATTAAGGGTAAACAAAACCCCGTGGCCCCCACTAGACCTATTAAGCTGTCTTGCCTATGTTTTTTAACAACTTGAGTATAAAGAGCATAGGGGTAGTAAAGACAAAGGCAGGGAGAATAAAGCAGCAACATCACAAAGATCGTGTTTAAAAAAAAGCCTTGAGGCATGCCAAAAATAGGTTTAAAATAAAGCAGATTGAATAACAATGCCACGCTTATAATGAGAGCTTTTTGATAAGATTTGTGTTTGAGGGTGTGGAGCAAAAAAGCACTTAGGAGCACCATGCAACTTGAATCTCCCCAAGCAAATAAAACCACCAGTGCATAAAAATAGCGCGTATTAAAGACCAAAATCGCCCATAAAGCCATATTTAAAAGTAAACTTACCTTGCCTAAGAGAATCGTTCCTAATTGCACGCCGGGTAAGAGCGCGAAGGTGAGTGCGCTCAATAGAGGGTCATAAGGGTATTTGGACTGCAATCTGCAACTGAGCAGATAAATCAAAAAAACATTGAGGACATGCAAGAGCAGATTAGGAAGTCTTAGGGCGATGTCCTTAGAAATCCATGCCGAAGAAAAATCCACAAGAGCATGCAGAGCCTGCAAAAACAGACGATCGGCTAGGTAATTTGGTGTACTGAAGTAAAAGAGGGCTTCTTTATAACTCACTGATATTTCTGAGCTTTGATAAATCCCTAGCAATAAATCTGCAATCATAAAAAAAGCTAAGAGAGCAGGGTAGAGGGGTTTGGAAGTAGATATGGGATTAACCTTGCGCTTTTTTGCTCTCCAGCACAATAAACACGCCAGAGAATACGATCAAAATCATGCCAAAAAATTGTGCTGTATGGATATATGGGTCGCCTAGCAACATTCCAAAAATGACTGCCCAGAGAATGCGGCTATAATCCACTGGAGAGATGAGTCCAGCTGGGGCAATCATATATGCTTTGGTAATGCAGCACTGGCCTAGCGCACCACTCAAGCCCGTAGCAATCAATAACCACAAATCCCAATGCCACCAAGCCCCCTCAAAGCGCATGGGGTGGTAACCTGAGGCAAAGGGAGGGATGTGCACAAACATGCCCACAAAACCTATGAGAGTTAATGATAAAGAAAAGATGACAATCACAAAGCCACCATCATAATATTCTTTAAGCTTGTTGAGGCTGACATAGGCACAAGACACCATCACTCCACTTAACACCCCAGAGAGCACCAACCCCCAAGTAAGCCCGCTTGTACTAGGATTAGCCACCAATCCCACGCCCAAAATCCCTAGTAGAGCTGCAACAATGAGTTTCCAACCTACCTTTTCTTGAAGCACTAGCCATGCGATCACAATGGCATAAATGGGGGCGGTTTGGCTAAAGGCAATGGCTGTGCCTAGTGGCATGCGAGCGATGTTATAAAAGATTAAAATCATGCCCGCTTGACCAATCAGTACGCGCGAAATTAGCAAGCCTAGCCCACCGGGTTTATGGGCTTTAAAAGAAAAAGGTTTGATGTAATAAAGAATGCCTAGAAAAAAGAGCATGAAAAAAGAGCGGTAAAAAACGCTCTCCATTGGCGAATAATAAGAACCCAGCACTTTAATAAGAGCATTGAGCAATCCAAAGCCCAAAGCCCCCAGAGCCATATAAAAAATACCTAAGCGCAGAGAAGAAGTAGGCGTGTCCAAAGCAATCTCCAAAAACACCTAAAAGGTAAAGACATAGTGTACATATAAAATAACACTTCTTTGGAAAGTGATCCCGCTTGTCTTGCCACCAACAATGTCTTTAAAATAATAGTTATGTAAAAGAGGGATTCTTACCCCCATCTCCATGCCATTGTGGCGGTTCATATTGACTCTAAAACCCCATTGCAAGGGTAATTGAAAATAACTAAAGTTGACCGCAGTATTAGGGTAGTTGGCAACAAGATTTTTAAAAACCCGATCTTGATTACTGCTCCATGAACTCCCCCCAAGAGCAAAGCCGGCAAAAATCCCCGCCTGAACTTTGACGCTGTCTAAGAAATTATAGAGATAATCAATCCCCGCTCCATAGGCGTTATTATTGAGCTCTAAGCCAGTAAAAGTGGGGCTAGCATAGCCGTAGTTATAAAAGGCATAAACGCGCAATCCATTGCGCCTTTGCGCGCGAAAGAAATGTTTATAGCCAAAACGCAGAGCCACACCATACATACTGCTTTGTCCGGGGGTGATGTGCAATCCATCAGGCAGAGGAAAACTCCCCGTGAGCGTGGTTTTTAAAAAGCTGTATTGAAACCCCGTAGCCAAAAAGATGCCATTTTTCTCCGCCTGTAGACCCCCCAAAATACAACAGAAAAATCCAAGAATTTTAAGAATTTTAGAAATCAAAGCTACCCTGTTGTCCCTTATTCATGCTGGCATAGACACTTTGCACAAAAGCTTGACGATCTTTGCATTCCAAAACTAAGCTGCATTTCAAACACGACCCAACACCTTTGCGCTCTTGACAATCTTGTATCTTTTTGCGCCATTGCGCTAACGCTTCTTCAAAATCAGTTTCCATTCTTTACGCCTTGAGAGTCTGCATTTCTACTTTTGAACCTAAAAAACAAGGGCTTTTAGCATGCAAACTCTCTAACTCTGTATCTAAAAGCCTTTGTTGGTTAGTCCCCACCAAGCCCACTCCCCCAGCCTGCTCGATCACAAAGGCTAGAGGATACACTTCAAAGAGTTTGCGCAACTTGCCCTGAGGTGCGTCCTTAGTTGCAGGGTAGCAGAAAATCCCCCCTTGTTTGCTCAATAAATGGTGCACATCAGCTACCATGCTCCCACTATAGCGCAAACGATACCCCTGTTTGAAAAAGCCCTCTAAAAATGCCTTGTAGGAAGTATCAAAAAACTCCCAACTCCCCCCGGGGGCGATGTTTTTGCCCTTATCTTTGAGACGCAACACATCTTTTTGTTTCCATAAGTGGTTGATCTCATCATAAGAATAATGCGTCGCTTTGCCAGCCACAGCCAACACTAATTCTAATTTTGCGCCATAGAGGATATACGCGCCCATTTGGATTTTTTGCGCGATTTTGGAGTCTGTAAAATCCCTAGCCTCATAGATACCAAAAATACTCCCCACCAAAAAATTAGCTCCCACCACACTAGAACCATCTAGGGGATCAAAGGCGACTAGAAAATCCCCGTTCTCTTTATAATGTGCCTGCTCTCTTTCCTCACTCATCACCCCACCCACAGGAGCAAGTTGCAAGAGATGATCAAAGATCAGACGATCCACTTTTACATCTAAATCTAGTTGTAAATCTGCGGTGGGGTTGGTGTTTTGAGTGTAGTGCGCATCGCTACTTTTGATACTTTGATACACCGCTACGCCTATGTTTTGTAAAGCCTCTAAAAAGGCATGTTGTATTTGGGAGTCCATAGCGATCCTTGATGGGATTTAAACCCCCATTCTAGCATGAAAGTGCCAAGATTTTTTGATGCAAAAACTACAAAACCAGTCTGCGCACTTTGTAGAAAACTTTTTTTATATCTTTAAAATGGATTTAGTTATAATGACCGGTATTGTGAGTCAAAGGATACGCTTGGTTTATGGGGTTTTGTTTGGCGGGGTGAGTTATGAACATGAGATTAGTATTGTGAGCGCAGTCGCGCTTAAAGAGGTGTTGGGGGCTAAAATTGAACATTTTATCTTTTTAGACGCGACGCGGAATTTTTACCTCATCTCACCAAAAGATATGCGTTCTAATTTTTTTGCCAAAGGGCAGTATAAGAAGTGCCCTAAGCTTATTTTAAGGCAAAATGGTTTTTACACACAGGGGTTTTTAGGGGAGAAACAGCTCAGTTTTGCCATGTTGATTAATTTAGTGCATGGGGGCGATGGTGAAGATGGCAAATTGGCTTCTATGCTGGAGTTTTTTGGCGTGCCCTTTATTGGTCCTAGAGTAGAGGCTTGTACTCTGAGCATGAATAAATATTTTACAAAAATGTTTGCTAAAGAGAAAGGGGTTAATGTCCTCCCCTATGTGTTTTTAAATAGCCGTGATAGTAGCGCGCTAGAAAATCTAAATTACCCTCTCATTGCCAAGCCTAATCATTTGGGCAGCTCCATAGGCATTAGTGTGATCCAAGAACCTAAGGATGTCGCTTATGGATTAGATGAGGTGTTTGAATTTGATTCTCAGGCGATTATAGAGCCTTTTAAAGCCGGAGTAAAAGAATACAATTTAGCCGGGTGCATGGGGCAAAATGGGGAATTTATTTTTTCTATGATCGAAGAGCCTGCTAAAAAGGAATTATTGGGGTTTGAGGAAAAGTATTTAGACTTTGGGCGCACGCAAAAGATTGTCAAAGCGGCGATTGAGCCCACTTTAGAGCTCCAAATGCAAGAATTGTTCAAGCGGCTCTATGATCCATTTTTTATTGGTGCATTGATTCGTTGCGACTTCTTTGCGATTGACAATGAGATTTATCTCAATGAAATCAACCCTATACCCGGAAGTCTAGCGCATTATTTATTTGAAAATTTTAGCCATGTGCTTGAAAGCGTGCTATTACCAACTTCTCAACCCATTCCTATTACTTACCATTACATCAATAAAATCCAAAAAGCCAAGTGATGCCCAAACGCCATGTTTCCTACAAGGGGCAGGATTTTGAAATCGCCTACGATGTGCACAACAAAGAATTTACAAAAAGTATAGTCTTTTTGCATGGCTGGGGGAGCTCTAAAGAATTGATGCAGGGCGCGTTTAAAACTTGCTTTACAGATTATAAACATTTTTACTTGGATTTGCCCGGATTTGGGAAAAGCCCAAATCGTATTTTTCTTACCCCAGAGGATTATGCGCACATTGTGGATGCTTTTTTTGAATCTTGGAGTATTGAGCCTTGTATAGCTCTAGGGCATAGTTTTGGGGGCAAGGTGGCCACTCTATGCCAAAGCCAAAATCTCATTTTGTTGAGCACGGCAGGGATTTTACTCCCCAAACCCCTAAAAACCCGTCTTAAAATCAAGCTTGCTAAATGTTGTAAAGCTTTGGGGATTCGCTTCAATGCGCTTAGAAGTGCGGATGCGCGGGATTTAAGCCCGGTGATGTATGAGATTCTTAAATTCAGTGTGCAAGAAGATTTTAGCCCCGCCTTTAGTGCGTGTACTAAAAAAACTTTGATTTTATGGGGCAAACAAGATCGCGCCACGCCTCTGCTAGCAGGGGAGCGCGTGGCTAGTTTGATTGCTAATAATCAATTTGAAGTGCTAGAGGGCGATCACTTCTTTTTTTTAAAGCAGGGCGCGCTAGTGGATCGTTATAGTTGCGCATATTTTAAAGGGGCTTGATGAGCGTTTTGGAATTGGGGGCAGTGTGGGTTTTTGTGTTAGGTCTGCATTACTATTTTATGACTCTCTTGCAATGGTATCACTATAGCCCTTGGCGGGTGTTCACTAAACACCATAAATGGCGTTGGCATTTTTATCATCTGTTATTGCCTCTAGGAATTTTTGTAATCGCTCATCTTGAGCATTTGCAAATCGCCTTTTATGTCTTTGTAGGAGTCGTGCAGATTCCATGGCTATTTTTGTGGACTTCAAAACTGGATAAAAAACTCGTGTTTACGCCTCGTGTAGGGCGTTCTTTTGCCTTACTTCTACTCTTCTTATTAGCCGATGCGCTTTTGTGGCATTTTAGCGGACATGCAAGCTTTTGGCGCATTCTTTTGTTGGTGGTGCTTGCTCAGATGGCAGCACTGGGCTTTGAAAAATTTTGTGCACGGGGCTATGTGCAACTGGCTAAAGATAAAATTTTAGGCATGAAGAATCTTAAAATTCTTGCTATTACGGGAAGTTTTGGAAAAACCAGCGTCAAAAACTATCTCTATCAAATGCTCCAAAGCAAACACATTGTTTATAGCTCTTTGGGGAGCACCAATACTCTATTAGGTCTTAGTCAAGACATCAATCAAAATCTCCCAGAAAACGCCACGCTTTACATTGCTGAAGCGGGCGCACGCCAGCCCGGAGACATCGCAGCCATTAGCAAACTTCTCAACCACCACTACGCCATCATCACAGAAGTGGGCGCACAACACATTGAGTACTTTAAAACCTTAGATAATGTAATCAAAACTAAAGCCGAGCTTTTAGAATCGTCTCGTTTAGAGCATGCCTTTTGCCACCATAACGAAGCCTTAGAAGAATTAATCTCACAAAAAGACAAGATCACTTTTTATCCCGGGCAAGTCAGGCGCGTTCAAGCCACCTTAGAGGGCACAAGTTTTGAACTTTTATTAGGAGAACAATGGGCACGCTTTGAGAGCAAGATTTTGGGAGCTTTTAATGTGGAAAACATCACCTTAGCAGTCATGGTAGGGTTTTATTTTGGCATTCCCATTGAGCAATTACAAAGATTGGTTGCCAAACTCAATCCTGTCCCACACCGCCTACAGATTCTTCGCCTCAATGATAAAATAATTATTGATGATGGTTTTAATGGGAATTTAAAGGGTATGCTTGAAGCAGTGCGCCTCTCTAGCTTGTATGTAGGGCGCAAGATCATCGTAACACCCGGACTCATAGAGAGCGATGAAGAATCTAACGCCACTCTAGCTAAGGCTATCGATCAAGTTTTTGATATTGTGATCATCACGGGCGAACTTAACGCTACCACACTAGGCAAGGCAATTAGTAGACCTCAAAAGATTTTCTTAAAAGATAAAGCCCAACTAGAGCAACTTCTACAAAGCGTTACTCTTGCCAAAGATTTAATCTTATTTGCCAACGATGCCCCCAATTACATTTAAAGGACAATGATGCAACGGCTCTATGCACCTTGGCGTAGCCCTTATTTACAAGAAATAGATTCCCAAGGCTGTGTATTTTGTGCCATTAGTAAAGCCCCTCATTTAGACACTACAAACCATGTTTTGCATAGAGACGCACAAGTCTTAGTATTGATGAATCGCTACCCTTATAATCCCGGGCACTTTATGGTGATTCCCCACCAACATGTAGATAGCCCCGAGCTTTTAAGCCTGCAAGATTGGCAACATTTGCAAAAGCGCATTTATGAGGGTGTACAACTTCTCTATGATTTTGACGCATCGGGAATCAACATAGGCTTCAATCTCAAGGACGCTGGTGGGGCTGGGATTGCTGCACATTTGCATGGACATTTAGTGCCTCGCTTTGCCAAAGATACTAATTTTATCAGTGTGATTGGAGATACACGAGTATATGGTGTGGATTTTGAAGCCATTTATCAAAATCTCAAGGAAAAAGGCAAATCCTATTTTACCACTTAAAAGGAAAGTGTATGCGGACACGGAGTTTTAAAATTTTTAGCGGGAGCGCACATCCGGGTTTTGGTAAGGAGGTTGCTAAACATCTAGGCGTGGGGCTTTCTAAAGTCGTTTTAGGCCGTTTTAGCGATGGTGAGATCAATGTGCAAATTAGCGAGTCGGTGCGAGGGAGGGATGTCTACATCGTCCAACCCACCTGCGCGCCTGTAAATGATAATTTAATGGAGTTATTGGTCATGGTGGACGCTTTGCGCCGCAGCTCTGCTAATTCGATCACGGCTGTAGTGCCTTATTTTGGTTATGCTAGACAGGATCGCAAGGCTGCCCCTAGAGTGCCCATTAGTGCCAAACTTGTAGCCGATTTGATGCAAACCGTGCGCATCGATCGCTTGATCACCATGGATTTACACGCCGGGCAAATTCAAGGATTTTTTAACATTCCAGTAGACAATCTTTACGGCTCGATCATCTTTAGAGACTATATTTGCTCTAAAGATTTTAAAAACCCGGTGGTGGCCAGCCCAGATATTGGCGGTGTGGCGCGTGCGCGCTATTTTGCTAGCCAGCTAGGCATGGATTTAGTGATTGTGGATAAACGGCGTGAAAGGGCCAATGAATCAGAGGTGATGAATATTATCGGGGAAGTGCAGGGAAAAGACATTATTTTAGTTGATGACATGGTGGACACTGCCGGGACCATCTGCAAGGCAGCAAGCATGCTCAAAGAAAGAGGAGCGCGCTCGGTGATGGCTATTGGCACGCATGCAGTTTTGAGCGGGAATGCCAAAAAGCGCATTCAAGAAAGCGCGCTAGATGAGGTGATTGTGAGTAATTCTATCCCCCTTAAAGGGACTCACCCCAAAATCACGATTTTGAGTGTTGCACCCTTGTTTGCAGAGGTGATTCGGCGCATCTATCACAATGAGAGTGTGCAATCTCTCTTTGTGTAATTTGACAAAAGGATAAAAATGGCAGATGTGGTTGTGGGGGTGCAGTGGGGAGATGAGGGTAAGGGTAAATTGGTGGATCGCTTAGCCGGGGACTATGATTTTATTGTGCGTTTTCAAGGCGGGCATAATGCGGGGCATACCATTGTAGCCAATGATCACACTTACGCCCTCCATCTCATCCCCTCAGGCGTGCTTTATCCTCAGTGTAAAAATGTCATTGGCAATGGTGTTGTTGTAGCTTTGGACGCGCTTGCCTCTGAGATCGCGCAATTTTCAGACTTAAAGGGTCGCCTCTTTGTGAGCAGCCGCGCGCATTTGATTTTGCCCTACCATCAGATGCTAGAAACACGCCAAGAATCTAAAAATGCCATAGGCACCACGCGTAAGGGAATTGGTCCTGCTTACCAAGATAAGATCGGTCGTTTGGGGTTACGCGTGGGGGATTTGCGCCATCCTAGCTATTTAAAAGATCGTCTAGAAGATCATCTAACCCAAATGCAAACTAATATAGACAGGCAAGCCATCAACGATTACCTAGATCGTTACACTCCTCTTATTTTGCCCTATATTGCCGACACAACAGAACTTTTATGGGAGGGTATGGACGCTGGAAAAAAAATCCTACTAGAAGGCGCACAGGGGAGTATGCTAGATATTGATTTTGGAACTTATCCCTTTGTTACAAGCTCAACCACCATTGTCGCAGGAGCTTGTAGTGGGAGCGGACTCAGTATTAAGGACATTGATAAAGTGATTGGCGTGGCTAAGGCCTATTGCACGCGGGTGGGCAATGGTCCTTTTCCCACAGAGGAATGTGCAGAGGTGGGGGAATTTTTACGCCAAAGAGGGCATGAATTTGGCACGACTACCAATCGCGCGCGCCGTTGTGGGTATTTTGATAGTTTAGCAATGAAATATGCCTGCCGTCTGAATGGATGCACGGAGTTAGCCTTGATGAAATTAGATGTTTTGGATGGATTAGAAGAAATCTTAGTGAGTGTGGGCTATAGCAGGCAGGGGCAAACTCTCTCTAGCATGCCTGATTGCCTAGAGGGAGTGCAACCGGTTTATCAGAGTTTTAAAGGCTGGAAGTGTAGCGCGGGGGCAAAAAGCTTTGGCGATCTGCCCAAGCAAGCCCAAGAGTATATTCTAGCCCTTGAGGAGTTAGTGGGGGTGCGCATTAGCATGATCTCTACTAGCCCTAAGCGTGAGGAAATGATATTAAGATGAGCCAATTTAAAGCCTTATTAAAGATCAAGCACCAAGTTGTGCAGCGGTGTGAGATTACCATCGCTAATAATCAGGCTAAAATCGTGGGCAAACAAAAAGCTCTTCAAGCCTTAATCCAAGAGTTTTATGCGCTCAATCTGCCCTCTGAGGGAGGGTTTGGCAATTTTGCCCAACTTAACGCTCTCAAACAAAATTACCGCTATGAAATCGATCGCCTCAACCACGAGATTGATTTGCTCCAGCAAAAGGGGTTGCAACTCCAAGCAGAATATAAGGAGTCCATGATCGAACATGAAAAAATCACCTACTTGGACACTTTGCAAACTCAAAAGGAATTAGCGCGTCTCAAACAGCTAGAACAAAAACAAATGGATGCGATCAGCGCGCGCGCGTTCTATCAAAAAAGAAATCTCCATGCGTAGAATTTTCTCATTGACTTGTTTAGTCTTTTGTGTGTGCGGCGCACAAACAGAACAAAAAGCCGCCGATCAGTTTTTGCAATGCAACGCCATTTTTGAATCTAGAAAGGCAGAGATCGATCAACAGCTTCAAATGCTCCAACAGCGCGCCCTTACTCTACAAACCTTACAAAATGAAACCCAGCACTTGCTAGATCAACGCAGCGCAAAGGTGAACGAGCGCGAAAAGGCTCTGAGTGCTAAACTTAAAGAACTTGAGGGCAAGGAGGCACAGCTCAAAACCACCCAAGAAGAGAATGAAAAAAAGCTAAAAAATTTGATCGCTAAAAATGAGGAATTGCTTAAAGAGATCAAGGAAGCCAGCCAGAGCAAACTCTCTAGCACCTACGCTAAGATGAAAGATTCTAAAGCCGCCCCCATTTTACAAGATCTCCCCCCCAGCCAAGCCGCGCAAATCCTCTCTACCCTAGAGGCTAAGGACATGGGTAAAATCCTAGCCAAAATGGATCCCCAAAAGGCTGCTATGCTCACTGAGATGCTCCAAAAAGGCCCCCCCTTCAAAGACCCCCCCAAACCCCCACCCCCACCCCCACCTAAAAATCCAGATGATGAGGAATAAACCAACCAAACCCACAGGATAACTCTAAATGATCACCAAAAAACCAAACTCCCCCATCAATCTTAGAGATACCGGCTTTAGGCGCAAAGAGATTGCCAGCGACTACAAAATCCTGCTTCAGGGTTTGCAAGATTTGCCCCTAAAGTGGGACATATACAACGGCTCGCAAGAGCTGTTTTACCGCTATGTGCTAGAGAGTGCTCTCATCAAGCCACCAGAAAAAGACATCGCTCCAGCAGAACAAGCCAAGCGGGCAAGAACCTACAGCAATGCACTTGTTAAAATAGGCTTTATAGACGAAAAACGGGCATTGACCCCAGCAGGTTTAGCCTTTTTGCAGAATAAAATTGAGCCAGATTTTTTAGAAAACTTGCTAGGCTTAAGAGCAGATAACCTTGCCTTTTTACGGCAACTTTTCAAATTAGGGGTATATCAGGGTGAATGTGCCCTTTACATTTACCGCATAGCCCTTGCACTCTTGCTAAGACACCCACAAATTCCCCAAGATCACTTTTGTAAGATTTTATTAAGCTTAGAGCCCACACAACATGCAGAACAACTGACAAGCATCTTTGATGGCTATCAAAGGGTTGTAGAGAACAAGCAAGACATCGATGTTTTTATCAACGCGCTATGCACAGATAGCCAAGAAGTGCATTTTGCAAACGCCCCCATCAAAAATACACAATTTTACACCCACTTTAAAAACCGCAAAAGCAAAAAAGTAACAGCTCTCTACGGGCAATTCTACCAAGCTTGCCTAGACTTTTACCACGCCAAAAACCCCCAAAACCTAGAGAGTTTGCACGCCATTGGCTCTGATCCAGCTGTTATTAAAGCCTTTGGGTTTGGCAAGCCCTTTTTCATAGAGTCGCTCATTAGCAAAGAAAACGCCCTGTTTAACGCACCCAATCTACAAGAATTTAATCGCCGATTCTACGAGATGTATCGCCACTCTAAGCACCACGACCTTGTGCAAGAGTATAGCGATGTGTTGATCCGTGTCTTTAGGGTTACAGGGATCATCAGCTTTAGCAATGGTTTGGTGAGCCTTAAGCAAAGAGAAGTGATCCAAGAAATTTTTAGCCCTGAAAGTCGAATCATCTTGCATACGCAATCTTTGCCCCCTAGAATGGCCACCGGCCTTCAGCAAGACCTAACCTTGATAGAAATACTAAACCTAGACCAAAACGCCCTAGAGAGCCTTGAAAAGCGTATTAGGGCTAAGTGCCAAATTGCGCCCCAAATTTCTACCAAAGATTTTTTAAAAAACAAAGACGACCGCCAATTTGAAGCCAAGCTTGAGAATCGTTACACAGACAGCCAGCTTTGCGCCCTCTTAGAGCTGTTTGGCGATAAAAAGCAACACCCCCAAATCCAAAAAGAAGTTACAGACAACGCCAGCGTGCCGACTATCTTTGAATGCATCAGTGCCCTTGTGTGGCATAGGATCAGTGGCAAGGACTTTAACTTGCGAGATAGCATGAAACTAAGCCTAGATGCCGATGGCTTGCCCTTGTCGCATGCCCCGGGTGGGGATGGCGACATCATCGCACGCCATGCCACATTTGACATCATGCTAGAAGTTACTCTGATGGATCAAAACGCCCAAAAGCGGGGGGAGTTAGAGCCCGTCATCAGGCATGGAACAAACCTAAGTGCCCAAAACGATCAGCACAATCGAAACTCTTATGTCTTTTTCATCGCTGACAAACTTGATGCCAATGTCATCAATCTTTTTAGAGCGAGTGCCTACACACAACTTCAGCACACACGACATAAGTTCAGTACACAGGGGGTTAAAATCTTTGCTTTGGACACCAAACAACTCAGCTACCTCTTAGAGAAAAAGCCCGATTTTAAGGCGTTGATCGCCACGATTTTTAAAGACTATAGCTATCACAACCCCAAGCCCATCGCCCACACTTGGCACAAAGAAGTTTGGCAGGCGGTGCAAGCTCTATGTGCCCCATGAAAACTTTTAACATCTCTAACCGCCGTTATTTGGGGGGCAAGGCACACATGCTAGACCTGATCGCACAAGTGATACGCCAGCACACGCAGGGGTGCAAGAGCTTTGCCGATCTCTTTGCGGGCACGGGTGTGGTTGCCCACCACTTCAACCCAAGCTTTGACATCGTGGTTAATGATCTTTTAGCGTGCAACCACCACGCCTATGTGTGCTTTTTCTCACATCAGCCCTACGATAGGGGCTTGATTTTGCACCTAATTACCCACTACAATCAAGCCACTGACCTAACCGACAACTATTACAGCCAAACCTTCGCCAACACCTACTTAAGTGCCAAAAATCTTAAGCTAGTGGGATGGATTCGCGATGATCTCGATGAAAAGCTTAAAAAAAAAGAAGTAAATGAGCGGGAGTATTCTATCTTGGTAACTTCTCTCATTTACGCCATTGATCGGATCGCCAACACCGTGGGGCATTACGATGCCTACCGCAAAAATGGGGAGTTAGAAAGACCCCTAGAGTTGCGTATGCCCATCATTGCCGATACTTACAACACCCATAACCAAATTTTTAACATGGATGCTAATGTGCTCGCTAAGTGCCTATCAGTCGACATTGTTTATTTAGACCCCCCCTACAACTCACGCCAATACGCCAACGCCTACCACTTCTTAGAGAACATTGCCCGCAACAAAAAGCCCCCCGTTTTTGGCAGTGCGGGCAAAATGGACTTGAGCGCACTAAGAAGCCAGTATTGCCTAAAAAATGCCAAAGAGCATTTTAAAGAACTCATAGACAGCTTGCAAGCCCGCTATATTCTCTTTTCTTACAATAACACTAAGAGTGCAAACCCACGCTCCAACACTAAGATTAGCGATGCCGACATCTTAGAGATTTTAGGGCAAAAGGGCGTGGTTTCGGTTTTTGGCAAGGATTGCACCCCCTTTAGTGCGGGCAAGTCCGCCATCGCCAACCACCAAGAACGGCTGTTTTTCTGTGCAGTCCATCCTCATAAACTTAAGGCTAGTTTAAGAAAAACACAAGCTAGGGCAACACTTGATCCAATCACCCCTTAATTACACGGGGGGTAAATTTCGGCTCTTGCCCCAAATACTCCCCAAGTTCCCACCCAATATCCACACCTTTTACGACATCTTTTGTGGGGGGTTTAATGTGGGGGCAAATATCAAGGCACATCAAGTCGTGGGCGTGGATAAAAACCCCGCCTTGATTGAGCTACTAGCATACATCCAAAGCACCCCCAATTTAGAACAACACATCGATCAGATCATCGCCACGCATGGGCTTAGCCAATCGCATCTGTGGGGCTATAGCCACTACAACACCACCTCTAACGCGGGTTTAAGCACACACAATAAGCCCGCGTTTTTAAGGCTGAGAGAGAGTTATAACCAAAACAAAGAGCCCATATTCTTGCTGGTGTTGCTGATCTTTGCCTTTAATAACCAAATGCGTTTTAACGCTAAGGGGGACTTTAATTTGCCCGTAGGCAAGCGAGATTTCAATGCAAGGCTTAGACGCAAGTTAGAGCTTTTTCAAGCAAGGATTCAAGAGAGTTCTTTTTTATGCATGGACTTTAGAGAGATAGATTTAAACGCCTTGAGTGCCAAGGATTTTCTCTATCTTGATCCGCCCTATCTCTTGGGCTGTGCGAGCTATAACGAAAATGGGGGGTGGTCTGTGGGCGATGAGCTAGACTTGTTGCACTTTTTAGAGAGAGCTAGCCATAGGGGCATTCAATTTGCCCTCTCTAATGTGATCGAGCATAAGGGGGCAGAGCATGGTTTGCTCTTAGAATGGTGCAGAGCACAAAGGTGGCATATCCACCCCTTGACATACAGCTACGCCAATTCCAGCTACCAAACCAAGCACAAACACGCTCCCAGCCAAGAAGTGTTGGTTACGAATTACTGAAGTTAATTTTTATAGATTAAAATGATGACTTGTATAAAATTCGCTTCCTTTACGCTTAAAAATAGTATAATTCCCGGAACTCTGATTTAAGGTAGGTGTTTTGAAAAAGATAGTAGGAAGCCTGTTATTAACATTAGGCATGGTGCACGGGAGCAATATCGCGCTCAATCAACCCTTAGCAGGTGTAGTGGTGCAAGATAAGGGTGAGCTTGTTTTGAATGGAGATTCCATACAATACAGGGTGTGGAATAGCAAAAATTTGTTAGGAAAAGTGCGCATCGTCCAACACATAGCTGGTCGCAAAAGAGTGAAGGCAGAAAATCAACCTCTTATGGATCGCATTGTTGCAGAACATTTTGACGAAAATAAATATCAAACAACCAACATCATTAATGTAGATGATGCCATTATGGGTACAGGACTTTTTGTGCGCGGAGAAACCAAAAAGGCTAAGAGAGAGCATCCAAAAAGCCAAGTGGTGATGGATAATGACGGCGTGGTGCAAAAAGCTTGGGATTTAAAAAAGCAAGAAAGTTTAATTGTCGTGCTAGATAAAGCAGGCAAGGTGCGATTCGTGCATGAAGGCAAACTTAATAATACACAAATACAAGAAGTGATCGATTTAGTCAAAAAATTACAGCAAGAATAAGGCCACACACCTATCCCCTACCTCATTACAAGCAATGTTTACCTTTAGGTTTTGGGTTGCTGGGGGGTGGAGGGTGAGGGGGTATGAAATTTAAAACTCTACCTAAAAGGACAGAAAATCCCGCCTCTAGTGCTTGGTGCTTTAAGCTGGTTCAAAT
>NZ_FZMQ01000007.1:0-15602 GCF_900197855.1 Helicobacter cynogastricus | reverse complement strand
ACATAGCTGGTCGCAAAAGAGTGAAGGCAGAAAATCAACCTCTTATGGATCGCATTGTTGCAGAACATTTTGACGAAAATAAATATCAAACAACCAACATCATTAATGTAGATGATGCCATTATGGGTACAGGACTTTTTGTGCGCGGAGAAACCAAAAAGGCTAAGAGAGAGCATCCAAAAAGCCAAGTGGTGATGGATAATGACGGCGTGGTGCAAAAAGCTTGGGATTTAAAAAAGCAAGAAAGTTTAATTGTCGTGCTAGATAAAGCAGGCAAGGTGCGATTCGTGCATGAAGGCAAACTTAATAATACACAAATACAAGAAGTGATCGATTTAGTCAAAAAATTACAGCAAGAATAAGGCCACACACCTATCCCCTACCTCATTACAAGCAATGTTTACCTTTAGGTTTTTGGGTGCTGGGGGGTGGAGGGTGAGGGGGTATGAAATTTAAAACTCTAAAGCAGAAATCCCGCCTCTAGTGCTTGGTGCTTTAAGCTGGTTCAAATAAAGTTTATGTTTCAATGCACCATACTTTGAGTTCTTGGGTTCACCAAAAGGAGTTAAGATGCCTGACTTCTGTGCTTATGTCCCCACTCCTCGCGTTACCCTCAACAGCTTCAAGCGCACGCAAAATCTCCAAGAGGAGCGCGAGGTTAAGGCCTATATCCTCAAAAATATGGGCGATTTTGACATCACTAAAAGAATCCACACCCCCCAAGAGAAACACCGCATCGTAAATTTCATAATGGGCACACAACAACACTTCGCCGTGGCTTTGGTGGTCCGTGTCCTTTTAGAAGCGCGCGGAGAGTTTGAAAAAAGCAATGTCCAAGTCTCCAACATGGCCAATAAAATCCTCAAATGGATGCGTTTGTATCAAGAAAAAGGCATGGAAGGCCTGCAAAGCAAAGTAGGCAAACAGCCCGGACAACATGAAAGCAAACGCAAGTTTAATTTAGAACTGATTAAAGAAGCGATTTTAGCTTTAGGCTCTAGCGGGGGGCATCATTGTTATAGCGCATACTACCGCTATTACTTAGAATTAGAACGCGCCAAAAACCCCCATTTCAGCGCGCATTACTCCAAGTTCGTAGACCACGCCCGCAAGTTGATTGAGGGGGATAAAGCCTTGCAAAGTCTGCTCATTGGTAACACGTTGACATACTCCCATAGCTTTAAGCTTGCGGGATTGGCCGGATCATCAAGGCTAGCCCGCTAGGCGGCTCTTAGCCTCTACTCCAAGAGTGAGCCCGCCCTCTATGAATATTTATACTTGCGTTCAAATCTCTATCCAAAGAAAAGCCACAAGAGGGGCAATTTTGGCGGGCACTATATGCCCGCTCCCTATCTTTTAGGCTCAAATCCTCTTTAACCTCCCCACTAGAACAAGTTTTAGAGCTAGGATAGAATCTATCAATCTTAATCACTTGGGTTTTTCTCTCCAACGAGCCGGTGCAAATCAGAATGATTTGTGCCGTTTGCGAGGAAGCCACAAACTATTCTCTCTACTAACTCCTGCAAGGTTTGAGAGCTAATAGGGGGTTTAGCGCGCGGTTGCTAAATTAGTCTTTGCTCGGCTTTTTGCGGGGCTTGAAGCTCTCAAAATCCAGCGCGAGCACTAGATTAAAAACCAGCGCAAAATCCCTTTTCATCTCCAAAAACCCAGACACGCCCTGGCTGAATCGTTGGATGTGATTTGGAATGAGTGGAAAGAGCGCGCCTAGCTCCAAGCCAAAGACATAAGTCTGATAACGCAGCCCCACACTCAAGGGGAGCTGAAACTCCAGCGCGCCTATGCTAGATTGAAAGCTTTTAGACTCTCCTGGAAGGGGGAGGTCTTTGGGCATAATTCTATCACGTACCCCAAATCTCAAAGCCTCTACCCCCAGCCAGTGCTGAATAGCCAAGCCAAAGCCAGCATACAGCCCAAAATTCAACAGCATTTTAGGCGACTCGTAAAAATTGTACATAAAATCCATCCCAGCTAAACCCATCACCAGCCCGTAAGGCTCTCCATTACTCTTGCTAAAGTCGATATGATAGCGCAAAGCGCAACGCTTCTTGCAAAAAAAGAAATGTTTGAAGCCCAAAGAGAAGTTATAGCCCAAAAAATCAAAGGAGGTACGCACAGAGGGGGTGCTAAATTCTTGAGAGCTTAGATGCGTTTGGATATTCCCATAGGAATACACCCCCCCACCACTTAAATACAACCCATTACTCTCTGCAAGCAAGCGCGCGCACAAAAAGGAGGCTAAAAGGACTCTTTTCATTTGTTGAGGTTTTGGATTCTATCTTCCATCGCCCAATTTTGCCTCAAATTCTCTTGTTGCGGGCTGAAATTTGGTTATCTTTAAGCTTTTTTTGGTTAAAAATTAAGTCCGCTAGTCAACACTGACGCGCGCTCCTTTTTCCGGTTCTCTCCGGGTGGTTCTTTTTTCTCTAGCCCTTTAAGGGCTGTTTAACACGCTTTAAATCTATGTGAATTTATATGAATTTTGAAGGCGCGCCTGCACGCGCGCGGTGTTTAAATGGTTTGTAGGGTGGGGGATTGGTTAGGAGTTTTTAGCTGGCTTTCCAAACCTTGGGCGTTTTTGATAGCGCTCTTAGATTTTGGCTTTTGCTCCTCCTCTTTGTTTTGTAGCATAGTCTCCAAGTTCCCTTGAATGTCATTTGAAAACTCTCCGGCAGAAATCCCACTCGTCTTTGTAATGGTTTTCTTTCATAGCTCTAACTCAAAAATATTTTATAAAATTATGTTACAATGATGTAAGTTAAGGCGTAAGAAATTGCTTAAAGCAATAAAGTTTAGAATTTATCCTAGTGTTGAGCAAAAAACCTTGATACACAAGCACTTTGGCTGTGCTAGGGTGGTCTATAACTACTTTTTAGCATACCGCCAAAAGCAATACGCGTCAGGCATTAGAGAAAATTATTTCAGCATGCAAAAGGTGCTCACCACCCTTAAAAAGCAAGAGGCTTACACTTATTTGAGTGAATGCAACTCTCAAAGCTTGCAAATGGCACTCAGGCAACTAACTACAGCTTTTGATAAATTCTTTTCCAAGTTAGCAGATTATCCTAGATTCAAATCTAAAAAGTATGCCAAGCAATCTTTCTGTGTCCCGCAACACTTAAGAGTGGATTTAGGCAACAACCAAGTCAAGCTACCCAAATTCAAAGAAGCTATTAAAGCCAAGTTTCATAGGCATTTGCCTACAAACTCTATCGTCAAGCAGGGGTTTATCTCTTGTGTAGCGGATAAATACTATCTCTCTGTCAGTTATGAGGACAATAAGCCTGAACCTAAACCCATAACTATCAAAAAAGCCGTGGGTTTAGATATGGGTTTAGAGTCTCTAGTCATCGCCAGTAATGGCGTGTTCTATCCCTATAAAAAGTTTTTCCAGAATCTACAAACCAAACTCACTAAAGCGCAAAGGAGATTGTCTAAGAAACTAAAAGGCTCTAGCAATAGAGAAAAACAAGCTAAGAAAGTGGCACAAATCCACGCTTCTATCAGCAATAGCAGAGAAGACTACTTGCATAAAATCAGTAATGAGATAACCAATCAATACGATTTGATAGCAGTAGAAACCTTGAAAGTTAGGAATTTGGTTAAAAACCACAAACTAGCTAAGAGCATTGCCAATGCTAGCTGGTCTAGGCTCATTAGTCTATTAGAATATAAGGCTGGTTGGAAGGGTAAAACCCTTATCAAAATTAACCAATACTTTCCTAGCTCTCAAATCTGCTCGACCTGTGGGAGCAACACAGGTAAAAAGCCACTCAATATTAGAAATTTTGTCTGCCCATGTTGTCAAACACGCCATCACAGAGACCTAAACGCCAGTATCAATATTAGAAATTATGCTTTGGGTATGCTAGATGAAAGACACGCTATCAAGGTAGATAAAACTAGGGTAGGGATAACCCGAAGTTACGCTTGTGGAGATTCCGCTAACGGGGCTGTAACTAAGTATGGCTACATACTGGATATAGCTAGTTATGGATCGTTGAAACAAGAAGCCCACCCGTCTTTAGCGGGTGGGTGATTCACTTTAATCGCTTGGGCTGCGTTGTCTGTTTGCATCTTTTTCCTTTCAAGTGTGTTTGCGCTATAATCTTATTAAGGAATGTTTACTTTCTCTTTTTGGCGACATTTGGCGTATCAGTCTTAGGACTTTGAGGGTCGGGGGTGTAGTGGGGGATACCCCGGAAAGAGAGGTATCCATGAGGAAGCTCGTAATAGTGCTAGTGATCTCAATGGTACTCGCCATGCCGTTGTATTGACCACTCAAGGGCGGGGCAAAGCGCCCAACACTAGCCCTATTATTCCCCATTTTTGCTTTGAAAATCATTAACCTCATTCCCACTTTCCACAAAAGGCCAATTGCCACAAGCCATACCCGGCGTTATCCTCGCTATCAATCCCGTATAAAAGCTCTCTGCGCAGAAAGTTTTGCGCGCTATCGCTCTTATCTAGGGCGTTAAACTCTACGGGTTTATTTTTTTGCAAGATGAGGGGCTTGATGGTCTTGGTGGTGTCTAGCAAAATCCAGCGATTAGCGTTATTTAAATACGGACAGACCAAATAATCCATCAAGCCATAGCAAATATTGCTCGCGCCATTGGCATTAGTGGCCGCCTTGAGCAAACGCATCGCACTTGCTTCTAGGCTAGGGTGGATGAGTAGCAAATTGGGCATGATATTTAAAGGTTGCCCACTCTCATTAGTCAAACTCATCATGTTCTTGCGTGCATTGAGCAGATTGTCCTCATCTAAATCCCAATCTTCCAAATTAGAGTATTGCGCCTGCCCTACCGCGTGTTGTTTGTGGAAAAAGGCTTGCCCATCATAGCAGTTCCCATTGTTATTAAACAGCCCAAAGATGAGGCTGTTGTAATGATCAATGATGAGATCGGCCATGCTGGCTACTTGCGCACCCACAATGCCCAAGGAGTCGTAAGTGATCAAGTCTCTATCTACTTTAATCGTGCTCTCCCAGTTCTTTTTGGTGATGGTGTAGCTATAGCCTTCTAATTCTTTAAGTTGGCGTTCGCCCACCCACTCACGCATACTAGGCAATGAGGCTAACCAGCGGTAATCTATGGTCATGGTGTTAGCGCTCACCTCTAGTGCGACTTTTTGATAAGTTTTTTCCTTATTGGCTAAATTCTTGGCAAAAACTGCGCTTAAGGACTTGCTAATGGCCGCCTGTGTTTCTGGTGTGAGTTTCATAAATTCTCCTTTTTTGCTAATCTTAACAAGACAAAAAAGGCCTTTTTGCGCTTTTAAAGCGCGGCAGTCTCTCTTTGTAAGGAGAGCATGCTCTGCAGAGTGCTTAAGATTTTTGCATTGGTAGGGTCTGTATTTGGGGCTTGGCTAGGGCTTTGGGCGCGCTTGGTGCGCTCTAGTAGCAAATCTCTAAAACGCAGTTTCTCCTTTTCTCTCTCTAAATCAATGGCCGCTTTGGTGGTCTTGTTTTGGGCTTTGAGGGCTTGCTCATAGGCTTTATGCGCATCGGCTGCGCGCATGATGCTATCTCCTAGTCCGTTTAAAAGCTCAATAGTGCGCGGGTCCATGCTTTTGACTAAAACGCTTTGGCGGATGTCTAAGAAATTGTCCATGTTCACATCCACGCCCTTTAAATCCAGCAGATCTAAGAGTCTTTGTTTTTGCTGCTGAGCCAACTCTTCTAGGTATTTTTGCTCGCCTATATTGTCCTCTTTAAAGCGAAACTTCCATTGCTTGAATTCTTGGCCCTTTTTAACAAAGTTGCCTAAAGTCTCTTGCACCACTTGGTTGATATCTCTTTTAAGCCCCTTGGCATAATCCTCCCAATATTTGCGCACCTTTTCTACAATGGGGTTGGTGTAGTAGCCCTCAATTTTAAAGGCGCGATTGATCTTATAAATCTGCTTTTTCTTATCCTCCAGCCAATAATCTTGATGCCATGTGTCTAATAGTCTGCCCCCGCGCTTTTTGGCCAAATCTTCCCCGTAGTTTTGGTACATATTAGCATAGCTTCCATATTCGCGCTCGCCCCATTTATCCTTAATCATCGTCCCAAATTCTACGCGTCTTTGCAAAGTCTTTTGAGCTACGCCCAAGCCCGCCGCAATGACTGCATCAATGCTAGTAGCTAGCGCGCTGGAGGTGTCTTTATACTTGCCTGCTTGAATGCTCAAACTCTTGCGCACGCCTAGCAAATCCTCCACCAAGTCCTCATAAGTGGCCAAAGACTTCTTAATCTGATCGCTAGCATAAGTGCCCACGCGCGCATACTCTGTCCAAAAGCGCGTCGAAGTGTTTTTAACCAGTCCCCACCAGCTGCTCTTTGTGGTGCTCTCTTTTTTAAGCTCATAAAAGCTCGCATTCACGCTTTTGCTGGTCGCATCGTTGAAAAACTTGATGCCCTTATCTACTAAAGTGGTCTCTACCTTCTTAGAGCTAAAACCTCCAATCAAAGTCCCTAGCACCCCCCCAAAAACTCCCCCCAAAACTGGCCCCAAAGGCCCTAAAACTGGGCTTAGAGCCGCGCCCACGCCCGCCCCGCTCAAACTCCCTAAAGTTGTGCCCATTTTCATGCGCTTTTGGGCCTGTTTGTCTCCTTGTGTGTCAATAAAGCCCCCCACCAAGCCCCCAGCAGCCATCCCTGCTCCAAAACCTGCTAAGAGCGTTTGAAAGCCCGCTGAAAAGGTGTTTAACACGCCTTGAAACTTGTCTAAAAAGCTTCCGGCCTTGATTTCAAATTGAGGCCCTAGCACGGATTTTAACGCCCCTTGCAAATCCCCGCTTAGCAGTGGGCCTAAAAAGCCTTGTTTGAAAGAAGAGGCGAACATATCGGCCATTTTGTCATGGGCAGCCTCTGAGCCCTTAGTGAACGCAGTGCTCATCACCCCGGCCAAATCCATTTTAAACAACGCGCCTAGTTCGCGCTTTTGGGGCGGCTCTGCTTTGGCCTGATTTTGGATGTCTAAAAGGCGTTTTTTGTGGGTTTCTTCCTCTAGTGCGTAGAGTTTATTGGCCTGCGCCTGCGTGATTTTGCCCGCTTTTAAGCGCGCTTCCATCTCTTTATTCAAGTTGGCTAGCACCTGATCGTGGCGCAATTTCTCTAAGGCTATTTGTTTGTTGAGCCCCTCATCCATCAAATCGATACTTTTTTGGCGGATGTCTAAATCTACTTGCGCTTGGGCGTTGATTTGCTCCATTTTCAAGGCTAACGCGCGCGCTCTTGCCTCCTCTTTGGCCTTAAGCGCGTTTTCTGCTAGGTCCTTTAACTTTTTTTCATGCAGGCGCGTTTCTAGTGTGTAGAGTTGCTCAATTTGTTCCACACTCCAAAGGTGGTTTTTAAATTTCTCTTGGGCCTCCTGATTTAAATGTCTAATGGCCTCCTCATAGCGCGTTTTTTCTGCTTCAAGCTCTGCGCTTTCCTTTGGGGCTAGCGCGCTTTGCAGGGCGCGTTTTTTATCCAAAAAGTCCAGCACGGCCAAGCGTTGATTCTCTTGGTTTTGCTCACTCAGTTGCGCGATTAAGCGCGCTTGTTCCTTGAGCGCTAGGTTCTTGCTCACCCCAGCTTTGATCCACTCTTGGGTTTTTTGCTTGATGTCATCTAGTTTGCGCTCATATTCGCTCATGCTACCCCTAGCAATCTCTCTTAGAGCTCTAGCTAGCGCGTCTGTGTTGGCTTTGGCTTTTTGTACAGAGGGGGTGGGTTTTTGCAAGTTCCACACTAAGCTAGCTTGCGGGGGTTTTGTGGGGGTGGGGGTTTTGGTGGGGGTGCTTTTAGTAGGCGTGCTAGGCGCGCTCAAGGATTGGAAGGAGTTTTTTAAAGCGGCGAGCTCTTGGGTGTAGCGCGCCTTAGTTTGGCTTAAAATATGGGTGGTGCTTTTTAAAAAGGCGGGAGCAAAGCCCCCTAGGGCTTGGGTGAGTTTGGAGAGCATGGCCTCAAGAGTGCTGATATAAAAATGCGCGTAGGATTTAAGAGCAATTTTTAAGCCCGTGAGCACATTATGCCAAAGAGCTTTGATGGCATAAAGGCTTTTCTCCCATGCCCCCTTCATCCATTTAGTAATCTGATCCCAGTTAAGCCACAATTCTACAGCCAAAGCAATCATAGCAGGGATTCCTAGGCGCAAAATAGCCATGCGCATCGCTTTGAGCGCCAAAGTGGTTACACCCACACTCCCAGCTAAAGCCCCTTGGGCTAGAGTGTAGGCCTTGGTAGCTAGGCTAGCTGCTAGCATTTGTGCCTTGTAGGCCACAAAGCCCGCCCCCAAAGCTAAAAGCACTTTGCCAAATTTCATGCAAGATGCCACAATGTTTTTTAACAAGTCGGCGTTTTTTTCTAAGTACTGTGTCCAGCCTGCAAAAGTCTTTTTAATGCTCTCAAAATAGGGGGCTAGGGCGTTTTCTTTGAGCGTGTTGATCGCGTTGGTAAAATTGCTCCACACTTCTTCCCAAGAGCCTGCGCTCATTTGCGCCGTGTCTTTAAATTTGCCCATTTTCTCTAACATCAGATTGGCCAAATTGCCCTCTTCTTTGGCCTTTTTCATCGCTTCAGTGGTTAGCCCCAAAGAGTTCACAAAACGCCCAAAGTCTGTAGCAGTGGCTGCGCTCCCATCCCCTAAACTATCCAGCGTAGCTTTTAGACTATCTACCCCCGCTCCGCTGACCTGCGCGCTGTAAGCAATGGCTTCCATCACCTTAAGTGCGTCTTGCAAACCCATAGACTTAGAAGCTGTGGAATAGAAAGATTTGAACATTTCGCCCAAATCATTCAGATTAAACTTAGTTTTGGCCTGAATCTGATCTAGGGCTTTGTACGTGTTGGCCGCCTCTGCGCTGGAGAGCTTCCATTTTTCCATCACGCTCAAATTCTGCCCCAAACTATCGCGCGTTTGGGCATTGGTGTAAATTAAAGAGGTCAAGGAGTTTTTTAACTGCTCTTGGGCCCCTAGAGCTTGCATCGTGGAGCTGACTTGCCCAGCAAATAAGCCCGTAGTGAGCAGACCAGCCAAACTCTTAAAAGAGTTGGTGTTTTGCTGGATTGCTGAGTCTAATTCTTTTAATTGCGCGGTGTGTTCGCGCTCGGCTGCTTGAGCGGCGCGCGCTGCTTGAGCTGCAGCGCGCTCTTGCTCGCTCATACTTTGTAGCGCCCTGCGTGTGCGCACAATGCGCGGCTCTCCATCCACATTAAAAACGATGTTAAATAAAAAATCTACTGCACTCATAAAAAGCATCTTAATCAAAGCACTTAACACCCCTTGCGCAAAAAAGGCGCGCTAAAATCGCTAAGATGCGCGCATGCAAGTGATGATTTCCCCTATTGGACACATTCAAGGCATCGATGGGCGCACCTTCCTAGTGCCTACAGAAATTCTAGCCACGCTCAAGGCTAATCAGATCGATTTGCCCATCGAGCAAGATCATAGCGGCCCTGCCATTGGCTGGATTAAAAACGCTTCTTTGCAAGAGAAAGAGGGGAGCATTTGGGGCGTGGTGGAGTGGAATGAAGCCGGGCGCGCTTTGCTTAAAGATCGTGCCTACCGCTATTTAAGCCCCACTTATCTAGTGGACTCACAAAATCAAGTCATCACCATCAGTGCGTTAGGCCTAGTCAACAAGCCCAATATCTTAAAACAAGCGTTAAATTTTATTCAAGGAGTTTTTATGAGCGAATTAAACCCGCCCACCAGTGAGCCAAACGCAACTCAAGCCATTCTAGCAAATCCAAACCCAACTCAAGCCCCAGCACCAGAAAAGAGTGCAGACGCGCTGCATAATTTAGAATCTATAGCCAAGCGTATAGAAGTCCTAGAAAAGGGATTGTATGAGATTTTAGCCCTGCTCAATAGCAAAACCCAAGCTAACGCAGCAACTCCAGCTACCAACACGCAGAGCAGAGCTGATAACTCTACTTTAAAGCAGATACACCTAGAAGTGCTCAAAACTTTGCAAGCAAATAATTCCATCTTGCCCAAACGCATAGAAGAATTGGAAAAAAGCGCAGGGAGCCCAGATTTTGCTAAATTTGCTGAAATTTATCAGATCGAGGCTAATAGTGTCTATTCAAAACCCCTTAAAGTCGAATTAAACCAGACTTTAAGCCCCCTTGAACAAGAAATACACGCCCAACTAGGCGCGTTTTTAAGCGACCCTGTGAAAAGTTAATGCGCCTTCCCATCATCACTCCCCTGCAAATACGCCCGCCAGATTTTCTAGCTGAGCTTAAGCTTTTTTCTGAAGAGTGCGCGCTTCTTGAAAAAGCCCTAGCCTCTTTAAATCTGCCCACCACCCCCACTGCACAAAGAAAAATCGCCCAAGTCAAACCCCTAAAGGCGCGCAACACCCTTAGATTCAACCAAGACTTAGTCACCCATTCCATGCAGATGCACATCACCACCAAGCAGATGCAAAGCATCTTAGCGCGCCACACCCGTCCTAGCCTAGAAATCCTCAAGGCTAGCTTTAAAAACATCACCCACCAAGCCCCCCTACTCATCCCCACAGACACCCTAGAATTTTTTAAGCAGAGCGTGGTGGCTGGTGCGCGCGAAGCTGTTATAGCCTTGCTTGGCAAAGGGAGTTTAAGTGAGCGCAAAATTGAGGCCCAAAGTAGTCCGGGGTTTAAAATCTTTGAGGGATTAGGCGGGGTGCTTGTGGGGCAACTTTCTATCAGCGCATCTGTTAACATCACAGATGAAAAACAGCGTGCCTTTGAGCGCGCTAAGCTGCGCTTATTGGCCAATGAGAAAATTTTGCTTCAAGGGAGCGCTAGTGAGTGCTTTAGCACGCCCCTTTTCATCAGCCCCTCTTTGAAATTGCGCTTAGAGTATATCACTAGCGGGGTGTTAGAAGATGAAAAACCCATTCTTTTTTGGGGTGGAGGGCCTACCGATTTCACCCCGCCTGTGGATTTAGAACTTCGCTTTATCCCCATGTTGTTTTGAGTGCGCAAAAAAGCGCGCGCGCTTGTATTATTCTGCTTGAATGCAAGAGTTCAATCTAGAAGATTTGCGCACACGCGCGCTAAGTTTGCTTTTAAATCCTGAACTTATCAGTGATTCTATGCTCAGCTGGGCTTATACTGAGAGCTTAGAATTTTGTGCAGGGCGCAAAGCCCCCATTTATGCGCTCTATGACTTTGCTTTAATGCGTCTTAAACGACTGTTAAAAATGCCTTTTAGCGATGAAGATGCGCTAATTTATGAAAACGCGCGTAAGGCCATTGAGCGCGCGCCTTTAATAGAGGCCCCGGCTCAAAGATTTGTGCGCACTAGGGACTTTGGGCTATGAAAATTCTAAGACGCGCTACTCAAATCCTAGAGCAAGTTTTTCCTGACGCGCATTTTATTCTAGATTCTAACACCATTCAAAACCCCGGGCTCTTTGTCATCATTGAGGGGGTGGAGAGATTAGACATTCAGAGCGTGCGCCTGCCCTGTAGTTTGTATTGCGCGTTTTTGGGCGTGGGCAACCAACTTTGGGAAAATTTAGACCCGATTTTGGATTTTTTCCACAGCACTCCGAGCTTTTTAGAAGGGCGTTTTGATTTCCAAAAGATGGCTTTACAAGAAGTCAAAGAACATCTGAGCCTAGCGCATGTGCAATTTAGCTTAAGATTATTCAAGGACTAACATGACCAAAACACACCAAAACATCAACCGTATTGTCATTCATTGTAGCGACACCCCAGAGGGACGCCCTCATGACAAATGGGACATTGATAGATGGCACAAAGAAAGAGGCTTTGATCAGATTGGCTACCACTATGTGATCTTGCTAGATGGAAGCATTGAAAAAGGCAGACAAGAGCATGAAGTGGGCGCGCATGTTAGAGGACACAATAGCGGGAGTTTGGGCATTTGCTACATTGGAGGCAAGGATGCCAAAACCCTTAAGCCCAAAGACACGCGCACCCCTGAACAAGTTGAGGCTCTTAAAAAGCTCTGTGTTGAGCTTGCCAAAAAATACCCTTCAGCCACCTTTTGCGGGCATAGGGATTTAGACAAGGGCAAAGAGTGCCCCTGTTTTGATGTCAAAAGCTTCATTAAAGAAAGCGGGATTGCCTGATGAAAGAGGTCAAACCCCCATGCGCGCAGGTGTCCATGCGCAAATTAGATCGCATGGTCTCTATTGGCTTTTTGCTCATTTTGCTCAATGCTTTGCAGACGGGCTCTTTGGGCTTTTTAGTCTATGAAATTGGCAAAACAGAGGAGCGATTAGACCGTAGTTTAGTAAAAGTGCAGGTTTTAGAGCAGAAGTTAGATAGTTTGCAAGGAAAAATTAGACGGCACTTTGAGAATGACTAAACAGGACTTTCTTATTTTGGGCGTGGAGTTTCGCGCTATCTTGCCCTATATCTTAGTGCTCTTTGTAGGCTTTTGTGTGGGCTGGTTGTTTGTGCTCAAGTCTATCAAAGATGAGGCCTTGAGCGGGCTAGGAGATAGGCTTAGATATGTGATTTGGGGGGTGGGCTCATCTATGATGACTACTTGGGTGAGCTTTGAGTTCATTGATTACTATTTGCACTTGCCCTTAGGCCTAGCTACTGCCATTAGTGGTGGCGTGGGTTATATGGGGGCTGAAGTGGTAGGAGAAGTGGGCTTAAAGCTCATTCGTAAGAAACTAGGCATTAGCAAAGAGGAGGAGGAGAAAAAATGAGTGCTAGCCACCTGAAGGAAACCCCCGCAAGTGCGGGGGAACTCTGGCGCGTTTATCTAGCGTTCAAATCTGAGCACTATCTTAAGCCCCCAAAAAGAGAACTCAAAGTAGAATACGCGCACAGGGTTTTTGTCACGCCTATTAGCCATGACAAATCCCTTTGTGTGGTTTACCCCCCTGCAAGCACAGAGGGGCTCTTTCATTCTATCTTAAAATCTTTTTTTCACCCCTTAAGGCGTGTTGGTGTTTGATCTGCGCGCGCTCCTCTTGGCTCTGCTCTTTTTACTAGGCATTGGGGCGTTGGGGGGCAGTGTATGGCTTGGGCGTAAGCTCATCATTGAAAGAGAGACCTGCAAAATGGGCCTAGAAGCGCAAAATAAGGCCATCTTAGAGCAAAATATCGATGTGAACAACTATGTAACCCGCCTGCAAGAACAAAAGGACACAATCACAAAGAAATACGCGCATGTGCGCGCTCAAGATAGCACTTGCGAGCACGAATTAAAGGCAATTAAAAGAAGTTTGGATGTGTTTGGGGGGGAGAAGTGAGGGCATCTATAAGGGGAAACCCCCACATAGAGTGGGGGAACACCTCACGCTATCGCTTGAACTTCAAGACGAACTTAAGCCCTAAAAAAGAAATTTTAAGGCAGAATTTGCGCAAGGGGTTTTTGCCATGTTGCTTGGGCATGACAAAACTCCCAAATAGATTTTTACCCCCTCACGGGGGCGTTGCTATTCTACCTTTTCTATTCTTTCCATGCGCTTTTTCCCTGCTTTTTGGGGGCTGTGTGCGTGTCTATAAACCCGTCTACATTCCTACTAAGTGCCAAATCCCCAAAATAGAGCGACCCGCGCTAGCTAGCCCCATCCTTTCTGAAAACATCAAAGCCCTATTAATCTATGCAGAGCTTTTAGAAAAAGATTTAGCCTTTTGCCGTGAAGGCAAACCTCTTTAAATCAATCTTTAAAATATTTTTCTCTGTCTAATGTATAATTACAAGAAATTCATTAAAGGTCTGGTGTGCTTTTTAATGCTGTCATAGAAAAAGATAAGGACGGGTATTTTGCTTTTGTCCCTTCTTTGCAGGGTTGCGTATCGCAAGGAGAAAGCTATGAGGAAGCTCTAAAAAATATTAAAGAAGCCATAGAGCTTTATTTGGAGACTTTGGAGTCCGATGAGCTAGCCTTTCTGTCTAAGAAAAATGCCGTCATAGCACCTATTGAAGTGGCTTTAAATGCCTGAATTGCCACGCCTCACAGCTAAAGAGGCAGAAAAGCTATTGCTAACAAATGGGTTCATCTTTTCTAGGCAAAAAGGCAGCCATAGGATTTATACAAAAGGCAAAATTAGACAGGTTTTACCTTTTCATTCTGGGCAAATCTTGCACCCTAAAATCGTCAAAGAAGTTATGGGGAATCTGCTTAAATGAAATCAAAAGAAGTCTTAGCGGGCTCACTCTTGGAGTAGAGGTGGTGTTCACCCCTGTAAAAATTTCTTTAAATCAATCTTTAAAATATCTTTCTCTTTCTATATCAAACTTGGTATAGTCTAACTCTTGCAGATTGAGGGCGCTCAAACGCTCAAAAACGCCGCTTAAAAAGGCCTTCACTTGGGCGTTATCTGGCAAGAGCACAGGGTCGGCGCCATTTCTATAATAAAAGGGGATTTCCTCTAAGATGGGCTCCATTTCCAAGCCCTCCAAAGGAAAAGTGCGCAGATAGTGGAGGGCAAAGGCGTATTGCATTGTGTGAAACAAGAGAACATCAAGCTGGGTTACTATTTGTGTTTGCACGTCATCATTGCTGTATTGTGTTACCTCATGTGTGGCCCCTAGGATTTGGTGCAATTTTTGCACCGTGGGGGAGCTTTGAAGCGTTTTAGCGCGTAGTTGGACTTTTTGGATGTTAGTGAGCATGCCACCCCTCCCTGATTGCTTGGGTCTCAATGGTATAATTTAAGCGCTCTTGCAGATGTTTAGCGATCTGCTCTGGGCTTAAGCGCCACGTGTCATTAAAGGTGTGAAACTCTTGGGTGAGCTGCGCGCGCAACTCTTCAAACCCTCCGGTTGAAGCGGCGATATCGGGGGTGATTTGCCCGTATTTCATCACAAAGGCGCTTAAAATTTGCAAGTGGGCGCTCTCTTTATCCCTTAGGGCACTCAGAGCGATTTTTGGGGCGTAGTTGGCCATCATTAGCAAGTTTTGGGCGAAAAAATCTGTGGCCTGCTTGCTAACTTGTAGGTCAAACCCCTTTAAACTTGCGCTCAGCAAGGCTTGTTGATCTAGGGGGGACAATTTTTTAAAGTATTGCAAAAAGGGCGTGCTTGTTATGCCTTCCTCTGAAAATTCCCCCTCAAATTCCTCAAAGGACTCAAACTCCACTTCTAGGGCTTTTAAATCCTCAGGACTGATACGATCTGCTTGCATGATCTGCTCAAAAAGGGCCTGTTGCGCTTTAGCTTTTTGCTGCTCAGGAGTTAGGGGGGTAAGCGCGCCAATGAGCTTTTTGACACGCTCTAACATCTTTTCTAGTTTGGTTATGCGCGCCTCTATGCGCTCTTTGAGATTGATAGCTTCCTCTAGGCGCATTTTAATCCTTTTGAGCACCCACTTGGGCTTCTAAGGCCTGCAACTCAGCCTCTAAATCCGCGTCTTCGTCCTCCTCTTGGGCTTTAGCTTCTGGTGTGGCTTCTTGGGGGGTTTGGGGTTCTGCTTGTGCAACTTGGGGTTCTGCTTGTGTGGGGGCAGTTGGTGTTTGGGGGGTTTGTGCGGCTGTTTTAACTTCTACTTTTTTAGGGGGCGGGGTGGTTTCTTGGGGGGTTTGGGGGGTTTGGGGGKTTGGGGGTTTGTGCGGCTGKTTTAACTTCTACTTTGGGAGGTCGGGGTGGTTTCTTGGGGGTTTGGGTTCTGCTTGTGTGGGGCTGTTT
>NZ_FZMQ01000005.1:504469-556287 GCF_900197855.1 Helicobacter cynogastricus | reverse complement strand
GGTAGCGATAAGATGCGTGAGAATCGTATCCGCCGTAAATCTAAGGTTTCCTACGCGATGTTCGTCATCGTAGGGTTAGTCGGGTCCTAAGCCAAGTCCGAAAGGGGTAGGCGATGGGAAATAGGTTAATATTCCTATACCAATTGCAATGTGCGATGGGAGGACGCATAAAGTTAGGTGAGCTAGCTGATGGAAGTGCTAGTCGAAGGGTGTAGATTGGGAGAGAGGCAAATCCGCTCCTGTATTTGAAACCTGACAGGCTCTTTAAGGTCTTCGGACTAAGAAGAGAATCACTGATACTATCGTGCCAAGAAAAGTCTCTAAGTTTAGTTGCAATTGTCCGTACCGCAAACCGACACAGGTAGATGAGATGAGTATTCTAAGGCGCGTGGAAGAACTCTCTTTAAGGAACTCTGCAAACTAGCACCGTAAGTTCGCGATAAGGTGTGCCTACGCAAGTAGGTCTCAGCAAAGAGTCCCTCCCGACTGTTTACCAAAAACACAGCACTTTGCCAACTCGTAAGAGGAAGTATAAGGTGTGACGCCTGCCCGGTGCTCGAAGGTTAAGAGGATGGGTTAGCTCGCAAGAGCGAAGCTTTGAATTGAAGCCCGAGTAAACGGCGGCCGTAACTATAACGGTCCTAAGGTAGCGAAATTCCTTGTCGGTTAAATACCGACCTGCATGAATGGCGTAACGAGATGGGAGCTGTCTCAAAGAGAGATCCAGTGAAATTGTAGTGGAGGTGAAAATTCCTCCTACCCGCAGCAAGACGGAAAGACCCCGTGGACCTTTACTACAGCTTAGCACTGCTAATGGGAATGCCATGCGCAGGATAGGTGGGAGGCTTTGAAGCAGACACTTTGGTGTCTGTGGAGCCATCCTTGAGATACCACCCTTGGCGTTTTTGTTAGCTAACTGGCTAGAGTTATCCTCTAGCAGGACAATGCTTGGTGGGTAGTTTGACTGGGGCGGTCGCCTCCTAAAAAGTAACGGAGGCTTACAAAGGTTAGCTCATGGCGGTTGGAAATCGCCAGTTGAGTGTAATGGCACAAGCTAGCTTAACTGCAAGAGAGACAACTCAAGCAGAGACGAAAGTCGGTCATAGTGATCCGGTGGTTCTCGTGTGGGAGAGCCATCGCTCAAAGGATAAAAGGTACCCCGGGGATAACAGGCTGATCTCCCCCAAGAGCTCACATCGACGGGGAGGTTTGGCACCTCGATGTCGGCTCATCGCATCCTGGGGCTGGAGCAGGTCCCAAGGGTATGGCTGTTCGCCATTTAAAGCGGTACGCGAGCTGGGTTCAGAACGTCGTGAGACAGTTCGGTCCCTATCTGCTGTGGGCGTAGGAAAGCTGAGGAGAGCTGTCCCTAGTACGAGAGGACCGGGATGGACATGCCACTGGTGCACCAGTTGTTCTGCCAAGAGCACCGCTGGGTAGCTACGCATGGTTGTGATAAGAGCTGAAAGCATCTAAGCTCGAAGCCAACTCCAAGATAAGCTTTCCCTGAAGCTCGCATGAAGACTACATGTTTGATAGGGTGGGTGTGTAAGTGCAGTAATGCATTTAGCTAACCACTACTAATAGAGCGTTTGGCTTGTTTGGTTGATAAGGTATCACCGCCTTGTTGAGTGTAATCAAAGCTTTGTAGGAACTGGAGCGTAGGTTATTGACAGCTTGAGGACAAATTGCTAGAATGGCATCTGTCTTTCAAGGGGTGTTGCCCTTCTCTCTTAAGAGAAACTCAAGCCTAGTGGGGTCTAGCCTCTCTGAAGGTTTTTAAAACTCTTAGAGTTTGGCTTTTTGAGCTAGCAACACCTAGAAAAGCTTCTTGCTTTTCCCCGTGTCCCTAGTGGAGAGGAAATACCCAGCCCCATCCCGAACCTGGAAGTCAAGCTCTCTAACGCCGATGATACTGCCCTTTGCAAGGGTGGGAAAGTAGGGTGATGCGGGGGAGTTGTTTTTAAAGTGTTTTTTAGTTTTTTATGCTACAATTTCTCAATTTCTCAATTTCTCAATTTCTCAATTTCTCAATTTCTCAACGATTGAAAGTAAGTAAAAAGTCTTTAAGCTCTTTCAAGCCTAATAAAAAGCTATAATAATTTTCTCATTTTCTAAATATCGCTCACAGGCTTAAAGGAGACACCATCAAAAAGTTTATCTTTATAGCTTCAATTCTTGCCCTATATGCAAATCTTGGGGCGTTTGACAAACAAGCTTTACAAACCAAGCAAGCCACAGGAATTAATTTACCACAAAGCGAATGGACTACGCCTAAAGCCTTGCAAGATGATGGTTATATCGATGAAAACATGATGCCAAAGGATTCCAAGTATGCGCAATTAGTCATCTTGGGGAATAAAATTCTGAATGAGACTGCATATTATGTAGGGCCTCAGGCCAAAGATCCAAAAAAGCGTTTTGCAGGAAACAATCTTTCTTGTTCTAGTTGCCACGCTTTAGGTGGAAGTGTGCCTAATCGTGCAGGGTTTGTAGGCATTTATGGGCGTTACCCACAACATAGCCCACGCCCCGATGCTGTCGTTACGCTTGAAGAACGCATCAATGGTTGTTTTGAAAGAAGCATGGATGGAAGAAAGTTGCCTTTTGATTCTAAAGAGATGAGAGCGATGGTAGCTTACATGCATTGGATTTCCCAAGGTATTCCTGTGGGTGCAAAAACAAAGGGTCAAGGAGTGGAAAAAATCGCATTTTTAAGCCGTCCCGCTGATCCTAAGAAAGGAAAAGTTGTTTACCTGGAAAAATGTGCGGCTTGCCATCAAGAAAATGGTCTAGGAGTCAAAAATAAAGAAAGAAAGGGTGGCTATTATCTCTATCCTCCTCTATGGGGTAAAGATTCTTATAATACTGGTGCAGGCATGTATCGACTCATCAAAGCAGCCTCTTACATCAAAGCAAGTATGCCTTTGGGCAATCCAACACTGACACTAGAAGAAGCTTATGATGTGGCAAGTTATATTAACTCTCAAAAACGCCCTATCAAGAAAAATCGAGAAAAAGATTTTCCTGATAGAAGAATCAAGCCTTTAGATATGGATACTGGATCGTATGATGATTCATTCTCAACAACGCAACACAAATATGGACCCTATGATAAAATGCAAAAATAGTCCAAATGCCAATCTTTAAGTTTTATGTGCGATAATCCTTAAGGCTAAAATTATGGATTTTAGGGGGCTAAAGTTAAGGATGGGGTAAGGGTACATGAATATAAAATGAGGAGGTTTTGATGTTTGTAGATGTTTCAAATGTCCCTTTTCAAGGATTTTGGCACATGCAAATGCATCCGGGCACGGAGAACCAAAATTGGGATGTGCATAAAATCTTAGAAACATATCGTTTCATTGGCTTGTATGGTCAGCCAGAAAATTGGAAGAATAAGAGGGCATCTGCATTCATCAGGAATTTTCTCAGTGCAATGCGAGTTAATGACATTGTGGCGATAAGAAAAGGCAATAAACTCATCGCCTTAACGCAGGTTATCGGTGGGGCGTATGATATTCGCAAGGATCGAAGTTTTTATACCACAGAAAAAGAAAGCCCCTTAGTGGATTGGATCACCTACAGACGGCCTGTTAAGATTTTAGATATGATGCGTGAGGAGATGAAAGCCGGTCTAAAATTTCCAGAATGGCAAGAAACTTTAACTAGATGCACAGAGGGCACACCAAGCACCCAAATCGTTAAGGAGTGGTTTAAAAAGGTGCAAGAAGCCTTAAAGGCTAAAGGTGAAAGGATTGTTTTAGTTTAAAAATCTCCCTTGTTACCCTTTATAAGGGTGGGCAAGATGGGGGCGCATCAAGTCTTAAATTTATAGTTAACCTTGTGCTAAAATGCCTCTTTGCAAACTCTTAAAGGTGGTCTTATGCCCAAACAATACCTCTACATTGTCCAATCCAGCCTAGAACCTAGCAAATGCAAAATGGGTATCACCAATGACCTAAAAAGACGGCTTAAAGAATACAATAACATTACGGGGCAATCCCAAGAGAACACTTATAGCTATCTTTTCACTTGTGAAGTGGCTAATATGCGCCAAATAGAGCAAGACATTAAAAACGCCTTTGCGCATTTAAGAGAAATACAGAGCCGCGAAATTTATTTTTATAACCCTAGCCTTTTTGAGAATTATCTAAGCTACATCAAAGCTCACCCGGGTTTCATCGCCCAAATCAACATCAAACCCCCCAAGCCAAAAAAAGAGCCCAAGCCCTTAGTCACGCCCAGCATGATTGATCGGGGCGTTACTAGAAAGACCCTACTAGACAAAGCCAGAGAAGTTAAAGATGATGAGTTTTATACAAGGTATGAGGATGTGGAAAAAGAGCTATCCTGCTACCCTCTAAAAATATGGCAAGACAAGGTCGTGTTTTGTAACTGCGATGATGCGATCGGAGAGAATAGAGATTATACCGACTCCAGTGCCTTTGCCCTGTATTTCTTAAAGCACTTTTTCAGGCTCAAGCTGAAAAAACTCATCTGCACGCATTATGGCAGTAAGCGGGATTTATTCCATGCGGGCAAAAAGGGCTATATTTTTACCAAAGAGGGGGCGAGTGAGATCAAGCACACCCCGCCAAATTATAATGGCGGCTTTGAAGAGACGGAGTCCTTAAGAATTTTGAATGAAGAAGCCGACATTGTCTGCACCAACCCGCCCTTTTCGCGCGCCATAAAATATTGGCAAATCCTCATTCAAAGCAAAAAGAAATTCATCATCCTCTCCAATATCACAAATTGCGTCAATACCGCCTTTATCCCTTACTTTGCCAAAAAGAAGGCATGGGCGGGCTTTCATAGTGTGGATTGGTTTTTAACTCCTAAGCGCCAAGTAGTGCGTGCTGCTGCGCATTTTTTCACCAATTTTCCTATCAAAAATAGAGCTAATATTGCACGGCTAAGACTTATGCTCCTAGAGCAAATCCCAGATAGCTATAAAAGATTTGATGATGGCGGGGTGTTGCTTGTGGATAATAACTATATCCCTAGCGATTATGATGCGCCTTTTGCCGTGTCTGCACGCCAAATTTTAAATGGTGTGCTGGAGTGTGGGTTTAAAATTGTCAAACTATCAAAATATGTCCCTTATATTGAGGGCAAGGAAAAATTTGCAAGGGTTTTGATCTGCAGGACTAAAGCAAAGTGAGACTAAAATGCAGGGGTATGGGGGTGGAGGTGAGAGATAATTCTTAGACTTGACTTTATATGTCCTTATGCCACTCTATTTTTTGGATACTTCACAGCAACAGGTTGGGTTTAGCGCTTTTTTGCATTAAAAGCGGCAACGACCCGCTGTTCTTGTCCCCCTATTCTTGTAGTGTAATAAGCCTCAAAGATGATGTGATGGAGCTCATCTAAATCAGATACTTCGCAAATTATGAGTTTTCCACCTTTAAGTATTGGAGACTTATATTGCTTGGCATATACGAAATAATCATCCCGCTTACTTAGATTTCTATCATCTTTGAATATTTCCAAGTGCCCCTTTTGAAGCAAAAATTCTATTCTAACGAGTTTTGCTTTTGGCATAGCAGATGTAATTTCATTCGGATCTAAGTTTAAACGCAAATACGAGTAATTAGAGTCCCTGATGTCTTTGAGCCCTTGTTTAATTTCTCGAACCTTATCTTCAAAAAAGTAGGGCAACACACGCTCCACATCCTCAATTTGTCTAAAATAAAGCTTCCCTGTTGCCTGATTCCAATAAACATCTGTGCGATTTTGGATTAGAATAATTGGCTTGTCGTCAATATGTGCCATGCCATTGGTATTGAAAAAAGAGATGGAATTTTTCTTAATAATAGAACCCTGCTTGATCGTTTGAAAATATAATTTGAGGTTATTTTCTTCTTTTACGCGGACAAATAACACCTTAGATTCGTTCCTCTTATTTTCTTTATTTTTTTCTAAAATATCCTTGCTAACAGCATTGATACTAGATGTTTCGCCAGATATCACAAGCCTGTAATCTTTGAGAGCCTCAAGAGGGGCTTGCATAGAAAACACCTCTCCTTTTTGTAGATTTCTCCCATGCCCTTTGATATAATCCACCTCTTGGCGATTCTCATATGCCTTAAAATTCCATATTCCCTTCAAAGACTGATCGCTCACACAATAGATTTTCCCCCGTATCTGAACATAGAGCATGCTTATTCCTTTTCCTTATCTAAAAAAACGAAATCATTGAGTCTAATGAGCTTTGGATATTGCTTTTCTATTTTGAGCTTTCTTTTTGAGATCAAAAACACCTTATATTTTGCGTACATGTGGGAATCACTGGTGATTTGGCTAGGATCGATAGCAACCTCGTAAAAATGGTACCCAAAAAACAAAAGGTAGGGATTAAAATAGGAAAACTTCCCTTTGAGAATTAAAAGATAAATGATGATAAACACCACCGCAAACATGAACCAATTTTCAAGACTGACCGCAATTACAAAATAGGCAATATAAACAGGAATATATTTAGGCTCGGCCACTTCTACCATCTCCACAGCGCGCATTTCATCGGAGGGTGCAATATGCTTTTCAACAAAACATATGTATAGGCGAGACAACAAAGCACAGACTAACCCCCCTAGCAAAACAAAAGCGAGTTCTAAGAGCGTAAAAGTCGCATTGTGCAAGCAAAAAATGATTCCTGCAGGCGTGAGTGCCATAAGCACATAGACAAAGTAAAATAAGGGTAAAAATACCCTCACGCTCATACCCTCAACCATGCAAAATACACTGAGACATTCTAACATGTGGAGATTAAAGCGCGCACAAAAACCCTAGAAAAACTAACAGAGAATTGAAGTGCTCAAAGCAGAGACTAGAAAAAGCATGGGGTTATACAAAAACGCGCTAAAATCCCTCCCATGTTCAATCAAAATATCCTTTTTTTATTCTTAGGACAAGGTTTTAGTGGAGCGGTGGTGTCGCTTTTGACCTTTAGTAGTGCGCTCGCGGGGCAGTGGCTTTTAGGGCACACCACTCTAGCCACTCTGCCCATTTCGGCTACCCTTTGTGGGGCGTTTGTGGCAGTGTTGTTTGCCGCTTCAATCTTTCAAAGATGGGGGAGAAAAAGAGCCTTTGTAGGCGCGTCTTTACTCGGCGTGATGGGTGGTAGCTTAGCTATTATAGCCTTGTTTGCCAAAAGCTTTCTGCTCTTTTGTTTAGCGACCTTCTTGCTGGGTTTTTTTAGTGCACTCAATCAGTTTTACCGCTTTTTGGCAATAGAAGCCATTAACTTTAGCTATCAAAACACCCAAAATAGGGCTACCGCTCTCGTGGTGAGCGGGGGGATCATAGGAGGTATTTTAGGACCTAATTTAGGCAACATGGGGGTTAATCTCTTTAGCGTGCCCTTTGTGGGCTCTTTTGTTTTTGCGGGCTTACTCTGCGCGCTTAATATGGCATTTAGCTTTTTTCTAAAATTAAAACCCTTTAGTGCCAAAGAAAGTCCCAAAGTGTCCATGAAGACCCTCCTCAAAGAACCTCATTTTCTCTTAGCTACCTGTGCGTGTGCGCTAGGCTTTGGCTTAATGACTTTGGTGATGAACGTTACCCCGCTAGCCATGCGTGCTTCTCATTTTAGCCATACTCAAACTAAAAGCGTGTTAGTCGCGCATTTTATTGCCATGTATGCGCCTAGTTTGTTTTTAGCTTTTGTTAGCAAAAGCTTAAGCCCTACATACTTAATCGTGTTGGGCATATTGTGCTATGTGGGAGCTAGCGTCATTGCTCTCTGTAGTGCAAACTTGTTAGCCTTTTGGGCATGCTTGATGTTAGCAGGAGTAGGTTGGGCACTCAGTTTTAATGGAGGCACTTTTATGCTCAATGCCACTAAATCCGATCACAAACTGCGCCTACAAGGGCTAAATAGCATGTTTGTCTTTGGGGTAAATTTGTGCGCTAGCTCGTCTGTGGGTTTGATTCTTGTCTATGGGAGTTGGGCGGTGTTGCAGGGAGTGATGTTGGGGGTGATTGGGGTTTTTGGAATGCTCTTTGTGCTAAAGTGTTATCCTCTCTTGTAGCGATGACACTGCGCTTTTTAAGTGTGGGAAAGTGTAGGGAGTATGGAGAGTTTTGAGTGTTGGTTGGTATAATCGTGAGGCTTGGTATTTAACACCTAAGTAGCAATTAGTATGGGGGCTACACATTTTTCACCAACTCCTCATTCCAAACAAACCCAATACTGCCAACAAAGAAATAGCTTACCTGTTAGGTAAATCTGGTTAAAATACACCATATTTTTCAAAGGTCTCCTTGATGACATTTAATTTAGGCACGCGCCAAATTGGCTTAGACCACCCGCCCTTAGTGGTGGCTGAAGTGGGGATCAACCATAATGGGAGTTTAGAGATCGCCAAGCTCATGGCCGATGCAGCTAAGGCAGCGGGCATTGAGGTGTTAAAACACCAAACCCACATCATCGAGGATGAGATGAGCCCACTAGCCCAAAAAGTCATCCCGGGCAATAGCTCTTCCTCTATCTATGAGATCATGAAAAAATGCGCCTTAAGCCCCAAAGAGGAGCGGGAATTTAAAGAATATGTGGAAAAACAGGGGATGATTTATCTTTCCACCCCCTTTAGTCGTGCAGCGGCGAATTTTTTAGAGGACATCGGGGTGGTGGGCTTTAAGATCGGCTCAGGCGAGATGAACAACACCCCTCTTTTAGCCCACATTGCCACCTTTAAAAAGCCTATGATCATCTCTACCGGGATGCACAGCCTAGAGTCGGTCAAAGAGCATGTCAGCTTTTTGCTAGATAAAGTCCCCCTAGCCTTGATGCACACCACTAATCTTTACCCCACCGCCCCCCACTTAGTGCGCTTGGGTGCGATGCTAGATTTAGCCCAAGCATTCCCCGGTGTACCTGTAGGGCTAAGTGATCACACTTTAAACAACAACGCCTGTAAGGGGGCGATCGCTTTAGGGGCAAGCTTAGTCGAGCGGCATTTTACAGATTCTAAAGAGCGTGAGGGACCCGATATTATTTGCTCTATGGACCCACAAGAGGCGCAGGATTTAGTGCAAAGTGCCCATGAGCTCTTTTTAATGCGTGGAGGCTCTAAAACCCACTTAAAAGAGGAACAGGTTACTAGAGATTTTGCCTTTGCTACGATGGTCGCCACTGCTGACATTGCCCCCGGGCAGGCAATTAGCAAAGAAAACTCTTGGGTGAAACGCCCGGGCACACGGGGGATTTTGGCTAAGGATTATGAAAAGACTTTGGGACGGGTGGCTAGGGTGTTTATCCCCAAAGATAGCCACATTTGCGCTGACATGCTGGTATGAAAAGACATTTAGTTTTTGTCACCAATAGTCGGGCAGACTATGGCAAATTAAAACCCTTGATCCAAGCCATAAACTCGCTAGAAAAGGGCACATTAGATCACCCTATGGCGGGCAAGATCAGTTATGCGATCTTTGTGTGTGGCATGCACCTTTTGGAGAAATACGGCAGCACTTACATTGAAATTTTTAAAGACGGCTTTGAACATGTCTTTTTAGCTAAAGCCACTTCCCAAGAGATGGATTTAGCCCTAGCAGACACCATTACCCAATTCCACCACTTTATTGCCCTGCAACGCCCCGATCTCATTGTCTTTCATGGCGACCGCTTAGAAACTTTGGCGTGTGCGATTGTGGGGAGTTTTAACTCCATTTTGAGCGCGCACATTGAGGGCGGGGAGCTTAGCGGAACTTTAGATGAGAGTATCCGCCACAGCGTGTCTAAATTAGCGCATTTGCACTTTGTGTGCGAGGAGCGCGCGCGCCAAATTTTATTGCAAATGGGTGAGCGGGCTGAAAATATCTTTGTGATCGGCTCTAGCGATATTGATGTGATGTTAGGAGATTTGCCTAGTTTTTCTCAAGTGCAAGCGCGCTATTCTCAAATCCAAGTCTTTAAGGGAGAGTATGCGATCCTCATTTACCACCCGGTGGTTAGCGAGATTATAGACCTCCCCCACACCATTTACGAGATTTTGGAGGGGTGCAAATTGGCCACACAAAAAGGGCAAAATTTTGTATGCATTTACCCTAACAACGATCTAGGCTCTGAAGCCATTTTAAACGCCCTAGCAACCCTTAAAAATGACCCCCATTTTGTGTGCTTCCCGAGCATGAAGTTTGAGTATTTTTTAACCCTACTCAAAAACGCCCAGTTTATCATCGGCAACTCAAGTGCGGGCATTCGAGAGGCGGGGGTGTATGGCGTGCCCTGCTTAAATCTTGGTAGCCGCCAGCACAAGCGCAGCATGGCAAGCCACATCACACAAGTTAAAGAGGAGCGCCACGCCATTTTAGAGGCGATTTTAGAAGTAAAAAACAAGCCCCGCCACCAGCCTACCTATCATTTTGGTACGGGCCAAAGTGTGGCGCATTTTCTAAATGCCTTGAGCCCTGCACTTTTTGACACCCCCACCCAAAAGTATTTTGCCCATGACTAAAGTTTTAGCCTACATCCCGGCAAGAAGTGGCTCTCAGGGCGTGAAACATAAAAATATCAAAGATTTTAAAGGGTTGCCCCTCATGGCGCACACCATTTTAGCCGCCAAGAAAGCTAGGATTTTTAGCCAGATTCTAGTCAGCACAGATAGCCCAGAATATGCCAAAATTGCTAAAAGTTATGGCGCAAGCGCGCCTTTTTTACGCTCCAAAGAGACTTCAGGCCACACCGCCCCCACCATTAGCGGGCTTTTAGAAGCTTTGCAAAATTACAAGGATTTAAAAGTGCATTTTGATCATGTGGTGGTGCTCCAGCCCACCTCTCCTCTAAGAGATGCTAAGGACATCAAGGGGGCTTATAGGCTCTTTAAGCAAGAGGGTTATTTGCCCTTAGCCAGCGTGCACTTGGTTACAGAGCACCCCCTATTTATGCGCACCCTGCACAACCACCGCCTCAAACCCCTTTTAAATGCGCCTAGCTCTGTGCGCCGTCAGGATTTGCCCGCCTACTATAAAATCAATGGAGCGATCTACATCCACCAAGTAGAAACCCTAACGCCCAACACCAGTTTAAACGATGCGCTTATAGGTTATGAGATCGCCCTAGATCACGCCCTAGATATTGACTCTTTAAAGGATTTTGATGTGTAATCCCACCCCCCCCCCCCCCGCAGGCCATGAAACCCTTAATCATCGCCGGTAATGGCCCGAGCATTAAAAACCTCGATTATAGTTTATTCCCTCCGGATTTTGATGTCTTTAGGTGCAACCAGTTTTATTTTGAGGATAAGTATTATCTAGGCAAAGAAGTTAAGGGGGTGTTTTTTAATTCATGGATTTTTGATGTACAGATGCGCACAGCTAGCCAACTAGTCGCACGCGATGAATATAAAATCAATACTATTTATTGCACTACAGATACAGAGTATAGTCCTTTCAATCCCTTTTATCACAAAGATGAGGAGTTGCCTAGTAATCTTGGCGATCGCTACCGTTCTTTACGTCTTCTACATGCACGCTCTTTTTTGGACAAACACTTCACCAATATCACCCATACCTATGAGCTCCTAGTCACTCTAAAACCCTTTTTAGACCTGTACACAAAGGCGCGTAATTTTCAGGGTCAACAATTTACGGGTGGAATTATGATGCTTATTAGTGCGATTGCTTTAGGTTATCAAGAAATTTATTTAGCAGGGATTGATTTTTATGCTACAGGATTGGGGCATTTTTATCCAGATAGCAGTCGGTTTTTTATTCTGGATCATGCACCCATGCACACCAAAGAGCTAGACATGCAGGCTATAGAGCTAGCCCAACAATACGCCCAGCTTTACGCCCTCATCCCTAACAGCGCGCTTTCTGCAATCTTGCCCTTAAGTCCGCATAAAAACGCTCTTTCTCAAGAAGGAATGCAAGCTCTGCACTTAGGACATGAAAAACCCCCTGGATATACCCAAGATATCTTAACAGCCTCTCCAAAAACCTCTCCAAAAACCTCTATGCCAATCGGGCGCAAAATTCTTTTAAAACGGGTTTTGAGTGGTGCAGGTTTAGATCCCTCCAATATGATTGTTTCTTTCTTGTTGGATTTATGTCGTTTCTTGCGTGGTCTTGTGCGATTTTTTACCAACAAAAAAGGCCTTAAATTACTTTGGAAATACAGAAAAGGAGTTCCTCCGGATGCGCCTGATATTGGGGGGGGGGGGGGTAATTGGTGGTTTCACTGGCACAAGGATCGGTTTTAAACAAGGAGAATTGCATGTCATTTAAACCCCTCATTGTTGCGGGTAATGGCCCAAGCATTAAAAACCTCGATTATAGTTTATTCCCTCCGGATTTTGATGTCTTTAGGTGCAACCAGTTTTATTTTGAGGACAAGTACTATCTAGGCAAAGAGGTTAAGGGGGTGTTTTTTAACTCTCAAGTCTTTGATGCACAGATGAGAACGGCTAGAGAGTTGAGTTTGCGCCAAGAATATTATTTTGAAGACCTTTTTTGCTCGACTATTGCCCCCTTTACATATTTTGGTAGCAATATCTACACGCATACTCAAGATTATCTAGATCGACATTACCCGGGGGCGCGCAACACTTACGATTTATTGCAAAGTCTAGAGCCTTTTTATAAACTCCACACGATTAGGCGCAATTTTTATCAACAACACTTCACTAGTGGCGTGATGATGATCATTGTGGCGATCGCTCTAGGTTACAAAGAAATCTATTGTGCTGGGTTGGATTTTTACCTAGAGGGTTTGGGACACTTTTACCATGCCAAAAGTCCGCATTTTACCCTCTCTCCTGATTCCCAGCACACAAAAGACCTCGATATAAAGGGGATTGAATTAGCCCAACAATACGCTCAACTTTACGCCCTCATCCCTAACAGCGCGCTTTCTGCAATCCTGCCCTTAAGTCCGCATAAAAATGCCCTTGTTCAGGAAAAAATGCAAGCCCTAAAATTAGGGGAGTTCAAGCCGGAGGGTTATATCGATGACATCCGCATCGATTCGCCCATCATTGATCTAATTCCCGTTGATCGCCCCGTGCACACAAGCTTGATCCTAAAAGTTGTTTGGGATGTGGGTATCACTCCGGACAATATCTTTTATCAGAGTTTGCGCATGGCTTATCATTGTGTTATCGATCTATATCGTATTGTAAGAGGCTCATGCAAACTTACTTTTAAAGCCTTTCGTGTTTTAAAAGCATGGATAAAACGCCACGGGTCGATAGGGGGGGGGGGGGGGGTGATATGCCCATTTACAACATCTTCTCTAACTCTTTGAATTGCTTACCTCTTTTAGAATATAGGATTTTTTAATACGCAAATCGTTATACTGAGCCCTCAAAAAAATCATCAATCAAGAGGCTTGAATGCAACACATTAGGAACATCGCCGTCATTGCGCATGTCGATCATGGCAAAACCACCTTAGTCGATGGTTTGCTCACCCAATCGGGCACTTTTGGTGAACGGGATAAGGTTGATGAGCGTATGATGGATAGCAACGATTTGGAGAGAGAGCGAGGCATTACTATTTTGTCCAAAAATACGGCCATCCATTATAAAGACACCCAAATTAATATCATTGACACCCCCGGACACGCCGATTTTGGAGGCGAAGTAGAACGGGTGTTAAAAATGGTCGATGGCGTGTTGCTCTTAGTAGATGCCCAAGAAGGGGTGATGCCTCAAACTAAATTTGTGGTCAAAAAGGCCTTAAGTTTTGGAATTTGTCCTATTGTGGTTGTCAATAAGATCGACAAGCCCGCAGCTGATCCTGATCGGGTGGTCAATGAGGTTTTTGATCTCTTTGTAGCGATGGAGGCAAGCGATGCCCAGCTAGATTTTCCAGTTGTCTATGCAGCTGCACGGGATGGCTATGCGATTCAAGATCTAAGTGATGAGCGCAAAAACTTAGAACCTTTGTTTGAAACCATTCTCTCCCATGTGCCTGCTCCTAGTGGAGATGCTAGTAACGCACTACAAATGCAGATTTTTACTTTGGATTATGATAATTATGTCGGCAAAATTGGGATTGCGAGGGTGTTTAATGGGCAAATTAAAAAGGGAGACATGGTCGCCTTGTATAAAAGTGATGGGAGCAAGGAGACAGGCAGGATCACAAAACTAATTGGATTTTTAGGGTTAGCGCGTATGGAAATCGAACAAGCGCAAGCGGGTGATATTGTCGCTATTGCCGGTTTTAACGCGATGGATGTGGGCGATAGCGTGGTTGATCCCAACAATCCTATGCCCCTAGACCCCATGCACTTAGAAGAGCCCACCATGAGTGTGGTGTTTGCCATCAATGATTCCCCTCTAGCAGGCACAGAGGGCAAGCATGTTACGGCCAACAAGCTCAAAGATCGCCTGCTTAAAGAAATGCAAACCAATATCGCCATGAAATGCGAGGAAATGGGCGAGGGAAAATTTAAAGTGAGTGGGCGCGGAGAGTTGCAAATTACCATTTTGGCTGAGAATTTGCGCCGTGAAGGCTTTGAGTTTAGCATTTCCCGCCCAGAAGTGATTGTAAAGGTGCAAGATGGGGTAAAGTTAGAACCCTTTGAGCATTTGGTGATTGACACCCCTCAAGATTTTAGCGGGGCGATTATCGAGCGATTAGGGCGGCGTAAAGCAGAAATGAAAGCGATGAATCCTATGAATGATGGCTATAGCCGTTTGGAATTTGAGATTCCGGCTAGGGGGCTCATTGGTTATCGTAGCGAATTTTTAACCGACACGAAGGGCGAGGGGGTGATGAATCATTCTTTTTTAGAGTTTCGTCCCTTTAGTGGAAGTGTGGAATCGCGCAAGAACGGCGCGTTGGTGAGCATGGAAAATGGGGAAGCAACTGCGTTTTCTCTATTTAATATTCAAGAAAGGGGCGCGCTGTTTATCGACCCTCAGACTAAAGTTTATGTGGGCATGGTGATTGGTGAGCACAGCCGAGATAATGATTTAGAAGTTAACCCTATTAAATCTAAACATCTGACCAATATGCGCGCAAGCGGAAGCGATGATGCGATCAAGCTCACGCCTCCAAGACGCATGGCTTTGGAAAGAGCTTTAGAGTGGATTGAGGAAGATGAGATTTTGGAGGTTACGCCTTTGAATTTGCGTATCCGCAAGAAATTCTTAGACCCCACGGCACGCCGCAGAGCCAAGAAATGAGAGAGGACATGGAAGTGAGGGTGATCAAACGCAATGGGCGTACCGAGCCTTTAAATGTGGAGAAGATTCAAAAATACATTAGGAGTGCTACAGAAGGGTTAAAGGGGATTAATAAAGATGAATTAGAGTTAGAAGCGCATTTTTTTAAAGATGGCATTAAAACTGAGGATATTCAACAAACGCTCATTAAAACTGCAATCGATCATATTGATGTCCATGCCCCTAACTGGAGTTTTGTTGCAGCACGCTTATTTTTATTCGATCTCTACCACAAGGTGAGTGGCTTTATGGGCTACAAACACCTAGCAGAGTATTTTGAAGTGGGCGAGAGAGAAGGGCGCATTGTGCGTGGCTTTAAAGAAAAATTTGATCTAGATCGACTCAATGCAGCCCTAGAGCCTAAGCGCGATTTGCAATTTAATTACTTGGGTATCAAAACCCTCCATGATCGCTATTTGCTCAAGGATAAGCACGATCATCCTATCGAGTTGCCTCAGCATATGTTTATGGCCATAGCGATGTTTTTAGCTCAAAATGAGAGCGATCCTAATGAAAAAGCTCTAGCCTTTTACGGGGTGTTAAGCCGCTTTGAGCTGATGTGTGCTACACCTACTCTAGCTAATGCGCGCACGCCTAACCATCAGCTGAGTTCTTGTTATGTGGGCTCAACCCCAGACAATATTGAAGGGATTTTTGATAGCTACAAGGATATGGCTCTGCTCTCCAAATACGGCGGGGGGATTGGTTGGGATTTTTCTCAAGTGCGCTGTTTGGGGAGCTATATTGATGGGCATAAAGAGGCAAGCGCGGGGGCAATCCCCTTTTTAAAAATTGTTAATGATGTCGCGATTGCAGTTGATCAGCTAGGCACACGCAAGGGGGCGATTGCAGTTTATTTGGAGATTTGGCATAAAGATGTGCTAGAGTTTATTGACTTGCGTAAAAATAGCGGAGATGAGCGTCGCCGTGCCCATGATCTCTTCCCGGCATTGTGGATTTGTGATCTGTTTATGCAAAGGGTAGAAGAAGATGGAGTTTGGACTCTCTTTGATCCTTATGTTTGTTCTGACTTGACAGAATGCTATGGTGATGTTTTTACTCAAAAATATTTGGCGTATGAGAATGATGAAGGCATTGTCAAACAGCAAATTGAAGCCCGCACCCTGTGGAAAAGAATCCTTACAAACTACTTTGAAAGCGGATTGCCTTTCTTAGGTTTTAAAGACAACGCTAATGGTGCTCATCTAAATGGCCATACCGGACTTATCCGCTCCTCTAATCTTTGCACCGAAATTTACCAAATGACGGGCAGTAGCCATTATAAAGTGGCGGTAGAGTTTGTAGATGGAAGTTTGGAATACTATGAGGAAAAAGACCTTATCACAACGGATGCGCTCATCACCAAAAAAGCTAATAAACTTACCAGCAACGATAGCCTAAAGGGCAAGCGCATTTTCATGACCACAAAAATTGCTCAAGGTGGGCAGGTAGCGGTGTGTAACTTGGCAAGTTTAAATCTTAGCAAGGTGCGAAGCGATGCGGACATTGCGCGGGTTGTGCCTATTGCTGTGCGCATGCTAGATAATATTATTGATCTGAATTTTTATCCCATTGATAAGGCAAAGCGGACGAATTTGCAAAGTCGCGCCGTGGGGCTTGGGGTGATGGGCGAAGCGCAGGCTTTGGCTCAAGCCAAAATAGAGTGGGGGAGTGTGGAGCACGCGCGCCACATTGACGCGTTAGTGGAAAAAATCAGTTACAGAGCTATTTTAGAGAGTTGCAAGCTAGCCCAAGAGCGTGGGAGTTATGCTCATTTTGAAAATTCCGAGTGGAGTCGAGGAATCTTTCCTATGGATAAAGCCAAGCCACAGACTTGGGAACTCAGTCCTCATAAACCTACCTGCGATTGGGAGGGTTTAAAAGCGCAGGTCAAACAACATGGTTTGAGAAATGGCTATTTGATGGCTATTGCCCCCACAAGTTCGATTTCTATTTTGGTGGGCACGACTCAAACGATTGAGCCCATTTATCAAAAAAAATGGTTTGAGGAAAATTTAAGCGGGATGATCCCAGTTGTGGTGCCTGAACTTAGTTTAGAGACTTGGCATTATTACACTTCTGCTTACGACATCGATCCTAAAGCCATCATCCGCCTAGCAGCTGTGCGCCAAAAGTGGATCGATCAAGGGCAAAGCCTCAATCTTTTTTTACGCCCCGATCAGGCAAGTGGCAAGCTTTTGCATGAAATCTATCACTTGGCATGGAAGTTGGGTTTAAAGTCTACTTATTATCTGCGCACGGCTAGCCCAAGTTTAGAAACAGGCGCGCTCGATCGATCCTTTGAATGTTATCATTGCCAATAAAATAGATTAGAGAATAAAGGGGCGCACCCCCCTTAAGCCATAAGTCCTAATTTTTGATCTGTTTGTGTTATACTCAAAGCCTCGCTGATTTTTAGCAGTTAAGGAGTGTAGCGGTGGAGTTTTTGGGCTTTATGGCGATGCTTGTGGTGGTGTGTTTGCTCTTTTTCAAGCCCACCTATGAAAAATTAGCCTTTGGAATTTTCGTGGTAGCGTGGCTGGTGGAGCTGGTAATGTTTGTTGCCCATACCTCTAATTTCTTTCCCAATATAAATTTGTAAGGAGTTCTCATGGAAGTTAAGGCTGGAAATTTCTCATCTTTATCAGGAAGTGGTCAGGTTATTATTCCTTTTTTCCAACGCCCTTATGTGTGGAAAGAAGCGCAATGGAAGCAGTTTTTTGAAGATTTACATAGCAGTTACAAACTCAATAGAGCGCATTTTCTAGGTTCTGTCATTTTGCAAGATACCCCTTCCACATCGGGAGGCTATTCTCAAGACACTCTAGTGATTGATGGACAACAAAGACTCACCACTTTCTCTATTTTAATCAAGGCTCTGTATGACACCCTAGAGGATGAGCAACAGCAAGACTATAAGCAATGCTTATTTCAAAAACCCGTTCAAAAAAAGATGCCCAAAATCCAGCATTCTAAATGCGATGCCCCCCACTTTACTAGAATTTTACAAGCAAATACAAGTACAGACTTAGGAGATGCTCCCAGGGATAATCGATTGCTACAAGCCTATATTCATTTTTCTCAAACGCTTAAAGATAAACAATTATTGGAGCATTCTCAAGAGTTTTTGGACTACCTAACAGAGAGCGATCTGTGGGTTGTTATTCGCCTAGATACCTATGAGGATGCGCAACAAATTTTTGACTCCATCAATACAGCGGGTTTGCGTCTCAGTGCAACAGATATCATCAAAAATGCTCTTTTTGATCGCACAAAGTCTCTAAGAGATGATTATGAAACCCTTTATACAAAGTATTGGGAATCGGTTTTTGAGAAAGATGATACACAACGCAAATTTTGGGAGCAAGAAACGGGTAAAGGAAGTCTAAAGAGAATCCAAAGCGAAGTGTTTTTACACGCTTTTGCTATCATCAAGGGCTTTTTTGATGTAGAAAAAGATACCCTAGAAAAACTGAGTATGGTTTATAAAAAACACATTAAAGGTTTAGATAAAGAGTGTTTAGAGGATTTACTCCAAGAGCTCCATCGCTATGCCCTTCTTTATAAAGACCTTCCTCACGATCATACACAAGAATTTGGCTTTGATGATTTTACACTTAAACTATTCAACACGATGAGGGTAACAAAAATCTACTCAGCTATCCCTTTAATTCTTTATATTCAAGCACTTGGGGATACCAAAGTGATTCAAGAGGGTTTTTGTTGGCTCGAAATGCTGATTCTGACCTATTGGCTTTGCAAGGAATCTTACAAAAACTTTGGATTCTTTTTTGGGAAACTCACGCGCGATCTTTGCAAACAGAAAAATCAAAATTCTGAGGCACTTTTACAATTCCTCAAAGAATCTCTTCTAAAACACAAACCTGAAAAAGCCAAGATTGAGCAGTATTTAAAATCCTCTGAGGGAGTGCTACTTTCTAATGATCGAGCAGCCCTAGTGCTCTTTAGTCTTGAGCTCTACAGGAGGAGGCAACATGAGGGCAATTCCTCTAAATTAGCTTATGACTATAGCTTGGAGCATTTGATGCCTGTCAAATGGGAAGCCCATTGGTCTAATGTGGTAGGTACAGAGGGAAATGATTTAGAGAAAAAGAGCAGGGCGGAGAGACTGATTTATCAAATTGGCAACATGGTTTTGCTTGAAAAGACTTTAAATACAGCCATAGGCAACCATGGGTGGCACACTAAACTCTATGGCGATGGTAGCAAAAAGAAAAACTTATCTAACTATGATCGTCTCTCTACCACGAAAGAAATTTTAAATGTATCACAATGGGATGCCTCAAATATTGAGGTTAGGACTCAACGCCTCAGTCAAGAGTTTCTTGAAATGATCGATCAACTTTCTTTGAAGTGAGAATATGGAGCAGACTCGAAAATTTTACTTCCTCTTTTCTTTGGCTGTCATTGGGATTGTCTCTTTACCTGTGGGGATTGCTAATCTAGTTTTGGGCTTTATTTATGGGGATTCGCCCTGTATTCAGTGTTGGGCAGAGCGTCAAAGCATGATGTATGTGGGCTTGGCCGGGCTGTTTATCTTGCGCTATGGACTCAAGCCCAAATACTTAGCGATTTTGCTCCTAATCGTAGCGGGAGGCTTGTATCAAAGCTTTTATCACTATGGCAACCATGCCCTAGAGGATGTCGGGCAGGGTTTTGCGCTCTCTGTTTTGGGGCTACACACACAATTTTGGGCGCATGTAGTTTTTTGGTTTGTGGTGTTAGTCTTGGGAGGTTTGTTACTCTTTGCACCCAGTTTTCAGGTGCTAGCTCAAGAAGGGGGGGTTTATGCGCATGGAAATCGGCGCACTTATCGTGATTTGAGCAAGGCAAATAACTGGGCTTTTCTCATTGTGGGTGTGATCGCCATCACAAACATGGTGCAAGCTTTTATTTCTACGGGTCCCTTTCCCTATCTAGGGCAGGGCGATCCTATCCGTTTTTCTTGGAACTTCAAAGAAAATGTTTGGAGCGCGCAAAACTGGAAATATATGGGCTTTCCTAGAGCATGGGGAAAAAGAGTTGTGGATACCCCTATCTTAGCTGATGACAAGCATGCATGGGATCCTGATTATCACAACGCCCCTCTGCAAGTGCACAAAGAACTCCCCTTGCGATCACAAAAAACTAATTCTTTGACTCTCAATGCTCCCATTAGCGATCTTTTATTTTTAAGCGCGCCCATTGCCCCTATTCAAACCCCCGCCAACCCCTTAGCCATGCTCACTACAAGTGAGGGGTGTGCTCCCATTCAACAAAGCAATGCCCCCTATTTTTCCCCCGACACTTTTGCTGGAGACAACGTGCTATTGAAAAATACCTTTTTGATCGGCACACAAAAAGAGGGTTTTTATGTGGTAGATAAAGACTTAAAAACAATTTTGGCGCATTTTGTGCTGGATAAATACTATTCTGCTACCATAGAGAATTTTGTAGGCGTGAATATGATGGGCAATGTGATTAGAGTAATGGGGCAAAATAAGAGTAGTGCAGATGTGCGCTACAACCCCAAGGCGGGAAATAATTTTGCGCAATTCTTACAAGGAGCACATCAATTTGAGGAATTGGGGCGTAATCGTTTACGCACAAGTCGGGCTTCCACTTCCTATGTATTGAGCGCGCGTAGCGATGGCACTTACACTTACATGCTCAGTGTGCCCAATGCGCGCTATAAAGATTTGATTTTAATTAGCATGCTAGATCAAGATTTGGGTTTGGATTCTGAGCGTATGGTGCAAGCCACTAAAAATACCCCTCTAAAACCCCAACGCCATTTAGGTGAGTTTTATATCACTGGGCTAGCCCTCTATCAGGGCAAGTTATTAGCCTTGAGCAAGGCTTTTAATACCTTGCTGGTGATTGACCCAACCAGCGCACAGATACTAGATGCCTATGGTTTGCCTAGCCAAATTAGTAATCCTAGCGCGTTAGCTTTGATCGATGACGCGCTTGTAGTGGTAGGCTATGAAAAAGGGCAAAATGTCTTCTATAATCTCGATCTCACCACCTTTTCTCCTAACATGACTCCCATCACAAATCAGAGCAAAAAGCCCCCAGAGTTGCATTCTCAGGGGTGCTAAATCAAGCTTTTTAATAGGGTTACAAAAGGTGGGCTAATGGGTATGGGAGCGTGGGTGATTTGAGAGATAAAGCCCAATTTGATTTGCATGCAAAAGAGGCGCGCGCTTTGAGGCGCAACTCTAAGCACCTCTTGTTCTAAGATCACGCTGACTTTTTTGAGCTCTTTGAGTTTGGTCAAGACCTCTAAGGTGTCGCCCAGCTTGCCCGGAGCTAAAAACTGCGCTTGTAAAGACTGCACCACAAAAAAACCCTGTTGATCATGGGGGCTAAGATCGTTGGCAAAAAAGACCTCACTTCTAGCCCGCTCGCAGTATTTTAAATAATTGGCGTGGTAGATTATCCCCCCGCAATCCGTATCTTCATAATAAACTTTATAGCGCATGTCCATCCAAATGGCATAAAAGGAAGGATTATATACAAATAAAGTAAAGTAAATATTAATTATGCTAGAATGCGACTTTTTTTATTTCATTCCAACAGAAAGGAGCCTTAAGTGAACAACTTCTCCAAGTTAGGCTTTATTCTAGCCGCTTTAGGGAGTTCCATAGGATTGGGACATATTTGGCGTTTCCCCTACATGGCTGGTACAAGCGGTGGGGGTGGCTTTGTCATTTTATTCTTGATTCTCTCGCTCACCATAGGGCTCACGATGTTAGTTGCTGAAATGGTGATAGGTCAAAGCACGCAAAAAGATGTCGCCTGTGCCTTTGTGGAGTTAGATCCCAACCCTGAACGCAAAACTTGGCGTTATGCCGGGTTAATGCTCTTTACTGGACCTATCATCTTGACCTTCTATGGGATTGTGCTAGGCTGGGTATTTTACTATCTAGCGGTGGTGAGTTTCAATTTACCTACAGACATCAAAACCTCTGAACAGGTTTTGACAAATCTTTTAAGCCATTCCATTGGCACGCAAGTCGCTGGGCTGGCTGTAACGCTCTTACTCACCGCCTGGGTGGTTTCTAGGGGTGTGAAGGATGGCATCGAAAAACTCAATTTCGTTCTAATGCCTTTGCTATTTATCATTTTTATTGGCCTACTTATCTATGCTTCCATGCAAGATTCTTTTAAAAAAGCTTTAGATTTCATGTTTGGGATTCGCTTGGCTGAGTTTAATCAAAAAGCCTTTGTGAGCGCGCTAGGGCAGGTCTTTTTTGCCTTGAGTTTGGGTATAGGAATCAACATCGCCTACGCTTCTTCTACACATCGCAAACAGGATTTGCTCAAAAGCGCAATTTGGATTGTCTTGCCTGGCATTGCCATTTCTTTGATGGCCGGTTTGATGATCTTTACTTTTGTCTTTGAATATGGGGCTAATCCTTCAGAAGGTGCGGGGCTTATTTTTGTCTCCTTGCCTGTGGTATTTTCTAAAATGGGAATGATGGGAAGTGTGGTTTCTATCTTATTTTTATGCGCCTTGGCCTTTGCAGGCATCACTTCCACAATCGCTCTTTTAGAGCCCCCCGTGCAGTATTTGGTAGATAAAAATTATTCTCGTTTCAAGGCAACATGGGCAATTACTGGGGCAGTCTTTGTCGTGGGCGTGGCGTTGATCTTTTCCTTGCATGCTAAATATGGTGCGCATTTAACTTTCTTCCACAAAAGTCTTTTTGAACTCACCGATTTTTTTTCTACCTCCCTCTTAATGCCCTTTTGGGGGTTAGTGTCTGTGATCTTTGTGGGTTGGGTGGTGAGTAAGACGAAACTCTATGCAATAAGTTCACACTTTTTAAGCCGATGGATGTTTTCAGTGTGGGTGTTTTTGCTTAAATTCATCGCGCCGATTGTGATTTTAGTGATTTGGGCCGTAAAGATTTTGCAGGGCTAGTATGGGCTTTTCTAGATTAGGCTTCATCTTAGCGACTTTGGGGAGTTCTATTGGGCTAGGGCACATTTGGCGTTTTCCCTACATGGCCGGGAGCAATGGGGGCGGGGCTTTTGTGCTACTTTATTTAGGACTTACTCTCACTTTGGGAGTGGCTATGCTCCTAGTGGACATGGTGATTGGCAATTTGGGGCGCAAAGATGTGGTTTCTTGTTACCAACACCTTGACACTAAACACAGAAAAATTTGGTCTTGGAGTGCGATTTTATTGGTGGGTGGGCCTATCATCATGTCCTTTTACACCGTGGTGCTGGGCTGGATTCTCTATTATTTACTCAAAGTGAGTTTTCATTTACCCACTTCCTTGCAAGAAGCCAAGCAGACCTTTAGTATATTGAGCTCTAGCGATTTACTTTGGCAGGTGATTGGGTTTAGCCTTTGGCTATGGCTCACCGTGTGGATTGTCTCTAGGGGGATCAAAGAGGGGATTGAGCGTTTGAGTTTGTGGCTAATGCCCTTGTTATTTTTGGTTTTCATTGGTTTGCTCTTTTATGCCATGACTCTGCCTAGTTTTTCTAAGGCACTTGTCTACATGTTTAACTTTGATGTTGGCAAGATTAATTTTGAGGTAATTTTAGAGGCTTTGGGGCAGATGTTTTTTTCTTTGAGTTTGGGGGTGGGAACGATCACCACTTATGCGGCCTTCACGCGCTCTGATGAAAATCTTTTGGGTAGCTCGCTGTGGGTTGTCTTGCCCGGTATTGGAATTTCTTTAGTGGCAGGATTGATGATCTTCACCTTTATTTTCAATTTTAATGGCGAACCTTCTCAGGGTGTAGGACTGGTTTTTATCTCTCTGCCTTTAATTTTTCATAGCATGGGCACAACGGGCTCTTTCATCGCCTTTTTATTCTTTTTAGCCCTGATTTTTGCAGGAATCACTTCCACGGTGTCCTTGATCGAACCTGCGATCCTCTATTTAATGCACCGCTTGAAGTGGAGTCGTTTCAAAGCGTCTTATTTAGTGGGCTTAGGAATTTTTCTTTTGGGCTTGCTGGTGATTCTCTCTAATCACAAGGATTATGCTAAGAGCCTAACTTTTTTTCACAAGAGTGTCTTTGATTGGGCGGATTTCATCACTTCGGCGGTGTGGATGCCTTTGGGTGGGCTATTCTCTTTGATTTTCTTGGGGTGGTTTATGCAGAAAAAACGCATTTATAAGGCTAGCGCGCGCTTTTTGAGCCGCCCTGCTTTTTTGGTGTGGTTTTTTAGTGTGCGTTTTATTGCCCCTGTGGTAGTGGCTTCAATCTTGTGTCTGCAGTTTTTCAAAAGTGCGTAAATTCGTTTTAGCTTTTGGTTGCTGTCTTCTATGTTTGGAGGGCGAAGAATTTGGAGGACGACTCAGTAAGTCCCAACTCAAGAACACGGGCTATATCAGCGCACCTCGTGATGATTTTTACAAGCCGGATTTTTATAGCCTCAAGAATAGTTGGGAAATCGCCCCCAACAAGCCCAAAAAATCTCATCCCTTTCTTGATTTTGCTCAAAAATATTTAGAACTTATGGAGTATAGAGGAACTTATTTTCTTCCCTATTACCACAGCTTTACTCCCATTTACCAGTGGTATCATCCTGATATTAACCGCTATCAGAATACGGAATTTAAATTTCAAATTAGCTTTAAGGTGCCAGTCTTTAGGAATTTTCTTTTTACCAAAGGCACACTCTATTTAGCCTACACCCAAACAAACTGGTTTCAAACTTACAATAACCCCCAAAGCGCGCCCATGCGTATGGTCAATTACATGCCAGAACTTTTTTATGTTTACCCTCTCAATCTTCGCATTTGGCATGGCAAATTGGGAACTTTAAGCGAGTTTTGGATCGGAGGACAACATATTTCTAATGGAATTGGTGGTAGACAATGCTACCAACAATATAAAGATGGCAACGCCTTAGGAGCATTTCCCGGGGGTCCGGTGCGTGTGGTGAAATATAGCAATGGTCAAACAGAGATTGAGGGAGGTTGTCGCTCTGTGAGTGCGGGGGTGCGCCCGGTTTTTCGTCTAGGATGGCAAAAGGGGGGGCTAAAGGTTCGAATTTCCTACTGGCCCTATATTCCCTATAATCAGTCTAATCCAAACCTGATCGACTATATGGGTTATGGGAATGCCTTTGTAGAATATAGGCGTGGGCGACACCATTTTGAAATGCGCCTTTATGACATTTTCACCCCTTACTGGAAATTCAAACGCTGGCATGGCGCGGTACGCTTGGGTTACACCTTCCGTGTTAATCCCTTTGTGGGCATTTATGCCCAATACTTTAATGGCTATGGAGATGGGATTTATGAATACAATGTGTTTTCTAATCGCTTTGGAATAGGGATTAGACTTAGCCCTTAGTTGCCAGATAGGATTTGACATTTTCAATCGTGCCTGCTACAAGTTTTTTGATAGTGTTGCCATAACCCCAAGCGATATGGGGAGTGAGTAAAAGTTTGGGCTGTATCGTGGGGTCTAAAAAGGGGTGATCAGCGCGCATAGGTTCTTTTTCAAACACATCTGCGCCGTAGTAAAAATTCTGTATTTTTAGTGCCTTAGCCACTGCTTCTTCATTGACAATTCCCCCGCGTCCCACATTGATCAAAATTGCTTTTTCTTTTAAGAGAGGTAAATTAGAGGCGTTGATAAGATTGCGGGTTTGATCATTGAGCGGGGCATGGATGGTGATCACATCGCTAGTTTTTAGCAAAACTTCTAAAGATTTTTGAGGGTAGGTGTCATTGTGGTTACGCCCACTCGTGGAAGTGTAGCTTACTCGCGCTCCAAAACTTAATGCACTCTTAGCCACACTTTTTCCAATATTGCCCAGACCGATAATTCCCCACTCCTTATCTTCCAAAGCCAATAAATCCTTATTAAAATGAGTAAAAATCTTGCTCTTGCAATACTCCCCACTCTTGCAATAACGATCGTAATAGGCCATATTTGACAAAAGGGCAAAGACTAAGGCAAAGGTATGCATGGTTACGCTGTGGGTGGAATACCCTTCTACATTTTTGATCGCAATACCTAATTCTTGAGCACAAGCATGGTCAATAACATCTGTCCCTGTAGCAGTAACACAGATGAGCCTAAGTTTAGGCAGACTTTTAAGTGTGGGTGCGTCCATTACAATTTTGTTAAGAATGACAATTTGGGCATCTTTGCACCGCTCTAACACTAACTCTTTGGGTGTGTTTGGATAAGAGGTTAAGTCAACAAATTCCTCTAATGGGGCGAGTTTGTTAGTTCGCCCTAAGGAATCTGCTTCTAGCATTACCGCTTTAACTTTCATTGTTTCTCCTTTACTTTTTGCCACAGAGATTAGCACATTCCATGCGCTGGGCTACTTTGTCGCTTGCTTCTTTAATTTTATCCATCAAAGCCTTACTTTGTTGAGATAACTCCACGGTTTTATCAGAGGCTTCCATTCCAGCTGTGATATGTCCTACCACTTGGGAAGTGATCTCGCGGATCGAACCGATGATCGCCCCAATTTCAGCAACTGATTTGCCCGTGCGCTCGGCTAGTTTTCTAACTTCATCAGCCACCACCGCAAAACCTCGCCCGTGTTCGCCCGCCCGCGCCGCTTCAATGGCAGCATTGAGAGCTAGTAAATTGGTTTGATCGGCGATGTCTTTGATAGTTTGGGTTATAGAGGAGATAGACTCAGATTGTGAATTTAATGTGTCTACTAAATCTGTACTGCTCTTCATAGTGTCGGCTACACTTTGAATATTGGTCACGGTTTTTTCTACCATAGCACTCCCATCGCTGGTAAGTTGCTGACTTTCTTTGATAAGTTCCAAAGTCATGGCAAGTTTATTTTTTGTATCATCCTCTTTACTGGTAACATCGTGAGCGATTTTAATAATTTTATAGACCTTGCCTTGATCGTCAAAAACGGGGTTATAAGTAGCTTCTAAGTACACCTTTTTTCCACTTTTTGTGATACGCTCAAATGTGCCTCCAATAAATTGTCCGCCACGCAACTTGTCATGATTGGCCGTGTATGCAGGGGTTTTAACATAGACAGGATCACAAAATATTGCATGGTACTTACCTTTAATTTCATTGAGAGTATAGCCCATGAGTTTTAAGAAATTTTCATTTGCATTCAGTACATGAAGCTGAACATCAAATTCGATCACAGCCATTGAGCGATTGACGGCATTATAAACTGCTTTTAGGTCATTGTATTCTAAGACGCGCGGAGTAACATCTGCAGCGAATTTTAAGATTTTATAGAGTTTGCCTTGAGCATTCACAACAGGCGTATAGCTTGCCTCCAAAAAGACAATTTTACCTCCCTTAGCCACGCGTTTAAAAGTGCCACACATGGATTGTCCAGACTTTAAGGTATCCCAATGTTGGTGATATTCTGTATTGTTTGTATATTCAGGTTCGCAAAACAAGGCGTGGGATTTTCCTTGAATTTCATCTAGCGTATATCCCATAAGATTTAAGAAATTTTCATTCGCGCTGATCACCTTGCGATCTAGGTCAAATTCCACCATAGCAGCAGATTTATCAATAGCTTTATAAACTGCCTTCAACTCGTGGCATTCTTCGGCAATATTTTGCATATGCGTATTATTCTTTTTTTTCATGAAAAACAAGCGAATCTCCTTAGTAATAACTGAACTGGTTAGAGCGCATGGGCTCTAAGGGGGGGTCGGCACTAACCTATTTCCGACTTCCGATCCTCATAATCGGTTGATATTGCTACTAATTTTAACAAGATAATATTTATCAAGACATGCAGAGAAACGCCCCCAAAGACTGGGGGGGGGGGGAAGGTTTACTCAAAAATCACCGCCTTAGGATCGATCTCATCTCCATAAACGGGTTTGAGCGTAGCATCATAAGCTTTTTTAATAAACCCACTCTTGGTGAGATTGTCGATCTCATTATTAAGCCAATCTAACAGAGCTTTATTCCCTTTTTTGACCGCTGGGGCGATCACATCTTGATCCCCCAAACTAGGAATGCCCACTTTAAATTCCGGATTGTTTTTTACCCATGCAAAGAGCAAGGTGTTATCATGGGCTAGGGCAGGCGCGCGGTTGTTTTTCAGAGCTAAAAAAGTCTCGGTATTTTGGTCGTATTTAAGCAAGGAAATTTGAGGATAATGTTTAGAAAAGTAAATGTCTGCGGTCGTGCCCTTATTCACAATCAAGGGTTTATCCTTGAGATCCTCAATACTCTTAATCTCTCCATCTTTAGAGACCACCCCTAAAGCCACTTTCATGTAAGGGTGTGCAAAATCCACCACCGCTTCGCGCTCTTTAGTCTTAGTGAAATTCGCCATGATGACATCCACTTTATTGGACTTGAGAAACTCCACGCGCGCAGCCGCTTCCACAGGAACGAATTGAATCTTCTTTTCATCTCCTAAGAGGTCTTTAGCCATGCGTTTAGCAATATAAACATCAAAGCCTTGATACTGCCCTTTGCTGTCTACAAAGCCAAAGGGAGGCTTATCGCTAAACACACCCACTTTAAGTATTCCGCGCTCTTTGACCATAGCCAAGCCACCCTTAGCCCGATCTTTGTGATCCCCACAGCCAGCTAAACCTAAGCCCAAAACAGCTAAAAAAGTAGCTAATATCTTCGTCCATGTTCGCACAAACGCTCCTCAAACAAAAACCAAACTTTTTTTAAACTGAATTTTTAACATAATAAATTCAACAATTCCCTAAAAAATGGAAAATCTCTAGGAATTTTTGGGCGCGCTCAGATTGAGGGTTTTCAAAAAAACCCTGCGGACTATTCTCCTCCACCACTATGCCCTGATCAAAAAACACAATGCGGTGCGCCACTTTTCTAGCAAACTTCATCTCATGGGTTACAATGACCATGCTCATCCCCTCGCTGGCTAACTCCAAGATCACCTCTAAGACTTCTTTAACCATTTCTGGATCAAGACTAGCCGTAACCTCATCAAAAAGCATCACTTCAGGTTGCATACACAGTGCGCGCACAATGGCGACTCGCTGTTTTTGTCCCCCGCTGAGTTCTTTGGGGTAGGCGTTTTTTTTATGCTCTAGCCCTACGCGTTTTAAAAGCGCGATCGCGCGCGCCTCTACTTCTTCCTTTGGTTTTTTTTGCACTTTGAGGGGGGCGAGTGAAATATTTTGTAAAACGCTCAAATGGGGAAAGAGTTCGTAATTTTGAAACACCATACCGATCTTTTGACGGATAACATTCCAATCAATCTTAGGCGCGCTGATCTCTTGAGCATTAAAAATAATCTTGCCTCCCTGTATAGGCTCTAGTCCGTTCAAACACCTTAAAAAAGTGCTCTTCCCACATCCACTAGGCCCTAAGATCACCACCGCCTCCCCCTTGTGCAAACTAAAATCAACGCCCTTTAGCACAGCATGATCGCCATAGCGTTTTTCTAATTGGATGGTTTGCAAGATTGCCATTTAGCCTCGATTGTGTTGGTATTTTTTCTCTAAATATTGACTTAGATATGCAAGGGGATAACAGAGCACAAAATAAAGCACAAAAATCAGGCCATAAACATAAAAGCTGGCATCTGGGATTTTTAAAATATTGACCTCAATGAGCTGCTGCCCCACCTTGAGCAATTCTACCGCGCCAATGAGGGACATTAAGGAAGTGGTCTTAATAATACGGCTAAAGAGATTGATACTAGCGGGTAAAAGAGCCAAAAAGGCTTGGGGGAAGATGATATAGTTAATCACCTGAGAGCCATTGAGTCCTAGAGCGCGCGCGCTTTGGATTTGGTGTGCGCTGGTGGAAGTGAGTGCCCCGCGTGTTAGGTCCATCATTTCAGCTACTCCCCACAAACTAAAGACAATCACGCTTGCGCTTAACGCGCTCACATGCCAATCAAGCAGAGTCGCGCTCCCAAAAAAGACTAAAAAAAGCCATGCAAGCAGGGGGATAATGCGTACACTCTCCAAATAAACACGGCAAAACACTTTGAGCCATCGCCCCCCAAAAGCCATCCCCACACCCAAGATCACCCCACCTAACAAAGAGATCACAATAGAAATCAAAGAGGTATATAGTGTAACCCATAACCCCCCTACCAAGCGCGCCAAATTGTCCGCAGAAAACAACGCCTCTAGCATGTTTTGCTCTTATAATAGCGTTCTAGCCACACAAACAGCGCGCTTAAAGGCAAGAGCACCCCCAAGTATACCAAAATCAAGAGCACAAGGGCTTCATTAGTTTTATAATAGATGCCCATCAAATCTTTGGCGACAAACATCACATCCACTAGGGCGATCGCGCTCACAACTGAGCTCTCTTTGAGCAAAAAGATCACATTGGCTCCCAAAGAGGGCAAAGAGATCGCCAAGCTCTGGGGGAATAGGACATATCTTAAGACCTGCAGGCGACTTAAACCCAAGCTTAACGCCGATTCTAACTGGATTTTAGGCAGGGCTTTAAGCCCTAGTAAAAAACTCTGAGTCATATATCCTCCGCCTAAAAAACTTAGCCCGATCACCGCGCACGCCCCCGCGCTCAAAGAAAAACCGATCTGATTGATTCCATAGTATAAAAAGAAAAGCTGGATGAGTAAAGGCGTGTTGCGCGCTAATTGCACATAAAAGGCGATAGGCTTGCTATAAAAGCCCTCAAAATAGAGCCCTAGTGCGCACACAAAACCCACGCCCAAAGCCCCCACAATGCCCGCAAAGGAGATATATAAGGTGAGCCAAAGCCCCCGCCCAAAAGCAGGGAGGGCATGGCGCATAAATTCCCAGTCTAAATCCAAACCGCAACCTTTCCACCCCCTCAAAAGCCCCTATCTTAGAACAATAAGCTAAGGTTGCGCTTAAAAACTTAGAGTGCCATTTTTTCCATCAAGTGGAAATTCATGTAACGATAAATTTCCTCTTTGCGCGCCTCTAACTTGGAAGCCACCAAATCTAAATACTCTTGAGGCGTGGGGATTTTGCCCAAGAGCGCACACACCGCACCCAACTCCGCACTGCCCAAATACACCTGCGCCCCCTTGCCCATGCGGTTATCAAAATTACGCGTAGAAGTGGAGAACACCACCGCATTATCGCGCACCCGTGCTTGGTTACCCATACACAAGCTACAGCCGGGCACCTCTGTGCGCGCCCCAGCTGCCCCAAAAATAGCAAAATACCCCTCTTTGATGAGTTGCTGTTCGTCCATTTTAGTGGGGGGCACAATCCAAAGGCGAATAGGCGATGCCCCCGCTCCCTTGACAATCTCCCCAAAGGCTCTAAAATGCCCAATATTGGTCATACAACTACCAATAAAGACCTCATCGATTTTTTGGGGGCGTTTGGGGTTGTTTAGTACCTCGCTTAAGGTCGCCACATCATCTGGGTCATTAGGGCATGCTAAAATGGGCTCTTTGATCTCATTGAGATCGATCTCAATCACAGCGGCATACTCCGCGTCCGGATCGGGTTCTAATAACACGGGGTTATCAATCCACTCTTGCATTTTTTGCGCCCGCCTTTTCAAGGTTTCCTTATGCTCATACCCGCTTTCTATCATCTGCTCAATGAGCTTAATATTGGAACTCAAATACTCAATAATGGGCTCTTTATTCAAGCGCACGGTGCAAGCTGCCGCGCTCCTTTCTGCACTCGCATCGCTAAACTCAAAGGCCTGCTCAATCTTAATATTGCCCAAGCCCTCGATCTCTAAAATGCGCCCATTAAAGATATTTTTCTTGCCTTTTTTCTCCACGGTGAGCAAACCTTGTTTAATAGCATAATAAGGGATTGCGTTCACCAGATCGCGCAGAGTAACCCCGGGTTGCATCTCTCCTTTAAAGCGCACCAAGACCGATTCGGGCATGTTTAAGGGCATCGTGCCCGTAACCGCAGCAAAGGCCACTAAACCACTCCCAGCGGGGAAACTAATCCCAATAGGAAAACGCGTATGGCTATCCCCGCCCGTGCCTAAAGTGTCGGGTAAGCCCATGCGATTAAGCCATGAGTGGATGATTCCATCTTTGGGTTTGAGCGCGACTCCTCCACGGCTAGTAAAAAACTGGGGCAAGGTGGCTTGTAAACTCACATCGGAGGGTTTGGGGTAGGCGGCGGTGTGGCAAAAAGATTGCAGCACAAAATCGGCTTCAAAACTCAAGCTAGCGAGTTCCTTAACCTCATCGCGTGTCATCGCTCCGGTGGTGTCTTGGCTTCCTACAGTGGTGGTAATGGGCTCGCAGTAAGTGCCCGGGCGCACACCCTCCAGCCCACATGCACGCCCCACCATTTTTTGGGCTAAAGTGTAGCCTTTTTGGCTTTGGGCGGGTTGTTTGGGTTTGGCAAAGACTTCTGAGGGCTCTAGCCCTAAGAATTTGCGCGCCTTATTGGTCAATCCACGCCCAATAATTAAGGCAATGCGTCCGCCTGCGCGGTATTCATCCGCTAGAGTGGTGGGCTCTAAGTTGAAGGTGCTCACCACTTGACCCCCTTTATGGATTTCGCCCTTATAGGGGTAGACTTCAATCATGTCCCCCTCGTGTAAATCTTTCACATCGGCTACAAGGGGCAACGCCCCGCTATCCTCACATGTCGCAAAGAAAATGGGGGCAATGACCCCTCCAATCACCACGCTCCCAGTGCGCTTATTGGGCACATAGGGAATGTCCGTGCCAAAATGCCACATGATGGAGTTAGTCGCGCTCTTGCGCGAACTCCCCGTACCCACCACATCGCCCACATACACCACAGGCACGCCCTTAGATTTGATGTTTTTTAGGCGTTCTTGGTAATTTTCCACGCGGTTTTTGAGCATGGCATTAGCGTGTAAAGGGATGTCGCTACGCGTAAAAGCATCGCTAGCCGGGCTCAAGTCGTCTGTATTGGTCTCCCCATCAATTTTAAGCACGCATAGCTCTAGCTTTTCAGGCAGAGCGGGCTTATTAGTAAACCATTCGGCATTTGCCCAAGATTCTAGAACTTCCTTAGCTAAGGGGTTGGTTTTGCTTAAGTTAGCGATACTCTCAAAGGCGTTATAAACTAAAAGAGTGGATTTTAAGGCTTGACAAGCGGCTTTGGCGGTTTGCTGATCGCCACTTTGCAACGCTTCAATGAGGGGAGCGACATTATAGCCCCCTAACATCGTGCCCAAATACTCCACCGCTTCTAAGGGGCTAAAATGCGCACATGTAAGCTTTTTAAGCGCGAGTTTGCCTAGAAACTCCGCCTTGACCTGTGCGCCCTCATCCACGCCCGGACTCACTCTGTGGATGAGTAATTCCTTAACAAAGGCGCATTCCGCGTTATCTTTAGAGTGCAAGAGAATTTCTACCACACTCTCTACTTGTTTAGCACTCAAGGGCAAAGGGGGGATGTTTTCTTGCGCGCGTTCTTGCTGGGTGGCTTTATATTCTTGGATAAAAGTTTGCATATAACTCCTTAATAAAATAGGTGTTAATCGTAGTATATAATAATTTGAAATACTTGCGGATGGTCATAGTCATCTGATTAAAGGATACTTTGATGCTTAGCTTGGCTAAAATAACCACTGCAACTTGCCTAGCTTGCCAAATTCTTATGGCTGATCCCTCAGATTTCAACGCCCAATTCAAAATCTTAAAACAAGTACGCTTACACGCTCCACTCCCCTTTCAAGTCCTCTTGGTGCAAAACAACCAAGCACAAATCCAACAGATCTTGCTTGTCGATAATAAAAGCTCTTTGAGGGTGTTGTTGGGTAGGGATTTTATTTTACCAGATAAAAAAGAGAGCGCGCAGTTGCGATCTTTATATAAACAAGTTGTCAAACACAATTTTTTTATCGTGCACCACAAAGATTTTCAAGCCTTGATCAAGGCTTTGCCCTCAGAAAATACGATTTTCTTAGAATCTCTTTCCAAGCACCCTTCTAAGGAATTTTACTTTTTTGCTAGGGGACAACAGGATTTAAACCTCACCTCTATTGCCAAGCTAGAAAAATTACTCAAAGAGGCAAGGGTGTATGTGGTGTTGTTGGGCGCACTTCCTAATGAGGATGATACAAGCGATTCCTATGATGCGGCTGGCTATCTCAAGGGTTTGCAAGCAATCTCTAGCACACCAGAAAAAATCGCGCTTTTAAAACAATGGAGCGATCAAGACATGTCCGCTAACACAGACCCCTTAAAAGAGCCCTTTTTGGATCGTATTCAAGAGAATTTGAATTTGGCGTCCAAATTTGACATATTAAAGGGCATTGAGCCGTATTTGCCCCTACTTTACCAAATCCACTAAAGGAGTTCCATGCGTCTTACCTTGTTATGCATATGCGCTTTTGTTCTCTTAAGAGGGGTAGACTTGAGCGATGCAAGCCTCTTAGAGACCACCCGTTTAGACAGCGCGTTTAATGTGCGCATTTTAAAAGAGGGAGAAAAAATTTATGCCGTTGTCGCCAATCAAGACAACACCCAAGTTTATCTAGCTAAGGATTTTTTAAAGCGCGCCACACCCAAACAAAAAGTTTTTATCCAAGCACGCGTGCAAGAAGCGCGCGCTCTAGCTGCCACGCCCCCTAAAATCAAAGACCTTTTCAGGCAAAGAGTCAATGAAGAAGAGGAAGAGGTGAGTTATCTATTTCCCGCCCTCTTGTCTCTAAAGCTCCTACCCGGAACCTCTTTTCAAATTGCCATTATCAAGGATTATAATCAAGCACATAAGGATGAATTTTATGGGGAACAAACCTCCACCTACAGCGCGTGGCTTTTAGATCAAAACTTGAGTTTTGCTATCCGTCTAGAGCATGCCTTTGGACCTAAACAAGTCCTTAAAGAGATGACAAAAAGTATCCAATGGGTAAAAGAAGCCAATGAACGCTATTACACCCATGACTTCAACACCCTCTTTGATCGTATCCCCAAGTCCAGCATCATCACTTTGCGCTCTGAAAACCCCCGTGCCAAACAACTCTACATCCTTTTAGCAGCCGGAAATGGCGAGAATCTTAGCGAAATGCGCGCCTACAAGCGTAGCCTAGAGATCGTGAAGAATTTGCCCCAAATGCTCAAAAACGCAACCCTCCACCTAGTGCCCACAGAGAGCAAATGGGCTTACGATAATTATTACATAGAGCCTCTGATTCAAAAAGCCCATTGTCTCAAGGACAACCGCGCAAGAATCGCGTGGATTCAAGCGGTTTACAACGCCTTGGATCGTAGCGATGGCTACGGGGGTTGTGGGGACGAGGATACTTATCTTGGAGACAAGATTTGTACCATTGCATCCAATTGTCCCGCTTTAAAAGATTATGGAGAACAGCAAGAATGGCTAGAGATCTTTTTTGGGCAGGGGGCTTGTGGGGATGGCGTGGTGGACTGGCACCCTATGCCCATAGTTTATGAATATAAAGAGGATTAAGATTTTTAGCGTGGGTTTTTGGAGTAAAATGGGATAAAAAGGTTTAGCATGCGTTTTGGCAAGATCGATTATTTGAATTTGCTCCCCTTTGATGTGTTTATCAAAGCCTATCCCCTGTGCTTGCCCGGATTTAAAACCTTTTTACACCTCAAAAAAACCTACCCAGCTAAGCTCAATCAAGATTTTCTATTTAGGCGTATTGATGCAGGGTTTATCTCTTCTATTGCAAGTTTACGCGCCCCGCACGCCCTAGATTGTGGAATCATCGCTTCTAAGCAGGTGCGCAGTGTGCTAGCCATTAAAGAGCCCCCTAAAACTGATAGCGAGTCAGCCAGCTCTAACGCTCTTTGCGCGCTTTTAGGGATTGAAGGCAAAGTTTTGATTGGAGATAAAGCCCTGCGTTTTTATTACAACAATCCGCCTAGCTCCTTTATTGATTTGGCTACGCGTTGGCATGAAAAAACTCACCTGCCATTTGTCTTTGGGCGACTCTGTGTGGGGCGTTATGCTAGTCTATATGCCCCCCTAGCGCGCGCCTTTGTACGCAAAAGGGTTAAAATCCCTCATTATCTCTTACAAAAGCGTGCGGTGCAGAGCGGACTTACCCGCGCGCAGATTCTTGAGTATTTAAGAGACATTCACTATCAAATCGGAGTTAAAGAAAAACGATCTTTAGCTCAGTTTGCACGCGGTCTGCGTTTTAAAAGACTGCCACTTCCCCAGCGTTTTAAAACCATTTGTAAATAGACACTGCAATTGCAATTGCATAAATTACTAAAAGAGCACGCCGATGCCAAATGGCAGGCACTAAGGGCATAAGACGCACTCCTATGACTACACCCATAACACTCCCCACACCTACCATCAAACCCCATTGCAGGGCGTGTAAATCCAATAAACCATGCCCAGCTAAAGAGAGCACTCCACTTGCAGAAGAAAAAATCACAAAAAAAAGCCCTAGGGGTACACTTTGTTTAGGAGGGATTTTCAGATAGTAAGCCAATAAGGGCACCATCAACACGCCCCCTCCAATGCCTAAGCTAATGGCAAAAATCCCTGTGAGCGCGCCAATAACTACTAAAATGAGCTTGTTTTTAGTGTCCAAGTTAAGGTCTTGATAGCTATCCACAGCAGAGCGTTTACTTTTAAAAGCAAAGCGCAAAAAAGAGTAAAGAGTCACTAAAATAAAAATCCCTAAGAGGAATTTATGCGAAAAAGTGCGCAAAATCAGCCCGCTAAAACTCGCCCCCACCATTCCCCCAAGCCCCACAAAAATCCCCGTGCGCACATCTAAAAACCCTTTTTTGAAATTAGTCCAACTCCCCACCACAGAAGAAAAGACCATTTGTAAAATGGAAATACCCACCGCACTATCATAAGAATGCCCTAAAACCAGCATCACAGGCACAATCACCATCCCCCCCCCAATCCCAAAAAATCCGGAAAGCAAACCCGTTCCCACCCCTAATAGAGCAAATAGACCCAATTCCATAATTCCCATCCCAATCCTTTAAGCCAAAATTGCATTTTAACATGTTAGTCGCGCACGCCCGTATTAAACACAATCATGTTAGAATGTTAACTATGAGAAGTATGGTAAAATTTAGTAGGGGTCGAATCGTTTTCAAGATTAGGCATGTGTTAGTTGGGCGCGCCACGACTAAAGAACGGCTCAAGAGGTTGGGTCTATTGACTCACAAAAAACCTCTAAAAAAACGCGCTCAAAAGAATAAATCTCTAGGGGTGGGTTCTGTTTTTTCTAAAGGGTTTTGGGTTTTGGGGGTTGTGGCGGTTAGTTTCAACCCCTTAAGAGCCTACTATGATGGGTGGTTACGCGATTCCAATTTAGATGACCAGTCCCATATTGGTGGGTATGTCAATCGGCATAGTGTTACTTGGCGTGGGCTTGCGTGGTATCATGGGAATGACTTCTACCACAACACACAACAGGGATATTATTGTGCCAACTATTGGTGCAACACCGATAACCCCGTAACCCTGCACAATAATAACAATCTGAAACAATTTTATCTCTCTCGATTTAATTGGCAAGGTGGGGGGAATTTTAACCTTGATTTGGGCAACGCTGATTTAAATTTAGGCTACACCCCGGGAAATAATGGGGTTGGAGGGAATGAATTTGGATCTTACTATCACAACAACTATTTTAACGACACTTTTAAGGCTGGCAACATTACCATTAGCCAAGACCTCACCACAAACTATAATAACCTCAACCTCCAAGCCACGGAGAGTATCACCACTCAGGGCTATAATGGTAGCCATGTAACCATTAGCGCAAGCAATGATTCTCAGGGCATGAATCTCGATGCTCAAAGCGAGAGTTTTAATAACACCACCTTTACTGGCAACGCCCCTTTTCACTTTAAGAGTGATAATATCACCTTTGAAAATGTTACCTTTAGTAATAGTGCTAATAGTACCATTGCAGATAATGGCACTCTTACCTTGAAAAATACCATTACCCTACAGCAAAACTCACCTCTAAATAATCTTGATAGCACGATTAAACTTGAAGGCACCATTTTCAATATCACCAAAGACTTAAGCTCAGTGGGTAGTTACCAGCTTTTGAGCACTTCTAAGACTATCGACTATGACAGCAAGTATCTCCATAACTTATGGCAACTCATCCACTACCGAGGTCAAAGCGGGACATTGACAGGCATAAACCCAACCGGTTTGGGCACTTACCATGTGGTGTTTAATGAAAGTGGCGTGGAATACATCTTTGGGGAAACTTTTAGCAATAAAGATATTTCTATCTCTATCACAAAGAGCATGGACATTTGGAAAAATGTCTACGATATGAACGATTCACAAACATGGCGACCCAATGTGGGCACAAATGGAATCGCCTACATCGATCCAGCCCATAACCACAACGATCCGGGGTATAACGCCTCCAACAACTCCCTATCGGCTAATGCTCACTACCAATGGTGGCCCTCTAAGTCTTTCACAAGCTCTAGCACCATTGTTGAAGGCACAAACGCGACTTTAGTCATTGGGAATAACACCCCCACGGCCGCTAGTATGCCCAGCACACAAGAGGAGATCAATAAACGCCCCACCATTTACATCGATCCGGACGAAGCTAGCACCTATCACTCCAATACTAGCCTCACCGCGGATAATGTTTTTATGACCAATAACTTAGTGATTGGACCTGCAAGTGTAGGGGCTTTTAATTTACATGGCACCGGAAATATTGGCATTAAAGCCAATAACACCATGACTATGGACGGCCTACAATTCACCGCCTATTATGGGGAGGTTTCAGCTGGGATATATAGTTACTCCACCGACTGGTTCACAGCCCAACAAAAGCTTAATATCCAAAACTCCCACTTCAATACCACCGGTGGGACGATGTATTTTAACTCCCAAGACACCACGATTAACAACGCACAATTTACTGGCAATGGGACCAATTTTGCCTTCAATGTCCATGACAATAACAATAGCTACACTTCTAATAACAACACCATTAACATCAACAATACGACTTTTAATGATCCTTGGGATGGTTCGGGCAGTGCGGGCACGATCTCCCTAGAGGGTGCAAATATCACCTTAAACAACACCACTTTTGAGGGGAACAATAACCAAGTGCGCATTTTGGGCGCAGGCAGTAATAACAACACGACCGCTGCCGTGCAAAATCTCACCACAGACAATACCACCTTTGATCAAAGCAAGCAAATCAATATCACCGCACAAAATGCCACTTTTAACAACACCACCTTTGACACCACGGGCTATGACTCTAACTCTTCCAACCAATTTAAAATCATAAACGCCACTTTTAACAACGACACCTTTAATGGCTATTCTCAATACAGCTTTCCGGGCTTGCAAAAGACTACTTTTGAGGGCACTACTACCATTAGCACCACCAATCAGGGCACACCCGCTAGCCCCTTTGCAAAGCTTGGAGGACAGATCACATTGGGCAGTAAGGCCTTATTTGATGTGATGCGTTTGGCATACAAAGCAAGTTACACCCTTTTATCAGGCAACACCATCAACTGGAATGGCGATACCTATGCCGATGCGGGTAAAAGTTTGTGGAACTTGATCCAATTTAAAGGCCAAGCCGGGAAACTTTTAGAGGAACAAAATGGGAGCTACATTGTGGGCTTTGATTTTGGGGGGACCACTGTTAAAATAGCAGAAACCCTGAATGATAAAACATTTAGCCTCCAACTCTTGACCAATATCCAAGACATTTGGCCCGATGTGTATTGTATGCAAAGAAGCGGAATCGTGTGGGACTACTGCTATAAAAACCCACCCCAACATACTTTTGATGGCAAAGATGGGGGGATTTTTTACATCGATCCCAATCTCAAATACCAATCCGAACCCTACAATAACCCCAATGGGAATTTTTTAAACACTTGGACGGGGGTGGGCAATGGGGGCACTTTCACCGTAACAGGCACGGGAACTTTAATCATTGGCAACAACGCCACGCAAGCTGCCACAGGGGGGACGATTCAATTTGGGAAAATAGGTTATCTAGGCTACATCACCGATGTATTTAATGCCTATAATATTTTTATGACCAATACCATTAATGTGGGCACGAGCTCCTTGAGTGGGGGGGGGGCTAGTATGACTTTTCAGGCAAGCAATAACCTTACCACTGATGGCCTCACTTATCACGACTACATTACCGCTTTCCCCGGTCTTAATAAGCTACTCATCCCAGAGTTGATTCAAAAATCCCAAGCGTATTTTCAAGCAAAGACATTAAACATCAATAACTCCTCTTTTCAGCAAAATATAGCAGGAACTCTCTCTTTTACCGGGAACCAGAGTATCAGTTTTGAGCAAAGCACCATACAAGGAAGTGCTACACAGGTTACTATCTACTCGCCCCAAACCTCTCTTACAAACTCCGCTTTTTTCTTAGGAAATGGGAGCACGCTAGATTTTAACCAAGCGTCCGGCGGAACTGGCTATCTCAAAGACATCAGCGTGCAAATGAATGACAGCACGCTCAACCTCAACCAACAAAGCCGTCTTTGGTTCCATGGCAAAACTACTCTTGATAACACGGTTTCTTTTCTCAACTTAGGTTCTAGTGCGGATTTTTACGGACCTACTACGCTTTCAGGGACAACTATCCTCAATCTGGATCACAATAGCACGATCGCATTTTGGCAAGGAGCTACCCTTTCAGGCAATGCCAATCTCAATCTAATCAATGGTGCTAAAGCCACCTTCATAGGTAACACGACCTTTAGCAACGATTCGGGTATCACTTTGACCAAGGGGACTAGCGCTACCTTTAACACCACTTCTCTCCCAACTGAAGAAGAAAAAAAAATCCCCAACGTGCCCACGCCTACTAACCCCAGCACGACTTTTAGCGATCAGTCTTTTTTAAATGTATCCGGCGATTACACACCTCCAAATCCACAACAACAAAACCAGCAAAATAAAACCCAACCCAACTACCAAGCACAATTTCAAAACCTGAATTTTAACCAAGATGCCACCCTCACCCTCAATAGTGCCGCGATTGAAAGTAAGGCGACCTCTTTTAGCCAAAATGTCGGCGTGAACATGGCTAATAGTCTTTTGAATGCGGGCACTCTTAGCTTAAATGGGGGGAATTTTCTCTTACAAAACTCTAAGGTGCAGGCAACTAGCGGGGTAGCAAGCGGGAGCACCAATTTAAATTTGCAGGGCAATAGCCAATTTACTTTTAATAATGCCTTTAATCTCAACGGAGTATTGAAATTTAGCGGGCTTTTGGGGAGTGGTAACACCCAACCCCTCATCAAAGTGGACGACACCTTTAGTTTGGGCGCTCAAGGCGGGTTGCTCAATCTTGCTAATATCGATCTCTCCGCACCCCTCTCAGCCAATAACGCGAGCACCATCTATGACATTTTACAGGCTAAAGACATCGAGGGGATCAGTGGGGCAGATGGGTATCAAAAGATTGATTTTTATGGCATCAAGATTGATGATGCCACCTACAGCACTTCTAGCACCAATGGGACTCAGACTCAAAGCTGGAGCTTTACAAACCCCCTTGATGGCGCGCAAACCATCACAGAAGAGATCAAAGATGGCAAACTCACCATCAAAATTTCTAAAAACTCTAACCCTGTAGCTACCTCTTATTACAACATCGCCCCCGAGCTCTATTTTTACAAACAATCCAAACAAAACACCACAGGGGCGGATTTTAACTACAGCGATAATCGCGCCGGGACTTTCTTTTTAGATGGCAATTTAAAAGGGGCGTTCACGCCTAAAGGCACAGATGGTAAAGTAGCTACTCCTATTGTCCCGGGCACTTATAGTGCTAATGGGCAACCTCTTCAAGGGCTTTATATCTCTAATAGCATTTTGGGTAAAGACACTTTTAACAATCTCTATAACATCGCCTCAAGCCTTGTGCCTCAGTTGGAGAATTTGCTCAAGAGTGGAATCCTCAATGATTTAAACGATCCCAATAAGGCCTTGCAGGCTTTGTTGGGTGCTAATATTAGCCTTACTCCCGATCAAAAAACCCAACTCTTAGACCTCATCGACGGGCTTTCTAGCAATATCAACCAAACTTTTAGCAATGGAACTTTGGTCGTGGGGAGTCCGCAGGCAGGTCAAACTGGAAGTAGTAGCGTGGTGTGGTTTGGGGGCAATGGGTATAGCCAACCTTGTGCTATTGGCGATTCTGGATGCCAAGCTCTCAGAAGCACCAATATAGGACAACTTTTTGGCTCCACGGCTACAGCGATGGGCTATATTCAAACCCAATTTAATGCTAAAGATATTTACATCACTGGGACTGTAGGGAGTGGGAATGCGTGGGGCATGGGGGGGAGTGCCGATGTTACCTTTAATAGTTCGACCAATTTAACCCTCAATGATGCCAAAATCCAAGCACAGGCTACGGATGGGATTTTTAATCTCTTGGGGCAGGGGGGGGTTGAAAAACTCTTGGGGCAGAAAGGTCTCCCGCAGATGCTAGGCAATTATATTTACAGCGTAGCTTCCGGCTCTCAAATCTTCCCCGATTTGATTCCCAATGGGATCACCAATTCTCTCCCCGCGCCCTTAGTGAAAGATTTGGGCGATAAGCTTAAAAATCTCAAATTGAGCGATTTTTTGAGCGCTCAAGACATGGGCGCGCTTTTGCAAATGCCGGGCATGGAGAATGTGATCAAAGATATTTTGAGCACTAAAACCGTGAGCTCTGTATTAGGGAGTGGTGGGCTGGTTTATAGTCTGAGCCAAGAGGAGCAGAATAGAATTTTTGGCGAGATTAATAAAATGTTGCCACTAGGAGGGTCTCAGACTGTTGCAAGCTTAGCTAATGGTTTTTTTGGCAATGACACTTTGCTTAATCTCATTGGATCCCTATCGCCCATTTCCCATATGAATGTCAATGGCATGCTCAATTTTCCTAACACCCCCCAAGGGCAGGCTGCGCTCAATAATTTCTTAAAAAACAACACCTTTGGGCAGGTTTTTGAGGGGCTTTTAACTAATTCTGATTTGCTCAATAAAACCGTGGAGTGGTTAGGTCCACAAATTCTTAGCGAGATGATCAGTGTTGCGCTTCAAGATGCTCTCAACCCTTCTAAAGAGATGGTGAGTGCGGCAGAAAATATTGGAGAGAAGATCATCAGCCAAATCTTTGGGGCTCAGGCAATGGACACGCTCAAAAACCTCCAACAAGATCAGGATGTGCAAAAGGTGGTCCGAGCCCTCATCGCGGGCAAAGGACTAGGGGGAATTTGGGCAAATGGTTTGGGGAGCATTCTGCCCCAATCTTTACAAGAAAAGTTGCAAAGTTTGGGGGTGGGATCGCTCTTAGCTCCTAAGGCATTGAGCAATTTTTGGGAGAAGGGGTATTTTAACTTTTTGGCTAATGGGGATGTGTTGGTGTCCAATAGCAGTTTTAGCAACGCGACAGGCGGGGCTTTAAACTTTGTAGCCGGCAAGCAGATTGTCTTTATGGGACAAAATAGCATTGATTTTACCAACTCTCAGGGCACGCTTAACTTTTTCTCTAATGACACCTCTAATATCAATCTCACTACGCTAAATGCTAGCGATGGTTTGAATATCAACGCGCAATTTAATAATCTCTTTGTGCAAAAGGGGACGATTGCTACCACAAACCCCTATGAAAGTTTGGTAGTGAATGCGCAAAATTTCTACATGGGAGGCACAATCGATGCCTCAAAAGGGGGGAGCATCGATCTCTCAAGAGTAACTCAAAATACCCAAGTTGGCACGATTCAATTAGGCACTAACGCGTCTTTAAAAGCCAATAATCTCGGCATTATCACAACACTTAGTAACGCCTCTAGTAGTGCTCTGAGTGTGGCGCAAAATTTTAACCTCTATAATGGAGCGACTCTGAGCACGGGGGTGGGGGGAATTAATGTAGGCGGGAATTTGAACAGCTATGGCACGATGACTTTTAATAGCAATGCCCAAAGTGTCAATAACCCCTTTATCAGTGTAGCAGGGGTTGCCACACTCAATCCTAACAGCGCGAACGCTTTCATTCTTAACACCACCGCCCCAACCCCACAAGCCACACCAACCCCACAGACCCAAACAAGCACACTTGCACAGGTAGCCACTTCTAATGCCTCCACTCAGAGAGTTTACACTCTTATAGATGCCAATAAATGGATTCGCTATGGATTGGTTAATCAAGCTTTCAACCCCAATAGTTGGCAAGACTATCTCACACTTTATACCTACCTTGACATCGATGGGCAAAAACTCCAGCTCAACGCGCAAGGGAATGGCTTAACCTACAATGGTCAGGCGGTGCAGATTGGCAAAGATGGTCTGCTTGTCAGCTACAAAAACCAAGACGGACAGATAGTCAGCGCGTCCATCGCTTATAATAAAATGCAAGTAGGGGTGAATCAAGCTCTCAACATCTCCGTGCCCAATGTCCAAAACTATATCCAACAAATTCAAGGGCAAAGCAGTGTAGATGCCATCTACCAAGCCGGGGGAGCGCGGGTGATGAATTGGCTACAACAGCTCTTAATCAACACCAAAAACTCCCCCCTCTTTGCACCCTATTATTTAGAAGATCATTCCATCAAAGAGTTAGTACAGGTGGCTAAAGACATCGCCAATAGCATCGATCTGATCGCCTCTCCCAATCTTAAGGCAAATTCTACAGATATTTTACAGATCAACACCTACACCCAACAGATGAGTCGTTTGACAAAACTCTCTAGTCCTCTGCCTGACACCCCTAGTTTTGCAGACATGCTAGAAAGTCTGAGAGGCAAAAAATTTGCTAGTGCTGTGCCCAATGCGATGGATGTGATCCTCAAATACTCCCAACGCGATGTGCTCAAAAATAACCTATGGATGCAGGGTGTGGGTGGGGCTAGTTTTGTAGCTGGAGGTACAGGGACACTCTATGGAATCAATGTAGGTTACGATCGTTTTGTAAAAGGGGTGATTGTGGGGGGCTATATGGCTTATGGGTATAGCAATTTTCGGGGCAATATCGCTAACTCTGGCTCTAATAATGTCAATGTGGGGGTTTATAGCCGCGTGTTTGTTAAGCGGAGTGAGATCACCTTGAGTGCTAATGAGACTTGGGGGTATAATAAAACCTATATCCAAGCATCTAACCCCATTTTAACTATTGTCAATCAACGCTACAACTATAGCACTTGGACTACGAATGTTGGTGCTAACTACGGCTATGATTTCTTCTTTAAAAATAAACATGTGGTGCTCAAACCCCAAGTTGCTTTGCGTTATTACTACATTGGTCTTTCAGGTTTGCGGGGTGTAATGGATAACCCCCTTTATGGCCAATTTAAAGCTAACGCCAATCCGGCCAACAAATCCGTCTTCACCCTCAATCTTGCCTTAGAAAGTCGGCATTACTTTGGGAAAAATTCCTACTACTTTGTTCTGGCTGATATTGGACGCGACCTTTTTGTGCGCTCAGGAGGTGATAAGTTAGTGCGTTTCATTGGAGATGACACCTTGAGTTACCGCAAGGGCGGACTCTATAACACTTTTGCGGGTCTAACAACTGGAGGCGAAGTGCGCTTATGGCGTTCTTTTTACATTAATGCCGGAATCGGTGCGCGTTTTGGAATTAATTACCAGGACATCAACATTACGGGCAATGTGGGCATGCGCTATGCTTTTTAAGAAAGCTCTTAGAAGAAACTAGATAAGGTCGTGTCCCCTCCTTTTAGCTCCAAGGGGTTTTCTCTTGGGGTTTTTGATTTTAAAAGATAAGTTTTATAAATGAGTAACCCTCCTGTGTCTTTTGTGCATATCATCCTCAGACCTCTAGTGCCCCCAGAGTGTATATGCAATCTTGAACAAGCTTTGCAAGTTGCTCAGATCGCCTATGATTTTAACCCTAAGTCTGAAGGAATTGTACTCTGCTTGGGTGGAGATGGCACACTTTTAGGGGCTCTGCGGAGCGGGGCAACATGCTTTGGAGTACATGTGGGGCATTTGGGATTTTTGAGCGCGATAAATTTGGAAAATTTAGGGAACTTTTTAGAGGAATTAAAAAGAGGGCACTACAAAATTGAAAAACACATGATGTTAGAAGCTTACTTTGAAGATGGGGAGGATAAAAGTACGCCCTTTGCATGTGTGAATGACATGGTAGTGAGCCGTAAAGATGTCTATGGCATTTTAGAATTAGAATTATTTGTAGATGGCAAATTGGCTAATATTTATCAAGTGGATGGACTCATCTTTGCAACTCCGTTAGGATCGAGTGCTTATAATATCAGTGTGGGGGGTTCAGTGGTGCACCCTCTTTGTGAAAATATCCTCATCACACCCATAGCCCCCCATTCCCTCACACAAAGACCTTTAATTTTAGGCGCGCATATGCGCTTGGGAGTACGGCCTAAAAAATCCTGCATGGTAGTGGTAGATGGGCAAAAGCACTACTTCATGCACCCCTACCAAAAGCTCATCCTCAAACGCGCTTCTCAACAGGCGATCTTGCTTCAGCCCCTTGATCGAGATTATTTTAAAGTCTTGCGCGAAAAATTTTCTTGGGGCGGGCGCAATTAGTCGGCTTTAAACTTCTGTGTAGTAGCATAAAAATATGATAGAGATTTTAGAGGTACGCGATGCTTTAGTTTTTGAAACCCTGTCTTTGCGTTTCCATCCTTGTTTGAATGTGATTAGCGGGGTGAGTGGAAGTGGGAAAAGCGTTTTATTGGCGTGTATCTTGGGGAGTGTTGGGCGCGCACCTGTGCACGCTAAAACCCTAGAAGTTTCTTGGAAAGTGCCTATAAATCATACAATCACCGCCTCTAAAGAGAAACAAACGCGTTATGCTTGCGATGGTGCGCCCATTTCTAAAAAACTTCTTGCTACGCGCTTTAATCCGCATATCTTACACATTTCCAGCCACAAGCACACCTATGAACTTCAATCATTTTTTCTCTTAGAGATTTTAGATAGTTATTTGGATCAAAATTTACGCCTTGAATTTCAAGAAGCGTATCAAGGCTATTTGGAGGCGTGCGATCGCTTAACACGACTCCAACAAGAAAATCAGGACATTGAAACGCGTAAAGAGATGGTTTATTTTGAGCTTTCTAAATTACGCGCACTCAACTTAGAAGAAGGGGCGTATGCGCGTTTAGAAACCCTCAAAGCCCAGCACCGCAACAAGGAAGAAAGAGGGGAGCGTATCCAAGAAGGATTACAAGCCTTAGAGAACATAAGTATTATTCATAGAGCTTTGACTTCTAGCTCTGCTTCAGTGGAGTTTGTCCAACAGCTCATGCAAAATCTTGAAGATGCCCGTCAAATTTTGCTAGATGAAGTGTTTAAACTTGAGGAATTAGAAAATATTGATATGGAAGCTTTGCTAGATGAAATGGCAAAACTTGGGAGCGTTTTGCGTAAATATGGAAGCGAAGCGCAAGCGCGCGCCCAAAAAGAGAAACTAGAAAAAGATTATCAACACTACTGCAATCACGATGACGCGCTTCAAACAGCCCAAAATACAATGACGCGCTTAGAAAATACTTGTATGCAATTAGGTTTACAAATTAGACAAGCCCGCCATGAACATCTGCCCGCCATGCAAGCTATGCTAGAGGAATACAGCGTAAAACTCTTGCTTAAAAACCCCATGCTACGCTTAGAAGCAACAAATTTAAGCGCGCACGGGCTAGATAATCTCCAGCTGTCTTTGAATAATAGCGTGTCTGCTACATTGAGTGCGGGGGAATTTAATCGTCTGCGTCTAGCGATTTTAGCTATCAAAGCCAAGCGTTGCCAACAAGATACATCTATGCAAACGATTTTAGTGGATGAATTAGACACCAATTTAAGCGGGCAAGAGAGCGCGTGTGTGGCTAATATTCTCAAAGAATTAAGCGCTCTGTATCAAGTGATCGCTATCTCTCATGCCCCTCATCTTCCCAGCCTAGCCGATGCACATTTTTTAGTCTACAAAGATGGAGAGAACACTCGGGCTAAATTACTCAATAAACAAGAGCAGATTTTGGAAATTGCGCGCATGGTGGATTCTAATTTGGGGCAGGAAGCTCTAGCGTATGCAAGGATGAAACTTGAGTGCTCTTAGCTATAATCTTTTATATAATACCGCCCAACTCTTAAGACAACAACCCAAGATCACCATCCGCCACCACCAAAATATTTTTTCTTTAGACACCCCAAAATATCTTTTTAAGGCTTGCTTGCAAAAGGGGCAAAGCTATATTTTTGTGGATTCTTCCAAAGAGCGCAATTATCCTAAAACCCCTCTCAATCTTGCTTTAGAGAAATATGCCTCTAACGCCACCATTTTGGACGCATTTTTGGAAAATGAGGATCGTATCCTCAAAATCGCCCTAGAATGCGCGCACAGCTATAAAAAAATCCAAGCTTTTTTACAGCTTGAATTTACCGGTAAACACAGCAACGCTATTTTACTGGACTCTCAAGGACGGGTTTTAGAAGCCTTGCATTTTCTAACCTTAGAGCAGAGTTATCGCCCCGTACTCAAACACAAAACCCTAGCTCCTCTCAAGAAAACTTCCTTTATGCGCCCTCCTTTAGAGCAAATGGACACCTCTGCCCTCTTACACACTTTGGAGGATATCCACACCAAATACAGCTTGCAAAAGCTTGAGCAAGCAAAAACACAACTCCGCCAAACATGGCGCAAGAAACAGGATAATTTAGAAACTATTCTAGCTGGGTTGCCCAGTGCTACACAACTTGAACAAAACGCCCTAGAACAGCGACAACACGCTAATTTACTCCTCATTCATTTACACACCCTCAAAAGTAGCGATCTCTACGCGCCACAGATTTTTTTAGAAGATCAGTGTATCGTGTTGCCACCGCGTTCTCGATCCTTTAGCGACGCGGCAAATAAACTTTTCAAAATGGCTAAAAAGAGTGCTCAAAAAGCTGTCCATATTGCTTTGCAAGCAGAAAATCTCACCTCCAAGATCGCCTTTTTAAAAGCCAAACTCCATTTTTTACAAGAGGCTAAGTTAGAAGATTTGGAGCTAGTGAAACCTAAAATTACCCGCCATATGGCCAAAAATATGCGTTTAGAGACTTTTGAAATTGAGGGGGTGCGCGTGGTGATTGGGCGCAACCAACAGGAAAATCGCGATCTGCTTAAAATGGCGCGTACGCGCGATATTTGGGCGCATGTTTATAATATGCCCGGTTCTCACATGGTGATTTTTTCCCACCCTTTCAACCCCTCAGAAACCCTTTTAAGTAAGGCTTGCACTTTACTAGCTAAATTGACTTGCCCAAATCCTAGTAGGCAATCCCTTAAGGTACGCGTGGATTATACGCAAAGAAAAAATGTCAAATTTGCGCCCAAAACCCCCGGAGCCCATGTTTTTTATACCCACTTTAATACAATCACTATCGCAATCTAAGTTACATTAAAGTATAATGCCATGCCAAATTTAGCCTGGATGATTCGCGTTTCTACTTTTGGTAAGTTCGTTTATTATTATCTTTGGAGGCTGGTGTAGTGGCTTTTGTGTGCTTGGTATTTCCTTTTTAAAGGATCTGCCACCTAAGAAAGCCCTCATGGCTTATTCGTAGCTTCATTGAACTACGCAACATAGTAACGATCATCTGGGTGAATGTAAGGTTTAGATGAAGAAGAGAATTTTAATCATGGGGAGTGGGGCACGCGAGTATGCGCTGGGACGCAAATTTAGGGAGGATACGCGTGTGGGCGATATTTATTTTTGCCCGGGCAATGGGGGGACTCAAAGTCTTGGAGTGAATATTAGCTATTCTGATCACCAACAGCTGGTCGCATTCGCCTTAGAAAAAAAGATCGATCTAATTGTGGTAGGGGCTACACAACCTCTAGTGGAAGGTTTGAGCGATCTTTGCCAGAGTGCAGGGCTTAAAGTTTTTGGACCTAGCCAGCAAGCTAGCTTGCTAGAAAGCTCCAAGAGCTTTGCTAAGGAAATGGCCAAGCTCCATCATGTGCCACTCCCTCCCTTTACAATCCTCACAAGCCCTAACTTAGATCAACTTCAAGGATTGCGCTACCCCTTGGTGTTTAAGGCTGATGGTTTGTGTACCGACGGGGTGGTGGTTGTACAAGATGAAGACGCAAGTATGGCAGCTTTGGATCATCTCTTTAATGGACAGGGGCAAAAAAAAGTAGTGGCCGAAAGCTATTTAGAAGGTGTAGAGCTTTCCATTTTTGCCCTTGCACACCATGATAGTTATCTTTTGTTACCTCCTTGTCAGACATATAAACAGCTTGCCGGAGGAGGGCCTACCACAGAGGGGATGGGGGCTTTTGTGCCCGCAGATATATGCGATGTGATTTTGCAACAAAAAATCGCAACTAGAATTATTGAGCCTATCTTAAGGGCGATGCAAGTTGCAAACAAGCCTTTTGTAGGAGTTTTGTATGCTGGTGTTATGGCTATTCAAGAGGAAGGAACTTTAGAACCCTATTTGCTCGAATATAATGTGCATTTTGGAGATCCAGAGTGTTGCGTGTTGCTTCCTTTGCTCAAGACTCCTTTATTGGATCTTTGTCAAGCGACTTTAGAGGGCAATTTGCAGGAATTGCAACTAGAGTTGCACTCCCAACACTGCTTAGGCGTGGTGCTTGCTTCTAAGGATTACCCTTATCAAATGTCAGAAGGTCAGAGCGTCTATATCGATCCAATGGATGAAAAAAATGGGCATTTGGATTTGGGTGAGATTGTTCAAGAAAATGGAGTCTTTTCAGTTTCTGGAGGGCGTGTGGGTGTGTGCGTGGGAATGGGTAAGACGCTTTTGGAAGCTAGAGGGCATGCTTACAATTTGGTGCGCAAGGTGCAATTTGAAGGCATGCAGTTCCGCGAGGATATCGGCTTTTGATGTCCGATTATTACAAACTTGAAGAAACAATTTATAAAGAACGACTTGTGCTTGCCCCTTGGTGGTGTCGTGTGGGGGCTTATGGGGTGGACATGCTCTTGGTGGGGTTGGTAGCTTGGGATTTTAACACGCATTGGTTAGACGCTCTACATTTGGGTTTTTTGCTCAATACTCATGTTTTTTTGCGCTACATTCTGCTGTATGCTTTTCTGCATTTGTGTTATGAGGGGGTTTTTATGGGTTTTTTTTGGGCAAGTGTGGGGAAATTGGTTTTTCATTTACGGGTTGTGAGTTTAAAAAGTTTAGATAGACCCACCTTTTCAGAGAGATTAAAGCGTTATGCCCTCAAAGAGCTTGCCCTATTGTGTCCTTTTTTTTATCTTTCCAGAGATAAATTTCAGCGCACTTTCCATGATAGAGGGGCTAAGACTTTGATTATCATGACCAAATGAATGCTTTGGCGCTTTGTTCTTTTATGTTGGATTTTGTGGACAAGTGTGGAAGCAAAGCAACAAGTTGCTGTGCAAAAATTTGACAAGAAAAATCATAAAATTTTTGAGCTTTTGGCCGACCATGTGGAAGCTAAAAATCGCATTGTTACAGCCACTGGACATGCGATCCTGCTCAACTACGATGTATATATCATGGCTGATGAAGTTTCCTATAACACAGAGACAAAAGAGGCCACTCTTAATGGAAATGTCAAGATTTACAGAGGTGAGGGGCTTTTAGTGCGTGCCGAGCACATCAAGATCAAACTCAATGAGCGTTATGAGCTCATTTTTCCCTTTTATGTACAAGATAGTGTGAGTGGGATATGGATTAGTGCAGATATTGCCCATGCCAATCAAAATACCTATCACATTAAAAACCTCACAGCTTCAGGCTGTAGTGTAGAAAACCCTATTTGGCATGTCAA
>NZ_FZMQ01000005.1:88174-504409 GCF_900197855.1 Helicobacter cynogastricus | reverse complement strand
GCTTTGTTCTTTTATGTTGGATTTTGTGGACGAGTGTGGAAGCAAAGCAACAAGTTGCTGTGCAAAAATTTGACAAGAAAAATCATAAAATTTTTGAGCTTTTGGCCGACCATGTGGAAGCTAAAAATCGCATTGTTACAGCCACTGGACATGCGATCCTGCTCAACTACGATGTATATATCATGGCTGATGAAGTTTCCTATAACACAGAGACAAAAGAGGCCACTCTTAATGGAAATGTCAAGATTTACAGAGGTGAGGGGCTTTTAGTGCGTGCCGAGCACATCAAGATCAAACTCAATGAGCGTTATGAGCTCATTTTTCCCTTTTATGTACAAGATAGTGTGAGTGGGATATGGATTAGTGCAGATATTGCCCATGCCAATCAAAATACCTATCACATTAAAAACCTCACAGCTTCAGGCTGTAGTGTAGAAAACCCTATTTGGCATGTCAACGCTACTTCAGGCTCTTTTAATGCGGATAAATCTCATTTGAGCTTGTGGAATCCTAAGATTTATCTAGGAAATATTCCTGTTCTCTACTTGCCCTATGTTTTTATGTCTACTAGCACCAAACGCACCAGCGGACTTCTCTACCCAGAATTTGGCACTTCTAACTTAGCTGGCTTTATTTACTTACAACCTATCTACATTGCTCCTAGGGATTCTTGGGACATGACTTTAACCCCTCAAATTCGCTCCAAGAGGGGTTTAGGACTAAATTTTAATTTTAGAATGGTCAATAAGCACCAAGATAAGCTTTTGTTTAATATGCGTTATTTTCGCAACTACGATCGCTACACCAAGCAATATAATTTGCGCAACCAAAATGTTTTTGGTTTTGAAGCCCTGCAGGCTAGTCGTCAGGTTTTACAAAAGTATTTTGGTCTAAAATCTCATGTAGATAATGCCTTTTATCTTGATTTTCTCTATATGAATGATTTGGACTATGTGCGCTTTGAGAAAATTAATCAGCGCATCACGGATGCCACACACATGTCAAGAGGCAATTACTATGTTCAAACCAATAATAATTATTATGGTTTGAATCTCAAGTATTTTCTTAACCTCAACAAGATCAATAATGATCGCACTTTTCAATCTCTTCCCAGCTTGCAATATCACAAGTATTTAGCCCCTTTGGGCTGGAGACATCTCCTTTATTCTTTAGATTACCAGTTTCATGACATTGTGCGCCAAGTGGGCTATGGGTATTTGCAAAATAGTGCCAAAGTACCTTTGGGCATACAATTCTCTCTCTTTAAAAAATATCTTTCTGTGGGGCTTTGGAACACTTTCAATTTTAGCAATGTGGTGATGACGGATCAAAAAAATAGCTATATCCCCAGTGTACAAGGCGTGAGTCGCAACTATGGGAACGCCTTTTCTGGCTCTTACGCCCTCTATCTCAATACAGATTTGGCGCGAGAATATAACAAACTTCTGCACACTATGCAATTAGAAGCTGTTTTACAGGGGACTTATTATAATTTTACTAATGGGCTTTTTAACGATCAAATGTATATATTGAGCGCGCAGGCGCGCAACGATTTTACCTCAGACACCCTCAGCAATTATGATTATCGAGGGCAGGTTTATGATTCTGTATGGAATCCCTCAGCTATCATTGAACGTAACCCCTCTAAGGGGCAACTTAATTTGAATCTTACCCAATACCTTTATGGGATTGATGGCCAAGAAATGTTTTATTGGCGTATCTCTCAAGCCCTAGATTTTTCCGATAAAGTTTCTTTTTTCCGCACGCCTATGGAAACTAAAATAGGCTTTTCCCCTCTTAAGGGTCTCAATATCTACGGCACTCTTTTTTACTCATGGTACTACAACAGCCTTGATGAGGTTTCTATCAACGCCAATTATAACTACAAGTTTCTGAATGCCAATGTCTCTTATTACCTTAAGTCTAATTTTAATGACAACGGCATTAATAAAATCGTAGAAAATAGTTCCAACTACCTTAAAGCTGGTCTTAGCAATGATTTCCGATGGTTCTCACTCACTAGCTCTATTGGTTATGATATTAAGAATAATGTCGTGCTCAACTGGGATATTGGCATCTTCAAAAAAATTCGTTGCTTTGGAATTGGCTTGATGTTTGTGAACCGCCGCCGACCCGTGCTCACCAATGACCCAGCCGATCCTCTAAGAATCTATGAGAACAACTATGTCAAACTAGAACTAGATTTTTCTCCCATCACCAAAACCAATATCACCTATCGGCAGTTAAAACAATGAATGTACAAGATTGTTGTTTTGAGGATCACCAAGATGCTTTAGACAAACTTATGAATGAGGTCATGGTACGCCATTTAGACCTACATAATGCTATTGTATTAGCAACCAGTCTAAGTGGCATCAAATATGCCAATGCTTTGTCTAGTAAATTCCGCATAGATCGAGATTTTTTTTTCAGTGGTTCTATTTACGCGCCTTTGAATCGTGAATGCGAAATCGCGCTTGTGAGCGAAGGGATGGATATTATCATGCACGAAAAGCTCATTCAAGCTTTTGAAATCAGTTTGGATTATGTTTATGGAGAGGCCAAACGGGTCTATGAAGAGGAAATTCTCTCTAAAATTTATAAATTTCGCAAGGGCAATATGCTTAAATCCTTGGCACATAAAAATGTTTTATTGGTCGATCAAGGCATCGAAACAGGTATCACAGCCGGCCTAGCGATTCAAACTTGTATGGATAAACAGGCTAAAAGTATCTCTGTGCTAACTCCGATCTTGCCTAAATCTGTGGACGAACACCTTAGCCTTATCTGTGATAATGTGGTGAGTGTTTACCGCCCCGATTTTTTTGTATCTATCCAACACTACTATAAGAAATCTGTAGATTTGAGTCCAGCTGAGATTGAAGCTTTTTTTTCAGCTTCTATTAAACCAACTTCTAAAGGAGAATCATGACCATTCGTATTAATCATGAAGAATATCGTCTTAACGATATTGCTAAACAGGCCACCAGCGCGCTTCTTTACCGCCATAAAGGCTGTGTGATCTTGGCAACTATTATGATAGATAAAGCTTGTGTCGAGGAAAATTTTCTGCCTCTCAGTGTGCATTTTAGCCAAAGAGCTTACGCCATAGGACGCATTCCAGGAGGGTTTAACAAACGCGAAGGTAAACTCAGCGAATTTGAAACTCTCACTTCGCGCACTATCGATCGGAGCCTGCGCCCTCTTTTTGCCAAAGATTATTCTCACCCTACGCAAATTACCTTATTAGTACTCAGTCATGACCAAGAAAGTGATTTGCAAGTCTGTGCTCTACATGCCGCTGCTAACGCGCTTTACTTGGCTAATCTTGGTATTGAAAATGTGGCTGCAGTGCGTTTGGCCAGAATAGGAGAGAAGATTGTTTGTAATCCTAGTGTCACAGAGTTACAAAAAAGCGACCTCAATCTTTATGTTTCTGGCACTTCTGAGGCACTGCTCATGGTTGAAATGCATTCTCAAGAGAGTTTGCCAGAGGCCACTCTTTTAGATTTGCTAGAAAAAGCGCAAAAACACATCCGCGAAAATTGTTTGCAGTTTCAAAAAAGCTTTGCCCCTCATAGAAAAGCTCCTCTTGCTATCAATATCCCCACCCCTCCAAATTCCCACTTAGAACTTCTTTTGGAAAAACACTTCCATGCGCAAATTTTGGAGATGAAAACACAAATGGCAAAAAGCGAGAGAGAAGTAGATTTTGCTCATTTAAGCACTGCCATCGCACACACCTTGCAAGAAAATGGACATTCCTATACCCTTGGACAGATTCAAAAAGGTTTAGAACATTACACTCATAAATGCGTCCGTGAGGAAATTTTACGCACCAAGACGCGTCCAGATGGGCGTGGTTTTGAAACCATTCGTCCTATTTCTATTGAAACTAATCTATTGCCTCATTGCCACGGGAGCGCGCTTTTTACGCGTGGACACACTCAGGCTTTAGTTGTTTGTACTGTGGGAGGGCCCAATGATGCCAAGTTGCAAGAAAATCTGGATGGATTGCATAAAGAGCGTTTTATGTTCCATTATAACTTCCCTCCTTTTAGTGTGGGAGAAGCAACTCCTTTGGGCGCGCCGGGTCGCAGAGAGATTGGGCATGGCAATCTAGCAAAGTGCGCCTTGCAAGGATCGATTTTAGAAGCTGATCAGACTATTCGTCTTGTTTCAGAAATTTTAGAATCCAATGGATCGAGTTCAATGGCTAGCGTGTGTGGGGGATCGTTAGCACTCTATGCGAGCGGGGTTAAATTGAAATCCTTGATCGCGGGTGTAGCTATGGGGTTGATTGTGCAAGGAGAAGAAAAGGCGATTTTAAGCGATATTAGTGCCCTAGAGGACATGCAGGGGGATATGGATTTTAAAATTGCCGGTACTTTAGAAGGCGTGGTGGCTTTGCAAATGGATACCAAAATTGCAGGCCTCTCCTTAGCACTCTTATCTCAAATTCTCCAGCAGGCCAAAGAAGCGCGTGGAGCAATCTTAGAATGCATGGAACATGCCATTGAGCACATTATCCCCAACAAAGATGCTCTGCCCACCCAAGAGAGTTTTTCTGTACCGCCTAAAAAAATTGCCACTATTATAGGACCTGCTGGCAAAAACATTAAAGAGCTTATTGAGCGTTTTGAAGTACAAGTTGAGCTAGATAAGATGAGCGGAGCGGTATGTATTAGTGGAAGTGCTCAAAATGTTTTGGAAGCTAAAGAATGTATTTTAGAGATAGTGGGATTCCAACCCTATTATCTAGGAGAGGTATTGGAAGTAGAAATAAAGAAAGCGGTTGATTTTGGAATTTTTGTGCGCTTGCCTCGAGGTGGGGATGCGCTTTTACATAAGAGTTATTTAGAAAAACGCGGTATACATAAAGATTCCTTGATAGAAAACCATACTTTGGAGTGCCAGATTATCGCTATCCACGATGATAGTGGTAAAATTGATGTAGATTTGGCTTGAAAATTAAGTTTGGGAATGCCATAATAAGACTTTGCGCTTAGCAATATTCTAATAACGATGTGGAGTTGTGTATGAGGTTTTTCGCGCTTTTCTTTTTGGGGATGGTTGGATTGGCCTTTGGGGCGGATATTAGTGGTGTGGAAATGATTAAATCCTACTCCATTGTGGGAGCGGTTGTAGGTTTGGGGGTAGCTGCTTGTGGGGGAGCCATTGGAATGGGCAACGCTGCTGCTGCTGCTATCACAGGCACAGCCCGCAATCCGGGAGTGGGAGGGAAACTTCTAACAACCATGTTCATCGCGATGGCGATGATTGAAGCGCAAGTCATCTATACTTTGGTATTTGCAATTATTGCTGTTTACAGCAATCCGTTTTTAGGATAATCTTAATAGGAGGGGGTTTGCACTGGTGGTGGAATTGGTAGACACGCCATCTTGAGGGGGTGGTGAGGCAACTCGTGCGAGTTCGACTCTCGCCCAGTGCACCACGAATGCGTAGCATTTGCTAGTTGCATGCAATGGCTGGGCACAATTTGAAGGTTTTTGTGCCAAAATGGTGGAATTGGTAGACACGCTAGACTCAAAATCTGGTGGGGGCAACCTCGTGTCGGTTCGAGTCCGACTTTTGGTACCATCTCTTATGAATTGTGGTTGAAAATCGAATCAAGCAACCTGCGGTATTAAGCTCAAATTTAATAGATCTTGGCTATAATCCCGCTTGTTTTTTTAAATCTTGCTTTATGAAAGGGTTTTTTATGCGTCGTTTTTTAGGTCTTGTGATGATGGGTGCTTTGGCTTTGGGTGTAGCCCATGCGGAGGATTATTCTCATCTAAATACAAAAGAGTTTGTAAAATTAGCGGGCACTTTGCATAACGCTGAGGATGTTTTGGATTATCAAATGGAGGTGGCCAAGCGTCTTAAAACCTTGAAAGGTAAAGCGCGCGCTAATTTCAAAATGAAGCTAGATCGAACCTACAGAACTAATCTTGCCAAAATGAGTGCGAAAGATTTTGTTGCTTTGCGCAAAGAGGTGGCTAGTGCACTTGAGGAAAAGAAAAAAGATCATAGTCATGATGAATTGGTAGGTATGGGCTTAGATGTACAGGTGTGCAAGACTAAAAAGCGTGAGCTTCTTTGCGCGCATAAGCATACTAAAAAACATGGAAGCAAACACCATGGACATGGAAACAAACATGGGCATGGAGGCATGAAGCATGAAAGCAAGGGAGAAGCTAAACAACCCGCCCCCAAAGCTGAAGAGCAAAAACCCGAAGCTAGCAAACCTGCTCCTGCTAAAACTGAGGAACATAAAGAAGTAAAACAAGAAGGTGGCGAACACCACGAATAGTTTAAAAAGGAGGGGACTAGGATGGCTTTGAGCTATCCCCTCCTTCGTTTTTGTTTCTTCTAGTTTTTATTTTTTTGAATATTGAACCTCATGTGTTGGCTCTGCGTTTCTTATAGCAAAACTCAGAGCATCTAGGAGTTTTTTAGAAATGGCTGACTGATAGACTGGTTGGTAGGAAGAAACTACACCTTGCAATCTTTCAAGACTTGACGGGCTAAAGTATCTGGATCGATGCCTAAGCTCTGCTCTACTAGGGCGGTATTTCCATGCAAGATAAAGCGATCGGGGACTTCAAAGCTTTTAAAGCTTTGGGGGGAATGCCCTATTTGGGCTAAGAACTCTAAAAGCGCGCTCCCCACGCCTCCATAGATATAAGAGTCGCTAAAGACATACAGGCGCGCATAGTGGGGTAAAATCTCTTTTAGCGCGGGGTCAAGGGGTTTGAGAAAACGCAAATCTAAAAGCGCGATTTCTAGGTTTTCTAGTCGCTTGAGGGTTTGATACGCCCGTCCTAGTCCATTGCCATAACCGATAAATAAAATTTCTCCCTCAGATTTGAGTAATTCGCATTGCCCAAGAACATAGGGTTTTGCCTCAAAAATCCCCTCTTCAAGCAAGAAACCCCCGCGCGGGTAGCGGAACGCGCAGGGACTGCTGTGGTGATCGCGTGCGTAGGTGATCGCGTGCACTAAAGTGGCGTTATCTCTAGGGGCCAATAAAACCATGTTGGGAATGGGGCGCAGATAGGCGATGTCTAGCAAACCCTGATGGGTTTCGCCATCTTCACCCACAATGCCGGCGCGATCGATGGCAAATTTCACAGGTAGGGACATGATCGCCACATCGTGCACGATTTGATCAAAGGCGCGTTGCAAGAAGGTAGAATAAATGCTCACAAAGGGTTTAAAGCCCTCTTTAGCCAGTGCTGCCATAGAGGTTACCCCATGTTGTTCGGCAATGCCTACATCCCAAAAGCGCGTAGGGTAAGTGTCTATGAGTTTGCCTAGCCCCGTGCCCCCGGGCATAGCCGCAGTTACCCCTACGATCTTTGCATCCTCAGTTGCGCATGTGAGTAAGGTTTGGGCGTATACTTCTGTAGGGCTGAGTTTAGAGCTCTTGGGTTTTGTGGGCAAGCCAGTGGCCAGATCAAAAGGCCCCACGCCATGCCATTTTTCATAAGGCCCCTCGGCGATCTTATAGCCCTTGCCTTTGGTGGTTTGAGCGTGGATGAGTAGAGGTACTTTGGTCTCTTTTGCCAGTTTGAGGGCTTGCACAATAGCTTCTAAGTCATGCCCATCAAGAGGGCCCATGTAGCTAATACCCAGCTCTTCAAAGAAAATCCCCGGAGTGATGAGCTTAAAGGATTCTTCTAGGCGGTTGGCTAAGTAATTCACCCCCTCAGGCATGCTCTTTAAAACACTCTTGACCTTGTCGCGAAACGATTGATAAAGCGGGCGCGCCATCAACTGAGAGAGGGCGTTGCTAATCGCCCCAATGGGCTGAGAAATGCTCATTTCATTATCATTGAGCAGAATCACAAGCGGGTATTTGCGATCGCCTAGTTCATTCAGGGCTTCATAAGCCAGCCCCGCGCTCAAGCTCCCATCGCCCACCACCACAACGGGTACTTCGCTCTTTCCCAAGAGCGCGTACGCCTTAGCCACGCCCACGCCCACAGAGATCGCTGTAGAGCTATGCCCGGCAATGAAGTAGTCATAAATAGATTCGCTAGGACGGCAAAATCCACTGACTCCATTGAATTGGCGCAAGGTGTCAAAGACTTCAAAACGCCCGGTGAGAAGTTTGTGCGCGTAGGCTTGGTGGCTGGTGTCAAAAATAAAGGGGTGTTTGTCCTTGTTAAAGACGCTATGCAGACCTACAATGAGTTCTGTCGCGCCTAGTGAAGAGCTCAAATGCCCCCCCTTTGCGCTGACCACTTCTAAAATGCGATCTCTTAATGAGGCACATACTTTCTCTAAATACGCGCTCTCCTGCCCATAAACATTGAAATCTTGCATACCTATCAATGCTTCCATTTTACACCTTTAAATTATCAAGCACACTCTCTTTGAGATTTTTATAGCGTGCCATCAAATTCCCATCGATATTTCCATGCGAACTGCTAATGAGCACCCCACCTTTAGCGATCGCATCATTGGGTTCTAGCTTGATTTTGGGCATGTCTTTGAGGTGTTGAGAGAGATAGGGATAATCTAGGGTATTGACCTTAAGGCAAATATCAGTCGCGTCCATGATATTTTGTAAAAGCTGTTTGGCTAAGGCCAAAGCGACCTCTTGGCTTTTTTCCTCCACCTCTTTTACAATGACCTCTTTGGCGATCTCTACGGCGATCGCGCTAAGCTCCTTTTCTAGGGTTTCTAAATGGCTTTGGGATTGCTGCATTTGCTGATCAATGCTACTTAGAGATTGCAAGAGATGTTTTTTTTCCATGTCAATGCTCGCGCTCAATTCGTCCCTAGCCTTTTGCTCCCCCTCTTTAAAACCCAGCTTATAACTATCCTCTCTTGTTTGTGCTAAAAGAGCTTGGTTTTCCTCTTGGCTCTTTTCAAATTGCATCTGGAGTTTGGCCAAATGGCTGGAGAGCTCATCAGTCTTTTTAAGCAGGCATTCTACTAACTCATTTTCTAACTGGATGGAGCGCGTGAGTTCGGCGGTGGGCTCTGGGGGTGGGGGGGGTGTGTTGCGTGGCATGTTACTCTCAGGCTCTGGCTCAGGAGCAAAGTCGGCGATGGATTTAAACTCGTAGCGTGCGATGGTGTGCTTAGAAAGATCATCTTTAGCGATCAGGTTTTCTTCACTGAAATTATTCAACAATATCTTCTTCTCCACCCATTTGGATAATACCCTTCTCTGCTAGAGACTGGACAATCTCAATGATCTTGCGCTGGGCTGATTCCACATCTTTAATTTTCACCGCGCCCAAATACGCCATTTCCTCAATGAATTGCTCGCTCGCGCGGCTACTCATATTGCTTAAAAATTTCGCCTTAAGTTCCTCAGTGGAGGTTTTGAGTGCTAAAGTAAGGTCTTTTTTATCCGCCACTTTGAGGATTTCGCGGATAGCAAAGTTATCAAGTCCGCTAATGTCTTCAAAAGTGAACATCATTTCTTTAATGTCATTGGCCAGCTTGGCATCGATATTTTCAATACGCGCAAGGGTGGTTTTGGCCGCTTTTTGACCTAAGCGGTTAAATATTTCAGCCACAGCGCGCGTGCCACCTACTTCTACCTTGTAGCTAGTGAGGGCCTCTAACTTATTCTCTAAAACGGTGGAAACTCTTTTAACCACTTGAGGAGAAATATCTCCCAAACTCGCCATTCTAATGCTCACTTCCGCTTTCATGTCATCGGGAAAAAAGCTTAGAGTTTCAGCCGCGTTGGGAGATTCCATATGGGCTAGAATAAGGGCGATGGTCTGGGGGTGTTCGTTGATGATAAAATCAGCCAGTTGTTGAGGTTTGATGCGCCCCAAATAAGCAAAGTTCTTTTGTGTTTGTAAGGAGCGGCTAAGTTTCTCTAAAATGATCTTAGCCTGCTCTGGACCTAAGGCTTTAATTAAGAGTTCTCTGGCGTATTCTAGCCCCCCGCTATTGATATATTGGTTGGATTGTAAAATAACAAAAAATTCTTCTAAAACCGCCGCACCCACAGCTTTATCTGTGCCATTGAGCTGCACGATTTGCTTACTAATTTCTGTAATAGAATCTACATCTAAGTGGCGCAAAATCCCCGCTGTAGCCTCTTCTCCCACTTGAATGAGCAAGATTGCCAACTTTTCAGACATGGTAAATTCATCTAGTTGAGTCTTTTGTCTGGGGGTTAGCTTTGCCATCTAGTTTCCTTTTGTGGTAGTGATCGCCACCTCATCTTTAATCAACAATTTAAACAAAGAGGCTACTTCTTCGGGCTTCTCTTTGAGCGCGTTTTTGACGCGCTCTAACATAATATCATACTTCACATCTTCTTCATTAAAACTCGCACTTAAGCCTAGTTGGTCCTCCACCTTTTTGCGCATTTCTCCAAAGCGATCAATCTCTTCATCATCGTCTTCATCTAAAGCAAAAAGAGATTGTACTTTTTCCTCTTCATCAGGATGGATTTCCAGCATGCGTTGGCTGAAAGGAGTGATAACCTTCTTATAAAATACATAAAGGATCAATCCAATAATGAGGTATTTAAATAGTGAGGAGAAGGGCCCCAAGTATCTCTCTGTGGTATTTACGAATCGCTCATAAGCGGTTATAGGTATGTATTTGGCCGTTTTAGCATTAAACTCAAAATTACTCACCGCCACTGCATCGCCTCGACTTTGATTATAGCCAATAGCCTGTCTGACCAAATTGTTAATTTTGTCCATCTCCTCTTGGCTCAAAGGAATGTATTCAATGGTTTCTGTTCCATTTTTATCCACCTTTTTATAACGCCCATCCACTACAACAGCCGCATTTAAGCGGGTGAGTACCCCAAACTCGCCCTTGATTTCGCTAACCGTTTTACCCACTTCGTAATTGGTAGTGTTAGTGGATTTTTCGTATTTTTCACGCAGTTGGTCATTAGCAATGCCCTGCACAGGCCCGATATTGCTCACCACACCGGGTACACCACCTACTTGTTTTTTAGGATAGCCCTCCCTCTTTTCTTCCATATTCTGTTCGCTACGCACGACATTATTTGGATCAAAGGTTTCTTTGGTGCTCTTTTTTTGGCTAAAGTCAAATTCTGCACTTACCTTAGCTACGACTTTATCGCGCCCCCCTACAATAGGGGCTAGGATATTTGAAATTTTGCTTTCTAGCAAGTTTTCAAAATTCTGCTTATAATGCAGTTGAGCTTGGGCTAACTCTTTAGTAGTATCTAATTCATCATCTTCACCCAAAGGTTCGCCATTTTCATTGACCAGCTTGACATTGTCCACGGTGAGCTTAGGCACAGAGGCAGCAATAAGGTTTTTAATCCCTAGAATCTGCTTGGGTAAGAGGCGCATATTGGGCTTGATCTTGAGCATAACCGAAGCGGTGGGAGGAATTTCCCGACTCACAAAGACGCTATCTTTAGGGATGGCGATGTGTACGCTGGCCTTATCAATAGGGGTTAAGCTCTCAATGGTGCGGCTAAGTTCCCCCTCTGTAGCGCGTAAATACTTGATATTTTGATCAAAGTCGGTTGCGCCAAAATCCTTAGTATCAAAGATTTCATAGCCCACTTTGCTAGTTTTAGGGATACCTTGAGAGGCGAGCGCGATGCGTTCCTCATAAATACGATCTTTGGGAATTAAGATCGTATCATCTTTGGGAATTTTATAGGGGATTTGCTTTTGTTGTAAATACTGCAGTACTAAGGCATTGTCGCTATTGTCCATCCCCTCAAAGAGCACGCCATAGCTAGAAAGATCGTTGTTTCCCTTAGTGGGGTAGACAAGTAAGAATATAAGAAAGGCCACCACCAATACGAAAGCTGTAACGATGGTGATCTTTTGTGCCTTATTAAGCCGAGCAAAAAGATCGATGATCTGTTGGAATAAACCCTTAAAATCCACGCACTATCCTAATACTCATCTAGCGTTTTTTAACCATCCCGCATATAGCCCCATAGAACAGCAAGCCCAAGCCATACCCATTAAAAAGCCTCCTAAGACATCTGTAGGGTAATGCACGCCCAAGTACACGCGTGTGTACATCATAAACCAAATCCATAAAAACAAGACAATGCCCCAAACCCATTTTGTACTAGCTTTCATAGTACTCATGCACGCTAGCAATAATAGTGAACCATAGAATAGGCTTGCAGCTAAAGCGTGCCCACTTGGATAACTAAACCCGTGTGCAAAAACCAGCTCGCCATTAGTTTCTGGACGAGGGCGTGCAATCCAAAGTTTCATAGCCTTTAATGCAGACTCGCCCAAGACAATGCTTAAAAAAAACCCCAAGCCTAAAACTCTGTTTTTTTTGACAAAAATATAAAAGAGTCCCACAAGTGCCGCCAAACTCAAAGTGAACTTAGATTTTGCACAGAAAGTGATTATGCTAATAAACTTAGTGTAGCTATTTTCTATTATAGGAACAGGATGGGCGCGCACCCAAGCAATTACCATTGTATCCAAATGTTCCACCCATCCTTGATGGGTTTTGACAGAGAAGACCTCCATGGCAAATAATACTCCTAACACAATCCCCAACAGCCACACAAAACCACTCCATTTGCGCATAGAAGGTGATAATCTGTGTCTGTTGCCAGTCAAATGTCCATAGTGATTCCCCATTTTTTTGTATCTCCATTGATTTAAAAGCCGTGATGCTCGCGATCATAACCAAAAATTGATGAAAAATAACTATAATAGTTGACCATTTATTAATAGATGGTCTTTTTAGAAGACAAGTTTTGCATCTACTTACCAAGGAGTATCCTATGACAAATCAATCGCATAACCACAACATACAAGACAACTCTAGACGCGAGTTTTTAAGATCCGTAGCAATCACTTCTGCTTTGGGCAGTGCGGGATTACTCACGCCTCCGAATTTGGCCGCTAAGGCAGAACAGGCTCAAGCGGGCTGGAAATGGGATAAAGCAGTGTGTCGCTTCTGTGGCACGGGTTGTGGAATTATGGTCGCGACCAAAGATGACAAGATTGTAGCTACTAAGGGTGATCCTCTTGCACCTGTTAATAAGGGTTTAAACTGCATCAAAGGCTATTTTAACTCCAAAATCATGTACGGGGCTGACCGGCTTGTAGAACCACTTTTGCGTGTGAATGAAAAAGGCGAATTCGATAAAAAGGGCAAATTTAAACAAGTTTCTTGGCAACGCGCCTTTGATGAAATGGAGAAACAATTTAGAAAGTATTATCAAGAATTAGGTGTAACTGGGGTAGGAATCTTTGGAAGTGGACAATACACAATTCAAGAGGGTTACGCGGCCAGCAAACTGGTTAAGGCGGGTTTTAGAAGCAATAATATCGATCCTAATGCGCGTCATTGTATGGCTAGCGCGGTTGTGGGCTTTATGCAAACCTTTGGGATTGATGAGCCTAGTGGGTGCTATGATGACATTGAAGCTACCGATACTATTATCACTTGGGGGGCGAATATGGCCGAGATGCACCCCATTTTATGGTCTAGGGTGAGCGATCATAAACTTAATAACGCAGATAAGGTCAAAGTAGTTAATTTGACTACCTTTTCTAACCGCACTTCTAGCGTAGCGGACATGGAGATTATCTTCACTCCCAATACCGATTTAGCGATTTGGAATTACATTGCTAGGGAAATTGTCTATAACCACCCAGAGGCCATCGATCAAGATTTTATCAATAAGCATATTGTCTTTGCTACCGGCTATGCAGACATTGGCTATGGTATGCGCTCAGATCCCAGTCATCCGGGTTTTAGACCCAGTGAAAAAGACACCGTAGAAAAACAAAATGCGATCACTCTAGATGAAGAAGAGGCGATCGCTCTTAAGCACTTGGGAGTTAAAGCGGGCGATGTATTAAAAATGGAGCACCAAAATGAAGTGGGCAAGCATTGGGAGATCACCTTTGCACAATTTAAGGAAGCCCTTGAACCCTATACTTTAGAATATGTTGCTAAAGTGGCTAAGGGGGATGCCAACGAATCCTTAGAGGTTTTTGCACATAAATTACAACAATTAGCCAAACTCTATATTGAAAAAGATCGCAAGGTGGTGAGCTTTTGGACCATGGGCTTTAACCAACACACAAGAGGATCATGGGTCAATGAACAGGCCTACATGGTGCACTTTTTGTTAGGCAAACAAGCCAAACCGGGTTGTGGAGCTTTTTCATTGACTGGTCAGCCTAGCGCGTGCGGTACAGCTAGAGAGGTGGGCACTTTTGCCCACCGCCTACCTGCAGACATGGTGGTTACAAATCCAGAACATGTCAAGACTGCTGAAAAACTTTGGCATGTACCTCATGGCACTATTAATCCCAAACCGGGTTACCATTTCGTGGCGATGATGCGCGCGCTCGAAGACGCTAAAGTCAAATTTATTTGGGTGCAGGTCAACAATCCTTGGCAAAATACCGCTAATGCCAACCACTGGATCAAGTCTGCCAGGGAGATGGATAATTTCATCGTGGTGAGCGACTGCTATCCGGGCATTAGTGCCAAAGTAGCGGATTTGATCTTGCCTAGTGCGATGATTTATGAAAAATGGGGGGCTTATGGGAATGCGGAACGCAGAAGCCAACACTGGAAACAGCAGGTTACTCCAGTTGGGCACGCTATGAGCGACACTTGGCAGATTTTAGAATTTGCCAAACGCTTCAAGCTTAAAGATGTTTGGAAAGAGCAAAAGGTTGATGACAAGCTCACTTTGCCCAATGTCTTGGCTCAAGCGCGTAAGATGGGCTATAAAGACACTGATACACTCTATGATGTGCTCTTTGCCAACAAATATGCCAAACGCTATAAAAGCACCGATCCCATCGCCAAAGGTGCGCCTAATTCCGAGATGCATGGGGATAAGCGCCATGTCGTGGGTAGTGATGGCAAACCCTTTAAAGGTTATGGATTCTTCATCCAAAAATATCTTTGGGAAGAGTATCGCAAATTTGGGGTAGGTCATGGACATGATTTGGCCTATTTTGATGCCTACCACTACGCCAGAGGCTTGCGTTGGCCTGTAGTCAATGGTAAAGAAACTCGTTGGCGCTTCAACACGCAATACGACTATTATGCCAAAAAGGCTGCCCCAGATAGTGATTTTGCCTTTTATGGCAAAGCGGGCAAAAAGCTTGTAAGCGGGAATCTTAAAGCCCCTACAGGCAACACGCCTAAGAGCTTAGAAAATAAAGCCAAAATTTTCTTTAGACCTTTTATGAAAGCTCCTGAACGCCCCGATAGAGAGTACCCTTTTTGGTTAGCAACGGGGCGAGTTTTGGAACATTGGCATAGCGGTACGATGACCATGCGCGTGCCCGAACTCTTTAGAGCTGTACCTGAAGCCTTATGTTACATGCACGAAGAGGATGGCAAAAAACTTGGAGTTAATCAAGGTGATGCGGTGTGGATTGAATCGCGACGAGGCAAAGTCAAGGCACGCGTAGACATGCATGGGCGTAATACGCCTCCAGTAGGTTTAGTTTATGTGCCTTGGTTTGATGAAAATGTCTTTATTAATAAGGTATGCTTAGATGCAACCTGTCCACTCTCTAAACAAACAGACTATAAAAAGTGTGCCGTAAAAATCACTAAAGTTTAAACTATAATCCACCGCCTAGGCGGTGGAGCCTTTGCTGTGGAGTGTGTGTCACGAACATGCTATAATCGCACCTTTTAACCTTCACAACATGCCCAAAGATGGAGTTTTAGTGCGTACTCAATTTCTTTCCCTGCACCCCACAAGCAAACTAGATCAAATCCTCAACACTTCCAAAATACAATGTTTTTCTGAGCAAGTCTTAAACGACCTAGAAGCGCGCATCACCAAGAGCGAGAAAAAGGGCAATCCCACCTACAAAATACGCTGTTTAGTGCGCGATCAAGAAATCGCGCTCAAGCCTGAAGAGGCAATCCGCCAGCTTTTTATCAAGCAGTTGGTTAAAGAATATGGCTATCCCTTAGAGCGTATCCGTGTGGAATATGCGATCAATTTTGGGCGATCTAGCAATAACCGCGCCGATGTGGTGGTGTTAGATGAAAGTCTGCAGAACGCGTATATTGTCGCCGAACTTAAAAGCCCGCAATTTAAAGAGGGGGTCGCCCAAGCTAAGAGCTATGCCCATGCCACTGGCGCGCCTTTGTGTGTGTGGTGTAATGGTAATGCCTTAGTCGTGTTGCAACGCAAAGACCCCAATACTTTTATCGAACTATGGCATTTGCCAAGAGTGCATCAAAGTATCCAAGATGTTTCTAGCGAGCGTTTTACTTATATGGACTTGCAAAAACAAGACATCTTGCGCAACGATCGCGTGAGTCTCAAAGATAAAATTCTCTTGATTGAAGATGATGTTCTGGCTAATAGTGGAGAAAATGCCTTTGAGGAAGTCTTTAAACTCATTTTTACCAAGCTTTATGACGAATTACAAGCCTACCGCTACGACAAAGACAAGATCAGAAAATACCAAGACCTAGAGGCGCAAGGGGCCGATCAAGAAAAACTCTTAGCCCTCTATACAAGCATGCACCCCTTAGAATTTGCCCTAAGAGATGAAAGCAATGAGGCCTTACATAAGCGTCTTCAAGAGCTTTTTACCCAAGCTAAAGAACATGACAAATGGCAGGGTATTTTCCCCAAAGAGAGCAAGATTGCCCTAACCTCTGATCATTTGGCTATCTGTGTGGGCAGTTTGCAAAAATGCAAATTTTTTAACTCTAATTTAGAAGTGATTGATGATGCCTTTGAATACTTGGCCAATAAAGATTCTAAGGGCGAAAAGGGGCAGTTTTTCACCCCCCGTTATGTGATTGATATGTGTGTTAAAATGCTCAACCCCAAACCCAATGAGAGCATGATCGATCCGGCTAGTGGGAGCTGTGGCTTTCCCATCCACACCTGTTTTTATGTGTGGAAGCAGATTTACAAAGCAGAGGGCTTGCCTGAAAATGAAATGTTCAGCGCAGAAGAAAGACACCCTAGAGCGATCGATTATGTCAAAAATCATGTCTTTGCGATTGACTTTGACCCCCGCACCACGAGAATTTCTAAAATGCTCAACCTCATCGCCGGAGATGGGCATAGTAATGTCTTTAAGCTCAATTCCCTAGATTTTACCAAATGGCATGCCCAAAAGGAGATCGATAAGGCGACCAAAGCTTTTAATAAGAATTTTGAAAACCTTGTAAAAAAATTGCCAGGAACAGAGCAGGATATAGACGATTACAAACGCAGTTATAAAACTTTTGCATTTGATATTGTGATGGCTAATCCGCCCTTTGCGGGCAATATCAAAGAGAGCGGGATTTTAGAACATTACACCCTGCGCCAGAGTGTGCATTTAGAAAAGATCAAAGAGCCTACAGAGGAGCTTGAGGCGTTATCAGAAGATGCGGATTATATGCAGATGTTGCATAGCCCCACGCCTTTAGTCCGCACCAAAGAGGGTTATAAGAAGATTAAAATCAAAGAACAACCCACAGTAACGCGCGATGTGCTCTTTATTGAACGCAATTTAAATTTACTCAAGCCCGGGGGGCGCATGGCAATCGTGTTGCCCCAAGGGCGTTTTAACAACGCCAGCGACCAGTATATCCGCGAGTTCATCTCTCACCATGCGCGCATTTTAGCCGTAGTGGGCTTGCACCCCAATGTCTTTAAGCCCCACACAGGCACAAAAACCAGCGTTTTATTCGTGCAAAAATGGGACGAGGTCTTATGTCCTTACCAAGAGGATTACAATATCTTTTTTGCCACCATGCAAGAACCCAGCAAGGACAATTCAGGGGATAAAATCTATGTCCAACAAGAGTTTGTCAAAATTGAGCGCACCACAGGGGGGCACACCAGCACAGAAGAATTAAGCCTAGAGGACTTTTATACCACCTACCCCAGCCTAGAGGCGGCAAATTTTATAGAATTTGAGGGGCGTAAAATCAGCCACGAGGCGCATAAAGCCCTCAAACCCGAGCAACAAAAACAAGCCACCATGCAAAGTGCCACCCAACACACCCGCCCGCTTTTAGACCAACACGGGCATTTGATTATCAAACACGACTTGTTTAATCACGAGGGATTAACCCGTGAGGGCATCGCTGAGGCCTTTATTGAGTTTGCTAAGCTTGAGGGCTTGAGCTTTTGGAAATAAAAGAATTTATCCCCAAAGAATTACCCCCTAATTTCACCCCAAATGCGCGCATTTATCAACTCTTGGTCAAAGCGCATGCAAAGCTAGGTGAGCTTAAGGGTGTGGCTAAAATCATCCCCAATCAAAATATCTTAATTAACTCTTTGGTCTTGCAAGAGGCTAAAGAATCAAGCGCGATTGAAAATATCATCACCACCCATGATGAACTCTTTTTAGCCCAAGTGGAACCTAGCAAGATGACCAAAAATGCCAAAGAAGTCCAAAACTACGCCCAAGCCCTTAAAACAGGATTTACGCTTATCAAAAAAGAAAAACTTTTGCGTAACAAGCACCTTTTAGAAATCCATCAGGAGTTAGAAGGCAATGATGCCGGCTTTAGAACCCAAAAAGGCACAATGCTTAAAAATCCTCTTACAGGACAGATCAAATACATCCCGCCCCAAAATAAAGAGGATATTTTAAGATTAATGGGCAATTTAGAACGCTATATCAATGAGGACCTAGACTTTTTAGACCCCCTCATTAAACTAGCCATCCTCCATTACCAGTTTGAGGCGATTCACCCCTTTTATGATGGCAATGGGCGGTGTGGGCGGATTTTAAATGTGCTGTATCTCACACATCAGGGTTTGCTGGATTTGCCCATTTTGTATTTGAGCGCGTATATCATTAAAACCAAAGATCGCTATTATGAACTTTTAGCCCAAGTGAGCCAAAGCGGGGATTTTAGCGCATGGGTGGCTTACATCTTAGAGGGGGTGGCTAAAAGTGCGCAGGCAACGATTCATAGGGTTCAAAAAATCCAGCAAGCCATGCGGACATATCAGCAAATCTTACAAAAGCGCGCGTCTAAGATTTACAGCAAGGATTTAATTGAAATTCTATTTTCCCACCCTTATACCAAGATTGAATTCTTAGAAAGCCGCTTAAACATCCACAGACAAACAGCATCCACTTACCTTAAAGAATGCGAAAACTTAAAAATATTGCATAGCATCAAAAAAGGTAGGGATAAATATTTTGTCAATGTAGCCCTTTTTAGGATTTTATCTCAAGAGCTAATTGGGTGAAACACACTTTTTCGACATATCGCTATAATATGTCGAAATTTTGCGCTTTTTTCGACATATTAAGGAAACCATGCAAGAAGACACCCAAGAAAAGCTTTTTTCAACCCCGCGTTTAAGAGGTTATACCAGCCCAGTTGAGCATGAAGCTAACTTCTCGCTCATTGGGCGTATAAGCCACAAAATAGGCATTTTAGAAGTGGTGATCCGCAACCAAATAGACTCTGTACTCTTAGAGAAAGTGGGATTGGTGGCAGTGCTTGCCTGAAGATATTGAAGTGCTAGGCGGCATTTCTACACATAAAGATGCGTTAATTTCCAAACAAAGCATGGGCTTTTGGCTTAAAGTGGTGGAGTATTTTAGAATTTATGACCAAATTTTTAATCCAAGTTTTTTAGATGACCTAGACTTTAAAAAGTATTACCGCAAGAATAAAAATCGTTTTAGCCACACAGACCATATCCTCCGCGAAAACGCCCATCCAAGACGCTATGAAAAAGCTGACTTACTCTTACAACTCTTACGCAATCTAAGAAACCGGGCGTTTCACTTTGAAAACCTTTATAAATGCACCCCCAAAGGCGACCCTAGACTAACTGCCAAAATCACAGCCGACAAACACACAGATAAGCACAACCAAACTGAGTAAAAAGAAAAACCCCAAGAGCTGTATATTGCCCTGCAACCTGATAAAATCGTATTGTTTTTAGATGATCTGCTAAGAAGTTTTGCGCCTGAGCTTGTAAATTATGCGGGTGGTGGAAAAGGATCTACCTAGAAATGTCAAAATGCCAAGTTGGAGTTGTGGCGGTAAAGGCCCGCCTATAAATGACCTGCATTTTAACACAAAAATATTTAATAAATACAAGTCAAATGTAAAATACAAATATAAATCAGATAGAGTCAAGACAAAATTTAAATTTTTAAGGAAGCAAATGTCCCTAGCCCAAAAATACCCCCATTTGGAGATCAGTGTTTTAAAGTTAAGCGATGTTTTACACGACAACCCCACCAAGCGCATGGACGCGGAATATTTTAAGGGGGAGTGGGTGGAGAATGGCGAGAAAGTGCAAAGCCCCTACACTATCGGCGATTTTGTCAGCCCCAAAATTGCCAACATTAAAAGCTTTAAACTTAATAAGAATTTTCACTACTTGCAAATTAGCGACATTGATTTGAGTAATGGGCTTACCTACCCCACAATGGAAATTGACTTTAAGCAAATCCCAGATAGGGCTACCTATGTTTTGCAAAAAAACGATGTATGCGTGTCTTTGGTGCGTCCTAATCGTAATGCTGTGGCGTTGATTACACGACCAAAAAGGCTTGTAGGAACAAGTGGGTTTTGTGTCTTAAGAGTGGCGAGTCAAGAGCTTATCCCTGAGTTTTTATATGTCTTTTGCAAAACAAATTTTTTTATTACTCAAATGGTGCGGGCAAACACAGCGTCTATGTATCCTGCCATTTTAGATAGAGATGTGCTTAATTGTAAAATCCCCCTTCTCCCCCTCCCCTTCCAAGAACACATCGCCCAGCTAGTGCAGAGTGCCCACCACGCCCTAGAACAGAGCAAGAGCCTTTATAAAGAAGCCCAAGGGCTATTAGAGCAAGAATTAGGCGCGCTGCCCAGTGCCCCGCTTACAGAACACAGCATTAAAACCCTCAAAGAGAGTTTTTTAAGCACAGGGCGACTCGATGCGGAGTTTTACCAACACAAATACGCCCAAATAGAGGACTTGATTAAAAATTATTCGGGCGGGGTTTGCACCCTGACAGAGAGCGAAATTTGCGATGCCCCCTTTGAACCCCAGCCCAATACAACCTACCGCTATGTTGAACTCGCCCATATTGGCAACTATGGCAATATTGCAACCCACACAGAGGCACTAGGCGCACACCTGCCCACCCGGGCAAGGCGGCTTGCTCAAAGTGGGGATGTCTTGCTTTCTAGTGTGGCTGGGAGCTTGAGCGCTTGCGCCCTTATTCCACCTAACTTAAGCCCCTGCGTGGTTTCTACGGGCTTTTTTATCCTGCGCTCAAGGCACTTTAACCCTGAAACCCTTTTAACCCTCTTTAAATCCCCGCTGTTCCAAACCTACTTAGCCAAATTCTCCAGCGGAACAATCCTATGCGCCATCTCCAAGAGTGCCTTACAAAGCGTGTTGATCCCCAAAATCCCCACCCCCACTCAAGAACACATCGCCACGCTTTTACAAGAGAGCTTAAAGCACCGCCAAGAAGCTAAAGACCTGCTCACCCAAGCGCGCGCAACAACTGAGCACGCCCTAACTGGGGGGGGGGGGGGGTAACCTCCAAACAACTCCAAAGGGAGGTCTTTAACAAAGTCAGAGCCCATCTAAAACACGCCCGCCATTTAGAGCGTTTAGCCCAGTGGCTCTTGCTAGAAACCTTGCTTTTAAACCAAAAGACCCATAGCATTAAAACCCTCAAACAAAGTTTAGGCACTACCGGGCGGCTGGATGCAGAGTATTACCAAGAAAAGTATGGGAGGCTAGAAGTTTGTTTAAAGAGCTATTCTTATGGGGTTGTCCCCCTTAAGGATTTAGTGCGTGAGTATTCTAGTGGTTTTGCCTTTAAAAGCACGGATTATTTAGAGCAACAGCAACCCAACGCCATAATGCTAATCCGAATCAACAATATTAAGAGAAACGCCCTAGATACCCAAAATGTGATCTACTTACCCGCTCAAGCTAAGGAGTTGAGCCCAAAAGACAAACTAAAGGAAGGGGACTTACTCATATCGATGTCAGGCAGTATTGGCTTGGCTTGTGTGGTGCATACAGAAATCGAAGCCATGCTTAACCAAAGGATTTTAAAAATTAGAGTTAAAAACTTTATCCCTGAAGTTTTAGCCCTTTACCTTAATTCTGTGATGGGGAGATTGCAATTTGAGCGCATAGGCACGGGAGGCGTGCAAACCAATTTATCCTATGCGGATATGCAAAATATTCTTGTTCCCAAAATCCCCACCCCCACTCAAGAACACATCGCTAAACAGCTTCAAACTAGCTTCACCTTGCGCGCCCAAGCCAAAGAAGAGCTCCAAAAAGCCAAAGCCAAGCTCGAGCACGCCCTAACTGGGGGGGGGGGGGGGTAACCCTTGATTTAACCCGCATTAAAGCCCTGTTAAAACGCGCCAAGTTGGCGTATCAATGCGCGCAAAATGCGCTGATAGAAGCCCTAAGCGCGCCTAAAAACTACAGCATTAAGACTCTCAAAGAGAGTTTAAAAACCACTGGGCGGCTGGATGCAGAGTATTACCAAGAAAAGTACGAACACAATGAAGCTCTCATCAAAGAGCACCCCCATGCGCGGCTCAAAGAGTTGGTGGAGATCAAAAAATCTATTGAGCCGGGCAGTGGGGCTTATAAAGATAAAGGCGTGCCCTTTGTGCGGGTGAGCAATCTTAGCCCCTTTGGGATTAGCCCTGTGGAAGTGTTCTTAAGCCCTAGCCCAGATTTAGAACCCCTCTACCCCCAAAAAGAGGAAGTGCTCTTAAGCAAAGATGGGAGTCTTGGGATTGCTTACTGCATGCCCCATAACCTAGAAGTGGTGCTAAGCGGGGCAATTTTGCGCCTTGCCATCAAGGATAAGATAAAAATCAACCCGCATTATCTCGCCCTCATTCTCAATCACCAGAGCACACAGCTACAAGCCCAAAGAGATAGCATAGGCTCGATCATCGCCCATTGGAGCACCCAAAAAATTGCAAATGTGATCATCCCCCTTTTGCCCTTAAACATGCAAGAACACATCGCCCAAAAGTTAAAAGCTAGCTTCACCTTGCGCGCCCAAGCCATAAAAACGCTAGAAAAAGCCAAGCTAGAAGTAGAACAAGCCTTGGCAGTAGAGAGAGTTTCAATATAAGCGGTTCTGATTAGGAATCTTGAAGCTTTTGCGGTGTTCTTGAATTAGTCCGTATTTGGCAATGGCTAGGGCGTGCGTGCGCGTGCCATAGCCACAATGTTTAGCAAAGCCATACTCTGGGTAGCGTTCATCCAAGACTAACATCTCTCGATCTTTATGTACCTTAGCCAAGATGGAGGCCATCGCAATTTGAGGGATTTTATCATCTCCCTTAATAATGGCTTCAAAGCTCTCTAAATGCGCAAACTCTAATTTAAAAAGAGTGTTCCCATCTAGGCGTACATGCTTGATGGTGGGCAATTTTGAAACAATCTCTGTGATCGCCTCTTGCATGCACACGCTCAAACCCTTGTGATCGATCTCTGGCGCGCTTTTGCTCACCACCACGCTAGTAATGCGTGTATCTTGGCTAATTTGTGTGGCAAATTCAAAGCGTTTAGTCCTACTTAGCTGTTTACTCTCTTTAAGTCCTAAGCGCACAAACGCGCTCGCTACATTCTGATCACAGCTCACTCCTGCTACAAACAAAGAGCCGCACCAGCACCCCCGCCCCGCCTCATCGATTCCTAAAATCACACCAAACATCACTTTAAAATTTATATTTGCATGTTATCATACCCCTTTATTCAATCACAAGGAGTTTTTATGCAGCACGCCCACAGCCAGTTAAGCCAACAACTTAAAGCCACCAAACGCGCACACCGCTTGTTTTCTTCTCTAGTAGAGGATGTTGCGGGGGGGGGGGGTATAAATGCCCTCCAAGAGGAAATTAACGATCTTGGCACCAAGTTTAACCAACTCTTAGACACGCTCAACGCCTTTAACAAAGTCCTAGAGGAGGCTTACCACCAAAATGCAGAGGACGATCCAGACTTAGAGGATTCTCTTATGCAATTTAAAAAAGTCAAGGTTAAAATCAACACCCATCTTGGCGCATTAAATAATCCTCAAGAAAGTGCACCAACTTTAGAGCATATTAAAGGACTAGCTAAACCTTTGGAGGATTTAGAGGTGTTGCTAGAAGTGCTCCAAGCCAACCACCAAGCTTGGTTTGAAAACAAAGCAGAGCAAAACTCTACCCAAGAAACCCCCAAAGCACAAGCTCAAAACACTATGTCCACTAATGACGACACCCCACAAGTCAAACCCCTATGGAAATACGGGTCTAACACTCTGCAAGCTTTTCAAGATTACATGAAAGCTAAAGACTTGGGGAGTGCCAGCGCGTGGTTAGAATTAGGCAAGATGAGCGCAGAAGGCATTGTGCTTGTCCCTGATAATAATGTGGCGATGCGTTGTTTTGAAAAAGCCATTGAGTTAGGCTCAGTGCAGGCGATGGTGGAGCTAGGAAAACTCTACATGGAAAATGGGGGTACTCAGGTGTTGGAGTATAATAGCGGGGAAGTTTTAGAGGGGGTGGCTGTAGAAAAAGGACTTGCAAATTGCGATGATGAAATCGATGCTGATGTGGGTAGCTATGAGGAATTTTTAGAGCACTGCCATGTGTTTGCCAATAAAAAGGTGCAAGATTGCCAACAAAAGGCAAAAGAACTTTTTGAAAAAGCAGGGGAGTTAGGAGAGGGGCGCGCTTACCGCCATTTGGGCGAATTATACCGCCAATATAATAATTTTGGCGAGACCTCTGAGGGTTCTAAAGCCAAGTCTTACGAGTATTACAAAAAGGCGGTGGAATTATTAAAACGCCAAGCCAAACAAGGCGACATAGAGGCGCACGCAGAAATAGGGCAGGCATTTGTCAATCGGCTCTGGTTGGCAAGTGAGGGCGATTCAGATTATAGAGATGAAAATTTGGTCGAAAAAGCCATAGAGGCGTTTCAAAAAGCTATTGATTTAGATTGCTACATGGGGTGCTATTATTTGGGGAGATTTTATAATTGGATCAAATTTTTCGATGGACATGAGAGCGAAGAAGATGAAAAAAAGTCTATCCAAGCCTATAAAAATGGAATTGCTCTAGGGAGTGGGCTTTGTGCAAGGCAACTTGTGCTTGAGCATGATACACATGGATTTAATCCACTTATACTCTCTCTTATGGAGGGCAAATCTAAGCCAGAAATCATGCAACTTTACTTTAATGCCTTCGACCAAAACATCAAATGGCTTAAAATGGCAGTGTCTTATCGGCATTATCAAGCCTTGCCCGATCTGTTGGAATACCTAGCCACCCAGCCTTATTTAGCAAAAGAGTATGGCTTTGAAGACAAAGAACAAAAACGCTTAAATCAATATGAGCGGGATTACCGCACCTATCGCAACCTTGCTATAAGTTTAGGTCCCAAAAACTGGCATTTTTGGAATGATTACGGAGTCTTTGATATTAAGACCTTTTTAAATGGTGGTGTGAATAGTTGGCGTTTGATCACGAGCACCCTAAGTTAGGAACGAATCAAGCTTTTTAAAAAGAGGATATTTAGTGAGTTGCAGTCGGCCTCGCTGGGGCGCAAAGTTTAGATGATAGGATTTAAAGCGTCATAATTTTAGGGGAGCGTTAAAGCCCAATTGACTAAGCAGACAAGCTACACTTGACCCTTGCTAAAGCTCAATGCCCGCCTCTGGAGCATTTAAGATATTAAAACCCCAGTTACAGCCCTAGACTCCTACTTATTAGGAGTAGAGCGCCCATGCCCTCTAAGCTACGTTCCGTCTTGTTTATATAGGGACGCACATGCACGATCTTTTTACCACTTTGCACGCTTTGCTATAATGTAAAGAGTTCTAAATCTTAGAATATCATATCTAAAAAGGGCATGTGTGAAAATCGAGCTAAAAAATATCGGAACTCTTCATAGGGCGGATTTAGAAATAGGAGATTTGACTTTAATTTGTGGAGAAAACAACACCGGAAAAACCTATGCAGCCTATGGTCTTTATGGATATTTGGATTTTATGCATTTCCTCAGTAATAATTTTTTAGGCAGAACTAGAGGGGGACGAAGGGGTATTTTTGAGATAACTAATAGTTATCAACAATATAGTTATGCAGAAATGAACGCAGAATTTCAAAAACATTTGTATCAGAAAACTTGCTTTTATGCTCAAGATGTGCTTAGTCAAGTGATGGCAGGCAGTAGCGGAGATTTTGCAACAACAGAGTTTCATGTTTCTTACAATGTCTCTTTAGAGGAAATTAAAAAGGCAGTGCAACGCTTGAAAGATAGGGATGAAAATCTGTATGGAATAGAATATGAACTTAATGATGAGGGTTTTAAAATCAGCATTCCAAAGCATTTAGATGGCGCAAAATATCGGGATTATTTAGTGGATGGCCTCATCGCTATTCTCATGCCCAACCCCTTTATTCTCAGTGTAGAAAGAACGGGGGCTTCAATTTTTCAAGAGGAGTTAGATTTTGTCAAAATCAATAAGCTCGAGGCTGTGCAACAAATACTCAAGGGTGATAAATTAGATATTCTTGATTTATTTGAAATACATCGAAAAACCGATCAGAGAAAACAAATTTACCCTAAGCCCGTTAGAGATAACATTAACTTCATTAGGGAGCTGAAACAAATTAGCAAACAAGATAGTTTCTTCAAACAACATAAGGAATGCTATAAACCTATCTTAGATATTTTGGGCAAACTTGTAGGGGGTAAGTATAAAATAACGGATTTTGGATTGCTTTTCCAACCCAAAAGCTCTAAATCTGCCTATGCTCTTGAAGTCGTCTCTAGTTCTGCGCGCTCTTTACTCATGCTCCATTACTATATTTTGCATATGGCGCAAAAAAATGATATTTTGATGATCGATGAACCAGAGCTCAACCTCCACCCCAATAACCAAATTTTAGTGGCGCGTTTGCTAGCCTTGTTAGTAAATGCAGGGATTAAGGTGTTTATCACCACGCACAGCGATTATATTGTGCGCGAATTGAGCAATTGTATCATGCTAAAAAATCTCAATGAGACACAAATAGAAAGCTTGGAAAAGCAAGGCTATACCCAAGAATACGGCCTAGATGCCCATCGTGTTAAGGCCTATGTTACTAAGACCATTAAGAAGCAAAACACTCTCGAGGCTGTGGATATTACCCAAGAACAGGGAATTTTCATACAAACCTTTGATGCTCCTACCACAAGGCAAAATGAGAATGAAAGCTTGATCTATGCGCATGTTGTCAAAAATACGAGAAGCTTCCATGACCGCTAAGGAGTTTAAAGAAATAGAACAGACTATTCATCAGGATTTAAAAATTACACGCAGGGGAGATTGTTTTAGAATATGTGAAAAACACACAGAAAGTTGTATTAAACAGATACATTTTTATTTTGGGCGTAATGATTCTGTGTTTATCTTGAAACAGGATGAGATAAAACATAGCATTAAATTCTTTACAGGGGAAAATTACGCAACAGATTGTTGTTGTGATAGTGTTCTCTTTAAATTTAACCAAAAAGAGGGTAGCATTTCTGCGTATTTGTGCGAAATCAAATCAAGTTGCCATAAAGAACACCTTCAAAAGCTAAACAACAATTTAAAGCCTCAAAACTTTTTGTTGCCTATCTCATAGCGTGCTACCATGATTATTATCAAAAAGACATATCAGACAGCGTCTGTTTTTACAACTATTATCTCTATCCAAGTCCCAAAGCTAAAAAAATTGAAACAAGAATATCTTCTCAAGACGCAACTGAAATCAACTTCAGACCTCTAAAAGTTATTGGTGGTTGCGTGCATATCTCTGCAAATCAAATACACGAATTTTTTAAATCATGAAGAAAGACAGAATAGTCTGTACGGACACACCTCACCCCTCAAATAGCGCGCATCAACAACCTCTCTTGCTCTACCCCAATCACTTAGCAGAAACTAGAGCTTTAATATCCCCCTCTTGCAACATTTCCAAAACCCACCAAAGCTCTGAAAAAGTAAGAACTAGGCGAGCTCTTTTTTACGCACTTCCTTAATTCTAGCGGCCTTGCCCTTGCGGTGGCGTAGATAGTAAAGTTTAGCGCGGCGCACACGCCCAATGCGCAAAACCTCGATGCTCGCTAGGCTTTCTGAATAAAGGGGGAAAATCCTTTCTACACCTACACCATTTGCGCCGATTTTGCGCACGCAAAAAGTCCTATCCACACCCGCCCCTCGCAAGCTGATACACACACCTTCAAAATTTTGTGTACGCACTTTATCACCCTCTTGAATACGAATACCTAACCTAATAGTATCGCCAGCCTTAAAAACAGGAGGTTGATTCTTGATTTGGGAATCCTCAAAATGTTGGATGTAGCGGTTTTTCATAATATGCCCTTTCAATGGCTAAAATTTCGCAACGAACGATTCAAAGCATAGAAACTAGGAGCGTGAAACTGCGTCTTGTCCATGGATAAATCGCACATAAGATTCTTGATTCTGCCATGATCTCCCTTTGAATACTCTGAAATACTAGGGATATGCGCACAACTAGGAGTTTTAAGCAAAGGGGTGCGGGCAAAATTAGGTGCTTCTAAGAGATAATCCTCAAAACTTTCTTGCTCTAAAGAGGTAGCATTACCCAAAGTGCCCTCTAGTTGACGCGCCACGCTATCGCACAAACATAAACTCGCAAGCTCCCCCCCTGTGAGTACGAAATCCCCAATACTTAAGACTTCATCGGCATGTATCTCAATGAGTCGCTCATCAAAGCCATCGTAACGGCCACAAACTAAAGCCAAGTGTTGTTCATGGGCTAAACGCTTTGCATCCTGTTGACAAAAGCGTTTACCACTGGGGCTTAAAAAGATTGTCCGTGTTGTTTTGGAGCGCACGGCATTAAGGGCATTTTCTACCATGTAGGGATCCAAAATTTGGCCTGCACCTCCACCTATCAGTGCAAAATCTGCTCTTTGAAACTTATGAGGAGAAAAATCCCGCATGTTGTGGATGTCTACGCTGAAAACTCCCTTATCTAGGGCCCGCTTCAAGATGGAGTCTTCAAAATAAAAGCTCACCAAATGAGGAAAAAGAGTCAAAAAGCTAAAGCGCATCAACTCTCTTCAAGAAGACCGCTCGCATTGTGTGTATAAATGCGTTTGGTTTGCAGGTCAGTTTGTTGGATATAATGTGGAATATAGGGAATCAAAAAGAGTTTTTGTGGGTTTTGGACAAAAAGATAGTCTGTATTGGCTAAACGCTCGATACGCACCACCTGTCCCAAGCTAACCCCTCCCTCGACAACCTCTAAACCTAGCAGTTGAAAGTAGAGAAATTCACCCTCTTGCAGGGCACAACGCTTCAAACTTTCCTCTTGAGTCATAGCTACCACAAGATTAGTCAACTCTTTAGCTTTTTCTAGGGTTTGGACTTCTTCAAAGAAAATCAAACTCTTCTTTGGCTCAAAACGAGCGACATGCAAAGACATGGTCAGTTGCCCCAATGCACTCTCTTGATAAAGGTGTACGCAAGCACCACACGCTAGAGTCTCTACAAAATCACCCTCTAGGATAAACTTCAAACCCCCAGACAAACCCACAGCTCTTCCCAAACGCCCTATGACAACCAAATCCTCTATCGCAAACATCAAATCTTAAAGATGGATCTTTTAAAGTACATAAGGGTTCTCAGAGGCGAGCACAACGAGTTTATAGCTCAAGCCATTCTTGGCTTTCATGCCAGAGATAAAGGCCTTGAGCGCGCTCACCATCTTGCCTTCCTTGCCAATCACTCTTCCCATATCCACAGGGCTTGTGTAGATGGCAATTTCCTTAGTATGAGGGTCATCCTCAAGCAATCTTGAACGCACTTCCACAATTTGTGGATAAGTTACAATCTTCTTGCAATACTCCAAAAGAAAATTTTCTACACAGACCTCTTCAGACATCTACGCCTTAGAAACCTCTGCAAGTTTGGCAACTCTTTCACTCATTTTAGCTCCTACACTTTTCCAGTAATCTAGGCGCGCATGGTCAATTTGTACCACTTTTGGATGGCTTAAAGGGTTATAATACCCGATGGATTCAATCCAACCTCCATCGCGTTTTTTTCTAGAATCCGTTACAACTACCCGGTAAAAAGGCTTTTTTTTGCGCCCTGTGCGTGTAAGTCTTACAACTGTCATGTTATCCTTTCAAAAGTTTCAATTTTAACGCCCTCTGGCTAAAACTAAGCTTGATCGCCACCATAATATACCAAAGCTGAACCCCAAGTGAGCCCCCCACCAAAAGCATCCAATAACATCAGATCGCCTTTTTTAAGTCGCCCTTGTTTGTAAACTTCATCAATAGCCATAGGAATACTAGCAGCTGAAGTATTGCCGTATTTTTGCACCGTGAGAACTACCTGTTCTTCACTAAAAGACAGATGACTTTGCACCGCTTGAATGATGCGCAGATTTGCTTGATGGGGGATGAAATAAGCGATCTCTTCAGGGCGGATAGCATTGGCTTCCAAAATGTCTTCTACATCCTTTAAAAGGGTTTTGATAGCCAGTTTAAAAACTTCGTTGCCCTTCATGTGCAAGGTTTGCTTAGGGGGGCCTTCTTCTGGGATAAACACGCTGGATTTAAGCGTACGCGGGGTGTAGAGATAATTTGCGTGATGACCATTAGCTGCAATCTTGACATCTAAAATACTCTCTTTAATGTTCTCTGTGCTCCCCACCACACACGCCCCAGCTCCATCTCCAAAGAGCACACAAGTGCTCCGATCCTCAAAATCTAAAACACTACTACAACACTCCGCTCCTACGATGAGAATGTGTTTATACATGCCACTCTCTATGAAAGCTTTAGCTGTGGCTAAGAGATAAATAAAACCGCTACAAGCGGCAATGATGTCCATGCTAGGCGTGCTATCCAGCCCCAATTTTGCTGCCAACACACAGGCAGTAGAAGGCATGCACATGTAATCCGGGCTCAAAGTGCCCACCAAAACTAAATCGATGTCCTCTTTACTGATTCTTGCGCGCACAATCGCCTCTTTAGCAGCCAGCACGCCCAAATCACTACTCTTTTCCTCAGAGGTGGCAAAATAGCGAGTCTTTATACCTGTCCGCTTCTGAATCCACTCATCACTAGTATCCAAAAGGGGTTCAAACGCGCTATTTTCCACACAAGCCTTAGGCACATAAGATGCCACAGATTTTAACGCTGCATAAGGCATGTTTCTCCTTTTAAGATGATGGCGCGCCCTTGTAATCAAAAGCTTGCATCATTTTCTCACACACGCCACTTTCTTTAGCCTTAATGGCTTGATAAATAGCGCATTCAATGGCGCGGGCATTGCTCTTGCCATGACTAATAATCACAGCCTTGCTTACACCCAAGAGGGGCGCGCCCCCATATTCAGCATAGTCTGTCTTTTGCTTGAGAGTGTCAAAAGCACCTTTAAGGAGCATAGCCCCTAGCTTTGCCCCAAAGCTATGGCGGATTTCATTTTTGAACACAGAGCCAATCGCACTAGCTGTTCCCTCAATAGTTTTTAACACCACATTACCTACAAAGCCATCACAGACAACAACATCCACGGTATTATCAAAAATATCATTACCCTCCACATTACCCTTAAAAATAGGCGTGCTGGTCGAGTGATCGCCAAAAAGAGGGTATTCACTAATGAGCCTAAAAGCCTCTTTAGTAATGAGGTTTCCCTTACTATCCTCTTCGCCATTGGAGAGAAGTCCGATAGTGGGATTTTCATACCCTAACACACTTTTAGCGTACTGGTAACCCATGATGGCAAAGTCTAAGAGATATTCTGCCCGACAATCCGTATTTGCGCCCACATCTAGGCACAAGCTTGCTCGGTCTTTAATGGAAGGCATTAGAGTGCAGAGTGCAGGGCGACTAACCCCTTTAATGCGTCCAATTTTAAGGGTGGCTAACCCCATTGTTGCCCCGCTATGTCCGGCTGAAACCAATGCATCCGCCCCATTTTTAAGAATATCCATTCCCACAAAAATAGAGGACTTCTTGCGTTTGAGTGCATCGGTGGCATGTTCTTCCATGCGGATATAATCCGGGCAGTCAATGATCTCAACTTTGGGAGCGAGGTCTTTGGAAATAAAAGTCTTAGCTTTTTGTGCATCACCTACCATGACCGCTTTAAAGGTTTTGGTGCTGAGTGCCTGAGAAACCCCTTCAATGATGGGCAAAACCCCCTGGTCTGCTCCCATCATATCAATAACAATTTTCATCGCGCCAACCTAGCGTTATTTGTAAGTGCCCGTGAATTTATTGGTAAAATGAGGCAACTTCCAACTTCCATCTTTAGTTTTAACGGGCATAGCCAACTTCACGCTGTAATGCGTGCGTCTTTTTCTGCCTCTTGTTTTGCTCACGCGTCTATCAGGAACTGCCATAATTTATCCTTTATGAATTTATTTGATCTTTGTAATGGTAATCGCTATGGATGGATTGCGCTTCTGCAAGCAACAAAGCATTCAAATCAATGCAACCATCCAAGCTTTCTACAATGTCCATAGTATCCACAAGCCGCCCACCAATGTATTGCTGTCTTTGCGTGCCTTGATAAATACCATCTGAAAAGCAAAAGAGAATTTTTTGAGAGATGGTTTTATTAAAAAGCACTCCACTAGAAGCGCATGCCACCTCCATCTCTCCACACAATTTTCCTTCCAACAAAAACAATTTGCTATCCACGCGCCACAACTCCCCCTCCAAGCACAAACCCTCCGCTTCTACGCGGATGGGTTTAGGGCTAGCACTAATTTTGCGCATTTCTAGCTTCATGACCTAGGCGAAGAAAAAGGCAATCTCTTTTTGGGCGTTTTCAGTACTATCACTTCCATGCACAACATTGGCATCAATATTATCTGCAAAATCAGCGCGGATAGTGCCCGGTTTAGCCACTTTTGGATCTGTAGCCCCCATTAACTCACGATTCTTTTCTACTGCGTTCTCGCCCTCTAACACCATCACAACCACCTCTCCGCTGGTCATAAAAGCCATTAAGTCCTTGAAAAACGGGCGTTCTTTGTGCACAGCGTAAAAGTCATGCGCTTGCTCTGGAGTTAGTTTGAGGCGTTTGATGCGCACCACCTCTAAACCTGCCTCTTCAAAACGCGTGATGATTTTGCCGATGATGCGCTTTTGCACCCCATCGGGCTTGATGATGGAAAGTGTCCTAGACATCTGTATCCTTAAAAGTCGATCTTGTAAACCTAACATTCTAGCAAGATAATTTAAGTTTTTAGCTTAAGTTGCTCGAGTCGTTGAGATTTAGGTATTAAGCGAAAATGCAGGTTGGTATGCTGTAGAATTCGATTCTAATCTTTTAGTTTTAGGAAGTTGTGAATGCGCTATAGCTGTAAAAGTCTGTTGTTTGTATCTACCTGTGGCTTGGTGTTTTTGGGTTGTGCCCATAAGAGTGGGGCGGATTTGGACAAATTCCGCCAAAACTATTATGCACAACAGCACCAAAAAGCCGATGTATTGTCTAAGGAATTGGTCGCCAAAGACAAGAAGCAAAGGGATGCCTCTTTGTGGAATTTAGAAAATGGGGTCAATGCCTTTATGGCAGGTAATTATAAAGATTCGTTGAATGCCTTAGATAAGGCAAATAAAACCTTTGATACGAGTTGGAAGAACATGGAAAAAGGTTTAGCAAAAGTGGGTGCGGCGACCTTTGGGAGCGCGACCAATGTGCCTTATGAGGGGCATATGTATGAGTGGACTCTCACCAACTACTACATGGCACTAGATTATGCTTTTATGGATAAATTTAATGAAGCTCGTGTAGAGTTTAACCGCGCTGTAGATCGCCAACGCCGTATCAAAGAAGCCTATGCGAAGCAAATTGCCAAGGTCAATGCCGATATGGAAAAGGCTAAAAAGAAAGATGGCAATAAGGCAAAAGGCATGGAAAATTCTATGAAAGGTTTAGATCAGGAGTTGAGTAAAAGATACTCTAGTCTTGAGAAATTTAAGGCCTATGATGGCTTTATTAATCCTATGGTGAGCTATGTCGCTGGATTATTTTACGCCACCAATGGAGATAATAAGGGAATTGACGATCTCAAAGAAGCCTATGGAATAAGCCAAATCCCGCTCCTTGCCCAAGACATTAAACATTTTGAAAGCCACTCGCCCAAAAAGATGACTTGGGTGATTGTTGAAGATGGAATGCAACCCACTTTAGAAGAGTATAAGATTACAGAATTTAATTTCGCCCTACCTCTCTTAAAGCCGGGTAAAGATTTCCATAAAACTTTTCAAATTAGTGCTAGTGGCAAGGCGGAAAATTTGGAAGTTCTCTCCCACTTTAACGCCATAGTGCAGAAAGAGTATCAAACCACTTTACCTGCTATTAAAGCTCGCGCTATCACTTCGGCGATCTTAAAAACTGGCGCAGAAGCAGGCTTGGTAGGTGGAGGTGCAGCTGTGGGTGGAAGTGCTGGTTTAGCCATGCAAGCTGCAGGGGTTGGTCTAGCCATGCTTAATAAAGCCACTACGGCGGCGGATACTCGTAGCTCAAATGTCTTTCCCAACACTATTTACGCTGGACGCGTGAATAATGGTACTGATTTTAGTCTTGTGATCGATGGCGCATCCAAGCCCTTTAAATTTGTAACTTGTGCGGGTAAAAGCGCGCCAAGTGCTAATCAAGTTTGTAGCGATACAAATAACATTATCTTTGTGCGCGCTTTCCCAGTAGCCAACACTATCAAGGTGTTAACTTTGAAGTAGGCACAAAATGGAGGGGAAAAGGAGGGGAAATTACACTGCTACGGGCATGACCACGGTGATGAAGCCGTCCTTTTGAATCACAAAAGGTTGATTCTCAACGCCAAGACAAAAATCAAAAGTAGGGGTGGAGAGGGCACTCAGAGCATCTAATAGGTGGCGTGCTTGAGCATGGATGACAAAGCCATCTAGGGGGGTGGTCGCTTCTATAAAAGTAGAAGCGAAACTAGGGCTTTCTGTCTGCAAGGTTTCAAATTCAATCTTGTCGGGACGGAAAATAATTTTAGTTGTAGCTCCTAGTGCCTGTGTGATGTTGATCGCGTCTTTGAAATCTTGAGTATTACATTCCAATTGGTGGGCAAATGTAGAGGGTATAATATTTTGGTAATGCGGATATTTGCCACTGATGAGTTTGGCAAACAATACCATAGAAGCGTTTTTAAAGAAGATTACATTTTCATCATAGCACATTTCAAAATCCCCTCTAAAAAGTTTGGCAACTTCAAGCATTGCTCGTTTTGGGAGAATTAATTCTTGTCTATCTGTGCTAATCTCTCCCTCAATCTCCATCTGCACGACAGAGAGCCTTCTAGTATCTGTAGCCACAAGCTCCAAATTTTCTTGGAGGGCTAAAAGCACGCCCGAGAATTCATATTTAGAGGCATTCGTTGTAATAACTTGAGAGAGCTTTTTGAAGTAGTCGCTCAGAGTGGAATCCTCAAAATGTATAGCGCGAAGTTGATTGTAAGCGGGGAATGAAGGAAAATGTTCCTTATCTAAGAGAGGCAATTTAAATTTAGATCGTTTAAAGTGGACATGTATAAAGTTTTCTTGACTCTCCAAGAGCAAATCCCCCTTTTCCAGCTTAGAAATGATATCTAACAAATATTTGGCGTTAAGAACCGCGCTACCGGGTTCTTGGGCGGGAATATTTAAAGTCAAGCATAGCCCCATTTCCAAATCATTGGCCTGAAAAACTAGGATGTCTGATTTAGCTTCAATGCAGACATGAGAGGTGATATTAGCCATGTCTTTTTTGTTGGTGAAGGCGATGAGGTCTTTGAGCGCAGTCTCTAATTCTGTTTTAGCAATAGTGAACTTCACAATAATCCTTTAAAAGTTTTTGAAGAGTGTTAAACACCAAATCCGATATTTTTAGCCCCCTCAAAATTCCCCTGTCTCTCTTTGTGGATTTCTGCTAAAAAATCCTCTAGGGTGAAAGTCGGATGTGGATAAGTTGCTACTTTGCAAGCAGTGTTTTTAACCACAAGGGCAATTTGCCCCCCGCTTAGAGAATGGCGTGCTAGGGTATTGGCTAGGCTTTCTGGAGTATGTCCTCCCGCATAAGGGGCATGCGCGGGTAAATATTGTTGCCAAAGCTGGACTCGCTGTGCAAAAGTAGGGGGTTTAAATTCGATTTTGTGGTTGAAGCGGCGTGAAAAAGCGGTGTCTAGGGTCTCTAATAAATTTGTGGTAGCGATTAAAACCCCTTCAAATTTTTCAATCTGGTGCAAAAAAATATTTTGCATTTGGTTGTGCATTTTATCTGCCCCGCTAGTCGCTGTGGTACGGCTACTCAAGAATTGATCAGCTTCATCTAAAAACAAAATGGGAGGGGTTTTGCATTGTTTGGCAATTTTATAGTAATCATCAAAAATTCTGCGTACATTCTTTTCAGATTCGCCTACATACATGGAGAGAATTTTAGAGCAGTCAAAGCAGAGCACTTCTTTTTTAAGACTTTTGGCTAAAGCGAGCGCGCTTATGGTTTTACCCGTCCCCGGAGGGCCATAAAAGATAATTCTAGCATCTACACGCGCTTCTTTAATGATTCCCCAACTCCGTAGCCGTGCTTGCAGTTTGGGATCGATTTGCCTACATAAAATCTCCAATGTCTCCCTAGTTTTTTGACTTAGGACCACATCCTCTAAACCTAATTTAGGTTCTAAGGCCTCAAAAATGTCGCTGTCTTTAAGAATATTTTTTAAAGTATTTCCACTTTTGGGGTGAGAATTAGGCACTGAGATCGCGTCTAAAACCCAATCTTGTAAAAAATATTGTCTCACCATTTGTCTCACTACACTCTGACTAAAAGGGTCTAGTACTTCTTCAAAATCTATAATTCCTTTTTGAAGCAGAGGGGCTTTGGGACTTAAAAGAGAGGTGTCTATCGGCGTATCCACACATGGCAAATTGATAAGACTTTTAAAGTCGCAACCCTCATCAATCCGTGTATAATCTTCTGTATAGGCATTCTTGAGCAAGGCAAAAAAGAGAATCTGCTCGGCATGTTTAAGATGGTATTTGTGCAAGAACTTTTGTATTTCAAAAGGGTGGGGTGTGCTCTCTAGGCGGGTGCTTATTTGTTGGTTTAAACACTGGATTTGTGCATGGACATGTTTTTTTACACAAGAATCTTTTTGCCGTTGAAATTTATATAAAAGATCGATAAGAGAAAACCAATCGTTTAGATACTCTAAATGATCTTCATAGGGATTTGTATTTACAGGCACTTCCTCATTATGCCCTTTTTCAAGGAGTTTAAAAAAAGCAGGGCTGAGGCTTAAGCAACTATCTACAAGCTCCAACAACGAGAACTCTTGAGTTCTGATTCGCTTTTCTTGTACCCATTCTAAACTTACGAGTCGCTTGATATGTTCAAGAGAGATCAACATAGCATTTAAAGAGTCTGTAACCTTGCCCTCTAAGATTTCAGACATAGAGGCTACATTTTTTTCTAAAATTTGCCTAACTTCTACCTCAACCTGTCCCTTGAGGTATTCTTTAAGCAAATGGCGCAATATCTGCGCCTCTTCTTTGTTGCACGCAAGGGCAGGGAAAATATGCGTCTCATCAACATGGCTAGCGGTTAAAAAATCCTGAAAATGAGGCATTAAACTCATTGACTTTTCTTGTCCCGTGTACTTAGGATAATTGGTGTGCCTAAAAATCCAAATTTTTGGCGTAACACATTTATCAAATAGCGTTTATAGCTAAAGTGCAATGCTTTTGGACGATTCATCACTAAAGCGATTTGAGGTGGGCAGGAGGCAAATTGTGTACCATAGTAAATGCGCACAATCTTGCCGTGATCGCTAGGCAAAGGGTGTTTTTGAGTAGCCTCTGCAATGACTTGATTAAGTGTGCTGGTGGGGATGCGTTTGCAAAAATGTGCGTACACTTCTAGGATTTTGTCCTTAATTTTCTCAATATGCCGCTTGTCTAACGCACTAGCTGTGATCGTGGGTGCATAGTGTAAAAACTTAAACTTGTGTTTAAAATTCTCCATGATTGCCTCAAAATTAGCATGTCTGATGTCCCACTTATTGAATACAACCACGACACCCAAGCGATGTTTATCCACTAAAGCAGCGATCTTTTCATCTAGGTCTACAAAGGGGGCACTCACATCTAAGACCAAGATCGCAATTTGAGATTGTTCAAGCACCTTAGTTGTGCGATCTAGAGCGTATTTTTCTAGCCCCTGAATTTTGCTTCTTTGGCGTAAACCTGCTGTGTCCACAAAACAAATTTCTTGACTATGATGTGTAATGTATTGATCTACGGGGTCTATAGTTGTACCGGCTACTTCTGAAACTAAAGCGCGTTCCTGTTGCACTAACGCGTTTAATAACGAACTCTTGCCCACATTTACACGCCCAATAATACCCACTTGAATCGCAGATACAGAGGGAGGTATCTCTTGTGTAGAACTCTCTTGGAGACCTAACTTAGAGATAATGGTCTGTATGAGGGGTTGAAGGCCTTTTTGATGGCTTGCAGAAACAAAGAACATTGCTTTGGCCCCAAAATTTGCAAAACTATAAGCTTCCCTTGCCTCTTGATCATTGTCTATTTTATTAACGATGAGAAAGCAGTTTTGTACCCTTTGGCATATCTGATAAAAATAGTTTTTGTCTTCATCTAAAGGGATTTGTTTACCATCTACCACATAGAGCACAAGATCGCATTTTTGAACGATCTCTAGGCTATGTTTGGTAATTTGTGTCCCCAAAACATGACCGGGATCAAGGCCTCCAGTATCCAATAGCTGTACATAGCGTCCCCCTAAGGAAACTATACCCTGCCTAATGTCTCTAGTCGTGCCAGCGATTGTGGAAGTGATAGCCTGCCTACCTCTAACTAAGCAATTAAAGAGGGAGCTTTTGCCCACATTAGGGCGACCCATAAGGGCGATTACACGCATTCCAAGCCTATATCCCTAAATTTCTCTTTAAGCATGAAGTTTTACTAAACCCTCTATAATTAAGACATCATAGCCTATTATAAACTTTAAAACTTAAGAAGGGTTTTTTAATGAGAGAAGTGTTGAGGGCATTTTGTGCGTGCAAGTTCTATACAATTTCCATAGCCTATATTGCCTTGACACTGGGTGTAGCCGGGTGTTGGGAACAACCCGACAATAACCAAAATTCCCAAAACCAAGCCTCCCAATACAATGCGACTCCCAGTCCGCAACCCCATATTCAACTCGTCAGTATCAAAAAAGAAGCCCCTAAAAAAGTGATTTTTTCGCAAGAAAATTACTATCCTTTGAATGGACAGGAAGTTGGTGTGAGCGAATCTAATAATCATCTTTTCCTAGAAATTTATTCGTTTAAATTGCAAAAATTCATGCAGGGTGAAGATTTTTTGACTAAGAGACAAACGCAAATTTTTGCCTTGAACAATTCTTCTACACAAATCACCAATGTAGAAGGGAAACTTAAAACCTATAAATACACCCAAAAGCCAGAAAAAGAGGCCAAGATCAACACGGCCTACCAACGCTATTCTCTTAAGCCTTATACGCCGACTCGTTTTGAGATTGAGGGCATTCAAAAAATTCCCTACAAATTCAATACAACAGATTGTCGCATTGTAATTAGCAAGCAACTGATTGACACCTTTGCGCATAGCAAGGAGATCAGCATTAACTTAGACTTTAAACGCGAGTTGCGCAATAAGGCAACCTTTGAACTCTATTTAGAATGTCCGCGCTAATGGCGACCCCTGGAGGATTTGAACTTCCGTTTCCACCTTGAAAGAGTGGTATCCTTGGCCACTAGATGAAGGGGTCGATGAAAACAAAATTAAAAGTTTGGGGAAGTGGCGGAACGGACGGGACTTGAACCCGCGACCCCCTGCGTGACAGGCAGGTATTCTAACCAGCTGAACTACCGCTCCATGGTGGTCGCTATAAGACTCGAACTTATGACATCCACCTTGTAAGGGTGGCGCTCTACCAACTGAGCTAAGCGACCGGTGGTGACTCCTAGGGGATTTGAACCCCTGTAACCACCGTGAAAGGGTGGTATCCTAACCGCTAGATGAAGGAGCCTTTTGGTGACCCGTGCTGGATTCGAACCAGCGGCCCATTCCTTAAAAGGGAATTGCTCTACCTGCTGAGCTAACGGGTCATTTGCAAAAAAGCAAATACTACACTATTTACAAGTCTTTGTCAAGACTAAATGTGCTAAAATCACCCGGTTATTTTCATCAAATCAATTTTTCAAAAAGGTTGTTGCATGGGATTTGCCGATTTCCTCAAGAGTCTTAAGAAGAACAGAGTGCAATCTTCTGAAAAAGACATGCCCAGTCATTGGATCAAATGCCCGCAGTGCAACGCACTTATGTACTATAAAGAAGTGTTTGCCAAGCACCATGTTTGCTTGAAATGTCATTATCATTTCCGCATGAGTGCTGAGGATCGCATTGATTTTCTCTGCGACCCAGGGACCTTTGTGGAGTTTGATAAAGAATTACAACCAGTAGACCCACTCAACTTTGTAGACAAGGAGAGTTATAAACAACGCGTTAAGAAATACCAGGCTAAAACAGGGCGGCCCAGCTCGGTTATTAGCGGAGAAGGTGAAGTCAACGAAATTAGAATGCAAATTGTGATCTTTGATTTTGCCTTTATGGGGGGCTCTTTGGGCTCTGTGGAGGGAGAAAAGATTGTGCGTGCGATCAATCGCGCCGTGCAAAAACGCCAAGCTTTGTTAATCGTTTCAGCTAGTGGGGGGGCACGCATGCAAGAATCCACCTATTCACTCATGCAAATGGCCAAAACCAGTGCTGCACTTAACAAGCTTTCAGAAGCCAAATTGCCCTTTATTTCTTTGCTTACAGACCCCACCTTTGGGGGTGTGAGTGCCTCTTTTGCTTTTTTAGGCGATCTTATCATCGCTGAACCCGGGGCTATGATCGGTTTTGCTGGCGCGCGCGTGATCAAGCAAACCATTGGTACAGAACTCCCACAAGGCTTTCAGAGCGCAGAATTCCTCCTAGAACATGGCTTGATTGATATGATTATCCAACGCAAAGACCTTAAAAAGAGCATTAGCGATCTGGTGGGTATGCTCACGCATGCATGACCTACCACATTTATGCTATTGCTAAGCCCAATCCCCAAATCGCCCCGCTTGTGGCGCATTACCAACGCCAATGCCAGCAATTTGGTGCACAACTCAATCTTACCGATCTTAACCCTAGCAAGCACAACAACCCAGCCAGTTACACCAAAACCCTAAGCCCCTATCTTAAGCCCTCTGCTCTACTTTTAGCCTTGCACCCTGCGGGCAAGAGCTGTAGTAGCCAAAAGTTTAGCCAGTTATTAAGTACACATGCACGCATTCATTTTTTCATCGGCGGGGCTTTTGGCTTTGAAGAGGCGTTTTTAAGGCATTGTCAACCCCTGAGTTTGAGCGCGCTCACTCTAAGCCATGAGATTGCTAAACTGGTGCTGTGTGAACAAATCTTTAGAGGGCTTTCTCTTTTACACAATCACCCTTACCATAAATAGGGCTATTAGCTACTTTAAGCTATAATGGACATTTTGGAGGAAGTTATGAAATTACGCTATTATACGGCCTTCTCGATACTATTCTTCATTGTGCTGGGTTGGTATGTGCATGGCATCGCCCCGGGCTATTTTACTATCTCTATCTCTACAAGCACTTTGGATTTGCCCATTGCTTTTTGGGTTGTGGGGGTAGTGTTGCTTTTTTTTGGGTTTACTTTGCTTTTTGTTCTTTATGGCAATATGATGGGTTTATTTACCCGTTACCATGAGCGGCGCGATATGGACAAGTTGGTGCAACAGATTATAGAGCAGGACACTAAAGACACTTTTACTAAGTCTCACTACCATAACCCTACTTTTGCGACTTTATCTAAGATTCTTAGTCGTTTTAATCTCCATGCAGATCCTGGTAGCCCTGAGAGCGGGTATGAGAAAGTCGATCGCCTCTTTACCTACTACCAAGATATTAACGAGGATCGGGCTGTGGACCTACATAAATATGACTTTGCTCGCCAAAATCCCTTCTATTTTCATAATTTACAAAATCAAATCCATCAAGACCTCAAATGCGCTCAGGATTTTCTCAAAAGAGAAGATTTAGGTCCTGAAATCAAGCGCACCGCGCTTATTGCCATTATTCAGCGAGGATCGAGCAAGGATTTATCCAAAGCACTCAAAGGCGCGCAACATCTCTTAGATAAAGAAGTTTTAAATCATTTACTGGATGCCTATTGGCACGACAAAACTACACTGAACCAAGAGGAGATGGTACATCTGTGCACTTTGGTAGGCTATGAAGGAAAGGATTATCTGCAACTAGCCAAACAATCTAAGGCCATTCTTGCTCCCGATGCGCGTTTTAAATTCTTTGAAGCATTGGCAACTAAAGATGAGCGTGCTGAAAAAAGCTTTCTCTATATCCTGCTTGATTTGGAAATGATTGAACAGGCTAGAGAACGCTTGAATAGCCACCCTAAAGATGAATTTATGGTCATCAATGCTTATTTGGAACTTAAAGCTATAGATAAAACTTATCCGCTTGAAGTCTTTTTTGGAATGTAGTGCGCGCAAGAAAATGACCAAAAGGCCGATCTATATGGGTAAAAGCAAGGAGGCAGCATGTCTTCTTTTACGGGCAATCTTACTCATATTAATCAGAACGCGCCCTTTGGGTCGATTGTCTATCAAAATGCCCTACCAAAACTCGATCAAGAGAGTCAAAAGGAATTTATTGAGAGATTGCAAGCTATACAAGAAACACGAGCCCTTGAAAAGAATAAGGCGGTACATAGAGACAAAGAGGAGTCTCCCTCTCAACAACAGCAATTTCAGCAAGAACAATCTCAAGCAGATCGCCGTTGTCTCAATGGGGATAAACGCCACTGCTATCATGGCCATTATTATAGCGACAGCGCGTTGGATCGCGCGCTGGAGAATACAGAAGAGCTTGAAGGGTTCTTAGAACCTCATGTTTTGGATGTTATTATTTAATATTTATTCACAATTTTAAAGATTGCTTTTGGAGAGGGTTAGCTATTTGCTATAATTCGCATCGACAATTCTAATTTAATGGAGGATACATATGAGTTATGAGTATGATTTGGCAGTCATTGGTTTTGGCAAGGCAGGGAAAACTTTAGCGGCTATGGCAGCTAAAAAGGGTCAGAAAGTTGCGCTTATCGAACAATCTAAAGACATGTATGGGGGGACTTGCATTAATATTGGTTGTATTCCCTCTAAAGCTCTTTTAAGCTTGGCAACGCACAAGAAAGGTACCTCAGGCTACAAAGAAAGCATCGAAGAAAAAAATAAGCTAGTAACCTTATTGCGAGAAAAAAACTATCAAGCCCTTGTTGGAGCAGGAGTTACGCTATTAGAAGGCCAAGCAAGTTTTAAAGACTCTCATACATTGATGATTTATCATGAGGATAGCTGTAAAGAGGTGAGTGCACGCACAATCGTAATCAACACCGGTTCTATCCCTACCACTCCATCTATTCCTATCGAGTCTAAATGCGTCTATGATAGCACTTCTTTGATGCAACTTGACAAATTGCCTTCGCATTTGGTCGTAGTGGGTGGGGGTTATATTGGCCTAGAATTTGCAAGTATGTTTAATCTTTTTGGGCGCATGGGACAGAAAAATATTACCCAAGTGAGTGTTTTACTGCGCGGAGATACCTTTTTGCCCAAGGAGGACACTCTTTTTCAAAAGAGTATCTTAGATTCTCTGACAAGCAAGGGGATTCAAGTCATCTATAACGCTAGCGTGGATAGCATTGTTGAGCACCAAGTCCACTACACAGACACTAAGACACAAGAAAAACTTTCTTTGGAGGCGGACGCTTTTTTATTAGCCATAGGGCGTGTGCCTGATACAGCAGGGTTGCAACTAGAAAAAGCAGGCTTAAAATTAGGCACACATAAGGAAATTTTGACCAATGAATTTCTTGTCGCTAATGCTGAACATGAGGGTAATATCTATGCAGTCGGAGATGTAAAGGGGGGAGACATGTTTACCACCTATGTTAGCTTGGATGATTTTAGGATTGTTTCTCAACATCTTTATGGAGATAAATCTCGCTCTACAAAAAATCGCGGCGTTCTACCCGAAGTGCTCTACATAGAAACCCCCTATAGCCATGTGGGTATGCGTGCTAAAGATATTGAGAAATCAGGCAAAAAAGTGTTGGTTAAAACCCTAGAGAGTGCTGCTATGCCAGGAGCTAGAGTGATAGAGAATACTACGGGGCGTTTGCAGGTGCTTGTAGAGGACAATGCACAGCAGAGAGTGCTTGGAGCTAGCTTGCATTGCGCTCTCTCTTATGAGGTGATCAACCTCTTTAGTCTAGCCATAAATCACCATTTAAGCTTTAGCGCGCTCAAAGATATGATTTACACACACCCTTCTATTACTGAAGGATTGAATCTTTTCTGATATGTTAGATAGATTTTTATTTTTAATTATTTTTGGAGTGTGTTGGATGGTCGCTAAACCTAATTTGTATGTACTGGCTACAGGGGGGACAATCGCTGGAAGTGCTTCTAGCGCGCTTAGTAGTGCCTATAAGTCTGGATCGTTAGGTGTGGATACTCTTGTTGGTACTATCCCACAGGCTAAAGAGTTAGCCAACCTTAAAGCTGAACAGATAAGCAACATCGGATCTCAAGAGATGAATAATGAGGTTTGGCTTAAGCTGGCTAAGCGCGTGCAAGCCCTCCTTTCTAAAAAAGAGGTAGATGGAGTGGTGATCACACATGGCACGGACACGATGGAAGAAACTGCCTATTTTCTGAATCTCGTGATCAAAAGTCATAAACCTATTGTGATGGTGGGTGCTATGCGCAACGCGGATTCTTTAAGCGCAGATGGACCGCTTAATCTTTACAACGCTATCGCGCTAGCTAGCAATCCGCAATCTAAAGGCAAGGGAGTATTGGTTTTGATGGATGATAGCATTCATGCTGCTAGAGAAGTGAGCAAAACCCACACGACAGGAGTGAGCACTTTTAAATCGCTCAATAGCGGACCCCTAGGCCAAGTGCTCTATGGGCATGTGCGTTTTTACATGCAACCTTTACGCAAACATACTCTAGAGAGTGCGTTTGATATTGCCCAAATTCATAGCTTGCCTCGCGTGGATATTGTTTATAGCCATGCCAATGATCACGCAGACTTCGTACAAAACGCGCTTGAACATGGGGCTAAAGGCATTGTGAGTGCTGGGATGGGCAATGGCAATCTTTACCCCTCGGTGTTGGAAGCACTGGCTAATGCGGTTAAAAAGGGCGTGGTGGTGGTGCGATCTAGCCGTGTGGGAAGTGGGTTTGTTACCAACCCCGGAGAGATCAATGATTCTAAATACGGCTTTGTAACTAGCGATAATCTCAATCCACAAAAGGCTAGGGTGCTCTTGATGCTCGCTTTGAGTCAAACCCATGATCCTCAAAGAATCCAACGCTATTTTGATACGCATTGAACTATTTTAAGATTCTTGGCGTATAATTTTCTCATCTAAACCATTTTATAAGGAATATGTCTTGTCAATCACCATAAAAAGTTTGTTGAAGGTATCTTTGGTGTCTATTAGCTTGTGCGCTACCCTTTATGCCAAACAAACCCATCATACCATGACTGCGCAGGAATTGATTAAAAAAGCTCTTGATGCTAATCTTATGCCCATGCCAACAGGCAAGGTTTTAGACAAGTATCTCAAAGATAGAGTGCGCGACTTGGGTCTCTCTTATAAAGGTCCTGTGCTCACTAAGGCTCAAATTGAATTAGGGAAGATGCTCTATTTAGATCCTAGAATCTCTACTTCTTATCTCATTTCTTGTAATACATGCCACAATTTAGGTATGGCGGGTGTAGACATGGTATCGCGAGCTGTAGGAGAGGGTTGGAAGCCTAACCCACATTTCTTAAATTCTCCCACGGTGTATAACTCCGTGTTTAACGCGGTGCAGTTTTGGGATGGGCGTGCAGCACACCTAGATGATCAGGCTAAGGGTCCAATTAGCAACCCAGTAGAGATGAATGCCGATCCTAAGGTTGTAGAAGCTAAGATTAATTCCATGCCCGGTTATGTCAAAGCCTTTAAGCGCGCTTATGGCAACAATGTCAAGATCGATCTTAACTTGATCACAGATACTATTGCCATGTTTGAAGCCACGCTCAACACCCCTAGCCGTTTTGATGACTTTTTACGCGGTAATGTCAAGGCATTGAGTCCTAAAGAACAAGAAGGTTTGGCCCTCTTTTTAGATAAAGGATGTTCGGGTTGTCATAATGGAATTAATTTGGGAGGCACGATGCAACCCTTCCAAGTGGCTGCTCCTTATAAGTTTGCCAATGTGGGGGATTTCAAGGGTGATGAGAATGGCATGGTCAAGGTACCTACTTTGCGTAATATTTTAGAAACCATGCCTTATTTCCACAATGGGCAATATTGGGATGTTAAAGATGCGATCAAAGAGATGGGTGCAGTACAGCTAGGAATCCAAATCAGTGATAGCGATGCGCAAAAAATTGCTATATTCTTTGGTGCTCTCACAGGCAAAAAACCTAGCATCACTTACCCCCAATTACCCATCATTACCAACAACACCCCCAAACCTGAGGGCATTATGGAGAAAGATACAGAAGCTAAGTCTAGCAAGCCCACTAAGTCTAGCACTCACTAATTTAAGCCAAAAAAGCGCATATTAAGCTATAATGTGCGCTTTTATCTGAAAGGAGAACCTATGGCGCGTAAATGCGATCTTACCTTAAAAGGCCCTATGGTAGGCAATCATGTTAGTCATGCCAACAACAAGAATAAGAGGCGTTTGTTGCCCAATTTACGCACGATTCGCATCACCCTAGAAGATGGCACTAAACAAAAAATCCGTGTAGCTGCTTCTACTTTAAGGACTATGCGCAAGAGTCAATAGTCCGCAAGGACAATGTTTAACTTTAAGGCATTCTTCAAAAAAACTCCCCCTAAGGAGAGTGCCACCCGCCAAATCAACGCGGAGATTTACTCTCATTTTAAACTTTTCGCCTTGCCTTTGGTGCTCATTCAGCTTTTTATTCTCTTGGGCACTTTGGGCTATTTATTTCTGGAAAATTATTCTCTTATGCAGGCTTTTTTCCAGACATCTTACACATTTACAGCTACGGGTTTTGGGGCATTAAACGAAAGCAAATTTGGTACTTGGAGTATTTTTTTAAGCGTCCTTATTATGTTTTGTGGGGAAGCGTTGATGACTTTCACGGTCGCTGTACTTATTGGGGTGATCAATAAGGGAGTCTTAGCCAAACTCATACGGGAGAAAAAGATGATTTATAAAATTGCACGCCTCACAAAGCACTATGTGATCTGTTATCATAACGAATACACAATTGAGCTTGCCAAGCAGTTTAGAAACGCTCAGATTCCCTTTGTGGTGGTAGATGACGATCCGGAATTTGAAGAGCAAGCAATCAAACACAAATACCCTTATTACATTGTAGGCGATCCCCATACCAATTTGAGCATGCTTAAAACCAATTTGAGCAGTGCTAAAGGCGTGGTTACTTTTTCTAAAACCTTTTCTGTTAATATTGCCCTAATCGCTAATGTGCGTCTGCTAGAAAAAGAATTGGGGCGCAAACCTTATTACATCATTGCTAGTGCACATAATGATGAGGATTTGGAAAAACTCAAAAAATTAGGCGCAGATAGCGTGGTTTCGCCCACTAAATTAATGGCGCAACGGGTGAGCGCGATGGCAATTCGCCCGGATATGGAAAATATCCTAGAAAACTTCATTTACAAGAAAGACACCTTGCTAGACTTAGAAGAGGTGATTGTGCCCAAAGAGAGTTGGCTCGTGCAACGCAAACTCAAAGAAGCGCATTTCAGAGAGATTGCTAAAATCTTTGTCATTGGAATTATTCAAAAGGATGGGCGTTATATTCCCATGCCAGAGGGCGATACCATTGTGGCTAGCGAGGCTAAATTATTGGTTATTGGCACTTCTGAGGGGGTTACCAAGTCTAAAAATCTCGTGCTCCAACACCAACGCCCCAGAGAAGTAGACTATGTGGCACTTTAATGGAGTTTCAGCGCGCTCAAAGCCCTACAAATCGCGCTTTTGGATTTGAAATGTTGGATTCCACCTTGTGGGTTTAAATACAAACAGGGGACATCATCCACACTCAAAAGACGCATTTGTTTCAAGAGAGTGCGCAAAGAGTCAAGCACGCTTTTAGGCGGACTTTTCAAAACCACCAAACAAGCCTGTTTAGCTTTTCTACTTAGATATTTGGGGAGCAAACAGAGTTGGGGTTGATTTAAAATGCGTGTGCGCGCGCTTTTATAGGCTTTGATATTCCCATGACCGCCAAGATATTGGGCAAAATTCGGGTAGTAATCCTGAAATGACCCTTGGATATAAAACTGGGTGTTGTGTAGGTAGAACAAACCCCTAAGCAGAGCATAATTTTTAAACGCTTCTAAGAAGGTGTTGAGATCGCGCTTTAAAATCTCTTCTAAAAAGGGATTGTGCTTTTTAGAGATCTGAACTAGATACCACGCGCTCTTGAGATTATCGCGCAGAGGAACGGAATGCACAAGACCCCAAACCTCCCTTGAGATAGGAGAAGTCGCAAATTCATTATAAGCATCGATAAAATAAAGCCAGTGAAAAACCCCCATCGCGCTTGTTAAATCCTTGACATAGGCGCATTTGCCCTGTGCGCAAGTTTGCTCAAGAGAGGGCAGACTTTGGACATAGGCTAGGGGGTCTAGTTGAGAGGCAAGCAGAGGGGAGAAGAAAAAGGGAAGGAGGGTGTTTTTGAGGAAAAAGTAGGGGTCAAGTGGGTTGGGATATACAGAGTCGTCCGGATCGTAGTCTAGGTTAGTTAAGCGGGTGTCCTCCAAATACTCCCAAAACAAGAGCAGAGCGATGTTTTTAAAGATCTTATGGATGTGTGCGGGGAGCTTGTGATCTTTAAAAATAGGGAAAATATCCAACAGAGGCCAAGCTTTGGTGTAAAAATCTTGCGCCCTTTGCTTTTCAAAAGCTTGGAGGCGTTTTTGGCGTGTTTCCTTAGCTACACTGCGATCCAAAAGCAGGCGCGTATAGACAACATCTTTATCAATCATCTCCAATTTCAAGGCTTGCATCTGATCTTGCCATGCCTGCGGGGGGAAAAAGGATTTATACCACGCCTCAAAGGACTTATCTGACTTTTTTGAAGGCTTTGCATCCGCCAAGCCAACCCAACTAAAGCACAATAAACAAATCCACATTAAAGAACGCATCAAAACTCCTTAGGGCAAATGCACTCGTGTGTCTTGCCAAAGGACCTTAAGCCTTGAGTTATAATAGGCATTTAAAAGCGTGGCAGGTTGTTGCTCTAAATCCACGCCAAAAATGCTTTAACAAACTTCTTAGAGGACTCTTCTTCATAATCTGCAAGTGTCCCCTCATACCAGTTTAGCTATTTAAAGGTGTGCAAAAAGAGTTGGATGCTAGGATCATGCTTTTGCTCGTCTGGCATGTCCTCTAGGGTTGCGTTAATGCGCCCGGTGAGCGCGTTTAAATCGTCTTTTTCCACGCCCATCGTTTGGCTTTTTAGGGTATCCCATAGATTTGAATTTTCCTTGCGGGCTTGGAGCAGGGGAGCAAACAACAAATTTAAGACCTCTAAAAAGTCTTGGGTTACTTGGGTGGCATCAAAGGCAAGGGGAGGTGAGACATCAGAGCAATCAAAATCGGAGGGAATATAGCTACGCAGGATCGCAAAGAGTTGAAAGGACTCATAGGCTTTAAAAACCCTTAAAAACTCTCTATCTTGGGGAGTTTTTGGCTGGAGGGCTTGGAGCAAGGGAATCTTATCCATAAAATCCAAACTCAAGGAGAAAAACAAGGCGGCATGCCTCTCCATCGCATCTCTGTAAAAATAAGGGTCTTTGCAATCCTCAAATCCTGTAAAATCCTTGATCAAATCCTCCTCATACATGCGCACCGTAAGCGCGCGCACGGCTTGCATACCTTGGACCAACTCTTTAGAAGGTTGGGCAAAGGCAACGCTCACCACCCAAAAAAGCGCGCCCAAAGCGCGCCCACAAATTCTAAATATCTCTTTGAGCACTCTTTTAAATTTTGAGCAACCTTTGGTGCTTGAAGTCCGCATAATCAGGAGTGGCGTAGTTGGCAAAGGGGGTGATCGTGATTCCTCCGCGCGCGCTAAAATGGGCTTGCACTTCTAGATATTTGGGCTCTAGGAGGGCGACTAAATCGTTTAAAATCTTGCCCACGCAATCCTCCCCAAAAACCCCTTCATTGCGGAAACTAAAGAGATAGAGCTTGAGTGATTTACTCTCTACCATTTTCAAATGCGCGATATAGGCGATACGCACGCGCGCAAAATCCGGCTGGGCGGTGATGGGGCACAGGCTGGTAAATTCTACACTCTCTAGGGCGGTAAAAATGTCCTGCCCCGGGTGGGGGTTGTCAAAGGCTTCTAGCAGATGGGGGCTGTAGGTGGTGGGGTAACTGGTTTTGCTCCCCAAATGGCTTAAATTTTCAAGCATGCAAGACTTCTTTACAACGCCCACAAAGACCCTCTTTAGGGGCTAAAAAGCGCCAACAACGCGGGCATTTCTCTAAAGAGGCGCGCGCTAAAACAAAATCTTGATTTTCAAATAACACCTCTGATGCGCTCCCCTCCCATGCGTTGAGCGCGCTCACCATGAGCCATTGATCGTAATGGGTAAACTCCAAATCCTTAGGGTCTTTCAAGTAGATTTGCACTTCCAAAGAGGTTTTTACGCTCTTGTCTTTTTTAAGCCCATCCAACGCCTCACTAAAGCGCGCGCGCAACTCTAAGGGGCGTTCAAATTGATCAAGCACGCTTTGAGCTTGCGCTCCTTCTAACAAGAAAGGCATTTTGAGATCAAAGACCCCACCCCCTGCTAAAGCCACCTCTTTAAAGAGAGGACTAGCATGTTCTAACACCTCTTCAATGGTGTAGGTGAGAATGGGGGCGAGCGCAAAGCTCAAATGATGGGCCAAGTGCAACATAGTTGTTTGAATGGCGCGTCTAGAGGGGTCATTTTTGGCATCGCAATAGAGGCTATCTTTGCAAATATCCATGTAAATTCCGCTTAGATCATTGGCAATAAAGGCAAAGAGTTTTTGCAAGCCCTTAACAAAGTCGTATTCTTTAAAGTGTTCTTGCACTTGGGCAAAGACCTTAGAGCTTAGGGCTAAAATCCAGCGATCCACTAGCCCTAAATCTTGCAGAGGGGTTAAGCTCTCTAGCCCGGCTGTGTTGGCTAACAAAAAGCGTAGGGTGTTGCGCACTTTTTTATACCCTTCAGCGGTTTGGGCAAAGAAGGCATGCGAAACGCTCAAATTATCTTGATAATCATTCATCACCACCCACAGGCGCAAAATATCACTCCCATAAGTGTTGAGCACCTCATCTAAAGAAAAGACATTCCCCTTAGATTTGCTCATCTTATGCCCCTTAGCATCCACAGTAAAGCCATGGGTTAGCACGCCTTTAAAGGGCGCGCGGGAGTGCTTGATACAGCTCAAGAGCAGAGAGCTTTGAAACCACCCGCGGTGTTGATCGCTCCCCTCTAGGACTAAATCGCTAGGATAGACTCCCAAGCGTTCCTCACACACTGCCTTAAAGGTGCTCCCGCTATCAAACCACACATCTAAGATATGGGTGTTTTTCTCCAAATTGGGGGCTAGGTGTTTGAGCTGTGCGGGCAAAAGTTCCTCTACACTCTGCTCCCACCACGCATTACAGCCCTTTTCTTTAAAGATGTGATAGATATGCTTTAAGAGCACTTCCTCTAGTAGGGGCTCTTGGGTTTGCTTATTTAAGAAAAACGCCATAGGCACGCCCCAGTTGCGCTGTCTGCTCACGCACCAATCCGGGCGTTGCTCTAGCATAGCTCTAAGGCGGTTTTTCCCTTGTTTGGGGTAAAAGGCGACATCCTCAATCGCTTCTAGGGCGACTTGGCGCAGGGTTTTAGAACTGCCATCAGGTTGTAAAAAGGGCACATCCATCATGATAAACCATTGCGTGGTGGCGCGGTATAAAATGGGCTCATGCGTGCGCCAACAATGCGGGTAGGAGTGGGTGATGGTGCTATGGTGCAACACAGAATCGCCCAAGAGTTCGATAATTTTGGGCTGGATTTTGAGCACATGCTGGCCTAAAAATTCCTCTGGCAAGAGTTTTTTATGCAAGATTTCCTCATTGTAACGCCCATAATCATCTACAGGCACTAAGACCTCTAAATCATATTGTAGGCATAGATGATAGTCTTCCTCACCATGCCCGGGGGCGGTGTGCACAGCCCCACTCCCCTCTTCTAAGCTGACATGCTCGCCTAGCAACACCACCGAATCGCGTTGGTTTAAAGGGTTGGTCGCTAGGGTTTTTTCTAAAAGCTCGCTCTGACAGCTCCCCACAATTTCCCCCTCTAAAATACCCTGTTCAAGCAGTTTTTGGGCTAATTCTAGCGCGATGATATGCCCCTTAGAGGTGATCGCATAAGTGGTTTTGGGCTTGAGCGCGATGCCTACATTGGCAGCCAAAGTCCAAGGGGTGGTCGTCCAGATCACTAAGGAAAATTCTTGAGGATTCTCCTGCGTGCTAAAATGCGCCTCTTGAATGATCTTTTGTACACTTTTTTCCTGCAGAGGGAAACTCACAAAGATCGAATCAGATTGCTTGTCCTTATACTCTACTTCGGCTTCAGCCAGCGCGCTCTGGCACGCCCAGCTCCAATAAACGGGCTTAAAGCGTTGTTTGAGTAAGCCCTTTTGTGCGGCAATGCAGAGCATTTCATAAATGCTCGCCTCAAACTCGTATTTGTAGGTTTCATAGGGCTTTTCATAATCCCCCACCACCCCCAAGCGCAAAAACTCCTCTCTTTGTACCCCGATGAATTTTTGGGCATGATCATAACAACGATCCCGAAATTCTAACGGGCTTAAATTATGGCGTTTTCCTGCAGGGAGTTTATGCTGCGAGGCTTTATAGTCCTTTTCTACTTGCTGTTCGATGGGCAAGCCATGGCAATCCCACCCGGGCACATATTCAACTTTTTTACCTAAAAAATATTGGTGCTTGACAATGACATCTTTTAAGATTTTATTGAGCGCGTGCCCAATGTGCAAATGCCCGTTAGCATAGGGCGGGCCATCATGCAAGATGAAACTTTGGGGTGCATTAGCGCGCGCTTGGAGCATATGATCATAAACACCTTGTTCACGCCAACGCGCATAAAGCTTAGGGGCGTTGGCAATGGCATTGGCTTTCATGGGAAAAGAAGTTTGGGGGAGAATGAGACTATCTTTATAATCTTGCATAACAAACCTTTCAAGGGGAGATTATTCTAGTTCTTGCACGAACAAATGGCTTTGGGCTTTAGGAATGGTTTTAAGTGTGGGGATAGCCAGCACGCGATAAGATTTAACATGATCTAAATAGGTGAGCGCGATCACATCCCCTATCTTAACCTCTTTGCTAGGCTTAACCGGTGTTCCATTTAAGGAAACCACGCCCTCCTTGAGCATGTCCAGCGCGATCGCGCGTCTCTTAGTGATATTAGTGGCATTTAAAAATTTGTCAATACGCATAGATGCATTTTAACATCATGCGCTTGAATTTAGCCTAAGCTCTCAACACAAGCACCATTAAAATAGCGTTCTTGAATCGTAGGGCTTTCTCTAAGCTGTAATCATTGGCCATAAAATAGGTATGCTCCTTCACATGTAGCCCTGCCTGTGCAATCAGTTCAAAAACTTCTTGAGGATGTTTAAAAAGATAGATATGATCGATCATGGGTGCATTGATGGGGATGGTTGCATATACTTCCCCGTGGGGGTTTAAAAGATCTTTGGCGCGTTCCAAGAAGAGCAGAGGAGTTTCTACATGTTCGAGCACCTCACCCATTACAATAAGATCGGCCTTTTGATTAAAATTTGTGCTGAGAAAATCAGCATGTACAAATGCACAACGATTAACCAAATCTGGAGCTTGAGAAGCGACCATTCTTTGGCTTAAATCTAGGCTTGTGGGGGAAAGATCGATTCCAGTGAGTTTAGCAAACTTTCCGCTTTTAAGAGCTTTTAAAAAGTGGCTACCATGACCGGGACCAATTTCTAAGTAAGTCCCCCCCCCCCCCCCATATATTTGATCGATATAAGCACTGAAATGCTTTCTAATTCCAATATGTTGTTGCCATAGATAGCTCGAGATCGCTATCCCTCGCACATATTTTTGCATGTATTGGGGATTATCATAGACATGTGCCTTTACATCTTTTAGGTGGCTGTAGCGGTAAGTGCCATATTTCAGAAAATAACGGGTTTGTTTTAATGCATCTTCTAGTAAAAGCAAGTAAGAAGCGCATAAATCCTCTTCACTCACACCCTCTTGGGCATAGCAACTTAACAAGGCATTAAATTCTTGCATATCTTCAGAGTCAAACTTAAGTTTAGCTAGATATTTAGCATGCACGGGATTTTTAAGTGCAATGCACTCTAAGAGATGAGTAGCTTGCATTAAAACCCCCTCACATGAAAGACGCAGGGCGAGCTAAATTTGATTCTCTTTGATTCTCTTTGATTCTCTTTGATTCTCTTTGATTCTCTTTGATTCTCTTTGATTCTCTTTGATTCTCTTTGATTCTCTTTGATTCTCTTTGATTCTCTTTGATTCTCTTTGATTCTCTTTGCTCGTTACTCCAAAATGCATAAAGTATTCCTTAGTTTTGTTAGCTTGAGCGGATCGCTATTCTGCACGCGATCGCATACAAGCGCGACTAGACCATTGCTAGCCCTTGCGTTTTTCTACAATTTCCTTAGCGATATTGGCAGGGACTTCGCCATAGTGGTCAAATTCCATCGAATAAGTCCCGCGCCCTTGTGTAGCTGAACGCAGATCGGTAGAGTAACCAAACATTTCTACTAGAGGCACAAAGGCATTCACGATCTTAAGTCCTAGACGATCTTCCATCGCATTAATTTGCCCTCTGCGGCGATTTAAATCCCCAATCACATCACCCATATACTCTTCAGGCACTTCGACTTCAACTTTCATCATCGGCTCTAAAAGCACGGGGTTAGCCGCCCTGCAGGCTTCCTTAAAGGCCATAGAACCCGCAATTTTAAAGGCCATTTCTGACGAGTCCACTTCGTGGTAACTTCCATCATATAGAGTAACTTTAAAATCCACCACAGGATAACCTGCCAATACCCCGCTTTGCATTGCTTCTTGGATACCCTTATCTACTGCAGGAATATATTCTTTGGGGATCACACCTCCGCTAATTTGGTTGACAAATTCATAGCCAGTGCCCGGTTCTTTAGGCTCAAGCTTGATAAAGACATGTCCATACTGCCCGCGCCCACCAGATTGTTTGGCGTATTTGTGTTCTTTTTGCACCTCGCTTCTAATGGTTTCTCTGAAAGCCACCTGAGGCTGTCCCACTTCTGCCTCGACTTTGAACTCTCTTTTGAGGCGATCTACAATGATTTCTAAGTGCAATTCGCCCATGCCCCCAATCAAAGTCTGCCCGGTTTCCTCTTGGGTCATCACTCTAAAGCTGGGGTCTTCTTCGGCGAGCTTGCCCAAAGCCACGCCCATTTTCTCTTGATCAGCCTTAGTTTTGGGCTCAACAGCGATGTGAATCACAGGTTCTGGAAATTCCATGCGCTCCAACACCACAGGGCTTTTTTCATGACAGAGCGTATCCCCCGTTAAGGTATCTTTGAGTCCCACAAAGGCGCAAATTTCGCCTGCGTAGACTTCCTTAATATCCTCGCGTTTATTAGAGTGCATTTTGAGTAAACGACCTACTCGCTCTTTTTTATCCTTAGTGGAGTTATAGATATAGCTCCCCGATTCGAGCTTTCCACGATACACTCGCACAAAAGTGAGTTGTCCAACAAAAGGGTCGGTCATGATTTTGAAAGCCAATCCGGCAAAATCACCATCATCACTAGATTGTACCTTGAGCTCTTCTTCGTTTTTGGGATCTACGCCCTTGATGTCTGCCACTTCTGTAGGGGCAGGCAAATAGTCAATGACGGCATCTAGCAGGGTTTGCACGCCTTTGTTTTTAAAAGAAGAACCACAGAGCATAGGAATAAGAGCCATGTTCAAGCATCCGACCTTAATCCCATGCTTAATCTCTTCTACGCTTAAAGGTTCCCCACCCAAATATTTTTCCATCAGAGCTTCATCCTGTTCAGCTACTGCTTCTAAGAGTTTGTCGCGGTATTCTTGAGCCTTGGCCTGTAAGTCTGAGGGGATATCTTGCACATCGTATTTAGCTCCCATTGCTTCGTTATTCCACACGATAGCTTTCATGGCAACCAAATCAATCACGCCTTGAAAAGTGTCTTCCGCGCCAATGGGAATATTGATAGGTATGGGGTTAGCTTTTAGGCGTTCTTTAATCTGATTTTCTACATTGTAAAAATTTGCCCCAATGCGATCCATCTTGTTGACAAACACGATACGAGGCACGCCATATTTATTCGCTTGCCGCCACACGGTCTCACTTTGGGGTTGTACCCCCCCTACTGAACAAAACACCGCCACCGCACCATCGAGCACACGCATGGAGCGCTCTACTTCAATAGTGAAATCCACATGCCCGGGAGTGTCGATCAAATTGATTTGGTGATCCTGCCAAAAGCAGGTGGTAGCGGCTGAAGTGATGGTGATTCCTCTTTCTTTTTCTTGTTCCATCCAGTCCATTGTGGCCGCACCATCGTGTACCTCACCGATCTTATGGCTGACCCCAGTGTAAAATAAAATGCGCTCAGAGGTAGTGGTTTTGCCTGCATCAATATGGGCGGCAATCCCGATATTTCTAATTTTTTCTAAAGGAGTTTTGCGTGCCATATCGTTCTCCTACCAACGATAGTGGGCAAAGGCTTTATTGGCCTCTGCCATTTTATGAATTTCTTCTTTCTTCCTAAAAGCCGCTCCCTTATCGCTAGCCGCATCTAACAGCTCATTGGCTAATTTGTCAATCATCATGCGTTCATTGCGTTTGCGAGTGGCTTCTAATATCCAGCGAATAGAGAGAGACTGCTGGCGGGCTGGGCGCACCTCTACAGGCACTTGGTAAGTTGCTCCACCTACACGCCTAGATCGCACCTCTAGCAAAGGTTTTACATTTTCTAAGGCTTTTTCAAAAACCTCAATACCCTTTTCTCCGCTTTTCTCCTCGATTTTATTAAGAGCAGCGTAGATAATCTTTTCTGCTACGCTTCGCTTGCCATCATACATCATCTTGTTAATAAACTTAGTGATTACCTTGCTGTTATAGACAGGGTCGCCTAAAACCTCCCGAACGGGTGCTTTTTTTCTTCTCATCTCTTCCCTTTATTTTTTCTTTTCAGCCCCGGCTTTGGCTTTTTTAGCTCCGTACTTACTGCGAGAAACCGAGCGCTTATTTACCCCAGCAGTGTCCAACGCACCGCGCACGATGTGGTATTTCACCCCGGGCAGATCTTTTACCCTACCTCCACGCACGAGCACGATAGAGTGCTCTTGCAAGTTATGCCCCTCACCAGGGATATAACTAATGACCTCAAATTTACTTGTCAAGCGCACTTTAGCAACTTTTCTTAGCGCAGAGTTAGGTTTTTTAGGGGTGGTGGTATAAACCCTCGTGCAAACCCCTCTTCTTTGAGGGCATTCCACCAAAGCCGGAGATTTGGTTTTCTTGAGGATCTTCTTCCTTTCTTTTCTGATCAACTGGTTGATAGTGGGCACACTCATCCTTTTGCTAAATTTCTTTCCAAAACCGCCATTCTAGCCTAGAAAATCTTTATTTTAGCTTCACGCGCCCTGAAGCTGGCTAAAATTAATCTTAAAGACATTGCATTTTTCTTGAGTGTTGATTTCTAGTTCAAGACCATAGCGCACACAAATATTTTTAACTAAGTCTAAGCCAATTCCATAGCCTTTTTGTGTCTGTGTGCCACGCACATAGCGCGCGCTCAGATGGGCGATCAATGCCGAGTTTAATAGGGGTCCTGTATTGCTCACACTCAGTGCGCCATCTAAACTGACATGTACATAACCCTTAGGCGGTGTGTATTTAATGGCATTCATTAAAAGATTGCTGACTAGCGTGATCATATCCTCTTCTAAAGCTTTAAATATGGTAGGTTGGAGATGTTGAGTCAGTTGAATTTGATAAAAATTAGCCATATCACAAAAAGCACTTATTTGCTGGGCAACAAGATTTTGTAAATCTATCAATCCGGGTTGTTCATGGCGCAAATCTTGCATAAAAAGGTAAGATAGTTGGTTATGCAAATAAAAAATGCGCCTTGTGCTCACTAAGATTCCCAAGGCTTTGGGATTGTGGCGCGCCAATTCTTTAGCACTTATCAACAGAGTGGCTATGGGTGTGTTGAGTTCGTGGGCTATATCTTTACTAAAACGATCGAGTCGCTTTATTTCATCATTAATAGGCTTCAAAAAAAGTTTAGTTAAAAAATATGCCATCAATCCCACACAAACAAAAACCCCCAACAATACTAACAAGATAGATCGGTATAATGCCGTAAAAAGATTTGCGGGTTTTGGCCGTTGCAAAATGATGGTGGCCACGCCTAGATGTCCAAATGCTTTGTTATCTACAAGATAAAAATCTTCATCCTTTTGTAAAAACAAGGGCAAGTTCTTAGGATGGCCAAAAAAAACAAAACTTGTCCCCCCCAACAAATTATGGCGATAAAGAATTCTATTGTGCGTATCTAAGAGCACAAAGGCTAAATTCACATATTTATGTGCAAGGCGTTTGAAAGGGTTGGGTGTGTCCTCCATGTGTTCTAAAACGATGTCTTGAGCAAGATGGTTGACTTGTAATTGCATTTGCAGTTGGATATTCTCTAGTAACGCATTTTTCTCATGGATAAAAAAAAGAAGCGCAATAGCGACCATAAGCGCAAAAAATGAGCCCAAGTAAAGGGTCAAAAAACGGCGTAAAGATTGTTTTTCATAAGTACCTAAGCGCATCAATTTTTAAAACAATACCCCAAACCCTTGACATTTTGAATAATTTCTTTACCAAGAAGTTTGCGCAAATTCTTAATATAAGTACGCAAAGTCGAATCGTCTACGCCACTTTCATAATTCCACACATTAGCAATGATCTGATCGCTAGAAAGAATTCTATTTTGATTGCGCAAAAAAAATTCTAAAAGTTGTTTTTCCTTAGAGGTTAAAAAAAAGCTTTGACCGCACACATTTAATACCCCACTTTCATAAAAACCATGCGCGCCAATTTGAATTTTTTGCGCGATTAAAAGCCGTTCAATCCTAATTTGCAACTCTTCTAAGTCGAAAGGTTTTTTAAGATAATCGCTCGCTCCTAAGTCAAAAGCTTTCTTTAAAGAAGCCATATCGCTTAAAACACTGATGAAGATAGTAGGAGTGGTAATATGAGACTGGCGGAGTGCTTGAAGCGTTTCAAAGCTATTTATGCCAGGAACTTGCACATCTAAAAGAAGCAGATTAAAAGATTCACAAGAGAGAATTGAGAGGGCTTGAGTGCTCTCATAAGCCCCCTGTACCTCAAAGCCTACCCGTGTTAAAAAATCAACGATCACGGCATGTAAAGGCACATCATCCTCTAGCAAAAATAGTCGCTCTTTGTGCGCTTTTTTCAAAGTTTGAATACCTTTATCAAATGAAATGTACTTACCCATTTTACGACTTTTTGATTGCAAATAAAAATTTTCAAGCTAGCTTACTCTCCTCTAAGTCTTCAAACGCAAACTCTCATGCATCCACTCCCCCACCCAAGAAAGCATTCCTAACCAGAAAAAAAACGCCCTAGCATTTTCTTGCCCTTCTAATGCTTTAGGGCAAAGAAGACAAACCACTAACCCTGCACAGAGTACCAACAAATTTGCGTATTCATAAACCCCTAAATATTCCTTATGTCTTGAAACCAAGCTTACCAATCCAGCCAATACAACAAGAAATAAAGAAAAATCAAATAGTGTTGAAAATTGCCAATGTGGAAGAGCACTTTGTAACCCACAGGCATAAACCCAAAGAATGCAAGTACTAATTGAAGGGGCAAAAGTGAACAAAATAGGGATTTTTTTGTAACCTATATGCAGGCCTGCTAAAGAGGCTAGGGGGAAGACATAGAAAACTTCAAACCGAAGAGAAGGGGGGAAGAAAAGGCAATAGGTACAAAACACGCTCACGCCAAGCGCACCCACTTTAGGGAGAAAGACATTGTAACGAGTTGCGCGCAGAAAATAAAAGAGCGACCCTAGAAGTCCACAAAGATAAATGAAATGAAGCCAAGAGGGGTAGAAATGCGCATTGAGAATGTTGGAAAGCTGAGAAAAATTGTGGCTGAAACTAGAGAAAAGAAGTGCTAAGGAGTTGCACACGACCAGTATAAAAAAGATAGAAGCGGCAAAAACTTTGTAAGGAGTGGCTTTTTTAGAATGCATTAAAAGTTTTTACTCACGAAACTATCAACGCCATTTGCAATTCCCTTAGCTAGGCCTTGTTGGTAACGCTTATTTTGAATCCGCTTTGCTTCAAAAGGGTTGGAATTATAGCCAATTTCAATGAGTACAGAGGGCATGAGTGCTCCAGCTAGCACCCAAAAAGGCCCCTCTCTAACCCCCCCATCTATCACATGCTTATAGGTGTGGCGTAATTGGCTTAAAATACCAAATTGAATATCGATCGCCAGTTTATTAGAAGTGATAAGTCTTTGGGAATTGAGCGAATTTAAAAAAGAGAGTTTGGAAAAGTAGTCCATCACTTTAACATCGTCTTGGTTTTCCTGTTCTGCCACTTTGCGCGCGCGCTCAGATCGGGCAGTGGAGAGGAAATAGGTTTCTACCCCTTGGGGGTTGGTGGGAGAATGATGAGGGATTGAGTTGGCATGGATGGAAATAAAAAGGTCGGCACTCTTGTTATTAGCAAAGTCAGTGCGATCCTTGAGGCTGATGTAAGTGTCATTACTGCGAGTCATAAAAACAATATACCCCCTTTTAAGAAGCTCCTGTTTTAGAAACTTAGCCACAGCCAGCACAATCCATTTCTCACATACGCCATTCACCCCTCTAGCCCCGCAATCATGTCCTCCATGTCCGGCATCCAAAACTACCTTGAAGTGTTTGGATAGGCTGGGTTGTAGAGGGGACGAAGGGGTAGGAGCAGGTGATGTTGCATGAGGCGTGGTGATGATAATGTAGAGGTGATTGTCTGCGCGTCTGATTTGATAAGCACCCTCTGGGTAAAGCAAAATCACCTTAGTGCTTCCCACTTTTCCCTGAGCCACGCTAATAGAAGTTTGGTTATCAAAGTGGTAGTACTTTGTAGGGAATTTAAAATGCGCCTTAATGTCTAAGACACTTTCAAATTTTCCTAAACGAGTCTGCTTAACATGGTGTTTACCAAGATTGTGATCAAAACTGATGCGCACGCTACTACTGCCAAAGGGCACAACCTGCGTGATACTCAGGGCATGGGCATAAATCCCGATGAGCAAACAAAGTATAAAACGCACTCATTCAACCCCTGATGAGTTCTTGCACCAGTTCATGTACGCTCAAAATGCGTTCAATGCGATACCCATTTGCACCCGTAAAATAAAGCCCTTCCTCTCTATTGCCCAAATAACTGCGCCCCAAGCCATCGGCGATACAATAACCCACCTTTTTAGCCTCTTCGCCCCGATGGCAGGGCGCAACGCAGTTGCTCACGCAGGCGATCTTGGGCGCGTTGCCCTCTTTAATGCGCTGGAGTACTCCCGTGTTGATCGCGCGCGCAGGATAACCCACGGGAGATTTAATGAGCAAAATATCCTCTTTTTGTAAAGAAGGTAAAATTTCCGCATAAACTTTCGCATCGCATTCTTTTGTGCCTAAAAAGCGAGTCGCCATTTGCACCCCGCTAGCCCCTAAAGCTAACATGGTATCAATGTCTTTGCGATCCCAAATACCCCCAGCAGCAATAATGGGGATATTGCCCCACTCTTTGGAGGCTTCTACAATACCCGGGACCAAGTTTTCTAGCTGAAACTCTTCTTTGAAACAATCCTCGTATTTAAAGCCTTGATGCCCTCCGCTTAAGGGTCCCTCTACAATGATTGCATCGGGGACGCGTTTATAACGCGCGCTCCAGCGTTTGCAGATGATATGCAAGGCTTTGACTGAGGAGATAATGGGTACAAGGGCGACATTAGGAAAATCTTTGGTAAACTCGGGCATGTTGGTGGGCAGGCCTGCGCCCGTGATAATCACATTTGCACCCGCTTCACAGGCATCGCGCACCACCCGTCCGTATTCATTGATAGCGTGCAGAATATTCGCGCCTAAGGGGTTATTGCCACAAATCTTGCGCGCATTTTTAAAAATCTCTTGGAGGGCCTGCTTGGAATAAAAATTCAGCGCTTCAAAGGGCTTTTTAGCGACCATTTTTTCTACAAAACGCATGTTCTTATAATATCCCGTGCCCACAGCCGAGATCACGCCTAAAATGCCCTCTTTAGCCGCGCTACCAGCTAATTCATCCCAACTAATGCCCACGCCCATACCCCCTTGAAAAATGGGGTATTTGAGGGTGTGCTTGCCGATTTTAAGGGGTTTGAGTGTGGAAATCATGTAGTATCCTTTTAGTGGATATGCACCAAAGCAAATTTTCTTTTTCCCACTTGCACGATATAAGACCCTTTGCTAAATTGGTATTTTTCATCCTTGATCACCTCGTGATTGAGGCGTACTCCCCCGCCTAGAATGTCGCGGCGCGCCTGTGAGCTGGAGGGGCAAAGCTGGCAATCTTTGAGCACGCTACCAATCCATATTCCGCTCTCAAAATGCCATTCGGGCATCTCTGTGGGGGCTTGTTTTTGGCTAAAGATTTGATCAAACTCCGCTTTAGCTTCTTGAGCTTGCTTTGTAGAATGCCAACGGGTGGTGATCTCTAGAGCTAGCTCCTCTTTGAGTGCTTTAGGGTGTGCTCTGCCCTCCTGCACACTTTGCTGTAGCTGGGCGATTTGATCAGAACTCTTAGCGCTCAATAGCTCGTAATAGCGCCACATTAAAGTATCGCTTATGCTCAAGATTTTAGCATACATACTGGCTGGCTCTTCTGTGATTCCAATATAATTACCTAAACTCTTGCTCATTTTATGTACCCCATCCAAACCCTCTAGCAAGGGCATGGTAAGTACGCTCTGTTCTTTTTTGAGTCCGTAGGCGCGCTGTAAAAAACGCCCCATCATGAGATTAAATTTTTGATCATTACCCCCTAGTTCCAAATCACATTCCAACACTACGGAGTCATAGCCCTGTAAAAGAGGGTAGAGAAACTCTACAATACTGATGGGTTGGTGGTTGCAGTAGCGTTTTTCAAAGTCATCGCGTTCAAGCATGCGCGCTACGGAAAATTTAGACGCAAGGGCCAACATGCCCGAAGTCCCTAAAGTATCCAACCATGTAGAGTTAAAGCACACTTCTGTAAGAGTGGGATTAAGGGCTTTAAAAACCTGTTTGGCGTAGGTTCGCGCGTTCTCTTGCACCTCTGCCTCACTTAGAGGCTTGCGTGTCTGACTCTTGCCACTAGGATCGCCAATACGCGCGGTGAAATCTCCAATGAGGAATTTCACTAAAGCACCATGTTTTTGCAAAGTAGCCAGCTTTTCTAAGAGCACGGCATGGCCTAAGTGCAGATCGGGGGCAGTGGGGTCAAAACCCGCTTTCACAATGAAGCGTTGCCCTGTTTGGTAAAAATGCGCTACGCGACTTTGGAGAAACTCCAAGCCGATACATTCCCCCATTCCCTTACAAATTGCGCTCATGGCTTGCTCTACTTGCATGCGTGTCCTTTAGGCTTGATAGGCATCTTTGAGGTTGGAAAAATTCACAAGTTTTTCCTTAAATACTCGGGTGAGTAGTTCCTTAAGTGCGCTGGCATCTCTAGCATTGCATTCCAAAATGATTTCACAATGCGAGGAAAAAGTATCTCCATAGCCTGAATAATTCACACCCACCACACTACAATGATTCTTATGCAACACCTCTAAAATGCGTAAGAGTGCACCATGTTTGTCTCCCAAGTAGAAAAGACCTTTATAAACTTCTTTGCGTCTCTTACTCCACCTGATGGGAACCATAGGCAAACCTAGATCAATTTCTACCCCTGCTTCTTTACAAAGTTTGGTATGCACGACAATTTTTTGATCCTTGTAGTTTGGCAAGATGGCCACAATTTCATCTCCATATTTGGGGCGACAACAATCACTAAACAAGACTTGCTTGATTTGTAAATAGGGGTTAGTGTGGATAATGAAATTATCTAAATAGGATTTGCTCAACCCAATATGAGAATCTGAAAGATTCATCATTCTAGTTGTGAGGCGAAACTGCATTAGATTCTTCATTAGGAAACCAAATTCTCTATAGGCGGGCTTCTTTTTCAAAGCTCTAGGCATCTCCTTAACCTTCTCACGGATTTCCTCAATAAGTTTTTTTAGACTTTCTAAATTCTTGCTCGCTTCACTCAAAGAGATTTCTACCCCCCATTCAGCAAGCTTCTGATCAAATAGAACATGATCTTTGGGAGCGATGTCTTGGGCAAAAATCGAGGCTTCAAAAAAGCAAGTAAGGATATTGATCGTGCTCTTAACATCAATCTCTTTGAGTTGGTTTTTACGCTGGAGTTTGAGATGATTTTTAGCACGCGAGGTTTTGAGTTGGTCTAGCCAAGCATAACGCAACATGGGTTGTTCACCTTTGATAATCTTGACCACATCCCCGCTTTTGAGTTCTTGGTTAAGCTGTGCTTTTTGGTTATTGATTAAAGCTTCTTTGGCCTTGTCACCCAATTCACTATGAATCATGTAAGCAAAATCTAGGGCAATGGCACCAGCCGGGAGAGTGTAAATATCACCCTCAGGGGAAAAGATCGTAATATCTTCTCGGTAGAGATCGTTTTTGACGAGATCGTAAAATTCTTTGGGATTAGATTTAGAATCATGTCCATGGTATTTGAAATTATGCAGCCACTTAAGACTATCAGATTCTATGCCTCCAGCCTTATACTTCCAATGTGCCGAATTGCCATATTCGGCTGCTTCGTGCATTTCAAAGGTGCGCACTTGGACTTCATAAATAGAGGAGCGATCAAAAATTGTCGTATGGATGGTTTTATACCCATTTTCTTTAGGTAGGGCGATATAGTCTTTAAAACGCGAGATGATTGGCTTAAAATTCCAATGCACAATACCTAAAATGCGGTAACAATCTAGGGGGTTTTTCACTAAAACCCGTACAGCCATTAGATCTAAGATCTCATCCATGCTCACCGCCCCTTTGCGTTGCATTTTGAGATAAATAGAATAAGGGCGTTTGATGCGTGTAGTGAGTTTAAAATTTCCTCCTGAAAAACCATTTTCTATAAAAAGCTTTTCTAGCTTGCCTGCAAAGCGGTTAAGTTTAAGTGTGAGAGTCTGACGGCTTTGATCTAAGTAGGTTTGAATCCTTTGATACTCTTGGGGATAGATGTAATAAAAACTTTTGTCCTCTAATTCGTTTTTGATAGAAGCCATGCCCAAACGGCTAGCAATAGGAGCATAGACGGCAAGGGTTTCTTTAGAAATGCGGATTTGTTTGTCTCTAGGCAGAGCATCGAGGGTTAGAATATTGTGCAGGCGATCGCTAATTTTGACAATCAGGGCACGAGGGTCATCGATTGCACCCACTAAAATTTTTCTAAAAGTCAGTGCTGAGGCGAGCAGGCGTGTATCTTGGACATCAACAGGAAGTTCTTCCTTGCGGATTTCTGTAATCTTGGTGAGCGCGTCCACCAAATTAGCCACATCGTTGCCAAATTCGCGCGCTACCTCTTCAATGCTACATTCCGTATCCTCCACAACATCATGCAAGAGGGCGGCACAAATCATGGCCTCATCCCCTTCGCAAAAGCCCACAATAGCAGCCACACAAATAGGATGGGTTACATAGGGGCCTCCCCCCTTACGCTTTTGTCCTTGGTGAAAGTGATGCGCAACACCTAAGGCTTGAGTAATTTTAGGCGTGAGAGTGGCAACATTTTCTAGGATTCGCGTGGCTTCTTGTGGACTACAAACCTCCCTAATTGCGTTTAAGATTTCAAGCAAATCCCCATAGCCACGCTTAGTATCTTGTCTCAATGCATTCAAGATTGATTTTTCCTTCAGCGATCTCTAAGAGCGCAATGTCTGTAGGCTTATATTGTTTGATGTCTATTTTAGACAACAAAGGTTTAGCCCCAGCACCAAGTTGCTTAACCCGTGTAAAAATCAGATTGGAAAGTACATAGCGATCATTATCTACTTTGGCCAACGCTTTGGCGACAATTTCTTCGGTTCTCAATTACATCCTTTTTAAGTTTAATCCTCTATTTTACCACAGAAAACACGCCTTGGTTATGCTTGACCACTTGTAAAAGATTGTCTTTTTTAAACATATTACATACCACGATAGGGAGCTTGTTGTCTTTGGCAAGCGAAATAGCGGTGTCATCCATCACTTCAATATTCCCAATGAGGGCATCGTTATAACTTATCGTATCAATTTTTCGCGCGTCTTCAAACTTATTGGGGTCTTTGTCATAAATCCCATCTACTTTAGTAGCTTTGACAATCACATCTGCCCCAATTTCAATAGCGCGCAAAGTGGCGGCCGTGTCAGTGGTGAAAAAGGGGTTGCCAGTGCCCGCCCCAAAAATCACAATGCGCCCTTTTTCTAAGTGGCGGATGGCTTTACGATAAATATAGGTTTCACAGATTTCTTTGATTTCAATGGCACTTTGTACCCGCACTTCCAAGCCCAAATGCTCTAGTGCCTCTTGCATCGCGACAGCGTTGATCACGGTGGCCAACATGCCCATGTAATCCCCGCTGGTGCGCCGAATAACCCCTCCTTTAGCCGCACTCACACCTCTAATAATATTCCCTCCACCAATAACAATTCCAACTTCAATGCCATTTGTAACTAGAGTCTTAATCTCTTTGGCAATATAACTTAAAATTTGAATATCAATCCCAAAATGACTCTCTCCTGCTAAAGCCTCACCAGAAAATTTGACCAAAACCCGTTTATTTTTAGATTCTTTTTGCATACGCTCCCTTCATCATCAAGGGCTATCATTCTATAGTAGAAAGACTTAAGTTTGCGTCAATTCTAAAATGATTTCCTTAAGCATGCGCACGCTGTAGGTAATTTGCGAATCGTTGATGATGTAAGCAGGCATAAAATAAATAGTATTATTCAGAGGTCTTAAAAGCAAGCCTTTTTGTAAGGCTTTTTCAAAGATAGCCAAACTAACGCGCTTATTTCCAGAATATCCATTCAGCTCAAAAGCAAAAATCATCCCCCTAGCCCGCAAATTAATAATATATGGTAAATCTTCTAAATTGTCCTGCAAAGCCTGATAAATTTTTAGACTAAGAGCGTGGTTGCGTTTAATAGTGTCTTCTTGCTCAAAGAGGTCTAAGGTGGCGTTAGCACAAGCGCAGGCTAAAGCGTTACCTGTGTAACTATGGGAGTGTAAAAAGTTTTTATTTTGATCGTAGGGAGCGTAGAATTGATCATAGATAGCGTTGTTAGTGAGCACCACAGCTAAGGGCAAATACCCCCCACTAATCCCCTTAGAAAGGCAAAGAAAATCGCCCCTAATACCGCATTGTTCAAAAGCAAACATGCTCCCGGTGCGTCCAAACCCAACTGCAATTTCATCTAAAATAATATGAATTCCGTGTTCTTGGCATAAATGCACGGCCTGTTTTATATATTCGGGGCTATAAAAATGCATTCCTCCGGCACATTGAATCAACGGCTCTAACACAAAGGCACTGATCTTTGGGGCATGCTGTTTTAAGATTGCCTTTAGTTTGGCGATGGCATTTGGGATATCGCTATTGTCTTTGGGAACGGGTGTGTGCAGATGTTCTAAAAATAAAGCTTGATAAGTTTCCTTGTACAGACCTAGATCGCTAATAGAGAGAGCACCTAAGGTCTCGCCATGATAGGCATTCGTCAAAGAGAGAATTTTTGGTCTGTGTTGGCCTTGTATAAGATGGGCGTGGTAGCTCATCTTCATGGCAACTTCAATGCATGAAGAGCCATTATCTGCATAAAAGCACTTTTCAAAGCCACTCAAGGCGCAAAGTCTTTCTGAAAGACGCACAACTTGAGGGTGAGTGCAACCTGCTAAAAGCACATGTTCTAGCGCGTCTATCTGATCCTTAAGTTTTTGATTGATGTAGGGATGGTTATGTCCAAAGAGATTTACCCACCAACTACTAATAGCATCAAGGTAAGCATGACCTTCAAAATCGTAAAGATAGATCCCATCTGCGCGTGCAATAGGAAGCAAAGGGAGCTCTTGATAATCGTGCATTTGGCTACAGGGATGCCAAATATGGCGCAAACTGCGTGCATGCCAAGCCGTGTTTTTTTGCATAAAAACCTCCTAAATCGTCATTTTTAAAGCAAATTTTAGTCAGCTTTGATTAAAATGCGGTTCTAAAATTAATCAGTCTTGAAAATGTGGGGCTCTCGTGATTGCTTGGATGCAAAAGCATAAAAAATACCTAGTTTTCACCATTTGGATCAGTACTATTGCCTTTATTGCAGCAGGGATGATCGGCTGGGGGCAGTATAGCTTCTCGATGAATTCTGGAAGTGTGGCTAAGGTTGGCAGAATCTTGATTACCAGTGAAGAGTTGGAGATGGAGCGCAAGAGGCTTGTAGATGCTTATAGCCAGTCTATTCCTAATTTTAAAGACTTGGATGAGAAACAACTTGCGGCTATGGGGTTTGAAAAGAGCGCGTTGCGCATGCTCATCGATCAGGCTTATCTTAAAAATTTGGCCCTAGATTTGGGTTTGGGTGTGAGCGATACTGAAATTGCCAATGAGATACAGAAAAGTCCGCTTTTTCGAAAAGATGGACATTTTGATGTGAATCTCTATAAAAAGGTGCTCCAAGACAATCATTACCGCCCCGCCCTCTTTGAAGAAAATGTCAAAAACGCCTTGATTTTGCAAAAGGTTTCTAGACTTTTTCCTAATGCAACCACTCCTTTGGAAAAAGAGGCATTTACATACCCATTCAAAATTCAGGATCGTATCAGTATTAAGGTTTTAGAGGCTAGCGATGCTCCCATTCAACTTGAAGAGAACGCTCTGAAGGTTTATTATGATAAACACAAGAACACTTATAAAAAGCCCACGCGTTACACTCTACAGACCCTATGGATCAAACCTAGCACAGCGGCCCTAGATCAGAGCGCGTTGCGCAAGTATTACCAAGATCGCAAAAGTAACTATACAGACGCTCAAGGAAAGCTAGAGACCTTTGATCAGGCAAAAGATCGCATTATCCATGACTACAGCCAAGCGCAAGCTAAAGAAGAGGCCCTAAAGCAGTACCTAGCCCTTAAAAAAGGCAATCTCAATCCCAAAAAAGAGAGTTTTACAGATTTGCCTTACGGAGTTGACATTAATACCAAAATTACGGCGATGAAACCGGGCGAAGTGCTTAAGCCCTTAGAGTATAAAGATGGTTATTTGGTGGCCAAACTTGTGGGAAAATCTAGTGGCATTCTTAAAACTTTTCAAGAAGCTAAAGATGAGGTTATGGCAACTCTGCGAGCAGAAGCCCAGCAAAAATGGCTCAAACAAGAAGCCCAAAAGCAAGTAAAAAGTTTTCAAGGTAGCGATATTGGTACTTTATCTCCAGAATTTTATGGGACTATTCAAGGGCTTGATGTGAATGATTCGCGATCTTTGGTAGATCATATTTTTAAACACCCAACTAAAGAAGGCTTTGTAATCTTCAAAAATAAGGCGATCCTTTATAGAGTTTCTCAACAAGATTTTCAACACAAACTAGGGAATGAATCCTATTTGACAGAGATGGCAGTCAATCTCAAGGCCCAAGACTTCGATCATGTGCTTGTGGCCATGCTTAAAGACAAATATCCCATCACTATCTATGCGAAGAGCTTGCAGGAGTAGGTTGTGAATCCGATCATACTTGGCGTGGATATTGGATCTAGCAAGATTTGCGCCATCATCGCCGAGCTCAAGGAGGGGATACCTCAAATTATTGGGGCAAGCACTCAAAAATCCGAGGGGGTGCGCAAAGGGAGTGTGAGCAATATCTCTCAAGCAGGCGAGATTGTTAAAAAAGCCATTGAGGATGCCAAACGCATGGCAGGACTTGATTTCGTAGAAAAGGCGATCGTTTCCATTTCAGGGGCTTATACCCAGAGTGTGAATAGCTCAGGAATCATCAATGTGCCCAATAATGAAATCACACTCAAAGAGATCAATCGCGGGCTAGACACGGCCTTGCACAACGCCTCAATCCCGGCTGGGCATGAGGTGATTCATATCTTGCCCTACCAGTTCAAGCTAGATAACCAAGACAGCATTGAAGACCCGATGGGAATGAGCGGATCGCGCTTGGAGGTCTTTACCCATATTGTTACCGTGCAACATAGCAGTTTGGAAAATCTGCGCCGTGTGATCCAAATTGCTGGAGTAAAAATTGAAAACATTGTTCTAAGTGCCTATGCAGCTTCTATCGCCGTCTTGAGCGAGGATGAAAAGACTTTAGGTGTGGCATGTATTGATATTGGAGGAAGCACTTGTAACATCATGGTTTATGAGGGCAATTCCATGCGCTTTAATGGCTATGTGCCTGTGGGCTCTGAGCATATTCGAGACGATCTAGCCATTGGCTTACACACCCCGCTAGGCGCGGCTGAATTTGTCAAACGCGAGTATGGGAATTTGCTCGCCGAAGAGAGTGATCAAGAGATCGAGGTTCCGGCTGTTGGGGTAGAGAACAAAAAAAACCGCTTTCCGCTAAGATTTGTACACGAGATCATCAACACCCGCGTTTTAGAGGTCTTTAATCTGCTCAATAATGCACTCATTAGTAGCAAGCTTAAGGATAGCTTGGGGCGAGGTGTAGTACTCACTGGAGGAATGACCCACATGCAAGGAATCCAAAATGTCGCCGGGGCTATCTTTGGAAATATACCCGTGCGCATTGCAAAACCTATAGAAATTAGTGGCCTATTTGAGGAACTTAAAAACCCTACCTATGCGGTAGCCATTGGGTTGATCCTCTATGGCGCGGGTGGACATACTAATTATGAAAAAGATTCTGAAAAAACAATCCGCTATAAAGAGAGTCGTCATAACGCGCAACCCACTTTTACTTACACTCCAGAGCGTAACTATATTGAAACAGATTTGACCAACCTTAAACATACTGAGCCCCAAGAAGGCACAAAAGAGAGGAAAAAAGATATAATGTATCCTTATGGCAACACGCCTAAGGAAATAGGTTTTTTTGAGCGGCTAAAAGTGTGGGGATCGAAGTTGTTTTAAAGGATAATGGGTGACAATGGTGAATGAAGCGGGCATAGGTGTAGAAGAAATCTTTGAAACCAATGGGGCCAAGATTACGGTCATTGGTGTAGGGGGGGGAGGGTGCAATACAATTGCCCACCTCATTGCTACAGGCACTTACAAAGACATCACTCTTATTGCCGCCAATACAGATGGACAACATCTCAAGTCTTCTAATGCCAAGAATAAGATCCGTTTGGGAGAGAAGGTAACTGGAGGCAGGGGAGCTGGCATGCGCCCTGAAGTAGGCAAACAAGCTGCCCAAGAATGCGTAGAAATCATTAAGGAAATGGTAACCGGGGCAGATATTGTCTTTATTGCCGCTGGACTTGGTGGAGGCACGGGTACAGGGGCTGCCCCTGTGATCGCTCAAATTGCTAAAGATGCTGGTGCTCTGACCATTTCTGTGGTAACCAAACCCTTTAATTTTGAAGGACGCAAGCGGGCTAAGATTGCTGAAGTGGGTTTACAAGAACTCAAAGCCGTAAGCGATTCGATTGTGGTAATCCCCAATGATAAATTGACAGGTTTTGTTCCTAAAGATGCCGGTCTTAAAGCTAGCTTTATACATGTTGATAGCGTGTTGGCTAAGGCGGTGAATGGAATTTCAGGGATGATTATCAACTATGGAGAAAACGATATCAATGTAGACTTTGCCGATCTTAAAACCGTGATGAATCACCGCGGGTTGGCTCTTATGGGTATTGGGGAGGCTACTGGAGTGAACGCTGCTACGGTAGCAGTGGAAAATGCTATCGCTTCGCCCCTTTTTGACAATGTGTCCATCAATGGCGCGATGGGAATGCTCATTAACTTTGAGTGCCATCCGGATTATCCTCTCCTAGAAATCACGGCTGCAGTGAGTATTATAGAGTCCATGGTTGACGAAAACGCAGATATCATCTTTGGAACATGTACCTCCACCAACACCCCCACCGATCATGTAAGGGTTACTATCGTAGCGACCGGTTTTGAAAAACCCACCACCCCTAAAGAAGAGATCAAATCTGAGCCTTCTTTTAGTTTGTCTAGAAATGCGCTAGAAGATATTAAGTTGGCAGGCAATGGAGAAACTTATCAAGGAATTGATCTAGACAAGCCCGCCTTTTTACGCCACCAAAAAGATTAACCTAGTTTTTCAAGCATGACCGCTTTATAGCGGGCGTATTGTCCTTGCAAAATCGCCTCCCGCGCGTTGCGTGCAAGCTCTAAGTAAAAGTGCAGATTGTGGATGCTTGCCAAGCGAAAATAGCTTAACTCCCGTGCCTTAAAGAGGTGGTGCAAGTAAGCCTTAGAATAATGCGCACAAGTAGGGCAGGTGCAGGTAGGGTCTAGGGGGGTATCGCTCTGTTTATAGGGCGCGCTTTTTATGCTGATCTTGCCCTGCATGGTGAAGAGTGTGCCATTGCGTGCGTTGCGTGTGGGCATGACACAATCAAACATATCCACCCCTAAGCCAATGGCTTCTAGTAAATCTTGAGGCGTGCCCACCCCCATTAAATAGCGGGGTTTGTGTGCGGGCAAAAGGGGGGCAGTGTGTGCAATCGTTTCATACATTTCTTGAGAGCTCTCCCCTACTGCTAGTCCCCCAATGGCAAAGCCATCAAAATTAAGCGCGCTAAGTTCTTTCGCGCTCTGGGTTCGCAGGGCCAGATGTGTGCCCCCCTGCACAATAGCAAAAATATGGTGATTGGGGCGCGCATGGCGAGTGTGGTGTTCTAAACTTTGTTGCGCCCAAGCAGTGGTTTTTTGCACTGCCTTTAAGAGGCGATCATAAGAGGCGGGCAACCCTACTAGATCGTCTAAAACCATGCAAACGTCGCTATTGAGGGCGTATTGAATGTCTAATACCTTCGCAGGAGTAAAGAGGTGGCTACTCCCATCAATATGGGATTTAAAGACGATCCCCTCTGTATGCTCTTTGGTGTTAGCGCGCAAAGAATAGGCTTGAAACCCTCCGCTATCGGTCAAGAAATTCCCTTTATAAGTGCTAAAACCATGCAAACCACCCAATTTGGCGATGAGCTCATGCGTGGGGCGCAAATAAAGGTGGTAAGTGTTGGCTAGGATTATGGGGGCACGCAGGGCGTGTAAATCTTGGGCATCCAAGCTTTTTACGCTAGCTTGTGTGCCTACAGGCATAAAAATCGGGGTTTGCACGCGTCCGTGCGCTAGCTCAAGGCTTAAGGCACGCGCTTGTGCGTCCTGCGCGTCTAATCTGACATCCATCAATGACCTTAACTTTTTTGCTATATAATAGCTAAAAACGATAGGAAGTGCTTGAAAAGGGTTGTACTCATTTTGGAAGGGATTGTTGCCAAAAAATTTATGGAAGTGGTTGCGACCAAATATTTTAGCAATAATTTCTATCTTATCATCACCAAAGATTCTAGTTGTTTGCCCGCTAGCTTACCTAGCACCTTTTCTGTGCATCATTTTGATCCCACTTCAGCCTATCATTTACATCCCCTCTTAGACGCGCAGGTGAGCGATGTTTTTCTCATCATGGGAGATACCAAAGAGCAACAGGCCGTCTATGAGATCATCCGTCAAAAAAATAAAGAAGTGCGTTTAGTAGTAACTTTGAAGAGTGGGGCAAAATGGGAAGGGGGCAAAGATGATAAGCTTTTATTAATGGATAATGCCCAGATCATCGCTAATAAATGCATCGCCAAAATCCCCAATGTACCTAGCGTGCCGCAAGGGTTTGGCTTAGAACAGGGAGAAGTGATGGAAATTGGTGTACCCTTTGGAAGCGTTTTTGCCTACCGCCATATCGGGGCATTGCGCCAAAAAGATTACAAAATTGTGGGGATTTATCGCAAGAACAAGTTTTTTTTAAGCAACCATTCAACCATCATCCAACCGCGCGATCAGCTCTTGGTGGCGGGTAATCCAGAAGTACTCAACAATGTCTATTTGCAGGTAAAAAGCAATGTGGGGCAGTTTCCAGTTCCTTTTGGACGCGATATTTATTTGTATGTGGACATGCACCTACAAAGTCCTCAAGCCATAGAGCGCGATCTTAAGCAGGCTCTTTTTTTGCATGAAAATCTCAAGAGTCTAGCTTTGCATATCCACATCCTCAATCCAAAAATCGATGCCTCCAAAATGCGCACTATTGAAAAAGGAGATATCCATGTTCACTTAGATTTTAGCGGAAACACTTTTCATAAAAAATTGGATTTGGATAGTCAAAAAAAGATCGGCTTGGTGGTGGTGGGGCGCGAAATTTTTGCCCATAAAGAGAACCGCCAAGCCCTTTTTGACATCGCTACGCCTGTTTTCAAGACCAATGTTAAGGGGTTAACCCATATCAAAAAAGGCATGGTGGTGCTCAATGAAAGCATGCAACAAAGTGAGGATATCTCCTCTGTGATGTTTGATGTGTGCGCACAAATGAGCTTAGACATGCTATTATACGACTTTGATCCAGACAAGCGTTACAAGGTGGAAGTTATTGACAATTACAAACACCTCTCCCACATTTACAGCCGTAAGATTAAGATCATTCGCACCTCTATGAAAAACCCTATTTTATTTCTAAGAAAGCTAGAAACCTCGATCATGCAGTTCTTGCCCTTTGAATCCTGTATCACCCAAAGTAAACTCTTTTGGATGTTCTCTACACGGGTAGAAAAGATCGCCTTTTTAAGCGATGCCCACCCCCAGCTCTTTATTCCTGTGGTGGAATGATGTGCCTAGAGATTACCACACGGCAAGGGAGCTATTTTGTGCATTTGGGGGATTTGCCCCAGATTACGCTAGATTGTAGGGTTTTGGTGGTGAGTGATACCCAAGTGGGACAACTTTATTTAAACTCTTTTTTAGACCACTTAGAAGCAACCCATATTAGCACCCACCTTGTGCCCGTAGGGGAGGCGTTTAAAAACTGGGAGAGCGTGGAGAGCATTTTAGAGGCGGGTTTTAGGGCGCGCTTGGGGCGGCAAGACTGCATGATAGCTTTGGGCGGGGGTGTAGTGAGCGATATGGTAGGCTTTGCTAGTGCGATTTATAAGCGCGGGATTGACTTTTACAATGTCCCCACCACCCTATTAGCCCAAGTAGATGCGAGTGTAGGGGGTAAAACAGGCATCAACAACGCGCATGGCAAAAACCTCATTGGAGCGTTCCACGCGCCCAAAGGGGTTTACATTGATCCTGTCTTTTTAAAGAGTTTAGAGGCACGCGCCTTTAAAGCAGGAGTAGCCGAGATGATCAAAAAGGCGATTTGTTTGGACGCGTCTTATTTTGAATGGTTGCACACCCACCCTATTAAAACGCATCTGCTAGAAGCCATTTTTAAAAGCGTGCAAATCAAGGCACGGGTAGTGGAAGCAGATGAGCATGAGAAAGGCTTGCGCATGGGACTCAACTATGGACACACTTTTGCTCATGCCATTGAAAAAGAGGGGGACTATAGCCAACTTTTACATGGGGAGGCGGTGGGCATAGGCATGCGCATGGCAAACGCCCTTGCGCTAGAATTGGGACTTTTAGATCCTACAGCACACACACGCGTAGAGACTCTTTTGCGTGCCTATGGTTTGGATTTGTCCTATAAAATTAAAAACATGGATATGTTCTATGCCACCATGCAACAAGATAAGAAAAATAGTGCTGGTGTGCGCTTTATTCTGCCTACAGGCATTGGGAGTTTTGAGATGGTGGACGATGTGCCTAAAAATGTGGTGTATGAGGTGCTTAGAATATGGGCTTAAGACTCCTACTTTTTTTATGTTTGTTGTGTACGGGGCTGTATACGCAACCAGAGCCTCGTGCGCTCAAAGCCCAGCTAGAGAATTTGGACAAACAGCTTGAACCCAACACTTGGGTGCAAAAGTTTAAGAATTTTGAGTATTATCAAAAACTCTCTTTACAAATTCAGCGTCTCCAACAGCAGATTAGAACTCAAAAGGCTAGAGGAGAACATGGTTTGGACATGAGTGCTCTTGAACACAGCCTGCAGAGCCTCCAGCACCAAAAAAAGCTCTTAGAATCTTATAAAAACCCCCCCTTTAAAGAGCTGGTAGAAAAACCCCCAATTCTCAATATCCCTACCATTACTAACCCTTTTGCTATCATTGGAGGACTTTCTTTTCTAAAAACCCTACAGGCACGCTATAAGAGCATGCAAACCAATCAAGAGAGCTTAAAACGCGCTGTAACTTTGATTCAAGAAAAACGCGCAATCTTAGACCAACTCAATGCTCTAAACCCTGAGCTCAAACTGAACGCGCAAATTTCCCAAGAACAGGTTAAAATCCTTGAGTTTCAGAGTGCGCAAAATCTTTTGAGTGCTAGCATTGAAAGTTATGCCAAAGATATCCAAGCTACGCGTGCCAATGTTCAAGCCCAGATCAAAGACCAGCTCTTTAAGTTGGGCTGGGTGGTGCTCACTGCGCTAGGGAGCGTCTTATTGGCGTGGTTGCTTAAACGCTTAAGCCACAAATACTTAGCTGGAGATGAGCGCGCCTACACGATCAATAAGGCGATTAACTTTGTCAATATTAACCTAATCATCCTCATTTTTCTTTTTGCCTATTTGGAAAATGTCTCCTATCTCATCACTTTTTTAGGCTTTGCGAGCGCAGGTTTTGCCATTGCTATGCGCGATGTATTTATGAGCGCGTTAGGCTGGCTTTCTATCGTACTCAAGGGGAGTGTGCATGTGGGCGATCGGGTTAAAATCACCAAAGATGGAAACACCTATGTGGGGGATGTGTTGGATATTTCCATGCTCAATTTAACGATCTTAGAAGAGGTAACGCTCACTACCTATACCAAGAACAACGGGCGCGCGGGGCGTATTATTTTTGTGCCCAATAACTACATTTTTACCGGACTCTTTTCTAATTACACCCATTTGGGTTTGAGTGCAGTGTGGGATAGTCTAGATTTTTTACTACCCTTTGGAAGCAATTATCAACGCGCAATAGACATTGCCCTAGAAGTGGCTACGCGTCGCTCTGAACCCTTTAGCCAAGCCACACGCACACAGCTAGGTAAAATGCGCGCCAAATATGCCTTGCGCACCCTTGAGGCCGAGCCTAAAATCGCCCTCATGCCTGAAAAAGAGGGCATGCGCTTGTATGTCTCCTATTTGGTGAACGCGTATGACACTCTAGGCCTACATTCTGAAATCGCCCTAGAGATCATCAAGGCCTTTGAGCAGGCTGAGGATATTTTTATCACCCCCAAGCCTGCTTCATGAGATGGTGGCTTTTATGGCTATGTATCGGCGTGTTGTTAGGCACACAAGCCCCAAGCATACCTGACAAAGAAGTGTCAATTCAACTTGGAGCAGAATTAACCCACCTAGAAAAACGCCTAGAGATTAGCAATAATATTTGGCTCAAAAAATTTAATAATGTGGAGAGTTACGATCAAATTTATGAGGAGATTCAGAGTATCCAGCACCAGCTCAGAGTGCTTAGACATAAAAAAGGGGGCGACACCCTACAAATCAGCACTCTAAATCACACTCTACAAGCTCTCAAACACCAAGAGGAACTTTTAGAACAATACAAAGTTAATCCCTTTAAAGAGCTGGTTGAAAAACCCCAAATAGGAGTCATCCCCTCTATCAGCAACCCCCTGGCCATTGTGGCAGGAATTTCTTTTATCAAAACTATCAAGGCACAATATGCGACCATGCAACGCAATCATAAACTCTTAGTGCAGGCCCTAGAACTTTTAGAACAAGAAGTGGGCGTTCTTACTCGTCTAAAAACTCTGCAAGAGGATAATGGTACTGCCAAAAAACTTTACCAAGAACAGATCAAAAAGATCGAATTGCAAGGAGCGCAAAAACTTTTAAAAACCAGCATGGATCTGTATGCCAAAGACATTGAAGAAGCTAGTGCGAACATTCAAACCCAAATTAAGACTCAGCTTTTCAAACTCTTGTATGTAGTGCTGATTGCCTTAGCAAGCATTGTTCTAGCATGGGTGTTAAAAATCATTAGCCATAAATATGTGCATAGCAATGAGCGTGCCTACACGATCAACAAGGCGATCAACTTTGTCAACGCTAATATCATTATCCTCATTTTTCTTTTTGCCTATTTGGAGAATGTCTCCTATTTGGTTACCGTGCTAGGATTTGCCAGCGCGGGGCTAGCCATCGCCATGCGCGATTTGTTCATGAGCTTGTTGGGTTGGCTGACAATCATTTTAGGAGGGAATGTCCATGTAGGCGATCGTGTGAAGGTTTCTAAAGAGGGGCACACTTATGTAGGCGATGTGCTGGATATTTCCATGCTCTATATCACCATCTTAGAAGATGTAACCTTGACTAGCTATATGGAAAATGATTGCCGTGCAGGGCGTATTATTTTCATTCCCAATAACTACATTTTTACAAGCCTCTTTGCCAACTACAGCCATTTTGGTATGAAAAGCGTTTGGGATGGAATCACCTTCTATATCACTTTTGACTCCAATCACAAAAAGGCGATGGAAATTGTGCTCAACATCGCCAACACACATGCCAAGCAATATACTGAGATGACCTACAAGCAATTAGGTAAAATGCGTACTAAATACTCCTTGCGCAATTTGAGCGTGAACCCGCGCGTCTTCATGTCTTTACAAAAAGATGGGATTCAAATCAGTGTTTGGTATCAGACCAATTCTTACGCCACTCTCGCGCTCAAATCTAAGATTTCTAGTGATATTATCCAAGCACTTTTACAAGAACCCGACATCACTATCGCTTATAGCACGACTAAATTTGTACAAGGCGGGGATGGTTTTGGGAATAAGAACAGGAACACACATGAAGCAGAAAGTTTACTTTAAAACCTTTGGATGCCGCACTAATCTTTATGACACCCAAATCATGCGCATGCATTTAAAGGATTTTGAGCCCATCCTGCAAGAGGAAGAGGCGGATATTATTGTGCTCAATTCCTGCACGGTTACTAATGATGCCGATTACAGCGCGCGTGCCTACGCTAAAAAAATGCATGCACGGGGCAAAAAGGTCTATTTTACCGGCTGTGGGGCGAACGCGCAGGGTTTGCAGCTTTACCAAGAGGGGCAGGTTTTTGGTGTGTTTGGACATGATCGCAAGGAACAAATTAACACGCTCTTGCATGCACCAAAGGGCTTTTTTCATGCAGACGGCCTCAAGGGCGTGGATTCTAGCTTGCTAAACGCCTTTGTGGGCAAAAGGCGTGCCTTTGTAAAAATCCAAGAGGGCTGTAATTTCCAATGCAGTTATTGCGTGATTCCCTCTGTGCGGGGGCGATCGCGCTCTCTGCCTGAAGAACAAATCTTGCAACAATGTGCGCTTTTAGCCCAAAGTGGGGTCTTAGAGATTGTACTGACTGGCACGAATGTGGGCAGTTATGGTGCAGAATTTGGCAGCAATGTCGCGCGCTTGATCAAACAAATTGCGCGTCTTGAGGGGATTAAACGCGTGCGCATTGGCAGTTTAGAACCTAGCCAGATTGATGCGGAGTTTTTGGAATTGCTTGATCACCCCATTTTAGAAAAACATTTACATATCGCTTTGCAACACAGCCATGATGTCATGCTTAAGCACATGCGACGGCGCAACCGCACGCGTAGTGATCGCCAACTCTTAGAAAAGATCGCCTCTAAGGGCTTTGCACTGGGTACAGATTTTATTGTCGGACACCCTTATGAGAGCGAAGAGATTTGGCAAAGCGCGCTAGAAAACTTTAAACAACTCCCCTTAACCCACCTACATCCTTTTATCTACAGCGCGCGCGCGGGCACGCCCTCAGCCAGTATGTCCTGCCAAGTGCGCGGAGACATCGCCAAAGCCCGCCTAAGAGAAATTAGCGCATGTGTGCAGGAGAAAAACCACGCCTTCCGCTTGCATACATGCCATACTTCCCTAGAAGTGGTGGTGGAGAGCTATAAAGAGGGGCATTATTGCGGGAGCGATCAGTTTTTTAACCCAGTGAAAATCACCTCTGCGCGCGATTTACGCGGGCAGTGGGTGTGCTTGAGGGATTACCATGTACAAAAAGATAGTGTCTATGCGTCCCTTTAATAAAAAGGTCATTTTGGGCGCGTTGGGGGTGCTGGTGGGAGCAGTTGTAGTGGTATTCTTGTTCTTTAGGGAGCAGGTAAAACTGGTGAGTCTACAAGATTTTAACGCTCTTTTGCACTCAGAAAAAATCCAAAGCATTAAAATGGACGATAACTACATCTACCTCAAAGTGAATTTTAAAATTTATAAAACCGCGCGCGTGGGCTGGAAAGAGGGATTGCAATTCCCTAGCAATATCCCCATTGAGATTCTCAAGGAAGAAAACACCACCCAACAGCTCTTAGATATGGTGATTATTTTCTTTTTCCTCATCTTGCTTGCCTTGCTCTTGCGCTTTGCTTGGACAAAGAAAAATCTCCCCTTGCAAACCAGCTATGAGGGCGCGCTCAAAGCCCAAAGCCCACCCATGCCCTCCTTGCACGCCACTCTGCCTAGCGTGCGCTTTGAAGATGTCGCGGGCACTAAGGAGGTCAAGGAGGAGCTTTATGAGATCGTAGACTATCTCAAAAACCCCAAGAAATACCAAGATTTGAAAATCAAATTGCCTAAAGGCGTGCTCTTAGTAGGCCCCCCGGGGGTGGGCAAGACGATGATTGCCAAAGCTCTAGCCTCTGAAGCTAAAGTGCCTTTTTTTTATCATAGCGGAAGCGCGTTTGTGCAAATTTATGTAGGCGTGGGGGCTAAAAGAGTGCGCGAACTCTTTGCTAAGGCGAAAGCCTTCAGCCCCTCCATTGTATTTATTGATGAGATTGACGCAGTGGGCAAGGCTAGAGGCCACCAGCGCAATGATGAGAGAGAAGCGACGCTCAACCAGCTTTTAACCGAGATGGACGGCTTTGAGGAGAGCTCTCAAGTGATTGTGATTGGGGCGACTAATAAAATCGATGTGATGGATGAAGCCTTGCTACGCAGTGGGCGTTTTGATCGGCGCATTTTTATCTCTTTACCCGATTTAGAAGAACGCATACAGATTTTAGATGCTTATCTCAAAGACAAGCAACATAGCTTAGATTGCAAGGAAGTGGCTAAAATCTGCGTGGGCTTTAGTGGGGCGATGCTGGCATCTTTAGTCAATGAGAGCGCACTCAATGCGCTTAGACGCAACGCCCAAATCATCACCATGCGCGATATTTTAGAAGTCAAGGACAAAATCGCCTTTGGCAAAAAAAAACATATTACCTTGAGTGAGCAGGAAAAAAACCTCTACGCGCTCTATCAGAGTGCAAAAGCCCTTAGCGCGTACTGGCTAGAAGTAGAGTTTGATAAGGTTTTGCTCATGGGAGATTTTTTAATGGCGAGCGATCAAAAGGTGCGTAGCCAAAGCGAGATGAACAATAGTATCAAGGTGTATCTAAGTGGGATGATCATCCTAGAGTTGTTTTTTCAAGAACACTACACCTTAGCTAAAGACGATCTTAGGCACGCCTTTGAAATTGCCAAGCGCATGTGTGAGGAATACGCGATGGGGCGCAAATTCATAGGAGATCGTTCCGACATGGAGGCATTGCTAGGCACGCTGTATAAGGAACAAAAGGAATTTTTAAGCAATTCTAAAATGCAGGTGCAGGCGATGGCTAAAATCTTACTAGAAAAAGAAAAGCTTAGTAAGCCCCAAATCCAAGAGATTTTACATTCCTTTGTGTGATGGTAGGCACCTACTTTAGCGGTTTTGGCTTTGCCAATGAGAGCTGGCTTTTTGGCTGGATATTAGAAAAATGCACGCGCTACGATGTGGCTGGTTTTAGCTATGGGGCTACGCGTGCGCTAGAGTATGCTTATGAGCAAGTTAAGCAGGAAAAACGCGTACAACGCCTAGTCTTAATCGCCCCCTGCATGCTCGCCCACAAAAGCCAAGCCTTTAAAAATTTACAACTTAAAGCCTACCAGCAAAACCCCCAAGCTTACATGCAAGCTTTCTTTGAGAAAATTGGCTGGAGCGCGCTCTTAGCACAAGACCCCAATTTAGAGCACTACACGCATTTAGGAAGTTTGGAGGATTTGCAAAACTTACTCAATTATCACTATGCCCCTGAAAAGTTAGAGTTTTTATGCGCTAAGGGGGTGCGCTTGGAGGTCTTTATCGGGTTAGAAGATGCGATCATGGACGCTAAGGCGTTGTGCGCTTTCTTTAGAGATTACGGCTGCGTATGGCAATTTAAAGGGGCTAATCATTTGCTCAGAGTGCAAGCCAAATCCTCTTCTTCAAAAAAACCACCATGTGCCGATGGTGAAGCCTATCCTAATACAATGGTTTAACATGGAAAAATTATTAGTGGTGCGTAACGATAAATTGGGCGACTTCGTCCTAGCTTGGCCAGCTTTTGCTCTGCTCAAGGCTTCCATGCCTAAAACCCGCCTCATTGCCCTTGTGCCTAGTTATACCGCTCCCTTAGCGCGCATCTGTCCGTATTTAGATGGCGTGATCGTGGATGCGGGACGCAACGCCTCCAAAAAGGCTAAAAAAGAGACCTTAGAACAAATTAGAGCCCAAAAATTCCCCGCTGTGATTAGCTTTTTTTCCACCTCTTATAACGCTTTTTTGCTCTATAAGGCTCATATTCCCTTCCGCCTTGCCCCTGCCACCAAGCTTATTCAATTCCTTTATAATCACCGCTTACGCCAACGCCGTTCTCTCTCTATCAAGCCCGAATTTGAATATAACTTAGACTTGGCACGCTATTTTTTAAACTTGCAAAATCTTGAGGTAGTAGAACCTAAAGGTCCCCCCTATTTGTGTTTTGAGCAAACAGAAATCCTAACTCAGGCAGATATGTTAAAGCGCAGATGGGGATTGGATAATATTAAACCTTGGATAGTGGTGCACTCAGGCACGGGTGGCTCTTCGCCTAATTTATCCTTTCAGCAGTGGACAGAGTTGATCAAAGGTCTTTTAGATCGCTTGGATGTGCAAATTATTTTAAGCGCAGGACCTGATGAGAGTCAAAATGCGCATGCATTAGCTGATTCAATAGGGCATCCTCATATTGTGGTGTATGATAAAAACGAGGGCATGGTAGATTTTGCGCGCTCTCTAGCTTGTGTGCATTTTTTCATCTCAGCAGCGACAGGTCCCCTGCATTTAGCCTCTGCGCTCAATGTGCCTACCTGTGCTTTCTATCCTGCACGCGCCTCTGCTGCCCCCCTGCGTTGGCAACCTATCAATGATCCTTGCAAACATCTAGCTTTCATGCCACAGACAACAGACACAGAGCAAGAGATGAACATGGCACTCATTGAAATCTCTCAGATTTTAGACCCGCTGGTAGCCTTTATTCAGCAGTATTTACCCCAAATATAACCTAGAGCGTGTTAAACACCCTTTGTAAATGTGCGCTGTAGTTTTTAAGGTATTGCTCCACTTGGGGGTTTTTGCTCACATCATTGCAAATAAAACTAGGCAAAGCGCGCATACCCAAAAACTCATGGGCTTTATGCAGGGGAAAATACACCCCCTCCACGCCCGCGCCTCCAAAAAATTCCTCTTTCTGAGTGAATGCCTCTAGGGGCGCGTTCCAAGTGAGTGAAAACATGTAGGTTTTGCCCTGCAAAAGTCCGCCCGTGCCGTAATTCTTAGTGGGGTTGTCCAAAGTGCGCCCATCGTTTTTAAAGAGTTTGCCCCGCCCGGTGGTAAAAACCTCGTCCATGTATTTTTTGACGACCCAAGGCGCGCCCATCCACCAGCCGGGCATTTGCCAAATGAGTGCATCGGCTTGCAAAATTTTTTCAATCTCCTCTTCAATTATGTAGCCTTGATCGATGTGGGTTTGAGTGGTGCTATGCCCCAAATCCTGCAAAATTTTTAGCGCATGCGCGTGCAGAGTGGCATTGAGCCTACCTTTGGAATGCCCAAATTCCTTAGCTCCATTGAGTAATAAAATGTGCATGGTAATCCTTAAAAACGATGTAAAAAAATATTAGGGGAGATGGTGTCAAAGGGGGGACTTGAACCCCCGACCTCCGGCTTATGAGACCAGCGCTCTAAACCAGCTGAGCTACCTTGACGCAGAAAAACGCCCATTATAAAGGCATTTTGCTTAAAAATAGTTGATTAAAGCATCACATCAAGGGCTTGGTAAGCCTGATCGTAAGCGTTTTTGTAACGATCCACAAAGTTTTGATCCAAACCTAAAGCTTTTTTAAACTGACTCTCTTGAATAGCTTGCAGTCCGTCAAATTTGCGCTCGATCGCTTTCGCGTCCTGCTGGATCTGCCCCCCGTAAAAACTTGTGAGGCTGTAGAGCGATTGGGCAGCAAGGCGTTTTTCATTTTCATTCATCCCGGCCGTGGCGCGCAAAAACGCGCTGTATTCATTGTCGCTCATCAATTCTAAAACTAGAAAGCCATAGGTTTCGCGTTTTAAACCATTGGGTTCGCGCTCCACTTTAGAAACCTCAGCCACCGCTTCAGGTTGTTTTTCTCCTTTGACATGCATAGGAGCTTCCCCGCGCTCTAAATGCGAGGCGTTGAGCAAGGCATACAGATTAGGTTGGTTGCGTATATCTTTAACTTCCATGAAATCCATCCTAAATCAAAGATACCTAGCTAAAGCAAAAATTAGTCCAACTTGATTTAACCCCCCGCAATGATTATAATTAAAACATGAAAACACAAGCTCCTTTTTTTCCTCTCCAGTCTCCTACGCGCTTTTTTGCCTCCTCTCACGCGCCCATAGATTTTTACTTTAAAAAATGCGCGCGCGATTTTAGTGTGTGTGAAGAGCCTCTTTATCCTTTTAGTGGCACAGGCCATCACACCATTTTAAAAGTGCGCAAAAAAGATCAGAGCACTTGGGAAATGTTAAGCCTATTTTCCCAAATCAGCGGGTGCAAAATGGCAGATTTTGGCTATGCCGGGCTTAAGGACAAACAGGCGATCAGCGTGCAATATATTTCTCTGCCAAAAATTTACACCCCCGCCTTAGAAAAACACGCTCCCACTCTGCATGACCATGGGATTAAGATTTTAGAAATCAACGCCCATAGCCATAAAATCCGCTTAGGTCATCTCAAAGGCAACCACTTCTTCATGCGCTTAAAAAAGCTCAAACCTTTGGATGTGCGCAAAATAGAGCAGGTGCTAGACTTTTTAAGGGTATATGGTTTCCCTAATTATTTTGGAGCGCAACGCTTTGGCAAAAGTGGGGATAATTTCAAACAATCCGCTCCACGCTCTAAAAAGTTGAATGCCTTTTTTCTCTCCAGTTATCAAAGCCACCTTTTTAACCATTGGCTCAGCGCGCGCATGCGCTTAAACGCTTTGTTAAATCACTTCTCTCCTAAAGAACTTTGTGCAGAGTTTCCCCTAGGGCTAGACACTCTCAAAGCCATAAAAGATCAAGAACACTATTTTAAACTCCTAGAGGGAGATATTCTCTGCCATTATCCCTTTGGAAAATACTTTGTGCATGAAGATCCGCTCAATTGCACGCGCTTGCTTACTCAAGAGATCGCCCCTACTGGTTTGCTCAGCGGGCAAAAGGTAGCTCATGCCCAAAAGAGCGCATGGTCTTTAGAGTGCCCCTATGCCCACCCCCTTAAAGCACAAGGAGATCGCCGTTATGCCCTCGTATTTCCTAGCGAAGTGCGCTTTAGCTATATCTCCCAAGAGGCACAAGGAAAATTAGAGTTTTTCCTACCCAAAGGGGCGTATGCGACCATCTTCTTAGAAGAAATCGCCGGACGGGTGTTATTTTCTCCCAAGGAGTTAGCATGAGCTTTGATCAAATCATCGCCTCTAATCAGCGTAAGAGTTTATTGGTGCTCCTCACTTACGGGGCGACTTTTGTATGCATTGGCCTACTTGTGGATTTAGTGCGCATTAACGCGCCTAGTCTAGGAGCAGGTTTGGCACGCTTGCTTAGTTTTCAGATAATGCCCACCATCACGCTAATTATGCTTGCCCTAGCTTTAGGAATCATTTTCTTTTGTATTAATAATTCCCAAGCGATCATGCTCTCAGGCAATGAATATAAGTTAATTGATCCTAGCCAAGTTTTGCGGGGCAAGGAGCGCATGCTCTCTGAGATTTTAGAGGAGTTATTACGCGCTTCTAACACCCCCTTTAGACCAAAATTATATGTCATGGACGCGCCTTTTATGAACGCCTTTGCCAGCGGTTGGGATGCCAATAATTCCCTCATCGCGCTCACCACGACTCTTATTGACAATTTGAATCGTGAGGAATTAAAGGCGGTGATGGCGCATGAACTTAGCCACATTTTGCACGGGGATATCCGCCTAACCATGTGCGTGGGGATTTTGAGCAATATCATGCTCTTGGGGGCAAATGTGGGTGTGTGGGCATTTTTAGGCGGGCGTAATGAAGGTGGGGCGCGTATGGCGCGTATGATCTTATTGATATTGCAGTTGGTTTTGCCCATTTTTAGTCTACTCTTGCAAATGTATTTGAGCCGCACACGCGAATTTATGGCAGATAGTGGGGCAGCCCATATCATGCGCAATAGCACGCCGATGATTTCGGCTTTGCAAAAAATCTCAGGCAATTACGCCAGCCATGATTTCAGCCAAGTAGAGAGCAATCCGACCCGATTTGCTAGCTATATTTTCAATCCTGCAGAACTCTTTAACACGCATCCTAGCATAGAACAGCGAATCGCGCTCTTGCAAAGAGGATGCTAGTGCAAGAGTTATGGGCGCAACTTTGCGCACGCATAGGCGAAGACCCCCAAAGAGAGGGGCTTAAAAACACTCCCAAACGCCTTAAAGAGCTTTGGGATCACCTCATGCAGGGCTACCACTTAAACCCTGAACACATTTTGCAAAGCGCTTTTAGCATTGAAGCGTGCGATGGGATTGTCATGCTTAAGGATATCGAGTTTTATAGCATGTGCGAACACCATTTACTGCCCTTTTTTGGGCATGTGAGTGTGGGTTATATCCCTAGAGATAAGGTGGTGGGATTGGATGCGATCGCTAAATTGGTAGAGGCGTTCTCTAGGCGTTTACAAATTCAAGAGCGTTTGAGCGAGGAAATTGCTAGCACCTTTGAGCGGATTTTACAACCTAAGGGCGTGGGGGTGTTTTGTGTGGCCAAACACCTATGCATGGCGATGCGCGGGGTGCAAAAACAAGAGGCGTTAGTGAAAACCAGCGCGCTTAAGGGCCTCTTTAAGAGCGATGCGCGCACGCGCGCGGAGTTTATGCAATTACTCCAATCCTAGCGCGCTTGTTTGGAGAGACAGAGCACTAAACCTAGAGCGAGTGCGTTAGCAATAATAGAACTTCCCCCATAACTCAAGAAGGGCACGGCGATTCCCTTAATAGGAATGATCCCACTCACCCCAAAGGCGTTAATGATGAAAGAAAAACCCATGAGTAAGGCCACGCCCAAGCAAAAAAGCATGTGTTTGGGGTTATCAAGGCGGTTGGTGATCTTAAACATGCCATGCAAGAGGGCTAACATGAGTCCCACGCAGACAAAGATCGCCACAAAGCCCAGTTCTTCGGCTAGTCCGGCTAAGATCATATCCGTGTGCACTTCGCTTAAAAAACCTAGTTTGACCACCCCCTCGCCCAGACCCTGCCCAAATATCCCGCCATGCTTAATAGCATTAGTGGCATGGTAGATTTGGTAGGGTTCGGGCAAGTTGTCAATGCGCAGACTATTGGCAAGTTTGGAGGGCAACAAAGAGAGGATTGAGCTTTGCAAATTGGACCACCAAAGTTTCATGCGCAAAATGCGGTGTGCGCTGGTGAAAATCGCTACAAGTCCGATAAAAAGCGCGAGAGTGAAAAAGATTTTAAAGAGCTTAAAGCTCCCTCCTGAGAAAATGAGCAAAAAGCCTAAGACGATGGCTAGTAAAATCACCTGCCCTAAGTCATTTTGCAACACACCAATAAAGAAGGCAGCCAGTAAAAAGAGCACAAAATAGGGGATGAGGATCATCAATTCCTCTTTGACGCTGGCTTTTTCTTGGTTAAAAAAGGTGCGCGATAAGCTCCAAGAAAGGAAGAATACAAAACCGATTTTAAAAAACTCTGTGGGAGCGAGTGAAAAGAAAGGGAGACGAATCCAGCGCTTTGCTCCCCCCGCACTAGAAGACATGCTCTCAGGCAAAAAATTCATCAGCACGATGAGTAAAAACGAGCCAAAAAAGAGGGTAAAACCCAGCTTGACAAACCATTTATCTGGATTGAGCCAAGAAATCCCCCACATTAAGAGGATTCCCACCCCCACGGCCACCGCTTGCCGCACAAAAAAATGAAATTCTTGATAGCGGTATAAGAGAGTGGTGTAGGTAGAGAGAGAGTAGCTCATCACTACGCTTAAACCCATCAGCAGGCATGCGTAGAGAAATAAACGCTGGTAAGCCATCCAAGACCTTTGGTATATGTTTGGAAACTATGCTATAATTATACAAAATTTTATAGGTTTGACCTTTGGGAGTTATGGAATACTCCTTGCTTTAAACCTTTAAGAAAGGGTTATTATGGATTTGTCTAAAGTCTATCCTTTGGTGTATAAAGCGATGGATTATCGCTCCTTGCGTCAGGATTTGATTGCGAGCAATATCGCCAATGTAGACACGCCTTTTTACCGCCCTAAGGATGTGGACTTTGAGAGTATGCTAGCCCAGAAAAAGGCCGAAGTGTTTGATCATCAAAAAGACAGACACTTAAAACTTGCCGAAACAAATCCACGGCATTTAGAGCCTAAGGATTTTGAGGATAATAGGGCGACCATCTTTTTTAGAGATGGGCATTTGGCCAAGAATGATGGGAATAGCGTAGATATTGACATTGAAACCTCAGAAATGGGGAAAAACTCAACCATGTATCTCGCGCTCACCACCGCGTTAAAAAAACATAAGAGTATCGTCAATTACGCTATTGACGCGACTAAGAATATTTAGAAGGATGACCCATGTTTTTATCCAGTTTTGACATTAGCGGTTATGGTTTGTCAGCTCAAAGAGTGCGCACTAACCTTATTTCTTCTAATATTGCCAACGCCAACACCACCCGTACTGATGAGGGTGGACCTTATCGCCGTCAAGAAGCGATCTTTAAGTCCTTTGATTTTAATAAAATCTTGAATGAAAAGCTTGCTCAGAATAACAATCTGATGGAATACGAAGACCCTTTAGACGAGAGCGATGACATTGAAAAGCCTAATCCACCCATCACAGGGGTGTATATTGAAAAGATTGTGCGCGATGACAAAGCTCCTTTGCTCAAGTACGATCCTACTCACCCAGACGCAGATGCTAATGGCTATGTGTCCTACCCCAATGTCAATCCGGTCGTAGAAATGGCAGATTTGATCGAAGCTACGCGCGCCTATCAGGCCAATGTAGCGGCGTTCCAGAGCACTAAAAACATGGCGACAAACGCTATTGGTATGCTACAGGCTTAATTTACAGAAAGGAGATTCTCTTTTGCACGCTTAAAGATTAGCTGAAAGAGACGATATAGGTGGACACGATGCAAGGAGTCAACATGAAGACTTTATACACTGATATAGGGTTGAGCAAAACTAGCACTCCTTTAGATTCAAAGGCGCATGAGAATCTAATGGAGAAGGGGGAGTTCTCTGCGATGCTCAAGCATTCTATTGATGAACTCAATAACACCCAAAAAGAGTCCGATAAAGCGCTAGCGGACATGGCGACCGGGCAGGTGAAAGACTTGCACCAAGCAGCCATCGCAATCGGTAAGGCTGAAACTAGCATGAAGCTCATGCTAGAAGTGCGCAATAAAGCCATCAGTGCCTACAAAGAGCTTTTAAGAACACAAATCTAAGACATTATGGGGGGTTTTTGGGGTTTATCATGAACGCTGAGTCTAACCCAAATCCTCCACACTCCCAAAGTCCTGACCTAGACCCCAGACGCACTGAGAGACTTTTATTAATTTTTATGGTCGTGGGGGGCTGTTTGCTCCTCTTTGTAGTGGTCATGTTTTTTAAAGCTGTTCTGCCTCGCAAAATGCCCGCCTTGGTGGTAACTAAGACCAATATCGCGATGCGGGGCACGATTTACAGCCAAGATAATTTTAGCCTTGCCAGCAGTCAAAAACTTTTTAAAGTAAGTTTTAATCCTCTCTCTATTGATCCAGATAAGCGGGATTTTTTCATTGATCTGCTCTCTATCTATACTAATCTTCCCCGCTCCCTCATCGCCCAAAAGGCAACCCAGACCTCCTATGTAACCCTCTCTTATAGTATCAATGCCAACACGGCGGCTAGTTTGCGCCAGCTCAACGCCAAACTTTTAGCTTATAATGTTTTTGTGGAGTACGAGGACGCGAATAAAAAGATCATGCCCAAAGTGGGTTTGAGCATTGAGGTCAGCGGGATGGCGCGCAACTATCCCTACAAAGACAATTTTGAGCCCTTAGTAGGTTATGTTAAAAAAATCGACACCTCCAAGATCACGATGGTGCAAGGGGTCAAAGGTTTAGAAAAGTTTTGGAATAAAAGATTGGTCGCCAAGCATGACGGACAGGACACGGGTAAGCGCGACATTGGCTTTAATCTTATTGAAGATAAGACCTTTGAGAGCATCACGCGCGTGGATGGCTTTGATCTGACCTTAAGTATTCCTTTAAAAATCCAGCGGGATTTAGAACGCCTTTTAGATAGAGCCAAGACTCATTACAAATCAGAACAGATCATTGCAGGCGTATTTTCTCCTAAAAATGGAGAGATTTTGACCCTAGCCACCACCAACCGCTTTAACCCCAATAATATCCAAAAGAGCGATTATCCTGCCTTGAATGTGGACGCGATCGAGCTCTCTTTTGAGCCGGGCAGCACGATTAAACCTCTTGTCTATAGCCTCTTGGTAGACAGAAGGCGTATTGATATTACTAAGCCTATTGATCTGGGCAATGGCACTTACAAGCTGGGCAAGTATACAATCAAAGACGATCTCATTCCTCCTAAAAACGCCACGATTGAAGATGTCTTAGTGCGCTCCAGCAATGTGGGCATGATCAAGCTCTCTAAACGCCTGAGTGCCCAAGAAATGTATGAGGGGTTGAAGAGTTTTGGGGTGAGCGAGCCTACCGGGATTGATTTACCTTATGAAAAAACAGGGCTACTTCCTAGTATGCGCCTGCTCAGTGGAGAGGTGTATAAGGGCAGTGTTTCCTATGGCTATGGTCTGCGCACCACCTTTATACAACTCTTGCGCGCCTATGGAGTTTTTGCCAATGAGGGAGCTTTAGTTACCCCGCATTTAGTCCAGCGCATTAGCACCTCTAATGGGGATGTGTATATCCCTAGTTTTCCACCTAAAAGGCAGGTAATCAGCCCCCAAAGCGCGCGCAAAATGCAAGAACTCTTAATCAAAGTGGTTACTAAGGGTACGGGTAAGAGCGCGCAGGTGAGCGGACTTATCATTGGAGGCAAGACGGGCACAGCGCGCACGGCCAGCAAGGGCAAGTATACCGACATTTATACCAGTTCCTTTTTTGGCTTTGCTAAGGATAAGCAAAACACCTATGGGATTGGAGTCGTGGTCTTTGGCTCTTTGGGCAGTGAAGAGTATTATGGCAGCCAAACGGCCGCGCCCATCTTTAAGCAGATCGTGCAAATGCTGGTACAAAACCAATACCTCACCCCCGCGCCCCCACTCCCAGAAAAAACACCCCCCGCGCGCAAGCGTTAAGGGAAAACCCAATAAGCTATGTTAGACTAGACCCAAAAGGAAAACCATGATTACACAGGATCAAGTATTGAATGCGCTCAAGAGTGTCATTTATCCCAATTTTGAGCGCGATATTGTCAGCTTTGGTTTTGTCAAAAATATCACCTTGCATGAGGATCGCTTAGGATTACTCTTAGAAATCCCCTCCAGTTCCCCAGAAGTCAAGCAGAACTTAGAGCAAGCCGTGCGCGCTAAAATGCAAGAAATTGGCATTGGCGCGTTGCAATTAGACATCAAGACCCCACCTAAAAAAGAATCCCAACAGGCCACCAGCAATAAAAATCTCGCCCCCAATATTAAACACATTGTCATGGTGAGCTCGGGTAAGGGAGGCGTGGGCAAGAGCACTACCAGCGTGAATTTAGCCATCAATCTTGCCCAAATGGGGCAAAAAGTGGGGCTTTTGGACGCGGATGTCTATGGCCCTAATATTCCTAGAATGTTGGGTTTAGTGGGCGTAGACCCCATGAGCGATCCCAGCGGTAAAAAACTCATCCCCCTAGAAGCTTTCCATGTAAAAACCATGAGCATGGGCTTGCTCTATGAAGAGGGGCAGAGTTTGATTTGGCGCGGTCCAATGCTGATGCGCGCCATTGAGCAAATGCTCACTGACATCATATGGGGAGAGTTAGATATTCTCATCGTGGATATGCCCCCCGGAACTGGAGATGCCCAACTCACTTTAGCCCAAGCTGTGCCCATTAGCGCGGGCATTAGTGTAACAACACCCCAGCTAGTGAGTCTAGATGATGCTACGCGTAGCTTGGACATGTTTGCCAAATTGCATATTCCGGTGGCAGGTGTGATTGAGAACATGAGCGGGTTTGTCTGCCCACATTGTGAACACACCAGCGAGATTTTTGGCAAGGATAACTTAAGCGCGCTTTTAGAGCAATACAAAACCCACCTGCTCGCGCGTATTCCTTTAGAAATGCAGGTGAGAGAGGGGGGAGATAAGGGCACGCCTATCAGTGTACTCAATCCCAAATCTCCGGTAAGTCTTGCCTACCAGCAAGCCAGTGCGAAACTTTTGGAGTTTTTGCAGAGCGTGGCGCGTGAGGGACGCGCGAGCAATAAAGACATCCAGCCCACCATCCGCTAGTGTTAAACTCTCTTAAACGCGCCGTCCATCTCCATGATCCGGGCTATTTTAGTCTGATCTACGCGCTCAAGGCCACCTTTACGACCTTTGTCTGTGCGGCCATTGGGGCATATTTCTTTAACCCCTTTGTAACCATTTGGGCGGGTTTTCAAGCCATTTTTATCTACTTTTTAAGCGTGCTCATTAGCGACAAAGACCATGAGATTCACTACTTGCTAGGCTTTGTGTTGCTCAGTTGCTTTAATGTGTTGCTCTTATATCCTTTGGCGCATTTTGGAGTGTGGCTCTGCGCGCCCATTTTCATCATCACCTTTTTAGTGGGCATGTCAATGGCCTATAGTCCGGATCTGCACAAAGTGTGCAATACCGCCCTCTCTAATGGTTTGGTAACCTGCCTCTTTGTGGACGCGCATGCGCCTATTGATCTGACCCAAAGTGTGAGCATGGTCGCCCTACTAGGATTGCTCAGTATCGCCCTGCAGTACTTTATTTTTGTCTCCAAATACAGCGCGTTTACCAAAAAGCGCTTTGGAGTACTGCTCTCTAATATGGAACTGATGCTAGAGTATGCTAACAATCCCCAAGATTACGCCCTGATCAAAACCCAAGTACTCCAGCAGATTCAAAATACCAAGATGATCCTAAACTCCAAATCTAGCAAAATCAAAGACCCCCACACGGTGCAAAATATCCAAAGAAGTCTTTTTCAGCTCCACGCCTTAGAAGAAATGTACCACTCCATCCACTCCATTTACGGGCATTTCAACACCCAAGCTTTAGAGTTGGTGCGTCAAGAACTCTTATTAAATTTTAAGATTTTAGCCGGTGTGTTTGCAGAAAAAAATGTCCCCCTACGCACAGATGCGCTCCAGCATCTCAACCCCCATGTAGACAAACTGGTACAACGCTCCTTAGAGATCATCTATAATAAAATGCACACTTTTTTAATAGGCGGGGAAATGCCCCTAAGCGCGCATAAACCCCCCCTGCCCTCGCCTAAGAATATGATTCATGCTCTCCACTTCAAAAACCCCATTTTTCAATACGCTTTTAAATACGCGATCGCGATGGGTATCGCGGTGTTCATCGCGCGCTATTTTGGTTTTAACCATGGCATGTGGATTGCGATGGCGACCTTGCTTGTGGCGCGCTCCTCTATGGGGAACTTTAAAGAAACCCAATTAGAATTTATCAAGGGCACGAGTGTAGGACTTATTCCCGGGCTCTTGGTAGTGTGGCTACTTGGGGAGAGTTGGGCTTTTGATATCTTTTTAGTGCTCTCGATCTTCTTATTTATCTATTTAAAAGTGTATTCTTATGCCACTTGGGCTGGGGCACTGATGTTCGCCTTTGTGCTCTGCTTTTCCCTCTTTAAACAGCAATTTGTAGATTTGGTTACTGCACGCTTGATTGATATTGCAATAGGGATTAGTATCGTCTATGCTGTTTTCCTCCTCATATGGCCCAAATATGATAAGGATGCCTTTATTCAGCATGCTCAAAATACTTTGAGCACCCTAAAAACTCTCTTGAGTCTCACACTCCAATCCAACAATCCCCATGTTTTGACGACACAAAAAATGTTTTTAGAACAACTCAATGATTTTAGACTTTGCTTAAAAAATGCGCGTAGTGAAACAGCCGACACTAAAACTATCGAAGCCCTCTTTAGAGCTCTCAAATGCCTAGACACGCTGGATACCTCCAGTTATCGCCTCTATGAATTTTGCCACTCTACTCCTCTCTCTGAGGAAACTCAATTGTTATTACACAACAACACGCGTCTTATTATCAATCGCTATACTCAAATGCTCAACTATATCCACAATAAACCTCATTTTTTTAAACTACAAGAAGCGGGGCGTTTGTTGGGCATTGGCAAAGACTTAGATTCGCTGTTCAATACCCTCTTTAATGCGCAAAATACACTCTTTACAGAGCTAACGCTCGTCTTCAAATACTAGAGGTGGGGTATCCTAAGAAATCATCTAGTATCAAACCTTGAATTTACCCAACTCCTCATTAAAAGTATGTGCCATTTGGGTTAGGGAGGTGCTTGCTTCGCCCACTTCTTGCACACTCTCATAATCTAGGGAGGCGAGCTTACTGATTTCTTGAATCTCTTTGACAACTTCCTTAATGGATTTAGCCATATGTTTAAATTCCTCGACATCTTTTGTTGTCGCTTCGATCACTATCTGAATATTTTGTACATTGGTATCTACCACTGCTTGAAGTTCATTGGTGAGTTCAGAGGTCTTTAAAATTTCTTGTGCATTTGTGTGGAAGTTTTGACTAATATCCCCCACACTCTGCACAACTTCATTGATCGTGCCATGAATTTCTGTCAGGGATTTTTGCGTTTTCTCAGCTAGTTTTCTCACTTCATCAGCCACTACAGCAAAACCTCTTCCATGTTCTCCTGCGCGCGCGGCTTCAATAGCCGCATTGAGAGCTAGTAAATTGGTTTGATCGGCAATTTCAGAGATGATCGTTAAAACTGCCTTGATATTTGCGGTGTTTTTGGAGGCTTCTTCAAGCTTGTTAGAAAACTCTACACCTATTTGTGCGTTATTGGCAAGATTTTGACTAAGGTTAGCAATTTTTGTGCGCACGCCTCCTAAGTTATCGCCCGTCTGCACTAAATTCGTATTATTATTGTGTGCATTGTCAGCTCCCTCTAAAATAGCGTGCATGATGTCATTGCCATTATTGACAGCTTTGGAAATATAACCCATCTCTTCTTTGGTATGCTTTTGAACATCACTAGCACTTTTGTGGAGCGTATTAGCGATTTCGCTGTTTTGGGAGCTAAGCTCTTTGATCTTGGAGATGATACCTTGAATTTTTTCTAAAAGCGCGTTGATATTCTTGGAAATTACTGCGATCTCATCTTTGCCTTTGATGCTCAATCTTTTAGTGAGGTCGCCCTCATCAGAGACGAGATCGATGATGAGGTCGCGCAATCTGATCAAGGGTTTGAAAAGGACCTGAATGACTCCAAATAAAAGGATTAGACTGCCTACAATGGAAAGAATAGCCAAAATCATAAGTCTGTTGCGCAATTTGTAAAGGTCAGCAAACGCATCCTCTTTATTAATTACACCCAGGACTTTCCAGCCTAACTTGGGTATAGTGGTGTAGACATAAAATTTGTCTTTATTTTTAGCGATGTGCTCTATAAAACCTGAATTAGTAGCTAAAATGTGATCGGTAAGTTCTTTACCTCCCGGGTATTTATGAGAGTCATAATAACTCTCTCCCTTTTTAAACAAGTTCGAGCGAATAATTAACGCTTTTGAATCTAAAATATGCACTCGTCCCTTCTCAAAATGAAATCGCTTATCATCTCTTCCCATTCGATCTAAATTAATGTCCATCCCCAACACACCTCGAAAAACCCCTTTTGTGTAAATTGGAATGGAGTATGTAATAATCATTTTCTTAGTGAAAGCATCCATATAAGGACTAGAAATGGCGATGCCATTTTTTGTTCGTGCACTCTGATACCACGGGCGTTTTCTAGGATCATAACCCTCCGGAATAGAGTCCATTGTGCCCAAAGTTTGACCATCTTTAAAACCAATGTAAGTGCTTTCAGTATTCATGCTGTAGTGAATGAAATTTAATATCTGTAAGAGATAAACGCTATCTTGCAGATCAAGATCTTCTAAGTGTTGTACAGAATCCATAACTCCTGTGCGGATATTGTCATCCCAATCTGCAATGGAAGTTGAGATCAAATTCACGGTCGCATCTAAAGAATGCTGGACCCTTGCTGTGATATTGGTGCTCACGGTTCGATTGATAATGGAGATCATGGTTAAAAAGATCGCGCTCAACAAACCGGCCAAAATCAGCAAAATTTTCGTCTTAAAGCTCATCCAAATCCTTTACTGAAGTTAGATAGAGAGTTTAATGCAACTTTTGTCAAAGTCATGGAGGCATAATAAAACCAACACCCCATAGTCAAGCAAAACGGCTATCAGGATAAAATCGAAGTCTCCAATCCCAGCTCTCTACTTAGAAACTCTCCGGTGTGGCTTCCTGTGCGTCTATAGTGTTTGGCTAATAGCATAGGTGAACCTGTGGCGACAATTTGCCCCCCACCATCCCCCCCCTCAGGCCCCATGTCAATAATATAATCAGCGTTTTTAATGATGTCCAAGTTATGTTCAATAACAATCATAGAATTGCCTAAATCCACTAAAGAATGCAAAACATTCAAAAGTAATTGGATATCTTCAAAATGCAATCCCGTAGTGGGTTCATCTAAGATATAAAGCGTTTTGCCCGTGTCCTTACGGCTTAATTCCTTAGCAAGTTTTATGCGTTGGGCTTCCCCACCGCTTAGAGTGGTGGCGTTTTGTCCCAAAGTGATATAACCCAAGCCTACAGCCACTAAAGTTTGTAACTTTGTCGCAATTTTTGGGATTTTAGAGAAAAACTCTAAAGCCTCCTCCACACTCATGTGAAGCACATCAGCAATGGACTTATCGCGAATTTTGATGGCCAAAGTTTGCTCGTTATATTTATCTCCCTTGCAACTATCACACTGCACCAAAATATCGGGCAAAAAGTGCATCTCAATCTTAATTTCTCCCTCTCCATGGCACTTCTCACAACGCCCCCCCTTAACATTAAAACTAAAGCGACTCGCACTATAGCCTAAAATCTTAGCTTCCTTGCTTTGGGCAAAAAACTCCCGAATATCATCCATCACACCCGTATAAGTGGCTGGATTGCTTCTAGGAGTTCTGCCAATGGGAGCTTGATCAAGGTAGATCACTTTGTCTAAATATTCTAAGCCTGCAATGCGTACCCCCAAATTAGCATTCTTTTTGGCATGGTTTAGACGTTCTTGGGCAATGGGCAACAAAGTTTGTAAAATAAGCGAGCTCTTCCCGCTCCCACTCACTCCCGTAACACAGACAAACTGCCCCAAGGGAATTTTGACTTGAAGATTTTTAATGTTATGTATACTCACTCCCTTTAACTCTAAAAATTGTGTAGGCTTCTTAGAAGTGTGCTTAGGGCGCGCGATGTTTTTAAGTCCTTGCAAATAAAGTGCGGTGGGGTGTTGACTCTGCAAAAGTGTTGCCGTGTCGCCACTAAAAACCACTTCTCCGCCATATTTGCCCGCCTTAGGTCCAATATCTACGATAAAATCCGCCTGTCTGATCGTTTCTTTATCATGTTCGACTACGATGAGAGTATTCCCCTTTTGTTGCAGATTCTTTAAAGTCCTGATCAATTTAGCCGTGTCTTTCTCATGCAAGCCAATACTGGGCTCATCTAAGACATAGAGCACGCCTGTTAAGCCACTGCCTATTTGACTAGCAATACGGATGCGCTGGCTTTCTCCTCCGCTGAGTGTGCGCGCATCTCTGCCTAAAGTCAAGTATCCCAACCCTACATCAACCAAGAAGAATACGCGTTCATTAATTTCCTTTAAAATAGGAGCAGCAATTCTAGCTTCTTGCTCGCTCAAATAGGCAAAATGGCTGGGGTTGTTAAAAAAGGCATGTACGGCACTAATAGGCATGTCAAGCAAATTTGCAATACCAAGTCCAGCGACCTTCACGCTTAAAGACTCTGCCCTTAAGCGATGCCCTTTACAATTAGGGCAGGCTTTTTCGCTCATATACTGACCTAAATCCTTGGTGTCTTTAAACATATCGTAGGCGATCTGAACAAGCCCACGCCATGTTTGTTCAGTAGCCCTCTGTTTCCATGTAAAGCGGATTTCTTTGCCATTACCATAGAGTAATGCCTCTTGTTGGTGCACACTTAGAGTTTCAAAGCGACTTTGCGGGTCGATGCCATTAGCCTCACAAAACCCCTCAAAAAGAGCGCAATAGTAGGCATTGTGGTAGAAAATCTTTTTCATACCACTGATGGGCAAACTCAAATCTAAGATTTTTTGAATATCTAAGCGCACCTTGCTCCCTAATCCAGCGCATTCAGCGCACGCTCCCTTAGGTGAATTAAACGAAAAGCTTAAAGGTTGGAGCTTTTCAAAACTCACCTTGCAAGCAAAACAAGCCAGATGTTCGCTGTAATGACGGCTTTGTTGATCTTCAAGGCTTAATACTTCCGCTTGTCCATAACCTTCTATCAAAGCCTTTTCCAATGCGCTAGCTAGGCGTGCATGGTTTTCATCGTTGATCTCTAGGCGATCCATCACAGCTTTAATAGTGTGCTTTTTATTTTTAGAGAGTTCTAAGGGTTCATCTAAGCGCACCAAAACCCCATCTACTTGGGCGCGCACCACACCCTTTTGACGCAGAGTCTGAAAAATGTCTGTAAAATTCCCCTTTTTGTTTTCCACTAAGGGGGCTAAAATTAACACTCTCTTGTATTGGAAATCCTGTAAGACTTGGGCGATAATATCGGCCGCACTCATGGAGGCAATAGGTGCGCCACACAAGTGGCAGTGTTGGCGACCAATGCGAGCATAGAGCAAGCGCAAATAATCATAGATTTCTGTGATCGTGCCCACAGTGGAGCGTGGATTTTTGGAAGTGGTTTTTTGATCGATTGCGATGGCTGGAATCAAACCCTCAATTTTATCTACTGCGGGTTTGCCCACCTTATCTAAAAATTGGCGCGCGTAGCTGGAAAGAGATTCTAAATAACGCCTCTGCCCCTCGGCATAGAGGGTATCAAAGGCCAAAGTAGACTTCCCTGAACCACTTAAGCCTGTAAAAACAATGAACCTATTTTTTGGGATTTCTAGGTGGATATTTTTAAGATTATGCTCCCTAGCTCCATGAATACTAATGGTGTCCAAACTGCGCTCTTTAGAATATATGAGAGATTATTCTAGCATAATTTAGATAACTGCAGTTGCAAAGATCGTTGCGCTATAATGGCTAAAAACTAGGGGTCTTTATGGGTATCTTAGATGACTTAATGCTAGTGTTTCTCATTGCTGTTTTAGTAGGTGGAGTTGGCTATTACATTTACATGGTACGCAAAAAATGAAAGGGATGCAAAAGCGAGATTCTGTCTGGCATGGTAAAAGTTGCTATTGTCAAAATAGGCAGAAAGGTTCAGCGTGCAATTTACTCTCTTAGCTTTTCCGGCAAGATTTGCTCTTTAACCTTATAATAGTTTTCAGACAAACAGAAAGAGACGCTTATAATTTGTGTTAAAAGGAGATAGATGTTAGCCGTTGTTACTGGAAGTGCTGGAGGGATAGGATTGGGTTTAGCTCAAGCGTTTTTAGATGCGGGATATCATGTGGTGTTTTCAGATGTCAACCAAGAAGCCCTAGATCAAATTGCCTTGCAGATGGATACAAATCGCGCCCACTTTATCCCTTGTGATGTTTCTAAAGAGAGCGATTGTCAAAATCTTATTGAAAAAAGTCAAAAAATCTTGGGATCGTTAGATATTTTAATTAATAATGCCGGATTCCAGTATGTGGATTTGATCGAAAACTTCCCTACAGATGTCTTTGAAAAAATGCTCAAGGTAGAGCTAGTGGGTCCCTTTATGCTCACAAAATACGCTTTTCCTATCATGAAGACCCAAAAGTTTGGGCGCATTATTAATATTGCCTCCATTAATGGTTTAGTGGGCTTTGCAGGCAAGGCGGCTTATAATAGTGCCAAACATGGCTTAATTGGTCTGACTAAAGTTTGTGCCCTAGAGGGTGCGCTGTATAATATCACGGCAAATGCCATTTGTCCGGGCTATGTGGACACGCCCTTAGTGCGTAACCAATTAGCCGATCTAGCTAGAACGCGTCAAGTGAGTGAACAAGAAGTCTTAGAGAAGGTAATTTATCCTCTAATTCCGCAAAAACGCTTGGTAGAAATTGCAGACATTGCGCAACTCGCCCTCTTTTTGGCTAGTGATGCTGCTAAAAGCATTACGGGGCAAGCGTGCGTGATTGATGGAGGCTATACAGCACAATAGGAGCTAATAAAATATTTTGGTGAAATTAATAAAAATATCTGCGCTATTATGATCATTAATGAAGCGTAACCCCCCGGCTTCTTTGCCCACTAAAAGGCGGGTTTGATTGATAAGAGGCATATGGACTCCAAAACTCACCTTGAAGCTATCAATACGCGCATGGATTCCAAAAACCGCATCTATGTTAGCGTTATTGCTCAGTTGCGTAGCTCCAAAATTAGCAAACTGCGTAGTCCACAGATTCACTAGGCCCAACACCCCCCCAAAGAAGCCGTAGGCATAAATCTTGATTGATTTATGGGGCGATTTTTTGATCTTACTATAAGCGTTGATGAGCAAATTCCCCCCAACACCTAAGCTATAACGATTAACATTGTTAATATCGCTTATGCTGGTAGCAAATTTATCCATGTAAAGGTAGCGATAAGAGAAATACCCATAAAAAGACACGCCCAAAAAGGGAATAAAGTATTTTTGATACCCTCCTTGCACCTGCAAACCTAGTTGGGCAGAGTGCGATCTTAGATCACTATTGCCCGAATCTTTGATGACATCGCCCTTGCCTGCGATCACACCCACAGATAAAAACCCTCCATCTAAATAAGAGGCAAAGGGGTGGGCGATCAAGGGCGTTGATAGACAAAAGCAAAGATTCAAAATAAAAGGTTTTGCCATGCGCGTATCCAAAAAGCTCATTAATAAAACGATGCGAAATTTAAAAATAAACTCGCGCTCTTGTAATTATCCACAAAGGCGATTACACTTGCGCCTGTTGGTTGTGTGAGGGTAAGTTGACGGCTGGCATCTGTGAGAGGGACACGCACACCTAACATCCACTTAAAGCGATTAAGTCGCATGCTCAAACCAAAAGTCGCATTAATATTGGTGTTGTATTGTGCGTAACTCTTATGATTACCAAAAAAGTTTGCTGTCCAAACATTGTACACGCCTAAAAGCCCGGCAAAGAGCCCGTAAGCCTTGATCTTGGCGATCCCATATGTTTTATTAACCCTAATCTTGCTGTAGAGATTGAATAGAAAGTTTGCCCCAAAACCTGCGCCGTAGTGGTTGATCGCATTAATGTGTAACGCGCTATTTGAAGTCCCCATGATCAAGTAGCGATAAGAAAGATGTCCATATAAAGACAAGCCCACAAAGGGATTAAAATATTTTTGATAGCCCGCTTCTAGTTGAAGACCTGTTTGTAACTTATTGTTTTGGACATTGCTAGGGGTGCTAGGAGAAATAAGGGGAGTTTGAGGTTTATTTAGGACAGGGAGAGGGGCGGGGTTAGTGTTGATGGTAGGAATAGAGGGAAGGGGTTTTTGAGGTGGGAGGGTGGTGGTGGGGATTGTGGGAGTGGTGTAGGTTGCTATGGGGGTGAAGTTGTTGAGGTTTTGGGTGGCTTGCTTGGCATTTTGGATTGCTTGCTGGGCAGCTGGGAGAGCGGCATTGACCTCTGCGAGCGCGCTGTTCATCGCAGGGTTTAAGAAACCAAAATAGCCTAAAAATATAGAATTAGACCAACCGACATAATCACACATGTGATAATAGTTTTGTCCAAAACCCAAACCGCTAGTAGGGCTTTTGTAGCAAGCTTGGACATTCTCAGGGGCACTTTTAAGATATTGAGGGTTAGGTCTTGTAGGTCCATTTTTCGATGGCTTTGAAAGCGGGTTTATATCGACCCCTTGTGGGATCACGGACATAAACCATACCGGGTTACTCTCAAAAGTTTGAAGCATAAACTTGACCATGCTGTCTTGATTGCCAGCATAGGCATCAAGAAAAGCTTGCGCGGCGTTAAAATCATCCGTATTTAAATTCTTTTCAAGCTGTTTGTAAAACTCTGAATGAGCAAAGTTGCCCGTAAAACTTGGCGCGCCCACAGAGGCATTTAGGGCTTTAAAAAAGGTGTTGGCATCTTTTCTAGTCTGATCTATGTTTGAGGGACACTCATTCATATGTTCTTTCCCGCCCGCACAATTAGAATTGGAAAGATAGGGGATGGTTTGCTGTAGGGTTTTAAGATCAAAAAGACTATTCCACAGATTGCCTAGATTAAATCCTAGTTTAGATAAGCTTTGGGGCACAGAGGGTGTATTAGGAAGAGGATTGGGGCAACTATTAGAAACTTTACCCTTCCACCCAGGCATAGATTGCAAAATAGAAACAAAGGTACAACTAAAATTGTTGTTGATGTAGTTATATGTCTTGCCGTTTTGGGGGTAGACATAAGTTTGATTTGCCTGTTGGGCGTTATTTAGACCAAACACCATGCCCACAGCATAATTCATCCAAGCTTCATGGAAAGCCTGCCCCACTACATCAGAAACTTTTGTAATTTGTGTGAGTGCTTGCTGAATTGCATTTTGGCGTTTAAGAGTGAGTTGCTCTAGGTTTTGGGTGTTGGTTTTGATAATGTTTTGATTGGCCTCACTGATTTTTTGAATATCCTGAGCGATGGTTGTTGAGAGAGTGTTGACTTGTCCAGCAAGGGTTTTAAGGGCTTCTTGCACCTGCTCGGGGCTGAATTGTTGCACATTTGGATGATTTTGCAAAAGAGGGGGTAGGGTGAGAGGGGTTAAATTAAGTTGTTTGGCGATTGTGCTAATCTGAGTGTTAAACTCTTGATAGGTTTTGATCGCATTAGTGAGGATGGCGCGGCCTTGATTGTTGGTTTGGCTGAGGGCTTGTTGATAATTTTTAAATTGTGTTTCCGCCACTTTTAGCAGTTTTTGATTAGCGTTTGCATAATCACTTAATAATTTATTGAGCTCATTTTGATAAGTGGCCACGCTAGAAAGCGTGCTATTGGTGCTCACTTGCCCAATATTCTTAAGGATATTTTGTAATTGAGGTGCTGTAGGATTGAGACTTTTAAGCTGTGCTAGGAGGATTTGGAGCGCGGCTGCTGTTTGTTTCTTATTGGCTTTAAGCTTGGCCACTGCCTTGTTATAAAGCTGTAGATTTTGCTTATAGGCTTGCATGGCATTTGTGAGTTGTGAGGGGGGGGGGGGGGGTTGAGTAATCTGCAAAGCATTACCTCCGCCAAGACCTAACCCCACCGCGTAAAACCCTCCATCCAAATAAGAGGCTATATTGCGTGCATCCAGCAGTGTTCCTTTCAATAACAAGAAACCTACAACTAAAACTTTTCGCATTTTTCAATTATAACACGATCCTAAAAGAAAGTTAAAAAATCCAAAAATAGGTTAGTACTTTTATAGTTGTCAACGAGGTTAATCCGATCTGTGCCGTAGCTATCAGAGATGCTAAGGGTTTGATTGGCATCAATAAGGGGAACTCTAGCTCCTAACATCCACTTAAAGCGATCCACACGCATGCTAAATCCAAAGACTCCATCAAGGTTGGCACTCTTGATCCAAAACTGCTTAGAGCTATCTAGGGATGCCGTATTGTACAAATTAAACATGCCCATAAGTCCGGTAAAAAGTCCGTAGGTGTGGATGATAAGATGGCCAAACTTGGGTTTTATGATTTTGCTGTAAAAATTAAGTAATAAATTTGTGCCAATACCAAAGCCATAATGGTTGACAGCATTGAGATCATTGTCTGCGCTTAGTTTCTTGAGATAGAGGTAGCGGTAACTCATAGCACTATAGTAGGACATGCCAAAAAAAGGAGTAAAATACTTTTGATACCCCCATTTAGCCTGCAATCCCATTTGCAAGGGATGCATATCAAGATTGCGGCTAGAAAAAGTAAAGAAGGGAGCTTTGGGTCTAATCACATGAGGCAATGGAGTGCCACCGACATTAATATTGGGGAGAGTGGGCATGGGAGCTAGCTGTGTAGAATAGGAGGGGGGAGGGACGGATAAGCTTGTAGGTTTTTCCAATGTACCTAACTGGGCGTTGAGCACATTTGCGTTATTGATGTCAGTTTGTGCAGAAGCTAGAGGTATATTAAGTTGGTCGGTCAGCTTTGTGATGGGTACTTGATCGACATATCCAAAATAGCCTAGAAAAATTGCATTTGCGTATTTACTATAGTCGCACACGCCATTACCCTGCGAAAACTGAAAACCGATGGTGAGTGTGTTGTAGCAATATTCTAAGGCCGGAGACTTAATCTTTTGCATAATTTCCGCTCGTTGATTAAGATTTGGGAGAGGTTTGGCGACCCATTTGCCTTGAGGATCAAGAATGCCCAAAGAACCTGAAGGCATCACACTCATTAACCATACAGGGTTTTCTTGGAACATATTGAGCATCTTTGGGATAAAGGTGTTTGTATAAGCATTGACAAGATTAGTGGCTAAAGTGAATTGGTTATGTTCTAGCTCATTGTCTAAAATACCATAAAGAGTGTTGGCGGAGGGTTTGGCTAGATTAGAGGGGAAGAAGTTTCCTCTAAAGGTCTTGTTATTACCTATATAGCCGTCTATGAAAGTGAAAAATTTTTTAATCCCATCAATAGATTGTTGAGCAGGCACTCCGGCGCAATTTCCAATGGAGCAATCAGAGGGCGTGATATAGACATTTCCTTGGAGCTCATTAAGATTAAAAATGCTATCCCAAAGTGCCCACGCTGTTAAACCATTATAATCAAGAATGGCTGTTTTGAAAGAGTTTAGGGTAGTTGTTGTTCCAGGTCCATAACTACACCCATTTGGCCCCCCGCTCGCATTATTGTGAATAATAATCTGAAAAACACAAGTGTCTGCCGCATTGACATATTGTCCATTGTTAGCAGATAGACTAAAAGCCTGTCCTACTCCATAAGCTGTCCACTGATCAGTGAAGCCACGCGCTACGATTTTAACAATATTTCCCACATCGTTAAGGGCGTCATTAATGGCATTTTCCCTATCAGCTTTAAGTTTGCTGTATTGGCTTGCATATTGGACAGCCAGCTGCTGGTTGGCTTGATCTAGTGCGTTTATATCATTTCCTACGACAGAAACCACATTATTCATACTTTCAGACATGCTAGAGAGAGCTTGAATCGTGGCTCTAGGCGATAAATTGTCAATGCACGCTTGTTGTGCGCCACAATTTTGCAAGGATTTGGGTAGAGGTATAGAGGTGTAGGTAATATTGAGTTTCTTAGCCGTAGTGCTCATTGCGTTGTTAAAGTTGTCAATAGTAGTGAGAGCATTTTGAAGAATAAGTTTATTCTGAGCATTAGCCGTATCAACCTCTTTTGCGTAATTATCTATGGCTTGTCGGCTTTGCAATAGGAGTTGTTTGTTGGCATTTTTGTATTGCGTGAGTGTTTGTTGTAAATAGGTGTTATAGGCATTCACACTGCTTGTTAGAGCTTCAAGATCAATGTTGGAGGGATGGATAATCATCTCCTCAATTTTATTGACAAGCGCGCTAAGAGTGGGCGAATTTGGATCAAGATTTGTGAGCTGTTGGGCTAGACTTTTAAGGACAGCTATGGTGTTGGCTTGGTTGTTTTTAAGATTATTGATTGCTTCGTCATAGGATTGCAGATTTGTTTTGTAGATTTGTTGTTTTGTAGTGTCCGTACTTGGAATCACTCGTTCGCTTTCTAAAGCATCCCCTCCGCCCAAGTCTACACCTACAGAAAAAAAGGAACCATCCAAGTAAGAAGCGACCGAAGGGTGGGCTAGAGACAGAGCAAACGCGCAGAACCACATCACAAGGAAGCGCATCATCACACTTGCAAACCTCCTAAAAACGTGGATTTGGACTCTTGGACTCTTGGACTCTTGGACTCTTGGACTCTTGGACTCTTGGACTCTTGGACTCTTGGACTCTTGGACTCTTGGACTCTTGGACTCTTGGACTCTTGGACTCTTGGACTCTTGGACTCTTGGACTCTTGGACTCTTGGACTCTTGGACTCTTGGACTCGCCTCCATATTCCTAAGAAGAATTTTTAATGCGCAAAAAGCTGTAAGGAGGAAGTTTGACAGGGAGTTTGACAGGGTGAGTATTTCCACTATGAATAGCCTCTAATTCTTTCCCATCTTGGAGCAGAATTTTATACAAGTAAAGATAATACTTACCCTCAAAAGCGTAAATTTTCCCAATTTCATTGATAATAGGCTCTACATGCGCCTTGTAGGGCAAAACAATCTCGTATTCTGTATTAGGTTTTGTGGTGAATTTGCATAAAAAATACTCTCCATTTTCCAACACTTCCCCATTGACCTGAAAATCTCCCTCGCTCAGCGCGCTTGCAAAATTTTGTGTGTCTAGGCGTTGGTGGGGGCGTTGAATCAAATAGCCCTGCGTGAAACCGCGATTTTTAAGCGTAGACAACTCAGCTTGATAGAGCGCGGGGCGGTACTGGTTATTGTAATAATCTTCTATGGCGGTGCGATAAGTCTTAGTAGTGATGGCCGCATAGTAACTAGATTTGGTGCGCCCCTCAATTTTGAGTGCGCTAATGGCTTGGCTTTGCAAAATGGGCGCGATATGACTGGCTAGATTTAAGTCTTTGGCATTAAGGATATGTGTGCCCACGCCCTCTTCTTCCTCTAAGCGCATCATCACGCCTGTATCAGGGTTTTTAATATAGTATTCATAATCAAAACGGCAGTCATTGGCGCAACTCCCCCGATTGGGCACGCGCCCATGTTGCAAAGCAGAGATAAGACAACGCCCCGAAAAAGCAAAACACATGCTTCCATGCACAAAAATTTCTAACTCCAGATCGGGCAGAGCTTTTTTGATCTCTACCACATCATTTAAGCTCATTTCTCTAGCCACCACGATGCGCTTGACTCCCATTTCATAAAAAGCGCGCGCATCCAAGACATTCATCACATTGGCTTGCGTGGAAAGATGGATAGGGATATGGGGGGTGAGTTTTTGGGCGAGCTTGAGCACGCCGATCGTGGCGATAATGAGCGCGTCTACCTTACAATCGGCCAACTTATACAAATGCTCTTCTAAGAGCTTGATCTGGGAGTTAAAAGGGAAAGCGTTCAGGGTAGCGTAAAACTTTTTGCCCCGCGTGTGAGCAAGCGCAACCCCCTCTTTAAAGCTTTCTAAATCAAAATTTTTAGAAGCGCGGTTGCGCAAGGAAAACTGCCCCAGTCCACCATAAAGCGCGTCTGCGCCATAATCTAGGGCGATTTTAAGTTTGTGGAGATTCCCTGCAGGAGCGAGCAATTCTACAGGCATACAAAGGGATCACTTCTTGCCAAAGGCGGCAATCAAGGCTTCAATATCGCTTTCACTGGCCACACTCTCACTATCATCTCCAATAATATAAGAGGCAGAACTTACGCGTTTAGAATCCTCAATATTGCCCTCAAACAGAGAGTTCATGTATTGGGTGAGCGCGCGCATGACATTGATCACTCGTTCGATCTTTTGGCGGTGGATGTCTTGAAATTGCATAATATCCATCGCCTGCATAGCACTATCCGCGCACCCCTCCGCACTCTCTTGAATGCGATCGATCCCTTTTAAAATCTCCCGTGTTTCCTCTAAGGAAGTCTGGAAAGTGTTAATGAGAGGGAAAGTCTGAGCTAGGGTTTCAAAAATTTCTAAATGCTTTTGTAGGGGCGTTTTGATTTTCTTAAGCGTTCTAGTGATATTTTCTGAGCTGACGCTAATATAATCTAATTGATCAAAGACCTGTGTCGCTTTGACCTCTGAATCGCGCGTAACATCGTCTAATTGATGGACAACTTTGTGTTCCTCAGTAGGAGGTGGGGGAGGCCATTCTTCAGAATCCACTTTGCCGTATTTCTCGGCCATTTTCTGATCCACTCTGTAATTCCTATAGGCCTCATTCCAGCTACTTTCCTTTTGCTTGTCCTTATCCTTATTGGAATCCTCATCTGAAGAGAGCGCGCCTTCTTCTTGATTTTCCATCTCCTTATCTAAGGGTTCGATTCCTTCCAAACCGCCCCCATTAATCAAGGCATCTAATTCTTCCTGCGTCATTCACTCTCCTTCGCCCCAAATTTGGCCTAGATTATAGCTAAAGACTTTTGCGTCTAGCTTATTGCGCTTTAGAAACGAGCACGGCTTCCATGATGGCATCTAAATCTCCATCTAAAATTGCCTCCACATTGCTATAGGCAATTTCGCTACGCGCGTCCTTGATCTGCTGATAGGGGGCTAGAACATAGCTGCGGATTTGATGTCCCCAACCTATTTCGCTCTTTTCCTCTGCGTTGCTCTGTTCCTTTTGTTTGTGCAACTCTAATTCATAGAGACGAGATTTGAGCATTTTAAGTGCCATCGCTTTATTTTTATGCTGACTGCGATCGTTTTGGCACTGCACCACGATTCCGGTAGCAAAATGGGTAATGCGAATAGCTGACTCGGTCTTGTTGACATGCTGGCCGCCCGCCCCGCTGGCCCGATAGGTGTCAATGCGAATATCTTTATCCTCAATCACAATATCAATATCATCATCTACCTCTGGACTCACCTGCACGCTGGCAAAACTGGTATGGCGTTTGCCATTAGCATTGAAGGGGGACATACGCACAAGGCGGTGTACGCCATTTTCATTTTTCATGTAGCCATAGACATTCACCCCGCGGATGATGAATGCCACGCCTTTAATGCCTGCCTCCTCGCCCTCTTGGTAGTCTAAGAGCTCTACCTTAAAGCCCTTGCGCTCCGCCCAGCGCAGGTACATGCGATAGAGCATGCTTCCCCAGTCCTGACTTTCCACTCCTCCAGCACCCGGCTGAATACTCACGATAGCATTCCGTCCGTCATGGGCATTACTGAGCATCACCCCTACCTCTAAGCTTTGTACTTGAGCTTGCAAATGGGGGACATCCTCAAAAAGCTGGACTAGGGTGGCAGGATCGTCATTTTGCACCAGCTCAAAGAGTTCACGCGCCTCTACTAGGGCGTGATATACGGCACTATAATTCTGCAGGACGCGCTCGATCTTGGCCTTCTCTTGATTTTTGAGCGCGGCCTGTTCGCTATCTTGCCAGAAGAGGGGGTCTGCCTGCGCGCTTTCTAGCGCATCTAAACTCTCTTGTAACTGATCCGGTTTGATGATCTGGGCAACATTTTGACACTTGTTTTCTAATTCCTTGAGCAGTTCGCTGTACTGATAAGCGTCCATTACATTCCAAAAGATAGGATTTTGTCTAGCGAAGAGTGGTGTGCTCAGAGGGATTCAAACCCCCGACCTACAGGACCGCAACCTGTTGCTCTATTCAGCTGAGCTATGAGCACGAAAAAGCCTATTATAACAAATTTTGAGCCATTTCAAGTTAATTTTACAAATTTTTGTTAAAATTGTTGCATCTGATTAAGAAAGTAGGTGATGGCATGCCGGGCATTAAAGTTAGGGAGAGCGATAGCTTTGATGAAGCGTACAGACGCTTTAAAAAGCAAACCGATCGTAATTTGGTCGTTACAGAATGTCGCGCAAGGCGTTTTTTCGAGTCTAAGACCGAAAAGCGTAAAAAGCAGAAAATCAACGCCAAGAAGAAAATTCTCAAACGCCTTTATATGTTGCGCCGTTACGAATCCAAACTATAGGGGGAGTGTGTGGAATTTAGCGGACATAATGTCTTGGTAACCGGTGCCACTCGGGGGATTGGGCGCGCGATTGCGCTCTTGTTGGGGGGCTACACCAACAAGGAGGGGCAACGCCTCAAAGTGTGGATCAACTATCGGGGCAATCCAGAAACTGCTGATAGCCTCAAGAAAGAGATCGAAGAGGCAGGCGGGCGTGCTGCTTTGGTGAGATTTGATGTTTCCAATGAAGAGGACTTTGTTCATGGGCTCAAACTCATCACAGATGCAGATGGAGGCTTGAGCTACTTGGTCAATAATGCGGGCATCGTCCTGGACAAACTAGCCGTACGCATGAAAACTGAGGACTTCATGCAGGTGTTAGAGGTCAACCTGCGCTCTACCTTTATAGGTTGCCGCGAAGCTCTCAAAGTGATGGGTAAACAAAAATTTGGCAGTGTGGTGAACCTCTCTTCTGTGATCGCCGAACGGGGCAATATAGGACAGACTAACTATGCTGCCAGTAAGGGCGGTGTAATCTCTATGAGCAAATCCTTTGCCTATGAGGGGGCTTTGCGCAATATCCGCTTTAACTGCATTACGCCCGGATTTATCGCAACCGACATGAACGCTGGGCTTAAGGACGATTTCAAAGAAGGCTATCTTAAAAATATCCCTTTAGGACGGCTGGGTGAGGCTAAGGAAGTGGCTGATGCGGTGGCGTTCCTGCTCAGCGATGGAGCGAGCTACATTACAGGAGAAACGCTTAAGGTCAATGGTGGCCTATACATGTAAAGAAAGGAGAAAACATGCTTTTTATCATTTTGATTCTGTTGGTTGTGGTGATTTACTTCCTCTATAGGATTGTTGATGTTTTGGAGCAGAAGTAACTTTTTAAGCTTAGGATAGTAATTTTAGGCTAAAATTTTTGGATTAATTGTAGAATACAAGAGGAGATTTTGATGGCTTTGTTTGAGGAAATCCAGGCGGTGATTGTGGAGCAGTTGAATGTAAGTGCGTCTCAGGTAACAGAGGAAGCGGACTTCATCAAGGATCTCAATGCTGACTCTTTGGATGTGGTGGAGCTCATTATGGCCTTAGAAGAAAAGTTTGGAATCGATATTCCAGATGAGCAGGCTGAGAAGATCAAAACCGTTGGGGATGTTGTTAAATTTATTGAAGAAAACAAGCTTATCGGGAAAGACAAGCTGTCCTAACCACAATACGGGTTTTTTGGTCTTATCAAAAAGGAGTTTTTGTTGCGTAGAGTTGTGGTAACGGGTATGGGGATGGTGAACGCCCTGGGATTGGATAGGAGAACGGCTTTCGATGCCATCGCGCGTGGGGATTGCGGAGTCAAAAAAATTAGTTGCTTCGATACGACTGGTTTTCCCGTGCAAATCGCAGCTGAGATCACAGATTTTGATCCTAGTTCTGTGATGAATCTCAAAGATGTCAAGAAAGCGGGGCGTTTTATTCAATTAGGTCTTCTGGCTGCTAAAGAGGCCATGTTCGAGAGTCAAATTCTAGTAGACGGCAGATGTCCGGAATCCTTTGCCTCTACAATGGGTATTAGCTCTGGATCGGGTATTGGAGGCTTGGGTAATATTGAAGCCAACTCCATTTATTGCTATGACAAGGGTCCTAGAAAAGTCAACCCTTTCTTTATCACCTCCGCGCTTGTAAACATGATTGGTGGCTTTACCTCGATTGAATACGGCATTAAAGGACCTAATGTTTCTAGCGTAACCGCTTGCGCAGCGGGCACTCATGCAATTATCGAAGCTTACAAAACTATTCTCTTGGAAGGTGCAGATCGTATGCTTGTCATAGGGGCAGAGTCCACCATTTGCCCGGTGGGTATTGGGGGTTTTGCTTCTATTCGCGCCCTTTCTAACCGCAATGAAGAGCCCTTGAAAGCTTCCAGACCCTTTGACAAGGAACGCAATGGCTTTGTAATGGGTGAGGGGGCTGGGGCTTTGGTGCTTGAGGAATATGAAAGTGCTAAAAAGCGTGGCGCGCCTATTATTGCCGAATTAGCGGGTTATGGAGAGAGTGGGGATGCTAGCCATATCACCGCGCCTGCACCCGATGGCGAGGGGGCGTTCCGTGCCATGCAAGCTGCCCTAAACATGGCAAGCAAACATGGGGCAAAAGTTGGCTATATTAACGCACATGGCACAAGTACGAGCTATAATGATCTCTACGAGACCATTGCCTTAAAAAATGTCTTCAATGGTAAAGAGAATGTTCCTCCTGTGAGCTCTACTAAGGGGCAAATCGGGCATTGTTTGGGTGCAGCTGGGGCGATTGAGGCTGTGATTTCTCTCATGGCACTTCAAGAAGGTATACTGCCTCCAACCATTAACCAAGAAGTTCCCGATCCGGGTTGTGATTTGGATTATATTCCCAACCAAGCAAGGCAAGCTAGTCTAGAAGCGGTTATGAGCAACTCTTTTGGATTTGGGGGTACTAATGCGGTGGTGATTTTCAAAGCCGTATAGGTTAGAAGAGTGGCAGTTTATTTAGATTTTGAAAACCGCATTAAGGGGCTTCAGGACGACATTGAAATGGCCACTATTCGTGGTGATGTTGATGCTAAGGATATTTTAGAAAAGCGTTTAACCAAAGAAATAAAAAGCGTTTACTCTAATCTAACAGAATATCAGCGTCTTCAGCTTGCTAGACATCCCGATAGACCTTATGCCATGGATTATATCGAGCTTATTTTGCAGGATCGTTACGAGATTTTTGGGGATCGCCACTTTAGCGATGATAAAGCCATTGTGAGTTTTATAGGCAAGATTGAAGACACACCTGTGGTGGTGATTGCCGAAGAAAAAGGGAGGGGCACTAAGAATAAGTTACGGCGCAACTTTGGTATGCCCAATCCTGAAGGTTATCGCAAAGCTTTGAAAAGTGCTAAATTTGCCGAGAAATTCAATCTGCCTATCTTGATGCTGGTAGACACTGCTGGAGCGTATCCGGGCATTGGTGCAGAAGAAAGAGGGCAGAGCGAAGCGATTGCCAAGAATCTACAGGAATTTGCCACTCTAAGAGTACCCACTATTTCTATCATTATTGGCGAAGGGGGGAGTGGTGGAGCTCTAGCGATTGCGGTAGCAGATAGATTGGCAATGATGGAGTATTCCATCTTTAGTGTGATTTCCCCAGAGGGTTGCGCGGCTATTTTATGGAATGATCCAAGCAAGGCAGAAGTAGCTGTAAAGGCTATGAAAATCACACCTGCAGACCTTAAGCAGGCAAGGCTAATTGATGACATTATTCCAGAACCTCAAAAGGGGGCACATCGTAACAAATTTGAGGCTGGTTGTGCTATTAAAGATTATTTTCTTGCCCAGCTCCCCCGTATTCAAGAGAGTGATTTTCTTGCTCTTCGTTACCAAAAGTTAATGAATTACGGTGCTTTTGCGTGATACCATATTTTACTTTATAAATTAAAATTCTAGACGATTATAGAAGCACTAAAGCAAGGATGCTTTAGGTTAAATTAACAAGGAGTTAGTATGGCATTTCAGGTTAATACCAACATTAACGCGCTGAACGCTCATGCCGTAGGGTTGGTTACACAGCGCGAGTTAAGAGAATCGCTTGAACGCTTAAGTTCTGGTTTGCGTATCAACAAAGCAGCCGATGACGCTTCGGGGATGACTATTGCGGACTCTCTGCGCTCGCAGGCTAAGAGTTTGGGGCAGGCGATTGCTAACACCAATGATGGTATGGGGATTATCCAAATTGCTGATAAAGCGATGGATGAGCAAATCAAAATCCTAGATACCATCAAGGTGAAGGCAACACAAGCGGCCCAAGATGGTCAAAATACCCAGTCTCGTAAAGCTCTACAGGCGGATATTGTGCGCTTAATCCAGAGCTTAGACAACATTGGTACCACCACCTCCTATAATGGGCAAACTTTGCTCTCAGGTGCGTTCTCTAATAAAGAGTTCCAAGTGGGTGCGTATTCTAATGAAACAATCAAGGCGAGTATTGGGTCAGCTACTTCTGATAAAATTGGGCAGGTTAAAATCGTTACCGGCAAAAATATCACCGCATCCGGTGAAGTGGCCTTGACTTTTAAGCAAGTTGATGGAGTACACGATGTTTCTTTGGAGAGTGTAAAAATCTCAACAAGCGCAGGTACTGGTTTGGGCGTTTTGACCGAGGTGATCAACAAGAACTCCAATGCCACAGGGGTACGCGCAACCGCTAATGTCATCACAACTTCTGATGGTGCGATCAAATCGGGAAGCTTGAGTAGTCTAACCGTGAATGGGATTGAAATAGGCAATATTCTTGGCATCAAAAAGAATGATAGCGATGGGCGTTTGGTTGCCGCTTTGAATGCCGTAACGGCTCAAACAGGTGTTGAAGCTTACACGGACTCTGTAGGTCGCTTAAATCTACGCAGCCTTGATGGGCGCGGAATCAGCATTAAAGTCAGCTCAACCAATGTTGATGGGCAAGGGGCTGCGTTGACTACTCTCAATGGTGGGCAAAACATCACTCAAGGTTCTACTAACTTTGGTCGTCTTTCTTTGGTGCGCCAAGATGCTAGAGATATTTTGGTGGTTTCCGGGGCTAATGTGAGCGCATCTGCAGGCTACGCTGCTATCGGTTTTGCTAAAGGTGCAACCGCAAACACCACGGTGAATCTTAGGGATGTCTTGGGAGAATTTAATCAGGCAGTGCGTTCAGCTTCTGGAGCTAACTACAATAAGACTTTGGCCTCTGAGAATCTCACGCTAGGCTCTGGTGTAACCACTTTGCGCGGAGCGATGGTGGTTATGGATATTGCTGAGTCTGCACAAAAAATGCTTGATAAGGTGCGCTCTGACTTGGGTTCTGTGCAAAATCAAATGGTGAGCACCGTGAATAATATCACAATCACTCAAGTAAATGTGAAAGCGGCCGAATCGCAAATTAGAGATGTGGATTTCGCTCAAGAGAGTGCCAACTTCAGTAAAAATAATATCTTGGCGCAATCTGGTAGCTATGCAATGAGTCAAGCTAATACCGTGCAACAAAATATCCTCCGTCTTTTAACTTAGCTTTTTTAGTGGCTTAGCCACAAGGCGATCTCGTCAGCCAGGAAGAAATTCTTGGCTAGGAGGCAGTCGCCTCTTTGATAGCATATGTCTTCGTCAATTAGTGTTTTTATTTTCTTAGGCATCAATAGATTCACCGGCACCCCTAGAGCGCAACGCAAACCTAGAAATACAGCTTCAAAGTGTAAGTCTTGTTGTGTTAGATTTTCTGTGCGCGCGTGTAGTGGATTGGCAATATAGCTTTTCACATCCTTAAATTTATAATAACGCGTCTGTCCTACTCGCCCCACCGCTCCTGCCCCACAGCCAATGTATTCTAAGGCATTCCAATAGTGTAAATTATGTTTTACTCTGTAGTTACGGGCATAGTTAGAAACCTCATAATGCTCAAAACCTTGCGCTTCCAAACTTGCGCGCATAAAGACATCTAATTCTGGTAAGTTTTTAGACGCAACTTTTGCCAATTTAGTATTATCCTCTAGGGTTAAACTATAGGCTGAAAGATGATCGATTGGTAAAGTGCTGGCAAGACTCACCTCTTTTTCTATGCTTTGAGGCGTGTCTAAAGGTGTATTGTAGATAAGATCGATACTTAAATGTTCAATGGCACTTTTTTGAGCATAATCTAAGGCCTTATAGACATTTTTAGGTATGTGGTCGCGTTGTAGGAAATGCAACTTAGATCCAAAAAAGCTTTGCACCCCTATAGATAGACGAGTCATGCCCAAATTTTTGAGCACATGACACCACTCCAAAGAAACTAAATCTGGGTTTGCCTCTAAAGTAATTTCTATCTCAGGTGCTAGATACGCGTGGCGCGTAATGGTGTTAAATATCCGATCGTAATGTTTTACTTGTAAAATATTTGGTGTCCCTCCACCTATAAAAATGGAGATAATTTGTTCTCTCTGCAAAGAAGCCTCAATATCTTTGCAAAGCGCATTAATATAAATATCTTGCAAGTCTTCTAGGCCACTAAAAGAGTTAAAAGCACAATAACCGCACTTGCTTTTGCAAAATGGAACATGGATATAGAGACTTTTAGGTAATTTGGTTTTAAGCATAGCTTAACCCTTAAAATAATACCATTATGACACATTTTTGATAAGGAGTTAACGATGAATAAGGTTGTTTTAATGAGTTTGGTTGCAGGTTTAGGTTTGCTTTGGGCGGCTGAACCAGCTGTTTTGATCAAAAAATGCGCAGGGTGTCATGGTCCTTCTATGGATAGAAAGGCTTTTGGAAAGGGGCATGTGGTCAACACTTTAGATAGTACACAGATTAAAGAGGATTTGATGGGATATAAAGCGGGTTCGCTTAATCGCTATGGTTCAGGTGTGATTATGCACGCTCAGGCTAAGAATCTCACTAATGAAGAAATCGAAGCATTGGCTAAGTATATCCCCACTTTAAAGAAATAATTTAGGGTTGGGGTTGTGCTATAATCCCTAGAAAGGATTGCTGTGGACGCTCCGAAGAGTTATCGTCCTAATGTAGCGGCTGTGGTGCTTTCGTCTTGTTATCCTAGGGATTGCGAGTTTTTTATTGCCCAGCGTATTGATATTCAGGGGGCTTGGCAGTTCCCTCAAGGGGGGATCGACCAGGGTGAAACTCCAATAAAGGCCCTGTATCGCGAGTTACTAGAAGAAATTGGTACAGATGCCATAGAGATTGTCGCTGAGTATCCTAAATGGATTGTCTACGATTTCCCCCCCACCATGACTAAAAAACTCTATCCCTTTGATGGACAAAAACAGCGTTATTTTTTGGTACGCCTCAAGAGCAATGCTCTAATTAATATCAAAACACCTTTTCCAGAGTTTGATCGTTACGAATTTGTTAAGCCCGAAGCTCTCTTTTCTAAAGTGGTGCACTTCAAGAGGCAGGTTTATCGTCAAGTCATTGGTTATTTTAAACAGCAAGGGTATTTGTAAGTGCTAGTGGTACAGAAGTTTGGGGGGACGAGTGTAGGGAGTTGTGCGCGCATTCAGGCTGTAGCGCAAAGAATAATAGCTAGCAAAGCCCTTTTTGAAGATATTGTCGTGGTGGTTTCGGCAATGGGGGATACAACAGACGATTTGTTGGAGTTGGCCCATTGTTTTGGCAATAGGCTTAACCGCCGAGAAATGGATCGCCTGTTAAGCAGTGGAGAACAAATTTCTAGCGCGCTTCTAGCTATTGCCTTGGAGTCTCTTGGACAGAAAGCTTATTCGCTGAGTGGCAAGGCAGCCGGAATTTCCACAGATGCGCATTTCACTCGTGCGCAAATTTTAGAAATTGATACCACCCGCATTCAAGACCTCTTAGCACAAAATTTTGTCGTTGTCGTGGCGGGTTTTCAAGGGGTGAGCAAAAGTGGGGAGATCACAACTTTGGGCAGAGGTGGGAGCGATTTGAGTGCGGTAGCGTTAGCAGGTGCTTTACGCGCTCAGCTTTGTGAGATTTATACCGATGTAGATGGCATTTATACTACAGATCCGCGCATTGTACCTGAGGCTAGAAAAATCGCCCAAATCAGTTATGATGAGATGTTGGAACTTGCCTCTATGGGGGCTAAGGTGCTTTTCAACCGCTCTGTTGAGCTAGCAAAAAAATATAATATTCCCCTAATTACGCGCAATTCTTTCAATGATAACCCCGGAACTCTCATCACTTCAGAGGAGCAAATTGTGGAAAAACCCATTGTGAGCGGGATCGCCCTAGACAAAGATCAGGCACGCGTGAACATTATCGATGCTTGTGATTATCCGGGCATTGCCGGAGAAATTTTTGGATTGCTAGCAGAGGCCAAACTCAATATTGATATGATTGTGCAAACCATTGGCAAAAATGGCAAGACTAATATTAATTTTACTCTACCAGAGGGAGATATAGAAGTCTGCCAGCAAGTCCTCAAGAATGTACGCGATATTGGCTCAGTAGAATGTGATCGCCAAGTTGCCAAGGTGTCTGTGGTGGGCGTGGGTATGCGCTCACATTCAGGGATTGCCAGTGCTGCTTTCAAAGCTTTAGCCAAAGAAAATATTAATATTTTGATGATCAGCACCAGTGAAATCAAAATTTCTGTAGTTGTGGAGGTCTCTTTGGCTGAGCTTGCCCTTAAAACCTTACATGAAGCATTCAAATTGGCTTTGTGATGGGTTTAAAGGAGCGCGCACAGCAGATTTATAAGGAGCAATGCGCATGTTTGGGGCGTGCTGATATAGCCTCTTATGATTGGGAGGGTTTTATGGCATGCATCACACACATTTCAAATGGAGGGTGTGTGCTACTCTGTGTGGATGCGCCTCGCACTTGGTTTAAAAAATATGTTTTTACACACCTTAACGCTAAGGCGTTGCGTCCACCTTTACCCATTGTAGATGGGCTTTTGGGTCTTAATTGGCTTTTACAAGATGTGCAGAACCTGCCCCTTATCTTGAATCTTTTGAACCTCACCTATAAAAATTATTTACTTTGGTATGTAGGCGAAGAAGGAATTTTGAGCACTCTAGCCACAAACACAAAGGGCTTACTTTGGATACTACAAGATGGTTTTTTAAATCCGAGCGATCCGCTTTGCGATCTTAAGCTTCTCCAACTCTATAAAGTCTTTGAAACCATTCTCTTTGAAAGTCTGCTAGGGATTTTGGATTGAACACTCTTATTCTTAGTAACACTCCCCATGAAGAAGCACACACCTATAAGCACGAGTTAGAAAAACAGGCACAAAAACCCATTTTTATCGAAAGTTTCATTGAGGAAGAACTCAAAATCGAACACGCTCATGAGATCAGGCGGCAATCTGTGTTATGTTATGCAGGACAAAAGTTTATCATCATTGCTGCACACCATTTTAATGTGTTTGCTCAAAACGCTCTGCTAAAAATTTTAGAAGAACCTCCACCACAAACACATTTTATCCTAATTGCTAGAAGTAAGCATGCGCTTTTGAGCACCTTGCTCTCTCGCTTAACCTATGTGGATCGTCGCATAAAAACTCCTACAGACCATTTTGATTTGGATTTACGAACATGTAATGCACAAGATATTTGTAACTATCTGCAAGAGTTGGATAAAATATATTCAAATCCTGAAGAGATTAAAGTGCGCCTCTATGCTCTGTTGCGCGCCTTGCAAGAAAGCGCACTTCCTTTGCCACTAGATTTATTGCAGAGTTTAGATAGTGCTGTTCATGCCAATGGGTTTTATTATCGTCCTAGTTATAACCTTTTGCCCCTACTTCTAAGAGTGCTTGAACTAAGAGGGGTTAAATGTTTTTAGAGCGCATGACTCCCTCTAGCTTTGCCTTAGAATTAGAACGCATCACTCCACATCCTGTTGGTCAGGCTATCATGGCCAAAAAAGCCCAGCTCTTGGCCTTCAAAATAACCGATTTACCTCTGAGTGCTGCACTCACTCTCAAACAAGAAGCCTTGCGTGTAGGGGCTGAATTAGCCACGCCTAAGGATTGTATCCTAGCTAAGAAACCCACCTACACATGTCTTCTAGTAGGCACTTACGACCAACTGGAACGCTTACGCGTGAAATGCACCTCTCAGGCTTTTGGATTAAAGCGATTAGCAAAGATGCTGGAATCTCATCTTCAATCTTCTATTCTTGATAATCCAACTTTGATGGGTATTATCAACGCCACTCCAGATAGTTTTTATCCCCAAAGTCGTTACAACGCCCAACAGGCTTTAGAAAAGATTTATCACTACCTAGAACAAAAGGTCACCTATATTGACATCGGAGCAGCTAGCTCACGCCCTTTTAGTGTACGCCTTGAGGCACAAGAGGAAATCATGCGACTCAAGGATATTTGCGCAGAAATCAAAGCCAACAACTTAACTCAGCACGCCATTTTTAGCATAGATACCTATAACCCTAAGACGGCTGATTTTGCTCTACAACATGGGTTTCAATTACTTAATGATGTTAATGGTTTTAGGGAAGAACAAATGTGTCAAGTGGCTAGAGCACATGGAGTTCAAGTTGTGTTGATGCATTCTAACGGGGTGCCTATGGACATGGATCATTTTGCACCTCACAGACAACTCTTTTTGGACATAGATCGCTTTTTTAGCACACAACTAGAGCGTTTAAATCAATACGGAATTAACAACATTTTTTTAGACATCGGCTTGGGGTTTAACAAAACCACCACGCAGAATTTAGCCCTTATTCAGCATTTAGAGCATTTTTTGCATTTTGGTTACCCCTTGCTGATAGGGGCAAGTCGTAAAAAATGTATCGGAGAAATCTGTAACCAAGAGGTGCAAGATCGTCTAAGTGGTACTTTGGCTTTGCACTTAATCGCTCTACAAAGAGGCGCGAGTGTTCTACGCGTACACGATATTGCCCCTCATCAAGACTTATTAAAAATCTATAAGGCCCTTTGTGAAGTGGAGTTACCATACTAAGCATTCAGCTTGTCGGGATTGGGGTGTCTTTAGTTCATGCTGTGAGGTTTTGGGGGAAATCTGTTAGCATAAGGACATTTGGTTAAAAGGATGATGATGGAAAAGGATAAAAAGATCAATCTCTTTGACATCCGCTGGATGTGGTCTATGTTTGGCACGGCTATTGGGGCAGGAATCTTATTTTTGCCTATTAAGGCCGGATCGCAAGGCTTTTGGCCTGTGGTGGTGATGGCAATTTTAAGTTTTCCTATGACATGGCTTAGTCATCGGGCTTTAGCACGCTTTGTAAACGCAATTGGTAATCATGACATTACCCATGCGGCGACCTATTTTGGCAAAAAAGCCGGCTACATCGTCACTTTGGTCTATTTTTTTACTTTTTATCCTATCTGCCTTGCCTATGGAGTGGGAATTACTAACACCGTGGAATCCTTTTTTTCTCACCAACTTGGCCTCAACTATTTTGAACACAATCGCTTTTTTTTGGCTGAACACTTAGTTAGTGGGATGATCTTTGTGATGATTTTTAATACCACCGTTGTTACACGGGTCGCCAATGCTTTAGTTTATCCTATGGCGTTGATCCTGCTAGTTTTTTCGCTCTACCTTATACCCTATTGGAAGACTTCTATGCTTACAGAAATTCCAAGTTTTACTGGTTTCTTTTCAGCACTTTGGTTCACACTCCCCGTTTTGGTCTTTTCTTTCAACCATAGTGCTATTATCTCTACCTTTGCCCAAGCGATCGAGAGGCGTTATGGAGAACTCAAGCACTTTAAAACCAACCAAATTGAACTGCTCAACACTTCTCTTTTACTTCTATTTGTGATGTTTTTTGTTTTTTCGTGCATTCTTTGCCTTGAACCCGCTGACTTTGTCAAAGCACGAGAACAAAACATTCCCATTCTAAGCTATTTTGCTAACACACTAGGCAATCCTATTATCGGTTATACAGGTCCCATTGTGGCGTTTCTAGCCATTAGCACTTCTTTTTTCGGGCACTACTATGGTGCTAAAGAAGGCTTAAAGGGATTAGTGGTGCAAACTTTAGTAAAGGACAAGCTTAACCCTAGTCGTCATAGACAAATTGATATAGCTGTAACTTTGTTCTTATGGATTAGTATCATCTTGGTTTCCTACTACAATCCAAGTATTTTGGGATTCATTGAGAGTTTGGGGGGACCTGCACTAGCCACCATTACTTTTATTCTGCCAATTGTGGCGATGTATGCCATTCCCTCAATGAAAGTTTTTAGAAATTTTTGGGTGGATACTTTTATTTTGGCTGTGGGCGTATTGACCGTTCTTAACGCTGTGATTGATCTATTTGTTAAAGGATAAATATGGATATTCAGACTCAACAAGAAATTTATGCGCAATCCATGACCTCTATTTTTAAAATTGGCATAGGCCCTAGCTCCTCACACACTATAGGCCCTATGGATGCTTGTGTGCGTTTCTGCGCCTTACTTACAGACAAAGGAGTTTTAGAACGCACAGCTCGCACATGTGTAACTTTACATGGCTCTCTAGCTCTCACAGGCAAGGGACATTTGACAGATTTGGCATGTTTAGTGGGATTGAGTGGAATTAGTGCCAAAAAAGTGAGTGTTGCCCAGCGTCAAGAAATTGTGCAAAGAGCCCTCAAAGAGGGGCGCATTTTTTTAGCCCAACACCATGATATCGCCTTTGATTTTCATCAAGACATTCTGTTTGACAACAAGGCTTTAGAATTGCACGAAAATGGTATGGTGGTGCAAGCTTTCGATGCACAAGGGGATTTACTAGCTGAGGAAATCTATTACTCTACTGGTGGAGGCTTCATTTACACACAAGAAGAACTCAAGCACAAAAAAACAACTCCTATTCACGCTAAACATACCTCCTTTGATTTCAATAGTGCTAAAGAGCTAGAAGAGCTGTGCGCTAAGCACCATTGCTCTATTGCCCACATTGTCGCCAAGCACGAAAGCGCACTTTTTGGTGAGGATTATGCTAGAAACTATTGCTTAGAAGTGTATGAGGCGATGTTGGCCTGCTTTGAGAGCGGGGTGCACGCTCAAGAAAAACGCCTACCCGGTTGCATCGGCATGGATCGCCTAGCTCCCAGTATTCAAGAGCGCATGAGTAAACACTCCCATTCACAAGACCCTTTAGCAGTGATGGACTACATGACCATGTACGCACGCGCTGTGAGTGAGGAGAATGCTTGTGGCAACAAGGTCGTTACAGCCCCCACCAACGGCTCTTGTGGGGTGGTGCCCGCCGTGCTCCTTTACTGCCATAGACATATTAAACCCCTCTCTCAAGAACAAATTGTAGATTTTTTATTGACATGTTGTGCTATTGGTTACCTTTATAAAAAGAATGGTTCAATCAGTGGAGCAGAGGCCGGGTGTCAAGCAGAAGTGGGGGCAGCCTCTTCAATGGCCGCAGCGGGCTTTGCCTTTGTGATGGGCGGGAATGTGCACCAAGTTTTGAGCGCGGCTGAAATTGCTATGGAACACCATTTAGGCTTAACTTGTGATCCTGTAGGCGGGTTAGTGCAAATTCCATGTATTGAGAGAAATGTCGTAGGTTCAATCAAGGCAGTTACTGCAGCGCGCTTGGCTCTTGAACACGGCTATCAGGCAAAAGTAGGCCTTGATGAGGTGATTTTAACCATGCTCCAAGTGGGTAAATCCATTGATGCTAAATATCGTGAAACCTCACTGGGTGGTTTAGCGGTCAATGTCCATATCCCGCGTTGTTAAGACAATCCGCTCACCTCTCTTTTATTTTAATCTTACCTTTTTAGGAGAGTTGGAAAAATTGTAAGACTTCCATGTAGATTTTATTCATTTTTTCAGTAATATCTTAGCTTTAATCTTATAAAATTGGGAATTGTATTACTAATTAATCTAGGATGAATAAATGAACGCACCTAAGAAAAATTGTAGTGTGCTTTTTAATACAAAACAAGCACAAGAATGGTCTTTTCCCACTTTTTCGCGCACTCTTCTAGCACTTAGCGTTGTGGGGGCAGGTGTGCTAATGGAGGCCGAAGAAACCCACACCTTAGGTAAGGTAACTACGCTGGGCGAGCGCACCTTTGAATATAATAATAAAATGTACATCGAACGCAAAGAGTTGCAACAGCGGCAAAGCAATCAGGTTAATGACCTGTTTAGAACAAGGGCGGATATCAATGTTGCCGGAGGCGGGTTGATGGCACAAAAAATCTATGTACGGGGCATGGAAAGCCGTTTGCTCAGGGTAACCATCGATGGGGCTGCACAAAATGGGAATATTTTCCACCACGATGCTAACACGGTGATCGATCCAGGAATGCTCAAAGAAATTGAAGTCATTAAGGGGGCGGCCAACGCTTCTGCAGGACCGGGGGCCATTGCGGGGAAAATGGCAATGGAAACCATCGGAGCTAATGACTTTTTGCGCAAAGGACAAACTTATGGAGGCAGTGCCTCAGCGAGTTTTTACACTAACTTTGGGATGCGTTTTAATACCATTGCGGCCTACAGGGCGGAAAAGTGGGATATCTTAGGTTATTTTACCCATCAAAACATCTTTTATTACCGCGATGCGACTAATTTGATGAAGAATCTTTTCAATCCTACCTATGATTTGTCTAATCCATTTGCTAGCGATAAGGTAATCGGTAGTCCTAGCGAACAAAACAATGTCCTGCTCAAGTTCAATGCCTACTTCAATGACAAAGATAGCTTGACCATTAGTTACAACATGACTCGCTATAACTCTACGCGTTTGTTGCGTCCCAACACCACAAGCGCGCTGAGTAAAGCCAATGACCCAGGCACGCAACCAGCCCCCTTTGTGATCGACTTTGGTAAGGAGCTCGCCCACACCATCAACTCTAATAATAACCTTTCATTCAAATTCAACCATGAGGGTGGAGAAACTTTTGATAAACCTCGTATCACTTCTACCGCCTTTTTGAGTGTCCGTAATGGGAATTACGAACCTGTTAACAACCCCTTTGCGCTCAACTCTGTAGAACCCACTAACCCCGAATATATCGCCAATGTACAAACATGGTGTAAGGCAAACCCCGATCAGTGTCAAAATGGGAGTATTACGCCTTTGTCCACGGGGGGTTATAAGATGACTAATAACGGGGGTAGCCAGCTTGTACCCAAATACCCAGAATACCATATGGCACCCCCTACCAGTGGCACTAATGGTTGGACTTTGGGAAATGCTGATGCAGAAGGAACATTGCAACGCGATATATTTCTTATCAACTCCGGGGTGAATGTCAAAGTCCAGCACCCCATTAGTGAGGATTATGGAAATGTTTTTGAATATGGTGCAATTTATCAAAACTTGAGCGTTTTTTCAGGTTTGCCTAAGGGCTCTAATGGTCTGTATAAGGACAATATTAATCCCAACGATCCTACCGGGGCGGGCTTACCCTACCGCCATTACTTTGTTGATCCGGGCACTGAATACAATCAGAATATGAGTTCACCCAATGCCGCTTATCGCGGGTTGCCTCAAAATTCTTATGCAATTGGTAATATCATTGGGGGTTATGTTCAGGCAAACTATAATTTCCTAAAAAATCTCATTGTGGGTGCGGGTACTCGTTATGATATTTATGTTTTGCAGGATAAGGATGGGCAGCACCATTTAACTTCTGGATTTTCTCCTAGTGCAACTATCCTTTATAATCCTATCGATGCGTTAGGCTTAAAGCTTAGTTACGCTTATGTTACAAAGGGCGCGTTGCCTGGGGACGGGGTTTTAATGCGCGACCCTTCAGTCATTTACCAAAAGAATTTGAAGCCAGCTGTCGGACAGAATGTTGAATTTAACATCGATTACAATAGCCCATATTTCAATGTGCGTGGGGCAGCCTTTTATCAAGTCATTAACAACTTTGTTAACTCTTATGGGCAAGATGTCTCTAAGAATGGAGGTGGGAACGCTACAGCTAAAAACTTGACAGGTAACCTCCCTCAAACCATTGCCATCTATGGGTATGAAGTTAGCGGTAATGTTCGATACAAGAACTTTACAGGAACTTTCTCTTTTGCGCGTTCTTGGCCTACAGCTAATGTTAATGGCAAATATTACTTGTTGGCAGACACTTACGCACTGGCTGCCACTTACGGGAATGTCTTTATTTTAAAGGGCGACTACACCATTCCAAGAGCTGGACTTACCTTTACATGGCTTAGTCGTTTTGTAACCAACATGTACTACAACGGCTATAGTATCTATTATCCGGGTTATGGCTTGATGCCTATCCATAAACCCGGTTATGGTGTGAGTAGTATTTTTGTTAACTGGTCGCCCCCCTCTGGACGCATGAAAGGCTTGTTGTTAAGTGCCGTGTTTAACAACATTTTTAACAAGCAGTATGTCAACCAAACTTCTGTATGGCAAGCCAGCGCGGACGCGCCTCATGATGACATGATTGCTACAGCAGGGCATATCCGTATGGCTCTCCCAGAACCCGGCTTCAACGCGCGTTTTGAAATCTCTTACCAGTTTTAGTTTTTCGCCAACTCTTGGAGGGGTCTAAAAAACCCCTTAAGCTAATTTGAGTACCATTTAGCATTACGCTTAAGGAGTGTGCATGTTATTTGGAATTATTGGAGCAGGGGGTTTTATCGCCCCTAGGCATGTAGAGGTGATCCATGAATTGGGGCATGTGCTTGATTGTGCGATGGATATCCATGATAGCGTGCGTTACCTAGATCAGTACGGACTTAATTGCGAATTTTTTACGGATTTAGAAGATTTACACCAGTATTTAGAAGCTTGCAAAAATCAGGGTAAGTTTTTGGATTATATGGTGATCTGTAGCCCTAATTATCTGCATTTTGAGCATATAGAATTTGCACTTTCGCATGGAATCAATGTAATTTGTGAAAAACCTTTGGTGCTTGATCCCGGTGAGCTTTCTGAAATCCAAGATTTAGAAAAAAAATATAATAAAAGAGTGTTTAATATTCTTCAACTGCGTTTTCACCCCAATATTCTCGCCCTTAAAGAAGATGTACGCGCTGAATTAGACAAGCATCCCGATCGAGTCTATGAGATTTCTTTAACCTACTTGATTTTGCGTGGAAAATGGTATCTCAATTCTTGGAAAGGAGATGAGCTGAAGAGTGGAGGATTGGCTAGCAATATTGGGATTCATTTCTTTGATATTTTGTTAGATATTTTTGGAGATGTGCTAGACAGCGTGGTGCATGTACATCAAAACGATCATGTGGGTGGCTTTTTGACTTTGCAACATGCTCGTATTTCATGGTTTCTCTCTATCAATCCTGAACATTTGGGCGCACAAAGAGAAAACTCTTACCGCTCCTTAGTATTAGAGGGCGAAGAGATCGATTTTAGCGATGGCTTTGATGATTTGCATTTGGACAATTACAAGGCTATTTTAAATGGCGAAGGTGTGGGGGTGGAAACAGCACGCAAAGCTATAGAATTGGTTAATGCTATCCGCTGCAGTGCTATGGGTAGCTTGGATGAGCATGCGCATCCTCTTTGTTTAAGATGTGGGGGATGAGGATTTAAGCCTAGTGTTAAACGCATAATGTTATAATGGAAGAATTTTATTTTAGAGGAGTATAAATGGCATTGTACGATCGCAACGCTGATCTCAACCCTGAGATAGGAGCGTCCACTCAGCTTAGTGATACGGCTTTAGTGAATTTTGTCAAGACGACTTATAAGTTTTTTGCGGGTAGCTTATTGTTAGCCACTATCGGGGCTTTGGTCGGCCTGATGAATTTTCAAATGGTTACCCAGTATAAATGGGTGTTTTTTATCGCAGAGATCGCCGCTTTCTTTGGACTTATGTTCACCAGGAAAATGCCTGCCGTCAATTTGCTCATGCTCTTTGCATTCACTTTTCTTTCTGGTATCACCCTTGTGCCATTGTTGGGTTTTGTGATTGCGCGAGCAGGGGCTAGCGCAATTTGGCAAGCTTTAGCGATGACAACTATCGTTTTTGGTGTGATGAGCGTCTACGCCATTAAAACTAAGAGCGATCTAGCTAACATGGGCAAAATGCTTTTTATCGCAGTAATTGTGGTGATGATAGCTTCTCTCATCAATCTATTTTTAGGTTCACCTATGATGCAAGTTGCTATTGCGGGTGTAGGTGTGATTCTTTTTAGCCTTTTTGTCGCTTATGACACTCAAAATATTATTCGTGGTCTTTATGAATCACCTGTTGAAGCTGCTGTGGCACTCTATGTAGACTTCCTAAACATCTTTGTCTCTCTGCTTCAAATCTTTGGGATTATGGGGGGTCGCAACGACTAGGCGAACTTTCGAGAGGCTCATAGATGCTAACTTAAATCGTTTTAAGGAGGGGGTGCGTGTTGTGGAGGATATTTTCCGTTATCTCTACGACCAGCCATCTCTAGCCCTACAGCTTAAATATTTGCGCCATAGTGCCACTGACATTGTGGCTAAGCACCTCATTCTACACACTCTCTATAGCCACAGAGACAGCACCTGTGATGTGTTGCAAGATAGCGATGTCTTGCCTAAAGAGGATGATCCCATCTTATCTATGCTTCAGGCCAATTTTAAACGCGCTCAGGAGAGTGCCCGTGTTCTTGAGGAATGTTTTAAATATGCCTACTCTTCGCAATCGCTTCCTACATTTAAGACTCTGCGTTATCAGCTTTACACGCTTGAGAAAGAATGCATAGATTTCCTTATGCAAAAAGCTTAACTTGCGTTTACATTTCTTTGTTAAAATGAGCCTACCTAGCTTTAGCTAGGAATTTTTTACAAGGAGACATTATGTCAGAGCATGGAGAATGCTGTCACGGGCACGAAGGGCATGAAGAACACGGGGTACACCACCACCATCATCATCATCACCACTACCATGGTGGTACCCATCACCACCACCACCATCATCATGGTGGTGAACATCACCATCACCATGAGCAACATGGAGATCACTGCTCTAACTAAGTTGCATGCGCCCCGCTCTCGCGGGGCGTTTTTTATTTTTTGGCTTTTTTTGGAGATTAGAAGATTAGATTTTAAGTCATCTCACACACATGTGATTTTAGATACACGCTACTTTTAGTTCAAGACATGGTATTTAATTAGCTAGAAATTTAAAGCTTGATTTTAGAAAGCTTGGGTATAGAGCTTCAAAAATTCGGAATTGCTATTTTCTATTTATAGCGCACTTGTTTTTAGGTAACAGCAAAGAAAATCGTCCACCTTTTTAAGAAAACTCAATTTAAAAAAGAGTTAACTTTTCTATGAGCTTATAAAATTGCTAGCGGAGCTGTATGGCAATTTGAGTGCACAGGCGAGTGTCAATAGCGTTACTTTTTAGCACAACTTTAAAGCAGCGATGCATGTGTATAATATTATTAACTTCACATTAAATTCAATACACCTATTATATCGTGTACGGAAAAGGACAAGCAAAATCTATACAGGATAGGAGTGTGTATGAGTCGGGTGGCCCATAGAGTTTCTTTTTTCTCTTTGGTAAGTTTGGGTCTTTGTTGTGCAGAGCAGAATGGCTTTTTTAGTGATGTGGGCTTTGCCTTTACGAACGCTCAAACTCTCACCCAAACTGATTTGCCTCCCCCCCCCCCGCTCTTAATTCCCAAGTCTCTGCGTTACGAGCTTTCTTCAAGCCCGGTTTGGATAACGATGCCATGAACGCAGCGGTGGATCAACTTAGTACCTTGCAAAAACTTATTAAAGATGGTTCATGTGGGCAAAAAGATTGCCTTGTAAACCAAGCAGAGATGCAACAAACACTGGCCACGATTAACAACGCTTCTTCGATCCATTTGGCAATTATGGCACTTGTAGCTGTTTTAGGGCGTGCTGGAGCCACCTATAATGGACAAACAATCACAGAGAGCAATATCGGCGCGATGCTGTTCACATACATGAAAGACAATGAACAGGCAGGCAACGCCAACAAAGTTACTTTCATAGACGCTCAAATACCTTTAACAAATATTGTCCACATGCAAAACCCTTTGACTATCAGAGAGATGGGCCCCTTTTATTCTAGCCTTTATTGGTTATTTGCACCTCAGAATAACAGCAACAATGCGCCGAGTCTTTTGAGTGCTTTTGGCAGTCAAAGTGTTCAGAAAGATCCCTTTTCTAGTGCCACTTCTTTTCAAAAAGTGCTTGATGATGCTTACAATATTGATATAGCCAGCCAAGGACTCAACGCTCTACTTAAAGATAATCTCAACGATATGAGTACTTCTAATCCTACTGGTTTCAGAGATTTACTCAGTTACTATCAAGACCTTCAGACCAATGCAGCCACCCCAACTTTAGCCCTCATGCGCCGTTTCATCAACGCAAATAGCAATAATGGCAGTAAGATGTATGGTGCGGATATTGAATTTGGTTTCAAACATTTCTTTGGGCAGAGACGGCGTTTTGGTTTACGCTACTATGAATATTTTAGTTACAAACATGGCAATAACGAACTCAATGGGGCGATTAATGATATTGCCTATGGTGCTGGCATGGACGCTCTTTATAACTTCTTTGAAAATAGGCAGAGCACTTTTACAATGGGCATCTTTGCTGGCCTTATTCTAGCAGGTGATACTTGGCTAGTAGATGGTTCTAGTGCCTATCAAGAGTTAGCCGACAAAATTGAAACTGCAGGCGGGAGAGCGCATGTAAAACCTACTGCGTTCCAACTCCCGCTCAATGTAGGTTTTCGGACTAATATTGGAAGTGAGGGGTTTGAGGTGGGTGCACGATTTCCCATGTTAGAGAGTACTTATTTTAAGGGTTCTTTGGACACCGCCTCAGAGAGCTTACGCTATCGAGTGCGTATGAGTGTTTTTGCCAACTGGGTACATAACTTTTAAGCCTTGCCCACGAGGTCCTGCCACCACTGCTTGACTTTGCTATAGCAGACCTCAAAGACATTTTTATAAGGCTCGCTTTCATAGCCAAAGCTTTCATGCAAATCGAGCAAGATCTGCTTTTGTTTGTCATTGAGCTTTTGAGGGTAAATAATTTTAATCACAGCAACCAAATCCCCATAGTGCGCGCTATTGACATCTTTAACCCCCTGATTTTTAAAAACAAATTGCGCGCGATCGGGAGTGTTGGGCGGAATTTGAAGCTCTAATTCTTGTTTGAGCGCAGGGAATGTGATTTTGCTCCCCAGAGGAATAGAAGTGAAAAAAACGGGCACTTCTATGAGAATATGCATCCCCTTGCGCACAAAGTGCTCATCTGGCTCTATATTTGCCTCTAAATAGAGCTCCCCGCGCATTCCGGGCTTGTATTCATTACCACGCCGAGCAACGCGGATACGATTTCCCACATCAATCCCTTCAGGCACTTCTAGCTCAAAACTCTCACTTTTCTGCACACAGCCCTCGCCTTTGCAAGATTCGCACTTTTCCCCCACAATCTGCCCGCTACCCTGGCACTGATGGCATGTGCTAGCTAGAGTCATAAAACCTTGCTGGATATAGGTTTGTCCCTTGCCCTTGCATGTGGGGCAGGTGTGTGCCTTGCCCCCCTTAGCCCCACTGCCTGAGCAATCATGGCAAAATGTTTTATAATAATTTTGGATAGTTTTCTTGCACCCAAAGACCGCTTCTTTAAAACTGAGCTCTAAAGTCATTAAGCGATCTTTAGGGATTTTGGATTGTTCTTGTTTGCTAAACCCAAAGGCACTTCCAAAAATAGAATCCTCGCCAAAAAAATTGGCAAAAATGTCCCCTAAATCACTAAAGCCTCCCCCCCCTCCTGCGCGCCCTTCTAAACCCTCTTTGCCATAGCGATCATAAATTTGCCTCTTTTGATCGTCGCTGAGGACACCATAAGCCTCATTGATCTGTTTAAATTTTTCTTCAGCTTCCCTATCCCCCAAGTTGCGATCGGGATGGTATTTTAAAGCGAGTTTTTTATAGGCTTTTTTGAGCGTTTCTTTATCCGCGTTGCGATCCACGCCTAAGATTTCATAATACTCCACAAAAATCCTTCGCTGATTTTTTGAAACTCGAATTTTAGCCTAAAAGCCTTTAGCTTCTTGTTAATCACCCCCGCGTATCTAGCAAGCTTTCTTCAAAATTAAACAGGGGTTCTAAGGGGACTTGGGCGAGGGTTAGAGTGATTTTTTCAAAGCCCTTGAGCTCTGCTTTGTGCTGTTCTAATAATTGCAACACGCTCGCATAAGAGACGCTTAATAAAAGACACACACCCTCCCCCTCTTTGTAAAGCACACCTTGCAAAGGTCCTAAATGTGGGTAAATGGCGTAAAATTCTAATTTCTCTTGTTTTTTCTTAGGCTTGAGTTGAATTAAGGCTTCCTTTTGTTGCCTATCTTGGATCACAAAACTAGCCACTTGATGGTGCAAAGATAAAAGCAAATTACCAAAGAGTAAAAAATCTTGGCGGGTGGGAGCGTGGGCGCAGTGTTGGATCAAAACTTCTTTATAATCTTGGAATTGATCTTGGCTGAGCAATTTGGGTAAATCCTTGAGTTCAAATTTGAGCGGGATATCTTTGAGTTGTTCCATAATTTTGGGTTGGGGGATTAAATTAGAGAGCATGGTCGCCCCTACTGAGCTTTTATGCATGAGTGCCCAATAAGTTTTGCCCAAGATTAATGCCTTTTGACTCTTGGTCTCAATGAGTTGGCTACCTAGTTGCAAAAGATATTTATGATCCCCTTTTTTCTCAAGCACTTTTAAGAGCAAAGGCAAGGTTGCGTTAAAATTTTGAGAAGGTGTGTCTTTAAGGACTTCTTGTAAAAGTTGGAGGTTTAAAAGTGCGCTAATGGGATTGAGCACGGCAAACTTGGCTCACAAAATTCAAAATCTCAAAACTCAAGGCGAGTTTGCTAAGGTGGTCTGTGCGCTGGCTATGTTGCGCGCTTAAAAGCCACATTTGGTTTTGCGCTGATCCAAAAGGTTGGCAATCAAGGGTATTTAAGCACACCGCTAAACAGCCTTTACCCCCATTTTTGGGGCTATCTAATAGTTTTCGGGCATTGGCAATTGCATTAGCCCCCTCTTCCTCAGCCTTAAAGCCAATTTTAATAAACCCCTTTAAAGAGGCTAAAATGTCCACATTTTGCACGCATTCCAAATTCCAAGACGCGCCCAAATCTTGTTTTTTAAGCTTACCCTTGTGGGGGGTAGTAGGTTTATAATCACTAATAGCAGCGGCCATGAACAAAAAGGGCGGGTCTTGCAGGTTTGCCCTCTCTTGCAGGGCCTGCAGGTAATCGTCCCCGCTTTGCACCCTTAAGCATTCAATGCCGGCAGGCAACTCTAAGGCAAAGGTGCTAGCCACCAAAGACACCTGTGCGCCTTGAATATAAAGCGCAAGGGCTAGAGTGCTCGCCTGCAAACCACTAGAAAAATTGCAGATATAGCGCACGCTATCAATTTTCTCCAAGCTCCCTCCACCGCTTACCACCACCTCTTTATCTGCCCAAAAGCTATTTTTGTATAAAGCCTGCACGCTGGCACACACAAGCTCTAAAATGTCTGCCATCGCCCCCTTGCCTTGCGTGTTGCAGGCTAATAAATCCTCTCTAGGTTCTACAACTATGCACCCCCAAGACTTGAGGAGTTTTAAATTCTCTTGAGTTATGCGCGCCTCAAGCATGTGAGTGTTCATACTGGGAGCTAGGATTTTAAGCGCACTGCTGGCTAAAAACACCGCGCTTAAGAGGCTATCAGCAAGTCCATGCGCTAACTTGGCTAGGGTGTTGGCACTAGCAGGAGCTAGTAACACCACCTCTGCCCACTGGGCATAACTAATATGATTGGGGCAATTTGGATCGCTCAAATCCCAGCGTTCGCTCTTGTGTGTGAGCACGGGGTAATGGCTCAGGGCTTCAAAGCTTAAGGGCGTAACAAAGCGCATCGCCTGCTTGCTCATCACCACCTTCACCTTTGCCCCCATTTTGATGAAAGCACGCACTAAATCCAAGCTTTTATAAGCGGCAATCGAGCCACTCACCAATAATAAAATACGGCGATTTTTGAGCAAGGCATTTTGGGCGAGTAAATCTAGGGTTTTCACAGGGTGGCGACCATTCTTAAAAGTTCAGGTGCGCTCAAGCGTTTGGGGTTTTCTAGGCTATTGTAACTAAAACCCTCAGGGGCGCGCTTCCCTTTCTCACCCAAAAGGGTTAGGCTGTAATCTATGGGGGTTTGAAAAGAGATAGTAGGTTCTAAAATATAAAAATCCTCAAATTCAAAGGCGCGATCATCGCTACTAATCATCACCTCATGGAGTTTTTCCCCCGGTCTAATCCCCACGATCTTAATGGGAATATCAGGGGCTAGAGCTTGCTTAAGGTCTAAGATGTTCATGCTAGGGATTTTGGGCACAAAGATCTCCCCCCCATGCATGCGCTCCAAACTACGCAACACAAAGTGCACCCCTTGATCTAGCGTGATCCAAAAGCGCGTCATGCGCGTGTCAGTGATAGGGATTTGCAAAGCCTTTTGTGCCACTAAGTTTTGAAAAAAGGGCACCACACTTCCCCTAGAGCCCACTACATTTCCATAACGCACCACGCTAAACTTGGTGCGCGCGCGCCCTTTCATGTTATTAGCACTCGTGAAAAGTTTATCGCTACATAATTTAGTCGCCCCATAAAGATTAATGGGGTTACTCGCCTTATCCGTGCTCAAAGCGATCACATGTTCTACTTGTGCATGCAAACACGCCTCAATCACCGCGCTCGCGCCTAAAATATTGGTTTTAATGCACTCTAAGGGGTTGTATTCGGCAGTAGGCACTTGTTTAAGAGCAGCAGCGTGGATACAAATGTCCACGCCCTGCATCGCCACCTTGAGCCGCTCCACATCGCGCACATCGCCAATAAAAAAGCGCACTCTAGGATCGCTGAAAGTCTGTCCCATTTCATATTGCTTTAATTCATCTCGGCTATAAATAATGACTTTTTTGACTTGGGGTCGCTCCAAGAGAATGCGCGCGCATCTCTTGCCAAAACTACCCGTCCCCCCCGTAATTAAAATCGTTTTACCTTCTAAAAATGCCATAAAGTCCCCTATCAAAAGGGGCAATTTTAGCATATTAATGCCACAAACCCCACAATAAATAAAATCCAAAGCCACAAAACACCAAGGCGCAGAAACGATCGCTTTTTTGATGGTGCTTGAGATAAAAATTTTGCACTTTTGGGCGCGAAAACAAGAGTGCGATGGTGCTAAAATACAGCAGAGTTTCTAGGACAATGCTTATCATGATTACCCACAGATTGCTGTGAGAAAAATCTAGACCTGAGAAAATGCTCACAAAGTATAGCATTGCTTTTGGATTGAGTAAATTAGTGATGAAACCCTGCAAAAAGGCCACTGACTTAAAATCAAATCGGAGCCTGAGTGGAGAGTTAGCATTTTTTAAAAGCGAATAGCTCATAAAGAATAGATAAAGAGTACCTAAAAGAGTGAGTAAGACATGAAAAATGGGGAAGGTTTGCAAAAAGAGTTTAAGTCCAAATAAAGAGAAAGTAACCCAAATTAAAACCCCTAAACACAGACCACAGACAACCAAAAAAGCTTCGTTAAAACTGCGTTTCAAGGCGTAAGAACTCACTAAGAAAAAATCAGGTCCGGGAGTGAGCAGAGCAATCAAATGGATACCCAGTAGCCACAAAAAAGTCATTAACACCCTTTTAAATGAGCTTTATTCTAGCATGCTTTAGAGAATTGCAAGGGCTGTTTTGTTAGAATGATGCTTTTAATAAGGGAAAAACATGCCATTAGTGAATATTAAACTTGCGCGCGAGGCCACACCCATTACCCCTGAGCAAAAAAAGGCTCTCATTGAGGGAGCAACAGATTTGCTCGTGAAGGTTTTGAATAAAAATAGGGCCACCACAATAGTGATTATCGAAGAATTAGACTCGGATAATTGGGGCATAGGTGGCAATAGCGTTACAGAAATTAGAAAGAAGTCCTAGAACCCCCTTATTTTTTGGGGGATTTTTTAGAAGCCTTTTCAAATTCAAAGATTGTTTTAGCTTTTTTGATTTGTGCAAGGGGCAGACTTTGGGTTGCCCCCTCTATGTTTAAAAGAATATTTTCACCTTTTAGGGCTTCAAGAGTGCCCCTTAGGCGGGTGTTATTCAGAGTTTTGCACTCTATTAACTCGTCAATGGAGAGTTCAAAATGCCGCCGTTTGCTCAGTGTGCGCTCCAAACCCATAGAGCTCACTTCTAGGGTATAAGAGCCTGCAAGCGGAGCATGCACATCTAAAAGGGGTGAGATGAGCAAACTAGCTTCTTGGCATACATCTAAACTGGTAGGCCCTTTTAAAGATTTAATACTAATGCGCAAGATGTCGGTTTGGTTTTCTTTTAAAAAAGCGACATCATAGAGGGCACAACCCATACCCTGCAAAGTATTTTCTAGGAGAATCTCTAATTGCGAGATGTCCATCTTAAGCCTTAGCGATGCGCGCAAAGAGCTGATCTAGGCGTTGTTGGGCTTCTAGGCTAGGATCGATAGCAAAAACAAAATGGGGGCACTTAAACCATCCGCTCACCTGTAACACATACGCTCTTAATAAAGGCGTGGCTTTCTTAAGAGCTTTGATCACCTCTTTTTGTTCTTCAGCCTCTAAACATGAGCCATCAATATAAACTTGGGCATGGTATTTGCCCTTTGAGCAGTGGACTTGGGTGAGAGTGAGTCCACTTAGTCTAGGATCGCTAAGTGTGCTCAAGGCTTCCTGCAAATATTCCAACAGCCCCGCATCGAGGCGTTTCGCATGCACACTATCCATCAAAGTGTCCTCATCTTATGGATTTCTTTAAAGCTTTCAAAAACATCACCCACGCGCACATCATTATAGTGATCTAGCATGATCCCGCATTCATAACCCTTAGACACTTCTTGAGCATCATCTTTAAAGCGTTTGAGCGAAACAATTTTACCTACATGTACCACCACGCCCTCACGAATCAAGCGCACTTTAATGCCCTTATTGATCACCCCATCAACCACCATACACCCAGCAATCGTGCCCACTTTAGGAATCACAAAGGTTTCGCGCACTTGTGCCTGCCCTGTGTCTTCCTCTTCTACAATAGGACTCATCAATCCGCCTATGAGAGCCTTCATGTCATCTAGCAGCGCATAAATCACGCTATAAGTTTTGATGGCAACTCTCAATTCTTTAGCCTTAGTGCGCACATTGCCTGTAGGGCGGATATTAAAACCTAACACAAGCGCATGGGGGTTATTAGCCACCAAACTTAAATCATTCTCGCTAATGGAGCCCACCCCTGCGCTAATGACTTGGATGCTCACTTCCTCATTATTGAGGCTCAACAAACTATGCTTAATAGCTTCTAGGCTACCTTGTGTGTCCGCCTTGAGTACCACAGGGATATTTTGCAATTCTTTATTAGCTACCATTGAAGCTAGCTCGTCTATGTGCACCTTAGTGCTCTTGCTTAAGGCTTTTTGGCGTAAATAAGTCGCTTTTTTGTGCGCCAAACTCCTAGCCGTGTTTTCACTATCTACAGCCACTAACACCGAGCCAGCCATAGGCACTTCGCTAAGTCCAGTGATGAGGGCTACTTGCGAGGGCTTGAGTTCTTTAATGCTCTTGCCTTGATCGTCTGTCATGGTGCGCACCTTACCAAAGGCAATGTCGGCAACCACTGGATCACCCACCTTAAGCGTACCTTGCTGCACAATGAGAGTTGCTACCGCGCCCCGCCCCTTTTCTACACTGCCCTCTAACACCACTGCTTTAGGGCTCGCACTAGGTGAGGCTTTGAGTTCCATAATCTCTGCTTGGATCAAAATGGTTTCTAAGAGATGATCGATGCCCTGCCCGGTTTTGGCTGAAATGGGGATAAATTCAATCTCCCCGCCCCAATCCCGCGCATTAAAGCCTAATTCCGCACACTCGGCCTTAAGCTTGTCCACATTGGCGTTTTCTTTATCGATCTTATTCATCGCCACTATGATTTGCACGCCCGCTTCTTTGGCTTGCTTAAACGCCTCAATAGTTTGGGGCTTGACTCCATCATCAGCAGCAATCACAATAATGGCGATGTCAGTAACCTGCGCCCCTCTCTTGCGCATTTGACTAAAGGCTTCGTGCCCGGGCGTGTCAATGAAAGCAATTTGCTTATCCCCCTTTTGCACCATGTAAGCCCCGATGTGTTGGGTAATCCCCCCGGCCTCACTTCCAGCCACGCGTTGGTTGCGGATTTTATCTAGCAAAGAGGTTTTACCATGGTCGACATGCCCCATGATGGTTACTACAGGGGCGCGCTCGCTCAAATCCTCTACCTGCTCATTTTCCTCATCTTCGATGAAAACTTGCGCGTTCTCTATGGCCACCTCTAGGCCAAACTCAGCGGCCAAAATCTCAATGGCATCCCGATCTAAAAAGTCGTTCTTGGTTACCATCATGCCCAAATTAAAGAGGGTTTTGATCACATCAGCCAAGTTGAGATTAGCACTCTGTGCGAACTCATAAACCCGCACCTCCTCAGACACACTAATGCTATTTTGCACGCTCTTTTGAGTGTTCTCAGGGCGATAAACCCGCCTTTTTTTAACAGATCGGCGAATCCCTCCCTCATTTACCCAAGGGGTTTTACGCTGAATCTTAACCTTATCTGTGATAGGGCGCGATGGGGTTTCTTCTTGTTGTATCTCTAAGTCTTGAGCACGAAAATCAAAGAGCATGATCTCATCTTGCTCATCCTCATAGAGATCATTAAAATCGCGATTTTGGGAAAAATCCAAGCGATGTGCACGACTCTTACTGCTAGGTTTGGTAACACCTTTAGATTTAGCTGGTTTTTTTGCTTTTTTTTCTGCAGATTCTTTATTACTCATCATAGAAGCAAGAGTTGCCCTAGCTAAAGCCGCTTCTTCTTGATCTGTGCGCTTCACAATACGGATGCCACGCGTACGCCTAGAAAGAGGACTGGGTGTGGGAGCTGGTGTAGTAGGTGTAGCTTCTTGAGGGGTTGGAGTGGGGGTGATTTCTACCTTCAAGGGAGGGGGTGGAGCAGGAGTGGTCTTAATGTCTTCAACTTTTGGAGTCAGGGGGGGAGCAGGCGGAGGATTAACCGGTTTGGGTTTAGGAGGCGTTGTGCCCGTACTCACAATCTCAATACTGCGTTTTCTAGTCGTACTTCTTTTGACAGGAGGAACTTGAAGCGAAGGAGTACTTTCTTCTTTTTTGGAGGCGGTCTGTGCTTTAGGAGTCGGAGGTTTTTTAGGTGTAGATGATGCCTTTTTTGGCGCGCGCGCATTGCGTTTATTGGTGATAAAATCGTAAAGTTTAGCCGCTGTTTCTTCGTCCAAACTTGAATTTGTCTTAAGAGTTAGCCCTATTTCTTTGGCTTCCTCAATTACCATCTTCATATCCGTACGCCCCAACTCTAGGACAAAATCTTTTAATGGGATGCTCATGATGCCCTCACCTCCTCTAACCAAGTTCCAATGTACGCTTTGTTTTTGGGAGCATGTTTAACCTTAAGAATCTGCCTACACGCGTCTTTAGCGTGTAAGCATGCTTTGCACAAATAAAAGCTACGGCCTCGCCCGCAAAAAGGGATGATTTTGCTTTCTTGCGTACTGAAACGCAACAGATCTCCTTGTGGCGCACGCTCCCGACAACACACGCACATGCGTACAGCATTTTTAGAAAAAAAGACCTCAGTCTGCAACCTGCACTCCTTGATTATCAAAGTCTAGGGTCAAAACCCTAAAATTATAATATTTTTCTTGCATTTTTTTTTGTAGATAGTGCACTTCCTCAGCATAGCAGAGATTAAAAAAAGACGATCCGCTCCCTGAAAGTGTGCTCATCAGTGCTCCATTTTCTAAAGCCAGTTTCTGCACCCCATAGAGCACGGGGTAAAGCTTCATGCGCCCATCTTGATGCAGACGATCTCTAGAGGCTACGCGCAAAAGATCCCATCTCTCTTGCATAAAAGCCATGCACATTAAACTCGCATGTGCCACATTGTAGCTTGCATCATGATGATAACAACGCTTAGGCAGGGCTTGACGCGACATTTTTGTTGAGATTGCATGGGGAGGAATCACCATCACAGCTTTAAGATAGCTAGGAATGGGAGTGCGTAGGTGATGAACTTTTCTTGATGGCGCGCGCCCTGCAACTTTTTCCAAAGCTGCCACATTAAAGCCTCCAAAAATTGCTGGAGTGATATTGTCTGGATGGGGTTCATAAATCAAACTTGCTTCTAAAACGGATTCTTTATCTAGCCGACCATGTAAATAATGGTCGGCTGCACTCAAAGCCCCAACCACAATAGCCGAACTGCTCCCAAGCCCCCTAGAGATAGGGATAGTATTTTGAAAGAGAAATTCAAAATTCTCCTCTATGCCTTCCTTTTGGAGTCTTGTCTTAAAAAGTTTGACAAAAATATTATCTACTAAAAATTTAGAATAGCCCTCACCCTCTCCTTGAATCTTAATGCTTGTAAAAGTAGAAGGTACTACACTAAAACGATTCTTAAGCTCTAAACTCAGGCCCAAACAATCAAACCCCGGCCCTAAATTCGCGCTTGTGGCAGGCACACTGACAACCAAATCATTTCCTAGATTTTGATGACGCATTATACCCTAAACTCTATAATTTTACACTAAACAGGAGGTAAAAGATAGAGAGGTTGTGGGTCTTTTAAAAAACATTTGGGGTTTAAAAAATTGGGGAGTTGCATGGGGATTGTTACCACTCCCTCGAGCGTACAAAGAACGATACGCCCATGTTCATAACAATAGTAGTTTTTTCCAAAAGCTTTAATGGGTTGGCAATGATTAAAATCAAAACCCAGTGCACCAGAAAGAGAAAGATTTTGTGCCACTGATAAGGTATGTAAAAAAACATGGGTAAGTTTCATAGCCGTAAAACTCCCCGGACCTGTCGCATAAAAAATAGCCTCTAGATTCAATCCGCAAGAAGCGCACCAAGTAACGACCTGAGTACCCAACGCCACAAGTGCTACACTCACTTGTTCCACACTGCTAAATGCACGCACCAACTCACCACAGACATAAACACCCATTTGCACAGGACTCTCCAAAGAGAGCACCAAAAGTGCGCAGCCTCTACACTCCTGCTCAGTTGTAAGCAAGGGCCATTGGTAAAGAAGTGGCTTTTTCGTGCTGTCCTTGTGGAATATGCACCACCTCATAGGCTTGGGTTTCTAGCACTTTTTGTACCAACAGGGCGTTAAGCTTATGACTACCCATATAAGAACTATAGGCTCCAATCACATTCATCCCTAAAAATGCCAAATCCCCCATTGCGTCTAAAATTTTATGCCGTACAAACTCTTCCTCATAACGCAAACCCTCCCTATTGACAATGCTATGTTCATCCAACACGATACAATTATTCAGGTTTCCGCCCTTAGCAAGCCCAATCGAGCGTAAGTAATTCACCTCTTGCAAGAAACCAAAAGTGCGTGCCCGAGCGATTTGATCCTTATATGCCTGTCTGGAAAACTCAAAATGGTAATGCTGCTCGCGAATCATGGGGTGAGCGAAATTAATCCCAAAATCAAAGGAAAGCAGGGGGCTTGGGCTAATTTTAGCACTCTTCATGCCATCTTGGACAACGACTTCCTTAGTAATACGCATGAAAGGCTTGGGAGCGTCTAACTCCATAATCCCTGCTTCATCTAGGAGCATGCAATGGGCGATGGCCGACCCATCCATGATGGGAATCTCTTCATTATCTACAGAAACCTTAAGATTGTCGATCCCATAGCCACTCACAGCAGATAACAAATGCTCCACCGTGGAGATACGCGCCTGCGGGTCTTCAGGAGAGCCTAAAGTGGTAGCCATAGTAGTGTCTACAACATTTTCACGCCTTAAAAGCATTTGTTTCTTTAGATCAGAGCGCTCAAACACAATACCTGAACCTGCTCCTAGAGGCTCTAGGGTCATCTTTACTGGTACCCCTTTATGCAAACCGATCCCTACAACTTCGACACTTTTTGCAATGGTTCTTTCTCTCATGGAATATCCTTTATGCTGATTATATCGTCTTTTTTAGTAATGAGTTTTAATTTATCGCTAGCATTGATGCGCTCTAGTTGTGCTTGATTTAAAATCGCGCCTTGAAAAGCAATGTAGGAGGAATGTACGCTTTTAAGAACCATACATGCACCCATGCAAATGATGATCCCTTCACAATGTCCGTAAATACTAATATTTTGCTCGGAATGGATTTTAGCCCCATGGTTGATATTGCCCAAGAAAATTAGACTATGAGGACTACTAATTTCCTCCCCACTGCGCACATGCCGTTCATAGATTTGTACACCCTCTAAAGGGGGCGATGGAGTAGTATTTTGGGGAGCAAAATCTATTGCATCATAAATCACAACCTGATTACTATTTTTGCCCTTGAGGTCTTTAGCACACACGCTGTAAGCCAGTCCATGTCGCTCCAACGCTTCCAAAACCTCCTTTTCAAGCGGTGTTTTGAAAAGAAGCAGATAATCCTGCAAAAGAGGCGCATTTTTGTAGATAAAATTCAAATACTGATCTTTATTGGCCACACTGAGTTCAAAACAACGCACTTGTTTTTGTCTAGTCTGTAGCACTTGCTCTACCTTTTTCTTGGATGCGTTGGCGTGCTTCTTGAAGCACGGCATTAAGGCGTTGGATAAATCCGGCATCCATCCATTCGTATGGATAAACAGGAATACCCTGCACCAACATTTCAAAATGCACATGGTCAAGCTTATTTGCATAACTGCGACCACTAATACCTAATACCCGGTTAGGCTCAACAAGATCGGATTTTTTTACAAGAATTTTTGAAAGGCCTCCATAAAAAGCATGTAAGCCCAAGCCATAAGCCACTAAAACTCCCTTACCATAACTTTGAATTTCTTCAGCCAACACAACTCGTCCATCATTGCTTGCTAGAATCTTAGAATGTTTGCCAGCAAGGTCTACACCCGCGTGCAAAGCTTGTCCTAGGATACTTCCTTGAAAAAGATAGCGTTTTTGTGCGCCAAAGGGGAGCAAAATTCTAGGTTTGAAGATAGCCAATGGGTTAAAAACATTAAAATGTGCTACATCTGCAATTGTGTTACTGAGATCTGCGCGGACAATTTCCTCAAGATTGACTCGCATCCTAGTGCGCTCAAAATCTGGGTGTGCCTTGAGGTTTTGGAGTGCCTCTCCTTTAGTGGCGTATTTTTTACTTAACTCAATATTGCGTTTGTGATAAGGCATCCGAGTATTTTTGGTGAAATTAAGAGGGAAAATCTTAGTGTTATAAGCCTTATCGCGAGCTATGATGGTGGCGTTAAAGGCGCGTTGTTGTAAAGACCAAGGCAAGATCGCTGCGTAATGTTTAGCCTTAAGAAAGGGAAAAGCTTTAAATCTTTGTTTGCCATCGCTAAGCCATACAGAATCTAAAGACTCTTCTTGAACATGAAAGACGACTAAAGCACTCCCCCCATAAGTGATGCTAGGAGATTGAGAGATGATATGAAGAGCTGGGGATGTGGTATCTAGGGTGAGATCAAAATTGGCTACACTTAGATTGCCGTTAAAGAAGTGTGCATTGCTCCAATCGCGCATGCTAATCTCATAGTGCAAAAGAGTTTGATCACTGAGTTGAATACTAGGTTTTGGTAATTCAAAACTTAAACGGCTAGGCTCATCTAAGACAATCTGTTTTTTGTCATAAACCACGAGATGATCGCTAGTAAAAACCTTAATGTGGTAAGAACGGATTTTAGCCTTAGCTTCCAAAGTAACCCGCATGCGATGCTTGAGATTCCAGTGGGTGGGATGAGCTATATTCACCTCTTTAGCTCCGTTTTGCTTATCTTGAGCAATTTGCATCACCAGCTCAATTTTTCCCTGCCCATCTTTTGTAAGCAGGTAGTTATAACTAAGATAGCCACATCCAACCAGTACAACAACTACAATCCATCGCCACACGATTCACTTCCTAAAAAACATAAAGTACACTTAACATACCAAAAGTCGAGCGTTTAAAGCCAATATCATCCCCAATGAGAGTCCGGCTATTTTGTCCATTATGATAGCTCGCAGCTGTTTCCATCCCTAAACGCAAATAAGTTAAGGGAATCTTAGTGCCCAACTCAAAACGCAAGTGGCGTTTATAGGTAAAGGCTAGACCTAAATTGATGGTGTAATCAGCTTGCATGAGCATATTCCATAGAACATGCTGGCTTTTATAACTATTAGCAAGCACTGCGCTAAAGGCGGGCGCGCTTAAGCTTTTTAAAATCATCATCCCCACTCCAAAGCCTACATAAGCCCCTATAAAATGCTCTTTCTTTTTATCAAGAGCGATATCGGCCAGTGCGTCCATGTTCAAAGAGCCTAGCCCATAAATCCACTTGCCAAAACCCTTAGAGCTGTGCTGTTTGTTAAGATGACTGATTGTGGTTAAACCTGGAATCACAAGCAAATCGCCATAAATGCGCGTGCCAAAATAGGGGTTAAAATACTGCTGATAACCTATCTCCAAATTGAGCATATTAGCTAGACCACTTAAAGCAACATTGCTTTTAAAAACATCATTGGAAACACTAATGCCTAGTGCCGTGTCCAAAACACTGCTTCCTTTATACGAGCCCTCTAAAAGCCCTATTCCATATCCCCCTCCCAAGAAAAATCCGCTTTTCTCCTTTGCAATCTTGTAATTTTCAATCTTTTTGGTTTTGAAAGTTTGATTTTTATTTTTATCATTTTTTTCAATATCTTTAGAATCAACAAACTCTGTTTGAGGTTTACCCCCCAATTTTCTAATCTCTTCTTTGAGTCGTTCGATTTCTGGATCGGCTTGAGTGCTAGGCATCACCTGCTGTCTTGGTGGAATGGAGGGTTTTGGGGCTGTCTTAGCGTAATCTGTGAGTGTCGCAAATAGTGCATTCATCACTATGTTCCCTAGAGCAAAAAATTATAACTGATATAGTAAATATTACCACTAGCAAAAGCATAAGCAAAGGCATGACTGGATTTAAGGGGGGGCATTTTAAGAGCTAACTCAAGGCGATGACGGCGATCTAGAGTGATGGCTACGCCTAAATTTACTACTAGGCCAAACCCATTCGGATTATGTGTTGCGCTTGGGTAATCCTTGTATCCATTCCAACCCACACCAAGCCCGCCAAAGACTCCAATGGCGTATTTTCTTTTTGCATCAATGGATTTGTCCATAATCAAATCAACATTTGCGCTCGCCATTTGGTAACTACTGCTTTGATTGGCTTGCAAAATACTTTTATTCAATCCTCCTAAATATTCCCCATAAACCCGCACGCCTCCTACATCGCTTCCAATGTATTTTTGATAGCCTACTCGCACTCCATAAAAGAGGGGCAAGCTATCTCCTTTAGTTCCGGCAATCTGTAAAGAGGTTTGGGCTAAAAGAGCCCCTATAAAAACTCCACTGCGCTTTTTGGCCACCTCTTGGGCTAATTTGAGCTCTTGAGCTTCATAAAGTTGTCCCTTAAGCATATAAATCTCAAAATCCCTTTGAGCTTCTGGGGAGCGTTTTTCATGCACAAAAGTCCCGCTCCAACACATCTCAAAGATCAAGAAGAATGAGCATAGCCCATGTCTAAAAGACATATTGATACCCCACTTGCATCAACCCTCCCCACCATGAAACATCCTTGTTGGCTAAAATTTTGAGCTCAAGCTCCACACGATTATGTCCAAAGATACTAAAGGCGATCCCCGTATTAGCCATCATGCCAAAAAAAGATGAGGTGTTAACCCCCTGACTGACCACCCCAACTCCCACTCCTAATAAAAAGCCCACAGAGAGATAACGCCCCACAAAGGGTAGATTAGGATCAATCATTAAATCTGCATTGATAGTCGCGCTTTGATAACCAATAGTCCCAATATTGGATTGCTTAGGAATCGCCCCGATATACTGGATATAAATCCGACGACCGATAAAATTAGGTCGCATGGTTTTGGCAAAGAGAGAGGGGCGAAAGGTTTGATAACCAAAACGCGCTCCCACACTCCAAAGATATTCCATATCATTGCCAATTATACTTCCATCCTGCATGGCATGTTTGATAGCACTATTATAGAAAAAACCCGTACTCACACCTAAGAGTAGTCCTGTTTTTTTCTCTGCATCTTTGATACTATTAATGAGCAGAGTAATCTCTTTGTCCGTGTATTCTCCATAAAATTTAATGTATTTGTAATACTTAGGATCGAGAGTTTTATAATCAATGCCCCATAATGGGGGTATGCAAAAAATAAAAAAAGATGCCCAAAGCACCTTACGAATTTTCAACGAAACGCCCTAAAAATTTTTAGCCCTATCATAGCATTTTAAAGGTAAAATCTCTCAAAAAGTGCAGTCATGAAAAAAATCACCTTAGATTCTCTATATCGTAAAAAACACCCCAAAGAAGGTGCAAGCCCTTGCAAAATCAGCGCGATCACCGCTTATGATGCGCTCTTTGCAACCCTCTTTGATCCTTATATAGATTTAATTTTAGTAGGGGATAGCTTGAACATGAGCTTTAATTACATGCCAGACACCTTGAGTATAGGCATGGCAGAAATGCTCTATCACACTAAGGCGGTGTGCCGAGGCACTCAACGCGCCTTTGTAGTAGCAGATATGCCCTATGGGAGCTACACTAATGAAAAACAAGCCCTCAAAAATGCTTTAAAATTCTACCAACAAACCCGCGCAGATGCGATCAAATTAGAGGGCGGACAGGCACGCGCGCCCTTGATTAAAAGGTTAGTACAAGAAGGCGTGGCGGTGGTAGGGCATGTGGGGCTTTTGCCTCAGAGTGTGCGCGGAGTGGGGGGCTATAAGATTGCAGGCAAAACGCAACAAAGTGCGCAACAAGTCTTAGAGGATGCTTTAAGTGTCCAAGAGGCAGGGGCAAGCTTAGTGGTTTTAGAGGGCGTGATCGCATCTGTAGCTACAAAAATCACTGCTCGCTTAGACATCCCCACCATAGGCATAGGGAGCGGGGCGGGGTGTGATGGACAGATTTTAGTCTTTAGTGATATGCTTGGACTATTTAAGGCATTTAGACCTAAATTTGTGCGCTCGTATTTAGAGGGGGCGACCTTGATTGAACAGGCGGTGCAAGACTATATTCAAGACATCCAAACGGGGCATTTTCCCTCTGAACAAGAGAGCTATTAATGTCAAGACTTGTGAGTGTGGAAGCCCTTAACTTAGAAGAGCAAGAACATTTAAGTCTGCGCCCCGGTTTATGGGAGGACTACATTGGACAAGAGCAAATTAAAAAGTTGTTACAAGTTTCTATTAGTGCTACTCTTAAACGCCAAGACACTCTAGATCATGTGCTCTTTTTTGGTCCTCCGGGTTTGGGTAAAACCACTCTAAGCCATCTTATTGCCAAAGAACTTAATGCCAATATCAAGGTTACCACTGCTCCCATGATTGAAAAGACGGGCGACTTGGCCGCTCTTTTAACCAATCTCAACCCCAAAGACATTCTTTTTATTGATGAAATCCACCGCCTAAGTCCAGCGATTGAAGAGGTGCTTTACCCGGCGATGGAGGATTTTAGATTAGATATTATTATCGGCTCTAAAGCAGCCGCGCAGACCATTAAGATCGATTTAGCCCCTTTTACACTCATTGGCGCGACCACGCGCGCAGGACTGCTTTCTAATCCTTTGCGCGAACGCTTTGGCATGCATTTTCGCATGCAATTTTATAGCATAGAAGAACTCGCTACAATTATCACGCGCGCCAGTGTGAAATCACAAAAAAAAATAGAAGAGAAAGCTAGCATAGAGATTGCCAAACGCTCAAGAGGCACGCCCCGCATTGCCTTAAGACTGCTAAGGCGCGTGCGCGACTTTGCCGATCACGCCAATGAATCGTGCATTTCTTTGCAAACCACGCTTTTTGCCCTAGAGGAATTGGGCGTGAATGCGCATGGTTTTGATGCTCTAGACTTGCTCTATCTCAACCTCTTGGCCAATGCCAAAAATAAAGCCTTAGGGCTGAACACTATTGCGGCAAGTTTACATGAAGATGAAAGTACTATTGAAGAGGTGATCGAACCTTTTTTGCTAGCTAATGGGTACTTAGAGCGCACGGCTAAGGGGCGTATCGCTACGCTTAAAACCTATGAAACTCTCAAGTTGAATTGTCCTAGATTGATCTAAAGATTTAAAAAAATCGTAAGCATAGCATGCTATACTGCGCTACTTAGTTTTTTGCTAAGTTTTTTATGGGGCTGAACAGGATTTCGACAAGGGTTGCATAGCGTGGATTGCATGCCAAGTGTCTCTTGTAAAACGACACAAACAATAATCGTAAACAATCCTAATTACGCTCCCAACTACGCTAAAGCTGCGTAGCGAGCTGGAAATCTGTGGGGTCGCTGGTGTCCTGCAGGTATTCCATCACTTTTTGCCAGATGCCTTTAAAAAGTGCTCGCTTTTTAGAGTAAGATTTAGAGCTAGGGGTCTTTTACAAGCTGGAGAGGTGGCTTAGAGAGAACCCGAATTTTTAACACTTCTCTAAGCATGTAGATGTCCACGGATGGATGTGATTTTTGGACTGGGGTTCGATTCCCCACAGCTCCACCATTTTTACAATGTTTTCCCCTTAGAAAGAGGATTGAATACGCTAATGATTTTTAAGCGATATTTTTTAGTGCCTGTTTTGTGGATGCTAGGTATGGTGTCTTCCTTGCTGGGTATTGATGTCCATGCACTTTCCAAAGAAGAGGCTAAAAGTGCTGCTTTGGTAGGTAGTTTGGTGGTGATTAGTAATAAGATCTTAGAGGACGCTATTGACAATGGCCGAGATTACCGAGAAGTTAAAAAGCTTGATAATCTTTATCAAAAAATCAAAGATATTAGAAGTGTAGTCGCTCCCAATAAAACTCCCCCTGGTCCCAAGAAAAAAGAGGGGTTTGAAGTGGCGTTTAAAAAGGCTTTGGAACGTCCCGTAGATTTAGATAGAGCTCTTGATCTTGTAGACGCTCTACAAAAAGAACTCAAAGACCCCAAATGGGGCACTGACCTTAGTCCTCTGCTAGCTCTACTCGATCAACTTCAAAGCTCTCTACATACTGCCCTAGACCTTAAAGCCCAATGGCTTAACACGCGTAAGGCTAACTAAAGCCAGTTGTTAATATCTCCGCTATAACGCATAGCTTTAGCGTCCGTGTTCTCTATTTTTTCTAGGCTAGCTTGGATATTAGGGGGTAGGGGGTTTTCATCCGAGTAGCTAAAGTGCATGTGTGCGCTTAAGACTCCGGGGATGTTTTCAATCTCTTTATTGGCACGCAATTCCTCCTGCACGCTAGAAGCTTCGATCAAGGCGATAATTACACTCTTTTCTTGATCAAAGGCGGGTATTTCCACGCACTCTAAAGCTGCAATCGCTTTTAAGCTCTGTTCAAAACCCTCCGGCTGGACTTTGATAATCACACTAGAAATATTCATGTTTTTCTCTCCACAAATAAAATAGATTGGCTAGGACAACTTGACGTACACCTGCCACACCCCGTACAAGAGGCATGGACACGCGGAGCAAACATGCCTTTAAAGACGATTGCATTCTCAGGGCAAGCATCCTTACATGTAAAACACACTACGCCTTGATAACTTAAACATGTTTGCGAATCAATGAGCACCCATGTGTCTATGCAATCCTCTCTAATACCCTCTAGCACTCCTGCGTGCTCTTGAGCACACACACGCACACATTCTCGGCAAAATATGCACCCCCGCTCCTTAAAATCCAAATAAGGTTGCCTAGCTTCTTTTTTGATAATGATATGTTCAGGACAGACCAAAGCGCACCCGCCTACACAATCTAAGCAAAATTGCGCCTTTTTGGAATTGAAATATGGTAGAGGTATCAAAAAGGGTTCGCGCTTTAAGCCCTTAAAAATTTCTCTGAAAGACTTTTTAGAACTCATAATCTTTGGAGCGTGTGCATGAATTGCTCCAAACTCATTTTTTCTTGCGCTAAAAATCGTTCTAGCTCGTCTGCAGAAGCGCGTATGCCACCCTTTTTTTCACATTTTAAAAGGGAATCGTAGAGTGGAGCGACCTCTTTAATCCCTCTCATATTGGGACGGCGGCGTACAGAATAATAACCTACAATCTCTCCTTGTACCCCCAAAGATGCTGTTACAATAGCAAATACCCAATAAAAACTTCCATCCAAAGTTTTATTTTTTACAAATACGCTTGCTTCTTGTTTTGCACTGATGCGCTCCCATAAGTATTTAAATGCCAGCTTGGGCATATCCGGGTGTCTGATAATATTATGAGGTTTGCCTAACAAATCTCTTTCGCGTGCGCCTACAATTTTGACAAAGGGCTGGTTAGCATAGGTAATCACTCCCTTGGGATTGGTTTTGCTTACCAAGAACGCATTTTCATTAACAAAACGCTCCATTAACTCTCCCTAATATCCAAACTCACAGGACAATGATCGCTACCCAAAATGTGTGCATGAACATGCGCATTTTTAAGTTGAATCTTTAAAGCTTGAGAAGCTAAAAAATAGTCAATGCGCCAACCAATATTACGCGCCCTAGATTGATTCATGTAGCTCCACCATGTGTACACCTCCGTTTGATTTGGATAAAAATGGCGATAAGTATCAATAAAACCTAATTGGAGTAGCTGGCTAAAAGCGTTGCGTTCTGGATCGCTAAACCCGGCATTGTAGTGGTTACTCTGTGGGTTAGTTAAATCGATTTCAGTATGCGCAACATTTAAATCTCCGCACACCAAAACCTCTTTATGCAACATTAGGTTCTGCAAAAACTCCCTAAACACGCTTTCCCATTGCAAGCGGTAAGGCAAGCGCAACAATCCTCTTTGAGAATTAGGCGTATAAACATTAACTAAATAAAAACTCTCATATTCACAGGTAATCACACGCCCCTCTGTGTCGTGCTCTTCTAATCCTAAGCCATAGCGCACGCTCAAAGGCGCGCTTTTGCTCAAAGTCAACACCCCACTATAGCCCTTCTTTTGCGCGCTATTCCAAAAAGCATGGTAGTTTTCAAAGACGAAATCCGCTTGATCGGGTTGCATTTTGGTTTCTTGCACGCAAAATATATCGGCTTGGCTTTCTTGGAAAAATGACATAAAACCCTTTTGCATGCACGCCCGCAAGCCATTAACATTCCAAGAAATCAAGCGCATCTATAACCTTTGTATTTTGCATGCCATTATAACACTTTAAGTTAAATTTAAAGGACATGTGTAGTATAATCGCGCTCTTGGCTTGATAGCTCAGTCGGTAGAGCAGAAGACTGAAAATCTTCGTGTCGGTGGTTCGATTCCGCCTCAAGCCACCATCTAACGCATAAAATCCCAGAATAATTTTAAAATAGTCGCCCCCACTACACATAAGAACACTCGGCGGATAAATTTAACTTCTTTAGCCATCACCAAATTAGAGCCCACCCACGCCCCCAATATCTGCCCACAGCCCATTAAAAGCCCCACCGCCCAAATCACTTGCCCTCCGATTAAAAACACGCTCAAACTCACAATATTGCTTGTAAAATTGAAAACTTTAGTACGCGCCGTAGCTTTTTTCATGTTGAGCCCCAAGAGCGCGACCATAGCAAAGGTCCAAAACGAGCCCGTACCCGGTCCAAAAAAGCCATCATAAAACCCTAGTCCTAACCCAAAAATAGCATAAAAAAGGGCGGGTTTGATCTTGGGGTGGCTATCGCCTTCGCCCACTTTGGGAGCTAGCAAGGTGTAAATAAAGATCAAGCTTAAGAAAATAGGGATGAGTAGACGCAAAATGTCCGCTTTGAGCCATAAAATTAAAGTTGTGCCCAAGCCTGCGCCCACCACCACACACCCCACCCCAAAGGCGATTTCTCTTAAAGAAACCATGCCCTTTAAGCAGAAATTCAGCGTGGCGGTGAAACTCCCAAAACTGCTCTGTAATTTATTAGTGGCTAGGGCTATGTGCGGGGGGATTCCCAAAGCTAGCAGAGTTGGCATGGTAATAAGCCCCCCACCCCCGGCAATGGAATCCACTAGCCCCGCGCAAAAGGCTGCCACAATTACGATCGCATACACATACCATTCTAACTCCATCACACTCTCCCTAATAAACTCTCCATCGATTATAACAAAGCTCTATTTGAGAGATTTAGCCTAAATCTAACTCACGCTCCTAAATCATTACTTAACTCACACAGCACGCGGATATTTTGGCTGCGGCTATCATACACCCAATGCTTATCAAAGGCGCGTTTTGCCCCCGAGTTGCCATTGACATCGAGCAGATAAAAGCGGTTCTTATCTTGGCGTTTGTTTTGCATTTGCTGGGCAAGATTTGAATCAAGCCCGCCAAAATCCCCATCTGAGATCACTAATAAATCTGCCTTTTTGTAATTCTCTGCTTGCATCGCCCTTAAGCCCTCTTTTAAAGCCAGTCCGACATCTGTCCCGCCCCCAAAACTCATGGTTAAAAATTCATTGAGCCTAGCAAACCCCCCGCCCTTGCTCAAATCCATCGCGCTTGTTTGGGAGCTAAAATTAATCAAAAAGCAAGATCGTTTGCTCTTTTTGGCATGGGAGGCTAAAAAGAGTGTGAGGGCTTTAGCGATGAGTTCGGGCGTGCCACTCATCGACCCGCTGGTATCCACGCAAATAATGATCGGTCCTTTTTCTCCCTCTTTTTCTTGCTCCTTTTCTATCTCTACCTCCACTTCTTCTACACCCTCTAAATGGTGGTCAATATAACCCTGCTTTTCAAAGCAAAAGAGGCGTTTTTCTGTAAATTTCAGGTAAAACAACACCTCCAAATCGGGGTCATCTAGCAAAGCTAACTCTTGGGGGATCAAGTTTTCTAAATCATTACTCAAATGAATCCCACAAATCTCCTCTTTATAATCTCTGGTGGGGTGGCGTTCTGTGTAAGAATAGCTTTTAAACTCCTTGATCATCTCCTTAATCATTTCTTGTTGCATCTCTTTCATGCGCCCCAAGAGATCACAGATTTGCATTAAGGCTTTGTTGTTTTTGATTTGGGCAAAGAGGGCGAGGATTTGGGCGAGGTTTAAACGCGTGGGGTTAGCCCCCTGCAAAGAAAAGCCCCTACTCCCCCCTTGTTCTCTCTTGCCCCCCTGCTCTAGCTCTAGCCCCATATCTAGCCCCTCTAAATTTTCTAACGCGCGTTTTTGTGCCTTTTCATCACCCAAGCCCTCTAAGTCTAGGGATTCTAGGGTTAGCCCCTTAGCGTCCATAAATAGCCCACTTGTGCCAAAGAGTTCGGGGGTAAGTTTAGCTAATTGCTTTGCCTGCCATAGGGCTTTAAACCACGCACGCATGCGTTCTAAAAAATCTTGCTCCATTTTGGCTTGCGTGGCTTGTTTCCATGTGCTAATCTTGTTATCTAAAACGCCCTGCCACTTATCTAAAATAAAGCGGTGCAAGGTGGCGTGATCTTCTGGGGTTTTAAGCCCCTTTTCTTGGGTGTTAATAAAACTCAAATCCTCTTGAGGGTTGTGGGCGTGAAACTGGGCGCGGGTATTTGCTACTAAGTCTTTTTGTTCTAGGTGGGCGTGTTTGCACTGGTAGTGGGCTAGGCTCTCCTCAAAAAAGGGGTGATTTTTCAAAGCCTCTTTAATTTGGCTGTCCTTTTCTTGGCAAGCTAGCTCAAATTGTTTAGAGATTTGGGGGTCGTCTAAAAGCCCAAAGGTGTTTAGGGGTTGTGCTGACAATCAATATCCCATGTATTCCCAGCGCATTTCTTCACCAATTACTCGACAAACATTAAAAAGAACACACTTCTTATCTCCAAAAACATTACAAGTTTTTTTAAAAACCTTTGAACTAAACTTCTGAGCATTTAGAAAAAAGTAAATGTTAGGACCAAGTGCAGAACTCCCACCGTAAATGTCAACTGGATACCATATCTTTCCTAGCCTCTCCATAATCTCATAAACATCTTTAATTCTTTCCTCTGCAAAATCCTCAAATGGTTCAATCATCTTCTCGATTGCTTCTAGGAATTGTGGGGTCTGCATCACTCTTAAATCCTTGACGGTTCCAAGTTCATGAATAATTTGCTTGAAAAGCTTTCTCAAATCCTCATGCACCTCTTGATCGTATCGCTTCTTATTAGTTTGATCCATAAAAACTTCTCCTCAAGTGTTATTGGTCTATTTTAACTAAAATTTGAGGCAATTTCTCTAACAACCCTAGTTGCCCTATTTGTGTTTGTCTGCAAAATAAAGAAGATCGCTGACAAGCCTATCCTTTTGTATCAGATCCATACCAGTAGATCTAATTTTTTGATTTTGTCGGATTTGTTGATCTATCACGCCTCTTAAACCTGCTTTAAGTACGGCGCGCAAGGGATCAGAGCTACCAAAATTAAAAATAGTTTCGCCGTAGCGATCCACAAAATTAAAACCACGCTTTCTAAGATCGGCGGGCTCAAAATCGCTACTAATATAGGCTTTTAGAAGTTCCGCAAGTTTTGATATATCCTCAATCCCGTATTTTTCAGCGATTACAAAGATTTCTTCTTCTAATGAATCTTGTGGGGGTCGCGGATTTGTTGCATTGTGAACTCTCTGAGATTCCACATGTGCCACCTTCTGATCAAGTTCCTTTAGTTCTAACTCCAGCACCTTAAACTTTTGTAGCAACTCTTGAGGACCTGCAAAGGCAGTCTTAATATCTTCATTGGATAGAAATATATTGATGTTGTCGCGCGCTGTTCTTAACTCTTGATTAAGTTCTTGGATATGTGTAGTAACTTCTTTATGCAAATATTGGCATGCATTAGTAAAGGTTTTTAAAGAATCCGTTGTCATCTTTTCAAGGTGTGAGAAGTTTTCTTGTGCCTTTTGAAAGTCTTTAGCCTTTGTGTGGCTACTTTTCAAGCATTGGGCTAAGATCGCATTGACTAAGGGGATTTGCTCTAGGCTATCCCACAGACAATGCCTAAGCAAGGCGAGATCGGGGGTGCTAACTTGGGGCTGGTCGCTCAAAAGGGCAGCCACCTGTAGAAGCTGGGCACATTGTTTAAAACGCCGATCGGAGGGGGTGGTAATCAGGTTAGAATCGGGCTCTGTGCTTTCTTGCTCCTCTTTGGTGGGCGCGCTCTCGCCTAAGAATTTTGCCACTAAAGCGGGGTTGTGTTTGAGTTGTTCTAAAGTCACCTTAATGGTGTGCAAACTCTCTAGGGCATCTGGGCTAAAGGGAATTTGGGCGGCTTGCTGGTGGATACTCTCTAGCTCCTCTAGGCTAAAGGCGTGTTGGCTAGAACTCTTGCCCTCTTGGCTGGTGATGAGTTTTAAGAAATTCTCTTTAGATTTTAGGGGTTCTACAAAGTAGCGCAAAAGCATGCGATCGTAAAGGGCCTCTAGCCCTTGATTGGTGGGAGGGAACTCATTGCTCGCACACACAATGCCTTTTAGGGGGACTTTAATATCCGTGTCGCCCTCTTTGAAAAGCCTTTCGTTGATGATGGTTAGCAAGGTGTTTAAAATGGCGGGTGAGCTTTTCCAAATTTCATCTAAAAAGGCAAAGCTAGCGGTGGGTAAATAACCTTTGGTGTTTCTGACTAGGCGATTTTGTTTGAGTTGCCCGATGTCAATGGGACCAAAAATATCCTCAGGGGTGGAAAAACGGTGCATGAGCGCGCTAAAGAAATCTTTAGGCTCGCCAAAGGCAAGGCTTACCTTTCTAGCAATCATAGACTTAGCCGTGCCGGGCGGTCCATACAAGAAAATCGCTTTACCGGCAAACATGGCGAGCAACACCAAGCGCACGCACTCCTCACGCTCAAACAAATCTTTTTCTAACTCAGCGATGAGGTTTTTAACTCTGCTTTTGTAAGACATAAGGCCTCCTTGTAAAAGGGATATTATAGTATAGCTTATTAGGTGTGTTAGGACTTGAGGGATGAGGCCCTAATAGAAAATCTGCGCTCTGCACATCTATATTTTGCAAGCATTAAGTTAAAAATCAAGTTGTCTAGGTAGAGCGCTAGCCCATCTTTAGAAAGGAGTTTTCGTTTTTAGGTGGCTCTATATTTTGTATTTGCATTTATAAAAGGAGAAAAATGAAAAAGCATAACCGGCGTGTCTTTTTAGAACTTAAGAAATTATGCCAGATGCCCAGTCTATTTAAGAGAATGCTTAAGAATCTCAACTATCAAGATTTATTGAAGTTAGTTACAACGATTAAAACCATTTTAACAGAAGAACAACTATCCCATAGCTATTTGAAGCACCCTCTTAAAAGTCAAGCAAGTTATATTGACTGCCATGTAAAGCCCGATCTTGTCTTAATTTACCGTCACGATCACTTAGGGCTACTTTTGGTTGATCTAGGCAAACATAATAAAATCTTTAAATAAAAATTAATTTTCTATATGATGATAGAGGTGCGTAAGTGCGCGTCTAAAGCGTAAATATCCTCCAAATCGTGTAGTTGTTTGCTTAGAGACGCAAAGCACTCTAAGTTTTTCTTAATGATTGTGGCAATCTGTCCAAAAGCAATTTTGCCCTCTATAAAGGCTTTGGTCGCCACTTCGGCACTGGCATTGAGCACGACCCCTAGTTTAGGGTTATCTAAAAGCGCGTCTTTAAGCGTCCATAGGGGGTATTTGCGCGGGTCTATGGGTTCAAATGTGAGGCTAAGATGGGCTAAATCCAGAGGCACGATACTGGCTTGTTTGCAGGCTAAGGTGGGGGCTAGGGCATGTGCGATAGAGAGCTTCATATTGGGCGCAGCTAACTGGGCGTGCAGGCTTTGATCCTTAAAGCGCACGAGGGCATGTACGCTAGAAGTGCGTTCAATATAAGCGTCAATGGCTTTTGTGCCAAAGAGCCAGCGCGCCTCTAGCACCTCAAAAAGTTTGTTAAGCATGTTTGCTGTGTTGATGGTGATATAAGTGCCCATGTTCCAATTAGGATGTTTTAACACCTTTTCGAGGCTTTGATGGGGGATTTGCTCGGGGCTTAAATCTCGCAATGCCCCTCCGCTTGCACTCAAATAGAGGGTTTGCACCTCTGCAATATTGCGCTGTTGTAGCAAGCTCCACAGCCCAAAATGTTCACTATCAATGGGGATCATCCCCTGCGTGTCCAAAAGCCAGCCTGCCACTACTAAGGATTCTTTATTGGCAAGGGCGAGGGTTTTGCCCTGTTTTAAAATGGTAAGCGTAGGTTTCAATCCAGCAAAACCACTTAATGCGTTAAGTGCGATGTTGGAGGTGCACGCCTCTAACATCTCTTCTAATCCCTGTGTACCGGTAAAAAGGGCGACTTTTGAGGGTAGATTGCGCAAAAACGCTTTGCTAGGCTGGGGCAAAAAGACTTTTTGGGGTTTATAGGTGTGGATTTGCTCTAAAAGTAAGGCTTCATTGTATCCGGCACTCAAAGCCTCCACCTCAACCCTTAGAGTTTGCGCCACTTCTAGGGCTTGTGTGCCAATAGAGCCCGTACTCCCCAAAATGATCGCGCTAGACATAGGGCAAAAAGAGCAAGAAATGTAGGGCCACACCTCCAAAAAGCATCGCATCCAAGCGATCTAAAATCCCTCCATGTCCGGGCAAGCATGCCCCACTATCCTTCACCTCTGCACGCCGTTTCAAATAACTCTCATACAAATCCCCCAAGATCGCACTGATGGCTACCACCACGCTAATCCCTAATGCCCATGCAAAATCCACATTCCACAACCCTGCTAGCCCTCCTAAAAGGCTAGCCAAAGCTAGCCCGATCACAGAGCCCTCTAGAGTCTTTTTGGGTGAAGTAGGACTTAGGGGAATTTTACCTAGCAATCTGCCCCCAAAATACGCTCCCACATCAGCCACCACCACGATCACAACTAGCCATAAAACCCCCCGCACGCCGAAATCTTTAAATAACGCCAAGAGCACTACAAAAGGCAGGGTGGGGTAAATGAGGGGTAACACATGTCTAATATCCTTTGCCCTAAAGGCTAACACACCTGCAAATAACATCCCTACAAAAAGCGCGCCTTCAATAGGATGTGGACTAATATAAGCAAGCCCCCACACGACTAAAGCTAGTCCATAATGCCAAAAAGAAAAGCTCAAAGCATGAATCTTCTCATAAAGTTTTAAAGCCTCGTAAAAACCTAGTAGATAAGCCACCCCCAGCACTGCCCACACAAGACGCACATCATTGAAAACCAGCACAACCCCCACCAAGACAATTAAAATTGCCCCCGTGATATAACGCGCCTTTTCTCCTTTAAACTTAGAAAAATCCATTCTCTAACTCCCGACAAAAATTCGCCCTACAAAGGCATAGGTGATTCCACTAATTAGCACAATTCCTAAGACATTAAGCCACATCCCCGCTCTAATCATGTCTTGAATCTGCACATAACCTGAGCCATAGGCAATTGCATTGGGTGGAGTGGCTACAGGCAACATAAACGCACAGGTGGCCGCTAGGGCGACTGGAATGGTAAAAAAGAGGGCTTGGGCATGTTCATAGCCTAATCCTAGAGCCACGCCTCCGATCACGGGTAAAAAGGCCGCAGCTGTGGCGGTGTTAGAAGTGATCTCAGTTAAAAAGATCACCAAAGCCACCACCAAGACCATTAAGAGTAAAAGGGGTAAGCTAGAGAGATGGCTCACCTGATGCCCAATCCAAAGGGAAAGCCCGCTTTTGCTAAATTGCGCGCTTAGTGCTAGCCCGCCCCCAAAGAGTAAGAGCACATCCCAAGGGAGCTTTTTAGCGCTCTCCCAATCGATCAGGCGGGTTTTTTGCGCGGGGATAATAAAAAGCAAAATCGCCACGCCCATCGCGATAATAGAATCTAAATTAGCAATTTTGATCCCCCAAGAGTTTAACAAAGTGCCTAAGAAAATCCAGCTCAAAGACGCGCCCACAAAGAGCGCAGAAACCCAAATTTCTCCCGAGCTCATGGGCCCTAATTTTTGCAACTCTCCAGCAATCATCTCCCTACCCCCGGGAATATGCTTAATTTTAATAGGAAAAATGACATAGGTAAGCAAAAGCCACGCCCCAATGAGCATTAAAAGCGCGAGAGGCACGCCCAAAATCATCCACTGCCCAAAGCCAATTTTAAGATTAAAGGCATCTTGCATGTAGCCTGCTAAAAGAGCATTAGGAGGCGTGCCAATAAGAGTTGCCAAAGAACCAATAGAAGCGCTATAAGCGATACCCAGCATTAAGCAGAGACTGAAATTAGTGCGATAAGTAGGGGTTGAATCGTCTTTGCCCTTGCGCATGATTGTATGCAACGCCCCGCCATGTGTGGACTCATAAGAAAGGGGGTCATCTACTGCTGGGGGTTTTAGATCGGGTTGGCCCTCTTTGAGTAATTTGGCCACTAAGGTGAGCACACTCAAACCTACAGGCATCATCATCACCGCTGTAGCGGTGTTAGAAACCCACATAGATAAAAAAGCGGTTGCGAGCATAAAGCCCGCTACAAGGGCTCTAGGGCTTGTTCCTATCAAAAGAATAATATGCAAAGCGATACGGCTATGTAAATTCCAGCGTTGCATCGCCATTGCCAAAACAAATCCCCCCATGAATAAAAAGATAATAGGACTGGCATACGAGCCCCCCACTTCTTTAAAACCTGCCACGCCTAACACGCTAAAAAGCACCAAGGGCAAAAGTGCGGTAGCGACCAATTCGATCGCCTCGCTCATCCACCAAGCCCCCATCAAGACCGCCACCCCTGCAACCACAGGTAGGCTATCTAATTTAAGTCCGGGTTTAGTAATCGCGCCTTTAATCACTTCTAGATGCGCTTCAAGAGCAAAATACACGCCTAAAGCCAAGATCAAGCCTCCCCAAAAGCCCACCCATGGTATACTAAACCTAAAACCTTTTTGTGGCATTAATCATCCTTTTATAAAACCAAAGTTTAAGCTACAAGGTTTAACATTTTGTTTAAATTTTAGGAATCTAAGGGCGGGCGCGGTAGGCGTAGCGTAGCAAATCCACACTCACAAATTCCCCTTGCCAAAAGACATAAAAGTAAGCCCAGCCATTGTGATTTTTTTTGTGTAGGTGTTTAGCCGCCATTTGGTGGATACTCAGATGTTCCTGATTGTCATGCAGACGATCCTCTAGCAAATAACAGATGTAATTTTGCTCTTTATCATAAAATTTCTGCTTGTCTTGCAGAAAGCCCGCTGCACAGAGTTGTTTTAAACTCACTTTGGGGGGTTTGATCTCTAGGCTAGCTTCTATAAAGGGATTGCTTAGTGGGGTGATTTGGGTAATACGCTTTGTGGCCTCTTGTATAAAAAGAGGGTCTTGCTCGATGCCTAAAAAGTGGCGTTGGCATTGTTTAGCGACAGCCCCCGTAGTGCCCGTGCCAAAAAAGGGGTCTAAAATCAAATCCCCGGGCTTACTGCTAGCTAAAACGATCTTTTCTAAGAGAGCTTGGGGCTTTTGGGTGGGGTGGAGTTTTTTTCCATCCACCCCCTTGAGGCGTTCTGTCCCCATGCAAATGCCTATATGCCACACACTGCGCTCTTGTTTGTTGTGATTGAGGGCTTTCATGGTTTTATAATTAAAGGTGTAGCGCGCATTCTTGTCTTTTGCGCACCAAAGCAGGCTTTCATGGGCGTTGCAAAAACGACTACCTCTAAAATTGGGCACGGGATTGGGTTTAGCCCAGATGATGTCATTGAGAACCCAAAAGCCCAGATTCTGCATTAAATAACCCAAGCGATAGATATTTTGAAACGAGCCCATCACCCAGATACTTCCATGCGCCTTTAAAACCCGCTTGCACTCAGAGAGCCACGCTAGAGAAAAGTTATCATAAGCTTGCAGACTTTCAAAGCGATCCCACTGCGCGCACACTCCTTCAAAAATCTCTCCATTGGCGCGCAACAATTTTCCTTGAGTTTGCATAAAATAGGGCGGATCGGCGATGATTAAATCTACGCTCTCAGAGGGCAGAGTGGGCAGCAATTCTAGGCAGTTTCCCTCTAAAATGCGGTCTATCTCTAGCACGATAGAACCTTGAGATTTTCTCCTGTCGGAAAAAGTTCCTCTCTGAGTTCTATAAAGGGTTCTTGATTTGAGAGCAGTTTTTGGATGAGTTTAGGCTTGTTGGTCTGCAATTTTAGTAACGCTTCCCTCGCTTTATTGCTCGTATCAAAATCTGGAATACTTAGGATGTCCTGACCGCGTTCTTTTTTACGGCGTTTTAAGTGCGCGATGAACTCCTCATAAATATCCTCTCTACAAAATAGATAACTAAAGAGTTCTCTGCCGTAGAAAATAAAAGTCTGTTCATTGGAATAGCGGGCTATTTGTTCTTGATAGTATTTTTGATTCTTTTTCAGCGCGTCATCGCTAAACCACATGCAAGCCTTTAGAGTTTTATGTGGGAATCTTTGTTCTAACACTTGAATTTTTTTACAGAAATTGGCACATTGTTCTTTTCTTTTCTGACAATCATGGTCGTCTCGTACTGCTTGTTCGATGAGATAAATACATGCGGAAGCTTGAAAGACCTGATTGGCACTGAGTGGATTGTTCTCTTGATCTGTACCTATCTGTTTATCTAGGGGTTCGTAGCCCACCTCAAGGATATAATCACTTAGGATTTTTTCTAAAAAATTGCCAAATTTGATTTCATAACTTTGCGTGAGGTTTTGGATTAATTTGGTCTTGGCATTGCTCACCCTAATAATCCCGTGTAGCGTTCAGGGTGTTCCAATATATCGAGCAAGAGTTGATAACAAATGTCTTTGGCAAAAATTTCGGCATTAAGCTTTGCTTGAAAACTTGCATAATCCATCAAAATCCTTAGAGTTTTGTATCTTTGAGAAAGGCATGCAGGTGTTGGTATTCTTTGGGGTTGAGATAGCGGGTTTTGCCCACAGGAAGGGCGTTTAGGTGGACAAAGCCATAGGACACCCGCTGTAAATCCAACACCACGCGATCAAAATGGGCAAAGAAGCGGCGTAATTCTCTATTCTTGCCCTCTGTAAGCGTGATTTTGAGCTTAGAAAAATGTGGGTGGTTTTTGATGATATGACTATGTGCAAAAGGGGGGAGCTGCAGGCTCTGCTGGGGGTTGTTAGGGTGTGCGCCCTTGTGGGAGCAAATCCCATTTTGCATGCCCTCTACAATCTCTGGGGTGATAGGCCCATCAATTTTGAGCAAATACACCCGCTCTAGCGCGCTATGCATCAGCGCGCTCGCCACCCCGCTATGATCGCTTAAGAGCAACAACCCGCTAGAAGCAAAGTCCAAACGCCCCACAGGGATAAAGTGGGCAAATTTGCGATCCAAACTCTCAAAGATGGTGGGGCGAGCGCGATCATCCTTGTGCGCCACGAGCTCCCCCTTAGGCTTGTGGTAGAGGATCACACTATAGCGCGGGGCTTTGGGGATTTTGAGCAATCTGCCCTCTACAAAAATCTTATCCTCTTTGTTAAAGGGCGTGGTAAAGCTTGCGATTTGGTGGTTGATCTTAACCTTGCCCTCTGCAATCAAGGTATCGGCTTGGCGACGCGAGCAGTGGGCATAACGGGCAATAAACTGGTTTAAGCGCATCAATCCACCCACTCGTAATTTTTAAAGCTCTCTTTGATCTGCGCGCTCACTTTTAGGGGGGTGCTGATGGTAATCTTCTTGTCTTTCTCTTTAAACACCACACAGAGGGCGCGCTCGCCCTTGTGGACATGGGCGGCTTGCTTTAAATGCGCAAACAACTCCACTGGCACGCTAGTATCCACCACCAAACATAAGGGTTGCCCTTGCAGGCACGAAGTGGCTTTGTTAAAGTCGGCCTGCAGGTCTAAAGGTTCGATGTCGCTAGGCTGGGCTTCTGCTTTATAGCGCACTTTGGCGACTTTCTCTGTAGCGATCTGCTCTAGGGTTTTGATCTCAAAGAGGCGCAAGCGCACAACTTCTTCTTGTTCTTCTACCTTGCACTTAAAGGCTAGGGGTAAATTGCTATCTAAAGATTCCAAGGCGTTAAGCTGTTTTTCAAAGAGCATCAGCTCAAAACGCCCGGATAAATCTACAATCACGGCTTCACCATAAGGCTTTTTGCTTTTCTTGCCTAATTTGCGCTTGAGCTCTAGTATCTTGCCCACTAACACGACATTACTCCCAATTTCCACGCGTTTAATGTCTGTGCTCTTGAGGATGTTTTTTAAAGGCTTGATCTGGTCCTTAAACTCATTCAAGGGATGCCCTGAAAAGTAAATGCCCATGCATTCGTATTCAAAATCTAGCAAGGTATTAATGTCATATTCGTCATAGGGAGTTAGCTCCAAGTGGGCGCGTTCAGTCTGTGCGTCTGCAAAGAGTCCGGTACGCATTTGGGCGTTGGTTTTATCTTTTCTGCGCCCCTCCTCACAGATGGCATCCAAGTTTTCTAGCATGGTGCGCCGATTATAGCCCAAATTGTCCAAACTCCCGGATTTGATCAAGGGTTCTAAAACACGCTTACTAAACTTAGAAAAATCAATTTTGCTAATAAAATCTTGCAAATCCTTAAACGCGCCATGTTTCTCGCGAATTTCTACCAAAGTGCCCAAAGGTCCTTCGCCAGCCCCCTTGATTGCCTCCAAACCAAAGACAATATGTTTCTCTCCCCCTTCCTCTTGCACCCTAAAGCGCACATCAGACACATTGACATGGGGGCGTTGTACTTCAATCCCCATTGAGTTCGCCTCATCTACATAGTGGGCAACCTCCTCAATATGGCGGCATTCACTGCTAATCATGGCTGCCATAAATTCGTGCTTGTAGTGGGTTTTGAGGTAGGCGGTTTGGAAAGTGAGCATGGCATAAGCCGCTGAGTGGGATTTGTTAAAACCATAGCCGGCAAACTTGACGATGAGATCAAAGAGATCGCCCGCCTTTTGCGCTTCATAGCCCCTTTTGTGTGCCCCCTCTATGAATTTGGCGCGGTTATCTGCCATGATTTGCGCGTCTTTTTTTCCCATCGCACGGCGGATCAAATCCGCCTCACCCAAAGAAAAGCCCCCGATGGTCTGCACGATCTGCATCACTTGCTCTTGATAGACAATCGTTCCATAAGTGGGGCGTAAAATGGGTTCTAACGCGTCAAAGGCATAAGTGATAGGTTCTAGTCCGTGTTTGCGATTGACAAAATCATCTACCATTCCTGATTCCATAGGTCCGGGGCGACCCAAAGCGATAATGGCGATGATGTCCTCAAAACAAGAGGGGCGCAGGCGTTTATTCAAGGTCTGAAACATACCCGATTCAATTTGGAATATCCCAATGGTATTTCCCTCTTGAATGGTCTGATAGACTTGTGGATCGTCCATATCCACACTCAAAAAGTCGATCTTCTTGTGCGCGTATTTTTCAATGAGTTTGAGCGCGTCATCGATCACACTCAAGGTTTTGAGCCCCAAGAAGTCAAACTTAATTAAGTCAACCGCCTCTAGGTATTTCATCGAATACTGGGTAACAATCCCCCCCGTGCGCTCGCTGGTATATAACGGGGTTTTATGCCAGAGTTCGCGCTCACTATCCACTACCAATGCAGCCGCATGCTTGCCCGCGGAGCGATTCAGATTTTCCAAGTTTAGGGCAAACTCCCAAACCTGTTTAGCCGTGGGGTTGCTCTGTGTGAGTGAAGCGATTTTTGGTTCTAATTCGTAAGCCTCTTTAAGGGTGATTCCTAAGCGATTAGGAATGAGTTTAGCCATTTCATCAGCTTCTTTATAGGGCATGTCCAGTACGCGCGCCACATCACGAATCACCCCTTTGGCCAACATCTTGTTAAAGGTGATCACTTGGGCGACATTGTATTTTCCATATTTGGAAACCATGTAATCAAGCATTTCGCCCCGCCGTCTTTGGCAAAAATCTGTATCAATATCGGGCATGCTCACGCGCTCGGGGTTTAAAAAACGCTCAAAGAGTAAATCGTATTTGAGTGGGTCGATGTCTGTGATTTGCAAACAAAAGGCGACCAAACTCCCAGCAGCTGATCCGCGCCCCGGACCTACTGGAATCCCACTCTCTCTAGCATGGCGGATAAAATCCCATACGATGAGCATGTAGCCCGGGAATTTCATATCTATAATGGTTTTGATCTCGTATTCAAGGCGTTCTTGGTAAGTAGCGTGTTGGCTAGGATCGATGATTTCTAGGCGTTTTTTTAAGCCCTCTCTAGCCTTATGGGCAAAATAGAGCGCATCCTCTTCAAAGTCTAACCCCTCCTTGGTGGCGTATTCTTTGGTGAATTTAAAGCGCGGGGGTGTGGGGGGGTTGGAGTCGTCTTTTAGGTCTAGTTCTAGCTGGCATTTTTGCGCGATCTCTTGGGTGTGCTCTAAGGCTTCGGGAATGTCGGCAAATAACTCTGCCATCTGCGCGGGGGATTTGATATAAAACTCATGCACGGAGTGTTTTAAGCGGTCTTTATCGCCAAAAGTTTTATTCATCGCCACACACATGGCGACCTCTTGGGCGCGCGCGTCTTCTTGCTTGGTGTAGTGGGTGTCGTTAGTGGCGATGAGTTTAATGCCCGTTTGCAAAGAGAGTTTGATGAGTTGCTCGTCAATGTAGAGTTGATCGGCAATACCATGGCGCATGATTTCCATGTAGAAGTCATCCCCAAAGATGTCTTGATACTCGCAAGCGATGCGTTTGGCCTCTTCATAACCCTTTGCGCCATATTGTTTGTTTCTAGGATTATTAAGGTTGAGATGCCAATTAATTTCCCCTTGCAGGCACGCGCTCGAGCAGATCAAGCCCTTAGCGCGTTCTTTGAGTAGTTTTTTATTGATACGAGGGAAATAGTAAAAACCCTTGAGGAAGGCTTGAGAGCTTAAATACATTAAGTTGGCATAGCCCTCTTGATCTTTGGCATAAAGGCATAAATGGAAGCGTTGACGGGATTGTTTGTCCTCTAAGTTTTCGGCATTGTGTAAATAGGTTTCAATCCCAATAATGGGCTTGATTCCCTCTTTTTTCATGCAGGTGTAAAAATCAATCGCTCCAAACATGTTGCCATGGTCGCTCATGCTCACACTGGTCATGCCCAACTCTTTAATGCGCTGGGCTAAAATCTTGATCTTATTGGCCCCATCTAGTAGGGAGTACTCTGTATGTAAGTGTAAGTGGGTGAAATTTTCCATGTCCATCCTTTGCCACATACTAAAGCAGAGGGGCTAAAAAGCCTCTTAAGCGCGTTATACCTTGAATTTGGAAAACTCCGAGTCGAGTTGGGCGTTGTTGTAGAGCATGGTGCGCACATTTTCCTCTAATTTGGCGCGCTCATTCTTCATGCCCTTAAACATGTCCACTAAATCTTGAGTAACTTTGGCGATCTCTTGGATTTTGTGGCAGATTTCTTGATTGCTGGCGATCGCCTTTAGAGAGGTTTGTTTAGACACAGATAAGCTCTCTTGTACACCCTTGATATTATCCACCAATCCAGAAGCTTCACTAGAGATTTGCTCAGACTCTAGGGCGATCTTTTTAATACGCCCGCCCATTCCCTCAATGCTCTGAGTTACAAAATTAACCATGCCCGCAATTTCTGCTAAAGATTGTTGGGTTTGTTCGGCTAGCTTGCCCACTTCCTCAGCTACCACCGCAAAACCCCGCCCGTGCTCACCTGCGCGTGCAGCTTCTATGGCAGCATTTAAGGCTAGCAAATTGGTTTGCTTGGCGATGTTCTCAATAATGGATAATACTCCCTTGATTTCATTAGCTTGAGTGATAAGCGTTGCAGAGTCGTTGGCAATGGCAATTTGGTTTTTAGATGCGTCTAAGGAGAGTTGCACATAACCTGCCATGCCTTGAGAAAATTCTTGCATCATGCGGTCTGCGCTTTGAATAGTGGTTGTAGCGTGTTCAAGCAAATCCAAAGCTACGCTGGAGTTTTTGCCCACTTCTTGACTGAGCTGGTGCATGGTTTCAATGCTGGTAGTTTCATGGACCTCATTGGATTTGAGACTTTGAGAGGTTTCTCTGATAGAGTGGCTGATAGCTACATTAGAAGAGAGGATATTTTTTCCACTCTGCACAATGCCTTGAATCTTTTGGATAAAAAGGTTAAAGAAGTGTGAAGTGCTCCCCACCTCATCTAAAATTTTACTCTCTAGGCGTTGGGTTAAATCCGCCTCTTTACTTTGAGTGAGCATGCCTGCCATGCTTCTTAGACGCATTAAGGGTCTAAATAAATCTTTTTCTACCACCAAGAACATGATCAAGCTAATCATTAAAAACACCGCCAAAATATACGCTAGAGTTTTAAGGGTGTTGCTAAAAATTTGGTCATAAGTTCTTGTCAGATCGAATTGCACATTTAAAATCGCGATCACATCACCTAATTGGGAATTCACATGGCAGTTTAGACAAAGTTTGTCAGCAATAAAGGGTTGGCGCAACAAAATATAGTGTTTATTTTCTTCTTGAATAAGTTGAACGCTCTTGGAGCGTTCTTTGTTCTTAAAAATGTTTTGCATATGCGTATCATGCGTAAAATTTTCATTGAGACCAAAAAGCGCGATGACTTCCTTAGAGGGCACAAAACTGACACGCGCCCCATCAATGTTTTCACTATCCTTAATCACACGCCTAAGCTGTTCTGGGTCTCCAGTGAGTGCAGCTTCTTTTACACTATTCATGAGTGCTTGGTTTAAAACATGAATGAGATCAATACTCTGTTTGGTAGCAAGTCTTTCATACCCTATGTGCAAGGAGACATAGACCACCCCCATCACGAGTAAAAATCCCACTATGGCATAGATAGTCGCTTTAGTTTTAATGCTTTTCAATATAGCCGTCCGTATTGGGTGAATTTAGTAATATTGCATACTCCTTTATTATAGTATATTATTGCTATGAAGATATTAATGCAGAATGCGGTGTTGGTCATGTAAAAGAGACATAAAAGAGACATAAAAGAGACATAAAAGAGACATAAAAGAGACATAAAAGAGACATAAAATGAAAATCCTCCTGCGTTTGCCTAATTGGTTAGGCGATGGGGTGATGGCCACACCCACCATTGAGACCTTAAGGATGCATTATCAAGAGAGTACGCTTATTTTGGTGGGCTCGCCTGTGGTTTGCGCACTCTTTAAAGATGATCCTAACACAATAACCCTAGTTGATGATAGCAAAAAAGCCAAGAGTCGCCTCTGGGCTACCTATCAACTAGCTAGACAGATTGGGCGTTGCGACCTAGCTATCACACTCACTAATCACTTTTATAGCGCGTTTTTGCTCTATTGCACTCAAACTCCCGTGCGTATAGGTTATGCCAAATTCCCTCGCACTCCTCTACTCACCCACGCCTTGTCCACACCCTCTAATGTCCACCAAGTAGAGCGTTATTACCATTTGCTCCATGCCTGTATCCCTAATTTAGAGCTTGCTCCCCCCCCCTTAAAACTCAACGCGCAACGCGCGCTCAAACCTCAACGAATCGGATTAAACCCAGGGGCAGCCTATGGAAGCGCGAAACGCTGGAAGCCTGAATACTTCGCTCAAGTGGGGGCGCATTTTCTAGCAGAAGGTTATGAAGTTTATCTTTTTGGAGCGCGCGCAGATTTAGAGGTGGTAGATCAGATCATGCGCCTTCTGCCTGCAAGCGCGCGCCTCTTCAATCTCTGTAATCAAACCACTTTAGCGGAGCTAATTGAGCAGATAGGAACACTCAGTCTTTTTATCACCAATGATAGCGGTCCTATGCACATCGCCACCGCTCTGCAAGTTCCTCTAATTGCACTCTTTGGGCCTACCAACATGCAAGAGACTAGCCCATGGCAACACCCCCATGCCTGCCTTATCAATAAAAACTTGCCCTGCGCGCCTTGTAAAAAGCGTGTGTGCCCGCTTAAAAATAGAGGGAATATTAAGCCTCATGCCTGCATGGACACCATTAGCCCCCAAGAGGTGATCCAAACAGCTCAGAATCTATTGATCCAGTCTCTCTAAGGTTTTCAAAGCCTCTTGAGCCTTTTTATTGCCAAATTTAGCCGCGCGCTTAAAGCACTCCGTGGCTTTTTGTAGGTCGCTATCCACTCCCTCTCCTTGATAGTAGATCACACCCATGTTATACATAGCATTAGAATTGCCTCCATTAGAGGCTTTTTGAAAATAGAATAAAGCCTGTTGTATATCTTTTTCTACCCCATCTCCTTGACTATACATTACCCCCACATTATAATCATCTTTGATACTCCCTAGCTGGGCTGCTCTATAAAAATAAGCAAAAGCCCTGGGTGCGTCCTTTTCTACCCCCTTGCCCACATGGTAGAGCGAACCCAAATGGTGCAAGGCGTTAGCGTTATCCATTTTGGCCGCCTCTTCAAAATAAAAGATGGCTTGAGGAATGTCCTGTTTAGTGCCTCTGCCATATTCACACATCACCCCTAGATTGTAATAGGCCTTATCATCGCCCAATTTAGCGGCCTCTTGAAAATAAGAAAAAGCATGTGTCGTGTCCTTTTCTACGCCCAAGCCTCTATTATAAATCACCCCTAAATTGTAATTAGCTTTAGCATGCCCAAGTTTAGCAGCTTGCTGGAAATAATCTAGGGCTTTGGCTTCATCTTTGGGCATGCCCTGTCCATTAGCATAAACCACACCTAAATTATAAAGAGTCTGCGCCTTTTGTTCGCTCACTTGAGTATTCATAGCACTTAGATTAGCAAATGCCTGCGCGTCCCCTAAATCTGCAGCCTCTTTGTAATAAGCGATGGCTGTATATCTATCTTTCTCCACCCCCTTGCCTGTGCGATATAAAGCAGCCAAACTAGAAAGCGCGTCCGCATCACCCATTTCTCCAGCTTCTTGATAAAGGGCGATCGCTTTATCCATATCTTTTTCTACTCCCTCTCCATTCTCATACATACTCGCTAGAGTGCATGTAGCCTTAGCAAATCCTGCCTGTGCAGATTCTTTAAAAAGTTCTAGGGATTTTTCTGTATTCTTTTCCACACCTTCGCCATTTTCATACATAACGGCTAGGTTATAGCACGCGCGCGCATCGCCTAGTTCAACAGCTTGTTGGAAATATTCAAGGGCTTTGGCGTAATCCTTGCTCACTCCGTGCCCAGCGTAGTAAATACTCCCCAAACTTACTAAAGCTTTGACACTCCCACGATCCGCAGCCTGTTGGTAAAAATCTAGGGCTTTAGCATAATCTACACCCACACCACTTCCAGTGCGATACATCAGACCCATATAGTTTAGAGCGTTTACATCCTCTAAACTTGCTGCATGTCTAAAGTAGTCCAAAGCCTTTTGATAGTCTTTTTTTACTCCCTTGCCCAAGTTGTGCATCACTCCTAAATTAACAAAACCCTGACTATCTCCCAAATTAGCAGCTTGTTTGAAGTAGTCAAGAGCCTTTGTATCATCCTGAGAGACTCCCCGTCCATTAGCATACATCACGCCCAAATAGACTAGAGCGCGCGAACTCCCCAGTCCAGCGGCATGCTGGTAACTTGCTAGTGCTTCTTCATAGTGGCGTGCTTGGTAAGCTTGGTGGGCAAGTTTGAGGAACTCTCCATAAATACTTTGCTCTTCCTCTTTGGTTTCAAAGTCTTCTTCTAGCTTATCTTGAGTATCTTGAACATCTTGTGGTATGGAAGAGATTAGCATGGATACTCCTTATAGAGTAGTCTTGATCCGCGAGGCGACCTCTTGGAGGGCCTGACTAGCAATGTGTTGCAAAGTATCAATAGCTTTTACAGGAATGTCTAGGGTTTTTGCATCGGTTTGCAAAGTTACTTTTTGCTGTTTGATTACCATGAAACTATTAGGTGTTGCGCTGTTGACAACCCTTAGAATAATCTGAGCATACACACCATCTTTGCCTTCTACAAACCCTAAAGAGAGCACATTGAGCTGTATGCTTGCGCGTGCCCCGCTAGGCACTCCTAATGCCATGCACTGGCGCATCGATTCTAAGATGAACATATTTTTCAGCAGACTGCTGGGTAAATCGGCAAATTTTTGACGCACACTCCGTTCAATTTTCCCATCAACGCGCTTGAAAATCATGTCTTTAGAATTATAGAGATCGGCGACCACGACCCCTACTAAGGCTATTTTTTTGGTACTAGAACAAGTATTTGTAGGCGGGGTCTGAGTGTTAAGGTCATAAACACTAATGTCAGGCAAAACCTGTTTGAGGTTGAGGTTCAAGCAACCGCTCAACAAAGGCACTAAACATGCACAACTTACCCAAACTCTCATTTTTGCTCTCCAAAGAGGGTTTTATAAGGATTAGCATCAAATTTATCCATCAACAACGACCCCTTTTGCACGAATTGGTCAATATTGCGCAGACTCAATTCTGCCTGAATGAGAAGGGGGGTGAGCATGCTTTTTAGATCGTATTGTCCACCTTGTACTTTTTTATCCACATCCATAATCAACTGATTACCATGCTCGAGCAGAGTATCTCCCTTGCCTAAAGTTTGATCCGCCTTAACCAACAAGGTATCAAGATTATTTTTTAGCGCATCTAATCCTTGTGTCGCTTGTTGAATAGAGGCAATAATTTTACTGAGATTGGCAATATTTTCTGGACTGAGGAGTTGGTCAATGTTTTTCACAATGCCCATTACTTCATCAGAGATATGTCCCGCACTCCCGCTGAGTTTTTCTAAAAAGCTCTGTTCGTAGTGCAGAATGCGCTCTGAGTCTTTCTTGGTGTAAAATTCTTTAGATTTACCTTGAATGAGGCTTAAGTACTTCATTCCTACAAGCCCCTGCGAATCCACCTTGAGCACAGCATCTTTAGTAACGGGTACTTTGCTCTTAATATCAATAGAGAGTTTGACCACACCTAAACGCTTGGGGTCAAAGCCCACGCTTTTAATCGTGCCTACCTGAATGCCCTTATAGTTAACGGCGGTATTTGCTCCAATCCCACCCAAATCCTTATCAGTGTAGACTACATAGCGGGTATAATCCTCTTCTTCAAAGTTGACATGCCCCAACCATAAAATGAAGATAGCCATGCATGCCAAGCATGCTAGAAAAATCCCCCCAATAAGCGTGTAATTTACATGCCTTTCCAAAATTTTTCTCCTCTTGTGGAATTGAATAAATTCCCCTCTTCTAGGGGTACTTCTTTGGTGTGCTGTATAAATTCGGCCAAATTACCATCAAAACTAATCAACCCATCTTTGAGCATGATAAAGCGATCGACTGCATTTTTAATGGAGTCGAGATCATGGGTGATCATCACCACGGTCAAATTCAACGCCTTTTTGAGTGAGAGGATCAGCGCGTCAAATTTATCAGCTGAATAGGGGTCTAGCCCGCTGGTAGGCTCGTCTAAAAAGAGAATATCCGGATTAGTCGCCATTGCGCGCGCTAGTCCTACGCGCTTTTTCATCCCCCCGCTGAGTTCATAGGGGTAGAGGTGGTGCACTTTTTTACTCAAGCCCACGCGATCCAGCCACATTTTAGAGATTTCTACGATATTTCTTTTAGGGTAAGCACTATGCTCCTCAAGCATAATTCCTACATTTTCTAACACACTCAAGGAGCTATAGAGCGCGCCAAATTGGAACAGCATACCGATACGATGAAAGAGCTTATCGCGCTCAGAATCTTTGAGTTTCCAAATATCCATGTCAAATATGCGGATGGTTCCTTTTGTGGGCTTATTGAGCAAAATCATACTTCTTAAAAGTGTGCTTTTCCCACTCCCACTCCCTCCCAAAATTGCCAAAACCTCCCCTTGATATACCGAAAAACTCACGCCCCTATGAATCACATGATTGCCATAGGCAGTATATAGGTCTTTAACCTCGATTAAACGGGATGTGTCATTTGTCATAAACAGGTTTATATATTGAGTTTGCTAAAAATAACTGAAAAGAGCGCGTTTAAAAAGATGATCCAAAAAAGCGCGTTCACAACGCTTATGGTAGTCAGTGTGCCAATGGATTCAGTGTCCCCTTTGACCTCAAAGCCACGCATACAGCCTACTAAGGCGATCGCAAAGCCCCAAAAAGGAGCTTTGACCAACCCTACAAAAAAATGGGTGAGCCCGACATTTTCATGCAAGAGCGCGATATAGTGGGTGAAAGTTACCCCAAGTTGGTATTTGATGGCTACCATCGCTCCCAAGAGCGCGAACGCATCCGCAATAAAAACCATCAAGGGCATGACAATGATCAGAGCCAAAACGCGAGGTAAGACCAGCCAAGCAAAGGGGCTTAAACCCATTGTGTGCATAGCATCTAACTCCTCGGTGATCTTCATCACCCCAATTTGGGCGGTGAAACTAGAGGCACTACGCCCAGCCACAACTAGAGTTAAAATAAAAGGCCCCATCTCCCTTAGGGCTAATTTGGCCGTCATTTCAATACTCATGAGAGGAAAGCCTAGTTCTTGTAATTGGATCGCCCCCTGCAGAGCGATCGCAAAGCTTACCACAAACACGGTGAGAATGCTTACTGGCAAAACCTTAAATCCACTCTCATGGATGTGGTGTACTAGAGGTGTGAAACAGAGGGTTTTGGGCTTAATAAAAGCGCGCCCTAGAAAGTAAAGCACCATTCCGCAGAAGTTAAAAGTATTGAGCATGGTATTAAAGAAGGTCGCCACACTCTGCCCTAGTTTGTCTAGGGGGTTTATCTTGGGAGGTTTGCTATATTGCCTGCTAAGAATACTAGGGTCTTCTTTAACCCAATGTTGTACGACCTCTAAAACATGCGCATTGTACACATTGGTATTCAAAACCACAGGTTTTTTACGGCCCAAAAGATCGTAAAGAAGCATTAAAAACACAAAATCCAAACGACCCACTTCCTTAAAATCTACAGCTTTAATAGGTGGGGCATTTCTAAGAAGTTTTTCTAGGCGTGTGAGGGCACTCGCAGGAGTTTTAAAATCCCAGTTACCACGCAAAAATAAAGTATCTAGTTCTATGTAACCCACAGACTCACTCACAAGATCCCTTAGCGCAAAAATAATCCAAGCCAAAACGCAAGCTGTGCTATTATACAACAAAACAAGAAACAAGATAAGTCGTGGGATTGCGCTGTATTAGGATATTATTGCTAGTTGTTGGAGTGGGCGTAGGCGCACCACAAGAAAAGATTTGGATTAAGGAACAAGACACCTATACGCGTCTATACAACCAAAGGAAGCAACTCAGATTGAAGAATGGGGGGTATTTTGGGATGGGTTTTGGTGCAGTTGAGATCGAAAAAGATTATCAAAATACCAAATTAAAGAGCTTTCCAGCTATTTTGAGTGCTAAGGGAGGCATGCAGACTTTTTTTAAGGATTATATTGGTATCCGCGCCTTTATTGCCCTTGATTTAGCCACTTCCAAAGTGAATTGGCAATCCAAGCCCAACCTCTCTAATTCTTTTTATGGCGTGGCAAGTGTTGGCTTAGAGATTCCCCTAGAGTTTCCTCTAACGCACTCTTATAAACATTATCTTGGGGTTTATGCGGGCGTGGGGTTTGGAGTAGCACTTTATACAGACGATGCTGATTTTAGTTTTAAAAAACATAATGACATCCATACCGCTGGCCTGATCGCGCAAGCGGGGGTAGCTCTCACACTCTATAATAAACACCGAATTGAAGTGGGCTTAAAACTCTTGCCCACCAATAAAACTCTACTAGCCTCTGATCGTTTTCAAACTTCTTTGATGCTCAGTTGTATGTATTTGTATAAATTTTAAGCCATATAAATCCCCCAGTGTCAGACAAATTCTTAGTATCTTTTGCTAACATGCCCCTTTTGCAAAGGAGCAGGCATGCAAATTCAAGATATTCAAGCAAGCGAAGTTTTAGACAGCCGGGGTAACCCTACCCTAAAAGTTAAAGTTATTTTAAGCGATGGAAGTTTGGGCGTAGCGATTGTGCCTAGTGGAGCGAGCACGGGCAAGAGAGAGGCTTTAGAGTTGCGCGATCAAGACCCCCAGAGATTTTTAGGCAAAGGTGTTTTAAAGGCTTGTAACTTTGTGCAAACTCAGATCAAAGAAACTCTTCTAGGTCAAGACCCCTACCAACAGGCTAAGATCGACTCTTGCTTGCAGGCTTTGGATGGCACGCCTAATTACGCCCATTTGGGGGCTAATGGGGTGCTGGGCGTGTCTATGGCACTTAGTCGTGCCTGTGCACACTCTTTAAATCTGCCTCTTTATGCCTATTTGGGTGGGATTAATGGTTCAACTCTGCCCGCTCCTATGTTAAATATCATTAATGGGGGTGCGCATGCTAATAACCGCTTGGATTTTCAAGAATATATGATCATACCCTTGCACTTTGAGAGTTTTAAACAGGCTTTGCGCGCTAGTGTAGAGGTCTATCACACACTAAAGGGCATGTTAGCCCAAGCCGGACACCCTACTAGCGTGGGCGATGAAGGGGGCTTTGCTCCTAATTTTGAAAACAATGCGCAGCCTTTGGAGTGGATTTTAAAAGCCATTGAGAAAGCAGGCTATAAACCCGGGGAGCAAATTGCCTTAGCTTTGGATGTAGCCAGTAGTGAGCTTTTAGACTCCAGCAGGCACTATGTGCTCTCTAGTGAGAATAAAAAGCTAGAGGCTAGCGCGCTCATTGAATATTACGCCCAGCTTGTAGACAAATACCCCATTGTCTCCATTGAAGACGCACTAGGCGAGGAGGATTATCACGGGTGGCAGGAGCTCACCAGCAAGCTAGGGCATAAAGTCCAACTTGTAGGCGATGATTTATTTGTAACCAATGAAACTCTCTTAAAAAAGGGCATTGAACAACAACTTGCTAACGCCATTCTCATAAAACCCAATCAGATTGGCACGATTTCACAAACCCTACAAACCATGCGCTTGGCACAGAGGGCGGGCTATGCCTGTGTGATGAGTCATCGTAGTGGGGAGAGTGAGGATAGTTTTATTGCCGATTTTAGTGTCGCGCTCAACACGGGTCAAATTAAAACCGGCGCGCCCACACGAGGCGAGCGCACCGCTAAATATAACCGCCTCTTGGAGATTGAAGAGTCTATTCAAGGCGCATATGCGGGGAATGGGCTATTTGTCTAAGATTTGGCTCATTGGCTTTATGGGTAGTGGAAAAAGCACTCTAGGCGCACTGCTAGCCCAAGCTCTCAACTATCGCTTCCTAGACACGGATTTACAAATTAGTGCCCAAACGCGCACAAGCATTGCCCAAATTTTTAAAGATCACTCAGAAGCTCATTTTAGGGAGCTTGAGAGGCAATTAGTTGCCACCCTTGAGCAAGTGCAAACCCCCCTTGTCATTGCTACGGGGGGGGGATTGCCCATTTACACGCCTCTAAAAACGGGGATTGTAATCTATCTATACTTGGATTTTGAGGTGATTGTAGCTAGACTTCAAGCCGACTCTAATTCTAGACCCCTCTTTCAAGACCGCACCAGCCTTTATGACCTCTATAAAAACCGCGCGCCACTCTATGCGCGCATAGCACACCATACTATCCGAGCTCACAAAGAACCCTCTCAAGTTTTGCAAACTCTTTTAGAAGTGCTAGGCTAATTTGTTATAATATTTCCACCAAAATAAAAGGAGATTTATGGGTCAGGGAATCTTACTCATCGCCTCTGCTCAACTCGAAGAACAATCGATCAAATGTCTTGAAATGGTCTTGGAGTCGCAAAAGCAAAGCTATAAAATTGTAGATGCCAACTTAGGGATTGCTCTTAAAGACCTCATTGCCAAATCAGAACAGAATACATTTTTAACCCTTTTGAATGCTTATCAGGCTTTGGATTGCGAATTTGTCTTGCTCAAAGGGAGCGCGCTAGCCCCCCTGCAGGCTCTCGATCCCTTGTTTTTGCACAAATACGCCCAACATCTCAATCTGCCTGTAATCAACGCACTTGATGGGGATGTGAAAGCATGTATGCGCGCCCATGCGAGCTTTGAGCATGCAGGAGTGATTAATCCCATCACCTTTGCGCACGCAAGTCAAAACAATTTAAACTATATGATTTTGGACTTGCAAACCCTAGATGATTTAAAAGCCCCCCAACTCGGTTCTATTTATCAGATTTTGCACAACACAAAAAGCATGTGTTTAAGCCCTTTGAGGTTTCAAGCAAGCTTGTTAAAGCGAGCTAAAAACGCGCTTAAAACCATTGTTTTACCCGAAAGCCATGATCCTAGAATCTTGCAGGCTGCCCATATTATCTTGCAAAACCAAGCGGCCAAACTCATTTTACTAGGCAAAGCAGAGCAAATCTTAGAAAATGCACAAAGTTTGGGACTCAATTTAGAAGGATGCCAAATCATTGATCCTAGCACCTCCGAACACCTTGATGCTTTTGCCAATACCCTTTATGCTCTGCGACAAAGCAAGGGTTTAAGCTTAGAAGAAGCCAACAAACTTGTACGAAGTTCGACTTATTTTGCGACTATGCTCGTCTATAGTGGGCATGCTGATGGCATGGTTTCAGGGGCAACACATACTACTGCTGATACCGTGCGCCCCGCCTTGCAGACTATCAAACTCCATCCGGGGGTGAGTTTAGTTTCTAGTGTTTTTTTCATGTGCCTAGATACCCAAGTCTTAGTTTTTGCCGATTGTGCCATTAATCCTAACCCTACTAGCGAGGAACTTGCCCACATTGCCCTAAGCTCTGCGCGTACGGCCAAGAGTTTTGGCATTGAGCCACGCATTGCCATGTTGTCCTATTCTACCGGGACATCTGGCAAGGGCGCAGATGTGGACAAAGTCGCCCAAGCTGTAGAGATTGCGCGTAATTTAGATGAAACTTTGATCGTTGATGGTCCTTTGCAATTTGATGCGGCCATCGATCCGGCTACAGGAGCTAAAAAGATGCCCGGAAGCGTTGTTGCCGGGCATGCTAATGTGTTTATTTTCCCAGATTTAGATGCGGGCAACATCGCCTACAAGGCAGTACAGCGGACCGCTAAAACTTTAGCCATTGGTCCTGTACTGCAAGGTCTTAAAAAACCTGTCAATGATTTGAGTCGGGGTTGTTTGGTTGAGGATGTGATCAACACCATCATCATTACCGCCATTCAGGCACAAGGATAAGCCATGCGTATTCTTGTTTTAAATTTGGGTAGCTCTTCTATCAAGTTCCAACTTTTCAACATTGCCAAACAAGAGGTTTTAGCCCGTGGGCTTGTAGAACAAATTGGTGGAGAGTGTGCTCAAGTGCAGATTTATACCCAAGATGGGCGCGTGGAGATGAGCAAGGAGTGTTTGCACATTAGTACCTATGAAGAGGGGCTTATACATGTGGAAAATAGCTTGCGTAACTTGGGTGTTTTGCAAAGTTTTGGGCATGTGGATGGCGTGGGACATCGTGTAGTGCACGGAGGCGATCTTTTTATTCAGCCTACTCTCATTGACAATCATGTCATCGAGCATATAGAAAAGCTTGCTTTTCTAGCCCCTTTGCATAATCCAGCTAATTTAATGGGCATTAAAACAATCAGAAAACAAGCTCCCCAGCTTCCTCAAGTCGCTGTTTTTGACACCGCTTTTCACCAAAGCATCCCTCCTCACGCTTTTATGTACGCTCTCCCCTACCATCTTTATGAGACCTACAAACTACGCCGTTATGGTTTTCATGGCACTTCACACCACTTCGTGGCTCAAGAGGCCGCTAAATTTTTAAATATCCCCTATGAGAAATTTAGTGCGATTTCTTTACATTTGGGCAATGGGGCTAGTGTGTGTGCGATCAAAAATGGTCAAAGCATGGATACTTCTATGGGGCTAACTCCCCTAGAGGGTTTAATTATGGGTACACGCTCAGGCGATCTTGACCCCGCCCTCTTGGGTTATATCATGCAAATCCACCACAAAAGTCTTGAGGAGGTTAATGACATTCTTAATAAGGATAGTGGACTTAAGGGGCTTTGTAGCAAAAATGACATGCGCAGTGTGGAAAGTCTGATCGAAGAGGGAGATGAAAAAGCTATACTGGCGTTTGATATGTATGCTTATCGCATTAAAAAGTATATCGGTTCTTATCTGATCACACTAGGACACATCGATGCCTTAATTTTTACTGGTGGTGTGGGGGAAAACTGCGCACGGCTACGCAAGGCCGTATGCACTAATTTAGAAAATTTTGGCATCTCTCTTAACCAAGAGGCTAATGTTAAGCCTCCTAGGGGCGTTATCAATTTAAGTCAACCTCAAACGGCAATACAGATTTTGCGTGTACCCACCAATGAAGAGTGGGCTATTGCTACAGAAAGCGCAAAAATTATCCAAGCACTCTAAAAAAACGATGTGTTAGCTCTACCCCTTGGTAGAGTCGGTTTTCTATGCATGATACATAGTTACATCTGCATGCCCTCTGCAACTTTGATGCTCGCCGCTCTGATTTGCCCCATCAGGTCTTTACTTTCGTGCGAAAGAGAGACTGTTTTTACACATTACTAAAATTAAGGTTTTTACATGATCTTGGATAATCGCTTTTGGCTGATGTGGCTAGCCCCTGTTGTAGTAGGCTTTTTTGCTGTGGAGGTGTGGGATGGAGTTTTTTGGCATGCACTCAAGGTGGCTTTTTATGGTTTTTTGTTTTTTTTATCTTTATTATTTTCTCTTGAGTTTTATAAAATCTAAGTTTTGGGCAGAGTTTTTAAAAAATACCATGCTAGTTTTGAGCTTGGGTTTTAACTTCGTAAGCTTATTTCTAGCCCATTATTTTCACATGGACTTTACACCCTCTCTTATAGGTACACTTTTAGCAACCAATGTGCAAGAAAGTCAAGAATTTTTAAAGGGCATGGTTTTGCCTCGCATTGGGATTATTCTAGGTTATCTCGCGATCTGTGTTGGCTTCCTAAATTTGGTGCGTTTTAAGCTACACCTCAATATGCCACGGCAACTTAAAACACTCACTGGACTTGTGGCGATTTTTTGGGCGCACACTTTGTGGGTGTTTTTTATGCAGGGAGGGGGAGGGCATGGTAGGCTAATTAATCTCAACATCGTCAAACGCGTTATACCTGTGGTAAAAGAGATATATGCGGTGTGTGTTTCCTTGAAAGAATTTGGTCAAATTCAAGCTATGTATCAAGGATTAAAACAACTCTATCCTAAAGATTATTTAAGTGTAGAGAAAAACAGTGTAGATAATGTGGTGTTGATCGTAGGAGAGAGCGCATCCAAAAATTTCATGGGACTTTATGGTTATGATGTGCCCAACACACCTTTTTTAAGTGTGCTTAAAGAGAGAGAGAGAGAGAGAGATCGCAAAATTTATTCATTTTTGATGATGTGATCGCCGTCTTTGCTAATACGCTTGAGGTGTTTAAAACCCTGCTTAACTACGGCGATGTGGAAAACAAAGCTATCCCCTGGTATCAACAAAAAACCTTAGGAGCTATTTTCAAGCTAGCGGGCTATAAAACTTTTTGGCCAGATAACCAAGAAGTTCTTTCAACAAACAACTATTATAGTGCCTTCGCCTACGGCTTTACCTACAAATTTTCTACACACGAAACTTGGAATAGCGGTCTAGCCCATTACGACCAATGGCTCATTCCCCTTTTTGAACAACAGGTCCAACCTAAAATAGGAGCTAAAAATCTGATTTTAATCCATTTGTTTGGAAACCATCCAGACTATAAGGGGCGCTTCCCTAAAAGTTTTGCTAAATTCACCCCTGGACAGATTCGCTATCAAAGCCTCCATATTCAAAACGATCGAGACAAGCAAGTTGTCGCTGATTATGTCAATTCTTTATATTATACCGATCACATTCTAGAAGAGTTTTTTAAGTTTTTCAAAGATAAGGATGCCTTAATTCTTTATTTTTCCGATCACGCCCAAGATGTGTTTGAAACTAATAATGGCTATGGGCATCGTTGTTCTACTTATGGCGTAGAGATTCCCTTTGTGATCTATGTTACGGACTTATTCAAGCAGAAGCACCCTGAGAAAGTTAAATTAATCGCCCAAGCCGTGCATAAACCCTTCATGAGCGATGATCTCATCCATGTGCTCTTACCTCTAACAGGGATTCATACCAAAGACTATATGGCGAGTAAGGATTTATTGAGTTTGCAATTTGATACCCATAGAAAACGAATTTATTGCGAAGGGCACTTATACAACAAGCCTTAACAACACATGGTAGCTATAATTTTACCATCTGTGCCCCAGAGCCACCTAGATTGTAGGGCGCGTCCTCAAAAGAAATCACCTTAGGGTGGTTTTTAAGCCACTCTTTGAGAGCTTGGCGTAAAATCCCCTTGCCCTTGCCATGCACAATCAACACCTCTTCAAAGCCCGCTAGAAGCGCGTTGGCTAAGAAGTCTTGGGCTTGCTCTAGAGCTTCTTGCACATCTAGTCCATGTACATCTAGGCGCATTTGCCCTCTTGCTTGAGGTTTGTGCTGGAGGCGCACCTGCGCTTTGGGGGCGGAGGGCTTAGGTTTTAAGATCAATTTTTCAGGTCTAACCTTAATCTTTACTCCATTTTCTAAGGCTATATTGTAAAGCCCGCCACTGCGCGCGATAATCTCCCCGTTTAATTTGCCATAGCCCACAAAATCCCCCACCTGAAAATTTTGTTTCTGTGGGGTAGGTTTGGCAGGCCGTTTTAAATTCTCTTGGATGGCTTGGATTTGCTGGTGGGCGTGGCTTTTATTATGGGTGCGCTCAAATTCTTTTAAGGCCTCTTGGAGTTGCCTTAAGGCCTGTGTATAGCTCTGCTCTAAGCTCCTTTGTGTTGCTTCTCTAGCCCTGTGGGCTTGTTCTAGCTTGGTTAGCTTTTCTTGGTATGTGCACTCTTGGGTTTGTTGGGTGTGTTTTAATTGGGCGCGCTCTTGGATAAGCTCCTGCTCTAGCGCGCTGGTGCGCTCGATCAAGGCGTTAAGCTGGCTCTGTTCTGCGCCATAAAGGGCGCGTGCCTGATCGATTAAGTCTAAAGGCACGCCATAACGCAGGGCACTCTCAAAGGCATAACTCTTGCCAATGAGTCCGGGGGTAAAAGTGTAGGTGGGCATTTGGGCTTGTAGATCGTAATTGGCTGCAAGCAGTTGCACGGCGGGGTTTTTGGCTAGGAGCAAAGCTAAATGTTTGTGGTGTGTGGTTACCACAATTTTAGCTCCCTTCTCTAGCAACTCCTCTAGCAAGACCTTATACAAACAGCTCGCCTCAGAGGCGTCCGTGCCCAGTTCGATCTCATCCACGCCTAGCAAGAGTTGAAGGGTGTTAAGCGCGTGGCTAAAATCGAGCATGCGCCCAGCAAAGGTAGAAATGTCATTTTGGCTATTTTGCGGGTCGTTGATGATGGCTTGAATATGTTCTATATGGGGAATTTGGGAATGGTGCGCGTTGATTTTAAAAGGCAAAAAGTGTTTGGCCAGCCACGCGCACGAGAGCACAGATTTTAAAAGCATCGTCTTACCCCCCGTGTTCACCCCGGTTACCAAGAGCAGGGATTGGTTAAAATCTAAGCTAAGGGGTTTAGGGTTGTTGAGATTGGGATGTTCAAAATCTTTGAGCACAAAATACCCCCGTGTGTTGGGCTTGATAAAGCTTAGATTTGCGCTTTTGGCAAAATTTACGCGCGCTTGCAAGTGATCCAAATAGTCAAATTCATGGTTGATAAAACGCAAAAATAGAAAATGAGGGCGCAGGGTTTCACTCCATTGCGTGCAGATGAGCATCACACTCTCTTCTATCTTATTGCGCGTCTCTTGGATTTTACGCGCCAAATTTTTCACCTCTAGGGGTTCTATGTAAAATTGCCCGCTATGCGAGCGCGCCACCACCGCGCCCTTAAGCACCGCAGAAAAACCCGGTTTTAAAAGCAAAGTTTCGACTCCCTGCACAAAATGCACTTGGCGATCGGCTAAGTAGGTTTGCAGACTTGATCGTCCTAAAATTTGCTGAAATACTTGTTTTTGTTGGGCTTGCAAACGCGCTAAACTCTCTGATAACGCGTCTAATTCCGGGTAAAAGCCCTCTTTGAGAGCGGGGCTATCTTGCATATGTGTTTCTAGCTCTAAGAGAGGTGCAGGAAAGTGGATATTGGCCAAATAGGCGCATAAATGGGGGTGATCTTTGGGGTGTGTGCGCGCCTTTAGGTAGGCAAAATAGCGCGTGATTTTGACAAATTCTAATAAAATCTCCAAACGCCACACCCCGCCTTTTTTCAAGGCTTTCAGGGCTTCTTTTAGGCAGATAAGCGTGCTAGGGGGGTTAAACTCTAGGTTTTCAAATTCTTGTAGATGTTCCCAAGTGCTAGGGCGCAGACTTAGAGTTGTGGCTTCTTTAGGGCGGGCTAAAAAGCTTGCAAAACGCTCTAAAAAGCGTTCTAAATCTAATTGGCTAGCTAGCGTGTTCAAGGGGTCTTTTTCTGACAAGATTGCAAATCAATCAAGGTGTCTTTCATGGGACCATTGGGCTTGCCCAAAAAACTTAAAGTGCCCGTAACAAGATTGAAGTTTTTATTATTTACCTCTACATGGCCGCATAATAAAGTTTCCCCGCGTAAAAAGGCGCGCTGTAAATCCATTTGGGCGCGGTTATTCTTATCTTGCTCATAGGTATAAAATCCTACCATCCCTCCTAACACCACAAGCGCGAGCGCGCTCAGTAACTTTTGCTTAAAACGCACCAATCCAAAATCTTTAAATATAAACCAAAGCAAGATCAAGACAAGGGCTAAAACGATCCACGCCCCCATTAAACCTCTCCTCTAAGTTGGGTGGTGATATCCCCTGCTCCAAAGCCTATCACTAACCCATTATGCAAGGTGCGAATCTTGACCCCCTGCACAAAGAGTTCTAAGCCCTTTGAAGTGCGCCACATAGAATCAATAAAAGTGGGTTGCAAGTGCCCAAAGAGGGCATGCATATCCACTTCGCGGGGTTTCTCACCTGCGCGCCACACAGGCAAGATATAGAGCTGACTTACAATGGGATTTTTAAAGCATTCTTGAAAACCCTCTAAATTATCCAAGAGGCGAGAGAATTTATGAGGTTGCCAAATGACAATACCCTCTTTGAGTCCTTTGAGTTGGGCGTAGGTTTGCAGGGCCTGCAAAGTGGCACAAATCTCTGTAGGGTGGTGGGCGTAGTCATCAATGAGTAGTAACGAGTCTTTTTGAATGATATCAAAGCGTTTCTTGATACCCTTGAAATTGAGCAGATTGGCGCGCAGACTCTCTAAGGGCAGTTCTTCAAGAGCGGCCAAAATCGCCAGGGCTGCATTGCTAGCTGTGTGCGCCCCCAAACCCCACACCTCAAAAAAGCCGTAATCTTTGAGCTTAAAACGCGTATAGGGCTCATCCTCTCTTAAAAAATAGCTAATTTGACTGATGTCGCGCGCAGGGTCTAGGCGGATCGCCTCTAAGCTACACTCTTTTAAAAAGGGGTCGCTGATATTAATCACGCGCTTTTTAGCCAGCTTTAAAAAGTCTGTATAGGCTTGATAAAACGCTTTTAAATTGTAATCATAACCATCTAAATGTTCCACCTCAGCATTGGTTACTAGAGAACAATAGGGGTTGGAATGCAAAAAGCTTTGATCGGATTCATCAGCTTCAAAGACCAAGCTAGAACTATCACTCTCGCGCACATTAGAGCCAAAATCCTTGCTGGTCGCCCCGATGATCGCCCCAAAATGGGGCAATAATGCGCTTAACATCGCGCTCGTGGTGCTCTTGCCATGCGCCCCGCATACACTAAAAACACGCTTATCCCCTAAAATGTATTCTAACGCCCGTTTACGCGAAAGAATGAGGCAATTTTTCTCCATTGCCGCTACAATCTCCACATTATCTACCTTGATAATAGCCGAGTGGATCACCACTTCTTGATCCTTGAGCGCATTAGGGTTGTGGGGAATGGTGATAGGAATGCCCAAATTGGCTAGATAGTCCGTGATAGTGCTTTGCACAAGGTCCGAGCCACTCACCACCGCGCCCTGTGCCTTAAGGTATTTAGCTAGTCCTGAAATACCAATACCTCCAATGCCAATAAAGTGGATTTTATAGGTGTGGATGGGACGATCTAGCATGACAGGCTCTTTAAATAGCTTTGGTGCGCGTCTTTTAAGGTTTTTAAAATAGGGCGCATATTTTCATAGACCAATGCCACGCGCACAAAAGGCGCGCTATGCGGGCTATCACTCGGGCTTAAAAAGCCCCCAGGAAGGACTTTAATCCCTGTGTGAGTGAAGAGATGACGGGCAAAATCCTCTCCATGATGGGCGTAAAGCCACACATAAAAGCTTGTGGGGAAAACGCGCACGCCCAAAATTTCTTGAGCAAGTTGTAGATTGCGCGCATAGGCTTGACGGATTTGCTCTTGTTGTTCAAAATCTAACCACCCTGCTGCGCTAGCATATTGCAAGGGCAAGGGGATCGCACACCCGCTATAGCCCCTAAAAATCTTGTATTTGTTCAAAATATTGGCATCCCCAGCGATGTAGCCACTGCGCGCCCCTGGGGCACTCAAACTCTTAGAAAGCGAATGGATTGCTAAGACATTTTTAAATTCTCTATTGCCCACTTCTAAGCAGGCTTGCAAAATAGAGGGCGGGGGCGTGGAGGCGTAAATATTGCTATAACATTCATCATTGAGCAATAGAAAATTTTCCTGCAGAGCGCGCAAGACCCAAACTTTTAACTCTTCTAAGCTCAAGGTGCGCCCAGTGGGATTATTAGGCGAGTTTAAAATCACTAAGTCGGGCTTGAGCGCGGGGTCTAGCTCAGGGGTGAAGTCATTAGCAGGGCTTAAAGGCATAAAAAGAGGCGTAGCTTTGGCAACTTGCGCACTAGCTAAATACACTTGATAGAGGGGATCGGGCATGGCGATCTTGGGCTGAGGTTTGTCATGCAAATAAAAGATGGGGAAGTTAAAAAGCGTTTCTTTAGAACCTAGGGTGGGTAAGATTTGCTCCATCCTTAAGCGCACTTTGAAATGGCGCTCTATAAAACTCACTTGGGCTTCTTTGAGAAAGTCCTCTCCCCCGCTTTTGGGATAAAATCTGAGTGTGTCCGTGTGGGCTTGTAGGGCTTGTTGGATAGATGGAGGTGTGGGAAATTGGGGTTCGCCAATGCTCAGATCAAAAATCTTAGGAGGATTTAGCCCGTGCAAGAGGGCATTTAGGCGTTCAAAGGGATAAGGGGTGAATTGCATTCAGGGGTTACCTTCTTGGATGGAATGATTAGAGTTTGGCATTTGGGCTTGAGGGTAGGAGAGGGATTTTGTTTTATAAAAAGGAGGGGCTTTATAGCCACAACCTGTTAACAAACATGCTAAGATAACCCCATGAAAAATGCCCAAAATATTCTCTCTGATTTGCAAAACCAACCTTTCTTAAAACCCCTAGATATGCGCCTTAAACTCAATCAGCTTAAGCTTTTTTTGCCCCTTTCCATTCGAGAGGCGATTAGCTCTATTATAATTAAAAACTCTAAACTCTGGCTTGCTTTTAGCCACCCGAGCGCACACACTTATTTTTGCAAACATGCTCGCGAATTTAGCCAAACCTTGTTACGGGAAGTGCAGAACCTAGATTTAGAACCCCCAGCACCCCTTGAGGTGAAAGCCTATGTGCCCCAAGTGATTCGAACAAAATTTGTCCCCAAGCCTCCAAAACTCTATTATCAAGAATGCGCACAGGGTGATTTCACTAACCACGCTAACGACCCCGAGCTTAAAGCCCTCTTTGAGCATATCCGTGCCTGTATCAAGCAACATGCGCGCCCAACTTGAGAATCTGCCCCAAAGTTGTGGAGTGTATCTTTACTGGGACACTACTGAGTGCTTACTCTACATTGGCAAGGCAAAAAATCTTAAAAAGCGCGTCTTGAGCTATTTTAGCCTACAAGAGGAGCGCATCTTGCCCAACCCTAGAAATAGCGCGCGTGTGCGCGATATGGTCTCTAGGATCGCACGCCTAGAATACCGCCTAACTCCCAATGAGCATGAAGCCCTACTGCTAGAAGATCGCCTCATCAAGCAATACCAACCTCGTTATAATATTTTGCTCAAGGATTCTAAGACCTACCCCTATGTCTGTTTTGACCCTGCTCTGCCCTATCCAGTGTTACACCTACAAAGACACCCTAGCGAACACTTGCGCTGTTTTGGCCCTTTTAGTTTGGGAGCTAAGGAAATTTTAGAGAGCTTGTTAGAATTTTTTCCCCTCGTGCAAAGTCCTAGCTGTGTGCGGGGCAAATCCCCTTGTGTATTCTATGAAATTAAGCGTTGCGCTGCTCCTTGTGCGAGCAAAATTAGTGCCCAAGAATACGCGCATTTGCTCCAAGAGGGGGTCGCTCTTTTAGAAAATCTGCCTCTGTTATGCACGCGTATTCAAGCGCGCATGCACGCGCTTGCCTCTCAAGAACGCTATGAGGAGGCAGCCCTATGGCGCGATCGTTTAGGCAAAATTCAAGCCTTACTAGAACGCCTGCAAATCCCCCTAGAGAATCCTGCGCGCGCTCTGCAGGTGCTTTTAGGGCTACGCGTCCCCCCTGAGCGTATTGAGATTTTTGATGTAAGTCATCACGCCCAAAGCCATTGCGTGGGCGCGATGGTGGTGCTTGAAAAGGGGGAATGGGTGAAAAAAGCCTACCGGCGTTATCTCTTGCAAGGCAGAGATGAATATGCCCAAATGCGCGAGTTGTTGGAGCGGCGCGCCCAAAGAATGCAAAACCCTCCGCACTTATGGCTTATAGATGGAGGGCGCGTACAGGTGCGTATCGCCCTGCAGGTTTTGCAAAGCGTGGGGCAAAACATAGAGGTGCTAGGCATTGCTAAGTCCAAGAGAGGAGGGAAAACCCAGCGATCGCTAGGAGATATACCCGATGTGATCTACACGCGTGATCGAGTGTTGCGCTTGAAGGCCAATGACTCCTGTTTGCAGTTCTTGCAACGCTTAAGGGATGAGGCACATCGTTACGCTATTAACTTCCACCGCACCAAATTCCTCGCCCAAATTAGGGGCTAATAAGCCAAATTAGATTAGAATGTGAGAATTTTTTGCAAATAAGGGAATTTATGGAGCATAAAGACGACACCATTATTAGGTTTTCTGTATCTTTGCAACAAAATTTATTGGATGAACTGGACAATCGTATCATTAAAAACGGCTATTCTTCGCGATCTGAATTAGTGCGCGATATGATCCGTGAAAAATTGGTAGAGGATAATTGGTCCAATGATGAAAATTTTGGCACGACTAAAGAAGGGCTCACTGTGGCGGTTTTGGTGATTATCTACGATCATCATCAGCGCGAGCTCAACCAAAAGATCATTGATATTCAGCATGAAAGCCATATTACCATTATGTGCACAACCCATGTACACCTCGATCTTAATAATTGCCTAGAAACTATTATTATTAATGGCAAACCTTCAGAAATCATGCGTTTGCACTTAGAAATTGGGGGGCTTAAGGGCGTGAAATTTTCCAAATTAACAAAGGCTTCCAGTTTTGAGCAAAACACTTAAAATCGCCCTTTATGGGGGGAGTTTTGATCCCCCTCATATCGCCCATTTGGAGGTGGTTGCGCAGATTTTAGAACATTTGGATATCGATCGTCTTTTTGTGCTGGTAGCCTATCAAAACCCCTTTAAGGGCGCACCTTGCTTTAGCCCAAAACAGAGGCTTGCTTGGATGCGTGGGCTTTTAAGCGGGTTTTCTAAGGTAGAAGTGAGTGATTTTGAAATCTGTGCACAACGCCCCGTGCCTAGCGTGGAGAGTGTGTTGCATTTTCACCACAGCCTGCGCCCTAGCAAACTCTATTTTGTGATCGGTGCGGATAATTTGGCGCATCTGTCCCAGTGGGAGGGCTATGCTACCATGCAGGAGCTGGCAGAATTTGTCGTAGTGCAACGAGAGGGCTACCCCCTTGAGCCCCGCTTAGATTCGCTCTATATCCCTCTGCCACGCATTCAAGAACGTATTTCTTCCACCCAGATTAAAGCCCTCTTAGCCCAACATAAAATCCCCTCTCACCTGCCCCCCACCTTACAAGGAGGGGTGATTCAAGCGTTTAAGGAAATCCATGTCTGATCCTAGAATTGAAAGAATTGTCGCGCTCTTAGAGGACAAAAAGGCGAGCGATATTGTGGTTTTTGATCTGAGCGATCGCGCCTATGTGACTCAAAAGGTGATTATTGCCACTACCCTAGCTCCCAAGCACGCCCTAGCTCTGCTCGATCACCTCAAAAGCGCGCTCAAGCCCTTAGGAGAGCAATTTTATGCGGTGGACGCACAAAATGAGGAGTGGATCATCATTGATTTAGGAGACATGATGGTGCATTTATTCACCCATCAACAACGCGTGCATTTTGATTTAGAGGGGTTTTTGAGTACCTATAAAGCTCCCTAGTGCCTAGCCTCTTTGCCATTTTGGGGCCTAGTGGGAGTGGTAAGAGTGCTCTTGCTTTACAGCTTGCTCAAGAGTTAGACGCAGAAATTTTTTCACTAGATTCTTTGAGTATCTATAAAGATTTCAATATCGCGGCCGCTAAACCCAGCGCACAGGATTTGGCGCGTATTAAGCATTATGCGATCGATATTTTAGACATTTCTCAACCCAATAACGCCATCGTATTTGCTCAAGAATTACAAAAAGCTTTGGCTTTTAGCTCAAAACGGGTTTTGCTCTTGGTGGGAGGCAGTGGGTTTTATCTTAAAAGCATTTTAGAGGGACTAAGTCCTATGCCTCTTGTAGATGAGGGCGTGCGTGCGCGCATAAAAGAACTGGCTAACCCTTATGATTTTTTAATCCAAGTAGACCCTTTGTACGCGCAAAAAATCCACCCTAAGGACAGCTACCGCCTCCAAAAAGCCCTAGAAATTTATTTTGGTACGCAAACCCCCCCTAGCGTGTATTTTGCCACCCACCCTAAAATCCCTTTTCACCTGCCCGTAAAGCTCTACACCCTCAGCCTGCCTAAGGAGATATTGCGCGCACAAATCGCCCAGCGTACAAAAAACATGCTCAAGCAGGGAATTGTTGCAGAGGTGGAGAGTTTGGCGCACCAATATGGCAGTCATCATCAGCCCTTTAAAGCGATCGGACCTAAGGAATGCTTGGAATATTTGCAGGGCAAACTTAACCTAGCACACCTAGAAGAGGCGATCTATACGCACACCTGCCAACTGGCCAAACGCCAAATCACCTTTAATAAAAATCAGTTTGCAAACATCGCGCACTTGGAGCGCGCGGGAATCTTAGAGGATATTAGGGCTCGCGCAATACGGCTGAACTCTTGACAATCACGCTATTGTAATCCTTTTGGGGTGGGCGGTTGTTTTTAACATGGTGCATGATTTTTTGCAGAGCTGCTAATTGCTCCTTAGAGACGCTCAAGGTTTCCTCAATAATAAACCACGCCACGCCCTCTGTACAGGGGGGAGTGGTGAGCGATCCATTGAAGTGGTAGTAATTGATGCTAGCAGGAAGCAGGTTTTCTAAGTCTAGGGATTTAGGGACTTGTTTATGCGCATAAGCTTCTAACAGACGCGTGATCATTTCATTGGGTTTGCCAATTTCAAAACCTATTCCCAAGACGAGTAAAAGTCCATTGGCATCTTGGTGTACCATGTGCATGCTCAAGGGTTGGCGGTGCTTGTGAATGCTAAATTCCATCGGGGTATGGAAGTGCAAATTTACCAGCTTATAGACATGATCGCGGTAGAGAATGTGGTTTTGTGCACTATTGAATTGTACGACAAGCGTATGATGCGCATAAGTGAGAGAAGTGGGTTTGGCCTTATTTTGATACACTGCTGCCAAATCCTCCTTATTTGGAGTGTAATAGTAGTGTTCAATATCGATAGGAGATTGATTTTTACCACTTTTACACAGCTCGAAATCTTTATGTAAATCACCCCATTGGCGGGGAGTACTAGGAGAGTTGTAGCCCCATTTATGTGGACTATCTGCACCCATTCCTAAAGATATGCCAAATGCACATAGTAACAAGAGTTTTTTCATCGCTATCCTTTATTCTAATTTATTGAGATGGACTTACTATACTACACTTAGGTCTAAAGAGACTTATTAACCATTTTAAGTTAGAATAGGGGACTAACCTTTTGGATTAGAAATAAACAAAAAGGATTTTATAAAAATGAAAACAAAAGTAGTTGATTTGCTCAAACAGTTACAAGCCGATAGTTTGGTATTGTTCGTGAAGTTGCATAATTTTCATTGGAATGTCAAAGGGCATGATTTTCATGTGGTGCATAAGTTTACCCAAGCGGTTTATGAAGAATTTGCCGAAAAATTTGACGATTTGGCAGAGAGAGTCGCGCAATTAGGTGGTACTCCTGTGGTTACAATGGCAGACGCGCTCAAGCTTGCTCATGTCAAAGAAGAGAGCAAACACAGCTTCCACTCTAAAGAGGTTTTTGAAGCTATCTTAAAAGACTATGAACACCTAGAAAAGCATTTTGCTCTGCTCTCCAAAACTGCCGATGAGGCGGGCGATAAAGTTACCGCATCTTATGCCGATGAAGAATTGGCTAAACTCCAAAAAGCCCTTTGGATGCTCAAGGCAAGCCTCGCCTAAATGAACTCTTTTGAGGTCTTTGATGGCGACCCCATTGAGAAATGGGGCGATGTTCTCTTACACGCCAGTCAAAAGCTGGTGCGCGCCGAATTAGAACGCCTCCTAGAGCTCCAAGCCATCAGCGCGCTCCTCTTGGAGGAAGCGGACTTAGAAGAAAAGCTAGAGGAAATGAGCAAACTCTGCAAACTTGATTCTGGCTTGCAAGAGCGCGTGCAGACTAAGAAAATTGATTTAGTGATGACTTCTATGGCCAATATTTTAGGGCATGAATAGGCTCTTTGTCATCGTGATTGTGTTAGCGCAGATGGCTATGGCAAAGAGCCTAGATAAAATCTTGGATCTGAAAAAAGATCAAATCTATCGTGGGGAGCTCCAGTTAGGCAAATTCAAAAAACCCCTTTCTTTGCGCTGGACTCTCTTTAAAGACGGTGGGTTAGTGGTACTCCTTAAATGTAATGGCTTTCCCTATCAATTCATTTTGTATCCGGATTTTCAGCGCGACACTTTCCGCCTTGATCTCTTTAAAGAGGTGATTCAAACTCAAAGCAGTGAGGGGATAGATCCCACTCCTCCTTATTTCGCCCTCACTTTTAAGAAATTTGACATACACAATGAACAGGCCAGTTTGCGCGTGCGTGCCTCTGACAAGCTCAAATGGATCGAACAACCTTAATGTTAGAAAAAATTGCCCACAGAATCCAAGAATTTTTAGCCCAAGTGCAAAGCGCAGAGGTAGAGCGCATGGCGGCCCTGCTTGGGCAGGGGAAAATGCTACGCAGTAAGCTCATCTTAGCTATTTGCCCAAACCACCCTCAATTAATCGACTTTTGCGCCGTCATTGAGATGATTCAAAGCGCTTCACTCTTGCATGACGATGTGATTGACAACGCCCAAACAAGACGCGCGCAAGCCTCCATTAACCACACATTTGGCAACCAAAACGCAATCATGTTAGGCGACATTTTCTACGCTAAAGCCTTTTTTGAGCTCACCAAATTAGATAGTCAGATCGCCCAATTAGTCGCTCATAGTGTGATGGAACTCTCAAGAGGAGAGATTAAAGATGTGCGCGCCTCAGATACTTTTCACACGGACATAACGCGTTATATTGACATTATCCAAGATAAAAGCGCGTCTTTAATGGTGGCAAGTTGCGCAGGAGCTGCGCTTTTAAGCGGACTTAAGCCCCAAGCCTACCACACTTTTGGGCGCAATTTTGGAATCGCCTTTCAGATTATGGACGATCTATTAGACATCACTCAGCCCAAAGAGGTTTTAGGCAAACCCGCTTTTAGCGATTTTAAAGAGGGCAGAAGCACTCTGCCCTATATTCTACTCTACCAAGAGCTAGACCCCCTAGAGCAAGCCCAGCTACAAGCCTGCTTTAAAAACGCTGATGAGCAAGCCCTAACATGGTGTGCGCAACAATTTAAAGCCCATCATATCGCCCCTAAGGTCTTAGAGCATATCCACCACTACGCCCATTGTGCCCTAGAAGCTATTAAAGGACATGCTAGCTTAGAAAAAGTGGCTTCTAGCTTGATCGAGCGGGAGTTTTGAATGCAGGTGGGGTATCTTACTTTAGGTTTTAGCCATAAACTCTTGCCCATTGAGAGTCGTGAAAAACTGGCGTTCACACAGGGGGCGTTATTAGAATTTCTGAGCCAGTTTAAAAAAGAACATGCTAGCGTGTATGAGATCATGGCACTATGTACTTGTAATCGCGTAGAATTTTACCTTTATGCCCATGAATTTGAGCGTATCGCCCCTCATTTGCTTAAATCCCTCTCTCTAGCCAAAGGGGTGGAGTTTAAGAGCCTGCAAGCCAGCTTAGAAACCCACACCCAAGAGCATGCAATTCACCATGTTTTTTGCGTGGTGAGCAGTTTAGATAGTTTGGTGGTGGGAGAAACCCAAATTACCGGGCAGTTTAAAGAGGCCTTTAAACTCTGTTTACAAGCGGGCTTGTGCGCCAAACACTTAAGCCGTTTGGCCCATTTTGCGCTCAAGTGCGCAGCAGGGGTGCGCAAGGCTACGACAATCTCCTCTCAAGCGGTGTCTATCGCCTCTGTGGCGGTCAAGCAGGCATTAGAGATTTTAAATGTTGAAAAATTAGAAAAGCGCGCGATGGTGGTGGGCATGGGCGAAATGGGGCAATTGGTGTGCAAACACCTACTAGCTAAGGGCTTTGAAATAGAGCTGATTAATCGCAATATAGAGCGCGCGCGCGAGTTTGTCCAAAGTCTAAAAAACCCCCACATCCAAGCCCGCCCCTTGAGCGCGCTAGAAGAGGGGATCAACGCGCATAGCTTTTTATTTTCTGCCACCAGCGCGCCTACTTGTGTGATCACACAAAAAATGGCGCGCCCTTGTGTTTTTAGGCGTTGGTGGTTTGATTTAGCCGTGCCTAGAGACATTGAGCCTCCTATAGAACCTAATATTTGGCTTTATAGTGTGGACGATTTGCAGGGCGTAGCAACGCAGAATTTAGAGCAACGCCAAAAGGATACGCGCCATGCCTACCAAGTGGTGGGACAATTTAGCGTGCAATTTGCCCAGTGGCTACAGAGTTTAGAAGTAGACCCCCTCATCAAAGACTTAAGGGAACTGGCCAAGCAAGCTGCATTAAAAGAACTCCAGCGCGCCATTAAAAAGGGCTACTTGCCCCAAGAATACGAACAAAATGTCGCGCGCATTTTACACAACGCTTTTAACACCTTTTTGCACCCCCCCACCGCTACGCTCAAAAAAAGCGCGCACAAACCTGAGAGTGATATGCTGGGCGAATCTTTGAAAACCTTGTTTAACTTAGGCAAAGAGAGTCTTTTTATCAACCGCTACAAATGCGAATTTAGCGAAGAAGGATTTTGATGCGTTTTTCTCAACTCTTTGCCCCCACTACAAAGGAAGTCCCTAAGGACGCGCTCTTAAAAAGCCACCGCTACATGTTGCAAGGTGGCTACATCCAGCAAATGGGCAGCGGGCTTTACCATTTTTTGCCCTTAGGGCATAAGGTCTTAAATAAGATCCGTGCAGTGGTTAAGGAGGTGATGGATTCTTATGGCGCGCAGGAGTGTACTTTAGGCTTTGTCGTGCCCGCTTTCTTATGGCAGGAGAGCGGGCGTTTTGAACAATATGGCAAAGAGCTTTTAAGCTTCCCTGATCGCAAAAACAATCTTTGTGTGCTCTCCCCCACCCATGAGGAGGCGATCACCCAAATTGCTAAATCCCATATCAAGAGTTATAAACAACTCCCGCTCAATCTCTACCAAATCCATACCAAGTTTCGCGATGAAATCCGTCCGCGCTTTGGCTTGCTACGCGCGCGCGAATTTGTGATGAAGGACGCCTATAGTTTCCATGCTAACACAGAGTGCTTGGATAAGGAATTTGAGCGCATGCATGCTGCCTATAGTGAAATTTGCACGAGATTAGGGTTGAATTTTCGCGCGGTAGAGGCAGATAGCGGGGCGATTGGAGGAAGCAAAAGTCAAGAATTTGTGATCTTGACTGAGTGCGGGGAAGATAGCGTACTTGTATGTCAAGAATGCCGTTACGCGGCCAATGTGGAGATCGCCAAGCGCGCCAAACGCCCCGAGCCAGAAATTGTCCCCAAAGCCCAGTTTGCAAAATTCCACACCCCTGATACTCCCACCATTGAAGCCCTGAGCTCTTTTTTTAAAGTGCATCCTTACTTTTTGATGAAGGCGCTGATCAAAAAAGCCCGCTTGAGCGATCGCACGCGCCCGGTGGTGTTTTTCTTAAGAGGAGATGATCAGTTAGAGGAAACCAAAGCCCTCAACGCCTTTAATAGAATTGCACCAGAGAGCGCGCTCGAGTTAGGGGAGATGAGCGCGCACGAAATCGGAGAGTTAGGCTTGCCTGTGGGTTATATCGGGGCTTATGGGATTAAAAATATTGTGCCTGATATGGAAGTGATCTTTGATATAGACTTGCAAGAGGCGGATTGTTTGATCTGTGGAGCTAATGAAGTAGATCAACACTTTGTAGGCGTGGATTTATCCACCTTTGCAGGGCTAAATTACCAAGACATCGCCCAAGCGCGCCCCAAAGATGCGTGTCCGGAGTGTGGGGGGGCTTTGGGTGAACAGCGCAGTATTGAGGTGGGGCATATTTTCAAACTAGGCAATAAGTATTCTAAGAGTCTAGAGGCGCGTTTTTTAGATCAAGAAGGGCGGCTGCAATATTTTGAAATGGGGTGTTATGGGATTGGGGTGAGCCGTTTGATGAGCGCGATCTTAGAGCAAAATAGCGATGAAAAGGGGTGTGTATGGAGCAAATCCAGCGCGCCCTTTGAGGTGGTGGTGTTGGTGGCTAACTCTAAAGATAGCGCGTTAGAGAGCTTAGGTGAAGAACTCTATAAAGAGCTCAAGGGAGCGGGTGTAGATGCCCTCTTAGATGATAGAATCGATCGCTTTGGGGCAAAGATGGCAGATTTTGAGCTCATCGGATGTGCGCACGCGCTCATTGTGGGCAAACAAGCCCTAGAAGGGCAATTTGAGCTCATCACAAGGCAGGGTTTACACAAGCGCGTGATCGCACGCGAAAACATTGTATCTACCCTCCTAGAGGCGCGTAGCTAATGCCCTTTTTATTCGTTTTAGGTGTGTTCTACCTCATTATAGAGGTTTTTCTCATCATGAGTGTGGTGGGACAATTTGGGCTCTTGAGCTTTCTTTTAGAAGTGGCTTTAAGCGCACTTTTAGGTGGGGGCGCGTTGTTAAAAGGCTCACTCAAGGTGCTAGATTTAAGAGATCGTGATCCCTTAGCGTGGATGGAGGGAGTGTTTTTGCGCACTATTGGGGGCTTGCTCTTGATTTTGCCCGGGGTGCTTTGTGATGTCTTTGGGCTCTTGGCTTTGCTGGTAGCGTGGCTGAGAAAACCCCCTAGAAAAGATGATGGAATCATTGATGTTGAGGTGTTAGATAAAGATGGGCGCTAAATTAGTCATTGGGAGTCGGGGGAGTGTTTTAGCCCTTTGGCAGGCCAGACATGTACAAGAACTCTTAAAACCTCTAGGCTTAGAGAGTGAAATTAGAGTAGTGAAAACTAAGGGGGATAAGATTTTAGATGTGCCCCTAGCCCAAATCGGGGGCAAGGGGCTTTTCACTAAAGAGTTAGAGGTTTTGCTTCTTAAGGGAGAAATTGATTTAGCTGTGCATTCGCTCAAAGATGTCCCTGTGGACTTAGAAGAAGGTTTGATCTTGGCCTGTGTGAGCGCGCGCGCCAACCCTAAGGATTGCTTTTTAAGTTACAAATACCCCAACCTACAATCTTTACCCCCTCATGCGCGTGTGGGCACAACCTCGCTTAGGCGCGCCATGCAGCTTAAAGCCCTGCGCACGGATACTGACCCCTTGAGTTTGCGCGGGAATGTACAAAGGCGTTTGGAACGCCTACAAAAAGGGGACTTTGAGGCGATCGTTTTAGCCTGCGCGGGGGTGGAGCGCTTAGGGCTTGAGTTGCCCTATCAAGTGCCCTTGAGCCTAGAGGAGATGATTCCTAGTATGGGACAGGGCGCGCTGGGTATTGAAATGCGCGTCAATCATCCTCTTTTAAATCAAGTAGCGCGCCTTAATGATCCTTATAGCGCGCTGTGTTGTGGCTTAGAACGGGATTTTGTGCGCGCTTTAGGAGGAGGCTGTCAAGTGCCCTTAGGCGTGCATGTGCGCTTGCAAGGCGATCGGCTTGAAATGCGCGCCATTGTGGGGCTAGTAGATGGCAAGACCTTTATTAAAGAACACGCTACAGCCCCGCGCGATCGCGCTCAAGAGCTTGTCTGCAACCTAGTCCACACCTTCAAGCAAAAAGGCGCGCTAGAAATCCTCGCCCAAGCGCAACTATAAACCCCTAGAGTTTTCTAATTTCTGTTAGAGGCACAAGAATATTTTAAGAGTTTTATATTTGGCTAGGTTGTCAGTGGGCGAGCAAAACCTTTAATTTGCATTTGCAAAGGATTTTTACGGTGCTAGAGTCTTGGATACAAGTGATATCGATATTTTTATTATTTATCTAAAAGTTAGCTAAAAACCTCCTCTTGAGAGGTTTTTAGCAAGGCTCTAAGCCTTCTTGATATGTGGAGCTTTAAACGCGCTCAAAGCAGGTAGGGGTTTTGTGTACTTCTCAATATTGACCAGACTCGTGTGTGCGCAGTTGGCATTAGAGAGCTTGGAGGCGGGTCTATCCTGAGTGAGCACATTCGCGCTTCCGGTTTTGCACAATCCTTTAGAATCAGGATCATACCAAGAACCCTCGCACAAACGCACTACGCCCGGAGCGATGCGATCGCTCACCTGCGCGCCAGCCAAAACCTCTCCACGATCGTTGAACACCCGCACTACATCTCCATTTTTGATCCCCAATTTTTTAGCATCTGTGGCATTGATCAAAAGCGGTTCGCGATCTTGCACGGCGTATTCCTTGCGCAAACTAGTTTGGCAAAGTTGAGAATGTAGGCGGTATTTGGAATGGCTTGTTAGAAGGTGAAAAGGGGTTTTTGATGTGGCATTGCCCAACCATTCACTAGGTTCAAACCACATTGGATGTCCTTGACAATCCTCGTATTTGTAGTCAGCTACCCGCTTGGGGTAAATTTCAATAAGTCCGGAGTCTGTGCCTAGGGCGTTGAGAATAGGGTCTTCTAGGAAGTCGCCAAAACGCACCCATTCTTGGCTTTCTGTTGTGGGCTGGAAAGTGATGGGTGTGTTTTTTGCCCAAAACTCTTCAAAACTGGGCATGGGGGTGAAGAGTTCGCCAAAGCTTTGGGTTTGTTTGCGTGCGCTCTCATAGTATTCGCGGATAAAATCCTTAGGAGCTTGATTATTTTTAGTGAAGAGATTAAAGACCTCCTGCCCATAGTGGCGAGCAAGATCGCTAAAAACCTGATAATCGTCCTTGCTCTCCCCAATGGGTGCGACTGCCTGCTTCATGGGCACAATGTTCATGTTGGAGTAGTCGCCTGTCATGGTAATATCATCGCGCTCATAAGGAGAGGTGATGGGAAAAAGAATATCTGCCATTTTGGCTGTGGGAGTCCAATAAATTTCATTGACCACCACCGTGCGGGGTTTGCGCCACGCGCGCAGGTTATTATTGGTATTTTGGTGGTGTACGATGGGATTGCCTCCCACCCAGTAGATAAAGTCAATATCCGGGTAGGTGATCTTTTTCCCATTATGATCGATAGTTTTGCCCGGGTTAAGCAGAGCATCGGCGATACGTGCCACAGGGATCGCGCTACTACCATCTTTCTCTAACCATTCTGGACCTTGTGCGCTCTGTGTTTCAGAGACCAAGCCTAAAAATTTGCCCTTTTCCCATACCCCTCTTTTAAGTGCGTCCATGCCAGGGATCACTCCGCCCTTGCAGGTAGGCACGCCCCCATTGCTATAGTGATAACTCAAGCCAAAGCCCCCGCCTTTAGTGCCAATTTGCCCAAGCATGCACGCTAGGGTTACAAGCATCCAATGGGGTTGTTCGCCATGGTGAGCACGTTGCATCGCCCAACCACTCATAATCATAGTAGGCTGGGTAGCAAAAAGAATCGCTAGTCTTTTAATGGTAGGCGCGTCTATGCCACAAATTTGGCTTGCCCATTGCGGAGTTTTGGGTGTATTGTCTTTTTTGCCTAATAAATATTCTAAGAAAATCTCAAAACCAGTAGTGTAATTCTCTAAGAATTTTTTATCATGCTTGTTGGTATCTACAAGGTGGTAAGCCATGCCCAACATGAGTGCCACATCGCTATTAGGGCGCACGGCAATCCACTCTGCGCCCAAAAATTCTGCCGTATCTGTGCGGATAGGATCGATGCAAATTACCTTAATTTTGCTCTTTTTGAGCTTTTCAAAATAGGCTAGCCCACGCTGATCGGTGGCTGTATAGGCGATACGCAAGGTGCTTAGAGGATCAGAACCCCAAATCACCACGCATTTAGAATGTTCTAAAATATTTTCCCATGAGGTCTGCTGTTCATACACCTCAATTGAGCCCACTACATAGGGCATGATCACCTGTGAAGCCCCCGTAGAGTAATCTCCAAGTCCTCCTACAAAGCCTCCTGTGAGATTTAAGAAGCGGTGTAAAAGCGTGCGCGCATTGTGCATGTTCCCGCTGGATTTCCAACCATAACTGCCCCCATAAATGGCATTATTCCCCTTGCTCTCTCGGGTTTTGCGCAACTCTTGGGCGGCCAATGCGATCGCTTTTTCATAGGGCACACGCACAAAGGGTTCTTTACCTCGCAAGTGTGGTTTAGGATTATTAGGGTCTTTAAGATAGGATTGACGCACATATGTGTATTTGACCCGAGAGTTATAAACTAGATCGGGGACATAGTGTTGCAAGGGGTTGTCCATTTGGGTTACTTTCTCCCAAGGCTGGCTTTTAACTAGTTTGCCCTCTTTAATGCTAAGTTGCAGGGCACCCCAGTGAGCAGCGCTGATTACAGAACCATTGCGCACAAGACCGGGCTTAATGTTCACTTTTTGAGAAGCTTGCAGGGCGGAGGGGAAGAGGGGCAACGCGCTCAAAGAAGCACTGAGTTGTAAAAATCTGCGGCGATCTAACATAAGGAAGCCTTTTAATGGGATTTAGAATCTTGGGCGTTTTTTTGCAAGTATTGGATGACCAGCCAACGATCCTTTTTGGGAATGGCGGTGCGCTCTTGCATGGAGCGGAAAATAGAGGGCCATGCATTGGCACGGAATTCTTGGGGTTTGTGCAAGGCGTGGCAAGTGCTGCAATTGCTAGAAAAAAGCTCTTGGGCATGGATGAGCATCGCCTGTAAATCAGAGCTAAATTTGGCCTTATCTGTCCAAACCTCAATGCTCACACGATCCCATTTGCCCTCTTTAGAGGGGGTATGACTGGTAAATTTTAAAGGCGTATTCTTAGCAAAGGCGGCTACGAGCACGCGCTGGTGATCGTTAGCATAGATCACAGAGGGGGCTTTGGGGTTGGAGTAGCCCTCAATGCGCACTAAAACGCGCGATCCTTGAGTTTTTACAACGCTAAAGGCGTTGGTAGGTAACAAACGCCCAGCGACTTTAGAATCTTCAGGGTGCAAATAGAGGGAAAGCACCTCTGGACTATAGAGCAAATTTTGCGCCTGTAAAAACCCGGTAGCGACCAAAGCCAACAATGCATGTATTCTCATAAATATCCTTTGTTGATATTTAATGTTATTTTAGCGCATTTAAGGCCTAGAGTGCTATAGTTTAGCCCATGAGAGTGCTTAAATTTGCGTTGTTATTATTTTTTTGTGCTTGTGCGCCTAAGTCTTCTCCTTTAGCTAGTTTAGTAACCTTTGACATTGCTTATAAAGGTAGTGCTGTCAAAACCTATTGGCGCAAAGTGGGGGATCAAAACTCTAAGGAGTTTATGCTTGGAAGTAATAACTGGTTTTTATTATTGTTGCGGGATACCTTTAGAAAGGCCAAAATAGAAAGTCGGTTATTAGAGCCGGGTATTTATTATTTGGCTTCCTTTGAGGTGCAGGTAGGGGATCGTTTGCTTAAAAGCCAAACCACTTTGCCTAGATGGCGCACAGGCTGGGATAATGCCCATCAAAAACCACTTTTTTTAGCCTTTGAGGTCAAACCCCATACGCCTTTAAAACTCCCCCCTATTGAATTGACTATCCAACATATTCCAAGAGATAAGAAACGAAAAATCCAAGAAAGTTATGAGGTAAATTTTTTATTCAATGACAAGCAAGGGGTTTTGATTCCGGGGCGTTACATAAAGTCGTTTTGATTTTTCGTTATAATTTGGTTTTCAAGATAAAGGTAGCACATGGAGAATCTTTTAGTTTTTTTGACAAATATCAATGTTATTTTCTATCTCATCGGGTATTTTGTGGGGGGAATTCCCTTTGGATATTGGATTGTTAAAATGCGCTACAAAGTGGACATTACTAAAGAGGGGAGTAGAGGGACTGGGGCTACTAATGTAGTGCGCGTGGTAAATAGCATTGATCCTACTAGGGCTAAAAAATTAGGTACAAGCGTGTTGGTCTTGGATTTACTTAAGGGAGTGTTTTGCGTATTATTGACAAAGCTTGCGGGGTTAAGCTATGAAGCGCAATGGATGGTCGCCATTATGACCATTCTAGGGCATTGCTATTCGCCTTTTTTGGGCTTTAAGGGGGGTAAGGGCGTGAGCACAACGATGGGAGCGGTGCTTTTGTTAATTCCAGTAGAGAGCCTAATTGGTTTAGCCTTGTGGGCATTTATTGGCAAAAAACTCAAAATTTCCTCTTTAGCTTCTATTGTGGGCGTGGGTTTAGCGACCTTGCTTCTTTTTGTCATTCCTCTTTTGCATATCCATTTGCCCGCGCCCATCAATGTGGACGCACAAGTTGGTACACGCACCCCTATGGTACTTGTTTTTCTTTTCACACTTTACAAGCATTGGCCTAATTTGCTCAACCTCTTCAGTGGGCGAGAAAAGAAAATTCTATGACTCTGCTCATAGAGGATTTTCATCTTAATGCAATCATTGGCGTGCAAGAAAGCGAGCAGGAACACCCTCAACCTTTGATTGTTAATTTAGAGGTTGATTACTACTACAGCGATTTAAATCCTTACTTGGATTATATGGACATTATGGAAGTTGTACAACAACAATTATCTACCATGCGCTACACTCTCCTAGAAGAGGCTTTAAAAGGAGTGAGTGTGCAACTTAAGCAACGCTTCCCTAGTATTGCCAAGCTTACCATGAGCATTAAAAAGCCTCAAGCATGCCAAAGTGCGCTTGTAGGAGCGCGCATGTGTAAAAACTTTGAAAGGAGTGAGCATGACTAAAATTTCTCTTGTGAGTTTGTTTATGGTAGGGTTGTATCTTAATCCTTTGGTTGCACTTGAGCAAAACATGAAGAAGCAGGCCGAAAAACCTCCAAAAATACATCAAAAATTTAAATATAACAACACAGAAACTATCAAGCGCAAAGAGTTGCAACAACGGCAAAGCAACGAACCTAGCGATCTTTTTAAAACGGATGCAAGTATCAATACCTCATCTAATTCCCAAACGCAATTACGCGGGCTTTCTAGCGATTTGGCGCGTGTGAGTGTTGATGGGGCATGGCAATAGCGTGGCGTTGTTGGGCGTGCGTGAGCGCAACTGCCAGGGCATCGGTGATGTCTAAGGGCTTGATCGCGTTTTTAAGCCCTAGAATTTTTTTGACCATGAAGGCAACTTGTTCCTTACTTGCCTTGCCATGCCCGCTGATAGCGCGCTTGATTTGTAGGGGGGTGTATTCGCTAAAACCTCCCACACTCTGTAAGATTTTTAAACTTAAAGCCCCTCTAAATTGGGCAAGCTTGAGCACACTCTTAGGGTTGTAGGCGTAAAAAATATCCTCTATAGCCACTTCTGTAATAGGATAGGTGTTTAAAATTTGATCCAAACCCTCTATCATCTCCAAAATCTGGGCTTGTAAAGGGGCGTTTTGAATGTGGATAAACCCCGCACCGATCAATTTGCTATGCACATCCACGACCCCATAGCCACATTTGCGACTTCCCGGATCGATGCCCAAGATCATTAAGAATTAAACTGATTGATATTGTTATCCAAAGTTTCTGTTGCTCCATGCAGCTGATCGGCTGCCTTGATAATCTTAGCTGCCTCTATAGCGTTATTTTTATTGATTGCTTCAATGCCATCAAACTGAGGTTTCATGCTTTCTATATCTTGCTTAGTGCCTACAAAATTCCCAATCGACATATCCACTTGCTGGACCACAAATTCAAGACTTGAATTCATGTCCTTAAACTTGTCTTGCATCTCTAAGCCCACACTATTAAGCTCTTCAATCTTTTTAGAATTGAGATTCATCTGTGTAGAAACATCGTTGATTTCTTGAACAATCAAGCCAATGGTAGAGTTAATCTCTGCTAGACTTTTTTGGGTGCGTGCAGCTAAATTACGCACTTCATCGGCCACTACCGCAAACCCGCGCCCGTGCTCACCCGCGCGCGCGGCTTCAATGGCAGCGTTGAGGGCAAGTAAATTAGTTTGATCGGCGATGTCGTTGATGATATGCAAAATACTCTTGACGCTGTCAGCGTTTTTACTAAGTTGCTCTACCTTGCTAGCCAACTCTTCTTCTGTGCGCGAAGCTTCAGTAATTTGAGCAAATAAAGTGGCGATCGCATTATTGGAAGTTTTAATTGAACCTTGCACTTCCACAAGACTTTTTTGACTTTCTTGAGCTTGATCGATAGAAGTGTTTAATACCTGATTGATCTCAATTGTTCGGTTTTTAACTTGACTAATCAAGGCTGAACGCTTGGCCATCTCATTCATTGCTTCTAAAATGACATCCTTGAGCATACTAGCGATTTCCTTACTGCCTTTGCTTGTATCCTTAATGTCATTAAAGAATTTTTGCATGTGCTCTACAAAGTGGTTTACACCTTTCCCCACCTCTGCAATCTCGTCGCTACCATTAATACGGATGCGCTGAGTAAGATCGCGCTCCCCTTGATTAAAGCTATGCATCATGTGCACCAGTATGTGCAAACGCCTAACAATGCTGTAGTAAACAAGCAAAGAGGTTACCACAATAAAGAAGCCTACGATACAAGCGATGTAATAGATCAAATCATGGAGATTTTTAGAAACCTTTTGCTTGATTTCCTTGCGCGTGTGCTCAGTGGCACTCAAAATATCACTGAAATAAGAGGTAGAAACGATGACCATGCCACTTGTAGGGTCGTAATGACTATAAGCAACTTTGGGTTCAGGATTTCCTCCTGCAAATTTAGGCATTTTGTAATAGGTATAGCCTCCCCCTTGCCGTGCCTGCTCAATGTAACCCCGCACATAGTACACGCCATCTACACTCATGGCATTCAAACCACTTTTACCAACGGTGTCAGGATTGACCGGATCAAAGAGCACGGTACCCTGCATGTCCACCACAACCATATAAATCATGCCCTTATCATTATTGATTTCACCAAAGTAGTTTAAAGCCATCTTCCTAGCTTCCTCTTTAGGGAAATTTTTGTAATAGACAGCGATTCCTTGTTCAATGAGGTGGGTGTCGTATTTTAAAGTGTTCTCTCTATGTTGCATATCTCCCTTTGTTTCGCTCGCAATTACAGAGTGGATAAGGCGGTATTGCTTATGGTCAGCTATTGCGATGATTGCAACCCCTACCACAGAAAGAGACAAGAGGATCGCTCCTATAATTTTAACGCCAAGGTTGCCAAAGTTCATGTAAACCCCATTCTACTTAGTTGTCCGATTCTAACAGAAGTAACATAAAAGCGCTTAAATGCGCTAAAATTGAGTTTATGAATACGAATATTATTTTGATGCAAAGCGACACCACTGCTGGGTTTTTTAGTTCTAACGCGCACACTCTTAATCGCGCCAAACATAGTCCTCAAAATAAACCTTTATTGCAGGTATTAACCAGTTTGCGCGCCCTACCTGTGCGTGTGCCCTCCATCCACCGCTCCTTTGTCCGCCGTGCGCGCAAAACTAGCTTCATTTACCCTACCAACCCTCCCCAAAGTTACAGAGTGATTCAGCACTCCCAAGCACAATACCCCCTAGAAATTCTAGGACAACTTTATAGCACATCTGCTAACTTGAGTGGAAAAGATTTTGATTTGCAATGGGCTCACCAAACAGCCACAATTATTATTGAAGATAAACGCAAGCTCTATCAGGCCCCCTCCTCGACCATTTTTAAACTCTCACGCACGCGCAAAAAACGCTGGCGTTAACACCTTACTTTGTTTTGGATTGTGTCACACCACTGGGTGTAAAACCATTTTTTTGCAAGTCTTCATAGAAGGTTTTAGATTGCAAAGTGGTTTTCCAGTGGTTCAAGTAGGCATACTCCGCCTCAACTTCCTCTTTAAGATTGTCTACATTTTGAATCCTGAGCGCAAGAGCCTTTTTGATCGCATCTAGGCGTTTCTGGCGTTGAGCAGGGCTGAGTTTGGCGATATTTTTAGCCAAAACGATTTGAAAATGCTTTTGAAAATCCGCTTGATGCTTGGGAGTCATTTTGTTATAGCGATTTTTCATCTCGCTGAGATAGCTGATCACTTTATCTGCCTCTATTTTGCCTGCCATGTCTAGCATCTCTTGATCGGGTTTAGCATGGTACTCGGGAAAAACATTCAACCCAATATCTTGCGCCCCTAAACTACAAAAGAGCCCCGCTACTACAACTGCACTAAAAAACTTCATTTCGCATCCTTACTATAAAAATTTAAGCCCGCATTATAGCATTATTTATTTTTTTTCTCAAAGATTATTGATATTCATAAATAAAAGGCACGCTTTCAATTCCTGTTGCTAAGATCTTTTTAGTAGTTTTTTCAACTTCTTGAATCTTGTCATCGGAAACTTCCCCGGGTTCGTAATTAGTAGCATAGATTTTCTCTAGCATAGCAATCTTATCCTCTGTGGTGCGCGCTTGTTTGATTTGTGTCAATATATCTGCTGCTTTAAGCGTGGATTTTTGCCCCAAAAGACCGACAACCACCATGTGCACATTAGCATCTTTGAGTCGTTCATGAACATGCCGTAATTCATTTTGGCAGTGTGGGCATCTAGGATCAGAAACAATGTAAAGATTTTTGGCGTTCTTGTTTTTGGAAACAAGATTGATCACATAATCCTTAGGCAAACCGCTGAACAAGGCATTAAGTTTAGCCCCATTAGCTTGTTTAAAATTGTGTGAACTGGTTTTATGATAAACACCATTTAAAAGCGCAATGTCTTGATTATCTTTACTAAAAAAGACACTCCCTAGCCCTAACACCATGCTCCCATCTTTATTGGCTAACAAAGGGATATGGTATTTTGTCTCTGGATCCTCAACCACCACCACCTGAAAATCTTTATCAGATTTTAAAGGCAATGTTTCTAAAACGCGCACCTCTTTTTTTGTTTGTTGGCGAATAAGATTTACAACATTATCGCCCACCCCTTTAGCACTTAACAAGCCTGCACAGACACACATAGCATAAACAATTTTACGCATCCAAAACCTTAGAAGTAGAATTTGACCCTATCTTACTATCAAATAACTAATAACGGACTTTGATATTTACAACATTAAGATAATTGTTAACTTAGAGTGATTATAATTTAGCTTTTGGACAGGTGGGTGAGTTGGCTGAAACCACATCCCTGCTAAGGATGCGTAGCTGCAAGGTTACCGAGGGTTCGAATCCCTCCCTGTCCGCCACCCTTAAAAATTCCCCTCTCACTTTTTACATTTTTTGGAACAGCTTTTGCTGAGGCTTTGCATATTTGCTTAAAGGAACAGCATGCATTACCAACTCAAAGCTCCCATTCTTGGATTTGAAAACATTATGGAAGTTGAGCTCACTAAGATTGACGAACTCTTTAGCAAAGTGAGTAGCTTAGATGGCACGATCAGTCTAGTCTTAGCCAACCCATACAAACTTAGAGAATATAGTTTTAGCATTCCTAAGTACATTGAATTACTCTTGGAATTAGATGGAAATTCTGAAGTAGAGGTTTTTTGCGTGGTGGTTGTGCAAAAAAACCTAGAAGATTCGATGGTCAATTTCTTAGCACCTTTGATTTTTAACCCTGATAATGGTTATGCTGCCCAAATTCCTCTCTCCATCATGGATTATCCAGATTTTGGCTTCAGAGAAGCGATCAAATCTTTTGTGCCTCCCCTTCAAGCAACTCCACAACAAGCAAGTCGTTAAGCCGTGTTTGCCATTACAGGCGGAGGAACAGGAGGGCATCTATGCATTGCCAAAGCTCTAGCTCAAGAGCTTAAGAGTCGCAATCAGGAATTGATCTATATTGGGAGCACTACTGGTCAAGATCGTAGTTGGTTTGAAGATAGTCCCTTGTTTATAGAACGCTACTTTTTAGAGAGTAGCGGAGTGGTTAACAAAAACTTTCTAAGAAAAATCCCCGCTCTTTGGGCGCAACTCAAGGGGGCTAAGGTGGCTCTAGGTTTATTGAAAAAACACCGCGTACAAGCTCTCATTAGCGTAGGAGGATTTAGCGCAGGGCCGGGGAGTTTGGCTAGTATCTTTTCAAATACATCCTTTTACATCCATGAGCAAAACGCCATTCAAGGCGCGCTCAATAAATACACCACTCCTTATGCCAAACGCGTTTTTGGTAGTTTTGAAAATAAGGGGGCAGGGAAGAAATTTTATAAGACTCCCTACCCTGTGCAGGAAGTTTTTTTTGAAAAAGCTCGTATCCGCAACCAAGTGGACACTATCTTGTTTTTGGGAGGTTCACAGGGGGCAAGTGCAATTAACGAATTTGCACTCTTATGCGCTAGAGATTTACTTCAAAAAGGTTTAAAAATTATCCACCAGTGTGGCAAACTCCATTACGATCGTATCGCTGATCTCTACAAGGGTTTGGGTATTTTGGACATGATAGATCTTTTTGCCTTTGATTTAAACCTAGTGGAAAAGATGAGACAAGCCGATATTTGCGTGAGCCGAGCGGGGGCTAGCAGTGTGTGGGAGCTTTGTGCTAATAATTTACCAACCATGTTTGTTCCTTATACCCACGCTGCCAATAACCACCAGTATTTTAACGCCCTAGAATTTGAACAAGAAGGTTTGGCCAAGATTGTCTTCCAACATGCTCTGCACCCCTCTAAGCTTTTTGACTTTATCGAATGGTTGCAAACTCCCAAAACACGGGGGCTTTATATCTCTGAGGTGAGCTCAAAACTTAGAGAAAAAATCACCAGTGATGGCGCGCGTGTGATTGTCGATCGCATTTTAGAAGATTTGAGTACTCAGGCGTAAAAATCGTCTCCGGGGGTTTTGATCTGAGAATACGCGATCAAAATATCCGCAATATCCTCATCAAAAAATTCTAAGATACTAAAGAATGTTAAAAACCATCCATAAAGAAGCAGGCTGTAGAGAATACCCAGCCATGGCAAGAGTACAAAGGGGATAAAGATCGCTAGAATCCAAGATTTGGCGTTTAACCAAAGGAATTTATCTTTTGTGGAAATTTCCTTGAGATTGGGTACAGAAACTACCACTACAGGATAGCCAAAGCCCATTAAAACAATTCCATAAACCAAGATGCCAAAGCAGGGGCTTTAAAAAAGAGCATGATGCCTAGCACCACGCCCAAAATTGTAAAGAAAATTTCACGCCAACGATCCAGATTGCGCCACACATAAAAAGCGATGCCAATGAAAATTAACATCAAAATACCCTTAGCCGTGTTACTCTTTAATTGCGCTTCAATGGCACTAAAAAAACCTTCTGCTCCCTGCGCATACAGGCTACAGACCCCCAGCCCCCAGAACATCCACAAACGCTTCATTTTTTACCTTTTTAAATGCGGATTCTAGCACATTTATAGAAATATAAAAAAGCATGCACATGTGGCGACAAATTGTAAATTAAAACAGGCTATTCAGCTAATCTTTGGTTGCCATGCACTAGAATAGAGGGGTTTGCATTTTTCACGGGTGAGGGTTTTTCTTGAAAAAAATTGTTTTTCATGCTTCTATTCTTAAGGGGGATTTAACCGGTCTTGGGTTTTATGCCTTGACTTTTATCCAAGCTTTAGAGGAGCATTTCAAGGATAAAAATGTTAGCATTACGATTTATGCTAATGGTAAATTTTATGACAATCTCCAAGAATATCAAACTTTAACCTCCCTACCCACACCTGTTGCCCAACCTCCTACATCCTTTGCCCATTCTCTTAAGATAAGAGTGCGTAGGGTTTTGCTTAAAATGATAAAAATGATTTTAAGCGAACATTTTTATTTGGCCTTAAAAAAGCGCCTGTTGCCTTTGTTACAAAAATTAAAAAGAATGCTCCAAAGCAGAGCGAACAGGAGCGAACAGGAGCGAACAGAGATTTTTGATCTCTATATCGAGCCTTCCTATGAAATTGCTGTTTTGAATGCCAAAAAAACACTTGGCTGTATCCACGATTTACCCCTGTGCGATGAAAAAGCTTGGCGTATCAGCGAAAGTTTGAAAGCATTTTTAATAGAGCAAGTATTGCCCAAAATGGCTACTTTTACAGAAACCATTTGTTTTAGCGAATATACCAAGACAGATATTTTAAAGACTTTTGGTTTCTCTCAAGAACGCGTACATGTAATTTATCATGGTCTTAGAAAATACCGTGAAAATCGCATAGAAGCGTTACCTCCTCATTTTGGAGATTTTATTTTGGTAGTAGGAGCTAGAGCTAGAAGGCGCAATGTGCGGGGCTTGATTGATGCCTTTAAACTTCTGCCTGCACCTCTACAACATCGCTTTAAGGTGATGATCACCGGTGCACCAAATGATCTTAGTCAGGATGATGAAGCGTATTTCAAGCAGAACTTCATTGTCGATCTAGGTTATGTAACAGATGCGCTTTTGCAAACCCTGTATACACATGCCCATTTGCTTTGGTGGGGCAGTTTTGCAGAAGGATTTGGCTTGCCTATGGTAGAAGCGATGCAAGCTCAATGTGTGGTATTGGCAAGCAATGTTTCTTGCATGCCTGAAATTTTAGGCGATGCAGGGATTTATTGTAATCCCTATGATGTTACAGACATTGCTAAGCAACTAGAGATTGCTCTCACGGACGAAACACTTAGACGACAATGTGTTCAAAAAGGTCTAGAACGGGTAAAAAAATTCGATTTCCAAGAGAGTATGCGCAAACATATAGAAATTGTAGAGCGGATGTTGGAGGACAAATCAACGCCCTAGAGTTCCAAGCTCTATTTGTCTTTCTTATTGATTGTTGATACGACGGAAGTCTTACCCCAACTCCAGCCACGCCTGGGCTTGGGTTTCAAGGGTGTTGACATCACCGCTGGCAAAAAAGCGCGCTTGGGGAGGATGCTTAAGAGGGGTAAGGTGGTAACTCTCCATCAAATAGTGCACAATGGCATCTCCAGAATGCACCAAAGCGCAAGGGTGTTTGAAACGCCCTTGAAAATAATCCTGCAAATGGGGGGCGATCAAGGGAAAATGCGTGCAGCCCAAAATGAGTACTGCTGGGGCGTTCTGAATAGGCTCAAAGTAATGGCGCATACATGCGTGCAATAATTCCCCCTCTAGCACCCCCTCTTCAATTAAGGGCACGAAAAGCCCAGTGGCTAGGCTCTGTACCTGAGTATACCCATGTGCGTGAAGTTGCTGGGCGTATTGGTTTGAAGCGATGGTAGCGCGTGTGCCTAGCACCAAAATAGGGGTGTGCTTGTTGGGAAATTGTTGGATGGTGGCTAAAATGCCTGCCTCAATCACGCCCACAATGGGAATGTTAGAATGCGCGCGCATGGTCTCTAAAGCTAATGCGCTCACGGTGTTACACGCCACTAATAACATTTCAATCTGGTAGGGTCTGAAAAACTCCAAAGCCTCTAGGGCGAAACGCTCAATAGTGGCTTTATCCTTAGGGCCATAGGGCACGCGCGCGGTGTCGCCATAGTAGATAATCTCTGCAAATAAACGCCCTTGCAATATGCTTTTAAGCACACTCAAGCCCCCCACCCCGCTATCAAAAATCCCTACACGCACTAAGAGCCCTGATTCATCAAATCCAAAAACTCGGCGTTGTCCTTTGTGGTTTGCATCTTAGAATAGATGAAATTGAGAGCTTCTACATCGTCCATTTGTTGCATCACATTGCGCAATACCCAAACTTTAGTCAGCTTGTCCTTACCTAACAAAATATTATCCTTGCGCGTGCCAGACTTGAGCACATCAAAGGCGGGGTAAATGCGCCGATCGGAAATACTTCTAGCTAATACAATCTCGCTATTACCCGTGCCTTTAAATTCCTCAAAGATCACCTCGTCCATACGCGATCCCGTTTCAATGAGAGCAGTCGCGATGATACTCAAACTCCCCCCCTCTTCAATATTGCGCGCTGCACCAAAAAAACGCTTGGGTCGGTGCAGAGCGTGCGCATCCACCCCTCCGCTTAAGACTTTTCCACTAGAGGGGGTGATCGCATTGTAAGCGCGCGCTAAACGCGTGATCGAATCTAGTAAAATCACCACATCCTTACCCATTTCTACGCGCCTTTTAGCCCGCTCTAGCACCAACTCGGCGATACGCACATGGTTGTGCGAGGGCAGATCAAAGGTGGAGCTAAAGACTTGGGCGCGCACGCTTCTTTGCATGTCTGTAACTTCTTCGGGACGCTCATCCACGAGTAGAATAATGAGCTCCATTTCCGGGTGGTTAGCCGTAATGCCGTGTGCAAGCTCTTTCATAAGTTCTGTTTTACCCGTGCGGGGCGGAGCGACAATGAGGGCGCGCTGTCCCTTGCCAATAGGACTAAAGAGATCGAGCATGCGCCCGGTTACTTTAGTGGGTTCGTATTCTAGTTTGATCTGCTCGGTTGGGAAGAGTGGAGTTAAGTTGTCAAAGAGAGGGCGATTGCGGATTTCATCTAAAGGGAGGTAATTCACCGCCTCAATTTTGAGCAAAGCGTAGTATTTTTCTTGATCTTTGGGGGCGCGCACTTGACCGGTTACGATATCTCCATTGCGCAGAGCAAAGCGTTTGATTTGGGAGTGGCTGACATAAGTATCGTTTTGGTTATCTGAAAAACTCCCATCCATCCCCCTTAAAAAACCATAACCCTCATTAGACATCTCCAAAATACCCGTAAAGAGGATATAACCCCCTTGAGAAACCTGATTTTTGAGAATTTCAAACATCAAATCTTGGCGTTTATATTCTTGAGGGTTTTCGACTTTGAGTTCGTTGGCAATTGCTAAGAGTTTTTCGGTGGGTTTTGCGCGTAATTCTTCGATGCGGTATCCACTCACAGGGGTATGAGTCCTTTGTTTATGTTGCTCGTGAGCCATTAAAATCCTTAAAGGGCGGATGAGGTCAAACCAAACCTACGCTGATATTTTAAAAATTTAGGGAAGCGATTAAAAAGCTCACTCTAACATAGCTAAAATTACAAATGGCTTATATGGGGGCTTCCTAGAGAAGTGCGAGCAAACGTGCATACAAATTTTAAAATTTCTTGCGCTCTACATCCTTTAAAATCTCTTCAGAAATGCGGTTGATGTCTTGAGAAGCTCCCAAAGAGTCGCGTGCAATAGCAATATTACTTTGAGTATCCCGCTTAAATTCTTCTAAAGATTGGTTGATCAACTCCACTTCCTCAGTCTGATTTTGAATACTTGCTGAAGTGTCTGAGATACTTTGCACCAAAACATTAATATTGGTTTCAATCTCACTCAGAGATTTTTGAGTACGCTCGGCAAGTTTACGCACTTCATCAGCCACCACGGCAAAACCGCGTCCATGTTCGCCTGCGCGTGCCGCTTCAATGGCTGCATTCAAGGCCAATAAATTGGTTTGATCGGCGATGTCGCGGATAATCTCCACGATATTTTTAATATCCTGTCCTTGTTGGATCATCCCCTCACTCTTGTGTGCCACCTCTGTAATACCATTGGTGATTCCTGCAATACTCCCAATGGTTTTATTTAGGCTGTTATTTTGATTGTTAGCAATTTCATTAAGGCGATCTACACAACTATTGAGCACCCCCACCTTGCTATCCAATTCTTTAGCAAATTCTGCAGAAGTGCCAAGCATGCGTCTAGTCTCACGAGCCAATCCATCTAACACCACTTCAATGTGCCCACTAGCATTAGCAATCCCTTCCCTAAAGTCATATTGTGCGTAGCGTTCAAAAGCTTCATTAATGGTTTTCATATGCAGCCCAACATTTTTTTGCATATACAAAATAATGTTGTTGATATTCTTTTTGAGCTCTATCAAAGAGGGGTTACTAGGTTCTGCATTGATTGTTTGGCTAAAGTCCCCCATCTCAACTTTAGAGGCCACATCGATGCTGTTTTGTACCGCTTTTTCATCCTGTAAAAGCGTTTTTTGTGTCCGCAGAATATTTTCATTGATGGCACTTTGGATTTTTCCTAAATCATCCGTACTTGTGGCAGGGATGAGTTTAATTTGATCTGGCGAGACCTCATGGCGTAAAATCTTAAAAAAATTCTCTAAATTCCTAGATACATGGCCAATTCTCTTACTCATCAATACATACAACAACCAATAAATAATGCCAATCACCACTGCTAAACCGACCGCCCCTGCAACGCGCACCGTCAGTTTAATAGAATCAATATCACGGAATACTCTTTTTTCACTGCGCACTCCCACCACAGCCCAATGAAACTTATTAGGATTATCTCTAAAAATGCTAAAAGAAAAAATAGAGCCGTAAGACGTCTCGTGGGTTACATTAGAATAGATTTGAAGGACCTTTTTTTCACCTTTTTGCACGAAAGGAAGACCTCGCTTGCTAAAGTCCGGATTGATTTCCGACCATAGATGCCCACGCCACTTTTTATCCCCATGCACTATGAGTAAAGTACCATCTTCGGCCACAAGGTTGAATTTTGTATCTCCCACTCCATAAGATTTAAGCACATAATCAAAGCGATCGATATTGATAAAGGCGAGGATCGCCCCTCTAAAAACTCCTTTGTCATCACTAAGAGGGTAGCCAATATCTACACCATAGACAATGCTTCCATCTAGCATTTTGCGAAAATAAGGTTTTCCTAAGACCAAAGTAGAAGATTTTTTACTAGCAAGATAGAGAGGATGATGATAGAGTTCTGGGGCTGGAGCAATCTCCACTTTTCCAGAACCCGTAAGACTATTTGAATTTTCGTTTTTTTGAACAATTTGATCAAAGATAAAGGCGTTTTTGTGATCGCCTTCCATCGCAACAGAGAGTGCGGAAATGGTGCGCGTATAGTAGAGATACTCACTCAAAATAGCTTTATCAAAATCAATATCTGAGGAATCCTTTAACAAAGCTGCTCTTAAAATATGTAAACGCACCAATGAGCGCGTGATGCTATCTTGCACTCCTTGCCCGGCATTGCGCGTTTGGGCTTGTAAACGACTAAGGGCCTCTTCTTCTAAGAGTCGTTCTACTTTAAAGGAGATGATATAACTCAAGACAATAACAAGCACCACTAAGACCGACCCGATAACCAAGGCCATTTTGTTCCGCAAAGCCATGTTTTTAAACATCATTTTTCCTTTTTTCGATCAAGACTTAGTGTAACAAAACAATGTTGACATTCCCAAAAAATGTACGCGATTCTTATCCAAAATACTCCACCGCGCCCTTGAAAATGTCCATTTCAAAATTCCCCGGAATATTCTTATAAAGCAGATGTTTAAAACGCTCTGTATGCCCCATTTTCCCAAAAACACGCCCACAAGCAGATGTGATCCCCTCGATATTGCACAGCGAACCATTAGGATTAGACTCTGCGCTCATTTCCCCCTCTAAGCTGACATACTGGGTAGCGATTTGATTTTGACTAGCTAATTTTGTGAGGGTTGGCAAGGGAGCATAAAAACGCCCCTCCCCATGCGAGATGGGCAGGGCATAAATCTCTCCAACTTGGGTATGAAAGAGCCATGGCGAAGCGTTAGAGAGGACTTTTACATAAGCAATCTTAGATCGGTGGGTTAAAAGGGTATTGTGTAAAAGAATGGGGTCTTGGGGGCCAAGAGGTCGAATTTCCCCATAGGGCAATAAGCCCAATCTTAGCAAGGCTTGAAAGCCATTACAAATCCCTCCAATGAGTCCATCTTGTTTATTTAGCAATTGCATGATCGCCTCTTGCAAGCGCGGGCTAGAAAAAAAAGCTTGAATCATCTTGCCCGCCCCGCTAGGCTCATCTCCCCCCGAAAATCCCCCGGGAATAAAGAGAATTTGACTACTAGATAGAGCTTTTTGCATGTGCACAAGCGACTCGCTTAAATGTTCAGGGGTGAGATTAGTAATCACCAGAGTTTGCACTAATGCGCCCGCCTGTTTAAAAGCGCGCTCTGTATCTTGTTCGCAGTTAGTGCCCGGAAATACCGGAATAAGCACTCTAGGTTTGGCGATCTTAAGCTTAGAGGCTAATAGAGGAGATGGAGTTGGGGAGGGGAGAGGGGGGTTTTTGGGCGCAACAACATGGCTAGGATACAAAGATTCTAGGGGGCTTTCAAAAAGTTTTAATAACTCCTCTAATTTTAAACTCTGCGATCCTCTTTGTAAACTTGGATCACTCATTGTTTTGCCCAATATCACCCCAAAATCAAGCGCATGCGCGCTCTCTACAACAAAATTCCCATAACCGGGCGCAAACAGAGTTTCTAAATCAATCGCAGGCTCTAGATTCACCCCAATGCGATTACCCAAAGACATTTTAACCAGCGCGTCTGCTACTCCACCTCTGCCTAGAGCATAGGCAGCAAGAATATGCCCTTTTAAAATATGGGTGTGGATGCGCTCAAAAATGCCCTCAAAATCATAGGGAAGTCCATAAGAATCTAGGGGGGCTTGGATGAGATAAATAAAATGACCGGGGGCTTTAAACTCAGCCGAGATTAGATGTGTCGCCTCTTGAGCGCAGAAGGCAAAAGAGATAAAAGAGGGGGGGACACTCAAATCCTCAAAACTCCCACTCATCGAATCCTTGCCCCCTATGCAAGGAATTTGGAGTCTGTGCTGGGCTAAAAAAGCTCCAAGCAACACCCCAAAGGGTTTTCCCCATTTGAGCGCGTCTGTGCCCAAACTCTCAAAATATTCTTGAAAACTCAAATAAATCTCTTCAAAGCGCGCCCCGCAGGCAATCAGCTTACACACCGACTCTACAACAGCACAATACCCCCCCCTCGTGGGGTCTTGGGCGCAAAGATAGGGGTCAAACCCAAAGGCGGCTAAAGAACAGGTTGAGGTGTGCTCAAAAGGGATGAGGTGCGCCATTGCTTGGATGGGTGTGGCTTGGTACTTGCCTCCTAAGGGCATAAAGATTGTATTGCTTCCAATGGTGGAGTCAAATCTCTCTACTAAGCCCCTTTGCGAGCAAAAATTAAGGTCTGTAGCTAATTGCTTTAAATCCAAAAGAAAATCATAGGCGCGTTTTGGAGAGGGCATGGGTTTGCCAAGATAAGCGTTAGCGTGGCGTTTTGCCCCTTGGCTGTGCAACAGGCTCATAGGGATATTAGCCACAATCTGATCTTCAAACACCATCTCTAAAGAACCACTAGTGGTGATAGTAGCCACTGGCGCGCTTAAAAGATTTTCTAAGGCGCATAACTCCTCAAAGAGGGGCAAATCTTTAGGATCAATGAGCATCGCCATTCTTTCTTGCGACTCGCTTAAAGCCAAATCAAAGGCACTTAGTCCCGTGTATTTGGTAGGCAGTGCGCTTAAATCAATGCGTATTCCACTTGAGCTAAGTTCACCCAGCGCGACACTCACCCCCCCAGCTCCCAAATCATTACACCGCTTGATTAAAGTAGAAAATTTAGGGTTTTGCATCAATCTTTGCAGTTTACGCTCTTGCGGGGCATCTCCTTTTTGCACCTGTGCTCCGCAAATCTCTATAGAATGCGCGCTGTGCGCTTGAGAAGAGCCACTAGCCCCCCCTAAGCCATCGCGCCCCGTGCACCCCCCCACTAAAAGTACAATATCCCCGGGCGCAGGCGTTAAAGAGCGCACATTCTCTTGAGGGGCTGCCCCTAGCACCGCCCCTAATTCTAAATGTTTAGCCTTGTAACCCTCATGATAAATCTCTGCAACCAAACCCGTAGCCACTCCGATTTGATTTCCATAAGCACTAAAACCCTCAGAAGCCCCCAGCGCGATTTTTCTTTGGGGGAGTTTGCCCGCTCTAGTTTGAGTAATGGGCTCAAGAGGGTTAGCACAGCCTGAGATACGAATCCCAGCATAAACTACCCCGCGTGCGGACAAGGGATCGCGAATCGCCCCCCCAATGCAAGTAGATGCCCCCCCGTAAGGTTCGATCTCTGTAGGGTGGTTGTGGGTTTCATTTTTGAAAAAAAGATAATAAGGTTTTTTGCCCGTGGGGGTGTTAAGCTCAATGGCTAGAGTGCAGGCGTTGTTCTCCTCGCTTTGCACCCACGATGTGGCTTTGCCCTGTTTTTTTAAGGACGCGCCCATAAGAGTGGAGAGGTCCATAAGGCTAATGGGCTTGTGCGCCCTGATCTCTTGATGTAGTGCGTAGTAGAGATCGTAAATTTCTTGGCTCAAGGGATCGTCTGTGCTAAAGGCAATTTGCGTAAAAAATGTGCCATGCCGACAATGATCCGACCAAAAGGTGTCTAAAATTTTAAGTTCTAGGGCATTTAGGTGTGGCAGGTGTTCTTGAATGAGGCGTAAATCCTCAGGGCGTAAAGAGAGTTGGTGTTGGGCAATCAGGGGGCTAAAATCTGTAAGGGTAGAAAAATCCTTTAGAGTGGTGCAAAAGGGCTTATCTAAAAGCGTGCGCGCTTTTTGCAGAGGGAGGGAGATGGCGTGGTTTTCTAAAGGATTTTGCAAGTAATCTAAAATCTTGACTTGGTGCTGGTGGGTGAGCTGACCATAGAGTTTATAGATAGTAGCGCATTCAACATCAATTTTTGGGGTTTCTGGGTAGAGCATTTGCAAGCACTGCAAGGCTGCATGGCTTCTTGGATCAAACTGCCCCTTGAGGGTTTGGAGGGCAAAATGCCCCGCACAATCTGATAGGTCTAGCTCCGCGCTACAAATTTCTGTCTGTGGGGTGCAAAAGAGCATTTGGGCGCGCTCAAGCTGTTCTTCTGTCAAACCCTCTAGCAAATACGCCTGCACACAAATAATTTTTTCAAGCGTGGGAATGGCTAAAATATCCTTGAGTGTGGCGCACAGATCGCGCTCTAAAAAATCAAACCCCTCTTTTTTGCGCACATAAACAATCATGGAAGTCCCGCCCCGATGTCTTGGCGATAATGCGCGGGGTTAAAATCAATTTGTAAAAGGCGTTGGTAGCTCTCTTTGCGGGCTTCTTGCAGGCTGGGCGCGACACTTGTAACACTGCACACCCGCCCCCCAGCATTGACTAATTGATCGCCCACCTGCTTAACCCCAGCAAAACAAATATCTAGGTTGGGGGGGTAGTTAATGGGGTGTCCTGTTTGAAAGATTTTTGGGTAACCCTGAGAAGCCAAGACCACACAGCAAGAGGAAAGGGGGGCAAAATTCACCTCTTGCTTGGCTAGGGTTTGGGTAGAGCAGGCTTGCATGATCTCTAATAGATCGCTTTGGAGGAGGGGGAGCAAAGTTTGAGTTTCTGGATCGCCAAAACGGCAATTATATTCGAGCACCTTAACCCCTTTGGGCGTGAGGATGAGCCCAAAATACAAACACCCCCTAAAATGCAGATTTTCCTCTTGGATTCCTCTAAGAGTGGGGATTAAGATTTTCTCCTCACACTCTTTAGCAATTTGAGCGCTCCAGTAAGGATTGGGCGCGATGCAACCCATCCCCCCCGTGTTCAAACCTCGATCCCCATCTAAAGCGCGTTTATAATCCATCGCTGGGGGCATGGCTTTGAGTGTCAAACCATCACAAAAGGTGAGCAAAGAAGCCTCAGGTCCTTGCAAAAACTCCTCAATCACAACCCTTTTTCCACTCTCCCCAAAAACGCCCTCTTGCATCATCGCCTCTAAACTCTCTTGCGCCTCTTTGGCATTGTGGGCGATGATCACACCCTTGCCAAAGGCGAGCCCATCAGCTTTGATCACGCAGGGAAACTCCACTTTTTCTAAATGTTTCAGGGCTTCCTGCAAGCAATCAAAGCTATCATAGTGCGCTGTAGGAATGTGGTGTCTTTGCATAAAGTCTTTGGCAAAAATCTTACTCCCCTCCAAACGCGCCCCGCTTTTTCTAGGTCCAAAGCAGGCAAAACCTGCCTCCTCAAGCACATCGACTAAGCCATCTACAAGAGGATTATCTGGAGATACAATGATGAAATCTAGAGCTTCTTGTTGGGCAAAGTTTAAAATCCCTTGCTGATCGTCTACGCTAATGGGGACACAGCTAGCCTCACGCATTCCGGCATTGCCCGGAAGCATAAAAATTTGGCGATTGGGGGCTAAGATTTTTTTTAAAATCGCATGTTCGCGCCCTCCACTTCCAATAATGGCAATTTTCACAAGTTCTCCTAGTGGTGGAATAAGCGGACATGGGTGAGTGCCATGACCATATCAAGCCCGTTGCAGGCTTGAATCACTTGCAAATCCTGTTTGCTCCCTCCGCTTTGAGCAATGTAGCGCACCCCGCTTTTGTGCGCGCGCAAAATGCTATCACTAAAGGGGAAAAAGGCATCACTGCCCAAACTCACCCCGCTCACACGCCCCAAATAATGCGCTTTTTCTTGTGCGCTTAAGGGGGGCACAGGGTGTTTTAAAAGACTTAAATCCTCATCACTTAAACCATGTGTGAGGTAAGCATAGATGAGATTATCCTTAGTGGGGCGATTTAAACCCTCTATAAAGGGCAAATCTAGCACCTTGGGGTGGACACGCAAATGCCATAAATCCGCCTTATCAGCAGCGATCTTGGTGCAATGGATACGGGATTGTTGCCCCGCTCCTACGCCAATCACCTGCCCCTTGTAAGCTAAACAAATCGAATTAGACTGAGTGTATTTGAGGGTGATCAAGGCTAAGATCAAATCCTCTTGGGCTTGCTTGGGGAGGGCTTTATTGTGCGTGGGGATGTCCTTGAGTAGATCAGGGGTGATTGTTAAAGAGTTGCGCTGTTGCTCAAAGGTGATCCCAAAGACATCGCGCCTCTCTAGCTTTGGGGGGGTGTAATTAGGATCGATTTGCAAGATCACATACTGCCCCCCTTTTTTACGCTTGAGAATTTCAAGAGCCTCAGGGGCAAAGGCGGGGGCGATGATTCCATCTGAAACCTCTTGGGCTAGCAATTTGGCACAAGCCACATCGCATGAATCACTCAGAGCGACAAAATCCCCAAAAGAGCTTAAGCGATCCGCTCCTCTTGCGCGCGCGTAAGCAGAGGCGATGGGGGAGTCTTGGCATTCTGCAAGATTTTCTAAAAAATAGGCTTGGAGGCGTTGCTTTTCTAGGGGCTGGGCTAGCGCGGCTGAGGTGGGGCTGAGGTGCTTAAAAGAAGTGGCTGCAGGGCGCTTAGTCGCCTCTTGGAGTTCTTTAACAAGCTGATAAGCATTGAGCGCGTCTAAAAAGTTGATGTAGCTAGGTGTGCCATTGAGAATGCTAAAAGGGAGATTGCTTGATAGAATTTTAGCTTGGGCTTGGTGGGGGTTAAAGCCGTATTTGAGGGAGAGAGACATTAGCAATCCTTGCTGTATTTATTGTAAATGTGGGTTTTAACTTGTTGGGTGTCTAGGTGCACAGATTGCACGCACAGCGCGATTTTATATTCCAAATCTAAGCTTTCCCAAAGGGTGTTACCCAGCTCCTCAAGAGTAGAGGGGAGCACAATAGGCCTAGGTTCGCCCTCAAAGGAGGGTAGAGGGTTAGTATCATGATTATAAGTGTGCAGGAAATGCCCCACACCGCTCGCACTCTCATAGTTAAAAAGAAATCGTGCACAAGTCCCCTGTATATTTTTGACTAAACCTAGTTGGTAGCTAAAATTTTGGGGTTGCAAGTGGATCAGTGCGCTGATCCTAGGGGTAAAATGGGGGGGGTCGGGTTCAAAACTCTGTTGGTTTAGGGCGTGTTGAAAATCCTGCCCTGAAAGCAAAGACTGCTGTAATATCTGGGTTTGGCTCCCATTAGTGATGATGACATGGTTATTTTGGTGCACGATGGGAGGATAAAAGATCAAAGAGGGGTCGGCGACACTTTGAGGGTCTACAAAGGCAATTTGTAAATTTTTGCCCTCTAGGCTAAAAAAGCGGTTTTGGCTCTGCGCACTGCGTCCCATTAAAAAATAAGCCAAAAACACATGAGGACTCTTGGGGGCTCTGCCCACAATGATCCCACGCCCAAAATAGCGTTGTTGTTGCAGAGTTTCACTTAAGAGTCGCATAGCTCTACTCCTCTGCCTTCTTGCACTTCTCCAATTTTATAAGCCTCTTGATCGCACGCTCTTAAGAGCTCTAGGGCTTCTTGAGCATGCACAGCGGGCAAGATAGCCACCATTCCAATCCCCATATTAAAGACATGAAACATCTCCTCTTGTGCTATGCCCCCCTCTTGGGCTAGAAAGTCAAAGATGGGCGGGGTTACAAAAGTGTTTTTAACAATCTTAGCTTGCAAGCCTGCAGGCAGAGCGCGCGGGACATTCTCATAAAACCCCCCACCCGTGATATGGGCTAGGGATTTGATGGGAAGGTGCTCTAAAAGCTTTAAGATCGCTTTGACATAGATTTTTGTTGGGGTTAAGAGGATTTGAGCAAGGTTTTGCCCTGCAAGGGTGTAGGTGGAGGGATCAATAGAGCGATCTTGTAAAATCTTGCGCACCAAAGAAAAACCATTAGAATGCAAACCACTAGAAGCTAGTCCAATGATGGCATCACCTGCGCGCACATTTTCCACATTAAGAAGTTTGCTTTGATCGACTATCCCCACGCAAAAGCCAGCTAGATCGTATTCTTTGGGCGCATAAAAGCCGGGCATCTCGGCAGTCTCTCCGCCCAACAACTCACAACCTGCCTCGATGCAACCTTGCGCCATGCCAGCGACAATGCGCTCTACCTTGCTAGGCTCATTTTGGGCCAAAGCGATGTAATCTAAAAAGAAAAGAGGTTTAGCCCCAAGACAAATCACATCATTCACACACATCGCCACGCAGTCCACCCCCACACTCTCATGCCCTCCAAAGGCAAAAGCTAGCTTTAATTTAGTGCCCACGCCATCAGCCCCGCTCACTAACATAGGTTGGCTAAACCCCTCCAAATTGAGCGCAAAAAGCCCCCCAAATCCCCCTAGAGTGTTGGACTCTTGAATACGGGTGCGCGCGATGTGCTTTTGGATGCGCTCTACAGACTCATAGCCCGCCTGAACATCCACCCCGGCATTTTTATAATGGCTGTGCATCAAAATCCTTTAAATATGAGTTGGCGCGCTGAGGCGGATTTGCTCGCTAGGAATGGGGGTAGGATATCCGCCCCCAAAACATGCCGCACAAAACCCTAACCCCTCAAGCATGTAAGCAATCCCCTCTAAGGGCAAATAGACTAGAGAATCCACGCCTAAAATTTGGGCAATCTGTTCGGTGGAATGCTTGCAGGCGATGAGGTGTTCTTCAGAATCGATGTCTGTGCCATAAAAACAGGGGTGGATAAAGGGGGGGGAGCTAATGCGCATGTGAATTTCTTTTACGCCCACATTGCGTAGTAGCGTAGCGATACGCTTGGTGGTGTTACCCCGCACAATCGAATCATCAACCAGCACGATCCGCTTGCCTTTTAAATTAGGAATAATGGGGTTGAGTTTGAGGCGTAACTTTTCCTCGCGCTCTGCTTGGGGGGTGATAAAAGTCCGACTGATGTAGCGATTTTTAATAAAACCTACAGCATAAGGAATGCCCGAAGCCTCCGCATAACCCAAAGCTGCATCGATCCCTGAATCGGGCACGCCCACGACAATGTCAGCCTCTACCGGGTGGATTTTGGCTAAATATGCCCCTGCCCTCAAGCGGGCTAAGTGCACACTCTTGCCCTCAAGCACCGAATCCCCCCTAGCAAAGTAAATATACTCAAAAGAGCAGATTTTGGAAGTCGCCTTTTGAGGGATATGACTTGTTTGAATCCCCTCGAGCGAGAAGCTCACCATCTCTCCGGGTGCGATGTCTTTGAGCGCAGTCGCCCCTAGCGCGTCTAAAGCGCAACTCTCAGAAGCCACGACTGCGATTCCCCCAGCGGTTTTGCCATAACAAAGGGGGCGGAAACCAAAGGGGTCGCGCAGGGCGATAAGTTTACTAGGCGACATAATCACTAAAGAATATGCCCCTTGAAGATGGGGGGTTGCAGCTTGGATCGCCTCTTCTAAACTAGAAGTTTTAAGTCTGTTTTTGGCGATGAGATAAGCGATGACTTCAGTATCACTAGAGGTATGAAAAATATAGCCTTGTAACTCCAACTCACGGCGCAACTCCAAAGAGTTAACCAAATTTCCATTATGCACAACGGCTAAAGGCTCTTTGATGTGATTAATAAGAATAGGCTGGGCGTTGGTGCGGTTATTAGGTCCTGTGGTGCAATAGCGCACATGCCCTATGCCAATCTCCCCAGCTCCCAATTTTTCTAGGATTTGTGGCTTAAAGACATCCCCTACAAGCCCGGTATTTTTGTAATAAGTGAAGTGTCCTTTAGAAGAGATAGCGATTCCACAGCCCTCCTGCCCTCTGTGTTGCAAGGCACACAGCGCGCTAAAACACAGGGGGGCTAAGTGCGCGCTCTGTGGGGAAAATGCGCCAAAAACCCCGCATTCCTCTCTAATGCTACGCATGCCTACCCTTGAGAGATTTTATTTAAAATCATCTCATAGGCTTCACACACTCCGCCTAAATCTTCTCTGAAACGATCTTTGTCTAACTTCTCTCCGCTTTGAGCATGCCAAAAGCGACAAGTGTCCGGAGAAACCTCATCGCCTAAAATAATCGTGCCCTGCGCGTCCTTACCAAATTCGAGTTTAAAATCTACAAGAATGATGTCTAGCTTTTGAAAATATGCCTCTAAGAGGGCGTTGATTTTAAGGGCTAAAGTCTTGATAGTGGCGCATTCCTCAGAGGTAGCCAAACCCAAAACGCGCGCATGATCGTCATTAATAAAGGGATCACCTAATGCGTCTTTCTTGTAGCAGAACTCTACAAGTGGGGGCGTAAAGAGCGTGCCTTCCTCAAATCTTAGGCGTTTACAGATTGACCCGGCCGCGCGGTTACGCACGATCACCTCTAGGAGAAACATTTTTAAGGGTTTAACCAAAGTTTGAGTAGGGTTTATCTCTTGAATCAAATGGGTTGAAATCCCATGATCGTTAAGATAACTCATCAGCGTGTTGCTAATGCGGTTATTCAAACGCCCCTTACCCTGCAGAGTGGCTTTTTTAGTCCCGTTAAAAGCGGTGGCTTCGTCCTTATACTCTACAATATAGTGTTGTGGATTGTCTGTGCTGTAAACTTTTTTAGCCTTGCCCTCATAGAGAAGATGTTGTATGTTCGTATTCATAGATTCCTGCTGTATTTAAGATGGATATTTTGGTCTTCTTTAAGAATTTGCATCGCTTGTTGCTGGCGCTTTTGGGCGAGCTGATCTTGGAGTTTGGGGGATTTTAGAGCTAAAATTTCTATGGCCAAGAGTGCGGCGTTCTCTGCGGCGTTGATTCCCACACACGCCACAGGAATGCCTGCGGGCATTTGCACACTGGAGAGCAAAGAATCTAGCCCTTGTAAATCATTCCCACGCATAGGAATAGCGATTGTGGGCAGAGTGCTCAAAGAGGCGATCACCCCGGCTAAGTGCGCAGCCTTGCCCGCTGCAGCGATCAAAACCCCAAAGCCACTATCGCGCGCTTGCAAAGCAAAAGCTTTGAGAGCCTCAGGAGTGCGGTGGGCTGAAAAAATATGCGCCTCAAAGGAAATTTCAAATTCCTCTAAAATCCCAAAAGCTTTTTGGACAATTTCTAAATCACTCTTGCTGCCCATAATAACAGCGACTTTTTGCATAAAACCTCCTATAAGCGTTCCCAAAGGGTTTGTTGGGGGGTGTCCATAAGTAAAATCCCTTGATGGGCTAGATCTTCACGGATGCGATCGGCTAGGGCAAAATCCTTAGCCTTTTTGGCTTCCAGACGGCGTGCGATTTGCTCTTCAATATGGGCTAGCAGAGTGGCATCCACACCTAATTGAAAATAGGCAATGGGGTCTTTGCCTCCCAAACCTAGCAGGGCATTCACATAGGCAAGATCTTCTAAGATCGCACAAGCCACAGAAGCGCGGGTTTGTTTAGTGGCTTGATCAAGAATCTCATTGCACGCATGGACATGTTCTTCTAACACGCTTAAAGCCTTAGAGATGTTAAGATCGTCTTGGAGGGCTTGTAAAAATGCGCGTTGAAAATTTGGATTAGGGCTTGGGGGTGGAGTTTGCAGGGCGCACTCTAGGGCGCGTTTTTTAAGGCGATAAATCTTATCAAGGCGTTTTTTGCTAGCTAGCAAATCTTCTTCATTAAAATGCAAGATCGCTCGGTAGTGGATTCCTAAAAGATAATTGCGCACAATCTCCCCATCATAGATTTTTAGCGCGTCTTTGACATAAAAACTATTACCTAAACTCTTGCTCATCTTCTCCCCGGAGATATTTACAAAGCCATTGTGCATCCAATACTTGGCCAACTCTTGAGAAAAGGCGCAACGGGTTTGGCAGGCCTCATTTTCATGGTGGGGGAAGAAGAGATCGCTCCCTCCGGCATGAATATCAATCTGATAAGCTTGATCGCGGTAAGCCATGTTAGCAAAAATCATGCTAGAGCACTCCAAATGCCACCCGGGCCGACCCCTACCAAAAGGGCTTTCATAACCTATATCGCTTTCCCCCTTATAAGATTTCCACAGGGCAAAATCTTGGGGGTGGCGTTTTAAAGGATTGTCCTCTAAGCGACTCACATCAGCTTCATTATAGATATGTCCACTCAAAGAGCCATAAGCTTGATCTTTATGGGTGTCTAAATAAATATCATGGCCTATTTGGTAGGCATGCCCCTTGTCTAAGAGTTGTTGGATGATATTAAACATCGCTTCTAGGTGGGTGGTTGCTTTGGGTTCTAGGTGGGGTTTTTGCACGCCTAAAGCCTGCATGTCGGCTGTATAGCTCTCCATATAGCGCGCGCTCAAAGCAGAAGTGCTAACTCCCTCTTGAGCAGCTTTAGCAATGATTTTATCATCAATGTCTGTAAAGTTTTTGACCATCTCTACAGCATACCCGCTCTGCTCTAAGGTGCGTCTGAGCAGATCAAAGGCGATCGCACTGCGCGCATGCCCTAAGTGAGCATGATCGTAAACCGTGGGACCACAGATATAAATTTTCACATCATGACCCACAAGGGGTTCTAAAAGCTGTTTTTGCTTTGTCTTGCTATCATAAATATAAACGGCCTGCATATGCGCCCTTAACTTAGATATTGGAATAAATAAAACGCCTTTAAGCACCATAAGAAAAGATAGAGGATAGTTGCCTCTAAACTTAAGAGTGCTACCAACCCCACCCCTTTTTTAACCTCGATCATGCCCAAAAAGCGCTTAAATCCAAAAGCCTTAAGATTTAAAAAGCAGAGCATGCAACCCGTCAAACTACTAGCTAGAGCTAATCCGCTTGCTCTAAGAGGTCCCATACACACAAGAGCAGCCACAAAGCCAAAGATCAAAGAATAAAGAGAGATTTTAGCCGCTTTGAGTTGTTGCCCTTGTGCATAAAGCCAAAGAGAAAAGATTTTAGACAGACCAAAGGGCAAAAGCCCCACAAGATACATTCTAAACACCCCAGCACTCTCTAGCACATCTTGAGCTCCAAAACGCCCCCGCTCAAAAAGTAAAGAGATGATCTCTTCACTGAGCACCACCCCGCCCAAACTAGAGGCAAGCAAGGTAAAACTTAAGAAATAAAAGGCATTTTGCATGTGCGTGAATGCCTCTTGAGATTTGCCATTTTTGAGGGCTTTAGCGATGGTGGGAAAAAGAGCAGTAGAAATGGCGATTGCAAAGAGGGCTAGGGGAAGTTGAAAAATGCGATTGGCATAATAGAGATAAGAAATACTGCCCGCGCTCAAAAAAGAGGCGAGCAGGGTGTCCAAAAAGGCGGAGAGTTGGCTTGCTGAATTGCCCAGCACGCTAGGGAAGAATTTTTTAAAGAAATCCTTGAGTTCTATTTTCAAAGAATCTTTGCGCTTAAAGCCGAATCTAAGCCCTAGATAAAAAAGTCTCGCATAGCCCAAAGAATATAGAGGGTAAAAGTGCGCCAACACCTGCGCTACCCCCCCCAAAAGCACGCCATAACTCAAATAATAAACCACTTCCAAAGAAGCTTTATCTTTAGCTAGACAGAGCGCGGTAATCATGCCCGCGTTGAGCAAGATTGTATGATACGCGCTCACAAAGAAGCTATTTTTATATTGCAAGAGTGCGCTAAAAAAGGTACTTAAGAACACTAAGAGTAGATACCAAAAATTTAAAGCCACGATGTCTTGAGCTAAAGCGATGGTGTGGGCATCAAAACCATAGGCGAGCAATTTAGTAAAAAAGGGGGCGTAAAAATGCACTATCACGCTTAAACACAGCAGGCAAAGGCTAAAGATAGCTAACACACTCAAACTAAAAGCGGCTTTGTGGCGGCTATGGATAAAGGCGGGTAAGAAACTCTGACTAAATGCCCCCTCTGCAAAAATGCGTCTAAAGAGATTAGGAAATTTGAAAGCCACAAAGAAAATATCGCTATAGACCCCACTCCCCAAAATAGACGCGCTCAAAAGGTCGCGCACAAACCCGGCCACCCTAGAGCAAAGAATTCCCGAGCTATTGGTTAAAAAGAATCTCTTGAGCAAAAACACCCCTGCACACAAAGAGTCCATTTTACCCTAAAAAAGATAAAACACGCCCTTAAGCACAAGCACGCTAAAATAGAAAGCTTATAGAAACAAAGAAGGAGCGCGTGTATGGCATTTTACTCTAAAATTGTCAATGATTGTGGGGATATTCACTTGGAGCTAGAGAAAGTAGCCCAAACCCACGGCTTGGATGTAGAGGAACTACACTTTGATCTGCTCAAGGTGCATACTTTAATGCGTTCCAATCCTAAAGATGTGTTTAAGCTAGCTTCTGAGGAAGAGGCTAAAAAAATTGATGATGAGGCCTTTTTTAACGACAAACAAAATGATGTGATCCAACGCTACGATATTTGTATCAAAAAGAAGTTATTTGAATATTTCTTTAAGTTAAAAATCTCAGAAGACAAGACGGAGCTTTACATCGTCTTTGAAAGTCCTTTTATGGTTGTGGATGATGAAAAACTCTTCCAAGAGGTGTGCACGGCCATAGAAGCTCAAATGGCTTATCATAAGATTTTATTGCGGCAAATGGACACCCAACACGCCACCCTAAAGAAAAATCTATTGCACTACATGCAAGACAATCAACGCCCCGATCAAATGTTGCTCAAGCGCACTAAATACCGCCCCAATAAACCCGGCCAAGTGAATTTCATGTTAAAGAAAGTTTGGGAGGAAAAAAGCGGGCAAAAAGCCCCTGTCAATGCGATTTATGGTGCGGGAGTGGGCGATGCAGTGCTTGAATACATCAAACCCATACAAGGAATCAGCGGACGGGATTTAATGGGGCAGTATGTCAAAATCAAGGAAGAAAAACCCGTTATTGCGACTTTTGAATGCAGTACAGATGCCTTTGAAATCAAGGAAAGTCCGGATAAAATTATCTACTTTTCCAAAATTCCACAATACGCCACCCTCATAGGTCAAGTTCTCAAGAGTTTTACCAAAAATAATTTTACAGAAATGAAAAGTACGAACACGCCCATGTTTTTGGGGGGTGTGCAAAATGGAATGACTCTTTTTATCAATGCCAAAAATGAGATTGATAACGCGATTGAGAGTAATCTTGAGATCGAGGCTCAAGAAATTCACATCAAAGGCAATGTGGGCAAGAATGTCCGCTTATTGGCAAAAAAAGTGGTGATTGAGGGACAATTACATAATGAGAGTCGCGTAGAGGCCGATGAAATCTTTGTGAGCAACAATAAAGGCACTTGTCAAGGCGACAAGGTGGTGTGTAAATATACTGATAGAGGGAGCATTATTGCTCAAAGATGTGAGGTAGATGCAAGCAGTGGGGCACAGATTTTTGCCAGAGAGGTCCACATTAAGCAACTTAAATCTAATAATACGCTGTATTTTTCTAAGGAATGCGTGTTGGGTGGTGTTGAGGGAAGCGAAAATCGCTTCTTCTTCTCTGCTTTTGCCGATCCAGAGACTAAGCGTATCCTAGAGGAAACTAAGGCGCAAATGGCTTTTCACAAAGAGAAGGCGCAAAGAGTGATGGCGCAGTATCAAGACCTCAACTTTTTTTTGCAAAAAAATCAAGACACCATTGATAAAATTAAAAATGCGGATGCTATGGCACGCAAAGCCCTAATGGAAGAGGAATCGGTACAACGCATTTACCACGATTTTATGGATTGTTTGCGGCGCATTAAAATTTTGCGCGCCTACTTGCTCAAAATCCAAGATTTTAATCATAAAGCCATAGAACGGCTAACCTCTATTGAATCTAACATGCGCGATGCACGACTCATGCGTAAGGGGCCTTGGCCTGCTTTTAATACCATCGCTTGCAATCGCATTTATACGGGGCGCAGAATCCAAACCCTTCAAACGGAGAATGGAGAAATGGTAGACTTTAAACTTGATGGTACAACCTTAGTACGGACAAAATTATGATTGTGGGGCTTATAGGCCATGTGCAAAATATTGAACCTACGCTGGTTGCTCTCAATGTAGGGGGAGTGGTTTATGGGGTGCAAGTGAGTTTACACACCAGTAGCCTCTTGCAAGAAGGGCAGGAAGTTCATTTATATACCTCTCTTATTAGCAAAGAGGGCGATCAGAGCCTCTTTGGCTTTTTGGAACTAGAAGAACGCGCGCTGTTTGTGCGTTTGATTAAAATTAGTGGCGTGGGTCCCAAGATTGCCTTAGCAATTCTCTCTGTCTACACCCCCTCAGAATTTGCTACTCTACTAGAGACACAGCATACTAAAGCCCTCCAAAAAGTTCCCGGAGTGGGGAGCAAATTGGCCTCTAAGATCATGTTTGATCTTGAGGGTTATCTCCCCTCAGCGCACCAAGACCCGGCTTATATTCAGGCAGTGCAAGCTTTAGAGAGTTTGGGGTTTAAAAGTTTAGAAGTGCAGAAAGTGTGCGCGGATTTAAAAGGTTTGAGTACTGAAGAGATGATCAAAGAAGCGTTACAGAAGTTGAGGTAAGCATGCAAAAAAATTGGCATACGCGCTCTTGGCGTGATTTTCCCATTTTACAACAACCCAAATACCCCGATCCTCTAGCCTTAGAAGCGGTAGAAAAGCAACTAAAGAGTTACCCACCTCTAGTCTTTGCCAAAGAAATCCGTAGTCTGAAAACAGCCCTCAAAGAAGCGGCTAATGGGCGGGCGTTTTTATTGCAGGGAGGGGATTGTGCAGAGAGTTTTAACAACTTTAGCGCGGACGCCATTAGGGATTTATTTAAGGTGATTTTGCAAATGGGTGTGGTGTTGGCTTTTGGGGGGCGTTGTCCAGTCATCAAGGTGGGGCGCATTGCCGGGCAGTTTGCTAAACCTAGAAGCCAAGAAAGTGAATGGGTTGATGGGGTAGAAGTGCCTATTTATCGTGGGGATATGATCAATGGCACAGCCTTAGAGACAAGAGAGCCTGATCCCAATCGCCTTTTACAAGCTTACCACCAAAGCGCGGCGACCTTAAATTTATTGCGCGCCTTTGCTAAGGGAGGATTGGCCGATCTTAAAGAAGTGCACCGCTGGAATTTGGACTTTGTAAAAAATAATGATTTTGGGCAACAATACGAAGCCTTGGCCATGCAAATCACGCAAGCTTTGGATTTTATGCAGGCTTGCGGGGTACACAATATCCCCGCTCTTAAGGAAACAGATTTTTACACCAGCCATGAAGCTTTATTGCTCAATTATGAAGAGCCTCTCGTGCGTCAAGATAGTTTGAGCGCGCAGTGGTATAGTTGTTCGGCCCATATGTTATGGATTGGAGAGCGCACAAGGGGAGTCGATCAAGCGCATGTAGAATTTTTACGGGGTGTGGGCAACCCCATTGGCATTAAGATCGGTCCGAATGCGACCCTAGATCAGATGATTGCGCTTTGCAATATTCTCAACCCAGAGAATGAAGCGGGGCGTTTGAGCTTTATTGTGCGCATGGGCAGTGCCATTAAACAATTTCTTCCTCCTCTTTTGGAGGGCATGCTCAAAGCGCAAAAAAAGGTGGTTTGGGTGTGTGATCCTATGCATGGCAATACGATCAAGACCCAAGAGGGGATCAAAACCCGCTCTTTTGTGCAGATTCTCCAAGAGGTTAAGGATTTTTTCCATATCCATCATGCGCTAGGAAGTCATGTTGGTGGGATTCACTTAGAAATGACAGGACAAAATGTAACCGAGTGTCTAGGGGGTTCGCAAGCTATCAGTGAAGAGAGTCTCAAACAAAATTACAATACACAATGCGATCCGCGATTAAACGCTACCCAAGCTTTAGAATTGGCTTTTTTACTAGCCCAAATGCTCAAGGGGAAGGATTAAAATTTTTGGCTATAATGATTCTCAAAAATTTCTAATTTTAAATAAAGGATAGCGATGCGTTGGTGGCTCTTAGCCGGAGTGGCAGTGGTGTTTTTGAATGCTTGTGCAGAAAGTAAGGCTCAGGTCTTAGAAGATGAAAAGGATTACACGCCTTCTGAAAAAACCATTTGGCAACCTGAGCAAAAATAAGGAAATCGGTCCGCACTTAAAAATTACAAAGTTTGGTTTTTGAGGCGGGCTTGGTTTTCTTGATCTTGGGCTTCTTTAGCATGTGCGCAGTTATTCTTAAAGGTTTTACTCATCAAGTTGATTGTTCCCTTAGAGGTGAAAGCTTCGTGGCATTTTTTAAGCATATGTTCGCGAGTTTTTTGGTGTTTGCGGTAATAGGCGGTGGAATGAGGGAAACCCAAATGGAATTCAAAAGCAGGGATGCGCGAACTCTTATCCCCATAACATTCATTACTGCAATAATCCCCTTGAGCATATAAAGCACCTACAAGTCCCATAAATAAAATACTACAGATTTTTCTCATTATAACTCCAAGTGTTTTGAAATTAGATAGCGTACAAGAACATAGAGACCTATAATTTTAAGAGACTCAAAAGTCAAGGCGGTAAAGAAAGTCTGAGTTTCCAAAAAAGGGAAAAGAATATAGAGGGTGAAAAGCGGGTCTGAAGAGGTGTTTTCTTGGTGAAATATTATGGAGGGGAGGACCAAAAGAGTGTTGAGCAATATAAAGAACAAACACCCTAAAAAGATTGTCCCTCGTTTGATTTTAAAGCTGTGTAAAAGGGCGAAAATAGCTAAAATCTTCAGAATGGAAAGTGTTATAGAGAGAGAGAAAAAAAGCCCGTGTTGCAATAATCGAGTACCATGCTGGGTTAAATAAATTTTCACTCCCTCCATAAATTCCCCAAAAGACCTACTTTCCAAGAGGGTATCTAGGGTATTCACTATAACAAGAACTATCAACCCAAAAATCGCCCAAACCAAATTACTAGCAATCTTGGCAATGAGGATACGATCCACACTTAAGGGCAAACACCAAGTTAAAAACGCCTGTTTGCCAAAGAGATCTTGCTGTGTGGTGCGCAAAAGAGCTAAAAACATCAAGATGAAAAGGGCAATAAAGCCTGAGATAAAAAAAATACTAGCAAGGAGAAAAAAGACAGGGGAGTTTAAAAAAAGGAAAATATGTGCGGGGTGTTGGACCATCTCCCAACAGAGGATTAAAAAGAGGTAAAGACCCAAAATAGGGCGACAATGCTCCAAAAAATCTTTTTTAAGTAGCTTGATCATTGTGCCCATTCCTTGTAGACTTGTTCCAAATCTTGCTTATTTTCGCTTGCAAATATCTTTCCCTCCTTAAGAAAAATGATTCGATGCGCATAAGGAGCAATGTCGTGTACAAGATGAGTGGCCAGTAAGATACCCGCTTGAGCGCATTGCTCTAAAATTAAAGTTAAAATCTCTTCACGCGCGCAGGGGTCCACACCCCCCAAAGGCTCATCTAAGAGAAAAAGTTGGGCTTTCCTAGAGAGGGTTAAGAGAAGTTGCAAGCGTTCTTGCATACCCTTTGAAAAATATTTAAAGGGAGTTTTAAGGGGAATTTTAAAGCGTTCTAATAACTCTAAAGCCCGCTCTCTATCAAAGTCTTCAAAAAAGTCTTGATAAAAATTGAGCATGTTAAAGGCGTTGGTTTGGGGAGCTATAGGGCTTTGATCGCCCAAATAGGCTACAATTTTTTTGCTCTCTATTCCCACTTTATGTCCTTGAATGAGCACCTCACCTTGATAGCGGACACATAATCCCGCAAGAATCTTAAGCAGAGTACTTTTACCCACTCCATTAGGACCTAATAATGCCACTATTTGCCCGACATGCAGATCAAAACTAATATTATCAAGAATTTTACGCCCGTATCGGCTTTTACAAAGATGGCGCACTTGTAACATTAGTAGGAAAACTTTGTAAAAAGTACAAAGGAAGAGTTTCCGATGGTGTTGGCCACTTTAGAGGAGCGCGAATAGACATAGCCCAGCCCGGCATCTAAAATCATCTTATGGTATTGCCAAATCTTATAATTGGTCATCAAAGAGTATTCTTGATAAATCCCATAAGCTACCATCATGTCTACTCTCACTTTTTCCGTGCCCATTCCTCCAAAGAGATAACCCGTGATGGTGTTGTTAGCAAAATAGATGGCCGGCACGCCCACAGAGTTGATTCCCCGTCCATAGAATTTACTCTTGTCGTTAAATGACCAAAAAAAACCTTTTCCCAAAGCCGGTACGATGTAAAACCCCGCTCCAAAATTGAAAATTCTATATGTAAAGGTTTGATCAACCCAAAACAGCCCGCTTTGGTTTTGCTTCATAGCTCCGCCCGTAGCACCATACTGATAAATTCCGTGTACGATGGTATAAGATTTAAAGCCTTTAGGCATTGTTGTTTCATATTGCATTTTGAATCCAGCTTGAATCAACGATCCCACTCCCTCAGCAGGAAGTCTTGTATCTGCTAAAAAGAAAGGAGAGAACTCCAAACCCTTATAGGTGTATCCTCCCCCCAAAGCCACTACCTCACCCCCAACATATTTTTTCTTAGAGACTGGATCGTAAGAGGCGAGCGCATTGATACCAGTAGCAATTCGAGGACCTTGTAGGTCATTGCCCTGATAACCAGTATAGAGCAAAGAATCCATAAAAACGCCCCAAAGCCGCCAATCATTGCGGTGGATAAACAGGCTACCTCCCTGTATATTGCCCTGAATCCAATCAAAATCTACAAAATTTGTATTGAAGCGTCCGATAGCAAACTTAAGCCGTTGGGTGTCAAATTTGACATAGGCATCGGAAATATCCCCCATGCTCAAATAAGGACGCATGTTGCTCTCTACGCTTCCTAGAACATTGCCAATGCTAATAATGGGTTGAAATTTTTTATTGTGGCTATAAACATTCCACGCCCCAATCGCCCCAATTCCAAAAGCCCAGCCATTATTGAAAGAAAAATTTGTCCCCACGCGCGCATCAAAACCGATGTAGCTATGCGCATTGTGCCCGGTACCTTGATTGTAGATCAAACCCAAATACCCAAAGGGATCCATAGTGATCTCAGAGCCCAACAAGGGCACACTCCACAACAACACACATGCAAGGCCACGAGACAAAGAAGCACCTCTTAGAAAATGCCCTATTATACACAAATTGAGCAATTTAAGAAATCCATGTTAGAATGCCCTCACTCTCCTAAGACAAAATCGAGCTTAAAGAGCTTAAAGAGCTTAAAGAGCTTAAAGAGCTTAAAGAGCTTAAAGAGCTTAAAGATAAATGTCTAAAAAATTTCTTAAGGACCATGATGGGTTTTAAACGAAAAATCGCGCTCATGTTGGCTGTTGTGCTGACATTGAGTTTTGGCATCTTTGGTGTTTTTGTAGAACGCTTTGTACATGGCGTTTTTATGAAAAACACCGCACAAGGGCTTTTGACCATTGTGCGCGTTCATAGCGACTGGGTGCAAGCATGGAATCAAAAAACTTTAGAATTGTTTACAAGTAGTCAGCAGGCTGTGATTGAACATGGTGTAGAAAATTTGGACGGATTAAAACGCATTCTCAAATACACCGCTAAAAACTTAGATGCTTTCAACACCTATGTAGGTTTGGAAGATGGAGAAATATATACAAGTTCGATACCAGCACCCAAAGGTTTCGATCCGCGCGTACGATCTTGGTATCAAAAGGCTAAAGCGACTAACAATGTTTTGATTTCCAATGTTTATGCAGATAGTTTTACAGGCAAACTTGTTATCACTTACAGCGCGCCTCTTGTCATCCATGGTAAATTTATAGGCGTTTTTGGTAGCGATATTTCACTCGACTTTTTTGCTTCACATACCAAAAGAATGGCGACAGAAACCTTAAATGCTCTCGATCTTACCGATGCATCAGGGGTTGTTTTAAGCTCTAATGATATTCCCATAGGAGGGAGTATTGTTACGAGCAATTCCCCTCTTCAGGCCAAAGCGGAGGTTATTTTAAAGCATAAAGAAGGGGTTGAGGTAAGCAAGGATGCACAAGGAGAAAAAATTTTGTTGGTGTATTCCACGGTCCCTAAATACGGCTGGAAAGTGATCGCGCGTATCCCTCTTAAAGAAGCCTTTAAACATATTTCCAAATTGCGAATCCTTATGTTTGCCATCTCGTTTTTGGGGCTCTTTATGACACTGGCCATCGTTTTATCTTGGCTCTATTACTTGATGCGCCCTTTGGATCGCCTCAAACGCTTGAGTTTGGATTTAACCGCTGGAGACAAGGATTTAACCAAACGCTTACCCTATGCAGATAAGCATAATAAGCATGACGAGATTGCAGCTATCACTCGTAACATTAATGCCTTCATCGGAGAGATTCAAATCGTGATGCGTCATTTTAAAGAGCTCAGTAGAGAACGCCAAACATTCTCAACTACGCTTAATGAAAGAGTGGCTGGAGTGTATGAACATACCAATCGTGCTAATGAAGTGGTTGAGAAGGCTTGTGAAAATAGTCAGCATAATGTGAGCAGACTCTTAGAGAGCCTAGAAAAAACCACTCAAAGTGGGGAACAACTTAATAGCACGGGCAAACAATTAGAAAAAGTGCATGGACAGATGATGGATTTAAGTACGCGCTTAGAACACAATGCCGATCAAAGTGTAGATTTTTCGCGCAAACTTGAGGAAACAGCTAGGAGTACGGACAATATTAAGGAGGTTTTGACTATCATCGATGACATCGCAGGTCAAACTAATTTACTAGCTCTCAATGCGGCTATTGAAGCAGCGCGGGCAGGCGAACATGGACGGGGCTTTGCAGTGGTAGCTGATGAAGTAAGAAAACTAGCGGAGAAGACGCAAAATAGTCTCACTAACATTAACACCACAATCAATGAAATGGTTAAAGGTGTCAGTGATATTAACCAACATTTGGGTGAGAATGCTAAAGAGCTCATTGAGACTTCTAAACTTGCTATAGATGTACAAAAGATTATGGCAAAAAGCATGGAGGCTATTTCTGGCGTGATTCAAGAAGCTCACAAAGGGGCATCAAACTTGCAAGAAGTTGTACAAGGTAGTCGAGATATTCATGATGAAATCAAAGAGCTTAGTGCGCTAGCACACTTAGAACAAGATGGAATTGATGAGGTGCGTCAAACCAGTGTCGCTTTGGATAACTTATACCGCACGCTGAATAGCGAAATTGACAAATTTAAGGTGTGATCGATGTTCAAAAAAATCTTATGGGTACTTTTGTGGAGTAGCTCTCTTCTCTATGGTTTAGATTATTTCCAAGCCCTCGATCAGATGAAGCGATGGTCAGAGGATTTTGTGCGCCAACAGGGGTATAAAAGCGCGCAAGAGGGCAGTTACACACTCTATTCTAAAGCTACAGGGAATGGTTTTGTGATTGCCAATCAAAATTACATGTTGCTCTATACCATCAACACCACCAAAGATCACACCCGTCCCTCTGTGGTGTGCACGGGAATTCTTTTTAAAAGGAAGTTTTATAAGGGCTTTTGTCTGCAGGGCTATGAGAAACTTAGCATGGAGAATACTAAGGATTCACTACTGATCAAATTGATCCAAACCCCTATTCATACCCCCACTGCAAATACCCAAGCTCAAATTCTCTTGGCTTTTAAGGATATTAAAGGCACTTTTTATCTCACCCGCTATGCCAAGCAGGCTTTAGATAGCGCGCTTTTTCCCAAAGTAGCCCCTAAGATTTTTTATGAGCAAGAGAGTCCCACTTATGCGATGGGTGATGTCAATGACAGATTGTTAGAAAAATTGCAAAATCAACTCGCTAGCTCCACTAGCACACCCCCCTCCCAAAACTCCACATGTTTTGAAACCGATGCGCATACCTTTAATAACCCCCTCCCCTGTGAGTCCAGGTACCAAACAAAAACAGAGGACATGCTTTCTTTTAATGCTAATAACGATCGCTACAGCTTTAGCAAGCGCATCACTTACACAGGTAGTCCTAAGAATCCTAGCTCTATTTGCATATTGGCACGCCATAATGGCAAATTACTCAGCCGCACCCTTTGCATCCATCAAGGACAAGTGGACTTAGCCTATAAATTCCCCTATTTGACCTTTGAACTAGGAAAATACGACCCTTCTGCGGACAATATCTACACCAAACTCTATGTAACTTTCAAATTGGTAGAGGGCACTTTCTACCTACACCAATTCAGCCAACAATTCTTTAGAGTGGGTGATAATGGAAGTAGACAAGTGGTGCGCACTCTGATTTTTTATCGCCAAAGTAGAGACGATCCTAAAAAACGCCATTTGATGTCTTTGGATAGCTTAGAGCCCGGGTTCACCCAAGAACTACAGGCGCAGTGTTATGATAAAGGATATTGTATAGATTAGCCCGTGATGAGCTTATAGAGTGTGGCTAAAATGCTCAGAGCGTAAATGCACAACAGAAGAATTTTATGAATTTTCTCATTAGCCAGCATGATAAGTTTAATCCCCACTCCCACTCCCAAGAGCGCACCTAACCCTGTGATGGATCCAGCCTGCAGGGCGCGATCATCTAACACGCCTGAATGGTACAAAGAAATGACCCCAGAAAGAGAAGAAAAGATTACAAAAAACAATCCTAAGGGTACAATTTTTTGAGTGCTGTATTTTAAAAAATAGCCTAAAAAGGACACCATTAAAATCCCCCCGCCCATCCCCAGAGGGATAGAAAAAATCCCGGTTATAAAACCCGCCAATATTAAGACTCCATGCTCTTTACTAATCCCCCAAGTAAAGGATTTTGTTAGCGCAGAATTTTGGGGGTTAGAGTGCATTTTAAAGTGCACGCTAGGTTGATCTGAGGTATCAGAACGACTGAAAGCGTATTTTATGAATGTATAACACACCACCACGACAAAGACCCCCATTAAAATGCGATCATCGATCAACTTAAGTAAAAAACTCCCCAAGATCGCCCCCATCAATCCCCCAATAGCAGCAAAAAATCCCTCTTTTAAACCCAAGAGTCCTTTTTTGTAATTGATAAGCGATCCTACTAAAGAGGAAAAAAGCATTTGGGAGAGAGAAATTCCTACTGCATGGCTGTAACTAAAGCCAGCAAACACGGCGGCGGGCACGACAATCTCCCCCCCACCGATGCCAAAAAACCCCGCCGTGATCCCCGTGATAAAGCCCACAAAAGCTAAAACAAAATCTAAAGCCACTCACTCAATCCCATGTTTCTCCGACCATGTTTGGCAATAATGTTTTCTATAACAATGATCCGCTAGTGTGTCTAGCACGCCATTATCAATTTCGTCCATGTAAATTTTCTTGCCGTCCCGTTTTTGGCGGTAAAGGTGATCGGGCGTGTCTTCATCAAACGTGCGGGTGTAGCTTTTCAAAACATAGCGATCGCCCTCTTGTTTGAAGAGTAGAGTCTTTGATTCGAAGGTGGTGTCATCGCATTCTATGAAAGATTCCTCAATCTCTAACACAAACGCATTTTTTTTAAATTCCATGCTAATTTGTGAGCTCTCAGATGCGGGGTCTAAAGACAAACAAAAACCCTCAAATGTTTGGGTTCTCTGCGGGGTGTTCTTGCTGACATCAAAGCACATCAAGCGCATATTAATCACATCTTCCTCTGCGACCAACAAACGCTTCACAATCCCACAATACAAAGTCTTCCCTACATAGGCTTGATTCACCTCTAGGATATGGGCTGTTTTAGAATAGTTGCCCGCATCGGAGTCAAAATTAGAATCAAGCTTTTGGGCAAAATGATCTATTCTGTTATAAAGGGTATCATAAGGACAACCCAAACTCCACGCCAAATTAGCCAAAAAGCACAAAAGCCCTAAAAATAAACCAATCCGCCTCATATGACCTCCCCACCCCTCCCTGTTTGCTACAAATGCGAAACGATCACCTCTCCAAACTCAGAGCTAGACACCTCAGTAGCGCCCTCCATCAAGCGCGCAAAGTCATAAGTCACTTTTTTACTCTCAATGGCTCTTTGCATGCCTACCACAATCAAATCGGCCGCCTCTACCCAGCCCATGTGGCGCAACATCATTTCCGCGCTTAAAATGATGGAGCCGGGATTAACCTTATTTTGCCCGGCGTATTTGGGGGCAGTGCCATGCGTGGCTTCAAAAAGGGCTACGCTGTCATTCATGTTGGCTCCCGGAGCGATTCCAATTCCTCCCACCATCGCAGCAAGCGCGTCTGAAATGTAATCTCCATTGAGGTTCATCGTAGCAATCACATCGTATTCAGCCGGGCGCAGTAAGATTTGTTGCAAGAAAGCGTCCGCAATCATGTCTTTAATCACAATTTCTTTACCAGTTTTAGGGTTTTTGAGCGTGCACCAAGGGCCTTTGTCTAACACCTTTGCTCCAAATTCTCTTTGGGCTAGGGCATAGCCCCATTTCATAAACGCCCCCTCTGTGTACTTCATGATATTGCCCTTGTGCACAAAGGTGAGGCTATTACGATCGTTGTCAATGGTGTATTCAATTGCCTTGCGCACGAGTCGTTCTGTGCCCTCTAGGCTAATGGGTTTGATTCCTATGCTACTAGTTTCTGGGAAGCGTATTTTTTTAACATGCAGTTCATTTTGCAAGAATTTAATGAGCTTTTTGGCTTCTGGACTATCTTGGTTAAATTCGATCCCAGCATAAATATCCTCGCTATTTTCCCGAAAAATCACCATATCCACCTTGCCCGGCTCTTTAACCGGACTGGGGCTAGAATACCAACGCACGGGGCGCAAGCAGACATATAGATCCATTTTTTGGCGTAGAGCGACATTGAGCGACCTAAAGCCCTCACCTACAGGGGTAGTTAAAGGCCCTTTAATGGAAACTTTAAAATAGTTGAGCGCGTCAATGGTGTCAGGTAACAGCCATTGTTCTTCTAGACTCAAACCTTCTTTATCCTTGAATTTGTTGTAGCATTTCTCTCCTACAAAGACCTCATACCATGCGATTTTTTTCTCTCCCTTGTAGGCCTTGTGTACGGCCGCATCCACCACTTTACGCATCACAGGGGTAATATCTACGCCAATACCATCGCCCTCAATAAAAGGAATAATGGGGTGGCTTGGCACATGCAATTTACCTTCTTTATAGGTAATAGCTTCCCCCTCTGTGGGTAAAGACAAATACTTAGGTTTGTAAGACATGAATCACTCCTATCAATTAAGATGAGGCATTTTAGCATAAGGGGTTTAAAATTTTTGGTTAGACTTTTCTAGAAAAGATGGTAAGGAGACTTATGGCTCAATCTGAAGTGGTTTTAAACTTGGAGGATTTAATGTCTAAAGGTTTTAAAAAAGCTCAAGAGATCATGGCTAAAACACCGGTTACTAGCTACAGCCTTAATGTGTTGATAGCAGGGGGTACAGGGGTGGGTAAGAGTACACTTATCAATGCAGTTTTTGGGGAAGAAGTCGCTCCCACAGGACAAGGAGAACCAGTAACCCAAGAGATTGAACGCTATGTTAAAGAAGACTTGAGTATTTACGATACAAAAGGACTTGAGATGAAGGACTTTGCTAACACTAAAGCCCAAATTCAGGACTTCTTAGAGAGCAAGAGGGGGGCGACACTTGGCGATCAAATTCATATCGCTTGGCTGTGCATTCAAGAATCGGGACGGCGTGTGCAAGAGGGGGAGTTAGAGCTTTATGCCATGCTTAAAGCTTGCGCGATTCCTACCATCGTGGTAATCACCAAAGCCCAACAGGATAAGGATAGCAATGGAGAAAAATTCTCTGAGGTGGTAAGGGATAAATTCCAGCTTGATGAGGCACATTTGCAAAGGGTGCGGACTTTAGAGATTGAGGATGATGAGGGGGATGTTAAGAAGGTGCGCGGGATCAAAGAGATTATTGATAAATCCCGCGATCTCTTGGAGGAAGCACAAAGGCTTGCTTTGGAAAGAAAGCAACAATACGATTTAGAAATGCAAGCCCAAGCTAAGGAGGCCTTGCGCCAAAAACGCAAAGAGGAGGCTAACAACGCCATTTTGGGTTACACTACCGCAGCAGCAGCCATTGGGGCAACTCCCATCCCCTTTTCTGATTTTGCCTTGCTCGCCCCTACCCAAATCGCGATGATTATCCACATTAGCAAGATTTATGATTTAGAAATTTCTAAGGAGAATGCTCAAACTCTAGTCGCCACTTTTGCTAGTGTGCTGGGCACGGGTCTGGTAGCACGCGCTGCGGTTGGGAGTTTATTGAAGTTAATCCCTGGCGTGGGCAGTCTTGCAGGAGGAGCAATCAATGCGACTTTAGCTGGATCGGTAACTGGCTTAATGGGAAAAGCTTATATAGCTTACCTAGATGACAATTTTGAGGACTTGAGTCAGGCCATCAAAGGGCTTTGCGCAGAAGTATTCCGGAAATATTATGAATTTGCCAAAGAATTGTAGATTTTGGCGCACCTTAATACTAGGGTTGTTATAATCCCAATTACACATTAAAAAGGAAGTCTATGTCTGTTACACTGATTAATAACACTACCCAAGAACGCTACGAATTTGAAACTATCCAAGCCACGCGCGGGGCTAATGCGATCGATTTTTCTAAGCTATATGAACGCGCAGGGCTTCTCTCCTATGACCCCGGCTATGCGTCTACTGCCGGGTGCAAGTCTACGATCAGTTATATTGATGGGCAAAAGGGAGAGTTGTACTACAAGGGTTACCCACTAGATGACTTGGTAGAAAAATACAGCTATAGCGATGTGTGCAAACTCCTCTTAACAGACGCGCTCCCTAAAAATGCTGAGGAATCTTTGGAATTTGAACTTGAATTGCGTCACCGCAGTTTTGTACACGAGACTTTACGCAACATGTTTCACGCCTTCCCCACTAACGCCCACCCAATGGCTAAGCTTAGTAGTGGGGTGTCTATTCTCTCTACCTTTTACTCTGACCATGAAACCATGCACTCAGAAGAGGATTATCAGACGATGGCTAGACGCATTATCGCCAAAATGCCCACTTTGGCTGCCATTTGCTATCGCAATGAAATTGGCGCGCCCATTATTTACCCAGATGTGAGTCGTAGTTATGTTGAAAACATTCTCTTTATGCTCAGAGCCTACCCCCATGAACGCCTCAAGCAAGGTCTTAAAGGGCAGATTGAAATCACTCCCCTAGAAGTAGAAGCCTTTGATAAGATTTTAACTCTGCACGCTGACCATGGCCAAAACGCTTCGGCCACCACCGTGCGCAATGTGGCTTCTACGGGCGTGCATCCCTATGCTGCCATTAGTGCAGGCATTAGTGCGCTATGGGGACATTTGCACGGCGGGGCGAATGAGAAAGTCTTGTTGCAACTAGAGGAAATTGGAGATGTTAAAAATGTGGATAAATACATTGCTCGCGTGAAAGATAAGAACGACCCCTTTAAATTGATGGGCTTTGGGCATCGGGTTTATAAGAGTTATGACCCGCGTGCGCGCATCCTCAAAAAGCTTAAGGATGATTTGCAGGCAAAGGGTATTAAGATGAATCCTAAATTAGATGAAATTGCCGCTAAGGTCGAAGAAGTGGCGTTAAGCGATGAGTACTTTATTGCGCGCAATCTCTATCCTAATGTGGATTTTTACTCTGGCACAATTTTACGCGCCCTGCAAATTCCTGTACGCTTCTTTACCCCCGTTTTTGTAATCGGGCGCACGGTGGGTTGGTGCGCACAACTCTTAGAACATGTCAAAAACACACAGGCAAGAATTGCCCGCCCCCGCCAAGTATATGTAGGGCAATAAGCCTTTAGAATTGCCTTTAAACGATGTTTCGTAAGCTTTTTTCCAAGCCCATCTCTTTTTTTGTGGCTTTGATCGCCTATAGTGCGATTTCTCTTGTATTGTTCCATGCTCCCTTGTTGCACTACATTTTGAATCATCAAGGTGGGTTTGGAATTGTATTGAGTGCTAGTATTGTCTACATCTGCGCGACTAACATGCTGTTTATTGCTTTCTCCATGTTGGGCAATCGATTCATGCAGGTGTTGATGGCACTTTTTAGCGTGGGTAATGCTATTGCCTTTTATTATATCCACACCTACCATGTTTTTTTAACCAAAAACATGATGGGCAATGTCTTAAATACAAATGCCCATGAAGCAGGCGAATTGTTGGGTGGATGGCTATGGATTTATGTACTGATAGGCTTGGGTGTGGGGGCTTTTTTTTACGCCCTTTCCATTAAAAAAGCTAAATTTAAGATAAAGGCTTGGGTGTTTGCTGGCTCTCTTGCTCTGTGCGCTATCTGGGCACTCAGCCATGCCAAGCAGTGGCTCTTTTTTGATCACCATGCTAAATACATCGGTGGGTTGGTCCTACCCTATAGTTACAGCGTGAATGCTGTACGGGTAGCTTTAGCCTCACTACATCAAAGTCCACCAAAACTTCTGGATAATATTCATCTTGAATCTAATAAAGCGGTTGTGATTTTGGCCATTGGGGAGAGCGCACGGCGGGCTAACTATGGTATTTATGGGTATACTAGAGCTACCACGCCCAAGTTACAAGAGCGCTTGAATCGCCATGAAATTTTAGCCCTTCAAGCCACTTCCTGTGCCACTTACACCACAGCCGCGCTCTCGTGCATACTCACGAGCCAAAAGGGTTATGAAAATCTCCCCTCTTTTTTGCACCGACAGGGCGTTAAGGTAGTGTGGCTCAGTCTTAATAGTGCCGAGCCCCCTATGAGCATTGATTGGAAGCCTAGCAAGGACATATGGCAGAAGTGGCTTAAATCTCAAGGGGTAGAAGCTAAGGTGTTAGATTTTGATGTGGCTCTAGCGCACGCTTTGCCCTTTTTAATGGCGCGTTACCCTGATGATAATTTATTGATCGTTTTGCATCTCAAAGGCTCTCATGGCCCTTTGTATGTGGATAAGATACCTCACAATTTTGCTCCCTTTAAACCTATCTGCACAAACAGCGAGCCTAGCACCTGCGATCTTAAGAGTTTAGTGAACGCCTATGACAACACGATCGCTTATAATGACTTAGTGCTAGATACCATGATAAATACTTTGCAACACACCCAACGCCAAGCGTTGTTATTGTATATGAGCGACCATGGAGAAAGTCTAGGTGAACATGGACTATATTTGCATGGCACACCTTTTTTACTAGCCCCTAATTTTCAAAAAGAAGTTCCTTTTGTTGTCTATGCGAACGATCCCTTTAGAAAGGCACATGCATTTAAACCTCTTCAAAACCAATATTCTCAAGAGATGATTTTTCCTAGCATCTTGGGCGCATTTGGTGTGCAAGGCTCTAGCAATGCCTATAATCCTAATTTAGACATCTTTAAACCCTATGGACAACACTAAATTTAAAAGTCTCTATGCTCAAAGTCTCCCCAAACAGCTCCCTTTAAAGAGCATTGTTTTTTTTATCTTGCTCTTTGTAATCGGGGCGATCGCTCCCTTCCCTAAAATCGCCAAACAACCCCAAGTCCCTCTAGTCTTTAGCACCACCGAACATTATGCCCGCTTTGTGCCTACTATTACCTCTTTTGCTCTGCCCTTGCTAAAAAGAGATGCAGTAGGTTTAATTCAAATTGTGCATGTGAGTATTGCGACTACTATCGCCACACACGCGCTCAAATGGGGACTGAATGATGTTGTGATCTTTGGTAGGCGTTTGGGTGAACGCCCTAGTGGAAGCTCTAAAAACATGCCTAGTGGGCATTCCTCCATGATTGCTTGTGCCTTAGCTTTTTTAGTGCGCCGTTATGGTTGGGTGTGGCTGATCTTTTTACCTTTAGCCTTTTTAACAATGGGCGCACGCATTTATTATAACGCCCACACCATTGGCGCGCTGATTGCTGGTTTTAGTGTGGGCGTGCTGTGCGTGCTATATCTAACCAGTCGGTTTAAGACTTAGGCTTGCGATAAATTTCAGGGTGTGTGCTTTTAAAACGCCGATGAAACCAAAACCAGCTTTCGGGGTGATCTCTAATAATTTGCTCACTTAAAGTCGCTTGTGCCTGCGTGGCTTCCAAGATGTCTGCTTGGGCATTGGAGGTGTTATTAACTCTAATGGGGGGGTAGTAAGTGGCAGTGTAGTGGCTGTAATCCTCATTAAAATCTACAATTACAGCCACAATAGAGATATTGTAACGGCGGGCTAAAATTGAGGCGATGGTTGTATGGGTAGCCTTTTGGCCAAAAAACTCGACCTCAACCCCCTCTTTGGGCGAAATGTTTTGATCGACCAAAATGCCTACCAAGCCTTTACCTCTATTGTAAATTTTTAAAAGCTCTTTAAATGCCCCCATTTTGTCAATAAAGCGCACACCAAAAGCTTCGCGCCGTTTAATCAACATGGCATTTACAGGCGCAAATTTGGTGAGTCGCCCCAAAGACCCTCTTTCTTGATCGCCGTGGTATTGGGCTAAAGAAGTCCCAATGGCCTCCCAATACCCAAAGTGCATGCCCATTACCACCGCTTGCCCGTCTTTTTCTAACACTTCTAGTACATGGTGGTGATCTACTAGCTCAAAACGCGCATCATACTCTGTTTTAGGTAAAAACACCACCCGCATGCTCTCTAGCACAATGAAAGCCAAATTGTCATACCCACGCCTAATGATCGCCTCTTTGCGTGCGTGATCCATTTGCGGGAATACAAAATCCAAATTCGCCCGCGCATCCCAATAGCGTCGCCGATCCAACTTAGCCATCACAAAACCTAACCCGCGCACACATGCCACAAATCCCCTATGAGGCATTTTAGCCAAGCCCCACCCTACAGCATTACTGCTCCATTCCAACACTTTGCTACAGAAAATCCCCCACTCTCTACGCATACTCATTTAACTCCTCCTAATACTTGCAAAATGGCTTGTGCCACCTGTTTTGGGGAGATATTTTGGATCGAAAAGTCTTTTTTAGAATAATTGGCCTGCGCGTTGCCCACTAGGGCGATATGATCTTTTCCCTTGAGCTCAAAGCGTTCCTTAGGCGTGTTGCCATAGAGGGTTACAGAAGGGATTTGCAATGCCCATGCTAAATGTACAATACCCGTGTCTCCGCCCACAACCGCATGCATGCGAGAAACTAGCGTTTTAACACTATCTAGTTGTAAGGGTGGGAGCAAGGTGGTAGGAATATAGGGCTTAAGAGCGCGGTAAAGGGCTTTAGCATGATCGGGTTGAGCATGCCACAAGAGCACGATTTCTAGCCCCACATTTTGGAGTGCTTGTCCAACTTGTGCGAAGCTCTCCCATGGATAAATCTTATTAGGCTTGGAAGCCTCTAAAACAAATAAAATTTTAGAGTGTGGATTGTCTAGCTTTCTGAGGGAAGGACACAAGGGCAAGTGAAAGGCCTTATGGCGTTGCTCTAAGCAATCCTCCCATTTGCACGCGCCTAGCATGCTAAAACCTTTCTCTAACACCGCTTGATTGCGTTTGAGGATGTGTGTACTATAAGGGATGGTCACCTTGTGGTTATAAAAAAAGCTTGCTAGAGGCTCGCGGATCGAAGAGCGATCAAAGCCTACAAACGCCTTCTTAGATAGCCATGCTCCCAAGAAAGCAGACTTGAGCAATCCCTGCATATCGATCAACACATCTAGGTTTTCAATCTCTCTAAGGGTGCGGAAAAAACGCCAAATTTTAAGGGGATTTTTAGTACGCAATGTCTGCTTATAGGAAAGAATGTGAAGCTTGTCAATGTAGGGAGAATATTGTAAAAGGGGAGCAAAAAGGGAATCTACAAACCAATGGATTTGGACACTAGGGTAGCGTTGTTTGAGAAAAGGTAAAAAAACCGCACTCACAACCACATCCCCCATTGCAGAGAGACGGATAATACCCACTTTCATAAAAAGTCGATGTCCATAGAAATGGGTGTACTTAATTTGCGGATTGCCTCCTGACAGAGATAAAGCTCTTTGCTACTTTTAATTTGTAGAGTTTTGCCCTTGAGGATATAAGATATATCTTTGGGCACGCGCGTGGTACAGAGTGCCTCAGCTAAACCTAAAATAAAGCTCAACCACTGCAGAGTTAAAATCGGAGGCATGATCGCGCTGATATGAGCGATGTTACTATCTTTAGGGATTTTTTTCTGACTAAATTGCACTAAGAGACAAATAATCGCCCTTTCTTGGTGTGAAAAACCATAACTAAGAGCATTGAGGGCTAAATAAGCCGCATGCTTGTGCGCACCATAAAAGTTTAGCACCTTGCCAATGCTAGAGAGTTGTCCAGCGATTTTAAGATGATAGAGATAGTCCGCAGAAATGCCGTGTAGAGGCTGCAGAGTCTCAAAAAGTTTAACACAAACTTGCTTGACCTCTTGACTATGTTTGGCATGGGGTAAAAAACGATCGAGCAAAGAAAGAATAGAGGGATTAACATCTTTTGGAAAGCTATGTTTGTGGTTGCGCAACATATCGCTCAAAAACACCCCTTCGCGTACACCCACTCCACTTGCAATCATCTTTTCAGGGCGCAAGTGTTGTAAAAGCGCCCATAAAATTAATGCACCGCTACGGATACTATCTTGTCGATCCTCGCTCACACCTAGCACCTCTAAGCGTGCTTCTGAGCTACTAGCAATTTCATAGATAAAATCCAAATGTTCCCCCACACCCATTTCATACCCATGTACGGCCTCGATGGGATAGTTACTACGGCGCATAGCAAGTTTTGCAATGGCGCGGATAGTGCCCCCCACTCCAAAGACTTGTGCGCTCTTATAGTGGGTGGGAATGTGGCTAAATTCTTTACGGATAAAATCTAAAGCACTTTGCAAAGGCGCATTTTTGTCAAAAAAAAGCTCTTTGAGGCGGATTGTGCCCAAATTCAAAGAAAGTAAACCAACGATTTTGCCCCCCTTGATGAGCGCACACTCCGTGCTACCTCCACCAATATCAATAGTGATCCCATCTTTATGGTGCAAGAGATTTGCACAAGCCACACCCCCATAAAAAGCTTCTTTTTTGCCATCAATCACTTTAATGCGCAACCCACATTCTTTACGCACTAATGCGACAAATTCTTGAGCATTAGGCGCATCGCGGACCGCGCTTGTAGCTACACACAGAAGTTTTTTACTCTTATATTTCTCTGCAATTTCTCTAAATTCACTAAGAGCTCTGAGAGCCCTTTTAATCGGGGCCTTTTGTAAAACCCCTCCATGTTCGTAAGTGCCTTGAGAAATGCGTACTTTAGATTTGAGTTCATAGAGCAAATAAAACCCAAATTGGCTTGTCTTTTTAAAGATAGCCATACGCATAGAGTTTGAACCAATGTCAATAATGGTGGTGATTTTGGCCATTTAAAATTCAGAGTCGCGGAGTGCTTGGTATTTATCTTGGAGTTCTTCAGAGCTTTCAGTGTTGTGCGGATCAGGGATAATCGCATCTACAGGACAAACCCCCACACAACTAGGCTCATCACTATAGCCTACGCACTCTGTGCAACGATCAGGATCGATGCTATAAATAGGATCGTTTTCATCAATGGCTTCTGTGGGGCATTCTTCTCGACAGGCATCGCAAGCGATACACTCTTGACTAACCAACAAAGACATGAAAAAACCTTTACGAATGAATTTAAACGACACATACTACTAACAGCAAGCTTAAGAGTAAACTAAAAAGCTTGACAAATATTAAAAGAATTGTGTATAATAAAGTTTTTATTCCAGATTAGCTCAGCGGTAGAGTAGGCGGCTGTTAACCGCTTGGTCGTAGGTTCGAATCCTACATCTGGAGCCACTCTCCTTATTTCCCTTCTTATCCTAATCTAAGAAAAATGGTTTTCTGTTTACTTTAGCGTTAAGTTTTTGGTCGATGTATAGAGTGGATCGTAAATAGTAAAGTGGAACACTATTCGCTTTGCTGTTTACATCTTTAATTTTGATAAGGAGTTTTCAAATGGCTTTTAAGACAACAAGAGGCTTGGCATTTATGGCGTTGATGGCATTAGGTGGTTTTCAGGTTGCACAAGCAGAAACAAATGGTTTCTTTGTGGGTCTTGGTTACCAACAAGGTAAAGCAGGGAACTACACTGGATCCCTTGCAAAAGGTTTGGATATTTATGGTATGGGCGTACAGGTTGGGGGCGTAGGCTTTGCAAATAAATGGTTTGGTGGTCGGATTTATGGCTTTTTAGACTGGAACAATAGCAACCAGTTAGGATTAACCAATAGTGATAAGTGGAATCTTTATACCTATGGGGGCGCAGCCGATGCAATCGTGAACTTCATCTCTACAGATCCTTTCTCTATGGGGATTGTGGGTGGTATCCAGCTTGCGGGCAATACAGCCACTTATGCGAATGTGCAACACACAGCTTTCCAATTCCTCTTTAATGTGGGTGGCAGAATGCGCATTATGAAACACTCTGCTTTTGAAGCGGGCATTAAGTTTCCCATGGTGCCTGAGAATTGGGGCTTTGTTGAAAAACAAAAACGCCATTACGCTTGGTATGTTAACTATGTTTTCACTTTCTAGGCTAGCCTAGAAAAAAGAGGAGGGGCTCGCATTGATCTTGTATCTTGGCTTCCTAGCCAATTTTTGGCAGAGTGATTCCGCTCTGTCCTTGATATTTACCCCGCTTATCTTTATAACTCACCGCACAAACGCTATCTGCTTGCAGAAAAATCACCTGAGCGATTCCCTCATTTGCATACACCTTAGCGGGCAAAGAAGTCGTGTTAGAAATTTCAATGGTGATATGCCCCTCAAACTCGGGTTCAAAGGGAGTTACATTGACAATAATGCCACAGCGCGCATAAGTGCTCTTGCCCAAACAAATCGCTAATACATCCTTAGGCATGGTAATGCGTTCGATGCTGTGGGCCAAAGCAAAGGCGTTAGGAGGAATGAGTACAGCGTCCTCTGTGTGCACTGCGCGCACCAACTTGGGATCAAAATTCTTTGGGTCTACTACGCCATTTTGTTGAGGTTCAAAAATTAAAAACTCTGTACCCACACGAATATCATAGCCATAGCTACTTAGGCCGTAACTAATAGTCCCCTTAGAAACCTGTTTGGCACAAAAAGGGGTGATCATTTGATGCTCTAAACTCATCTTCTCAATCCATGTATCTGCCTTCAATCCCATCCCTGCCCTTTCACGATTCAAAAATCATGTTATTATACTACAGCTGATCCCAGCCATCTACCATCAAGGAAAATTATGAAGATTGCAGATATTCAGGACCTCATTCATTCTTTTGATCAAAGCGGTGTGAATCATATGAAACTCAAATTAGAAAACCTAGAGCTGATCCTAGATAAAAACGCCAAAAGAGTTTCTTCTCATCCTGAACCTATTTTAAGTCAGTCCGTCCCTGCACAAACCCCCCCTACCTTTATCCAAACCCCTACAGCCAGTGCCTGTGCGCTCAGCGGCACTGCAGGGGCAGCTAGCGTTTCTAATGGCACTAAAGAACAAGGAGATTACATCCTCTCACCTATGGTAGGCACTTTTTACCACCGCCCTTCCCCCAATGCAAACCCCTATGTGAGCGTGGGGGACATTATTAAAAAGGGACAAACAATCGGGATTGTAGAAGCTATGAAAATTATGAATGAAATTGAAGCTGAGTGCGATTGCAAGGTGCTTTCCATTGAAGTAGACGATGCGACAGCAGTGGAATATGGCACACAACTTGTCAAGATTGAAAAACTTTAGGGGGTTATATGCAAGCACCCAAAACTAAAAACCTACAACGCATCTTGATTGCCAATCGTGGGGAAATTGCCCTACGCGCTATCCAAACCATTGCCGAGATGGGAAAACAATCTATTGCTGTGTATTCGAGTGCAGATAAAGACGCACATTATCTTGATACAGCCAGTGCTAAAGTGTGCATTGGAGGACCTAAATCCTCTGAGAGCTATCTCAATGTACCTGCCATTATTAGTGCGGCGGAACTTTTTGAGGCAGATGCCATTTTTCCGGGCTATGGTTTTTTAAGTGAGAATCAAAATTTTGTAGAAATTTGCTCTCATCATGGAATCGAATTTATCGGACCTGATGCTAGGGTAATGGCTTTGATGGGGGATAAATCTAAAGCTAAAGCGGTTATGAGAGAGGCAGGTGTGCCCGTCATTGAGGGAAGTGAGGGGGTTTTGCGTGGGTATGAAGAAGCCCTTAAAGTCGCAGAGCGAATCGGCTTTCCTATCATCATTAAGGCAGCTAATGGAGGTGGAGGGCGGGGAATGCGCGTAGTTGAAGACCCTAGTTTATTAAAAAATCTCTACCTAGCAGCTGAAACCGAAGCACTAAGTGCCTTTGGAGATGGAAGCGTCTATATTGAAAAATTTATCAAAGACCCCAAGCACATTGAGGTGCAAATTTTAGCCGATAAACATGGCAATGTGTTGCACATTGGTGAGCGGGATTGTTCGACTCAAAGACGGCAACAAAAACTCATTGAGGAAACGCCTGCGATGGTTTTAGATACCTCTGTGCGCACTAAACTTTTGGAAACCGCTACAAAAGCAGCCAAACACATCGGTTATGTGGGGGCGGGAACTTTTGAGTTTTTGCTAGATAGCAATGGTAAAGACTTTTATTTTATGGAAATGAACACCCGTTTACAAGTCGAACACACAATAAGTGAGATGGTGAGTGGGCTGAATTTCATTGAATGGATGATTCGCATTGCAGAAGGCGAAAAACTCCCTCCACAAAAAAATATCTGCTTGCAGGGACATTCTATAGAATGCCGCATCACAGCTGAAGATCCACAAAGCTTTTACCCATCTGCAGGCACGATTAAAGCTTGGATCGCCCCGGGTGGAATTGGCGTGCGTTTGGACACCCATGCTTACGCCGGCTATAGCGTGCCAACTTTCTATGACTCTATGATTGGTAAACTCATCGTGCATGCTCCCAATCGCGATCAAGCGATCTTAAAAATGAAACGCGCGCTTAAAGAATTTAAGGTAGAGGGCATTAAAACGACTATCCCTTTCCATCTTAGCATGCTCGATAACCCTGATTTCCGCCAAAACAAGATTCACACCAAATACCTAGAGGTCTAACCCCTCTTTCTCCCTAGTAACTATTTTGTGCCGAGAAAAGCTCACCTAGTTTTTTCAACAAGGTGGGCGCGTCCTCTCTATCCATCAAAACTTCAATCAAAACCAGTTTATCGGAATGTTGGTATGCGTCCTTCAAGGCTTGAGAAAAATCTTCTATGTTAGAAACCTTAAAGGCGAGTGCGCGGCGTTGCAAGTTGACATCAAAAACCTCAAGCAACTTTGTATAATGCCACATGTTGATGTCGTTATACTTACGATTAGGTCCATGAATGCAACGCTCCACCGTGTAGCCATCGTTATTAACCACAATGATGATAGGAGCGATATTTTCTTTAAGCATGGTTGAGAGTTCTTGTGCGCTGAGTTGCAATGAGCCATCACCCACCAATAGAATATTTTTGCGCTTTTTATCAGCTAAACAAGTCCCTAACAGCGCGCCAAAGGTGTAGCCAATCGAGCCCCAAAGAGGTTGCCCCACAAAACACACCTCATCAGGCAACTTGATCCCTATTGCTCCAAAAAAAGAAGTGCCCTGTTCGGCAATCAAAACATCTTTAGGGTGTAAATGTTGTTCAATCACTTGAAAAAATGCATGCTGGGTAAGTTTGCCCTCTAATTTGCGTTTGGCTTTGGCAGATTGTTTAATAGGAAGTGTAGCGTTAAATTTGAGAGTAGAGATTTTTTTTAAAACATCTTGCATCAAAATATCGCTATAAATCTTATCTCCTATTTTGCTATAAAAGGGGTGGATTTCAATTGTGGGCGTGGGCTCAGGGCAAATGTAATTAAAGCCAGCTGTGAGCGAATCGGTGAGCTTAACCCCAATTAAAAGCGTATAATCTGAACTTTTAATAGCGTCGGTAACTTTATCATCGCTCAAAATCCCATTATAGATTCCAATAAAATTAGGATGATTCTCAGGAAAAACCCCCTTGCCCATCGCTAGCGAAGCAATAGGCAGATTAGATTTTTCAATAAAATCGTACAGAGCTTGGTTGAGGCAGTGGCGATTCACCTCGTAATCGGCCAACACAATTACAGACTGGGCCTGCTTTATTTCCTGCTTCAACGCCTCAATAAAGGCATTGAGGGTTTTCTTATCGCTCTTGGATTTGTAGCGTAGCGGGGATGACATAGCAATTTGAATATTAGGTACATCTGCAGGAATCCCAATATAAACAGGCTTTTTTTGCAAATAGCACTCTGCCAAAACTCTATCTATTTCATTTTTGGCATTTTGTTTATCCAAAATAGTTTGGGTAGCTGTAACCTCTTTATACATGTTATAAAATTTCATAAACTCGCCATCGCCCAGCGTATGATGTACAAGTCGTTTATTCTTAGAAACATTCCTAGAGGGCATCCCCACGATTTTCACCACAGGCACACTCTCTGCATACGCCCCTGCAATGCCATTGATTGCACTCAACTCTCCAACCCCAAATGTGGTGAGCAAGGCTGCCATAGACTTAATACGCCCATAACCATCTGCAGCATAAGATGCATTGAGCTCATTGCAATTCCCCACCCATTCTAAGTGTGGATCGTCTTCTATGAGGTCCAAAAATCCCAAATTATAATCCCCGGGTACGCCAAAAATATGCTTAATCCCGTAATCTTTGAGTCTATCTAGTAAATACTGCCCAATTGTTGTTTTCATGTTGAAGTCTCCTAGCAAATTAAAAACATCAAAAAAACTAATGACACTCAAATTATAACTTTTTATCGTTACTAACAAACAATAAACGCATAAAAAGATTATCTGTAATCTAAAAACAATTTTTTGCACACCCCCTAAATCTGTCCAAGACCAACGGAATGAATCATGCATAAATATTATTAATCAGAAAGTCAAGAATCTTTAAGTTATGTAAAGTTAAGCGCAAATTACACAAGGAAGTAAGCACCATAATGTATAATGGGAGCTTATCTTTAAGGAGGATTATATGAAACTAGCTAAATTTGCTTTAACTTGTGATGGGGAGAAGATCACCAGCCTAGAACAACTCAAAGAGCATTTTAATCTTTTAGATGTGCTGGAACACTACAAAACTAACACCTTATGGCGTTGGCTTAGATCGAGGGGGTATCAAAACGAATTAGCAGGCATCGAGGCGATCACAGCCACGCAAGATACTGAGATTTTAAAAGCCTTGTGTGGGGTGTTTGGGATCGGTGTAGATCAAGAAACGATCGCACAAATTTTAAACCAACAAAAAGCCCTATCAGATAAAGAACAAGCAACCAAAGCCCAGCTAGAGCGCTTGATAAATCTACAAGACCAGCTTACCAAACAGCAACAAGAATACCAACAACGCCTAGCCCAACACCAGCAAGCCCTGCATTCTTGCTACCAGCAACAAGAGGATAACTTAAAACAAATGGCGCTAGAAAAAATCGCTCCCTACACGATTTCTAGCTATCTTAAAGCGTATTCTCAGCTTAAAGCTCGACTTTTCAATGTCCAAGATTTAGAAAGTGGTAAAACTATTTTAAGGAAGTTGTTTCAAAATTATACCGAACTATTTGAAATAGAGAGATGGGACATAATGCACCAATTGCATTATGAAAGTCGATTTGCGCGCGCGTATCAGCTTGTCCTACTAATATATGTTTTTGCCAATGTTTCTACAAGAGATTTGTTGTTTCCACTTGAAGATACTGGCACGCTTAAATATGCGCTTGCATCGTGTGCTAAAACTTATTGTGGTCCTAAATTTGTTAGTTATGTTCATACTTGTAATCCCAATACGATCACTCTTATCGAAGGTAGCAGACTCAACGGGTATAAACTAAGCCAGTTAATATTTACATCCAAAAAGCCTTTAGAGTGGCCTTTTTATATCGCTTTGAAACACTATGCGGGCAAGATACAAATAACAAATAATGAAATTATTTACGAACTCCCCGCCCTTTAAAGGAACTCCCATGCCCACTTCCCTAACCCACCAACTCCAACAACTCATAGACACCCATGCCCCTATTCTCTACATGTCTTGCCAAGATAAGGACGCGCTAGATAGCCTGATCGCACAAGTTAGAGGGAATAGGGAATGTTTAGAATTTGACCACGCCTTAGGTGCACTCGACTTTGCCACAAAAAGACCTTTAGGCGAGTCAGAAAGCTTAGATAGCTTTTTAGATAAGGTGCGCGATCGCCCCTTTGATCAAGAACTCTTTATCGTGCTCAAGGACATCGACCAACAGCTAGAACAAGAACCCAAAGTGGTCGCCCTCTTGCAACGCATGGCGCGTAGTATCTTAAGCAAAGAGGATTACAGCGCAACTATCTTTATTTTCTCCAGCCATTTAGGCACGCCCAACATTCCCAAAGAACTAGAAATTTACACCCGTATTTTTGATATTCCCTTCCCGGATAAAGCGCAAATTTTAGAAATCATCAACCACTTTGTGCAGGCAAACCACCTAAGCCTAGAACCCCAAGTGGCTAATGAGCTTGTCCTAGATTGTAAGGGCTTAAGGGGCGTGCAGATCGAGCAGATTTTGCGTTTGGCTTTTTACGAACAAGGGGGCATTAATGCCCAAAGTCGGGATTTTGTGATCAAAGAAAAAGAACAGCGCATTAAAAAGACCAATCTTTTAGAGATGGTGCGCCCTAAAGAGGGCGAGGACTTAGAACACATGGGTGGGTTAGAAAGACTCAAAATTTGGCTAAGGCAACAAGCTAAGATCATCGCCCATTTGGATTTAGCTATGCAAAAGGGCGTAGATATGCCTAAGGGTGTGCTGGTGGTGGGCGTGCCCGGGTGTGGGAAGTCTTTAAGTGCTAAAGCGTGTGCGGGGTTATTCAAACTACCCTTAGTGCGCCTAGATGTGGGGCGTTTATTTGGGAAATTTGTCGGGCAGAGTGAGGAGAATATGCGTGCGGCTTTGCAACTAGCTGAAGCCATTAGCCCCTGTGTGCTCTGGATTGATGAGATTGAAAAGGCCTTTAGTGGAATGGGGGCTAATGAGGGCGCGCACGAGGTGAGCAGGCGGCTATTTGGGCATTTTCTCACATGGATGGAGGAGAAAACCAGTATGGTTTTCATTGTGGCTACGGCCAATGACATCACCCGCTTTCCCCCCGAGTTTTTAAGAAAAGGGCGGTTTGATGAACTCTTTTTTGTGGATTTGCCCGGTGAAAAAGAGAGAGAACAGATTTTAACAATCCATTTGCAAAAACGCCACCAAAATTCCCAAAATCTCGATTTAAACAAGTTAGCCAAAGAATGCGAGGGCTTTAGCGGGGCAGATTTAGAAAACCTAGTCAAACTCGCCGTGCAAGAGAGCTTTATTGAAAATAAAAGCTTAAGCCTTGACTTCTTGCAAAAAGCTCTAAAAGCCACCACCCCTATTACCAAGACTATGCACGCCAAAATCCACGCCATTAGAATCCAAGCTAAAAAGTTGTGTTTGCAAAATGCAGGTTATGCTGTGTTTGAGGAGGAGGGTGTAAGCGATAGCACAGCTTGTGATTACAGCACAAAATTAAGGGAAAAAATCCGCTTGAATGTGCGCAATAAATTAGTGCGTGCCTTAGTGCGTTTAGATAAAAACGCGGGCGAGGAATACGATGCGGGCGAACTTAGCGATATCTCTAGCATGCTAAATTTAGTGCAATCCATTGATAGTTTTTATCAGTCTATAGAGGGTCTTGTGGTTTCCTGTGGAGCTAGCTCCAGTGCTAAAGAATATAAAGCACACAAACCTATATACCTTGACTACGACAAAAAGGATTAAGGCATGCAACCTACAAAACTTGTTTTAAGCCCCATGCCTAGCCTTTTACCCGACTTCACCCCCGAGCAAGCCCACGCTTTTAGCGCAATTCTAGGGCGTTTCTTAGAGGCACAAGAAAAGGATGGGTTAGCTGGCATTGAGGCGCAGTTAGCTTTAGAGTTGCCCGAAAGTAATGCTAAGGCAATTAGGGAGGAAATAGAGGCAGAAGTTAAAATCTATGAGGATAAACAAAAATCCTTAGAAAAAGCCCTAGAAAATGGGCGCACCAAAGAGCAATGGCTGGCTAGCGAAATACACAGAGCCACCCAAAACCTAGCCACCCAAGAGGCTATGCCCTATCTGAATAACCTAGATCAGGCGATCCAACAAGCTAACTATGAAATGCAAAGTGTCTTACTCACTAACGAGAATGTCATTAGTCAAAACCCTAATTTAGATGGCTTTATTGCCGAGCAATGGCATGTTAATCAATTCAATTTGAACGCTACAGCCACGGGTTCGCCCTACCGGGCTGAGATGGTGCAACCTGAGGGCGGATACACTAAAAACGGCGTGGATATTGTGGTAAAAGACGCAGAGGGTAAGATTGTTAGCCACTACCAATCCAAATACGGGCAGGACGCACAGAGCACAAAAGAACTTTTTGAAAAGGGCGACTATCGGGGGCAACAAAAGCTAGTCCCCAGTGAGCAAAAGGCACAACTACAAGAACAAGGGCTTAAAGTTACGGACAAAATAGAAGCCCCCGATGGCACGACTAGCCAACCTTTAAGCAAGGCAGAGGCTAAAGAGTTACAAACAAAAGCCCAACAAAAGAATGAAATTCCCCAAAAAGATTATAATGATTATCAAGCCAAAGATTTAGCTAGAGGTATAGGCAAAGAGGCGGGTAAAGCTGGAGCTATTAGTGCGGTGGTTTCTCTAGGTATCGATGTGTTTTCGCATCTTTTTTCTAAAGAAAAAATGACCCCACAAAAGGCGCAAGAAATGGCAAAAAGGGCGATTACTAGCGGTGCAGACACGGGGGCTAAAACCGCTATGGCAGCCGCCATTAAGGTCGCTGCTGAAAGGGGAGTTTTTCCTAAAATGTGTGGGGCTAAAAATGTTTTTGTGGCACTAGGCACGCTAGCCATCGATCATCTCAAGGTGATTTACCAATTTGGCAAGGGCGAAATCACCAGCGAGCAGGCGATAGAAAAGTTGCATGAAAACTCCCTCTCCACAATTGCGGGTATTGTTTTTGCTGCCGCAGGTGAGTATGCGCTTATGGTGATTGGAGCAATCTTTGGACCTATTGGTATGGCTGTGGGTGGTTTTATAGGCACAACTTTAGGCTATATCGCAGGCTCGGCAGTGGGGCAAAAGATCGCCAGTGCCTCTAAAACTATTGTTTCTAGCGTGGTGAGCGGGATCAAATCGGCTATCAGTGCTGTAGGCAGTGCGGTTAAATCTGTGGCGAGTGGGTTTAAATCGGCGTTCAAAGCAGTGGCGGGACTGTTTAGCTAGACTTAAAGAAATAACGCACGATCGGGCAAAAGAGAACCCCCTGCCCTAAAGACGACTAAATGAGCCACCAATGATAGAACGCCACAAGCACCAAGAGGATGCCAATACCTCCATAAAAGGGCAAAACACTTTGGCTTTTGGCAATTTGAAACCAAGAATCCACTTGAGTCTTAAATTCTTCTACATCCACATCAAAAAGACGATCGTCATGTTCTAGGCGGTACTTAATAAGCCATGTGTATTTTTTCCTAAACATTCTCTCCAATCTTAGATAAAATGCGTCTAAATACCAAAAGGCGCAAAGAGGGATAAAGGCGATTAAAAAAGAAGCTCCCTGCCCTACTTTTAAAGCAAGCACTCCAGCCACTAACGCCACAGTCCATTTTTTGATCTCTAAGGAATTAGAGGCCATTCTCTTAATAATTTCCTCAAGATTTTTAACCTCTTCTGCGAGGATTTTAATTCGATCGTTCAAGACAATTACTCCACTAGGCGATACCTGATAGCTTTTTTAGCAGTTCCTCTAGCTTGATGGGCGTCATGCGCCCACTCGCCAAAATATCTTCTACTCCATAATAACAGGGCATTGGCTTAAAATCCTGACTTTCTAACCCAAAACTTTCATCAAGCCTTCCTATTTTTCTTTGCTTTAGCAACAGGCTTGCCATTTGTAGTTCAAAGTAAATCCAAGGAGAATGCGTATATCTACTACCGCGCACATCAGACATGGTAATAGAGCCTTCAGTTTCTACAAAAATAAAACATTTACAACTCTGAATCATTTGGGCCAAAGCGGTAAAAAGCATAGCATGTAAGTGTTCTGCCACACTATCTGCCCTATACTCTTTCTCTAATTTCGCCTGCGCCTTGCGTACATGTTGCCAATATAAGGAATCAATGAACACCTCATATTGAGACATCTGCGACTCAATGACTGCTTTTACATAACAAGCCTTACTAAAATCATCATGGGCATGGGAGAGAAAAACGCATTGTTTACCCTTTGGAAATAGCATCTCCTGTAATTCTTTTCCCATAAACTTTCCTGACTGGCAAGCTTTCTTGAAAATTTCTACTAAACCATGATTGATTTTAAACGACTGTTTGTCTTCCCAGCAAGCAGGGGGCTTAACGCCATCAAGCTTGTACATTTTATCCATGTCTTGTTCTCCTTATGCGCTACACTAAAAACCCAATCACGCAAGCCTATCTGCAAAACAGTAAAGTTAACATTTAATAATGCAACACCCCCCTAAACCCCCACCTCAGACCACTCATTCCGTTTGGCCAAAAAGGCGCGTGCGAGGGCTTGTGCGCCCTCTAGGCTGTGGTTGGCTGCCCAACCGCATTGGACTTCATTGCACGCGGGCACTTCTGTCGCCTTGAGCACATCTTGCATGGTTTTTTCTAAGAGTCCTAAAATCTCTTGGTAATTGTCATGGTTTAACACTAACAAGTAAAAACCCGTCTGACAACCCATAGGCGACCAATCCAGCACATAATTAGCGTGGTTGCGAATCAACTCGGCGACCAAGTGCTCCAAAGAGTGCAGACCGGGCATGTCCATGTGTTCTTGGTTGGGCTGCTTTAAACGCACATCGTATTTAACGATTACATCCCCATATTCTCCTCTCTTGCGATCGGCCACACGCACATAGGGGGCTTTGACTTTAGTGTGATCCAAATTGAAACTCTCTACATTCATTTTCATGTTTTGCTCCTTTAATCTAATTTAGCTAGGGCTTGCTCTAAATCCTCTAATAAATCTTGACCATCCTCAATGCCTACTGATAGGCGCACTAACCCGTCCTTGATCCCTGCAGCCTCGCGTTGCTCTTTGGGAATGCTCGCATGGGTCATTAATGCCGGGACACCTACCAAGCTCTCCACCCCGCCCAAACTCTCGCCTAAGATAAACAATTTGAGAGCCTCTACAAAGGGGATCGCTCCGCTATCCTCTTTGAGCGTGAAAGAGAGCATTCCGCCAAACTCGCGCATTTGTTCTTTAGCCAGTGCGTGGTTGGGGTGGGTGGGCAGACCGGGGTAGTAGACTTTTTGCACTTTGGGGTGTGCGCTTAGAAACTCAGCCACACTCAGGGCGTTTTTTTGATGGGCTTGCATGCGTAAAGCGAGAGTTTTAATGCCCCTTTGTAATAACCAACTATCCCAAGGTCCTAACACCCCCCCAATGGCGTTTTGAAAAAAAGCGATCTGCTCAGCCAGTGCCTCGTTGTTGGTAGTAACCAGTCCAGCGACCACATCGCTATGTCCGCCTAAGTATTTGGTGCCACTATGCACCACAATATCCGTGCCTAGCAATAAAGGGTTTTGGCAATAGGGGGTCGCAAAGGTATTATCTACAATAGTCAGCAAGTTATGCGCTTTGGCGATGCTGCTACAGAGTTTGAGATCGGTGATTTTGAGCAGGGGGTTGCTGGGGGTTTCCAAATATAGGGCTTTAGTGTTGGGTTGAATCGCCTTTTCTATTTGAGTGGAGTCGCTGGTGTCTATAATGCTATAAGTAAGCCCGCCCTTAGTGAGCACCTTATCAAAGAGGCGGAAAGTCCCTCCGTAAATATCATCGCCCAATAACACATGATCGCCTTGTTGCAAGAGAGAAAACACGGCATGGATGCCCGCTAATCCAGAGGCAAAGGCAAAACCCTTCACCCCACCCTCTAAATCTGCGATGAGTTCCTCGAGGGCAAAGCGCGTGGGGTTGCCTGAGCGCGAGTATTCATAACCCTTAGGTCGCCCCACTCCCTCTTGGCGGTAAGTAGAAGTCTGATAAATGGGCACGCTCACCGCGCCCGTTGTGCCATCCTCACTGATCCCCCCATGAATAAGTTTTGTTTGCATACGCATGTGATTTCCTTTTTTCATCAATAAATACCCTTAGAGAGATAACGATCCGCCATGTCCGGGAAGATTGTCAAAACCACGCTTCCCTTTGGGAGGCGTTGCGCCTCACGCAGTGCTGCCACAAACGCTGCCCCACTAGAGCTCCCCACTAATAAGCCACTTTTTCTAGCCAACTCTCTCGTGCAATCAAACCCCTCTTGATCCGTGATGGTTTCAAAGCCGTCAATCTCTAAGTCTGCAAAAAATGGGGGGATGAACTCCACCCCAATGCCCTCAATCTCATGGGGTCCGGGCTCTCCCCCATTTAAAATCGAACCCTCTGGTTCTACCCCAATCAGGCGTAAAGAGGGGATTTTTTCTTTGAGATATTTAGCCACACCTACAAAGGTGCCCCCACTCCCCACTCCGGCTACAAAGCTAGTAATCTGAGTGCCCAGCTCTTGGATAATCTCTGGCCCTAGGGTGTGGTAATAGGTTTGGGGGTTGAGCGGGTTTTCAAATTGCAGGGGCAGGTAGCTATTAGGGATATTCTGGGCTAACTCCTTGCTCTTGGCGATTGCGCCCTTAATGCCTTGATCAGTGGGCGTGTTGATCACTTCTGCGCCCAAAGCGCGCATGATTTGCTGCTTTTCTAGGCTAAATTTTTCCGGGACAACAAAAATAGTCTTTAGGCGGTGCTCTAGGGCGACTAAAGCTAGGGCAATGCCCGTATTGCCCGCCGTGGGCTCAATAATGGTTGTCTGGGGGGTGATTTTGCCCGTTTTAAGCCCCTCCTCTATGAGGTATTGGCCTAAGCGGTCTTTAATGCTCCCTCCCGGGTTTAAATACTCCAATTTGGCATAGATCACCGAATCCTTTAAGATAGGGTAATGCTGGCTAGTGAATTTAAAAATGGGGGTAGAACCTATTATCTGTGTCGTTGTGGCGATGATCATCATTTTCTCCTATTAAAAAGTTTAGCCTATAATGCAAATTGTTAAAATAGCATTAAGAGGTAGATGATGTTAGAAGTGACTTGGAATACTGGGCAAAGAAAGGCGTTTCAGGGATTCTTGGGGGGCTTGTAGAGTTAGTAGACAAGGCACTAAAGGAGGGGAGAGAAAAGGGGGAAAACCCCAAGCTTCCCAAGTATCGCAGACTTCAAGGGGATTTGAATGTATTTTTAGCCAAGTGGGGTTATGTGTGCCGTGTTACTCTGGGCATAGGAAACTTGTCTGGAACCCCGGGAATGGTCATTACACGCCAAGATATTTTGGGGAAAGGGTTTGTTAATTACTCTAAAAAGTCAATTCCGAGTGCTAAAAAGAGGTTTCGTATTTGTTTCTGGCGTGGACATGAGCAGCTCAAATATGATGAGGGACTTTACTTTGGCATAAATTGCGCAGATTGGGAACAACCTGATAACAATCTAGAAGTATGCAAGAGATGTCTTGCATACAAAAAAATTAGGCTTATATCATGGTGATGCTGAGTTCAAGAAGTCTATAGCTTCTTTAGAAGAAGCTATAGATCGCTTTTTGGAATTGGTGGCTAAATTTAATGCGATCCCCAAGAGGATTTTAAACCACGGCCATATTAAGGGAGCTGTTGGGATGGAGCCCACATGATGTGTTGTCAAAACGTCCTGTCCACTCTCTGCTCTATTCGGGTACAAAATCGTATTGTAAAGGTCACGATTTTTTTACTGTTGTTGAGAATCTAGAGCACCTTAAAAAGGACATTTAAGGACTTTTTAGAGGTTCAACTTTTTTGACAACATCCCCGTCGCATATTTTAAGATCAATGCAAAATCCCAAAGTCGAAAGTGGGATTTTAAGTGGATATGCCAAATTGTGCTACAAAACTATTAAGACTTTTTTAAAGAGAAAAAATCATTTTTTTAGGCAAAGTGTAAATCAGATTGGTGATTTACAGAGATTGTAAATTTTGCACTCTCCCTACTTTGGCTTGAAAACTGTACAGGTGTCGATTTGCAAACCCTTTTAAGAAAAAGAATTTTAAACAGAATCAAAGAAATCTTAGTCTATCGTTTTTTTTAGTAATTCTAGTTTGGGGAGTTGGCTATGTGTATTAAGGACACCTTTTCCATTATCTCCCCCCCCCCCCCCCCAGTGTTGTTCTAAGCAATTTCGGTCGCTCCAACAACTCAAAGGAACAGCATAAGATTGGGGGATTTGATGCTACAAAATAAAAATATTCCTTCCATCAAGAAGACAACAGGAAACACCACTTCTTTTTCGCTAGGCAAGCAGATTGTCGCGTTATGGATGCTTACCATTTTGCTGATGGCGGTTACTCTCTCACTCTTTGCATACAACAATAGGGAATCTGTCAAGCGTGTGGACCAATTAGTCAGCACAGATCTGGGCGTAATGCTGGGCGAAAAACTCAAACTATCCGTAGACGCGATGAGCTTTGTCATCTCTAGCGCGCTCAAAAATGTGTCCACCCCAGAGGCCAAAAAGCGCATAGTTGACAATCTACTTAAAGGTTTCCGTTTTGAAAATGACCGATCGAGTTATTTCTTTGCCTATGAAACCTACACCACTATTTCTACTGGCAACCCTAAGTTCCATGTGGGCACGAGTATGGAAAATTTTCAGGATAAAAATGGGGTGTACTACATTAAAGATCTCTATAATGCGGCTATGGCGGGAGGTAAATTTGTCTACTACATCGCGCCCAAGCCTCTTCCAGATGGGGGCACTCGCCTATGCAAAAGATTTCTTATGCACAAAAAATTGAAGGAGTGTCCAATTTGTGGATTGGAACAGGGGTGTATATGGACAATGTGCAACAGCGTACCCACGCGATCACCTCTGATATTAAACACGATCTCAGCCAAAAATTTTACTTCTATGTCCTGGTTATTTTGACTTTTTTGCTGATGGTGGTCGTGCCTTCATATTACCTCTTTTATCATAAGATCACCGGAAATATTCGCGCTCTCAACGGAGGACTTAAAGATTTTTTGCCTTTGTAAATTACGAAAATCAAGAGGTCCCCAAAGTGATCTCTCTACGCTCTAAAGACGAGTTAGGCGAGATGGCACGCGCGCTCAACCATAATATCCAAGAAGCACTAGGACATCTCCAAGCCGATCAAGCCCTCTCTAAAGAAGCGTTAGTGGTTTTAAATGGGGCGCGCACGGGGGATTTCACTAAGAATATCCGCACCCATGCAATCAACCCCGAGCTCCAGCATTTAGGGACCAACCTCAACGATTTTTCTAACTTCTTGAGCATGATTTTCCGCAATATTTCTAACACCATTGAAACCTACTCATGCAATGACTTTAGAGGTAATATGGACACCTCCAATTTACAGGGTGGTTTTTTACAGCTGGCCAACAATATTAACACTTTGCAAAAGAGCATAGTGAACTCCCTCCAGCACTCCCTAGATGTCGCGCATGCCCTCCATCAAGAAACCAACTCTCTTAATGAAAGCACTTCTCGCCTCCAAGATGCCTCTAAACAACAGATGGAGTCTTTAGAGCAGACAGCCAGCGCATTAGAAAAAATCACAGAGTCGATGCAAAATGTGAATATCAAGAGTCAAGAGATGATCGAGCAGTCTGAGGGTATTTCCCACATTGTGATTATTATCAATGAAATTGCCGAACAGATCGGTCTGCTAGCCCTAAATGCTGCCATTGAGGCCGCACGCGCGGGCGAACATGGGCGTGGATTTATGGTAGTCGCCGATGAAGTGAGAAAACTTGCCGAGCGCACCCAAAAGTCTTTAAGAGAGATTGAGGCTAATACCTCCGCGCTCACCCAGTCCATTAATCAAACCGCCTTCATGATCGAGGAGCAGGCAGAAAACATCACCCAAATCAACATGGCGATGGAATCTTTAGAGGAAACGATGGCACACAACACCCAAATAGCCCAAACTTCCTCCGCCATTAGTCAGAATGTCCAGCGCATCGCTCAAAACATCTTAGATGAAGCCAATAATAAGAAGTTTTAGGCATGCCAATCTTTCGTAGGATATTGACTATAAGAGAGTTTAAAAGGTTATTAGGCTCACTCCACTAATCTCCCCTTTTTTAGGATCAAGTGGCGTTTGAAATACTTTTGAGCAATAGGACCATCATGGGTGATGCAGATGATAGTGGTGTTGAAACTTTTTTGATAATCCATGAGCACATCCATGATTTCGTATTTTAGGCGTTTATCTAAGGCACTGGTAACTTCATCTAAGAGCAAAATAGGAGCTTGGGTGAGCATGGCGCGCGCGATCCCTAATCTTTGCCTCTCTCCCCCACTAAGTTCTCTGGGAAAAGAGCTTAAAAGGGCGGGTTTGAGTCTAGCGTGCTGTAAAATCGTTTCTAAAAGATCATGGCTTTTAAAACGCTGGCACACACTGCTTAAGAGCGCACTCACGCGTTTAGCTGGATTTAGAGCGTTGAATTGATCTTGAAACACATATTGAATTGTTTGTCTGAATCGTTTGTGCGGGATTGTAAGAACATCCTCATTTTGGTATAAAATCTGCCCCCCATTAAAAGACTCAAGGCGGGCGATACATTTAACTAAAGTGCTCTTGCCACTCCCACTAGCCCCCATCAACGCCACAGCCTCCCCTTTGCGAATTTCCAAATAAATATCTTGCAGAATGCGCTCCTCCCCATAACTCTTTTGTAACCCCACTACCTGCAAGCTCATCCAAAATACTCTTTCTTAGACCCAAAATAAGCCATCTGCCCACTTTCTAGCACCAACACCTCTTGGCAAAGTTTGAAAGCCACTTCTTCATCATGGGTGATCACCACTCTTTGGGCATTTAATCCTAGCAGTAATTCTATAACACTATTTGTATTGGCACTATCTAGCGAGCTTGTTACCTCATCTAGCAAGAGGATTTGCACCTCTAGGGCTAAATTGAGCGCAATTTGCACACGACTAGCCATGCCACGACTAAGCTCATAGGGGTAGAGTTGCCACACTTTAGCAGGGACACTCAGACGCTCAAAGATCCCAAACGCCTTTTCTAGCTTATCTTTTAGCACCATCTTAAAGGTGTCCTTAATTTTAAGATAGGGAAAAAAGCAACTGATACAATCCTGAAACACATAACCCGCGCGTGCATCTGTTTCTAGTTTTGTGTAGCTAAGTTTGAAGTGAGGGGGCAAAATGCCACAAATTGCCTTACACAGCGTGCTTTTACCACTTCCACTACTCCCCAAAATGGCTAAATGCTCAGATGTGCAAAAGCTCACCCCTTGCAAAATAGCCCCTTTAGGGGTGCTCACTTGTAAATGTTCAACTTTAATCATGCTCACTCACCCAATCGCCTGCCCAAGACAAGACAAACACCACGCTAAAAACCGCCAAACCCGGAACCAACACCAGCCACCACACCCCCGTAAAAATTGCTGCAGAGGCTTCATTTAGCATATTGCCCAAACTCGCCTCCCCCACCCTAAGCCCTAAGCCAAAAAAACTCAAAAGTGCTTCTGCGCTAATCGCATGCGCGCATGTATTCACAAAGAGCACAAACACGCTAGCCTTAGCCACGGGCAACATTTCAGAAAACATGAGCGCAAAACGCCCCGCCCCTAGTCCCCTTTCATTTAGCACAAACTCGCAGGTGCTGATATTGGCAAAGATATCATAGAGCACTTTTGCCATATTGCCCCACAAAAACAACGCCAAAAGCCCGCTTAAAGCTAGAATGCTAAAGCCATGCGCGCTAAAGGCACTGAAAAGCAAGATGAGTAATAAATTTGGTAGGGACAAAAAGCCATCTAAACAGCGCAATAAAACCCCCCGCGCCCATTTGGGGGCATTGAGAGTAGTGAACACAAATATAAAGGCGATCAATAACGCGAGTAGTCCGCTTAAAAGCCCGATTAAAATTGAATTTCTCAGACCAAATAAAAGTCTGGAAAACTCGTCCCTACCTAAAAAATCTGTGCCCAAGAGGTGAGTAGTGTTTGGGGGTAGTTTGAGCATGTCTAAATTGACCTGCGCAGGATCAAAGGGGGCACAAAGGGGCAATAAGATAAACACAGCAAGCACCAAAAGAGCATAGAGAATGATCTTTTTCAAGCGCGCCATCTTGGATTTAAGATTTTTGCCACCACTTCCACAAAGAGATTAAAAATCACAACTACAAAAGTGCTTAGCAAAATGATACTTAGAGCTAGGGGGTAATCTTTGCTCAATAGGGCACTAATAGTGGTGCTGCCCAGCCCACCGATAGAAAACACGCTCTCTACTACATAAGTGCCCCCCAAAATCCCAGCCACATTGCTCCCAAAATAGCTCACAATGGGCAGTAGAGAGTAGCGCAAGACTAATTGAATGATATTGCCCTCACTCACCCCCCATGAGCGATAGCTGGTAATAAAGGGCTCTTTGAGGGTGTCTAGCACCACTGAGCGCACTAAACGGGTGTAAATGGCTAGGTGCGAGAGAGTGAGCACGGCTACAGGGAGCACCATATGATGCACTAAATCGCCCAAACTTGGCTCTGCTCCTAACTCATAGACCCCTGAGCTAGGAAAAAAGCCCAACAACACGCTAAAGATCATAATAGCCATCAAGCCTAGCCAAAAACTAGGGATGCTAAAAAAACCCAAAGTGGCAAACATGATCGCTTTGTCCCACAGAGAATCTTTAAAAAACGCGCTCAAGCTCCCTAATAAAATCGCTAAAATAAAGCTCAATATAAAACTTGTCAGCCCTAAAATAAGAGTGTAGGGCAGGCGATCTTTGAGAATATCAGCAACCCTCTCCCCACTAGCCAAGCTCACGCCCAAATCCCCATGCACAGCCCGCCATAACCATTCTACATAGCGCACTAAGAGAGGGCGATCCAAGCCTAGATTAGCTAGCATACGCTCTTTGATGAGAGGATTAGCTGCCTGAATGCTATCTCCATAGACTCCAGAAACCACGCTCCCACTAGAAAAATCTAGCATTACAAAGATCACAAAACTAAAAACCCCTAGGAGTAAAAATACCCCAGCCACCCTTTTAAGAATAAAGAAACTAATCTTTGCTCCATGTGGCGACATCATAAGTAAAGCGCGCGCCGTGATGACCCAAGATTGTAGATTTTAGGCCATGGACATTGCTCCGATAAGCTAGCGGATAGCGCAAATAAACAAGGAAGGCAAAGGGGGGATTATTGTGCAAAGCCTGAATGAATTTAGCATACCAAAACTTGCGCTTAGAGTTTTGATCGGTGGTGCGCGCCTTTAGCAAGGCTTCGTCTACAGCTTTATCATGGTAGTGGTTGTAATTCCAGCCATTTTCATTAGTGCTCGCATCCATTTTAGAGCTAAACACTCGGTAAGTTTGCACATCCGGATCCAAAGGGCTACCCCAGCCGATGATGAAGCTATCTACTTTATCAATTTCAAATGCGCCATGATTTTTGATGATGGCATTGGCTTTAATGCCAATTTTAGCTAGCTCGCTTTGCAATATTTTAGCTAGGGCAACTCGGAGCGGGTCGCTATTAAAAGCGTAAATATCAAACTCTAAAGGCTTACCATTCTTATACAAGAGTTTACCCTGCAACTTCCACCCATCTTTGGTTAAAATCTCTTGGGCTTTCTTGGGGTCATAGGGGTAGGCTTTGGCGTTTTTATCATTAGCCCAACTGACCTGAATAGGGTTATTGGCTACAAAACCATAGCCGTGCAAAATCTTTTGAGCGATGAGGTGGCGATCGATGGCGTAATTAATGGCTTGTCTGATTGCCAAAGATTTCAAGAGGTCGTTATGAAAATTAAACATCAAAGCCCGGTAATCCGCACTCTTCATGTCCATAATTTTAATGTGGGGATCATGTTCTAAGCCCTTAAGCAGATTGGGCTCAACCAAAGCGACATCCAGCGCGCCATTTTTAATCTCATAAGTGCGCACATTGTAATCGGGCACGATTTTTAAAATCATCTTTTTGGTTTTGGGTTTACCCCTATAAAAATGCTCATTAGCCACAAAGCTAATATAGCTTCCCTTTTGCCACTTGAAAAATTTAAAAGGACCTGTGCCAATGGGGTGTTGGTTATAAGAGTCTGTGTTTAAGTCTTTCCCCTCTAAAAGGTGTTTGGGCAACATGCCAATGCTGAGCGCGTCTAAAAGCGGAGGAAAGGGGGTTTTAAGGGTAATCTTTAGTGTGTAGGGGTCTAAGATGTCTACGCTCTTAATCTCTTCAAAACTTGCGCGCGCGGGGGCGTTGAGCTTGGTGTTTAAAGCCTGCTCAATGGTGAATTTCACATCTTGCGCGCTAAATTTTTGCCCATCATGCCAGAGAACATCTTTTCTTAAATGAAAAGTCCAAGTTAAGCCATCTGGGCTGACCTCCCAACTTTTAGCCAAATCCGGCTCAATTTTCATATCCGCACTGAAACGCGTGAGTCCGCTAAAGACAAAATCTAGCGCGCTGTCATGGTCTTCATCAAAAAGAGGGTTGATACGGGTCGTTTCATTTTCAATGCCGATCACAATAGTATCTTTAGGCGTGGCAGCGAAAACCTGTGCAACAAATAAGCCAACTAGGAAAAGCTGTTTGAGCATAGAGTTCCTTTGAATACTATGTTTGAATTATTAGTATTATTTGTTGAAGAATTGGTTAATAGAGCTAGAATCAAAGATTCTCGAACGACCCAAATATGTCATAGACTAAGCCGCTTTCATGATAATTTTAAATTTGTGGGCTGGAAGGCGGGGGCGGTAAAACTACAAGAGTGGTATAAAAAAGCATGCGATCTAGGTGTTCAAGTTGCAAGAGGGCTTTTTTGTAGGTGTAATGGTTGGTAACTTGCGCCACCTTGCCTACAAAAATCCCCGCACTAAAGATACCATCAAGCCCACTTGTAACCACTATGTCTCCCGCTTTAATGGGTGCATAAGCAGGCAAGAAATCTACATAGGTTTTAAAATTTTGATTGGTAATAAAGCCGTAGTAAACCTTCTCTCCACTCTTGATCGCCACACTATAGCTTGCCTGCGCATCCCCATGTAAAAGCCCTATAAAACGCCCATTTCTCCGAATGGCAATCCCTATGGCGCGTCCAAAAGCCACCATGCCAAAAATTTGATCGCGCGGGTAAGTGCCTTGCACATCTAGGAATATCTCATAGGGGTTATTGAGCTGCGCAAAACCATAAACACGGGTGAGAAGAAAATGGGGCTTTTGGTACAAAGACATATTGTCTTTTTCAGACGCACAAGTGGGCGGGGCAAGAGTGGCTAAAGTTTGCATCGCATCTGGAGCGTTTGTAGAGGGCGAAATATGCTCTAAATGGGAGAGATCATGGACTTCTAGGGCGAGCGCTTGATTACGCACATTGAGATCGGCATAGGAAAATTGTAAACGCCGATAAGCTTCTAATTGAGCTTGGTATTTGGCAATGGTAGCGGCCTGATCAAAATGTCTTTGGTAGGCGTTGGCAATCGCCTCACGCAATTGCGAAAACCCTATTTTAATTTTGTCGCTTAAAAAGCTACTAGACCCTCGAATATTAAGTACCCAAAATACACAAGCAATAAGGACCAAAATAAGTATGGTGCGCTTGTGGAGCACGGATGTCTACAAATCTCCCAAACTACTTAAGAGATCCAAATCCTCAATGGCACGACTCGTGCCCCGCGCTACAGCTAAAAGAGGCTCTTCGCCCACAAAAACGGGCAATTTAACAATGTTGCTCAAATATTTATCTAATCCCCTAATGAGCGCGCCTCCACCCGTGAGCACCACGCCATTTTCTACAATATCCCCAGCTAAATCTGGTTTGACTTCCTCTAAAACCGCTTTGAGCGCGTTGCTGATTTCTCTAATTTGCTCTTTGATCGCCTCGCGTACATCTTCGCTACTAAGAGTAATGGTATTTAAAATTCCACTGACCTGATCGCGTCCGCTCACTTCCATTGTTAAGGGCGGGTTAAGTTCAATAGCCGATCCGATGGCAATTTTAATCTCTTCACCCGTGCGCTCTCCAATTTGCAAGTTATAGGTTTTGCGCACATAATCTACAATACTGGCATCGAGTTTATTGCCTGCCACACGGATACTCTTGCTCACCACCAGCCCCCCTAAGCTGATAACCCCAATTTCAGTTGTGCCTCCTCCAATGTCCACAATCAAGCTCCCCTGTGGGTCTTTAACGGGCAAGCCTGCTCCAATAGCTGCTGCCATAGGCTCTTCAATCAAGAACACTTCACGCGCACCCGCGCTCATAGCACTTTCTTTAACTGCCTTACGCTCTACGCTAGTGAGGCCATAGGGCACACAAACCATAATGCGCGGACGAATCAAGGCTTTTCGTTGGTGGGCTTTTTCAATAAAGTAGCGAATCATCTTCTCAGTGATCTCAAAATCGGCGATCACTCCATCTTTCATGGGGCGGATGGCTTGCACCCCAGCGGGGGTTTTGCCAATCATCTCTTTAGCTTCGCTACCCACGGCTAAAATTTCTTCCATGCGATCGTATTTGTTAAGTTTAACGGCTACAATGGAAGGTTCATTGATAATAATGCCCTGCCCTTTGACAGAAACCACAGTATTGGCTGTGCCCAAATCAATGGCGACATCATGCGAAAAAACACCAATTAGTTTATTGAGGATCATAGACTTCTTTCTCTTAAGATGGCATGGGGAGGGTTTTATTTTTTTTGATGTAAAGAGGTTTTTCGGTCTGCAGAACACAACCTTTGGTGATGACCACTTGGTAATCTTTTAAGCTAGGCAGATCAAACATCACATCTAAGCTAAAACTCTCAATAATGGATCGTAAGCCCCGTGCCCCTACTTTGCGCTTAATAGCTTGATTGGCGATCTCTTCGATGGCTTCTGGTTCAAATACCAAATCCACATCATCCATCTTGAAAAGTTGCTGGTATTGTTTGATAAGGGCGTTCTTAGGTTTGAGCAAAATATCTACCATCGCTTCCTTAGAGATGGGTTTGAGGGTCGAGATCACGGGCAAACGGCCGATAAGCTCCGGAATCAACCCATAGTTAATCAGATCCTCAGGACCTACCAAGTGCAAAATGTCTTCTAATTGTTCTTTGGTCTTTTTCTCATTACCAAAACCTAACACATTGCTATTAATGCGTCTCTTGATGATGTCCACAATCCCATCAAACGCCCCTCCGCAGATGAATAAAATATTGGTCGTGTCAATCTGCACAAAGTTTTCATTGGGATGTTTGCGCCCGCCTTTAGGGCTGACATTCACCACACTGCCCTCAATGATCTTCAGCAGAGCCTGCTGTACACCCTCTCCAGAGACATCGCGCGTGATAGAGCGGTTTTCTGAAAGGCGCGCGATTTTATCGATCTCATCAATAAAGACAATGCCTCTTTGAGCGCGCTCTACATCTCCATCGCTGGCCTGTAAAAGACGCGTGAGGATATTTTCTACATCTTCACCCACATAGCCCGCCTCTGTAAGACTGGTCGCATCGCTAATAGCAATGGGGATATTTAAAAAGCGCGCCAGAGTTTGCGCCATGAGGGTTTTTCCACTTCCTGTAGGACCAACCAATAAAATATTTGATTTGGAAATCTCTACATCTTCAAGTGATTGGCTTTCAGAGCTTGTTATTCTTGGGCGTTGCTTTTGCTTCTCCTGATGATTGAGTCTTTTATAGTGGTTATAGACAGCCACGCTAAAAACCCTTTTTGCCTCCTCTTGACCCACGACATAATTATCAAGAATTTCTTTAAGCACATTGGGCGAAGGAACAAGAGTATCCGAAGATTTGCTAGCCTGAGGCAGAGAGTTTTCAATGCGTTCTAGGCGTTGGAAATCTAAAGCATTAGGGTGCAGGTCTGCATGAAGCTCTTTGTAAAGGTACTCAATGCAATACTCGCAAATATGAGTATCTTTACCTGACTTGCGCGAAGAAAAAATGAGGCGACGCTGGTAACTTAAAGTGCTCTCAGGCTTATTGCAAAAACTACAATAACGGGTATTCATGCATCCTCCTGAATCAGGTGTGCGGCTTTAAATGCCACACCCCGCTCGCTTTCTAAAATGAAACCACAGATTTCTTGAGCATGGGGATTGTTGGCGTATGTCTCAAGTAACTTGGTGGCGTTATCGCGGATCGAAGAGTCTTTACAATCAAAAAGCTGTTTGTAAAGCGTGCTGATAAAATCAATTTCGCCCCCTTGTAAGAGTTTGCGCATGCGATGGCGATTGATCCCCTTGATAAAAGCACGATTCCCCTCTACAATGCAATAGGGGGGCACATCCTTACCTAAAGCACTTGCTCCAGCCACCATGCACCCCTTAGCGATGCGCACAAATTGGTGAATGGCGGTAACCCCGCCAATATTGACAAAATCCCCCACTTCAATATGTCCAGCTAAAGTTACACTATTAGCCAAAATACAATGATTGCCAATCTGACAATCATGAGCGACATGCACATAGGCCATAAGCAAATTATCATCGCCAATACGCGTAACCCCACCCCCGCCCTCCGTGCCCGGGTTGATCATGCAGTATTCCCGAATGAGGTTGCGCTCCCCGATGATGAGTTGGTTAGATTCCCCATGGTATTTGAGATCCTGGGGAATGGTGCCCAAAGTGGCGCAGGGAAAAATGGTGGTGTTCTTCTTAATAGTCGTGTGGCCCAAAATTGTAACACCATTATAAAGTTCCACGCCTTCTTCCAAGATTACATTTGGCCCGATCACACAAAAATGCCCAATACGCACACTTGGGGCGATACGAGCTTTGGGATCAATGATGGCCGTATTTGCAATCATGGCTACTCTCCTTCCCCTCTCTTACCACTCTCTTTGTCTACAATCATGGCCTTTAGCTCTGCTTCTGCCATGATTTTGTCATTCACCCTAGCCGTACCGCCCACCTGCCAAATCATACCCTTATGCTTGAGCACTTCTAAGTGGTAGTGGAGCTGATCCCCCGGGGTTACGGGATTTCTAAATTTCACCCGATCGATGGTCATAAAATAGACCAGCTTGGTGCGCGCCACCTCTGGGTCTACGCCAAAAAGGCTCACAAAAGCCAAGAGGCCACCTGCCTGCGCCATGCCCTCTACAATGAGCACACCGGGATAAATGGGCTTGCTAGGGAAATGCCCCATAAACACCTCTTCATTGAAGGTGATGTTCTTGTAAGCGTGCACCTGTTTGTAGGTTTGCAAGCTCACCACGCGATCCACCAACAAAAAGGGGTAACGATGGGGGAGAATCTGAGCGATGGCATGAATGTCCATCTCTAGCACACAATCTTGCATACTAAAGCCTTTACGCAGAGTTCAAATAAAACCCTAAATCTAGCATGCCTAAGTTTAAAACTCTATTAGCGCGCCATTTTGGGGTATTTGAATTCCACACGCCCCAAGCCCAAAATATGCCCTCTGATCGCATCATGCAGGTCGCTAATAAAAAAGGGAACTTTCAAATTTACATGCTCTATATCCAGCGCATAAACCTGAATAAGGTAGTGATGATCAGCATTGGGAGGCATAGGACCAATATAAGTACTATTGGCCAAGTTAGAGGTGTGTTTTTCCTCAGGGCTTAAAGAAGAGCGTAAATAGCCCTCTGTGAGCGAGTTGACCCCTTGAGCGATATGTTTGTTTTCTAGAGAGGCGTTTTCTGCTAATTTTGTGCCCTTGATATTGCCCACTACCCAGTGGATAAAGGACTTGCCTACCACCGGAGCAGCATCATCATCCACAATTTCTAAGGCATAACTTTTAGCTCCGGGTACAGCTTCCCAGCTAATTTCTGGAGATCGCTTGGGTAGTCCATGATCTAAAAACTGCGCGGGCGCGTTGCCTCCAAACTTGAGGTCTAGGAAGCCTTGATCGTTGGTGTGTACAAACACTTTAAAGAGTTGCATGGATTTTCCTTTCTGTGTGGGTTGGGCCTGTAGGGGTACAAACAACACCCATAAAGCGCAAAGATAAAAGAGAATTCTCACTTAGAGTCGATCTTTGATCGCTCGAGCCACTTCAAAGCCCGCGTTCAAACCAATCCCAATGCTCGCTCCGGATTTGTAGACAATATCGCCCACAATGTAGAGATTAGCAATACTGCTTTCATGTTCAGGGCTCACTAAGGGTAAATTGCTCTGGCTCAAAGCCACCTTGCATTTTTTCAAAAACTCTAAAGGGGTAGAACCCCCAATCGCAAAGAGGACGCGATCGTAAAGTTCATGCGTGCCGTCCTTAAAATGCACCTGTACTTTGCCATCTGCCCCACTTAACCCCTCAATGTCCACCCCCAATTTTTGCCCCAAATTGCGCTCAAAGGCTTCCTCTAAGGCACTTAAATTCTCCTCATTCACGCGACTAAAGGTGCTTTGGCGGTAATTAAGTGTGGTGTTATTAGTGTTGGCTAGGGCGATGGCGTATTCCACCGCCGAATTACCCCCACCCACAACCAACACATCTTCTTTTTCTTTGCAGTCATTAATACTATAGACCACTTGACGCATCACCTCTACAGGAATGGGATAAGAGGGGCGGTTAGGCTGTCCCATTTTCCCAATGGCGACCACCACGCTTTTAGTCTTGAATACTTGATTAGAACCGCTCATGACCTCAAAATGCGTGTCTTTTTTGACCACATTCTCAATACCCATCTGGTAGAGTACCTCAACACCATGTTCTATCAAAGCCTTTTCCATCACTTCTAGCGCGCCTTCTTTGTCCGTGTCGCCAAAGGGAATATGCCCCTTAATGTCCACCACCTGCTTGCGGTAATCTTTGTCCACTCGTTTATGTGCTTTGTAATACTTGCGAATCATCCCGCAACTCTGCGCCTCTTTTTCACATAAAAGCACCTTTGCAATCCCATTGAGCTTGCATTCTACCGCGCTGGCAATCCCACTAGGCCCTGCTCCTATCACCACAACATCGTATAAATCGCTCATACTATCCTTTCTTCTTAGACTTAAGCTCTTCTTGCTTGGCCGTATTCAGATCGCTAGGGCTATCATAGAGCAAGACTTCTAGCATCTTTGTTTCATCATTGAATTGTTTACTTCTTAAACCCCAAAGGAAAATAAGTAGCCCTACTAAACCTAAAATTAACGAAACAAAAAGCATTAAAAAAAGAGTGTTAGTATGCATTAGCGTGCCATTGCCTCTAAAATTTTTTCTTTAAGAATTGCTTCAATCTTCTCGACAGCTTCAAGCTCCAAACCTTGTTTATGAGTTACGACAATCGAGACAAAATCTTTTTTGCCACCACCTTTAAGACCATATTCCAAAGTTTCTAACGCGCTTCTTAAAAGAGCTAATAGGGCAAGCATATCATCCCCACCCACAGACTTTAAGGAAACTTCTAAAGACTGCTTTTGAGTATTGTGGTGGAGAAACACCGCAACGAGAGGTTTTTGTTGTTTCTTATGAGTATCTACTAGGCTAAAAAACTCCTTAATATCCTCTTTTTGAGCTCTTAAAATGGCCAGTTGCTTATTGGCGATAGGATGCCAACGCACCAAATGCAGACAACTTTTTTTGATCGCACCGGCGGTTTGCTTGCTGTCTAAGGCTTTAAGAATGTCTTGAGTCTTGAGTCTTTGGCGTGCCTCTTTAAGAATCCGTCGTTCCGTAGCAATAAAGTTGTAATAGGCTTTTCCACACACCGCCTCAATGCGCCTAACTCCCGCACTTACACTAGAGCTCTTTGTGATGGCAAAACCTCCAATATGTGCGCTATCAGCCACATGTACACCCCCGCATGCCTCTAGGCTATCGGCAATCTGGACAACCCGCACCTCTTCTAGGTATTTGTCCTCAAAAAGCATCACAGCACCACATGCTTTGGCCTGTATAGTATCCAAATTTTGGACATTCGTGCGCGCACCTTGAGCAATCTGTGCATTAACGAAATCTTCCACATCGGTTAACTCCAATTCGCTCAAAGCACGATAAAAACTAAAATCAAAACGCAAGCGATCGGCCTCTATGTGGCTACCCTTTTGCTGGATTTGCACCTCTCGTTTTTCTGCCTGTGCAACCCTACTTAAAACCTCTTTAAGAGCAAGATGTAATAGATGAGTAGCACTATGGTGTTTAGCAATCTCAGCACGATCATGCACCTTAGCATTAACAACTTGCCCCACCTTAAGTGCCTCTATGCACTCTATCAAGCTAACATTTACAAGACCCATTTTTTGTGTGTCCAAAACCTTTGCAACTGGCTTGTTATGATTATCTAACAACACGCCTTTATCTCCAACAGGCCCCCCTCCTTGAGGATAAAAAGGGGTTTTTTCTAGTACCACATAGGCCTCTCCCTCTTTTACAAATTCTACAGACACCATCTTCCCCTGCACATTGAGAGCGTAAAGAGCCTGTACACGAGTTTGCAGATTTTCGTGAGTATAGCCCTCAAAGACATTAGGATCTAAAGTACTTAAATCTAAAGATTTTAAAGCGTCCTTTGTATCGCTCTGTTTAAACTGCGAGCGTTGTCTTTGTTCTTGCATGCATGCCTCATAGCCGGCCAAATCGACTTCTATATTTTTCTCACGCAACATATCCATTGTCAAATCTAAGGGGAAACCATAGGTATCATAGAGTTTAAAGGCCACTGCTCCACTAAAAATTCCATTGCATTCGCTTAACGCCGTTTCAAAAAGGTGCATGCCTTTAGTCAAAGTGTTCAAAAATAGCTCTTCTTCAGCACGACACTCGGCTTCTAAACTTTGTTTATGTTCCAATAAGATCGGATAATCTGACATCAAAAGGCAAAGACTGCCCAAAATCTTATAAAAGAAAGGGTCTTTAAGTTCGCGTCCCTTAGCATGTTCTAATAAGTAGCCATGTCTTAACGCACGGCGCAAAATACGGCGCAATACATAGCCCCGCCCCGTATTGCTAAAATACACACCCATTGCCAATAAAAAAGCTACACTTCTAGCATGGTCGGCTAAAACCCTAAAGGACTCTTTATGCTCAGCATAGGGCAGATCAAACACCTCTTCAATGCGTGTCATCAAAGGCTTAAATAAAGAAGAGTCAAAGTTATTTTGCACCCCCTCTAACAAAGCCTGCACCCTCTCTAGCCCCATACCCGTATCAATGCAGGGCTTGCTTAAGGGAGTGAGTACACCCTCTTTGGAGCGATCGTATTGCATAAAAACCAAGTTCCAAATCTCTAAGAAGCGATCCCCCTCGCCCCCGAAATAATCCTGCTCAGAATGGAAAGCCTGTGCGCCCTGATCGATATAAATTTCACTGCAATACCCGCAAGGCCCAGTATCCGCCATTTGCCAAAAATTGTCCTTATCCCCCATTTTCTTAATGTGATCGGGGCTTACAAACTTTTGCCAGAGCTGATAAGCTTGATCGTCCTTCTCATGTACGCTAATATAAATATCTTTGTTGTGAAACCCTAGAGTTTTATGCACAAACTCATAGGCGTAAGAGATCGCCTCTTCTTTGAAGTAGTCAAAAAAGGAGAAATTTCCTAACATCTCAAAGAGAGTATGGTGGCGGTTGGTATAGCCCACATTTTCTAAATCGTTATGTTTCCCCCCTGCGCGCATACACAACTGGGCACTAGTGGCGCGTGGGGTGAAAGGCGCACTTGTACCCAAAAAAATATCTTTAAACTGGACCATACCTGCATTAGTAAAAAGCAATGAGGAGTCTTGGGGTACAAGACTGGAGCTAGGCACACGCATATGCCCAAGAGCTTCAAAATAATCCAGAAAAGCATTCTTAATATCCATGGAATTCTCCAAATTTCGCATTATAGCACATTGCCTCGTAGTTTCTGTTAGATTTTGATTATTTTTAAAAAGTTAACATGAGATCACGAATTCTAAAAAAAGGATTTTATATGGATGTGTTAGTCCAAAATATTAAACAGGAAAATCTGTCAGCTCTCCTAGAATTAGCTAATAAATTAGGTTTTAGTGTAGAAGTCTTTGAACCTAAGCCTAGCGATCTCGAGATTTTTGCATGCACTCCTGCAGATGGAGCGACTATGGCACTAAAAGAAAAAGAATGTAGGCACGAACCTAGACCACACAATTCTAGGATTTGCAACTCTTATTACAATCCTCTCAACACACATCGAAGAGACCACAAACACCATACAGAAAACGCGCACAATCGCCACCACAGAGACCATGGTGGCCACAATGGCCCCTCAGAGCCATTTCTCTAGGGCGCGAATCGCCTCCAGATGGGATTCTTCTTGCCCCTCATAAGTTTGGTAGCGTTTGATTGCCTCAGTGTAGAGACCCTTGGCTTTTTGGAGGTCTTTAGCGACACCTAGACCCGCTTCATAAGCTTTTCCTAAGGCATAAAAGGAGTAGCCAAAGTCGCTTGTGTCTAAGGCGATGCGCTTAAAATGCGAAAAGGCTTGCAGGTAGATGTGGGCTTGATGGGGGTTTGTAGGGGTACTCATGCTGGTAAATAAAGCAAATAAGGCATCATCGCTTAGTTTCAATGTCTCCATAGGCTTCCTTTAAAAAAAGAGGATTTTAGCACGCCTTGACTTAAGGTGCACGCAAACTATAGAGTTTTTTGCGTTCCGAAGAGCTAGCAATGTTTAAAAGTTTGCGGTATTTAGTAATGGTACGGCGCACTATTTTAAGTCCAAACTTATTTTCAACCAATTCCAACAATTTTATATCACTCAGAGGGTGCTGTGGGTTTTCTTGCTTGACACTCTCCAAGATAAAATCCTTGATAGAGGCATTAGAAATATCTCCCTCTAGTGCTGTTGTGAAAAAATTTTTAATGGGGAAAATACCTCTGTTACATTCTAAATATTTGTTAGCAATAGCGCGTGAAATCGTGCTGGTTGAATAACCAAATTCATTAGCAAGATCTACCAAGCGCATAGGCTTGATCTCTTTGCCTTGAAAAAAATCATATTGGTACTCCACAAGCATTAGACCAATTTTTAAAAGCGTTTGTTGGCGCATTTGCAGAGCATCTACTAAATCCCTAGCTTCTTTAAGTTTTTCCTTGAGATAGCCACAAGACTCCTTGATATTTAACTCCTCGATTACAATTTGGGGATAATAGGCATCGTTGAGACGCACAGAAACCTCGCCATTATCTTCGCAGATGAAGAGGTCGGGGATCACGGGTAAAGACATGCCACTAAAATCAATGGCAGGAGGGGTTTTAAAGGAAGTGATCACTTTCATTGCCTTATGATAGTCCTCTAAATGACTAAAATCTTTATGCTTTTCAAGGTGGTGTATAATCTCAATACAGAGATTGTAAGTGGGTGTATCCAATTCATCGTGATGAGCAAGTTGGAACAAAAAGCTCTCTTCTAGCCCCAGTGCCCCTACACCGGGCGGGTCTAAATAGGCAAAGCGTTGCCGCACCTTTTCATAATTTTCTACAGAAACACCTAAGGCTAAAGCCTGCCCCTGTATATCTCCTTCAAAATACCCTTCCGGATTAAGATTATCGATAATATCTGTGGCAATCTTTAAAGAAATCTCTGTAGGGAATAGGGGAGGCAAGAGTTGCCAAATCAGAGCTTCATAGAGAGTTGGAGGGCGCACGCTCAAACTCTCAATTTTATCACTCATGGTGTTTTTAAGGCTAGGACGGAGGGGCTTGTAAAATTTCTGGGTACTAAAATCTGTGTTCAATGCGCTTTGTACACGCACACAAGGATTATCTTGTACATAAGCTTGCAGAGTTTCTTCGATTTCTAAAGGCCCACTTTGCAAAATAGGTAACCAACTCTTGAGCGTAGCAGAAAGCTTGCCTTTGGGGGTGGGGGTGGGGGTGGGGCGTAAAATGGCCATCATGCTTTAAAATGCTCGCCTAAGTAATGTTTTCTGACCAACTCATTTTCATAAATTTGATCACTACTGCCACTGGCTAACAAGGTGCCACTTTTAATCACATATGCCCGATGGCACACACTCAAAGTTTCACGCACATTATGATCGGTAATGAGTACGCCAATATTCATTTGTACAAGTCGATCGATGATTTTTTGAATATCCAAGACTGCAATGGGATCGACTCCTGCAAACGGCTCATCAAGCAAAATAAATTTAGGATTTTTAATAAGAGCGCGTGCAATCTCCACGCGTCGCCTCTCCCCCCCGCTCAAAGACATGCCCTTGCGATCTTGAATGGCTTGAATATTAAACGCTTCTAGCATTTCCTCAATGCGCTGCATGGCTTCCTTAGAACTTTTAAAAGTGGTCTGAGCAGCCAGCATAAGATTATCCAAAACGCTCAAATCCTTAAAAATGCTCGATTCTTGAGGCAGATAGCCAATTCCTAGATTAGATCGTTTATGTAAAGGATAGCTAGAAAGATCGATGTCATTAAGGGTAACTTTTCCTCCACTAGGTTGCAAAAGGCCACAAATCATATAAAAAGTAGTGGTTTTGCCTGCACCATTAGGGCCTAACAACCCTACTACCTGTCCACTCTCCACTTCTAAAGAAACATCATGCACAATCTTAGTTTTTTTAATCTGTTTGCTCAAATTGATCGCACTAAGTTTATCCATTATTGAACCTATAGCAACAAAGATGATCTTTTCTCTCTAGCGTGATGACAAGCACTTCAAAACCTGCTTGGATCAGTATTTTCCTTAAAGTCTCCGTTCCCCATTCTACAAAATGCACTCCCACATGTTGCAAATGATCCAAAACCCCCATCAACAAAAGTTCTTGAACATCTTTGCGGTAAAAATCATAATGGTAAATCTCAAAGTCGCCTCCGGGGTAGTGATGCGCCAAAGTAAAAGTGGGCGAAGTTGCCCAGAGAGCATGGTGGCGTGTACAAAAATGCTGCACTAAAGTTGTCTTACCACTGCCTAGATCACCTCGCAACAAAACGATCGTGTGCACCTTGCACCACTGATCTAAATAATCCAATACTAGATTTAAATCCTGCAGCCCTGCTGTAATCTCTTTCAAGATTTTTCCACCTTGACATCAATAATCCCCAAATGCTCTTGCATCGCTCCTACTAAATTGGAATTTTCTTGCATAAACTGCTCGCGCAAATTTGGAATTACTGGAGGGGGAGTTGAAGAAGAGGCAGAGGGAGAGGGAGGAGTAATTTTTAGGGCTTGAACCTGCACGCCCTCGCCAAAGACCTCTACTACAAGTTGTTTAATCAATTCAAAGTTTTGCATCAAGATTTCTTTAGAAGAGGTATCAGCACTCGAAACCCACCAAAGAGTCTTGTTTTCAAAAGCATGGAATTGGACAAATTTTTTAAAGAGGTCGCCTAAATTGGGATTGTGGGCATGAATCCTTGTAATAAGTTTCTCAAAAAGTTCCTGAGGGGTGAGCTGTTTGCGTGATGTGGGGGTTGGTGCTGGGGTTTGAATGGCTACTGGCGTAGGGCGTTGGGAGGCTGATGGTGCTTGGGGTGCGAGCGTTGCTTGCATTTTGAGCACGCTCAGGGTTAAGACAAAATCCCCATCTGCACCTGCATGCAAAAGAGCTTTAGCTTGAGCCAAAACACCCATCCACGCGTCCACTAAAGCGATTGGAAAGGTTTTATGAAGCAAGGCTTCTTTAAGAAAAAGAGACATCTCATCAAGCACTATCTGTGGATCGTATTCCTCAAAAAGGGCCAAAGAGTCGCAAACGCGCTCCGGATTATCCCTAAGGGTTTGAAAAAAATCATGCAAAACTTGCGCATCCACCAGACCTAACATTTGTGTGATCCTCTCAAGAGTGAGAGAGCCCGCGCTATAGCTAATGGCTTGTTCTGTGAGGGTTAAAGTATCTCGTAAACTCCCTCCCCCACTTCTAGCTAATATCTCTAAAACCCCTTCTTGATATTCCACTCCTTCTAAATTTAAGATGTGTTGCAAATGCGCTACAATGACTTTAGAGGGGATTTTTTTAAAATGAAAATGTTGGGTGCGGCTAAGAATGGTGGCGGGGAGTTTGAGTGGGTCTGTAGTAGCCAAAATGAATTTCACATGCGCGGGGGGTTCTTCTAAGGTTTTTAAAAGTGCGTTAAAAGCCTCTTTAGTGAGCATGTGCACTTCATCAATGATGAAAACCTTAAAAGCCCCCATACTAGGTTGGTACTTGGTTTGTTCGATCACATCGCGGATGTCTTCAATGCGTCGGTTAGACGCGCCATCCATTTCAATAATATCTAAATGCTTATTCTGCAATGCATCCACACAATTAGCACAGACATCACAGGGAGTACTAGTAGGGGCTTTTTCGCACTGCAAGGCGCGGGCAAAAATACGCGCACTAGAAGTCTTGCCCGAACCCCTAAGCCCACTAAAAAGATAGGCATGCGCCAAACACCCTCGCTCTAAAGCCAAACTTAGAGTTTTAGATACACTTTCTTGTCCTGCCAAATCCTTAAAATGTTTAGGGCGGTATTTGAGAGCTAGAACCACGAGCGTCCTTTTGGATTTGTAGCATTATAGCCTATTTGTGCTGGCTGTAAGTCTAGCTGTGATAAGATGTTTTTAAGACACATTAGGAGTTGACACATGGTAAAAGCATGGCGTATAGCGGTGGTGCTGTGGGCGAGCTTAGGGATTGCTGGCAGTATTGTTGCAGCGAGTTTGCCCCCAATTAAAGGCAGAGCACTGGCTCTTTCTAGCCACCCTTTAGCAGATAAGGTTGGGCAAAAGATTTTAAATGAGGGAGGAAATGCGATCGATGCAGCAGTAGCGATGGGCTATGCTTTAGCGGTGGTGCATCCGGCTGCAGGCAACTTAGGGGGCGGGGGCTTTGCAGTGATTCATTTGGCCAATGGGGAAAATGTCACTTTAGATTTTAGAGAAAAAGCTCCTCTTTTGGCAACCAAAAACATGTACTTAGACAAACATGGCAAGGTAATCCCCAAACTAAGCACGGACGGCTATCTAGCTGCTGGTGTGCCCGGCACCGTAGCAGGATTGGAGGCCATGCTTAAAAAATACGGCACAAAAAGGCGCGCTGTATTGATTCAACCTGCCATCGATCTAGCCCAAAAAGGTTTCAGACTCACCCAGCGACAAGGCGAGACAATGTTAGAAGCTAAACCCCGCTTTGCCAAATATGCTAGCAGTCGTAAATATTTCCTCAAAAAAGGTTTAGTCGCTTATAGCGCGGGGGATCTCTTGGTGCAAAGAGATTTGGCTAAAACTCTCACTTTGATTAAAAATGGGGGAGCACAAGCTTTCTATAAGGGTCCTATCGCCGATCTAATTGCAAGAGATATGGCTAAAAATGGGGGAATTATCACTAAAAAAGATTTGGCTACCTATCAAGTTGTATGGCGCAAACCCATTGAGGGGAGCTATCGAGGTTATAAAATTATTTCTATGGCCCCTCCTAGTTCAGGCGGAACGCACATCATAGAAATACTGAACACGATGGAAAACGCTAACATTCATGATTTGGGTTTTGGGTCTAGTCAGACTATCCATGTTATGGCAGAGGCAATGCGCCAAGCCTATGCCGATCGCTCAGTGTTTATGGGCGATCCAGACTTTATTGATGTGCCTACGGCTAAACTTACCGACAAGGATTATGCAAAGAAGATCTACGAGGGTATTCCAAAAAATAAGGCATTAGATAGTGCAAAGATCAATCCCGGCTTAGGGGAATTGCATGAAGGCCAAAATACGACCCATTATTCTGTGGCCGATAAGTGGGGCAATGCGGTGAGTATTACCTACACCATCAACGGCTCTTACGGGAGTGCAGCCGCTATTAATGGTGCAGGGTTTTTGCTCAATAATGAAATGGATGATTTCTCCATTAAACCCGGTGTGCCCAACCTTTATGGACTTGTGGGTGGAGATGCTAACGCTATTGAGCCGGGCAAACGCCCTTTAAGCTCCATGTCGCCTGCTATAGTGCTCAAGCAAAATAAAGTCTATATGGTTGTAGGGAGTCCTGGGGGGGCGCGCATCATCACCACCGTGCTACAAGTAATTAGCAATGTGATCGATCATGGCATGAACATCTCTCAAGCGGTAAGCGCGCCACGTTTCCACATGCAATGGTTGCCCGATGAGATTCGCACCGAACCCTTTGGCATGGTTAAGGATGTACAGGAAAATTTAGAAAAAATGGGCTATAAAATTGTCGTCAAGCCTGTCATGGGAGATGTGAACGCGATTGTTGTGGATCAAAAAAGCCACATGATGTATGGGGCACAAGACCCGCGCAAAGAGTTTTAATGGCACACCAATTAGAGATTGTCGGCACAGATTGTGCGCAAGTTGGGATCGTGCGCAATAGCACACAGGAGTGGATGTTTTTCCAGAATTACCCCTTTATCCAAAGCGAGTTGTTAGCGCATGTAAGCGCGTGCGTGCACCCCAATCCTAAACGCGCGCTCATCACTGGGGGATTTGACACCCAAATCGCTTACGAGTTGCTCAAACACGAAGACATGCATGTGGATTTTGTGCAAGAAGATCGCACCATGTTAGAGAATTTGCACGCTTTTTTGCCCCAGTTCCAAGAAACCAAAGCCCATGCGCGCTTTAAGCTCTATGATAAAATCTTGGACTTAGACTTACAACTCTATGACATTATCATCTTATTGAGCACGCCCACGGCTCATCAAGTAGATGGTTTGCAACGCATGCTCGCCCCTAAGGGTTTTATGATCTTTACTGCTCCTAGTCCGCTTTTAGAGCAAGAGGCATTCAAAGACACCCTAAAAAACCTACAAGCCTACGCGCAAATTCTTATGCCCTTTAACACCCCCTACGCCCCTACGCCCCAAATTTATCTCTTTATTTCCAAGTATTATCACCCCTTAGCAGATATGTTATTGCAAAAAATTGATATGCTCGATGGCTTGCGTTACTATAATGCTGAGATTCACCAAGCCGCTTTTGCCCAGCCCCAGTGGCTTAAGGGCGCGTGCGCGCGTCTGCTTAAAAATTGAATTTAAAACACGCCTTTGTGCTTACCGGGGGGATTGGCACGGGCAAGAGCACGGCAGCTAGCCTTTTGAGTCTACATGGTTATAGCGTGCTGGATGCCGATAAGATCGCCCATGAACTCTTTGAAGAATACAACGCCCAAATCGCCCAGCTCTTCCCTGAGGTGGCGACTAAGCACACCATCACGCGCCAAGCCTTAGCCCCGCTCATCTTTGCCAACAAGAGCGCGCGCGCCCGGTTAGAAGCCCTCCTTCACCCCAAAGTACGCGCTAGAATGCTAGAGCAAGCCCAACAACTAGAAACCCACCATCAACCCTATTTTTTAGATATTCCGCTTTTCTTTGAAATTGAGGGGATTAAGACTTACGGGATTTCTCAAGTGGTGTTGATCTATGCCTCTAGAGAATTGCAGATTACCCGCCTACAAGCGCGCAACCAACTCAGCTTAGAGCAAATAGAGCAACGCCTCAATACCCAAATGGATATAGAAATTAAAAAATCCCTAAGCTCCTTTGTGCTGGACAATTCCAAAGACTTAAAACATTTGCAAGCAGAGGTGGAGAGGTTGCTAGCTCAGATCAAGGAGGGTTAATACTCATATTCAGTAGGTCCCATGTCTAGAGATTTAGGGTCTACCCCACCACGAATATCAAAGCACCCGTCGTGTTCATCGGGCATATGATTGTAGATTTTTGCAGGAAAGTTAGTACTCTTATGGCAGAGCTTTCCGTAGTAATCTGCCTTTTCTCATCTTGGGACACGCCTAAACCCTGATCATACATGCGCGCCATGTCCGCATACCCGCCCCCATAGCCACCCTTCCCAATCTTTTCATACAGCTTGAGGGCTTTATGATAATCCTGTTCAACTCCTATCCCATTTTCATAAAGATATGCCAAGTCTCATTGTACCCGCAAAATTTGCCCTTTTTGATGGCTTTTTGAAAAGCCAAAAGGGCTTTTTTGTCGTCTTCTTTTTTATCCTCATCGGGAGATACAAGATTCCAAGCCTCATCATAACTTGGATCATAAAACAAGGCATCTCGTCCATTCAGACAAAACAACCCGGCCACAAGCCATATCCACAACGCATTTTTAGACTAAACAAACCTTGCATTAACAACCCTTTTGGCTAGAAAGTAGCGCATCTCTTTAAACTTCTACTGAATAGAGATGCGCGCAAATGTGTTAGAATGTCGAGCTCACTATGATCACAATAGGTAATCTATGAAACAAGATATTTTTTTTACCCATAATCAAAGCTGCCTTTATCAAGCCAGTGCACTTAATTCAGCTCTCTTGCCCCAAGAGTGTCTAGATTGCATCATCACCTCCCCCCTTATAATGTGGGCATTGCCTATAACGCCAGTCAAGACGCTCAAAGCTACCAAGAATATTTAGACTTTAGCGCGTGTTGGCTAGAAAATGTTTATCAATGGGCCAAAACAAGCGGGCGTTTGTGCCTGAATATCCCCTTAGATAAGAATAAGGGCGGGGCGCAGAGTGTGGGGGCGGATTTGATCACTTTGGCTAAAAAAGTGGGTTGGTCTTATCATAGCAGCATTGTGTGGAATGAGGGCAATATCTCTAGGCGCACGGCGTGGGGAAGTTGGCTAAGCGCGTCTGCTCCCTATGTGATCGCCCCTGTGGAGCTCATTGTCATTTTGTATAAACAAGTGTGGAAAAAGCCCTTTAAGGGCGTGAGCGATATTAGCAAGGAGGAATTTATGGCATGGACTAATGGACTTTGGAGCTTTAATGGAGAATCTAAAAAACGCATTGGACACCCTGCACCCTTTCCTAGGGAATTGCCTCGGCGCTGTATCAAACTCTTTAGCTTTGTGGGGGACACCATTTGCGATCCCTTTAGTGGGAGCGGCACAACTATGATCGAAGCGCACTTAAACCAACGCGCCTTTATAGGGATTGAATTAGACCCTACCTATTGCGCCCTCTCTTATGAACGCTTTTTAAAGGTCCTCAATGAGCATTAGCCAACAAGATTTGATTATGGAGTTTTTCAAGGCTCATCCTCACAGAAACATCGCACACCCGGAGGTGGTCGATTGGGTGGTAAAAGAATACAAAGAGCGCACAGGCAAGGTATTTAGAGACCCCGATCGGGGCATTAGAAAACTCCACCAACAGGGACACTTAATCAAGGTTGGCAAGGGGGTGTATCGCTATGATCCTAATTTCACCTTACACCCAAATTTGGAAGATTTTAGCCCCGCGCTCAAAAAACAGATTTTAGAGAGGGACGGGTATAAATGCGTGTCTGTGGGGCAGGGCAAAAGGAAGGCGTAGAGTTGCATGTGGATCATATTAAGCCTAAAGATTTGGGCGGACAAGCCAGCTTAGAAAATGGGCAAACTCTGTGTGCACGGCACAATTTCTTAAAGAAAAACTTTAATCAGACTGAAACAGGCAAAAAGATGTTTATGCGCTTATTAGAGAGTGCGCGCAAGAATAAAGAACATGACCTAGTGGCCTTCCTAGAAGAGGTCTTAAGTGTTTATGAAAAGCACGGCATTAATGGGCATGTGGAGTGAAAAGACTCTCCAAAAATTTAAGCAGAGAGTGTTTTTGATTACCCTGCTAAGCTTAAAAAATCTTGACGCATTTGTGCTTCTGCAGTTTGTGCTAGCCACTGATCTATAAAACGCATAACTACCACCTAGTCATGTATGTTAAATGCCCAAAAACGCTCATGCGTTGATTTTAAAAAAGTTTGCGCTCTCTAAGAATATGTAGAAAACTTAACACCACCTCTTTTTTGATAATCCATGTATTGCGCCTATTAGCACTTATTAGGCCCGCGAAAGTACCATTAGCTCCAAAAAGAGGACGACCATCAGGTATTTTGAGATTTTTAAGTGAGGCAGATAAGGCCTGTATTTTAAAGGCATTTTGTGGATTGACCTGAGGGTAGTATAGCGGGAATGTGGGAGAAGTTTTTTGTTCCAAGAGATTCTGTGCGTACTTTTTATAAATGCGTGCGTGGTAGTAGCTCTCAGGCCTAGTTTGGCAGTCATCATTGGTAAATTCATAGGTGGAGAGCAAAGAGAGGCCTCTGTTGCGATCAATGGCCTTAACACGCAAGCGGGCTATGCAGATAAGCATGGGTGCGCTGTCATCTTGCATCTTGGCCATGATAGTTTGAGCGTACATGCCTCGGTCGAAAATTAGAGTTGAAGCGGTGAGATAATGTCCATTTTGAAGCAAGAGGGCATAACCCTGTTTGTAGTGCCCATCGTCAAAATAAGCTGTCAGAAATACGCTACTATAAATCCACTGAGGCATGGCACTCAGATGGCGAGGAGGAGGATTCTTTTTTTTAAAAGAGTGCGTAGAGGGGGGGATTGACCTATGAATAAGGGAGGTATTCAGTCCCTCAGCATACAGGTCCAAGACAAAGAGAGACATCAAAACATAGAGCCATAGCATTTATAAAACCCATATGATTTAAATTAAGCTCAAATCGGTAAAATGCCCTGATTATTTAGTAATGAAGGCATACAACAATGAAACCGCTTAAAACTTATGAGATCGACCCTCAAGTGCTCGCAACTTATCAATACGCAACCATTTTTACCAACAAAGGCAAGATTAAAGTTCGTCTGTTTGGCACAGATGCGCCCCAAGCAGTAACCAATTTTGCTACTTTAGCCCAAGAAGGGTTTTATAATGGTTTGAAGTTCCATAGGGTTATTGCTGGGTTTGTAGCTCAGGGGGGATGTCCTCTTGGTACGGGCACAGGTGGGCCGGGGTATTGTATCAAATGTGAAGTACAAAACAATCCCCATAAACACAAAAGGGGAGCTTTAAGCATGGCACATGCAGGTAGAGACACTGGCGGAAGTCAATTTTTTTTATGTTTTGCGCCCCAGCCTCATTTAGATGGCGAACACACGGTCTTTGGACAAATTGAAGATACAGATAGCCTCAAGGTCTTAGATTCTCTGAAACAGGACGATGTGATGGAAACAATTCAGATCACAAATGAGAAGACTCAGAACACAAACGACTAGGATTTAATGCGGTGTTGATTTTAGCTAGAAAGCTTGGAGAGGGGGTTGTTATTGGCGAGGATATTTACCTTAAGGTGATTTCCATTGACAAGGGGAGCGTCAAATTGGGGTTTCAAGCTCCGCTTCACACCCCCATCTTGCGCTCTGAGCTTAAAGAAGCCATCGCCATAGAAAATAAAAGAGCCTCTGAAAGCGTAGATGACTCAGTTTTAGAAGGCATCGGAAAGTCCATTCGATTGGGCAAATTGCCGTGAAAGAGTTTGAGTTTGAGGTTTTTCCTAAGGTTAATATTTTCTTGAAAATTGGTGGCCATGAAAATGGTTATCACACTCTTGTATCTAGGCTCGTGTTGCTAAAAGATAGCGTAAAAGACTGGATAGCAGTAAAACCCTCTTCTTGTTTTTCGCTTAAAGGCAATTTTAACTGCCCACTCCTACAAAACACTATCTACAAAATGTTGCAAGTCCTCAAAAGCTATCTAAACTCCGATTTGAGCTCTCGTCTAGAGCACCTAAACATTGAGGTGCAAAAAAATATTCCTGTGGGGGCAGGGCTTGGAGGTGGAAGTGGTGATGCCGGGGTGCTTTTAAGAGAGCTCAACACGCGTTTGGAATTAGGCTTAAGCTTAGAGCAGTGTTACCACATTGGCGCGCAGGTGGGGAGCGATGTGAATTTTTTTATCTCGGGCTTTTCAAGCGCAAATGTCTACCACTTTGGAGAGGTGGTAGAGTTTTTTGAGGAAAGTCCCCTCTCAATAGAAATTTGCACGCCCCTCAATACCGCTTGCGAAACTGCAAAGGTGTATCAGGCATTTGATTCTCTTCCTTTACCTACAGAAAAAGGGAAGTTATGGTGTTCTATGCGCAGTGTCAATCTCTTGAAAAGCTTTACACAATCCATACTCAATGATCTTTACCGCCCCGCTACAACTCTTTATCCCACTCTTAAAGAGTTTGAAGCAGGTTTAGACCCTCAGTTTAAATGGTTTTTTAGTGGCAGCGGGAGTAGCTTTTTTAGACTCAAGGAAGAGGCGTGAGAGAAATTGCGCGCAACAAAAAAGCTTTCTTTGATTATGAAATCTTGGAAACTTTAGAAGCCGGTATTGTTTTGATGGGCTCTGAAGTCAAGGCTATCCGCGCCGGTAGAGTGAATCTCAAGGATAACTTTGTTAGGATCATGCGAGGCGAAGCCTTTTTGTTTGGCATGCATGTCGCGCACCTTAAAACGGCTAATGTTTATTATAAGCCTGATGAAACACGGGTACGCAAGTTGCTCTTACATAAAAAACAACTTGCTAAGTGGTTTGCTCAAGTAGGTCAGCAACGCTTGAGCATTGTTGCTTTAAAACTCTATTTTAACCAAAGAAATAGAGCTAAACTCCAAATAGCCTTAGTGAAGGGTAAGAAACTCCATGATAAGAGAGAAAGCATGAAAAAGAAAGTTTTAGATAGAGAGGCTGGTATGGCCTTAAAAAAATATTCTTAAGGGATTGCATGAAAGAAATGGTAGATTACGGGATTTTAGGGTTTTTGGCATTTTTGTCAGTAATTGTAATTGCGATAGGTATTGAGCGGGTGTGGTTTTATGCTACCGTGCGCGTAGATGATTACAATGATAAGCGCAAATTAGAATTGGATTTGCATCGCCGTCTTACTTTGGTTGCAACCATTGGTTCTAATGCGCCCTATATCGGTCTTTTGGGCACGGTGACAGGAATTATGATCACCTTTATTGAGCTGGGTTCTACAGGTTCTGTAGACACTAAGGCGATCATGGTGGGACTTGCTCTAGCACTCAAGGCTACAGGTATGGGTTTGATTGTAGCGATCCCTTCTGTAGTGATCTATAACATGTTAGTGCGTAAGAGCGAGATCATCGCCACTAAATGGGATATTTATCATAACCCCGTTGGAGAAACCGGCGTTTACAACCGCTTAGATGTCGATTGATTAGGAAGGTTTGATGAAAAAAATAGACTCGATGAATGTCGTGCCTTTTATTGATATTATGCTAGTGCTCTTGGTCATTGTTCTCACCACAGCATCCTTTGTCTCGACCTCTAAACTTCCCATTAATATTCCCAAAGTGGATCAAAGCTCAGACAAATCTCAAGATGTTCTGAATAAAAAACAGGTGAATATCGCTATCTCCCACAAAGGCGAATTCTATTTAGATAAAAAGAAAATCAGCTTTGAAGCCCTTAAGCAGGCCGTACGCAAGTACTCCAAAGACACCCCCATTGTTCTACAGGGCGACAAAAATAGTAATTTAGATAGTTTTGTCAAAGTTGTCGATCTCTTGCAGACCAACAAACTTAATGAACTTTATATTTTAGTGGAAGACAAAAATCAAAATCCCTAGTACACTTTAGATAGTTTTTAGCCGACATGGGCTAAAATGCGCACTTTGACTAAAAAGGATGACAATGAAACGCACTTACCAGCCACATAACACTCCGCGCAAACGCACGCATGGATTTCTAGTCCGCATGAGGACCAAAAACGGACGCAAAGTAATCAAAGCCAGAAGAGCAAAGGGCCGTAAAAAACTCGCCGTTTAATGGTGTTATCCCTAAAAACCAATCGTCAGTTTAATTATGTCTATAAAAAGGGTGTCAAAAAGCACCAAGGGCTTTTCATGCTCTATACGCTCCCTCTAAATCCTACGCATAGACATTTTTTAGGAATACAAGACTCTGTACTGGGTTTGAGTGTGTCTAAGAAAGTGGGGAATGCCGTACAAAGGAATTTGATAAAAAGGCGGGTGCGCGCAGTTTTCCAGCATCTGCCCCTTAAATCTCCCCAAGCGATCGTGTTTGTAGCTAAGGCGGGTTTGCACCAACTCCCTTATGCGCTATTGCAAGATCGCATTCAGCAATGTCTGCTTTCAAATTCCTCTCAAAGAGTTAAAAAAGCCCATGATTTCTAAAGTTTTTTGTGCTATTTTGAAATTTTATCAATGGGTCTCTCCTTACAAGGGCAGATGCTGTCGATTTTATCCTAGTTGCTCTACTTACGCCCTTTGGCTTTTGCCCCATGAATCGCCTAGCAAGGCTCTCTTTAAAATTTTAATGCGCATATTCTCTTGCCATCCTTATCACAGGGGTGGCATCGATTACCCTATGGGTACAAGACCTCTGACCCCAATTTTTAGCCCTCCAATTGTACCGCTGTATTATTTGATTCCTATTAGTCCAACCAGCTTTATACCCTACTATATCTTGAAGGTTCATAGTGAAAGACAATAACCTCCGCCTTATCCTAGCGATCGCCCTTTCTTTCCTTTTTGTTACTATTTACAGCTATTTTCAAACACCCCAAAAAACGCAAACATCTCCCTCTCAAAACGCTACTCAAGCCTCTTCTGCTCCCAGTTTAGCCCAAAACACTCTTTCTACACCCCAAGCTCCGCTGGACAACACGCCCATTATTACGCATATCTATTCTCCAGCTATGGAAATTGAAATCGATGCCTTAGGACGCATCGCGCAGGTTTACCTTAAAGATAAAAAATTCACCACTCATAAAGATGAAGGCTTTATCGATCATGTCAAACGCCTTATAGGAATGAATCATAAACCCCTAAAACCCCTAGATAAACTTCCTCTCTTAGGTGAGGGTGCTCTAAAACCTCTTGAGCTCCGTTTTGTAGATAGTGCCCTTAATCAAGAAGCTTTTCACACTCCCTATAAAACTTCACTTAGCGACCTTAAACTCACAAAGGACACGCAAACTCTAACTCTCACTCAAGAGCTCTCAAAGGTAGTTGTAAAAAAAATATTAACTTTTCATACCAATTTAAGCTATGATCTCAAAGTAGAAATTTCTTCTAAAGCCCCCGTGAACACTGCTTATATTCTCTCCAATGGGAGTCGCCCAGTAGCCGATGCAGATGGGTATGCTTTTCATGGAGTGCTGTTAGGCACGCAAGAAAAAAAGCTAGAAAAGATCGAAGATGGAGACATCAAAGAAGCCAAATCCTTTAAAGACATTGCCTTCATTGCTAGCGTGGATCGCTATTATACTTCCTTGTTTTTCTCAACCACCCCTCTTGCAAGCATTATAGATAGCCAAGCTGGCACAAAAAATCCTCTCCCTTTTGTTTCTTTCAAGGGCAATGCTGACCTGCACGGCTATATTGGCCCCAAAGATCATCGCATGTTAGAGGAAATCTCTCCCATGCTTACCGATGTGATTGAATATGGAATCATCACTTTTTTTGCCAAGCCCGTGTTTTTACTTTTGGATTATCTGCATCGTTATACGCATAATTGGGGCTGGGCAATCATTTTATTAACTTTAATTGTGCGCATTATCCTCTATCCCTTGAGCTACAAGGGCATGGTAAGCATGCAAAAGATTAAAGACCTTGCTCCCAAAATGAAAGAATTACAAGAGAAATACAAAAACGATCCGCAAAAACTCCAAATGCATATGATGCAACTTTACAAAAAACATGGAGCTAACCCTTTGGGTGGGTGTTTACCCTTACTCTTGCAAATCCCGGTCTTTTTTGCTATTTATCGCGTGCTCTATAACGCTGTAGAGCTTAAGAGTGCAGGCTGGGCATTATGGATTCACGATCTCTCTTTGATGGATCCTTATTTTATTTTGCCCATTCTTATGGGTATTTCAATGTATGCCCAACAAGCTTTGACACCCAGCACTATCACAGATCCTACTCAAGCCAAAATTTTTAAAATGTTACCTCTCTTTTTCACCCTATTTTTAATCACTTTTCCAGCTGGACTGGTGTTGTACTGGACTATCAATAATCTCTTCTCGATCCTGCAGCAATGGGGTATTAACCAAATGCTGGATCGTAAAAAGGTGCAGGAAATCCAAGCACACAAATCTGGCCATAAGGCTTTAGATGATCACCATCAGCGCTCCTAGTTTGGAAAAGGCATTACTCAAGGCTTCTATAGAATTAGCTTGTTCGATCGCCGATCTTGAATATGATATTATTCAAATTCCTAGCAAAGGCTTTCTAGGCTTTGGTAAAAAAGAAGCCATTTTGCAAGTGCGTCTCAAGCAAAAAAATCCTCCTCCTCCCCCTCCTCCCAAAGAAGCCTCCCCCTCTAAGATTCCAGAGATTCAGGCCGAGCTCACTGCTCTACTCTCCCATATCCCTTATCAAATCGATTCAATCAAAGTAGAGCTTTACAACGCCCAAACTCTATTAATTGAGATTGATGGGCAAGATTGCGCCTTGCTCATTGGTGAAAAGGGGTATCGTTACAACGCTTTGTCCTACCTGCTTTTTAACTGGATTCACCCAAAATACGGCTACAATATCCGCTTAGAAGTAGCTAATTTTCTCAAAGAACAAGAAGAAATGATTGAAAATTATCTCCAAAGCGTGATCATGATGGTTCATGAAGTAGGCAAAGCCAAAACCAAACCTTTAGATGGCATTTTGTTACATATTGCTCTAAAGCGTTTACGAGAGACTTTTCCCAATAAATATGTCAGTTGCCAGAATAAGACAGGTAGCCAATGTTATATCGTTGTGAATGACTTCTACAAGCCACAGCCCTAACACGATTGTTGCGATTGCCACTTCACCCGGGCGCGCAGCGATTGCCATTATTAAAATCAGCGGTCCAGATAGTCTTGCAGTTTTGTGTACCCTCACTCATAGGCATAATTTTCATCCTAGAAGAGCTACTTTGGTGTGTGTTTATGATCAGCAGGGTGATCTTTTAGATCAGAGTTTAGCTCTTTATTTTAAAGCTCCACACAGCTACACGGGTGAGGATGTGGTAGAAATCCAATGCCACGGGGGAGTGATGGTGGCCAAGCTAATTTTACAAGCTTGTTTACAAGCTGGGGCGCACTTAGCACAGGGGGGCGAATTTAGCAGGCGGGCTTTCTTAAATGGACGGATGGATTTTTCACAAATTCAAGCCTTAGGCGCTCTCTTAGAAGCCAATAACGCGCGCATGGTAAAAGCGATGGCCAAGCAACTTAGAGGGTCTTTAAAGGATTTTGTGCATACCACGCGTCAAAGCTTGCTAGAGTTATTAGCTAGTAGCGAAGTGCTCATTGATTACGCTGAAGAAGATCTCCCCCTCAACCTGCATACGGGGATGCAAACCAAATTAAAAGCCATTTTGCAAGATTTACAAGGTATTTTGGAAGTTTCTAAAAATACCAAGCTAGAGGGCTATTTAATCAGTCTTGTGGGTAAGCCAAATGTGGGCAAAAGTTCTTTGCTCAACGCCCTTTTGCTCAAAGATCGCGCATTGGTCAGCCCAATAGCTGGCACGACTAGAGACACCATTGAAGAGAGTTTAGAATTAGAAGGGCTGTCCCTGCGCCTTATTGATACAGCAGGTATCCGCACTTCTCAAGATTCCCTAGAAAAGCTAGGCATAGCCAAAAGTGTGCAAAGTTTGCAGGAAAGTGATATTATCTTAGCCCTTTTTGATCTCTCTAAATCCCTAGAGGACACAGATGCACAAATCATCGATCTCCTTTTAAAATATCCCAAACCTCTTATTTTGATCTTTAATAAAAGTGATTGCCCCCAAAAATTAGATGTAAACGCCATTTTAACGCCCTTACAAAACCGCTTCAACGCCACTTTAACTTTGAGCACCACCAACCCCACACATTGTCTCCAATCTTTACGCCAAGCCTTAAAACCGCTTTTAGAAGATAATCCGCATGACACCCTCATCTGTGCCTCACTCACACAGCAACAAAGTCTACAAGCCACTATTGCACACTTGCAAGGAGCATCTTCAACATTAGGCGATTTAGAATTAGAGCTTTTTTCCTACCATCTACAAGACGCGCTCAAGTCCCTAGCTACAATCACCCAACCTTACAATGTTGAAGACATGCTAGATTCGATGTTTACACAATTTTGTCTAGGCAAATGATCAAAACACCCAGCCATAATTAAAGAAAATATTAAAATGGCGCACACCATCATAAAGAGTCATGCTCCCGATGAGTTTTTGGGTATCAATAGCAAAATGTAGGGGTTTTTGAACTAAAGGGAGAGAGACTCCAAGACTATATTTAGAGTGCTTATAGCGGTAATTAAGACCCGCCACAGCGTCTACATTCCATGCAGGTTTATAAATGCGATCGAGGATATAAGAATCCCAAAAACCTCGCATTCCTACAAACATGCCAACTGCACTCTGAAAGACTTTTTTAGAAATCCTCGTGTGTTTGCCTTTTTTGGTGCGCACGCGGGCGTAGTTTGTTTTATAAGTCGTTTTAAAATCCACTAACGCATCAATCCCCACCCCCACCCCCACTTGCGAAATTTGTTTGATATAGCCCAAGCGTTTGGAAAAATTGTATTTGATCACGCCATAATAGGCCAAACCAATAACATTATTAAAATATTTCTGATAGCCACTTTTGAGATTAAAACCCACCATCGCGTCCGTGCTCACACCCTCAGAGGGTAGAGAATGGGAGAGGGCTTGTATAAAGCTGGAATTGTAAATAGGGTTGGGCACTTGGGCGATTTGGGTGTAATTAATGGGGAGCTTGTTAGCCTCTCCTAATTGCTTCCATGCCTTGATCCCCAATTCAACTAAACCCTCTCCATTTCTACCATAGGTCATATTACCCTCATGCCCATAACCCTTTGTGTGCCCAAATTCGTGTAAAATCACCTCCATAGGCCACTGCCAACCGGTTTTGTAATTTGTCCAGGTGTTTACAGATTGAGAATTGATTAAGTAGGGTTGCACTCCCAGCAAACCCGGTCCCCCTAATCCCTCGATTCTCTCTTCACCGGCCACAGAACTCAAGATTCCCAGCGCGATATTTGCACTAGATCGGTAGACTTCTAACACTTTTTGAGGGGGAATAATTCCAACAGGTTGTCCATCTTTATTAACATCATTATAAAAATGAAAAGGTGCTTTTAAAACATTGTTTTCAAAGGCTGTTGAGCTAAGCAAATACGCAAGATTAAGCATAATATCGGTGAGCTCTTTGGCTTGCTTGGGGGTTGGAGTAAGCCATTTGGAATCGGGAGCTTTGAGAAAGCTTAAATTCAGATCTACGCTGATTTGACCTAGGGCGTTTAAAACATTTTGAGTAGTGGAATCAGAAGCATTGGTAGATTGAACACTAAAACTAGAATTGAGGGGTGCATTGGCTAAGGCGGGCAAAATATCCGAATTAACCCAAGTTTGCGTGAATTTGGGTAGGGTAGTTATAGTCCCTACTTTAATTTCCCGCCCCTGTGGGGTTTTCATATAGATAGCTACATTATTCAAAGTATAGGGCAGGAAGTTTTGAATCTTTAATCCTTGAGGACTTAGGGTGATTTTCACTGGAGCTGTAGTACTAAAGCGTATCGTGGGATTAGTAATATCTTGATTTGTAAAAAGAGCCGAAGCGTTTAACATAAACTCCTTAGGGCATATCACAGAAAAACCACAAGAAGGCTTTTGATGGAGATTTTCCACACTATCTAGCATACCCGTCATAAATCCCCCTTCTAGGAAAAATCCATCCTTAGGATGTGCGCTACATTGTGCAACACACCCAAAAAGTGCCATAGCGCAAAAAAACCCACGCATAACAAGTCTCCTAGAAAAAGTAGGCCATTCTAACTAAAAATGCTTAAGGGCTCAACGCAGGAAAACCATAAGTGTTAAGTGGAAAATGTGCAGGATTGGCTAATCTTGCGCCCAAAAACGACATCCCCATCGCCATCGTTTCGTTAAGAAAATGCAACTGGCGCGTCAGCTCTAACAATAATTCTAATTGCAGGGTCTGGGCTTGATGGGCGTATTGGCTATAGGCTTGAGCTTGCTCAATAGGTCCTTGAGCCTCTTGGAGTTGACTAGCTAAAGTTGCATGTAAGGTTTGTAGGCGCGTTTGTAGGGCATTGGAGGAGAAAAACGCGCGCATTTGTTGCGTGCGTGTCAATATAGAAGCCAAATCAGATTGTAGGCGAGCGCGTTGCGTTTCTTTTAAATCTGAATGCGCGCGATCGTATTGTGTTTGAAGCGCGCTATAGCGTTTAAAATCTCCAACCAACAAAGCAGATTGCATTTCTTTCACTCTAGTTGCTTGACTTAGTTTAGCTTGGTTTTGCAAACTCGCTTCGCACAGGAAAGACGCGCGCGCAAAGCCTGTAAGAGACGCATTCTGCGGATTGTGTTCTAATTTCTGCAAAAGAGTTTGTGCGTTTTGGGCTTGGATGGAATGCCCTATAATTTCCCCCTTTTCAAAGTCCAGCCAAGGACATTGGCGTTTTAAAGTAGCATAGTGGCGTTTTTCTAAATTATTATAACGCTGTGTCAGTGCTTCAAAGCGTGTTTGGCGTTCTTGGGCTTGGGTAAGTTGGGCGTGCAAATGTGCTAGCATACTCTCTTGAGGCGCAAGGTTGTAGGCATATGCAAAAGCCTCAGATCGTTCTAAGGTTTTGCGCGTGGTTTCAAGGGTGGTCAGTTGGCCCTTAGCCTGTTCAAGTAAATGTTCATAAAGGCGTAAACTCTCTTGCAATTTAGCAATCATAGTACTTTCATTGGCGTTAGAGGTTGCTAGCTTGGCATTGGCTTGAGTATCTAGGGTGATAATGGGCGCAGCGTGTAAACACACACCTAAGAGTAAGGCCCACCGCATGCAAAATCGCTAAACAACGCCCCTACATGCACACCGCAGAGCTCCATAGAGGCGTATTTATCTAAAATCTTTTGCGCGCCAGATACTAGCACATCACTACGCACCCCATGCGCAATAGACATGCGCGCTTCAATAAAAGCACTGAGTTGATCGCACACTTTTAAAAGAGTCCCGCACACAGGCGTGTAAATATCTTGGTTATATTCTTGCCAGAGCAGGGGCAACTCTAGCACGATCACCTCTTGGCTATGGGGGTCTTTATAGCGATTGGAAAACTCCTCTTGGGTAAAATAGAGTAAATCTGCTTTAAATTCGGGGCTTACATAGCGTAATAGTTTATTTTCCATTTCGTGCGCTTCGATCTCTTTTAAATACGCGTCCAAGCCCTTTACTCCATGCTTGATAGGCGAAATGATGTCGCGAGTCAAAATCTCAGGCAAGTCGTGGAAGAGCCCACCCAAGAAGTGATTAACGCGCATGCTCTCGCACGCGCCCAAGTCAAAGCTGAGTAAAAAGGCGCAAAGCGCGACATAAAGGGCGTGCCCTAGTACGCTAGTAGCGGGTACACGAGGGGTTTGACTCCAGCGTTTTTGAAAACGCAATTGAGCAAACATGGAGGCGAGCAATTTAAGATGGGGCACTTGGCTTAAATACGCGCCATCTAAAAGCAGGGCGTTATCTAGGTTGTCCTTGATCTCTTGTACCCCATACATGCGTGGGTTAAAATCATAGATCAGACTAAATTCCCATGCCGAGACATAATGATGGGCAGCGCGCAAAAGCGCGGATTCTAAATCCTCTGGGGGGTGGCATAGATAGCTGTGCAAATCTTGAAAAAGCGCGTAACCCTCTAACTCCTCTTTGAGCTCTTCTTGCACATAGTCAGCTAAAGCTTGGCGGTGTGTCTCTAAAAGTTGGTAATAGATAGGGGGTTTGATGTCCGTGAGCACCACACGGCTTAAAAATTCGTAGAAAAAATAGGTAATGAGACGGGAATAATTGACCTTTTCGTGCGCGTGCTTGGCTAGCAAGATTGCCAACATCGCCTTATGCGCCTGCTTGTCTAGTTCGCTAAACTCCACCGGACAGGCTTGATCGTTCCAACGGCGGATAGAAGCGGCGATGAAAAGCCGCTTTAAAAGTTTAGTTGTGAGTTTGGGGGCGATCAAAGGTATTTGGGTACAGAGTGGGTCAAGAGCCCCTCTAGTTTTTGATCGGCGGTGGGTTCGCCAATGGCACTAAATTTCCACTCTCCATTGTGTTTATAGAGTTTGCCCAAAATCATCGCCTCCTTGCCCGCAAAGGTCGCGTCTTTGGCAACATTGTAGGCTGCAAAAACGCTATTCACGCGATCGGGACTACCTTCATAAAGACGGATACTCGCAAAGGGAATCTTGTCGAAATCAATATGGGTATAAGAATTGAGTACAAAGACGATTTGATGTACTGCTGGGTCCAAACTATCTAGGGCGATGTTGATCACCTCATTGTCTAGCCCATCATCTCCGCCCACATCCCCGGTGCGATCATCTCCGCTGTGGCGAATGCCTGGAGCACTCTGCTTGCCAAAATACACGCAATCTATGAGATTTTTTTGTTCTCCAAAGAGGGCAACGCTCAAATCCAAGTCCACCGCTTCGGTTTTGGTGTTGCCAAAGAAACCCTTTTTGCTGATCGCTCCCCAGTTAGCCCCCACGCAAAAGACCTTTAAGGCATCTCCATCCTCTTTTTTGAGCGAAATTTTTTGTCCCTTGACTAGGTTAACTGCCATGCTAACCCTCTACATTCACGCCGTATTCTTTACAAAAGCCTACTAAGCCCTCTTTAAAGCCCGCGCCTACAGCTGCAAACTTCCATTCATTCCCTTCGCCCCGATAGAGTCGCCCAAAATTTAAGGCGGTCTCTACAGAAAAATCTTCTTCTAAGTCGTAGCGCACAATTTCTTGCCCGTCATTTTCATCTACCACGCGCACAAACGCCTTACGCACCATGCCAAAGTTTTGTTTGCGTGCATTGGCTTCATGGATGGTAACGACAATGTGAATCTCCGCCACATTGGCAGAGACTTTAGCCAAATCGATTTTGATCACCTCGTCATCGCCCTCACCCGCTCCCGTGCGGTTGTCTCCTGTATGCACTACAGAGCCGTCTTTACTGGTAGAATTGCCATAGAAGACAAAATCCTTATCATCATTGACTTTGTTAGAGGTGTTGGTTAAGAATACAGAAGCGTCTAGGTCAAAATCACTCCCCGTGTCGCTGGTGTTTACATCCCAACCCAAACCAACCAAAATTTTAGAAAGCCCGGGTTTTTCCTTGCTCAAAGAAACGCGTCCACCCTTACTCAAATTAACAGCCATAAAAACTCCTTTTTACAAAATACGCCAACTTTAGCATGGTTTAGTTAACACATATTGTTAAGACATTCCATGATAAAATATTACCAAAGATTAAAAACACAAGGTGGTTTTGTGCGCCAGTGGTTGCCTTATGCGCTTTTTATTGTACTGCTACATGTTTTGGGGTTGGTACTTTTGCTACTTGCTAACCAGTCTAGTTTTTACGCGCTCGCTAGCGGGGCGTATTTGCTAGGCGCGCGCCATGCCTTTGATGCCGATCACATTGCCTGCATTGATAACACCGTGCGCAAACTCACCCAACAGAAGCAAAACGCGATGGGTGTAGGTTTTTACTTTTCTTTAGGGCATTCTAGCGTGGTTTTGCTAATGATTGTTGTAACTGCTTTTGCCGTGCACTGGGCTAGCGAACACACCCCCATGCTTAAGGAAGTGGGTGGAATTATCGGCACTTTGGTCTCCGGCTTCTTTCTTTTGGTTGTGGGAATTTTAAACGCGGTGATCTTAGTGGATTTGATACAGATCTTCCGACAAACGCGCCACAATAAGGATTATAATCAAGAGCTCTTAGAGGCCAAATTACAAGAGAGAGGTTTAATCAGTCGTTTTTTCAAGCCCCTTTTTGCCTTTGTATCCAAATCTTGGCATCTCTATCCAATTGGTTTTCTTTTTGGGCTAGGTTTTGATACTGCCAGTGAAATCGCGCTTATGGCTCTATCTGGGGCTGCGCTCAAACTTAGTATTTTGGGTATGCTCTCCTTACCCATTTTATTTGCCGCGGGGATGAGCCTCTTTGATACCTGCGATGGAATCTTTATGGTAAAAGCCTATGATTGGGCATTTAAAACCCCTGTGCGCAAGATTTATTACAATATCACCATCACTAGCTTAGGCGTGATCGTGGCATTGGTGATCGGGTTAGTGGAGCTTTTCCAGGTGTTGAGCGAAAAAATGCATTGGGAATTTAGCGGAGTCTTAGGCTATGTGCAAAATTTAGATTTCGGGGACTTGGGCTATTATTTGGTTGGCATGTTTGTACTGGTGTGGGCAATTTCTTATGGGATTTGGAAATTTGGACGCATCGAAGAGAGGTGGAGCGGAGGTGTGGCCTAATCGGGTAAAAAATGCACGCTTTTGATATATTTTTAGACGATACTCACAGATAATAATGATTATCATGTTAGAATTTGTGAAAAATATGGAGATTCTAACATGTATTCTTGGCTACCCTACGCTTTAGTCATTATCTTCTTACATTTGTTGGTTGCTATTTTGTTAGTCTTGGCTGATGATCCAGCTTTTTATGGCACAGCTATCACTGCGTATATTTTAGGGAGTCGCCACGCCTTTGATGCCGATCACATCGCCTGTATTGATAACATGGTGCGCAAACTCACCCAGCAAAAGCAAAACGCAATGGGTGTAGGTTTTTACTTTTCTTTAGGGCATTCTAGCGTAGTGGTTTTGGTAACCATTGTGAGTGCTGTTGCCTTCCATTGGATCAAACAACATGCCCCCATCTTGGAAGAAATCGGAGGAGTGCTTGGCATGACTATTGCGGGTGTATTTTTGCTTCTAGTGGGCATTTTAAACACCCTTATCTTGGTAGATCTTTTTAAAGTCTTGCGAGCTAGTTGTGAAAATAAGCACAGCCAAGAGGCCTTAGAAACCATGCTTGATGAAAATAGCTTGATGAAACGCTTTTTTAGCTTTCTCTTTGCTTTTGTTTCTAAAAGCTGGCATATCTTTCCGGTGGGTTTTCTCTTTGGACTAGGTTTTGGCACGGCTAGCCAGATCGCCCTTTTGGCTTTAACGGGCGTAGCCATTGAAACCAGTATTTTAGGCATGTTGGCTTTACCTCTAGCTTTTGCAGCCGGAATGACCTTATTTGATACCTGCGATGGAATCTTTATGGTAAAAGCCTATAATTGGGCTTTTAAAACCCCTGTACGCAAGATTTATTACAATATCACCATCACTAGCTTAGGCGTGATCGCGGCTTTAGGTATTGGAGCGGTGCAACTCTTCCAAGTGTTCACCATCCAAATGCATTGGGAGTTCAGTGGTGCGTTAGGTTATATTCAAGGCTTGGATTTTGAACACTTAGGCTATTATATTGTAGCGATCTTCGTAGGAGTATGGGTAATCTCCTATGGCATTTGGAAGTTTGGGCGCATTGAGGAGAGATGGAGCATGCCCCACTCTCCTAGAGTAGGGCAGAGATCGCTTCGCGCAGATTGAGTAAAGGTTCAGAACCACAAGCAAGAGCCTTTAGGCAGAAAGTGCTATATTCTGCAGGCAAAGTGCAAGGTAAAGCACTTAAACCCCCATTGAGCCCGGATTGATCCAAGAGTTCTTGAATTGCTTCTTGGGAGAGGCGTTTGGTGAAGAAAACAATGTTGAGATAGTGGGTGAATTGATCGAACATGCAAGGATTGGTTAAATCCATGCGCGTAGGATCTAAAATTGTGTTGTCCACAAAAAGAGGGTGCTCTAGCGTGGCGATCTCTAGGGTAGAGTGAAATTTAGAAAAGGCGAATTTCTCCCCATAAGCAATTCGCCCTGCTGTGATAATCTCACTATAGATGAGCTCAGCATGAGGCTTTAGAAGAATATGTGTGTGGTTTTTAAAATGGGCGTTAGCAAAGGGAATCACAGGCAGAGGGGAAAAATCTAGTAGGGCATTTTCCTCCACTATAACATGTGTATCACGGCTAGCATACCCCTCTTCAGTATCAAAGATTTTTTCAAAACTCTGAGAAGAGAGCTTGAGCTGGCAACCCTGCCCGATTTCAATTTTAATATCCTGTGCGTCGCCTTTGAGCATGCCAGCACCCACAACCAAGAGCATGATCTCACTCAACGCACCCTTTTCATGGAAAGGGGGCATGAGCTTAAAAGGGGGACTAAAATAGTTATCAGCAATGATACAACGCCCGTGTGCACCCATGGCGGTTTTTAAATAGAGCTTAGAAGCTTGGGCGTAGGTAGTTTGGTGTGTCATTAGTCTTCTAAGAGAGCGTATTTTTTGATCCAGCCAATCACGCTATCTAAGCCCTCTTTAGAGCGGATATTGGTGAATAAAAAGGGTTTCTCACCGCGCATTTTCTTAGAGTCGCGATCCATCACGCCCAAATCTGCACCCACATAGGGGGCTAGGTCGATCTTATTGATGATAAGTAAATCTGAGCGCGTAATTCCGGGACCGCCCTTTCGTGGGATTTTATCCCCCTCAGCCACATCAATCACAAAAATCGTAAAGTCGGCCAATTCGGGGTTAAAGGTAGTGGAGAGATTGTCCCCCCCACTCTCAATAAACATCAGTTCAATATCGGGGAATTTGGCATGCAATTCCTCCACCGCCTCTAAGTTCATGGATGCGTCTTCTCTAATGGCAGTGTGTGGGCATCCTCCGGTTTCCACTCCAATAATGCGCTCTCTAGGCATAACCGAATTTTTGCATAAAAATTCTGCATCCTCTTTGGTGTAAATGTCATTGGTGATCACCCCAATGCTGTATTCTTGGCTCATCGCACGGGTGAGTGCTTCTATTAGCGCGGTTTTGCCACTACCCACAGGCCCGCAAACACCTATTTTAACCATAATAATCCTTTTTAATTAGTGTTAAGACATGTAAAGTCTGGAATAGAGTCGTTCATGTTGCATGGCTTTAATGTCATTATGAATGCTCGCCGCACATAGATAGGACTCATCCAAGCCCTCTAGGGTTTGTAAAATATTTATAAAATTCTCTTGTAAGGCCAACAAAATGCGTTGCCCGTCATTTTGGGCTAAGGGGATAGTTTTCACGCAGTTAATGACCGCGTTTGAGCTTTGCGCATAGAGGTAATGTTTTAGGGCGATATCTAAATTGAGATCAAAGCAGGCACAAAAGACCCCATAAGCACTAGCATGTGTAGGAGTACTACTTTTTTGTGTATACATGCTAAAAAAGGCATGGGAGGGTAAATCTAATGCCATGAGAGTTTTTAAAAAACGATTGCCCAGTTTTTGATTGGCACTACGCAATTCAAGCGGAGGGGTGGCTAGATTTACACGCTCTTCCATAGCCAAGAGGGATTCTAGCGCGCTCTGTTTGGCATAGGTATAAGCGAGTTTTAAACTAAGCAGATCGCTATAAAGAAATTGTGTACTCAAGAAAGCTTGCATGTAGCTTAGCGCGCTTTCTTTGTTGTGTACCTGTTTGTGCTGGATATAGGTTTCTAGCCCAAAGGAGTGGGTGTAGCTACCAATAGGAAACATAGCATCATTAATTTGAAGCAGAATAAAATCAGTATGCATGGTTATCTTTTAATAACGAGGAGCTGATCGCTCTCTTGGAATTTTAAAGGCGCGCACGAGTCTAGTGGATTGGCATGGGGCGCACTCACGCTAATACGCCTAGAGCTGTCTAATTTGCCTTTTAAAACCTCATGGGACACGCCTAATTTCTCAAAAAGAACCTTTAAAGGCTTGTCAAATGGGGTTTGAAAACTCAAATCTTGATCGCCATAATAGAGCGAGGCGTGGCGGTTGCCTACCTCATAGCAGAGCTTTGCCACTTGGGCGCAATTGCGCGCGTAGACACAGAGAATTTCTGTGGGCAGAATGTTCACACTCACCACACACGATTCATCTTCAAAGAGGATATCCCCATCGCGCAAGCCCATTAAAGGAGGTTTGTCCAATTTGAGGGCGATCTCTAGCCCTCCCTCAGACACCCAACGCCCCATGCGCTTTTGGGTGTCGAACCATTCTAAGTTGACATGGTCGACCACCTTAGCGCGGGGTTGGTCAAAAATATTCCCTAAAATGGCGTGCGTGCGGATCATCTCACACCCAGTGTTGGACAAAGAGCAACCAAGCAGGAATCCAAGCGGTGATGATGCCTTCTATAATGGCGAGCCAAGGTACAAAATTTCCTAACTTGATTTTCAAGACCTCTTCGATCCAACCGGTAAGCCAGAGCACACCCCAAGCCAACCAAATGAATGCCCACCAATCTCCTTCAGTGATTCCTAGCATTTTATGGTCGTCTAGGGCATCAGAATAGTGCGAGAGGATCGCTGCAGGAATGGTGTTAATTGTTACAAAGAGACAATACCAACCATAGGGACGCCAGTCTAGTTTATAAACATTGTTGATCGCAGCGTAGAGATAGGTAAAGCCAAACAGCAAGCCTGTAGCTGGGCCATAGAAGTTAATGAGGTGATGTGAAACCTGTGCCACATCCTCAGGCCCTGTTACCACAGGTGTTGGGTTGAAAGCCGAATACACGATAGCAACGATGTTGCACACAATGCTAAGCCCACCCACAAAGAAATTCATCACGGCCTTACTCTTTGGATCCACCCCGGCAAGTCCAGAAACGCCGTTGCTGATCAAAACGATCGCAACATACAAGAGAACCAATCCTAACATTACCTAATCCTTTGGTAAAGATTTGAGGGTTTTTAGTACAGACAAAGCCGAAAAACCTCTCTTGAGTTCATTATAAATCAGTAAAGTAAATCAATGACCCCCTCCGACTTAACCCCCTCCTCTTTTTGAACTACGCTCTTTTTACCACACCCTAGAACAAGTTATAGAGCTGAGCTAAGCTGATCACATCAGCAGCCTTAGAGGTTACTTTTTCCCCATCAACTTTCACCTCATAGGTTTCTGGATTAACATCGATGTGGGCGGTTACATCGTTGAATTTGAGATCTTTTTTAGTGATATTGCGGCAGTTGTGCACGGGCAATACCACTTTTTCTAGCCCCAATTTCCCTTTAATATCATCCTCATAGGCAGCTTTGGATACGAAAGTGATGCTGGTATCGTATTTTGCTTTCCCATGATGACCAAACATTTCGCGATAATACACGGGCTGAGGAGTAGGGATAGAAGCGTTCGCATCACCCATTTGAGAGAGAGTAATGAAACCACCCTTGATAATCATGTTGGGTTTAATGCCAAAGAATGCAGGACTCCAAAGCACGAGGTCGGCGAATTTGCCTACCTCTACAGAACCCACATAGTCAGAAATGCCGTGTGCGATAGCGGGATTGATAGTATACTTGGAAATATAGCGTTTAATGCGGAAATTGTCATTATCGCCCTTTTCCTCTTTCAAGCGACCAAATTCTTTTTTATTTTTGTCCGCTGTTTGCCAAGTGCGTGTAATGACTTCGCCCACACGCCCCATAGCCTGAGAGTCGGAGCTAGTGATAGCAAAGATACCCATGTCATGCAATTTATCTTCAGCCGCAATGGTTTGAGGGCGGATACGAGAATCGGCAAATTGCACATCCTCTTTGATATTTTTGTCTAGGTGGTGGCAAACCATCAACATATCCATGTGTTCAGCTTCAGTGTTTTTAGTGAAGGGAATAGTGGGGTTAGTTGATGCAGGAAGGATATTGTACTCTCCAGCCATTTTAATGACATCCGGAGCGTGTCCACCGCCCGCACCTTCAGTGTGGAAAGTGTGGATAGTGCGCCCAGCGATAGCTTCTAGGGTATCTTCCACACAGCAAGCCTCATTGAGAGTATCAGTGTGGATGGCTACTTGCACATCGTATTCATCAGCAATGTTGAGGCAGTGGTGAATAGCTGCAGGTGTGCTACCCCAGTCTTCGTGGATTTTAAAGCCTAGCGCACCAGCTTTCACTTGATCCACCAAAGAAGGTTCATAGGAAACATTGCCTTTCCCAAAAAAGCCCAAATTCATAGCATACTCTTCAGCGGCGCGGAGCATACTTTTTAGGTTATTGCGTCCGGGGGTGATGGTGGTCGCATTCGTACCATCAGCAGGACCAGTACCCCCACCAATCATGGTAGTAACCCCACTAGCTAGCGCAGTAGGAATTTGTTGGGGGGAAATAAAGTGGATGTGAGTATCAATACCGCCAGCTGTAACAATAAGCCCTTCGGCCGCTAGTGCTTCAGTAGCAGGACCTACACAAAGATTGTTGTGTACACCATCTTGAATGTCTTTGTTGCCCGCTTTACCAATGCCAGCAATTTTGCCATCTTTAATGCCAATGTCAGCTTTGTAAATACCGCTGTAATCTACAATCAAGGCATTGGTAATAACCAAATCTAACTCTTGAGTGCTAGGACTATTAGTTTGGCCCATCCCATCACGGATAGTTTTTCCGCCCCCGAATTTAATTTCCTCTCCATAGACGGTATGATCGTGTTCGACTTCTAAAATGAGGTCTGTGTCGCCCAAACGGACTTTATCGCCCGTTGTGGGGCCGTACATAGAAACATATTCTTTTCTAGAAATGGTTTTCATTATATTCTCCTTTTATTTTACTTCCCTACTTTGCTTTCTCGCCACTGCAACCGCAATGTACACTACCAAAGCCTTTTTCTTTTGCGCGTTTCAAGCCCAACTTCTTACCATCGGCATCGGCTTGGCGATCTACCAAAGCGTTAAAGCCATAAACGCGTTTGTTGCCTCCGATTTCGATAAGTTCCACGGTCTTTGTCTCACCAGGTTCAAAGCGCACAGCAGTACCAGAGGCGATGTCCAAGCGTTTACCATAGGCTTTTTCACGATCAAAATCCAAGAGTTTGTTGACTTCAAAGAAGTGGAAGTGTGAACCTACTTGTACAGGGCGATCACCTTTGTTTTTAACTTCCAAAGAAATAGACTTGCGTCCTGCATTCAAAACAATAGGCTCTTCTTTCAAGAAAAATTCTCCGGGGTGAAGTTTGCCATTGTCCTCAATGGGGGTGTGGATAGTTACCAGTTTAGTTCCATCAGGGAAATTAGCTTCAATCCCTACTTCATGAATCATGCTCGCTACACCATCCATGACATCCTCTTTTTTGAGTAGAGTCCTACCTTCTTGCATAAGGTCTGCTACAGATTTTTTACCAGCACGCGCCTCTTCCATCACATGTGCACTAATGAGTGCTACAGCCTCAGTATAATTAAGCTTAATACCTCTAGCTTTGCGTTGCTTTGCCAACTCGCCTGCATAGTGGAGCATCAATTTGTCCAACTCTTTAGGGGTTAGTTTCATCCTAAACTCCTTTTGTAAAATGGTTTTATTGAATAGCCAAGCTATCAACAAAACGGATTGTAGTCTATTTTTGTTAATATTTTTCTACACAGATATAATATTATTTATTCGTTCTTTATCTTACGGGGAATGGCGGAGAGAAAGGGATTCGAACCCTTGAAGGCTTGCACCTTACACGCGTTCCAGGCGTGCTCCTTCAACCACTCGGACATCTCTCCAAAGGCTGACCATTCTAGCACATTCTCATTAAACAGCCCTAAAGACTCAAAAAATTTTTAAAGATCACTCCGTCCATTCTCATTTTTAAGGCCTCTTCTATGTGTTGTTGTCCATCTATGACCCACAAAATTCGTACATCCAGCAAGTAATCGTTAACCAAGCTTTGATAGTCCTGTGGGCGGTGATTTACCAACAGATAAGAGGGCTTAAAATTGACCATAAGAGCCCATTCCAAGGGATTCTCAATAAATACGGCGTACTTAACTTGCTCTTGTGTGCAATGCTGGGCAAGCTCACAGGCGTTTTCTAAATGCGCGTGGAAATAGACAACACTATTTGTAGGGGTTTGTGCAATTTGGGCAATCTGATCAATAGAGATAAAGATAGGGCATGGGATTTGAGAGTGTCCAAAGATGAGCATTAAGCCCCCTTGTGCAAGCAATGTTGACTGCAAAATACGCGCCCCTGCTTGGTGATTGCTTCCTCACTGGATACATAGGTCTTACACACGGCACATTCAACTAAGTTTTCCACCCCATCTTTTTTCTTGGGGGTTTTTGGGAATTTAGAGACTCTAGAGATAAGGTAAATGATCCAGCCGATGAGAAAGATCGCGACTAAGAATTTCATAGAATTTCCTTTTGGCGGTAAAAATAGACTCTTTTGCCATAAACAAAACGCTCACTAGGCAAACTAACGATCTCTTGTTCTAGCAAGCTCCCTTTATAAAATAAGAAATATCCCCCCGCTTTTAAAAAGGGATCGCTTAAATGCAAGAGTTCTTGAGCGTTCATTAGAGCTCTTGAAGTGATAAGGTCTACTTGTATGGGGGAGAGCTCTTGAAGACGCACGCGCTTAAGCGTGATGTTTTGTAAATTGAGCGCGCTTTTTACATGGTGTAGAAAGGCGATTTTTTTAGCGTTTGGCTCTAAAAGGGTGAAATGCGCGCTAGGAAAATGTAGAGCCAAAGGAATGGCCGGAAAACCCGCCCCACTTCCTATATCTAAACAAGTGTTAAAAGGTTTGAGGAAATTGCACACCTGTAGGCTGTCTACAATTTGGGTTTGGATTTGAGCTAAATTTTTAACCCCGCTTAAGGCGTGGATTTGATTCCACTCCAACAAAAGCGCGCTAAAGCGATCTAAGGAAGTCATAAAATAAGCATTCCATCGCCATAAGAATAAAAGCGGTAGGCGTGATCTTTGGCGATCTGGTAGAGTTGTAGGCATTTCTCCAGCCCTACCATAGAGGCGACCAGCATGAGCAAAGTAGACTCGGGGAGGTGAAAATTAGTGAGCAGAGCATGCACGTATTGCACGGGGTTACCCGGGTGTAAAAAGAGATTGCAGGGCTTGTCTACATTCCCTCTTTTATAATGCTCCACGCCTCTTAGCGCGGTTGTGCCCACGCAGAGGATATAGGGCGCGCAATCCAAAGCCTGTCGTGTTTCTTGAGGGATAAACAACGCCTCAGCATGCATGGGGTGTTCTCTAATGTCCTCACATTCCACGCCCAAGAAAGTCCCCGCGCCTACATGCAAAGTTAAAAAGGCATGTTTAAAATGGGATAAAAGATGCGCCTTGGCGCGCTCTGAAAAATGCAAGGATGCAGTGGGCGCAGCAATGGCCCCGGGGTGTTTAGCAAATACACTTTGATAGGCGCGCTCATCTGCGGGGGTGTCCGCACGCTTGAGATAGGGTGGAATAGGCACATGGCCTAAGCACTCCAACATCTCTAACACCCCCTCCCAGTTTAGGGAACTTTGGCGGTAATAAAAGCGCGCTTGGCGCAAAGGGGCAGGAGGGTTGAGCACTTCACAGGAATACCCATCCTCTAGCTCAATCAAACCCCCTTGAGGCACGCGTCCTTTAATTTGGAGGACGAAACTTTGAGCGTTGAGGGGATGATGGATTAACAGCTCTACCTTGCCCCCGCTTTTTTTACGCCCATAAAGGCGCGCCTTGATCACTTTAGTGTCATTGAGCACAATGAGCGCGTTTGGAGGGAAGAAGTCAAAGACATGGGTAAAGGTGCTATGACTCACACGATCGCGTGCGCGCTCATAGACCAAGAGTTTAGCGTGCTCTGGTGGCTCAAGCGGAGTAGAGGCGATGCGCTCAGCACCTAGCTCATAATGATAACTGGTGCGCAAAAACTCTTTAGGAATGCTAGACATGCGAGTCTTCTTTAGGGGCGGGGTTGACCATTTTGGCAATGAGAATGGAGAGTCCATACAGGCCAATAAGAGGGAGTGCCATAAGAATTTGGCTCATCACATCTGGGGGGGTGATAATGGCAGCTACCACAAAGATCACCACAATGGCGTATTTAAAATAACTTTTTAGAGTTGCGTCCGTAATGAGACCCATTTTTGCCAAAAAGAACGCTAAAACAGGCAATTCAAACGCCACACCAAAGCCTAAGATCAGGCGTGTAAAGAAGCTCACATAGCTGGAAGCGGAAATGTTGGCCTCAAAAAGCGCGCTCCCAAAATTGGCCAAGTAGTGGATCACAAAGGGGAACACCACATAATAGGCAAAACACGCCCCGATGACAAACATGCCTGTACCAAAGAAGACAAAAGGCAACGCCATCTTTTTTTCATGCTTATAGAGCCCGGGTGCGATAAAGAGCCAAAATTGCCAAAAAATGACGGGAGTTGCCACCACCAAAGAGGCTAAGAAACTCACTTTGATCGCAACCATGATTCCCTCAATGGGGGAAATTTGAATCAATTTGCCCGCATAGGAAGCCCTAACCCATGCGAAAATATGATCCCAAAAACTAAAACAGAGGAGAAACGCACCCACCAACACCGCCACGCAAATCAGCAACCTTTTGCGCAACTCCTCGAGATGAGGTTTTAAATCTTCAAACATCGGAAGTCTTTTTGGGGGGTTTGGCTAAACTCACTTTAGGAGGCTCAGGAGGTGGATCGGCCTGCACCTCAGAGGAGAGCGCGTCTAGGGGATTAGCATGCGCAATACTGCTCCTAATATCCTCTTGCACTTGCTGGAGGTCTTTAAGTTCGTGATCAAAAGCTCCTTTGATCTTATCTCCCTCATTTTCAAAGAGCTTTTTATACTCTAAACTCTCTTGTTTCAAGCTCTCTAAATGCAATTCCTGATCCAGGGTGTCTTTGGCCTCACTGAGAGTTTTTTTTACCGCTCTGAAGAAGCGCGCCATATCCACCATTGCTTGGGGGAATTTCTCTGGCCCTAAAAAGATAATGGCCACCACTAGAATCACGACCAGTTCAAAAAAGCCTATTCCAAACATGCGGGCATTATAGCATATCCATTTATTAAGGCTTAATTTTTTAATAAGTTAATTTTTATTATAGTAAAGCTATTTCTACATTATTCTTCTCACACTAGGATTGACTGATGGAAAAATCTAATAAACCTGCAAAAAATCTACCTAAACCAACCTTTCAAGAAGAGCTTGAGCAACTTTTTAGCGATTCAGGCAAGGATGTTTCTTACGAACAAATTTTGGATATTCTCCAAAAAATCCCTACTTCTTCTCAACTTAAGAAGATCAGGGAACTTGCCTTGAAGTATGACAAAAATTTTGTGCATTCCTCTGAGTGTGCGCTCAATTCTCTTTCTGCAGAACGCAAAGTGATTCGTAAAAAGGCCAAGGCCTTAGAAGAAGATAGCGATGAGTTGGATTTTATCAAAGAGAAAGAGCTTACTGAATGGTCGCGTAGCGATAGTCCTGTGCGCATGTATTTACGCGAAATGGGTGAGATTCCACTGCTCAGCAAGGATGAGGAAGTCGAATTAAGCAAACAGATTAAGCTGGGTGAAAATATTATTTTGGATGCGATCTGTTCTGTGCCCTATTTGATTGATTTTATCTATGGCTACAAAGATGCTCTAATCAACAGAGAGAGACGAGTCAAGGAGTTATTTAAAAATTTTGACGATGATGAGGCGGGCTCTAAGAAAGAGGAAGAGAGCGAGTTGGAGGAGGAAGAAGAAGACACTCTTGAGGTGAAGAAAAATCTTTCAGAAAAGGATCGCAAGCGAGTAGGAAAAGTTGTTGAGAGTTTCAAAGCTTTGGATAAGGCCAAAAAAGATTGGTTAAAAACTCTCAACATGCCACCCCAAGAGGACACATTGCTCCATGCCCTCACTCTAGCCTATAAACGGCAAGTGTTAAAAGAAAAGCTCTACGATCTAGGCCCCACAAGCAAGCTCATTGGAGAGTTGGTGCGCGCAATGGAAACCTCGCTAAAAAGCGGAGATGGTTTTGAAAAGGAACTCAAACGCTTGGAGTACAAACTCTCCCTCTTTAATGAAGCCTTGATTGAGAACCACAAAAACATTTTGAAAAATATCACTCAAATGAGTAAAGAAGAGATTGCTACAATGGTGCCAGAAGCCACAATGATTGGAAGTTACATGGAAATCAAAAAGCTCTTCCAAACTAAAGAAGCGAGCGAAGATGGCTTTGATTTGGAGCCGGGCAAACTCAAGGAAATTTTGGAGCAGATCAAGCGGGGCAAGCTCATTTCTGACAAGGCCAAGAACAAAATGGCACGCTCCAATCTGCGCTTAGTAGTGAGCATTGCCAAGCGTTATACCAGTCGTGGCCTGCCTTTCTTAGACCTAATTCAAGAGGGCAATATTGGGCTGATGAAAGCAGTGGACAAATTCGAACATGAAAAGAATTACCGCTTTTCTACCTACGCCACTTGGTGGATCAAGCAGGCCATTAGCCGTGCGATCGCCGATCAAGCCCGTACGATCCGCATTCCTATTCACATGATCGACACTATCAACCGCATCAATAAAGTGATGCGCAAATACATGCAAGAAAATGGCAAAGAACCGGATTTGGACTTAGTGGCTAAGGAAGTGGGTTTGCCCTTGGATAAGGTAAAGAATGTCATCAAGATCACCAAAGAACCCATTAGTTTAGAGTCTCCGGTGGGAAATGACGATGATGGCAAATTTGGGGATTTTGTGGAAAATGATAAAGTCGTGGGCTCTATGGATCATATCATGCGTGAAGATTTAAAAGCGCAAATTGATGGGGTGCTCGATCAACTCAATGAGCGCGAAAAATCCGTGATTCGCATGCGCTTTGGGCTTTTGGAAGATGAAAGCGATCGCACCTTAGAAGAGATTGGTAAAGAACTCAATGTTACCCGTGAGCGGGTGCGTCAGATTGAGAGTAGTGCCATCAAAAAGCTCAGAAGTCCGCAATACGGGCGTTTGCTAAGAAGTTATCTGCGCATATGAAGCCTCAAAGCCTCCTTTTTCTTTGCTTGGGCAATATTTGTCGTTCCATGTTGGCACGCGGGATCGCTGAACACCATATACGGGTGCGCAACTTACCCCTGCGCGTGGATGGCGCGGGCATCTCAGATTTCCACCACGGAGAGGGCGCACACCCTCCCATTATTGCTCTAGCACGCAGACACGGCATTGATTTGAGCCCCTTTAAGAGCAAACCCATCACTCAAGAGCTGGCTGACCAGTTTGATTGGATTGTAGCGATGGATTCTAGTAATATACGCGCGCTCTCCACTTTGTGCATTTCCCACCCACATATCCACAAGATGGGCGATTTTGGACTTAAAGGCGTGGATATTCCAGACCCCTACACTTTCACGCGCACGCAGGATTTAGAGAGGGTGTACACCATGATCGAGCAGGGCGTAGGCGAATTGTTAACTCATTGCCATGTTTAAGGCATTCTTAATTGGTATTATTGTGTTGGTTTTGGGTGCAGAGGAAACGCTCCTAGATCTCAAACTCCCTCAAGAGGCTAGTTTTTATCTACCCAAGCGTACCTTACCCATTCCCTCCAAGTCGAAATTAAAAGCAAATTATCTTAAACAATGGTATGCCCCATGGAATGGCATGGAAGTGATGCGCAATTTAGAAGAAGTCTTTTGGATGAAAGACCTTTTTAAAGCGCGGGGGTTTGGCGCAGACCTTAAACCCAATGATCCTAAGGCTCTTCAAGCACTTCAGGAGAGTATGGATATGGCACATTATCCAAGTGTAGCCATAAAAGCTATTGTAATTCGCGATGCCGATGTGCGCGCTACGCCCACTGCGACACCCTATTATTTGAGTCAAGAAGGGTATCCCTTTGATCGCTGGCAAAATTCCATGATTTTTGCAGGTACGCCCGTGCTTATCACCCACTACAATACGGACAAAAGTTACGCACATATTCAAAGTAGCTTTGTCTATGGCTGGGTCAAGGTTCACGATCTTGCCTTTGTTACGCCCCACATGATTAAAAAACTCACAGGAATCAAGCATTACTTTACGCCCTTGCAAGACAAAATCCCCATCTACACACGCACTAAAAAAATACTTAAATACACGCACATGGGCGAAATTCTAGCCAGGGTACCCGGAAGACTCCACCAGGTATATACCTACAGCAAGGATACTAGGGGTTTTGTAAAACTCATTCCTGCTACTATTAATAGACATTTTTTTACATTTTTTCCCAGACCCTTAAAGGCCTCTGTGGTTGCTGCCGTTGTTGATACGATGTTAGGGCAACAATATGGCTGGGGAGGAGCATTACAAAATCGCGATTGTTCAGCCTTTACAAGGGATAGCTTCGCGAGTTTTGGAATTTTACTCCCCCGTAACTCTTTAGCCCAAGTGCGCTATGCAGACAATATGGTGGACTTAAGCCATATGCAAGCCAAAGCAAAAGAAGCCTACATTATCAAGCATGCTACCCCCTTTGCGACCATTCTTTGGCTTAAAGGACACATTATGCTCTATTTGGGCACGCACCACCACCATGCCATTGTTGCTCACAACATTTGGGCAATCTCTTTGTCGTCTAAACACCATAGGCAAACTTATAATATTGGCAAGGCTGTGATAACGACTTTGGAATTAGGAAAAGAAAAAGGCGAGGGCTCAAAAATGCGTTTACTCATCGATAGGGTGGAAGCGATGTCCGATCTCTATGATTATAGTTTAAAGTTAGCAGCACATTAATTGTGCTACAATCCGCATTTTTAAACAAAATTAAAGGAAATTCATGAAACGGGACTTTGATGTGGTGATTGTGGGGGGCGGAGTTTCTGGTTGCGCCCTGCTTTGGACATTGAGTCAATATACAGATTTAAAAAAGATCGCTTTGGTGGAAAGAAAAAGCGGACTTGCTAGAGTGAGCTCCAATGCCAAAGCTAATTCGCAAACTATTCATGATGGCGCGATTGAGACGAATTACACCGCCCAAAAGGCCAGAAAAGTCAAATTAGCTGCTGAGAAGATTCGCCGTTACGCTCTGAATAAAAATCTTCAAAATAAAGTTATTTTTGAAATGCAAAAAATGGCCATTGGAGTGGGTGATAAGGAATGTGCTTTTATCACTAAAAGACATGAGGAATTTCAAGAAATTTACCCGGGCTTGACTTTCTTTGACAAGGCTAAACTCAAAGAGATTGAGCCTAAGATTATCTTAGAAGAACATGGTCTAGATCGCCCAGAGAATGTCGTTGGTAGTGGTTTTGAACGCTACTGGTGTGGCATGAACTTTGAACTTTTGAGCGAAAATTTTGTCGAGGAGGCTATGGCACTCAATTCTGAAAACCATGTATTCTTCAATTTCAAAGTAGACAGAATCGAAACTTGCATGAATGAATGGGCGGTGATTTCTACAGAGGGGGATGAAATCTATGGGAAATTTGTCCTTGTGGATGCTGGTTCATATTCCCTACCTCTAGCCCAGTCTATGGGTTATGGTTTGGATTTGGGTTGTTTGCCTGTGGCAGGGAGCTTTTATTTCGTGCCCGGCGAGTTATTACGAGGTAAGGTTTATACCGTGCAAAACCCCAAGCTCCCCTTTGCAGCCTTACATGGCGATCCAGATGTGTGGATCAAGGGTAAAACTCGTCTAGGTCCCACCGCTTTGGCCATGCCTAAATTGGAGCGACACAAAACTTCTTGTTTAAAGGGCATCAGTTGGGAGCTTATCAAAATGGACTGCAATATGGATATTGCGAGCATTGTCTTTGATCTCTTCACAGAGCGAGATATTCGCAATTATGTATTTAAAAATATGGTTTTTGAGCTTCCCTACATTGGCAAACGCAAATTTTTACACGATGCGCGCAAAATCATCCCCTCACTCTCTTTAAGCGATCTTCAGTATGCTTCTGGGTTTGGAGAGGTGCGCCCACAAGTGCTAGATCGCACTAAGAAAAAGCTTGAGCTAGGTGAGAAAAAGATTGTTACTCACAGAGGCATTACCTTTAACATGACTCCCTCACCGGGCGCAACCAGTTGTTTAGAAAACGCCCTCAAGGATGCTAAAGAAATTACACAATACTTAGGCGCGCATTTAGAACTTGAACGCTTCTATGAAGAGCTTTCGCCTGAAGAATTAAAGACGCTATAGGGATTAAATCCTTGCAAAAATCCCTAATATCTTAGGGAGCAAGGAGTGATACGCACCGGGACAGTAAAAACCTTACGCTGTTTGTAGAAAGATAAATAGATATCCTCGTCCATAAAATCCGCTTTGCTATAAGAGAAGGTTATCTCTTTTGTATAACATGACCAAATGGGGGCGCGCCATTTCTCTGAGTTTTGTGTGGTTTTGGCGGAGTGGGCGCAACACTTGTGTTATTGCAATATGCTTCTTTACACAAATCAAAACTATACCAATCTGGTCTCCAACAAGGACTAAAAAAGTATAAGACTCTTTTAGAAAAACAACTCCATGTTCTATGTTGAACAAAAGCACCCGCCTATAAAATTAAACTTTACACACGGATGGAAAGAAATAAAATGACTTTTTAAGTCGACACAAATAAGTGCCAAATTCTAAATTGGCCCAAAAACTTTTTAGTTCAAGAAGCTAACCTTAGGGGCTTAGTGTGTCTTTGCTCTATTCAAGTTAGTCCATCAGTGCAGACAACCTATCAATTCATGTGCAAAACTTCTCTATCAAACTTTGACACAAAATAAGCCAAACACTATAATACTAGAATTAACAAAGCATCAAACCGGGTAAGGAATTGATAACATGATTCTCAATGGCACTGCTTTAGATATTTTGTCACAAATAGAAGATTCTAGCTTTGATCTCATCATCACCTCTCCGCCTTATAATGTGGGCAAGGATTATGAAAAATCTAAAAGTTTGAATGAATATCTGAGTGAATTTAAACCCATTTTAAACGAGCTTAAAAGAGTGCTTAAAGAGAGTGGAAGCATTGCATGGCAAGTAGGCAATTTTGTTAAAGATAAAGAAATCTATCCTTTGGACATCTACTTTTATCCCTTGTTTAAAGACTTGGACTTTAAGCTCAGAAATCGCATCATCTGGAAATTTGGGCATGGCCTGCATTCTAAGCTCAGATTTAGTGGGCGTTATGAGACCATACTCTGGTTTAGTAAGAGTGATACTTATACTTTTAACTTGGATAGCGTGCGCGTGCCGGCCAAATACCCAGGCAAACGCCATTTTAAGGGTGCAAAAAAGGGACAACTCTCAGGCAATCCAAAGGGTAAAAACCCGGCAGATGTGTGGGAGATTGTGCTTAGAGATTGGGAATGCCAAGTTTGGGATATTGTGAATGTCAAGAGCAATCATGTAGAAAAAACCGCTCATCCTTGCCAGTTCCCCCTTGAGTTGGTAGATCGTCTGGTTTTAGCTCTGAGTCATCCCGAAGATCGCATTTTAGACCCCTTTGGCGGGGTGGGCACGACCCTCATCAGCGCGCTTAAAAATGGACGCAAGGGCGTGTGTGTTGAAAAAGAAGAAAAGTATTGTGCGATCGCAAGAGAGAGGATATTAGACTTTTTTAAGGGCAAACTTAAATGGCGTGAAATGAGTCAAGAAATTTACAGTCCTAAAAATGACAGTGTGGCGCGTGTGCCAGAAGAGTGGCGGGGCCTAGGGGGTGTGTATTGAACATCGCTTATTTACATTCTCACTTAAATGGACTAGAATTTTTACAAGTACATCATCCTCATTTGTGGCAAGAAATTATCCATGTGATCACTAGCATCAATGCTCATGCATGTCAAAGTAAAATCTCCTTAGAGAAAGGTAGAACAGGCGATCGTTTATTTTCTCCCATAGAGCTCAATAAAGCGTTTCAAATTTCTTTAAATTCTTTGGGTTGGCTAGAAAAAAGACAAAGTTATTACTTAACACCCCATCAGTCTCTAGCTTTTGAAACCATGTATTTAAGGCCTGAGCTACAAAAACATACTATAGAAGCACAAGGGCAGACCGCCTATTATTCCTACAATCAAACCGACTTCTTAAAAGAGCGTATCGCCATAGAGGTGCAGTTTGGCAAATACGCCTTTGTGGCTTACGATCTCTTTGTAAAACACATGGCTTTTTATGTGGCCAATGCTATTGATGTAGGCATTGAGATCATGCCTACTAAAGCGATGTGTGCACACATGTCTAGCGGGATCGCCTATTATGAAAGTGAAGTTTATAATCTCTATAGACAAGGGCGCAACACTCCAGCCGTACCTTTATTGCTAATAGGTATTGAGCCTTAGGAAAATCCTAATACCTTTATGCCATTGACATTAAACTACTAGAGAATAAAAGTTTTTTGCAGGCCTACATTGTTAAAATCTCTTGACAAACACTAGGTGTCAGGTTTTATAATACGAACACCTTAAAAAATCAAGGAGAATTTATGTCTATTTTAGTTGTTGTCGCCCACCCCGATCTCACCAACTCACGGGTGAATAAAGCCCTCAAAGTTGCCCTAGAGCCTACAGGCGTTATCATCAGCGATTTATACGCCTTATACCCAAACTTTAACATTGACATTCAAGGCGAGCAAGCTAAATTAATCAAGGCCAAGCACATTGTGTTTCAATTCCCCATGTTTTGGTATTCCTGCCCTGCTCTACTCAAGCAATACTTTGATGATGTGCTGACCTATGGCTTTGCTTATGGCTCTAAAGGCAAGGTTTTAGAGGGCAAGGGTTTTAGCTTAGCCATCAGCTTAGGCGCACGCGAGGGGGATTTTCAAGGCAAGTTTAGCTTAGAAAGTGTCTTAACCCCCTTTAGGGCAATTAGCCATTTTATCGGGACTAAGTATTCTCAGCCTTTCTTGACCTACAACACCGGTAACTTGAGCAACACCGCCTTAAAAGCCCAAGCCCAAGCTTACCAGGAGTGGGTTAAGGGGCTTGTGTGAAAGACATTTTTGAGGGGGATTTAAGCGGGGAAATGGTGAGTATGGACGATCCCGAGTTTGACAAGCTTTATGGCGTGATTAGAAACGTCCAAAAACTCATACACAAGCTCAACACCCAAGAGTTAAGTCCTCAAGAGATACAAGAATTAATGAGCGAGTTGACGGGCAAGTCCTTTGATAGGACCAATAGCATTTTACCGCCCTTTTATGTGGATTTTGGGCGCAATATCAACTTTGGCAAGCATTTTTTTATGAACTCGGCTTGTAGTTTTATGGATCGAGGTGGAATTGACATAGGTAATCATGTTTTCATCGCCCCCAAAGTGTGTTTAACCACAATCAACCACGACTTCAACCCCTACAATCGGCGCACGACCTTTTGTAGGCCCATTGTGATTAAGGATCGAGTGTGGATAGGCATCAATGCCACCATTTGCCCGGGGGTTACCATCGGAGAGGGTTCTATCATAGCGGCAGGAGCGGTCGTTACCAAAGATGTCCCCCCTAATGTCATTGTGGGGGGCAACCCTGCAAAAATCATTAAACACATAGAGGCACAACATGCGTAAAGCTTTGACTTTTTTAGCGTTTTCTCTTGCCCTACTCGGGGCACACACACAGCACAAAGAAAAACCCATGCAAGAGATACACACAAAGACAGATTTTAAGGACTTTAAAGGACCTAGCGACAAGTTTAGCGGGGATGTGCATATCCAAGTTTTGTTTGGTCCGACAAAGTGGCGCAATTTTAGCGGAGGGGTCGTGCATTTTGCCCCCAAAGCCCGCAGTGCTTGGCACACCCACCCCGCAGGGCAGACTCTCTTAGTAACAGAGGGTGAGATTTACACAGGCACGGCTGAGGGCAAGGTGAGCGTGGCAAAAGTGGGCGAGGTGATCTCTTGCCCGCCCGGGGTGAAGCACTGGCATGGGGCGGGGCCACACACAGGCGGGGCACATTTAGCCCTCACAGGTTATAAAAACGGCGAAAATGTCCATTGGCTAGAAAGGGTGAGCAATGCAGAGTATGACAAGGCGATAAGCTCCCTAAAGCCTGCCAAAAGTGCCTTTAACCCCTTTGCCAATAGCCCACTAACAAGCGATCCGCAAATGTTTCGCACCTTCAACCATTTCGCCATGCAAGAGGCTTTCAAAACTTCAGGCTTAAGCGTGTCCGAATACAGCCAAATTTTATTAGCATCCTTAGTGGCTCTAGGCTCTGTGCCCCCATACGCCAATGCCCTAGAAAGTGCCCTGCCCCACATAAAGCCCCAAGCCATTAGAGAGATTTTATACCAAGCCATCCCCTATGTGGGCTTTGCACGGGTGCAGGGCTTTTTAGAGGCAACTAGCCAAGCCTTTCAAGACAGAGGGATTAATTTAGCTTCTCAAAAGAGTATCCCACAAGCATAAAGGACACAAAGGGGCCTAGCAATCCAAAAAAAGATTTTTGGGCAAGTCATTGAAGATATGAACGCCCACGCTCCCAAAGATGAGGCGCATATTTATCAATTCTTGCCAGCAAATTGCTTTGGGGATTACTATGCTAGAGAGGGGCTAGATTTGCGCTCTAGAGAGTTGCTGACTTTTGTTCACTTACTCTCTTTAGGCGCGGAGCAGATAACCAGCTAAAAGCCCATGTGCGAGGCAATTTAAACATGGGAAATGATCGCCACAAACTCATTGGTGTGGTTACGGCTTTGATTCCTTTTATCGGGTACCCTAGAGCCTTAAACGCCATCAGTGCAATAGATGCCATAAGCCCTGCTCCCAAAGACTAGGCAAAAGTCAAAGGCAACACATGGCATTCACTATTATGGAAGTTGAAAGACAAACGGGTATTCCTTCACGCAAAATCCGCTTTTGGTGCGATAAAGGGCTATTCCCCTTTGTGCAAAGCGATCAAAACAGAGTGCGTTACTTCTCTAAAAGCGACATTACTTGGGTGGAGTGGGTGCAGTGTTTGCGTGCGTGTGGTATGCCCCTAGCCACGATTAAAGACTATATCACCCTAGCACAACATGGCATGAAAAGCACCCCACAACGCAAGGCAATTTTAGAGCAACAGCTTAAAGATTTACGCCTTCAGCTAGATAGCTTGTAAAATCGCCCATAAAATCGAACTTTATACGCAGATGATCGCCGAGCAAAAGGACTTTTTGAATCCAAGCAACCCCGCCTATACAGGCAAACCTAAAAAATAAAATTTATGTGAATTTTTGTAAAACCACATATTCTGGGCATTTTGAGGGGTGTTTAGCCCAAGTTTTACAAAATTGTTTATTGTAAATAGTTAGAATTTCTTAGTTTATGCAGTAGGAGTGTTAATGAAAATCTTGGTTTTACTTCTTTTTCCGGGAACTTACTTTGCTTTACAGAAAAGTCTATGGAGATTTTTTCTTGCTTGTGCGCCAGGTTTTTTGTTGATATTGATTGGTGATGCCATAGGCCATGACGCTTTTAGCATTGCCTATACCATTGCCCGCAAGATCGATATGGTTGCATTCCTATTTGGTTTTTATTTGGTTGTCCAGGTCATTGTATGGATTTGGGTGGGACTCAGTGCTGAATATAAAAGTTTTGAGAGGCTGCCCAAGGGAACTTTTTGGGCAATTTTAATACCTTTTGTTCTTTTTTTTAGAAAAAGAGATATCCCATTAGGGATAGTCTGCCTTTTATTTTGGTTATTTAATTGGTTGCCCCTTGTACTTGTTATTTTTTTAGGTGGTTCTATCAGTAATCCTCGTTTGTCTATCGATTTGCTTTTCTATTCCATTACGATTGCTTTTAAGTGGAGAGCCCTAACAGATTATGTAAACATACCTTCAAACCTGCAAGAAAGGTAAAAAACCAAAAACGCCACCCTCGTCCAAATTGCCCTGCTTTGGATTTTGCACATGCAAAAGGCAGTGATCCCCCTCTTTAGCACGATCAAAGAAGAACGATTGCTAGAAAACATTGGGACGCTTTAAGCGTGTTTTGCCAGAAAAGCGAGCTAGAAGCATTTAATGTGGAGTTAGAAAAATCAGCATAGTCGGGGAGAGCGTTACCCCCAAAACTTTAAAAATATGCTCAGCAAATGAAACGGCCTGATAGCCCTAAACGCCGTGCCATTTTGGCAAACATGCTTATTGGAAGGTTCTTTATTCTCTCTTGGCATGCTAGGGGCTAGGGGGCATAAAGCACTCCAAAAATCCGCTTAAAAAGCTTTTGGCAAGTTAGAGATTCCTGTGTGAGGCTTAGAGCGTAGAAAACATATAGCATAAATACGACACTTTAAATAGGAGAGTATTTCAGGTAAAACTATTATGCTCTTTAGAAAACAGATATGGGTTTAAACATGCTCAAGTGCACCCATACTATTTTACCCGTGAGTGCTCTGCATTGTGAGTATTCGATGCTTTGGAGCGAGCATGAAGAACATGTTTTGCCGCTTGTGTGAGGAATTGGTGAGTGTGCAGTTTTGACAAACTGGATCGATATCGATCAGGACACCCGCTTTGCTAAAGGGGATTTTAGAGCAACTGAAAGTTGTTTTGCCCCTGAAAATCTCCCTTATAATTTAAAATTGGTCCATTTGTTGCAAGAGTAGGCTTTAAGGAAAACGCCTGCCTACCCAAATTGTCCTAGCAATGTCATCAGCATAAAGATGCACGCTTGCCTGATTTATTCAAGCGTATTTGGGCGTAGAAGCCCCGCTTAAAAAGTAGGAATGAAGTCTTTATTCGAGCATGAAAATCGAATCTACAGACTCCCATCTAGCGTACGCAAATATAAAAAGATGGCAAGCAGAATGTGTTTAAAAGGCGTTTATGGGCGCATAAAATCGTTCATGGGCTAAAAGCCATGCTTTGATTTGCACCCCGCCCTCATAACCTCCCAACGCGCCATTGGCGCGCACCACGCGATGGCAGGGGATGAAAATGGGACAAGGATTATGGTGGTTGGCATTGCCCACCGCGCGATAAGCCTTAGGGTGTTGGATGTACTGGGCAATCTGCGCATAACTGCGGGTTTGGGCGTAGGGAATGGCTTGCAGGGCGTGCCAGACGCGTTGCTGAAAAGAGCTACCCTCCAAGTGCAAGGGCAGATCAAAAATGCGTATGCGCCCTAAAAAATACCCCTCCAACGCCTCACATGCGCGCTCTAAAAGCGCATTTAAGTCCTCTTGGGCGCGCGTGTGCACAAAATCTAACGCGCAAATCTTCCCTGCGCATGTCTGCAAACACACATAGGGCAGGGGGAAACCCTGCGGGGTTTTAAAAAAGGCGCGTCCCACTAAAGCCCCATTTTAGCCGGGTTGAGGATATTGTTAGGATCAAAGGCGGCTTTAATGCGCCTAAAAAGCGCCATTTCCTCAGGGCTGAAGGCTAGGGGCATAAACTTCGCCTTAGAGAGCCCAATGCCATGCTCGCCACTGAGCGTACCCTCTAGGGCGATCGCGCTTTTAAAAATGGCTTCCATCGCCTTTTGCCCCTTCTCTAGCTGGGCACTAGGGTCAGCGAGCATGATATTGACATGCACATTCCCATCGCCGGTATGTCCAAAACAGGGAATGGGCAGATCATACTCTTGGCTAATGCGCGCCACTTCTTGTAAGAGCGCGGGCAGACTTGCGCGCGGCACGGTTACATCTTCATTGAGTTTCTTCTTGCCATAGACGCTAATGCTCTGAGAGGCGTTACGGCGCGCAAACCAGAGATCTTCTTCCTCTTGGGGACTTTGGGCGATCTTAAAATCCACACAGCCATTTGCTTTAAAATGGGCTTCAATCTGGGCGAGCTGGTGGCCAATTTGTTCAGGTACACTCCCATCTACTTGGGTGATGAGGATTGCGCCCGCCTCCATGGGCAAGCCCTTTTTAAAACGCGTCTCCACTGCGCGGATACTCAAATTGTCTAAAAACTCCATCGCCACAGGGGTTACCCCACTGCTCATGGTCTGATAGACCGCCTCCATCGCCTCTGTAATGCTCTTAAAAACCCCCATCGCCGATTGTTTGAGCTTGGGCTTGGCCAGCAGTTTTAGCGTGATCTCTGTGATCACGGCTAAACAGCCCTCGCTCGCGATCAAAATCCCGGCGACATTAAAACCCGCGACATCTTTAATCGTCTTTTTGCCCGCGCGGATGATGTCTCCATTGGGCAAGACCGCGCGCAAGGCCATGACATAATCTTTTGTGATCCCATACTTGGCTGCGCGCATACCCCCCGCGTTTTCGCTCACATTCCCCCCCAAAGTGCTCTGATCTTGACTAGCTGGATCGGGGGGATAGAACAGCCCTCTTTTTTCCACCTCATTTTGAAAATGCTTGTTGATCACCCCGGGTTGCACGCGCGCAATTAAGTTCTTTGTATCAATTTCTAAGATTTGATCCAAATGTTTCTCTAAGCTCAGCACCAACCCGCCCCGTGCACTCAGAGCCCCGCCTGTAAAGCCACTCCCCGCCCCTCTAGGCACGACGACAATCTGGTGCGCGTTACAATAGCGTAAAATTTGGCGTACATCTTCTTCATCCCTAGGAAAGATCACCCCATCGGGTAAATGACGCTCTTTAGTCGCGTCATAGGCGTAGGCCTGCAGGTGGGCGGGGTCGGTATAGAAATTCTCTGCCCCGACAAGATTACTTAGGTGGTTAGCATGGGTAGAATTAAGCATATCACCTCCTACATCAGTTTTGACTCTGTTTTTGCTCTTGACGCTTAACTTCTTTGGCGCGTTTTTTGGCCTCCTTGGCCGCCTTTTTTCTAGCTCGCTCAGCTTCTTTCTCGGCTTTGATTTTTGCCTTGCGTTCCGCTTTGCTCTCTTGAGCTTCTTTGGCCTTTTTTGTTGCACTAGATGCATCCAGGCTTTGCTCTTCTTGGCGTTCGGTTTGCGATTTGGTATGAACCACAGATCGATCCTCTTTAAGTTCTTCTTTGAGCTTCTCTTTAAGTGCTTTTTTCTCAGCTTTGCTTTTAGCTTGCTTAATATCTTCTTTAAACTCTGCGCGATTTTCTTTTTTAAGGGCGCGCTCTAAAGCCTTTTGAGCCTCCTCTTTAAGAAGTGTGTCATAAAAAGAAAAATAGTGTTTGCTCTTGCCACCACCAAAGAGTTTGCCCAAAGTTCCCTTGTCAATCCCCTCTACACGGGAATAAAACGGGGTGCTACTACGAGTGGCCTGCGAAGTATCCAGGTGTTTTGACTCCAAGATTGCAAAACTTTGGCAATCTAAAATATTAAGTTTTTCTGTACTAACAATGAAGAGCAGCCCGACGCTATAGAGGTCGCATGCCTTGCGTAAAGAATGCGCACTAGGATCAAAACCATTGAGGAAAGAGACTAATAAATCGGAGTTGGTAAATTCGATTTCCTTATAATCGTCTTTAATCTTTTCATAAAGTTGCGCATCTGGAGCGATTAAAAAAGCTTGGTGATTAAATTCCCTAAAAATGGCCAAATAACCCTTCTTGGGAGTCATGCGCGGTGTGGGCAAATGACGTTGGTGCATCACACTATAGGGTGCATAACGCGCTATAGCGACTCCATTTTCTATGTGCAAAATCTCCACCTGTGCAGCGATGACATTGTAATCTGTGAGTTGCGCCAAAATATAACCACTCTCACCCACCTTTAAATCGTAAGCTTGGAAACGCACAAGTTTGTTGGTGCTATCCACCGCATCAATGTTAATTTTAAGTGGTGCGCTCCACTCTTGGGCCCCTAGCAAACCCACACATAGGAAAAACCATAAAAACCTAAACATGTTTTCCTCGACTCCACATAAGAGCATACCCAAGACCGGTACTTTTGGGGATACTAAAATCAGATAAGAACGCGTCGACCTCTTGGCGAGGGATACGCACAAGTTCGATACATTCCTCCTCTATACCTCCCCCTAAATGGCGTTGTTGTCTCTGATTCACGCACACAAAAAACACACTTTGTTTGCTCCCACTAATGCCAGTAGCTGAGTGGAAAACTCCAATGGGCTTTAACATTTCAGAGGAGATAGCAAACCCACACTCCTCTAGTACTTCCTCACAAGCAATCTCTTTTACACTTTTTCCGGGCTTGTCCACTAATCCGGCGCAAAGTTCATAGACATAACCATCTACTTCTTCACCACATAGGGTAGCGTGTGCCCAAACAGCAGGTCTAAACTGCTTGACAACAATATAATTCTCTTCTTGTGTGTGGTAGATCAAAACCGCCACGCTGTCATGTACCTTAACCATATCCCAGCGTTTTGCAACGCCATTTTCTTCATAAAAAATGCTTTGAGGACGGATATAGGGGGAAGCCTCACATTTTTTAATTTGGATATTAGAATAATGTACCATCAATAGAAAATCTTGGAAGTTTCTTTTTGAGCATATTCAAAGGATTGTGTGTCTTTGATAGTTTCTTGATAAGGGCGGATATAATGGGCGAAACGCTCTCTCTCTTTGCCACTCAATTGGCTTTTAGCGGTGCGGATGCGTCCGAGCGGATCGATGGGTCGATCGTTTTTATACACCCCAAAATGTAAGTGTGGTCCCGTGCTCAGTCCTGTGCTTCCTACTTTGCCGATGGTCTGCCCCCTTTTGACATAGCCATGTAGTCTTAAACCGGGAGCAAAAGCACTTAGGTGCGCATAAAGTAAGCGGAGGTCTTTGCCATATTTTACTTCGATCGTGCGTCCATAACCTCCTTTATAACCAATGAAGGCAATGCGCCCCTCAGCGGCCGCATGGACAGCCGTACCAAATTTAGCTGCATAATCCACACCATAGTGAGGGCGCACTTCTTTTAAAATGGGATGCATGCGCCCATGAGAAAAGCGAGAAGAGATTCGGGTGTAGTGCACGGGGGTTTCTAAAAAAAATTCCATAATCTCTTTGCCCTGCGCATCATAATACTTACCACGATAAGCAAAAGCATAATGAGGATACCGGCGCGTCTCTAGCATGCTTGCCTGAATAGAAGGATAACCAAAAGGACGATCGAGGCGATGTTTACGGGTATAGACCACGACAAGTTGGTCTCCTTTAACGACAGCGCGTTTAAAATTGATCGTTTTTTTGTAAATGTCTACAAATTCCTGAGCAAGTCGCATATTGCCTGTGGCTTTGAGAATATCTTGATAGGGAGATTTTTGGATGCGCAAGCCTAAAGTCTTTTGCACACTGCTAAAAACAATGGGAATAAAATCAATATGGTAGCCATCTTGATTTTTAAAAAGGCGGAGCTGTACCGCCTCGCTTACTGGAATTAAGGCCTGTAACAGCGCACCCTGGTTGTCCCTCAGTGTATAATAGGCCACTCCTGCACGAATCTCTGTGCCTAGCTCTTTATCTTGAAAGGGCAGGTTATAGTAAATTCTAGAATCGATTTTATTTTTATCCAAGAAGCCCAGTAAAGTAGCCCCCTTTTCCCAAACTAAACGCTCTCCCACTGCACCAAAACCACAGACTACACACAGAGCCCACATGCCAAATAAACGCTTCATCTCTCTCCTTTGATACGATAAAGACGCGATTATAGTCTATAATAGCTTATATCAAATCCCAATTCTATTCTCTAAAGGGGAATATATGACAAACCCAAAACTTGATTTGTGGCTAGTGCCTACTATTGTATTTGCGATCTTTTGTGGCATACTCTTCTCATTGTTGGCTTTTGCCTTCAAAGACCCAGATAGCAATTTCCAAGAAACGGGCGGAAAACGCACGGCTACCCCAACAGAATTACGCAAAGCTTTGGAGCAACATATGCATTAGGCTATAGTTTTTTGTACAACGGCCGATCTAGGCTAAAATTCTGCTGAAAGGATACGCTATGATTAACTCTGTGGGCGGTCACTCCTCTTTGACAACTTTTTCTGTTGGCCACAATTCTCCTTCTGCGCGAGCTCAAGAAAGCGCACATCAGGCCCATAGTGAGGATGCTGTGGCTTTGGATCGCGCCACCCAAATCAAAAAATCTCTTGAAGCGGGGCATTATAAGGTCGATTTAGAAAAAACTTCGCATAAAATGGCACAAAGTTTGCTTGGCTAGAGTGATACTGACGCTCTAGGGCTTCTTAGGCGCTTAGTATGAGATCGCGCCTTAGGAGCTTGCATGCTTTCTACTTATCTTCAGCAGTCCTTAGAGGATTTACAGGCTTTAATCAACTTGACTTTGCAAGACCTAGAAGACATTAAGGTTGCTAAACACGAAGCAATTTTTGCGCGCAACGCTCAAAAACAAGAACGGATCAAATCTTTTGAGACCTGTAAAGCTCTCTTTGATCAAGGCATGCTCGATCTAATGGAAAAAAATCCCGGAACACCCCTTACAGAACTCTTAGATGATACGGGCAATGCGTGTTTAAAAGACATGCGTGCGCATTTGGAGCGTCTTAAAGAACTCAACGCAGACTATGCGCGGGTGGTGTTTGCCGTTTCTGAGTTTTATTCCTCTTTAATGCAACAAATTGTACCCCATGAAAGCACAGGTTACTACAACCAACGCACCATTAGCAGTAGCTTTTTACAGGTGCAAGCCTAAAGGATTGTTATGGGCGGAATCCTCTCTTCTTTAAACACTTCCTACACTGGATTGCAAGCTCATCAGGTGATGGTGGATGTTACAGGTAATAATATTTCTAATGCCAATGATGAGTTTTACAGCCGTCAACGGGTGATTGCGCGTCCCCAAAACAGCCTTGTTTATACAAATCGCAATGTCAACATGGGTGTGGATGTAGAGACAATTCAGCGCGTGCATGATGAGTTCGTTTTTGCGCGCTATGCTAAAGCTAATCAAGAACATGCCTTTTACAGCACTCAGTTTGATAATTTGCGCGAGGCTTCTTCCTACTTCCCAGATATGAATGAAGTGGGGATTCAAAATGACTTACAAGATTATTTTAATGCGTGGAAAGACTTAGCCAAAAATGCCAAATCCCCGGCAACCAAACAAGCTTTAGCTCAAAAAACCCAAACTCTTACGCGCAATATTCAGGATACCCGTGCGCGTTTAGTAACCTTACAACACAAGGCTAGTCAAGAGCTTATCAGTTCTGTAAAAGAGGTTAATCGCATTGGCGCAGAGATCGCTAATATCAATAGACATCTCAAGGAGATGGAAGATCCAAAAACTCTCAAGCAGGCTAATGAGTTGCGCGACAAGAGAGATGCGCTTGAGTTTCATCTCAAAGAGCTTATTGGGGGGAATGTGTCCAAAATGCATGTACAAACTAACTCTGCTAATGATATTAAGGTAGCGGACTTTGATGATGGCTATGTTTTCAATGTGGGCTATGGCTTTAATATTGTTGATGGGGCGATTTTCCATCCCTTAGTAGTAGACAATAGCGACAATAAAGACCACCTTGCTCAAATCTACTTTCAAGGCGATGATTTTAAGACAATCAATATCACCGATAAAATCAATCAGGGGAAAGTGGGCGCGCTCATGGGGATTTATAATGACGGATCGCATGGCACAATCAAAGGTAAACTGCAAAACTATCTGGATGCGCTAGATACCTTTGCCAAAGGCTTGATCGAGTCTACAAATGCCATCTACGCCCAGAGTGCGGCTCATAACATTGAGGGCAAGATCGTAGAGTTTGAGGATCGCACCGCGCTTAAGGACACCAATTACAATATCAAAGAAGGAAGCTTTGATGTGGTGGCTTATAACACAGATGGAAAAGTGTTGGCCAAAAGAACAATCCATATCACACCCATTACCACCATGCAGGATGTGATTGCTCAGATCAACGCTAACACGGACGACAACCACGACAACAACACTACGAATGATTTTGATGACTATTTTAGTGCACATTTTGATAATACAACCAAAAAATTTAGCATTCAAGCTAAGAACCCCTCTCAAGGGCTTTTTGTCTCAATCAAGGACCATGGGAGCAATTTTACAGGGGCTTTGGGACTGAACACCTTCTTTGATGGCGATAGCGCGCGCAACATTGCGCTCAATAACGCCTACAAAAAAGAACCTACTGCCTTGCGCCCTTGGTTAGCCCCCATCAATGGAAATTTTGATGTCGCTAATATGATGCAACAGCTTCAATATGATAAGGTAGACTTCTATCAAAATAAACTCAACAACACGCCTATGACCATTGAGGAGTCTTACCAATTTGTGGTGAGCAAGGTCCATACTGAGGCTGAAAAATCGCAACGCGCCCTAGAAAGCAAGGAAGCCATTTTAGGAGTCGTTAAAAAAGAACATAATGCGATCTCTGGGGTGAGCACAGATGAGGAAATGGTCAATCTCATCAAATATCAAGGGGGCTATGCCGCAAATGCCAAAGTGATCACAGCCATCGATCGCATGATCGAAACACTTTTGGGCATGAAGCAATAGGATTAGGGAACTAACTTTTTGCGTATTTGTCTAGCTAACTTTCTGCCTAACAATCCAAGTAGGCTCGTGATAGAATGCGCGTCATCATTGTGATAAATTTCATGGGAATGGATCGCATTCTGCAAAAATTCTAAAATTTTAGCAAAACTGAGGTTTTGATATAAACTGGGTCTCCCCTCTATGGTATTGAGCGGGTGGGCATGCAACATTTCTAAATAGGCGTTGTCGTGGGTGTCTAGGTAACGGATATAATCTAGGGCTTCTTTGAAATCCTTAAAATCGTGCACATTGATAAAACTCTTAGGGTTAAAATCTAAGGCCACGGCTGGATTGCCCCAATAAATAGGGATGGTGTGGGCAAAATACGCGTCTATAATCTTTTCTGTAGTGTAGCCATGCGCTTTGGAATTTTCAAAACAAAGGTTGAATTTATATTGGCTTAAAAATTCATACTTGTTTGCAACGCGTTGCCCAATCGTGTTAAACACCCCCCCCCCCCCGCAACGGGGCGATACGCACAAAGTTCTTGGTAGCAGGCATTGCGCATGGGCGCGTTAGGATTGGAGGCGACAAAACTAGCAAACCCTCTTTTACATAGATCGCTTTGCTCTCTGACTAATGCGTCTATGTGGGGGTAATTGTCTTTAAAGGGGGTTGTAGGGGTGGCTTTAAGAGTTGGGACAATTTGAGGGTTTATTTGAAAAGGGCTATCAAGGTGAGCGCAACTTTCATAAAAACGATCCCACAAGCTCAAATAATAAAGAGGCACGCGCAAGTAGCGTTCATGAAAACTCAAGAGATCAAAACCTATCCCAAAATCGTAAATATCAAAATTAATCCGCTCATTTTCGCCGGTGTAACCAATACGCTTTTGTGGAAAGCTTAAAATAGGCTTGTTCAAGCCCTCTAGCATGAAAGATGCGCCTATCACAATGTCGCAAGGCTCTTTGGGGTGGGTTGAATAGGTGATTTCATATTGGGAATTTAAAATATAATCAAAACACCAGTGTTTAAAATTATTAATCGTATCTCCATGCCACCAAGAGATTCCCAACTTTAAAGGTTTCTTTTCTTGAGAATGGGGTAAAAGTATGGAATCTACAAAAACATCTAAGAGAGGTTGAAACACTAAAAACCCTTATGTAGATTTACGCCAATTCTAGCACATGTCCTAGTTTTTTTTGATACTCTTTAAACCTCTCATCTAAATCTTGTTTGCGCTTAATAGCGAGCTCTATAAACTCTTGTTCTCTTTCTATTCCCACAAAACTGCGCCCCAATAAATTTGCTGCAATGCCCGTAGAACCTGACCCACTGAAGGGGTCGCAAATTAAGCTGTCTTCTTGACTTGCCATTAAAATTAAACGAGTCAGTAAGCCTAGAGGTTTTTGCGTGGGATGTTTGCCTAGTTTTTTCTCCCAAGGGGCAATAGCGGGTAAAGTCCACACATCGCGCATTTGTTTATTTTCATTTAACTCTTTCATGCGTTTGTAATTAAAAATATGGGCGTGCTTGGCACTTTTGCGCGCCCATAGGATTTGTTCGCTAGCGTGTGCTAAAGTGCGGCATGAGAAATTAGGTGGGGGGTTGCTCTTGTGCCAAGTGATGAGGTTGATTAGCTTAAAACCCAATGATTGCAAGGCCAAGCCTAAAGAAAAGAGATTATGATAAGTCGCGCTAATAAACAGAGAACCATTGGGTTTAAGAGTCTCTTTGGCCAGACTTAACCACTCCATATTAAAGGCGTGCATGTGCTCTAACCCTTGTGATTTATCCCACGCGCCCTTATCCACACTCACAATCTGCCCGCTTTGAATGCTTAAGCCTCCATTGGAGAGAAAATAGGGCGGATCGGCAAAGATGAGATCAACTTGTCCTTGCAAATGGGGCAACACCTCTTTGCAATCTGCATGGTAGAGTTTAAATTTTTGATCCAAGCTTGTAAAAACAGGCTCAAGCATGGCGCAACTCGTTTAAAAGGCTGTCTAGTTGGCTTAGGTTATAAATGCGCACGCTTTTATAGGCTTCCTGTAGTTTATTTTTAGCTTCTAACCACCCTTGCCCATCTGTGATCCAGATAAATTCTTTGTGCGGGTGCGCTTTAAAACGAGGAGCGAGTTCTTGATAAGCCCGCGCGACTTCGTTGAGTTTACTCCCCCCACTGCTGTAAAAATTACACTCAATGAAATAAGTAGTTTGCTTTCCAAAAACTACAAAGTCAAATTTTTTAATGTCATTGCCAAAACTTGCATGCAAATCTGCAAATTCAGCAACGCTCACCTGCGCCCTAAACTTTAAATGTGCTTGTTTAAAGGCCTCTTCTAAATGCTTTTCCATTAGTGCTCCGCTGCGGTTTTTACGCGCATTGCTGTCTAACCCCACTTCAATCCCCAAGATCAAATCGTTCACATCTTTGATTTTATGCGCGCTAAAGAGTGCTAATAATCCGCTCTCTTGCAAGAGTGTACAAATACTTTTAGGGCTTTGCAGATAATCTTGTAACGCCCCGTTTTTGACAAGTTCTTTAGGGTTTCTAATGGCAAGTAACAAAGGCAAGATTTTAAAGGCTTGAGGGCAGTCTTTAAAAAGCTGTTCTACTTTGGTAGTCAAATCCTGCGCTTGCACCCCCAATAAGGAATTTAAATGCGTGGCATATATGCGGGTCTCTTCTTGGCTTTTGAGGCATTTTTTCCAATCCACGAAAAAATCTAAAGAGCGGTTGGTTCTTTGCAAAGTGGCTAAAAATGTGGTGAAATCAACAATATTTGGCATGTACTATTTAAAAATCCTTGTGTTGGAGTCTTAAAGTCGGGTGTCTAATTTGCGGTAATGGTGCAAAGTGACTCCACATAAGATAGCAAAGGGAATCACGATCCCAAATTCAGGGTAAAAAAGTCCGGCAATGCTGAATTTGCCCAAAGCAAAGAAAAGCCCCCATAAGATCAAAGCAAGAATGATAAATTTTAGACTTAAGAGGGCAAGATTTTCATAGCGGGCTAAGTTGGGAGTGTATCGGGCAATTAAAATTGCAGTAAGGGGTACAAAGAAAGGAGTCAAGATAGCGACATAGAGAAACCCTCGTATTTTTTTGGTATCTCCGTGTTGGCGATAAAGCACATGCAAAGATCGAAAGGCATCTGTGATAGAAACGGCCGGCTTGTTTTGATAGATTGTATCTAGCACTTTAGGATGAAATCCTCTGAGCGTCTTGAGTAAAGGCACACTCTCTAAATGCAACCCTTGATGTCCCAAACTTAGTGGTGTAGGCAAGGTGGCGATAGTAGCGTTGTGTAGCGTCCAATACTTGTTTTCAAATGCAGCATGATCTGCTTGAGCAACAGCATTCAGCTCATCATGTTTAAGGGTAAAAATCTTGATATTTTGTGCGCTTTGCAAAAGAGGATTAATTTTGCCAAAATAGACATAGTCGTTATTGTATTTGACTAGCAGATTTTCAGAGATATTGCCCCCATTGTCTTTGTAGATGATAGCCATAGCCTTTTCTTGCATGTAAACAAACGGGGTTGCGTTCAAACCCACAAAAACAATGATAAAAAAGAGATTGATAGTGAGCATGGGGTTTAGAATTTGTCGTATAGAGTAACCAATGGCCAGCAATGCGCCGTATTGGTTAGAGCGAATAAAAGCGATATAAAAGAGGACTAGACCCAGTAATAAAGAAATGGGCAAGGTGTAATTAAGAGCATACAAGCCATCATAAATAAAGAAAAGAAGCAACAAATTGGCCGCATCAGGAAACCTATCGGCGTATTGTAGGCTGTCTATGCCGATAAAAAATAGCTCTAAAGCTGTTAGAATTATGAGGCAATACTTGAGATAATAAGAGCCTACAAAGAACCAAAGACGCATGCGTTTTTATGAGGATTGAGGGTAAAACGAGATTGCATGCGAGCAAAGTCATTGTGTTTAAGGTAAAAACTTAGAGCTTCTAGGGCTTGGCTAAAGACTTCGTTTTTATGCACCTCTTCTACAGCCTCAAAACATTGTAAAACATGACTGCGCGCGTCTGCGCCCCGCCCAATGCCAATTTTAAGCTTAAAAAATGTCTCTTGATAGTGCTCTTCTATGGATTTAAGTCCATTATGCCCCCCATTACCCCCCCCTTGTTTGAAACGCAAAGCCCCCAAAGGCAGATCAAGGTCGTCATGTACAACTAATAGGGCATCTACCTTTTTATGATAGCGCAAAAACACGCTCAAGGCTTGACCACTGAGATTCATGTAAGTCATCGGTTTGAGCAAATAGCAAGCGTGCTGGGAAAGAGTAGCATAAAGATAGTGTGCATTGCCCTTAAATGCCACGCCGAAGCGATGTGCCAACAAATCTAGCACATCAAAACCCACATTGTGTCGGGTATGGGCATATGTGGGCGTTGGATTACCCAAACCTACAATCAGTCTCAAGACTATTTCGCCTTAATCACCCCTACAACTGCGTTATTAGGATTTTCCAAAATTTTAACTGAATTGGCGACCTTAAGGTCGCGCACCAAGATGACATCGCCCACATCCAGGGAAGAAACATCTAATTCAAAACTAGAAATCAAATCTTCAGGTTTGCATGCCACTTGGATTCGACTTTTAGAGAGCATTAAAATACCTTTGTTTTTAAGCCCAGCAGGTGTACCATGCACTTTTACAGGCACATGAAACTTAGAAATTGCCCCTGCATTCAACACAAGCAAATCCACATGCATTAATGCGTTGCTCACGGGATCTTTTTGATAATCTTGCACTACGACTTGATAAGCCTTTTCGCCTACCTTCACTTGAAAATCTAAAGTGGGCTTGTGTTTGAGAAAGCGGATAAAATCATTGGTTTGAAAGGTAGCATAAACATTGGGCACTTTATGACCATAGAGATTAGCAAGCAAATACCCTTCTTTGCGCAAAGTTTTTCTTTCAGATTTGGACAACTTAGTTCTAACTTGGCCCTCTAGCATGGATTTCCTTATACAAAAAATAAGGGCTAATTCTAGCAAACTCTAGCTTAAGTTTGAGTTGTGCTACTCTTGTGGCATGGTAGCGGTGTGGCGGTGTCTAGTGTGGGTCTTGTTGGGTGGAGGTTTGCAGGCAAAAAATCTTAGTTACATGTCCTCCTCTTATCAAATGAATCATATATTTTTTAACGAGAAAAATACACACGATTTTATGCAAGGAGCTGCGCTTGCTTGGGGCTATGAAATTAACCCGAACAACACACGGGCTTATGCGCGCTATTATATCTTTATTGATTATGGCAACGCTCTCTTGCAACCTCATAGTACCGCCCAAATTAATTTTTTTACTTATGGTGTAGGGGGGGATATGTTGCTTGCCTACAATAAAAATCCTGTCAACTCATGGGCACTATTTATGGGGTTGCAAATAGGGGCTAGCACCTGGATTTACAACCATAAGGCCAAGGATATTGTTGTGAATACATGGAACGCGTTTAGCGATCTGGTATTCAAGCCTCAAAGGGCTTATTTTAGAGTCGCTTTCAGGGCGGGGGTGCAATGGCGCACCATCGTTACATGGCACATGGTAGATGTAGAGGTGGGTATAAAAGTGTTTTTAAATCCCGGGCCCAAAAGCCCGATTGAGCGCAACTTCGCTTTCTTTGTTTCTCATGCTTGGCATTTTTAGGACTGGATTTTCCAACCCTGTTACAAACAGAGAGACTAGAGACGACTAGCGTGATCCCTAAGATATTCTTTGACACCCTCATGAGTAGGTTTCATGCCCGCATCACCCTTTCTCCAACCAGCGGGGCAAACTTCGCCATGTTCTTCAAAGAAAATCAAGGCATCAACCATGCGCAACATTTCATCTACATTGCGCCCCAAGGGGAAGTCGTTGATCACAGCGTGGCGGACTTTTTGATGTTTATCAATTAGGAAAGAACCCCTGAGCGCAATCGCATCATCAAAAAGCACCTCATAGCTTCGAGAAATCTCTTTTTTAACATCTGCCACCATAGGGAAGCTCACTTGACCAATCCCGCCTTTATCTACCGGAGTATTTTTCCAAGCATAGTGTACAACCTCAGTATCAATAGACACACCAATCACGCTAAAGCCTCGCTCTTCAAAATCTTTCACGCGGTGATCAAAGGCGATAATTTCAGAAGGACAAACAAAGGTAAAATCTTTAGGCCAAAAAAACAGCACTGCGCCATTTTTGCCCAAATTCTTAGAAAGCTCAAAATCTTCAACCACTTGGTTATTGGCCAAAACGGCAGTCGCTTTAAAGTTAGGGGCTAACTTAGTTACCAACATAAAAACTCCTTAAAAATTGATTCTGTGTCAAAAGACACGGCAATATAGTCAAAACAGCCTGAATAATCAAGGGTCGTTTTGGCTATAATCTGCACAAATCACTTTAAGGACTGAAATTTCATGCGCCCTAGCAAGAAAAGACGCGTTACCCCTCTTAAGATCTTTTTGCGCTCTCTTTCTCAGATGTTTTTTTTGATTAATAAAAGAGATAAGAAAATCTTAGTTGTGCTTACTCTTATGTCTATTCTGATGTCCTTTATTGAAGTTTTCTCTATCAGCATGATCATGCCCTTTATCACTCTGGCAAGCTCACCCGATCTCATTTTATCGCACCGATCGGCGCGCATGGTTTATGAGTTTTTGCATTTCTCTAGCCCCCTACACTTTGCTTTTTTCTTTAGCTTTGTTTTGGTGGGGGTGTATCTTTTCAGAATGGGTTATAGCGTTCTTTTTGCTTATGTCAATAGCCGTTTTGCTTGCAAAAAAGCCCATACTCTAGCTCAGAGGCTTTTTATGCGCCACCTTAGAATTTCTTACTTGGAACATATTAGAGTGAGCGTGGACCAGATTCGTGACATCGTCTTGTCTAAAAGTGGAAGTGTGATGAATAGTTTCAATGCCCTTTTGAGCATGTTAGCAGAATTAAGTGTCATGCTTTTTTTGTACTCTTTACTTCTGATCACGAATTGGAAGATGACTTTAGTTTTAACAGCTATTCTAGGTCTACAAATTTTCTTAGTTACAAAATATATGTCAAAATTCATTCAGAGTAAAGGAAGGGTTTCTAGCAACTCTGCTGCCAAATCTTTTCGAGTGTTCTCTAAATTTTTTGGCAATTTCAAAATCACTAAACTCAAGGATAACTACACTGAAGCACACACCATCTTTGCAGAGAATAGTCTTAGGGCTGCTCATGCCAATATCATCTATCAAACGGTACAAGTAGTGCCCAACAGGCTTTTAGAAACCACAGGGTTTAGTCTACTTATTTTAGCCGTGGCTTATGTGCTCTACAGATATGGAGAGGCTAAAATGGTGTTGCCCATCATTTCTATGTATGCTCTTTCCCTCTATCGCATGCTCCCCTCAGTGAATAAAATTTTAGATCAATATAACACTATTTTTTACAACCAATATGCCGTAAATAGTGTGTTTAAGGACCTCCATAAACCCATCTTAGAGGAGGGCAATCTTCCCCTTAAATTTGAGCATTCCATCACTCTTAAAAATATCAATTTTTTCTACAGAGTGTCATATCCTGTCTTTGAAGATTTCAATCTCACAATCCAAAAAGGCCAAAGTGTAGCCTTTATAGGTCCAAGTGGATGTGGTAAATCTACCTTAGTAGACATTATCATGGGTGTTCTGTATCCCAATAAAGGTGAAATTTGGATTGATGATCAACCTCTCAATGCTCAAAATGTCCGCAGTTGGCGACAAAGAATTGGCTATATCCCACAACACATTTACCTTTTTGACGGCACTGTGGCTGACAATATTGCTTGTGGAAGCCCTTTAGACGAGGATCGCGTGATAGAGGTGTGCAAAATGGCACACATTTACGACTTTTTATCCCAACATAGAGGAATTGAGACCACCATAGGCGAGGGGGGGATTAATCTGAGCGGGGGGCAGAAACAACGCCTAGGGATTGCGCGCGCGCTCTATGATAATCCAGAAATTCTTGTCTTAGATGAAGCGACTTCCGCTCTAGACACCTCTACAGAAAGCAAGATTATGGATGAAATCTATGCGATCGCAAAGGGCAAAACTCTGCTTGTAATCGCACATCGCTTAAGCACGATTGAAAGGTGCGATGTTAGAGTTGATTTAGGAGAGCTTCTTGCACAAAGGCCTGCAAGTCCAGCTTCTTAAAACTGGTGATATAAGCTCTGGGGAGCAGTTTTTGTAAGTCTGTGTTGTTGTAACCCAAAAAGAGGATTTGATTAGCTCTAGCACTCTCGTAATCATTTTTGCTATCCCCAATTAAAACCATTTCTGTACTAGCGTAGCCATAATTAGTTTTGAGGTTAGCTAAAACTTTTGCTTTAGCTGGCGGACTGCCTTCAATGCTCTTAAAATAGGGTAATAAACCTAAAAATTCACATAAAATTTGCAATTCATAGTGTAGGGCTGCTGAAGCAATGTGAAATGCGTAATTGCTGTGGTTAGTCTTAATAAAATCTAAGACTTCAAGATTTAAATGGCTTCGAGAAAAGAGGTCTTGAGCGATGATTTGCCCAAACTCAGCAACTAAAGCTTCGATCTTAGCTTCCTCTATGGGTTGTTTTAAAATCTCTGAGTAAAAATAAGCGATTTTTTCAAAACGACTAATTCCGCCATTTAGGGCGTGGTAGGTATCAAAGGTTTTTAAGGCGGTTTCATCTGTCTTTGTATGCCGTTTAAAGAGCGTTTTAAATCCCTCCGCCTTCAAATGCATGCTATCAAAAATCACCCCGTCAAAATCCCACACCACCACTTTTAATGCCATGTTATCCCCTTTCTTCACACCCTACCAAATTTGCGTTGCCGTTGGTTAAATAAGGCGATAATCTCTTGTAAATGCTCTGGAGTGAAGTCAGGCCAGAGTACAGGACTAAAAAACAACTCGGCATAGTTAGACTGCCAAAGCAAAAAATTAGAGAGGCGCATCTCCCCACCTGTGCGCACCAACAAATCCACATCGGGTAATCTGGCTGTATCCAAATATTCAGCGATTAGGGTTTGCATATCTCCTTGTAAACCCTTTTGAATGATATGTCCACACGCGCGTGCAATTTCATCACGCCCTCCGTAATTTAAAGCTAAAATTTGTGTTAGGGCGGTATGCTCGGCGGTTTCTTGTTCCAAATTTGAGATAGTCTTTTGCAATGACGCGCTAAATTTTTTCAAATCACCAATGGCCTTAAAACGGATTTTATGCTCTAAGTAGGTAGGTCTTTCTTGAAGAAGATATTTTTTGAGCATGCGCATTAAAAAATCCACTTCTGTTCTAGGGCGACTCCAATTTTCCGTTGAAAAAGCATAGAAAGTTAGATAAGCAATATGGTTTTGGGCGCACCAAATAGTGATATTGCGTAGGGTGTTAATGCCTTTTTGATGGCCATATGTGCGGGGCTTGCCCCGTAATTTTGCCCACCGACCATTACCATCCATAATAATTGCCAAGTGTGTTAAAGCATTCATTGTGCGCAGGCATCCACCAAGTAGACAATGTGTTGGAAAGGAATTTTGGTCTGTTGGCTTAAACCCACTTCGCAGGTACTTGAGCTGCTAAATCCTCGCTTTAAACCCTTGCCTTTGTAAAATTTGCTCAAATCTAGCAAGGCATGCTCATTGAGCTCTGGGGTCAAAAATCCCTTATTGCCGGCAAAACCACAACAACCCGTGTCGGTGTGCTCAAACACTTCGGCATCCACACATGTTTGCGCTAAGGCTAACATTTTTTCTTGATAGCCTAAGCGTTTTGAAGCGCACATGGTATACAAGGCTATGCTTTCCTTTAGAGGTTTAAGATGCAAATATTTTAGCAAGATTTCATAGATGAAAATAGGCATGTCATAAATGGGTAACCCCTCATCGTGCAAGTTTTCAATCAAATGTGCACTGCACGCGCTGTGATCAAGCACAATAGGGATTTCTCCATTGTTTGAGAGGCGTTTTAAAAGGGTTGTATTATTTTGCATGTTTTGTACACTTAAATCTTGGTAATTGATAAAGGCCTTGCCACAGCAAAACTTGGGCAATTCGTGCGGATAGATCACTCCAAAGCCAGCCTTTTTACACAGCGATTCAAAGACTTCTTGTAAACTACGCCTATCTGGCATGCGTTTTGAGGGGGCAAAGGCACGATTTATACAGGTAGAAAGATAGAGGACATTTTTAATTGCAGGCTTGCTGTGCATTTTATAGGCATTGGATTGGGGTATATGTGTTGCGATACTAGGTGTTCTCATTTTATGGTGGATTTGCATACTGGCTTTTTGCAACCGCTCAGATCCTAGAACCACTTGGCCTACTTGGGCTAAACCCAATCCCATTTTCACAGCACCGATGGTTGTATCCATGTGCTCTAAAAGAATCTTGGCCAACGCCGGGGCTTTGGCCTGTTTACGCCATTTTAACGCAATAGTCGCACTATCAATGCCTAAAGGACAGAGAGTAGAACACATATGACAGGCTGCACAGGTCTCATCGCTCAGATATGCATAACCCTCTAAGAGCTCCTCTAATATGGATTGATCGGACAGATGCCCATTTTTAACGCGCTCCTTCAAATAGGCGATCTCTCTTTGTAAGACAATGCGCTGGCGTGGAGTTAGGGAAAGGTAGCGACTTGGGCAAATACGCTCGCAAAATCCGCATTCCATGCAAGATTCTAATTCTGGAGCAATAGGGGTGTTTGTTTTTAAATTCTTGGTGTGGATTTGTGGATCGTTAGAGAGAAGCACATCAGGGTTTAAAAGCCCTTGTGGATCAAAGAGAGCCTTAATGCGCTTGCAAAGGTTGTAGGCCTTTGTACCCCACTCTAATTCCACAAAAGGAGCAACCATGCGTCCTGTGCCATGTTCAGCCTTGATTGAGCCTTGCAAAGAGGCGACCATGTGGGCTAAATCCTCCATCAGCGCGCTAAATTGGGCTCTCTCTTTGGGGTTTTCTAGTAAAGGGGTGATGACAAAATGTAAATTTCCACTCAAAGCATGCCCAAAAATCACGCTGTGCTTTTTAAAATCATGCTTTTCTAGTAACTCTTGCAAATGAGCGATTCCCTCTTGCAAATGCTCCATATCAAAACATAAATCCTCCATGATCACGCTCGCCCCCGTGCGCCTGCGTCCCGCCACGATGGGAAAGAGTCCTTTACGGATTTTCCACCATGTGTTGTATTCTTGGGACTTGGAGCTTTGAGCAAGGGGTAGGATCGTGGGCACAATCTGCAATTTTTCTAGCACAAGAGCGCTATTTTTTTCTAGGGTGTTTGAATGCGCGCTCTCTAGCTGGGCTAAAATGCAAGCATACCCGGGTTTGACTTGGCTTAACACGCTAGGCATCCCCTCCACACCCTGCACACTGGCTAAACAAGCATAGTCCATTAATTCGGCTGCACTGATTTTATCCGCATTTTGGGCTAAAATTTGCACGGCTTTTAAAGCGGTGTTGAGGGTTTCATAAAAGAGTAAAAAACAGGTTTTAAAGGGCAGATCGGGGACACAATGCAATTCACAGCTAGAGATAAAGCCTAGCGTACCCTCTGAGCCGATAAACAGATGGCTTAAAATCTGAATGGGGTCGTCAAAGTCAATGAGGGCGTTTAGGCTATAGCCTGTGGTGTTTTTGATTTTATATTTCTTTTGGATCAAATCGTGCAATTCTTGATCCTCTAGCACTTCTTGGCGCAGGGCTAAAAGCCCCTCTAAGAGCAGGACATGGCTTTGTCTAAAGGCTTGAGTGCTCTCTTTGTTACTTGTGTCTAAAATCGTGCCATCGCTTAGGATTACCCGAATCGATTGGAGTGTCTTATAACTATTTTGCGCCACACCACAACACATGCCACTAGCATTGTTGGCCAAAATTCCCCCCATCATCGCTGTGGTGATTGTGGCAGGGTCAGGCCCGATTTTTTGATGACTTTTTTTAAGGGCATTATTAGCCTGTGCGCCAATCACACCACAACCTAGGCGGATAATATTTTGACTAGCATTTACACTAATTTCCTGCCAACCTAGGGTAGCCATAACTAAAACTCCAAACCCACACGCTTGACCTGAAAGAGAGCTACCTGCTGCACGAAAAGTGAGCGGAATTTCGTATTTGTGTGCTAAGGCATAAATGCGCACAATTTCTAATTCACTTTGCGCTTTGATCACAAGTTGAGGGATATAACGATAACATGAAGCATCGATGCCATAGACCAAGCGGCGCAAATAGTCTTTATAAATCCTGTTCCCCAAAAATTGCTGCGCCTCTTGGTAAAAATTAGTATAATTGGGTGTCATTATGGTCCTTTGCATTATGATGAGACATTTTAGCATTTAGCGTATTAAAGCCTACACTATAAAAGGATAGTTATGTTCAAAAGCGATTATACACACCATCTTGTGGATATTCAGGATTTCAACCCCAAAGATTATCGTATCATAGATATTCGAGATGCAAAGTCTTACCACCAAGCACACCTGAAGGAAGCTTGCCACATGGACGATTTGGATGCTATTAGGGATTTTGCTCTAGCTCACCCAAAAGAAAAAATTTTATTGCAGTGTCGGCATGGTAACACAGCATCGCGCTATGCGAGTGCGTTGCACAATGCTGGAGTGGAAAATATTTATTTTCTCAAGGGCAATTTTGAGGAATTTAAAACCTTAGGCTTAGAATTATTAGAGAGCTAATGTCCTCCATTGTGGTGGTGAGCCCCACCCCCTATAAGGGTGATTTAGCAGTTTCTTTGGTGTGCAATGAGATTGTCTATTTACCCCTCCAATATGTCAATTTTACACTCAGCTCCCCTTTGAGCGCGCCCGTAGCTCTAAAACCTCTTCAAGCCTTAGTTTTCACCTCCAAACACGCTCCCCTAGCCTTAGAGTATTCTTTGAAACACACTCCAGCTTTAGCCTTTCTAAAAAGTTTGCCCGTTTTTGTGTTGGCTGCTAAAAGCGCACAAACTGCCTGCTCTTTGGGTTTTCATGTTGTTTTTATAGGACAAAGTGCTCAAGCATCCAATTTTGCTAAAGAAATCCAAGCTCAATTACCTTTCCCCGCGCTCTTTGTGCGGGCTAAAACAACTGCTTCAAATAGTCTGGATCATTTACCTTCTTTAATTGCCTATGAAAACAAACCTCTAAAACTGCCTCAAAAATATAAGCCCAAACCTCATTCCATTCTTATTTTCACCGCCCCTAGCACCTACCATGCTTTTTTAGCCAACTTCGCTTGGGAGCAGAGCTATAAAGCAATTGCTATTGGTGCGAGCACTTTCAAAGCTTTTAATCCTGCTATCTGCGCTTTCCAAAGTCCTGAACCTAGTTTAGAGGCCTGTATTGCATTAGCCAAAACTCTCTCATCTTGTATTAAGATAGTCTAAAAAAAAAGGAGTTATATGTATTTTATGTTTTTGTGGGCCGCTTTGGGCGGGGCTGTGGGGAGCTCTTTGCGCTATTTTGTGGGCAAAATCATGCCCTCTAGGTTTTTAATGTGGGAGAGTTTCCCTTTAGGTACTTTTAGCGTGAATTTGATCGGATGTTTTATGATTGGTTTTGCAGGGCATTTGGCAACGAAATCTATTTTGGGCGACAAGGTGAGTGTATTTTTTATCACAGGGGTTTTAGGAGGCTTTACCACCTTTTCCTCTTTTGGCCTAGACACCCTAAAGCTCTTACAAAAACAAGCTATCAGCGAAGCTCTTGCTTACATGCTAGGCACAAACATTTTAGGACTTGTGTGTGTGGCACTAGGTTGGGGATTGGCTAAGTTAGTGAGCTAGTTTTTCCTGTGCTTTGACTTCTAAAAAGTAGCGCGTGAGGATGATAGTTTGTAGTAGAGTGGCAAAAAAGTTGAAAATGGGAATCAGAGAAAAAAGGTAGGCTAAAATGGAAATTTTATGGTGGCTGACTTTATAGACCCTAAGTACTTCCGCATAGCGTTCTTGATTAAAAACAGAAGTAGCGATATCAAAGGAAAGCGTGTTCTTAAAAAAGAAATAGTGAGGAATCAAGGAGATAAACACCCCAATAAAAGGGATAAAGTAGAGTGGGGAGCACACCAGTAAGAACATACACAAATAACCTAGTTGCTTAAGAAAGTGCTGTAGACAAAATCCTATATCGCCAAAACCTTCTAAGGAAAGTTGAGGATAATCTCTCTTGTGCACATAGGTAACTACAATGGGAGTATAAAAAATTGCCACCAAAACATTACCGACTAAGCTCAAAACCAATACGGACAAACCTAATAACATGTAAACAAAAAACTTCAAAACAAGCAAGAGAAAGGCAGGCATAAACCCCCCGCTGTGGGCGTAACGAACCCAACCAGAGGGCAAAAATCCTTCTATGATGCGTACAAAATTGTCGCCAAAGTAAAAGAGTAAAATCCCCCAAAACAATAACCCAATGAGGACTGGACCCAAGTTGATAAACAACATCTTCCAGCTCAAAAAATCTTTCCAACTCTCTTGGATAATGCCCAACGAACCTTTCATGTATCCTCTTTGCTTTAAGTTTTGCATGCTAGAATTAGAGAATGCTCATTCTACAACACTTTGGAGAAATTAATGGTTAAAAAAGGCGTGATTTTAGCAAGTTTGTTAGGTTTTAGCGTATTGGGCGCGGCGACTTTGGCCACCGTAACCTTTTCAGGCAAAAAGGGAGGAAAGTCTGAGGTGGTGGATATTACAGAGAGCGATTTTGATGTTCTTAAACAAAGGAATCCTAATTTCAATTTCAACAATCTGCAAGAAAAACAGAAAATGGTACTTTTAGATCAAGCAATTAGCAATCTCTTGATCGAGCGCGAGGCCAAAAAGGAAAATTTGGAAGATAGTCCAGAATTTAAAAATAGCTTGGCAAGCTATAAGAAACAGCTTTTGGTAGAAGTTTGGGTAAAACATCGAGCTGAAGCTATCGGCAAAGAACAAATTCCTGAGGATCAACTAAAGCAGTACTACGACACCAATAAGGATAAATTTGTGCAACAAGAAGCACAAGCGCGCCATATCTTAGTAAAAACAGAAGCTGATGCGCGCCGCATTATCTCTGAGTTGAACAAAGTGCCAAAAACTAAGGTAGAAAAAGAGTTTATTAAAATCGCTAACCGCGATTCCATCGATCCCAACACCAAAAACACCAAAAACGGCGGGGATTTGGGTAAATTCCAAAAAAGTCAGATGACTCCTGAGTTTTCTAAGGCTGTTTTTGAGCTCCGACCCGGCACTTACACAAAAACTCCTGTCAAAACAGAGTTTGGCTATCATGTGATTTATCTTATGCATAAGAGTCAACCCATCACTCCTACTTTTGAGCAAGCCAAACAGAGCATCATCGGTATTCTCAAAGAGCAACAATTTCAAGAATATGTTAAGGGTGAGTTGGAAAAACTGCGCAAGCAGGTTGTCGTTGACATCAAACCTTTTCCTAAATCTAAGTCCTAAGGGCGACTATGCTAGTTAAAGGAAGCGAAATTCTCAATAAGGCCCACAGGGAGGGTTATGGTGTAGGCGCATTTAACTTTGTGAATGTGGAGATGTTGCGCGCTATTTTTGAGGCCGCAGACAGCGCAAAATCTCCTTTAATCGTGCAAGCTAGCGAGGGGGCGATTAAATATTTGGGCATTGACATGGTTTTAAGCCTCGTACACACCATGTCTAAGCGTTATCCTCATATCCCCGTGGCTTTGCACTTAGATCATGGCACTACCTTTGAGAGCTGTAAAAAGGCTGTAGATGCGGGCTTTACATCAGTAATGATCGACGCGTCTCACCACCCTTTCAAAGAAAACCTAGAGCTCACTAAACAAGTGGTAGACTACGCTCACTCTAAAGATGTGAGCGTAGAGGCTGAGTTAGGTCGTCTGATGGGTATTGAGGATAATATCTCTGTAGATGAAAAAGATGCGGTTTTGGTTAATCCTGATGAGGCTGAAGAGTTTGTCAAGGTAAGCAAGGTGGATTACTTAGCTCCTGCCATTGGAACAAGCCATGGGGCGTTTAAATTCAAGGGCGAGCCTAAATTAGACTTTAAAAGACTTGTAGAGGTCAAAAGGCGCACCAATATCCCCCTAGTTTTGCACGGGGCTAGCTCTATCCCTGAGAATGTCCGTCAAGCTTTCTTAGCCACAGGCGGAGATTTAAAGGGGGGTAAGGGCGTGCCCTTTAGCTTCATTGAGGAATCTATTAAGGGCGGGATTAACAAAATCAATATTGATACGGATTTGCGCCTAGCTTTCATTGCGCAAGTGCGTAAAATGGCGCAAGAAAACCCTGCTGAATTTGATTTGCGCAAGTATTTTAACCCAGGTATTGAGGCGGTCAAAGCCGTTATTATCGAGCGCATGCAAGTTTTGGGCAGCGCGGGTAAAATTTAGGGGGTGCTCCGTGGCTATTGGAATGAGCGAGCTTAAAAAAAATCTCAAAATTGAGATTCAAGGTGTGCCCTACCGCATTGTAGAATACCAACATGTCAAACCGGGCAAGGGGGCGGCTTTTGTGCGGGCTAAAATTAAATCTTTCTTAGATGGCAAGGTGATTGAGAAGACTTTCCACGCAGGGGACAAGTGCGAAGAGCCAAACTTATTGCAAAAACCCATGCAATTTCTCTATCACGATGGTACTTCTTATCAGTTCATGGATGTAGAAAGTTATGAACAAATTGCCCTAAGTGGGGATCAAGTCGGAGAAGCGTCTAAATGGATGTTGGAGGGTTCACAGGTGCAGGTCCTCTTTCATAATGAAAAAGCGATCTCTGTGGAGGTAGCTCAAGTGGTTGCCCTCAAGATCGTGGAAACTCCGCCCAATTTTAAAGGCGACACCTCTAGTGGGAGTAAAAAACCCGCTACTCTAGAAACGGGCGCAGTAGTACAAGTACCCTTTCATGTACTTGAGGGTGAGGTGATTAAGGTCAACACTCAAACAGGAGAATATTTAGAGAAACTCAAATCTTCTCAATAGCGCGCCTAGATTCTGGATTTTGCTCATGTGGCTTGCCCCTGTTGTGGCGAGTCTTCTTTCTGCAGATAGATTCACTGGGGGCTTTTCTACAATGGTGGCTTTTTCAATGTCGCCTTCTACAATCCTGTGCTTTCCTATCTGTGTCATTTTGCAGGCAGTTTATTTAAAAACCAGCTACTTGATTGCTAATTCAAGGGGTTTGAAACATCTCGTGTTTTTGGTTTCATCTAGATGATTACACGAGTTCTAACATGTTCAAAGCATTTATATCTACACTGCGCGCACCCTGCGCGCGAATTTCAAATCTGAAACACTCACACTATACTAATAAGATTCACTAAGTCAAACTAGCGATCATTTTCTTAATCTTGTCTTGATAGGCTCTGCGCGCTACTAGGGCTTGCTCCATGTCCACGGCTTTAAAACGCACTTTTTGATTGGGCGCAAACTGCCCTAGACGATCTAGATCGCAACTAATCACCGTGCAATACATCGCAAACCCGCCCCCACTGGGCGCGTCCCTTTGCAAGACAATGGGTTCATTGCCCCCGGGGGCTTGCATGGAGCCCACTGGGTAGCAAGCATCGGGAATATTGCTCGGATTTGAGCCCGCGCCAAAGGGTTGGGGCAAATCTTTATAGGTGAATTTCTGCCCATTTTTAAAGCGATAGCCCAGTCTGTCTGCTTGGGTGGAGACGACATAAACATCATTAAATAGATTATGCAAACTCTGCTCTGTGAGTTTGTAATCCTGCAGTCCCAAGATCACGCGCAAAAATTCCACTTCTTCTAAGTGTAGATGAAATTCTGGGGCTAGGGCTTTTTGGCTGGGTTTACCCATGGGCGTGCCAATGGGGAGTATGTCGCCCTCCTCAAGTTTACGCCCCTTAAAGCCCCCAATGCTCCCTAGCGGATAGGTGGATCGCGAACCCATCACCACGGGCACATCTATCCCTCCGGCTATAGCGATATAAGCACGCGCGCCCTTCTTTAAATAGCTAAAGTCAAGTTTGCCACCGGCGGGGATTTTAAACGCGGCATTGCTAGGCATTTCTTGCCCGTTGACAAGCGGGGTGGTGTGTGCCCCAGTTATAGCAATGTAGGTTTCCTTTTCAAATTCTAATTCAGGTGCCATTAGAGCCACCTCTAGGGCGGCAGCGTTTTTATCATTGCCCACCAAGACATTCGCCGCGATGAAAGAGGCTTGATCGAGCGCACCCCCGGGGGGAATGCCCAAATGGTAGTAACCATAACGCCCCAAATCCTCTACATAAGTCGCAATGCCCGGCTTGATCACTTTAAAAGAGCTCATGCTAACACCTCCAAGATTTTTTGGTTATAGGCTTTGGGGTTGCTTTGCCACTCTTGCAGAGAAAAGCGCGTGGGGCGGATTTTCAGATCAAAAGTGCCCGCTTCCACTTGTTTTAGATGGATATTGTACTGCTCTTGGGTGCAAGGGGTGAATTTGATGATGTCCCCGGGGTTTAAAAACACCATATTTTCTTTGAAATAGGGCAATCTTTGCTCAGGGTCCCACACGGGCGCGGGTGTGATGCCCATCATCTGATAGCCCCCACCTCCACGCACCGCATAAATGCATCCAAAGCATCCGCCATGCCCAATGGTGAGGGCGGGCGTGTCGATGCGCGCAATGGCATACTTGGGCACTTCAATTTGGACTGAACGCTCTACAAGTTGATAAAGCCAAGGTAAGCCCGCCACAAAACCGATCATGCTCACAAACCAAGGGCTCTCAGAGTGGGCTTGAATGAAGGCTTCCACACTCTCATAGCCATTGATTTGGCGGGCGTATTCAATGTCGGTGATGTTGGGGTCTAGGGTGGAGCCGGGCTCTCTGCACTGGTGGTTATTGCGGAAGCGCATTTGGCACTCATGGGTATAGGGGTCATTGTAAAAAACGGGCATTTCAATCAGGCGGGTTTGAATTTCTGTGCGCGCCCCCACGACTTCCTTTTCTAAAGATTTTAAAATCTCTAGGGCCTTGGTGTGGGGCAGAATGTCCGGGTTGAAAGCAATCATATAGGACGCATTAGCCGGGCAAATCTCGCTAATACCCTCTACTTGCATTTCCCTTAAGCGGTTACAAATTGCCATCGCTAAAAAAAACGCCTCTAAAGACATCCCATCTTCGCTCACCTCCACAAACAAAAAGGTGTCTCCCCCAAAGCTGTATCTAAACGCCATTTTTAGCCTCCTGTTGGTAGTTTTCTAAAAAGTTGATGTCATAATCGCCCTGTTGGATATGGGGGTTTCTCAAAAGCTCCTTAAAAAGCCCGATAGTGGTTTTCACGCCCTCAATCTTGAGTTCGTTTAGGGCTCTTTTGAGTTTGTTAAGGGCTAAGGGACGGCTTCGATCGTAGACAATGAGTTTAGCAATGAGCGAGTCGTAAAAGGGCGGGATGGTGCGCCCGCTAAAGAGCATGCTATCCAAGCGCACGCCCAAACCGGTGGGGCATTGTAATTTAGTGATCTCTCCGGGGCTGGGGAAAAAATTATTCTGGGGGTCTTCAGCGTTGATTCTAACCTCCACAGAATGCCCGCGTAAAGAAATGTCCTTTTGTTGGTAGTGCAAAGCCTGCCCATCGGCAATGCGCAACATTTGGCGCACGATGTCAATCCCGGTTACCATTTCTGTAATGCCGTGTTCGACCTGAATACGCGTATTCATCTCTAAGAAATAAAAACCCTTGCTTTGCGTGTCATAGAGAAACTCCAAAGTCCCTGCACCCTTATAACCCACATCGCCAGCCATGCGCACCGCGCACGCGCACAAAGCCTCCCTAGTCTGAGAATCTAAGCTGGGGCTGGGGGCTTCTTCTAAGATTTTTTGCCTGCGCCGCTGCAAAGAACACTCGCGATCGTAAAGATGGATCACATCTTTTCCATCGCCTAGCACCTGCACTTCGATGTGTTTGGCTCTTGCTAGATATTTTTCCAAATACACCCCCCCATTGCCAAAGGCGGCGCGCGCCTCAGCCGTGGCGATCTCAAACTGGGTTTTAAGCTGGGTTTCATCATTCACTAGCCTAATCCCCTTGCCTCCACCCCCGGCAATCGCCTTAATGAGCAAAGGATAGCCAATTTGGCGCGCCTCCTCTAGGGCTTGATCTAGGTTTTCTAACACGGGACTACTAGGCATGGTGGGCACTTGGCTTTTTTTAGCCTGTTGCAGGGCTTTAGCCTTATCCCCCATTGTAGCGATGAGCTCGCTTGAAGGTCCTACAAAAATGATCCCCGCTTCCTCGACGCGTCTGGCAAATTGGGCGTTCTCGCTTAAAAAACCATAGCCCGGGTGGATGGCATCTACTTGTGCTTGTTTGGCAACTTCGAGCACATTATCAATATTAAGGTAGCTTTTATGGGCGAGATTTTCTCCCACTCGGTAAGACTCATCGGCCAACTGGCAGGCCAAGTTGCCCGCATCTGCATCGGTGTAGATCGCCACAGCCTTCATGTTGAGCTCATGGGCGGCTTGGATAATGCGCACCGCGATCTCTCCGCGATTAGCCACCAAAACCTTTTGGATTTTTAAGGGGCGTTTTAGCATCGTCTACTCCACCACAAAGAGCACATCGCCCGGGTTGACAAATTGTTCATTCTCCGCCCTAATTTCTGTGATCTTGCCTTTAGCTCCGGCCTTGATCTCATTGAAAGTTTTCATCACTTCTACCAGGCAAAGGGTGGTGTCTTCGTTAACCTCAGAGCCCACCTCCACAAAGGGGGCGGCATCCGGGTTGGGTTTGCGATAAAAGGTTCCGGGGATGGGGCTAACAACTTCGTGCATAGGTTCTCCTTAAGGGTGGTGAATGGTGGGTTTTTGAATTTTAATGCCATGCTCTTCTAAGAGCGTGCGCGTGGCTTGCAACAAAGAAAGGGCCCCGGGGGTATCGCTGTGGATACACACCGAGTCAAAATCTACCTCAATGACCTTGCCAGTTACAGTTTTGACCGTGCCCTCTTTGCAGGCTTGCAAGACCTTATTAGCGACCTCTTCGGGCGTGTAAGCACGCGCGCGGCGCACCATTACCAACTGCCCATCATCGCCATAATCGCGATCCCCATAAAATTCGCGCACAAAGGGGTGTTTGAGCTCCTTTGCCACTTCATGCGTGATCGTGTTTTCCATGCAATAAAGGGGCAGGTTGGGATCGATTTTATGCAAAGTGCTGATGAGCTCTTCAGAAAAGGTGCGATCCTTGCTGGCGTGGATATACAAACTCCCGTGGGGCTTGAAGTGGTGCAATTTACCCCCTAGAAAATGCACAAACTCGCGCAACGCGCCTAGCTGGTAGAGACAATCATTGGTCAATTCTGTGGGGTTAGCCACAATATGCCTGCGCCCAAAGCCCACCAAGTCTCTAAAGCCCGGGTGCACCCCGATCTCTACTCCTTGTTCTAGGGCGTTTTGCACGCTATGGCGCATGATATTGGGATCGCTAGCATGGAAACCCGCGGCAATGTTGCAACTGCTAATGAGCTTCATAATTGCATCATCCACGCCATCCCCAATGATCCATGGTCCAAAACATTCGCCCATGTCGCTATTTAGATCAACATGCTTTTTCATCTCACTCCTTTATCATCATGTCAGCAGTATGGCACAATAAGACTAACACGCAGAAGCAACACCTATGTAAATCTAGCTTAAACCATGAATGTAGCGATTAACGCGATTTGAGCGTTACTAAGTTCTACAAAATCAGCTATTAAGAGCTATTGTTTGGTGCAAGCGGGCAAATATTACTCATATCCCTCCTCAGCACTTTTTATTTTGTATTTCTGTCTATCTACATTCTTGACTTTTATTTCCGTTTATCTTAATTTTGGAAGAGGACAAAATCCTCAAAATACAAAATTAAGAACTTCCACAAGCAGATTAGGAGGAAAACATGGTTTTAGCCAGTCTTGTTGCAGAATTAGGTGCGGCCAAGCACGGGAGCAGTGTAGGTGTGGAAAAACTCAAGACTCGCCTGATAGAGTGTTATCCACAAATTACAGAACACATGGCACTTATCCGACAGAGGCAATGTGTGCTAGAGAGGTTTTTTAGATACGCTAAGAATTTCGAGGATTACTACTTCTTTTGTAAAGATAATTTAATTCCTAAGATGCGCGCTATTTTTAAAATGGGGAGTTTTCCGGTTATCTTAAGTGCGGAGCATTCTGGAGCTTTTGGGATCGTACAAGCCCTACGATCTGTGCACCCTGATAAAAAGATAGGTATCCTCTATTTGGACGCGCATGCGGACATCCATACAGCTTATGATAGTGATTCGGGGAATTTGCATGGCATGCCTTTAGGAATGGTATTAAACAGAGCTCATAGCGGTCAAAATGTGTTAAGTGATCAAGAAAAGCATTATTGGGAAAGCCTTTGCGCGCTTGGTCTGGAGAATGGTGCGTTAGATTTTGATCCACAACACCTAATTTATTTTGGAGTTCGTAGCACTGAAGCGAGCGAAAGGGAGATGATTAAAAAGTATCATATCCCTCTTTTTAGCATAGAGGCGATTCGTGCGGACATGTCTAGTGTGGTACAACAAACTCAAGTCTTTTTAGAAGGGATAGACTTGATATATTTGAGCCTAGATGTTGATGTGTTGGATGGCAAAATTTTCAGCTCTACGGGGGTGCGCGAAAACAATGGCCTGCAACCTCAAGAGCTTCAAGCGTTGTTAGACGGCCTTCTAAGGGTGTTTGATAGGCGTTTGGTGGGTGCAGAAATCACAGAATACAATCCAGAATTGTGGAATCATAAAGGAGAAGATGAAAAAATTGTGTGGGAGCTTTTAACAAGCATTGTAGAATATGCGCTAAATAGAGATTCAACTCTAATAAGGAGAGACGATGATCGCTTTGCTTAAAGAAAGCATGGATTTAGAAGCGCGTGTAGGCCTTGTGCCCCAAGATGTTGCTCAGTTAACTCCGTATCTTAGTGTATTTGTTGAGGAAAATGCGGGTTTGAGAAGTGGCTATAGCAATGAGGATTATGCCAAAGCTGGGGCGCATATTGTGAATCAAAAAAAGGCGTGGGCACAGCCGGTATTGATCAAATGCAAAGAACCCTTAGAGGAAGAATATCCACTTTTACAAGAGGGAGCGACTTTATTTAGCTATTTGGATTTAGCCTACAATAAACCCCTAGCCTCAATGTTGGTAGAAAAAAAGATTCTTTCTATCTGCACAGAAACCATTGCCGGACCTAAGCACAATTACCCCATTTTAGCCCCTATGAGTGTAGTAGCAGGCAGACTAGCTGCCCATCTGTTACAACATTATTTGTTAGGCTTGGAACATTTGCCCGGAGTCTTTGGGCTTGGTGTGATGTTGGGTGGATTAGCTGGGCAGGCGCGCGCTAAAGTGGTGGTTGTGGGTGGGGGCGTGGTAGGGTTAGAAGCAGCTAAGATACTCAGTTTAGCCGGGGCTAGAGTCGTGGTGTTGGAATTAGATTATGCCAAATTGCAAAATCATCCCTACACTTCTTTATACCATTTAGAAATTTTAGGAGTGAGTGAGGAAAATATCAATAATGCCCTAGAGGGGGCGGTGGGGCTTGTAGGTGCGGTGCTGATCACAGCTACTAGCACACCCAAAGTGATCTTAAAACGCCATTTGGCGCACATGCAAAAGGGTGGGGTGGTGATTGATGTGGCTTGCGATTTGGGCGGGTGTGTGGAAACAATCCGCCAAACCAACCACTCCAACCCGCTGTATATGCAAGAGGGGCTTTTGCACTATGGCGTGCCCAATATGCCCGGTATCGTGGCAAAAAGTAGCTCAATTGCCTATAGTCAGGCAAGTTTTCCCTATCTGTTCTATTTTCTCCAACATGGTTTAAAAAAGTTTTTGCAAGCTGATACGCCACCAGTTGCTAACACTTTAGGGGGACTTAGCGCGTATGATGGCTATCTCACCCAAGAGGGGATTGCCAAGGCATTCAATCTACCTTTTAAAAGCGCACAAGAGGTGCTTAGTCATCTACAATATTAAGGCACACTGCGCTATATTGGGACTTTTTAAAGGAATGGGCATGGGTCGCATAGAGTGGCGTGCGGGGATTGTAGCGGTGTTTGGTATGGGTTGTTTTGGAATGTTTCCCTTTTTTCCTCTTAGCGATCTCTCTGAAGATAATCAGAATCAAATGGATAACCATGCCCAAAAAGTGATCTATTACACTCGCCTTCAACCCCCCGTCTTTGACTCCTCCCCCACACCCCCCTCTAAAGATAGCGCGCTTTCCTCTCAAAATATCCATGGCACGCCCATTAATAATAGTATTGAAATCCGTCGTAGCGATCTGTTGGCCGAAGTTCAAGATTCTAAAAATCAAGAAGCAAAACAACCCCCTCTCTCTAAGCAATCTTTCCATGCCGTGCTCAACAACTGCGCTAAAGACGCGCTTTTTAACGAGTTGGGGGCAGGTTTGAGTGTCGACCCCCAACAACAAGCTAGATGTAACGCCCTGCAAACTCACTATAACAACACGCTTGATAAACACTATGCTCCCCTGCAGAAATCCTACACCACCCTTTTACAGGACATGGTAGGCGCGTGCCACACTCACGCAGACAGAATGGCTCTTTTACAAAGCGCGTTTTTCAAACGCTTCAGCCCTCACATTAAAAGCCGTCAACAACGCGCCTTATTAAGCACGCTCAAGCAAAATAAACCCTTAAGCCGTGAAAAGCTCCACGCCTTGCTCCAACAGCCTAATTTGGGCGAGCGATTTTATCGCTGCCAATACTTTATTCATGCTCCTTAAGGTGTTTTTCTCTAAGTTGCCCGCAAGCTGCAGCAATGTCCTGCCCCTTAGAGATGCGAATTGTGCAGAGTAGCCCCTTTTGATTGAGAAAATCCGCAAAAGCTTGCACTCTCTCTAATTCTGGGCGTTCAAATTTAGAATGAGAGGTAGAGTTGTAGGGGATGAGATTGATCTTAGCCTTCAGTCCATTGAGCAATCTTAATAACTCTTTGGCGTGGCTTAGTGAATCGTTGATGTCTTTTATCATCAAGTATTCAAACATCACCCGCTTGCGCTTGTCTAGTGGAAAAGCTTTGATCGCGCTAATCAAGGCCTCCAAATTGTAAACTTTATTAATAGGCATCAGTTTTGAGCGCAAGCTGTCATTAACCGCGTGCAGAGAAATAGCCAACTGCACACCTAGATTGAGCGCGCCCAAAGTCTGCAAGGCAGGCACGACCCCGCTTGTAGAAATGGTTATGCGTCTAGGGGCAATATTGAGTCCCTCATGGGTGCTCAAAATCTCTAACGCGCGCACCACTTGTTCAAAATTATGCAAGGGCTCACCCATGCCCATAAACACTAGATTGATCCCCTTAGTGGGCTCTAGCTGGTGAGCACGCTTAAGAGCGACGACCTGCTCTACAATCTCGCCCGCGTTTAAATCACGCACAAAGCCCCCCTTAGCGGTCGCACAAAACACACAACCCACCTTACACCCAATCTGACAACTCAAACACAGCGTAATTTTCTCTTGTGCTTCCCCCTCTCTGGCTTCTCTCATCACCATGTACACACTCTCAAAGCTATGCCCATCAGAAGTTTTAAAAAGGTATTTCACGCTCTTATCCGCGCTCTGTTGGCACTCTAGCACCTCTAAGGGGCGCACATCAAAATCTGCACGCAATGCCTCTTTAAAAGCGTGGGGGAGATTGTGCATTTGATCTAGACTAGCGTAACGCTGATAAAGCCAAGCATAAAATTGTTTAGCCACAAAGGGCTTAAAGCCGTGCTTTGTGCAATAGTTTTGCCACTGCGCAAGAGTGAGCGCATAAAGGGAGGGTTTGCTTTGCATTAAAAACGCCTAAAAAGGAGATTGAAAAGATGTTGGCAGAACCAACGGATTTTTAAGGTGTAATTACAAAGCCGCAATAGCCATGAAAGGGCTTTGAGTTTGCCTCTAAAATTTTGGATATTGGCGTGGGGCACTTGGGAGGGGACACTCTCCACTAAAAGAGCATAGGACTTTAGAGTGAGCGTTTTGGCATGGTGGGTGTAGTGCGCGTCCATGTAAGTGTCCACGGGCAGAATCCATTGCGGGGGGCAGTGCTCCAAGAGCTTTTGCGCACCCTGCGGACTTAAAACATAACCCTGTGTGCCCATCCCCCCTGCTGGGCTAAAAATCCAATCAAAATCATGGGTCAACGCGCTTTTAATTTGGTGGCGTTTGAAATAAAGCGCATACAAGCGCACGACTTGGGCTAACTCCGTGTTGATGGCTTCCAAACTCAAATGGCATTTTTCATAAAAATCAAAAGTGGGCAAAACATCATCTTCTAACACAATGATAGGCTTTTGCAATTTCACACACTCTTGCCAAAGCAAAAAATGGCTAGCAAAACAGCCCAGTTGCCCTAAACTTTGGAAGTTAACGCGTATGCGCAACGCCAGACGCATCAGCTCAAGGGCTTGGGCGCGCTTAAGGGTTTTGGGGGCAAAGTCGTTGAGCACGGGGTGGGCGTGTTTAAAGGTGATGCCCTTATTGTGGTAGTCCTTTTGCCCATGCACGGCTTTAAAAACCTCAATGCGGAAGTTTTTATGTGGGGTTTTGTCCAAGAGATAGTTTAAATGCCATAGCAAAGGAGTGATGTCCCTAGCCGAGTTGTCTAGGTGAATAATGTAAATGGGGGTGGTTTCACTCAACCGTAACGCTCTTGGCCAAGTTGCGCGGTTTGTCTACATCTAACCCTTTAAGTTGTGCCATCTCTAGGGCAAAAAGTTGCAAGAGGGTTAGCATGTGAAAAAATTCGGGCATGAAATGATGATAAGCGCAGGTTTGGATTTGAAAGGTCGCCTCTTCTAGCTTAAGCGGACTGAGCGCAAAGATCAGAGAATCGCGCGCGCGCAATTCTGCTACATTGCTTAAATTCTTGGCGAAAAGCAGGTGTTTGGGGAGTAAAGTGGTGCTCAGTAGGCTAGAGTCGGCTAGGGCAATGGGACCATGTTTCATCTCTGCACTAGCATAGCCTTGTGCGTGCACATAGGCGATCTCTTTGAGCTTGAGCGCACCCTCTAGGGCTAAAGGGTAAAACACTCCACGCCCCATAAAAAAATACCCCTTCAAATCCCGCTCCAAAATTTGCGCGCTCACTTTGCGCACTTGCTCGTGTAATTCTAGCCCCTCTTGCATGGCCTTTAAGCTGACTTGCACGGCTTGAATCTGTGTTTTTAACTCCTCTGCGCTTAAGCTGTGTCTCTCTTGGGCCAGTTGCAAGCCTAAGAGCCATAAGATTAAAACCTGACTGGTGAAAGCTTTAGTAGAAGCTACGCTACGCTCTAAGCCTGCATGGGTTAAAAGTAGTCCATCGGCCATGTCTGCCATGGTGGAGCTCTGGGTGTTGCAAAGGCTAAGGGTTTTTAAACCTAGACTTTTAGCTAGTCTAAGCGCCTCTAGGGTGTCCGCGCTCTCTCCACTTTGAGAAATCGCTATAAAAAGCTCGTCTTTTTGGGTTGCAAAATGCGCGTAGCGGTATTCGCTAGCCAACTCTACTTGCACTTTGACCCCGGCTAAACTCTCTATTAAGTATTTCCCCACTAGCCCGGCATGGTAACTCGTCCCACACGCGCTAATGCTCATACAGCTCACCCCCTCTAAGAAATCATCGGGTAATTCCAAATGTACGCGATTAGCAGAGAGTCGCCCTAGTAAACTTAATACTTTGGGCTGTTCGTAAATCTCCTTTTCCATGTAGGTGTTAAAACCCTCTTTATCGCTCTGCTGGGTGTCTGTGCTCACTGCCTGCACTTCACCTAAAACCTCTAAATTCAAGGGCGTTTGAAAATCCACCATCCCTACGCTTCCCTCCTCTAAGCGCACCATTTGGCTCGCACGCCCACAAAGCGCATTTGGCGCGCTGGCAAAATACACCCCGCCCTCACCCGTGGCAATGAGCAAAGGCGAGTGGTTTTTGGCATAAAAAATACAAGTAGGAAAACGCTCGTTAATGAGCAGAATCGCATACGCGCCCTCTAATTGGGCGATAGTGTCTTTAAAAACTTGTAGGGCTTGATCAAGGCTTTTAGCGCCGCTTTGCTCTAAATTTTCCTCAAAGAGATGCACCACCACCTCGCTATCGGTTTGGCTAGAAAAAACATGCCCTTTTTGTTCTAATTGCGTTTTAAGAGGGGCATAATTTTCAATAATTCCATTGTGCACTAACGCGCTGGTTTTATAGGTATGCGGGTGGGCGTTTTGCGTGGTGGGTTTGCCATGGGTTGCCCAGCGCGTGTGGGCAATCCCCACGCCTAAACCCTGCGTGCGTACCCCTTGCACCAAGTTTTCTAGCGCGCTGATTTTACCACTGGTTTTAAACACCTGCAAAGGCGCACCCTCTCCCAGTAAGGCTAACCCCGCGCTATCATAACCCCGGTATTCTAGCTCTTTGAGACCTCCTAATAATAGCCCCACTCTCTGCTCAGTGCCCAAATAACCCACAATCCCACACATAAAAATCCTTAAAAAACTAACATTTCTCTTTTGTATTTATTGAGCGCATTAATGCATTCCTTAAGTTCCTCCACATGCTCGCTAATTTGGGTGTAAAACGCCATGTCTAAACTCTGTGGAATATCCAAACTCCCGCGCTTCATCAAAATAAAATCGCTCAAACTCACATTAGCCAGTTTCAAAAGTAATTCAACTTCCTCTTTGGCGTTTTCAATGTCTTTAATGAGCTGTTCTAAGCGTTCAAACATCATTATTCCTTTAAGTCTTTAAGTCCTAAAGCTAGCAGAGCGTGCAGATGCACCACTCCAAGCACTTTTTTGTGCGCATCTAGCACGATGAGCAAAGAGATTTGATGGGTTTCTATGAAATTGAGCGCGTCTAACACTAACATATTGGGGTCTTGAATACTCTTAGGATTCAAGGTGGCAAACTCTCTAGCTGGGGCGCAGCGATCAAAATGGGGTTGCAAGAGCGCGCGGCGAATATCCCCATCGCTTAAAACCCCTACAAGTTTTTGATTCTCATCGACCAAAAGCGCATTGCCCAAACCTTGATGGGTGGCTTCTAGCAGGGCTTCATGTAAAGAGGCTTGCGCGCTCACTAAAGGCAAAGCGTGGGTGCGATAAATGTCGCGCACGCGTAGGTGCATTTTTTTACCCAGCAAGCCCCCGGGGTGGTAACGCGCAAAATCTCTTTGGGCAAAGCCCTTGCGCGCCATCAAGCACACCGCCAAGACATCCCCAAGTGCTAGGCAAAGCGTGGTGGAAGTGGTGGGCACCATGTTAAAAGCGCAAGCTTCCTTTTCAATGTTTAGGCTTAGGTGGTGGCTAGAGAGCTTGCCTAAAGAACTCTGCACGCTTTTGCTCATGCCTACAATGCCCGCGCAAGAGATAAAACGCAGAGCCTCTAAGAGTTCTGCACTCTCCCCTCCATAGCTAATAGCTAAAATGACATCTTGGCTTCCCACAATGCCCATATCCCCATGCAGGGCTTCAGTGGGGTGGAGAAAGAGTGCCTTAGTGCCCGTGCTAGTCAGAGTAGCAGCAATCTTGCGCCCCACATGCGCGCTCTTCCCCACACCCATCACCACCACTAGGGGGGCGTTAGCTAGAGCTTCAATGATGGGTTCTAATGTGGCATGATTTAGAGATTCTTTAGCGCGCGTGAGCGCGTCAATGGCTAATCCAAGTGCGTTACACGCGAGCGCGCCATAATCTAAAGTGCTCAATGTTTGATCTCTTGTTTGAGCAGAGCTTTTTTGAGTACGGGGACTAACGCGCCATAGCCTTCTTTTTCCATGTCCTCTAGGGGGATAAACTTTAAGGCGGCACTATTAATGCAGTAGCGCAAGCCTCCCAACTCTTTAGGTCCGTCCTCAAAGACATGCCCTAAATGCGCGTTGCCCACACGGCTACGCACTTCGGTGCGTACCATATGATAGCTGGTGTCTTTTTCATAGCCCACTACCTCTTTATTAATGGGCTTGCTAAAGGCAGGCCACCCACATCCGCTATCAAATTTATCGGTGGATAAGAAAAGGGGTTCGCCCGTAGTGATGTCTACATAGATACCCGGCTTAAAGAGGGTGTCGTATTCATTTTCAAAGGGGCGTTCTGTGTAGCTCTCTTGGGTTACCTTGTATTGTAAATCTGTAAGTTTGCTTTTGAGCTGGGCTTGATCGGGCTTGTGATAATCCTTAGGATCGATGATCACCTCATCAGCCTTTTTAAGATCAATGTGGCAATACCCGCCCGGGTTTTTCTTCAAATAGTCTTGGTGGTATTCCTCCGCGACCACGAAGTTTTTTAAAGGTTCTAACTCAATACGCACCTTTTGTTTATAATGAGTTTGCAAGCGCGCTAGGGCCTTGGCAATGATGGGTTCATCCTTAGGGTCTGTGTAGTAAATCCCGGTGCGATACTGCCTACCTCTATCATTGCCCTGTTGGTTTAAGCTGGTGGGATCGACAACTTTAAAATAGTACAGCAAGAGTTTATCTAGGCTGATCTCTTTAGGATCAAATTCTACCTTGACCGTTTCGGCGTGATCGGTGTTATGCAGTTCGTGATAGGTAGTCTGATCGCTCTTGCCATTGGCATAACCCACTAGCGCGTCTTTCACCCCATAAATACGCTCCATATACGCCTCTAATCCCCAAAAACACCCCCCGGCTAAGTAGATTGTGTGCATTTTCTTCTCCTGTGCATGTACTAACCCTGCCAACACCAACACTGCTAAAATTAACGCGCGCATGACTAGCTCACAAAAACATGGCTGACAATGGCAGGGTATTTCTTGGTATGCTTGAATAATGCCTTACGCAAGAAATGCCGCACGCTCTCATCTAAAGACTTGTTATTGCCCAACACATCTTGGCGCAGAGCCTTAATATGCAAACCTAGGGAATCTTGCAAATCTTCCAAGAAGTGGCGCTCTTCTTTAAGATTGACAATCCCCACACTGCTAATTTTAGACTGTGGCATAAGACTCTGTCCCTCTTTAGAAATAAATAACACCGCGCTAAGTAGTCCGGCACTGGCAATCTCCAAGCGTTCATCTACGATTCTTTGCTCAATGCTAACATTGTTGGTATTATCCACATAGTGTTTTCCGCTCTTAATGCTCTTGAGCTTGCGCATAAAGTTAGGATTGACTTCAATTTGATCCCCATCTTCCATGAGATAAATATTTTTCTCAGGAATTCCACATGCTATCGCGGTCTCTTTATGTTTAGCAACATGGTTATACTCCCCATGCACGGGCAAAAAGAATTTGGGCTTAATCAAACGCAACATCAGCTTTTGCTCCTCTTGGGCGGCATGCCCGCTCACATGGATGTCAAAGGCGTGGTGCACCACCTGGGCATCTTTTTTCATCAGCAGGTTTAAAATACTGGACACACTGGCTTCATTACCCGGTATCGCCTTAGCTGAAATGATGACTAAATCGCTGGGTTTAATGCTAATGTGGCGGTGTTCATCAGTGGCCATGCGATAAAGCGCGCTCATGGTTTCCCCTTGCGAGCCTGTGGTTACAATGAATACTTCATGATCGGGGAGTTTTTCGACTTCATGGGCTTCGATAAAGTTCTTAGAGGGCAGATGGATATAGCCCAATTCGCGCGCGATGTCTAGGTTTTTCTCCATAGAGCGGCCGATCACAGCGACCTTGCGGTTATGATTGATGGCATGCTGGATGGCTTGATACACCCGGTGGATATTAGAAGAAAAGGTGCTCATGATCACGCGCCCTTTAGCGCTCTTAAAGAGATTTTCAAATACGGGTCCTACGCTAGTCTCTGAGGGGGTAATTCCGGGCTTGTAAGAATTAGTGCTATCACTCAAAAGCAACATCACCCCCTGCTCGCCATAGTGTGCCAAGCGGTAAAGATCGCTGGGCAAATTGTCCACTGGGGTGTGATCGATTTTAAAATCCCCGCTGTGCACGATCGTGCCCACTTTGGTTTGAATGGCCAACGCGCTCGCATCAATGATAGAGTGGGTGATGTGAATCCACTCTACAATGAATTCTCCAATTTGGATGGGTTGGCGTTTTTGCACGATCTTAAAAAAGCTCTTAAATTTTTTCAACCCATGTTCGTCAAATTTATTACCAATCATCCCCAAACTTAGAGGCGTGCCATAGAGGGGAAATTGCAATTCTTTAAAGAGATAGGGCACAGCCCCGATATGATCCTCATGGGCATGGGTGATGAGCACGCCTACAATTTTATCCTTAATGCTGTGTAGGTAGCTAAAATCTGGGATGAGAATATCCACCCCGTGCATGTCCTCACTAGGAAAACTCATGCCCACATCAATGATAATGGCTTGGTGCATGGTTTCAATGACCATCATATTCCCCCCAATCTCGCCCAAGCCACCCAAAGGGGTGATTTTAAGACGGGCTTTGACATTGAGATCGAGTTTGTAATGGGGGTTGAGGTGGTTGATATGAATCTTATTATTGGTTTCTACGCCCGCTTTAAGCTCTTTATGAAAGCCTAAATTGCCCCGCTCATTGGCTTTAGTGATGTTTTTGACCCCGGCTTGTTCAGGGTGTTGAGCATGGTGGTGTCCTCTGCCTTGTTTAATACGATTAGGACGAGGGTTTTTAGAAGGGGGGGTCTGGGTTTTGGGGGGGTGTTTAGAGGGGGTTGTGCTATCTATATTGTCTGTTTGATCGGATTTATCCATGATAAGCTCCTATTTTAGATTGTTGGATGAGATCACAAGCTAGGTCTAGGTAGTCTGTGGGGCTGAGTTGGTGGGGGCGCGCTTGGGGCGTGAGGCTATGCTGGGTTAAAAAATTTTCTAACCAGCTTGGCGCGCAAAGTCCCTTAAGATTATTGCTTAAAGTCTTGCGGTTGGCTTTAAAGGCGCGCTTAAGCAAGCTTTCTAGGTCTGTAACATCTAGGGAGGGTAGGGTGGATTCTAGATGGTGTTTGATCAAGGCGATCACGCTGGAGCGCACTTTAGGGGGTGGGTTAAAGGCCTCTTTAGGCACTTCAAAACACAACTCCCGCCTAACACATGTAAGCCCGGCCAAAACACTCAGCGCGCCATAATCCTTACTCCCTACTTGGGCGCAAAACTTCAAACCCACTTCTAGCTGAGTCATCACAACCAGCCCCACACAGAGGCTATCTTTGAGCGCGCGCGCGATGATGGGCGTGGCGATGTAATAGGGCAAATTAGACACCAAAAAATAAGGCCGATCGCATAAAAAGCCCGCACGGGGCAATTTGAGTCCTGCCAAGACATCTGCGCCATTTCCAACCCCTTTTTGCTCCATCACATCCCCCACAACCAAGACCAAACGCGCCCAAGATGAGGGGCTAAGCCTATGTTTTAAACCTTGAGCCAACGCCCTATCTACTTCATAGGCGATCAAAGTCTTAAAACCCAGCCTATCTAAAAGCCTAGCGGTGAGATCTCCCAAGCCAACCCCTATTTCTACCATCTGCACCTCATTGTCAAAGTGCTCGTAGGGGATGGATTGTAAGATCTGATCTAGATAGAAGGCATCGTGCAAGAAATGTTGCCCCAATAACGCCATGATCAACCTTACATTTGTGATTTATTCTAGCATGGGCTAGCTTAAACGCATGGAAAATGGCTATAATGCAAAGTCTTTAAGGAGTAACCATGATCTTTAGCGATCAAGAATTGCAAAAACCCGTAGAAAAAACCTTAGAAAAAGTGCGTCCAATGTTGCTTAGAGATGGGGGCGATGTGGTCTTGTTGGGAATCAAAGATGCTAAGGTGTATGTGTCTTTAGTGGGGGCGTGTAAGGGCTGTGCGGCTAGTTCTAACACGCTTAAATTTGGCATCGAGCGTTGTTTGCAAGAGGAAATTCACCCGGATATGCAGGTGGTTCACCTCTCTGCAGAAGAATATCAAAAACTTTTTCCTTGAGGTTGTCCCTTGAATAACGATCCTAAAAAACGCTCTTACACCACGCAGGGCTATAAGGCTTTCTTACAAAAGCAGTATTTTAAAGCCCTGTTTCTATGCTCCCAAGCCCTCTTTTTAGACCCCCTAGACGCGCATGCTAAAATTGGTTTGCTCTTGAGTGATATTGCCCTAGACTTTCCCAAAGAGGCGCATAGTTTTTACGAACTCTATCAAAATCTCTTGCACTCTCAACCACGCCGCTATAAAGCCAGTATTCAAGGGCAGATTTTAGAGCTCATCAACTCCTTTGATGAGAGTTTGAGCAAAATGGCGCAGGCTTTCGGGCAGGAAAACCAGCTTAAAGCTGAGAGTTTGGATGGGATTTTATACGCCGATTTTAAAGCCATGTGCGCGGGCAAGGATTTTAAAGAGGTCTTTGAAAATTTGATGTTCAGCACGAAGGTCATCTTTGAGCGTAAAGAGGATTTTTACGAGTTTTTAGAAAACTTAGTGGATCACCAGTTTTATGACATGTCCATTGCCTATATTGAAAACATGCGCGAACTGCTTTGGTATGACCCGCGCGTGATAGCGTTATTGCAAAAAGCCCTACGCTTGGAAAAGGCGCAGGAGGGTGAGCATGTTTAATGGGCGCGTGCGCTTTCAAGATCGCATTTATGAAGCCTTGAGCGAGGACACGCGCGAGCTACAAGAGGGAGTTTTGCTAGTCAAAACGCCCTCCAACGCGCGCTTTATCCCCCCTCATACGCCCTATATAGAGGCCTCAGAACTCAAACACTATCTCAATGTAAATCTCCCTATCATTGGGATTACCGGCACTAATGGTAAAACCACGACCGCTACGCTTATTAGCTTTTTATTGCAAGCTTTGGGGCACTCCTGTGCTCTACTGGGCACGCGGGGTTTTTTTATTAAGGGCGCACAGATCAAACTCAAAGGACTCACCACGCCCAGCCTGCTAGAACTCTATAGTGATATTGCGCGCGCACGCGCAGAGGGGGCAGAGTATTTTGTGATGGAAGTGAGCTCGCATGCGATCGCCCAAGAGCGCATTTTAGGCTTGGAGTTTGCTGCTAAGGTGCACACCAATATCACCAGCGATCACCTAGATTATCATGGAGACATAGAAACCTACCGCGCGATCAAAAACCAATTTTTGAGCGATGAGGGCTTGAAGATTGTCAATTTGGACGACCCACATGTGCGCTTTAACCCCACAAACGCCTATGGCTACGCCTGCGAGCGTAAAACCCATTTGAGCGTGAACGCTTACAGCTTACAGCCCGAGTTAAGCGCGCATGTGGAGTTTCATGCCGATCCTAGAGCGCGGCGCAACGCTAATAGTAACGCAGAAATGGGAATTGTGCACGCGCCCCTGATGGGCTTGCACAATCTGTATAATCTCTTAGGGGCTCTGCTATGCGTGCGCACACTCACTAAGCAACCCCTAGAGAGTCTTTGTCCCCTACTGGGCGATTTTCCCGGGGTGGAGGGGCGTATGGAGGTGGTGCACCAAAACCCCCTAGTGGTGGTGGACTTTGCTCATACAGCCGATGGATTTGTACAGATTTTCAATAGCTTTAAGGCACAAAAAATTAAGGTAGTTTTTGGGGCGGGGGGGGATCGCGACAAGAGCAAACGCCCCTTGATGGGACAAGTAGCAAGCAAGCACGCACTTAAAAGCTATATCACTTCAGATAATCCTAGAAGCGAAGAACCTTTAGCCATTATTGAGGACATTTTAAGCGGGATCGCCCTAGAGTTGCGCACGCGCGTGGTGGTAGAGCCCGATCGCAAAAAGGCCATTGAATTAGCTCTAAGCGAGTTACAGAGCGATGAGGTGTTACTCATTTTGGGCAAGGGAGATGAATGCGTGCAGATCATAGGTAGCCAATATTTGCCCTTTGATGATCGCGCGCTGGTGCGTAACTTTTTTAAGGAGCAAGTATGAAAGATTTTTATCTTTGGTGTGATTTTATTGAGCGGGGGTTTTTAGAAGGAGAGTTTCGCGCGCTTTTGGCACAGGAGCAGATTGTAGGGGCGACCTCTAACCCCGCACTCTTTGCCCAAGCGATCACGCATTCTCAGGCTTATAAAGAGGCGATCGCTGCATTTAAGGGCGAGAGCTCTAAAGCCCTCTATGAATCTCTAGCCATTGAGGACATTAGACGCGCAGCAGACTTACTCTTACCTCTTTATGAAAAAAATAAGTCTACAGGCTACATTAGTCTAGAAATCGATCCCTTTTTAGAGGGAGATGTGAACGCGTGCGTGCAGGAGGCAAAACGCCTACACCAAGCCCTCGCACGCCCTAATGTGATGATCAAAATCCCAGCTACACTCAGCGGATTAGAAGCGATGGCGCGCTTAAGCGCGCACATGCCCATCAACGCGACTTTAGTCTTTTCCCCCACACAGGCCAAAGAGTGCGCTCTAGCCTTGAAAAATGCCAAGCACATGGGCGTGATTAGTATCTTTGTCTCTAGGTTGGATGTGGCTCTGGATCGCTTTTTAACACAAGCTCCCATCACTACAGCTCAGCGCACCCAACTCGCCCACCAACTAGGCATAGCCAACGCTTTAGAATGCTACCAACACATCCAAAACCTCAATCTCCCTCATCTCTACCCCCTTTTTGCAAGCACGGGGGTTAAAGAGCCCACTTTACCCAAAGATTACTACATCCAAGCCCTCAAAATGCCCCATAGTATCAACACCGCCCCCCTAGAAGCGCTCCGCGCCTACCACCAAGCCCCAAGCCCCGCCCCCACGATCCTAGAGTTCTCCTCCCTCAAAGATCAACTAGAGAATCTAGGTTTTGATCTCAACCAAACTTACATAGAATTACTCAGCGCAGGCTTGGTAAGCTTTCAGGAGTCGTTTGAAAAACTGCTCAAAAGTCTTGAAAACTTTTAAGCAGTTTTGTAATCATCAGTTTTTTGGACAATTTGTTGGACTAAGTTTTTGAATTCTTGCATAAGGGCCTTCATGCCTTGAGCGTTTTCTAGGGTTTTGTTTGCCGAAGATTGTGCAGAAACCCCTTTATTAATGATTGCCCGCGTGTCTTGAACACAACCTGTCAAGACTATACTCATCTCCAATTTTTAACTTTATTATTAAACACACAAAATGCTCCAAGAAGCTATCAATATTCTACGCGCCAACGCTAATTTCATCATTCCCTTTAATCTGAATACGCACGGTTAAATCCTAGGCGTTTGATGATCTAACAGTAGTCTTTGGGACGGGGCGTCTGAGATGACAGCGGTAAAAACCGCCCTTAGAATCACCCAACGCCTTTTGTACGAATTCTTTATAGAAATAATCTCCCCGCGCGCCCTGAATCTTTAGAACATTCTTGCCCAGCAATTCAGGATGGATACTACCAGCGATCAAAACACCTTCTTTACTCAACGCCAAGATATATAAGCGTCCCTTAGCGGCATTGATTCGCTTAAAATAAGCGCTAATCATCTGTAAAGCCCGCTCTCTAGGATTATCTTTAAAATATTCAATCAGGCCGGAAACAGCTACGAATACATTGTAACGAACCCTGCCTCTCTTTTGACCAACGCGTTAGAGTTAAACGCGTCTAAAGTTCTTTTAAAGCTTTGTCGCTCCATATGGTGACTAAACAAAGTCACCGTAATTCCTAAGAAACACAAGGAACTAAGAATGATTAAAATGATTTTCCAGCGTAAACTCAAAGACATGAAACTCCTCTTGAAGTGTTCCTGTAGAGATATTCAATGACGAATAACCTCAGCCCAATCTGTGGTCAAACAGCGTTCCATCAAGGCCATGCGTAAAAACACGCCTAATTTAACCTGTTCTAACACCAAAGAGCGCGGATCGTCTAAGAGCGCGTCTTCAATGTCAATATTGCGGTGTACAGGACCTGGGTGCAAGATGGGAATTTGGCGATCTTGTAGACACACGCGCCTCAAGCAAAAATCCTTAGCATAGTCTCTTAGCGATCCATAGGTTTGCAAGCTATGCCTCTCTGTTTGGGTGCGCAATCCCATGATCACATCGGCTGTTTCTAGCGCTTGCGTTAAAGAATGCGTGCTAGGGTGCTGTGTGGGGGGCAAGAAGTGGGGCGGGGCGACCAAGAGGATTTTCATACCAAAGCGGGGCAATAACTCCATATTGCTATTAGCCACGCGCGAATTTTTAATATCCCCCACAATGGCGATCTGCTTGCCCTCTAATTTGCCTTCAAAGTGGTTATAAAGAGTGAGCAAATCTAGCAGGGCTTGGGTGGGATGGGAAAGTGTCCCGCTCCCCGCATTAATAAAGGCGCAGCGCAAATTTTGGGCAAAATAACGCGCCGAGCTGGAATGCTGGTGACGCGTGATGATTAAATCTACCCCCATCGCCTCAATATTGTGCAAAGTATCTAATAGAGTTTCCCCCTTGCTCGTGGAACTCTTTTGCACATTAAACACGCTAAAAGACGCGCCCAAACGCATGGCTGCATTTTGAAAGCTGGCGATCGTGCGCGTGGAGTTTTCAAAAAAGAGGGCGATAATTCTCTTGTGCGCCAAATGTGGGGGTGTGGCTTTTTGGTGCAAAAAGGCATTAGCCCGATCCAGAAGGGCTAAAATTTCGCTATGATTCAAATCTTGGGTGTGGACAAGTTGGGTTAACATAGGTAGAATTATAGCATGGCTAAAATTTTTTTATCTCTCTTATTGCTGGGCTTGGCCGCGTGCAGCGATAGTTTCACAGGGGCATACAAACCGGATTTTTTGGCCGAAAAGCGCACACAGGCCACGCGCAAGGGAGAAGTCATTGTGAATTTACGCCCTGTGCTCAATGCGTTAGCCACGCATTTAAACGATGTGGACCCCATTGACTACCACGCACGAGAGTTTTTTTTTGTGGAAATCTTTAGCGAAGATCAAAACTATATAGATGATGATGCGATCTCTTATAAGCTCTATGGTTTACACGGGTTTGAAACCCCCGCTTGGGTGCGCGAAATCTCCAAAGAGGAATTTGATCGCGTGCTCCACACGACCAACAAATACGCGCGGGGATTTTTAGTGGCGTTTGACAAACTCAACCACATTGCCCAAGAAGAAGCCAAACTAGAGATGGACATTGTGGGTTTGGGCACAATCACCTTTAATTTCGCCTACCGCGTGCCCGCCCCTGCCTTTTAATGCGCCTTGATCAATTCTTAGTCCAAGAGAGATTGGCCCAAAGCCGATCACAGGCTAAAGAACTTATTGTGCAGGGCAAGGTGGCCAGCAAGGGTGTCATTTTACACAAGCCCAGTTTAGAGATCTGTGTCCCTTTTGAGGTGCAAATACTCCAAAAGGTGTTTGTGAGCCGTGCAGGAGAAAAGCTATGGGACTATTTGGCAAGCCATCCTATCAACTGCACTGATTGGGTGATCTTGGATGTGGGCGCAAGCAAGGGGGGGTTTGCGCAGGTCTTACTAGAAAAGGGGGCTAGGCGTGTGGTGTGTGTGGATGTGGGCACTAACCAACTAGATATGCGCTTGAGGGTGGACTCGCGCGTGCAGGTGGTGGAGCAATGCGACATCCGCGCCTTTGTGCCTACAGAAAGATACGACTTGCTCACCTGTGATGTGAGCTTTATTTCCTTAAGTAAGATTTTAAAAGTGTTATGCGCGCTCAGCCACCGCGCACTGCTCTTATTCAAACCCCAGTTTGAGGTAGGTAGAGAAGTTAAGCGCAATAAGGCGGGCGTGGTGTGTGATGAGGCGCGCATCCAAGCGCGCTTAGCAGAGATGTGTGCAGAAATTGAGGCATTAGGGGGGCGTGTGCGTCATATCTGCCCCTGCAAATTGAAAGGCAAGGCGGGCAATGCAGAGTTTTTTATCTATTTTGAACAATGAAAATGTAGTCAGTCTGGCCATTGGCAAGTTTGATGGCGTGCACTTGGCGCACCAGCACCTCCTAAGCGCGCTCACGCCTCCAGCGGGAGTTTTATTAGTGGATCGCTTTGAGCCTCTTAGAGTCCTCACTCCCCTAAGAGAGCGCGTTAAACTGCTAGCTCCCTACGCGCAAAATCTCTATTTCTTGCCTCTTGAGCAAGCCCGTCATATTAGCGCGCGCGCTTTTATGACCATGCTTTGTGCCAAATTCCCCTGCTTGCAAAAAATTGTCGTGGGCTATGATTTCAAATGTGCGCAGGGGCGCGCGATGGGGGTGGAGGAATTACGCGCCATGTTAAGCTCTAATATTCAATTGGAGGTGATTCCTCAGATTAAAGTTAAGGGGATTCCTCTACACTCTTACCATATCAAAGCCGCTTTAGAGCGCGGGGACACTCTCTTAGCGCGCGCTTTTTTGGGCCGTCCCTACGCCCTGCAAGGCGCGCTCATCCCCGGACAACAAATTGGACGCGCCCAGCTTTATCCCACGCTCAACATGGACACACATAGCTTACAAACCCAGCTCTTGCCAAACAGCGGGGTGTATGTGAGTGAGGTGCTTCTAAATCAAAAACCCTTGCGCGCGGTGAGTTTTGTAGGGCATCGTTTGAGCACGGATGGGCAAATGGCCTTTGAAACCCATATTTTAGATCAAGAGATTCCCACGCCTCCGCCTAGTTTGCGTGTGCGGTTTTTAAAGAGGTTGCGCGACAACCGCCATTTTGTCAATCTGCAAGAGCTTAAAGCTCAAATTGCTCAAGACATCGCCTTAGCGCGCTCTCTAGATTCAGAGCAAGTTTGCTAGAATGGGGGCATTTCTCTAAAGGTTTTGGCATGGACAATAGGCAAAAAAAGCTAGATTTACCCCTTTTGCAGACTTGCGCGCAAACTCTGCGCTTTTTGGGCGCGGACATGGTGCAAAGAGCCAATAGTGGGCACCCCGGCGTGGCGATGGGTTTGGCTGAAGTGGGCGTAATTTTAAGCCAACATGTGCGCCTTAACCCCACTAATCCCCATTGGCTCAATCGGGATCGCTTGGTCTTTAGCGGGGGGCATGCCAGCGCGTTTGTGTACGCCCTCTTGCACCTTTGGGGTTTTGATCTCAGCTTAGAGGATTTAAAAGCCTTTAGACAGCTAGATTCTAAAACTCCCGGACATTTAGAATTTAAACACACCCCGGGCGTGGAAATCACCACCGGGCCCTTAGGACAGGGCTTTGCTAACGCAGTGGGTTTTGCCCTAGCAGGCAAGATCGCCCAAAACCTGCTAGATACGCAAAGCATCAACCACAAGGTCTATTGTGTGTGTGGGGATGGGGATTTGCAAGAGGGAATCAGCTATGAGAGCGCGTCTTTAGCCGGGCATTTAGAATTAGATAACCTCATCGTGATCTATGATAGCAACGCGATCACTATTGAGGGAGGTACGCATTTAGCTTTTAGTGAAAATGTCCCTGCGCGCTTTAGAGCGCAAAACTGGGAAGTGCTCGAATGCAATGGGCATGACCTCTTAGAAATCGATCGCATGCTTGTGCGCGCGCAAAGCACCACCAAACCCACCTTAATCATTGCTAAAACTACCATTGGTAAGGGCGCGCTAGGCTTAGAGGGGAGTGCAAAAGTGCATGGCGCGCCTTTGGGCCTAGAAGTGCTGGCGCGCTCTAAAGCGCAGGCGGGTGTAAGCGGGGAATTTCATATCCCAAATGAAGTGGCGCGCGCGCTCAACATGCAAGAGAGGGGTAAAGCCTTAGAGTCAGAATGGCACGCCTATCTAGAGAAAAAGCCCGATCTAAAAGCCCGCGTTGCGCACCTACAGGCTAAGGATTTTTCTAAAGTGGTTTACCCCACTTTTGAAGTAGGGCAAATGATTGCCACACGCACGAGCAATGGAGCGATCTTAAACGCCTTGAGCGAGGCCTATTTGGGCTTTTTGGGCGGGAGCGCAGACCTTGCCCCCTCTAACAACACCCATTTAACAGCCCAAGCGGATTGTTTGCCCCGTCATTTTGGACGCAATCTGCATTTTGGCATTCGTGAGCATAGCATGGGGGCGATCAGTAACGCTCTAGCTAATTACGGCTTGTTTGTGCCTTTTTGCGCGACCTTTTTTGTCTTTAGCGATTATATCGCTCCTAGTTTGCGCCTAAGCGCGCTTATGGGCAATCAAATCATCTATATTTTTACCCATGATAGTATCGGCGTGGGTGAAGATGGTCCTACCCACCAGCCTATAGAGCATTTGAGCCACTTAAGAGCGTTGCCTAATTTTGATGTCTTTAGACCGATGGACGCGCATGAAAATGTGCGTTGTTGGCAGGTGGCTTTAGCGCGCAAAAAACCCTGCGCTTTTGTGCTCTCGCGCCAAAATCTAGAAGTGCGCGCCAACATGCCCTTAGAGAGTGTGCAAAAAGGGGGGTATGCCGTGCATAAACATGCTAACCCTCAAATAACTCTGATTAGCAGTGGGAGTGAAGTGTCTGCTTGCTTAGAGGCTGCGCGTCTGTTAGAGGCGCAGGGCATAGGGGTACAGGTGGTGAGTGTGCCCTGCTTTGATCTGCTCTTAGAGCAAGATCAAGACTACCTACAAAGCTTGTTTCAAGGTAAAATTTTGGCTGTAGAGGCAGGACGGGGGCTAGAGTGGACGCGCTTTGCGCATGCGCATATGGGCATGGAGAGTTTTGGAAAATCCGCCCCCGGTAGCGTGCTCTTTGAACATTTTGGTTTTAGCGCGCAAAATATCGCCCAACGCGCCCAAAAACTCTTAGCCCAATGCTAGATCACGCCCCTATTTTACATGTTTTTAGCAGCCGCCGCGCGTGTAACGCCTTTTATGCCGCGCAGGAGGAGGGGTTTTTGCCCACCGCATGGAGTGTGCAGGAATTTTATAACCAGATTAGCTATGTAGAGGGACTACTTAAAATCCCTGAGAGCGTGCGGCGCGTGCTCTTACTAGAGACCATTAAACAGGTGAGCCAAGAGGGGCGCGCTTTAGAGGGATTGGTGGTCTTTAAAAAAAGCTTTTTGGGTTATTTGGATGGGAGCGACTTTGTGGCGCGCTTTTTTAACGAATTGGCTAAATTTGGTATTGAGATCGCCCAAATCCCCACTAAGGACATTTATGGGGACTACCAATACCATTTAGAAATTTTAGAGCGTATCCACACGCGCTATCGCGCCTCTTTGCAAGCACATGGTTTTTACGATCCCATTTTGGGCGTGCGTCCTACCCTCATGCCCCAAGTCTTGAGCAAGTTTGCGCGTATTGAATTTTATCTAGAGGGCTTTTTAAGCAAATTTGAACAAGAGATGTTATTAGAAATCGCCCAACATGTCCCCCTCTTTATACACCTCACCAGCGATCGCTACAACCAATCTTGTTTGCGCTTTTTAAAGGTGGACCTTAAAGAAGAGCGAAGTTATGTTTTAGACATGCAGGCTCTGCGCAAGGAAGAAAACCCCATCGTGCAAGAGCATGCTCAAAAGCCATTTAGCCCCGATCATATCCGTCTCTATGGCTTTACCCAACGCTTAGATCAGGTCGGACTCGCTTTACAAAGGGTGCAAGAGTGGCTTTCTGAGGGGCTAGAGCCCAGTAAGCTAGCGATCATCACCCCCAGCGCAGAGATTCTTAGCGCGCTTAAACTTTTAGATTTAGGCCATAATCTCAATTTTGCGCGTGGGGAAAATGTCCAAGAAGTGCTTGCTCCCCTTTTTAAAGATTTGGAAGGTCTAAAAACCACTCTGCAAACCTGCCAAACCTCCAACCCTCTTGCCACCCTTCAAGAACACACGCAAGCCCTCCTAGAAAAGCATGACACCCATAAGCTCCAAGATTTCCATCAAGAGTTTTTTGAAACCTATAGCACCATCATTCCTAATTTGCAAAACTATAGCCCATCCGATCTGTTAGAACTCTATATTCGTAATTTGCAAGAAGTGCGTCTTGATCACACTACGGGGGGTAAGATCAAGGTTTTAGATGTTTTGGAGTGCCGTGGATTGCAGTTTGAGCGCATTGTAATTTTGGATTTTAACGATCGTTTTGTTCCTAGCGTGCAAGATAGCGATCTCTTCTTAAATACATTCACGCGCACGGCTTTAGGTATCCCTACCCTAAGGGATAAAGAAAATCTCCAAAAACATTACTATTACCAACTTCTCAAAAACACCGCTCATGTGGACATCGCTTATAGTAGCGCGCAAAACGCGCTTCCCTCTAAGATGCTTGCAGACTTAGGGTTAAAAACACCCCCACTTGGAAATAAAGAAAAAGAGTTTGTGATTTTCCCTCAAGCGCGCGTATGGGGGTATGTGCAAGATAAGATCGCCGATCGCATCCCCCAAGATTTTAGATTCAGTGCCACGAAAATTAAAGATTTTATGGCATGCAAACGGCGTTTTTATCTCCAGTATTTAGCTAAGTTCACCCCTGCTCCACAAGAGAGTTTCAACATGGGTTCTTTGCTACATGCTATCTTATGCGCCTATTACAGCGGATCGCACTACCAAAACACCCATGCCCCCATCACTTTAGACCATTTTTTAAAAACTGCCCAAAGTTTGGAAAGCTATGTAAGTCTAAATGCGCTCCAACGCCTCGAATTAGAGGTGGTCGCTCAAAAACTTGCCCCTTTCTTTGCTCACGAAGCAAAAAGACTCGCCCAAGCACGGGTGGTGGCATGCGAACAACGCTTTGAAACCTCTATTGGAGGATTTGTCTTTAGTGGGATCATCGATCGCATCGAACAAAATAGCGCAGGTAGTTACGATCTGCTAGATTATAAATTTAAAAGCACACTTAAACCTCAAGAAGAAGGTTATCAACTAGCAATCTATGCTTTTGGAGCACAATCTCTAGGCTATACCTGCGAAAACGCCGATTTTTACGACCTCAAAAAGGGGTCTTTGCCGGAAAAATCCCCCTTTAAGTTGCAAGAGAGCCAAGAGGAGCTGGTAAAAATTTTAGAGAGTTGTAGACAGGTGATAGATTTCGATCAGACAGAGGATAGGCATGCTTGCACCTATTGTGCCTATGTGGATATGTGTGGGAGAGAGACATTAAATTAATTCTTGGATTGGTTTATGCCCTTTTGGGGCTATTTTTTCTTGCGATTGTTTTTGGGTCTAGCGGACTTGCGGGGGCATGGGGGAGAGTGGTAGCGCGTGGAAGTGTTGAGTATTTTGGAATTTTTGCATATGTATTCCCCTTTTATTTAGTCTTTGTGTTATTTTTGATTCGTCAAGCCAGTTTAAGGGCCTTAGAGCTTTTGCTTGCTAGTTTATTGACTTTTTTGGCCCTGCTACTAGGACAAGCTTTAGTAAGCGCACATGGCTTGGTTGGAAAAGCTCTCTTAGAGGTGTTTGGTGGGTATGTGGGGGTGGTGGGGGTGTGGCTTATTTCGTTTGGCTTTGTTCTCTACGCACTTTTTATTATTGCACCTACACAATTCAAAGCTACTGCTCAAAATCTCTATACCCATCTCTTGCAAACTCCTTCAAATCTGCGCGCTTGGACACATAAAAAGATCCAAGCGCACCCAAAACCTCCGCGTTTTACTTCCCCTCCTCCCTCCTCCCTCTCTTTTAAAGTCAAGGTAACTCCCTATCACCCCCCCATACAATCCACTCAGAACAACCTCGCTCAATCAACCCAAAATTATGGAGTGGAGCTTGCGACAAAAACCCCTACACCTTCTGCGCCCATAGGAGCTTATATGGATTTGCTCCAACAACGCCGATTTTTACAGAGCTCAGAAACTCTCAAAGAGTCTTCAGTTTCCCAAACTGCTCCTCAAGACTCTTTTGAAAATTTCCCTCAAAACATTTTTACGCTACCTAGTATAAACCTACTTAACCCCCCCTCACCTCCTAAACACACTCCCGATCAAATTCAAGCCCAAAAGCAAAATCTGCTGGCCAAATTGCGTATGTTTAAGATTGAGGGGGAAATTGTGCGCATCTGCGTAGGGCCAGTGGTGAGCACCTTTGAATTTCGCCCCGCCACACATATTAAAGTGAGCAAGATTATGGGGCTCTCTGATGATTTGGCGATGGCCTTGTGCGCCCAATCTATGCGTATCCACGCCCCTATTCAGGGTAAAGATGTGATGGGATTTGAGATTGCTAGAGATAAGAGCGATCCTATTTGCTTAAGAGAAATCCTAGAAGACTCTACTTTTAATCAAACCCCTTGTAAACTCGCTTTGGCATTGGGTAAGGATGTATATGGGAAAGGGTTTGTGCTGGATTTGACGACTCTGCCTCACCTGCTCATTGCAGGCACTACTGGGAGTGGGAAGAGCGTAGGTCTACATACGATGTTGCTCTCCTTACTCTACCAACACACCCCCGCAAGTTTGCGCCTCATGCTAGTTGATCCTAAACGAGTCGAATTTAGTGCCTATACAGACATCCCTCATCTTATCACACCCATCCTCACAGACCCCAGCCAAGCTATCAATGCGCTTAAAAACGCCATGCAAGAAATGGAGCGTCGCTACACTTATATGGGCGATCTGCGAGTCAAGAATTTAGAAGGTTATAACGCTAAAAGTGTGGACAAATTACCCTTTTTAGTGATTGTGATTGATGAGTTGGCTGACTTGATGATGGTAGGAGGTAAGGAAGTTGAAGCTCCCATTATTCGCATTGCTCAAATGGGGCGTGCTTGTGGGATTCACCTCATCATCGCCACCCAACGCCCTAGCGTGGATGTACTTACCGGTCTTATTAAAACGAATTTACCCTCTAGGTTGAGTTTTAGAGTGGGTTCTAAAATCGATTCGCGCATTATCTTGGATAGTGATGGGGCGCAAAATCTCTTAGGCAGGGGAGATATGCTCTTGATGCAAAATAACTATTTGCAACGCCTGCATGCTCCCTACACCACAGAAGAAGAGATCGATAAAGTTGCGGATTTCTTGCGCTCCCAGCAAGTTGCGCATTACGATCCCAATTTTGCGCAATAATTAAGAAGGGGGTTCAAAATCAGGATGGAGAATCTGCGTCCCTAGATCGCTTTTGATCTCAACTCTTAAAGTTTCATCGCAAAAGACTTCATAGCGCATTTTTTCATGCAACATAAGCGTATAACTAGGCAAAACTGGTAACAAAGAACAACGCCCCTCATTGAGGGTTACACTCTCCACGCGCACTTTATCTGTAATCGCCTCAATTTCTAAGATTCTTTTAGCGCGCCGCACACCATATTGCCGTGTCCAAAACACATAGGAGGGCTCTTCCAAATGAATGCTTGCCTTAAGAGGGATAAGGGGAGGTTTTTTCTCTTCTTTTAAAAGCTCGTCGCCTGTGGGCAATCTTTGCGCATAGAGGCAGAGCATACTCAATAAAAAAACTAGAATCCTACTCCCCATTGAGACCTCTATTTAAAACAGAACTTATCTTATTAATATTTCCGGGATCGGTCGAAAAGAAGATTTCTACGCGGTTGTTGCGCATGCGGTTTTCAATGCTGTCATTAGGGGCAATGGGATCGTTAGAACCATAGGAAGTAAAAGAAAGTTTTTGAGGATCAATCCCATCAGCAATGAGCTCACGCATCACTTTAGCAGCACGGCTGGCCGCAAGCGCGTAGTGATCCTTAAAAGGGATGTGCGCGGGGATGGGAGTATTGTCCGTGTAGCCCCTGACATTAATTTGGACTTGATTTGGCAGAGAACGGATAATGCTAGCGATGCGTCCAATATATTCTTGCATACTCGCGTTGATAGTGTCTCCATAGGGTTGCGTGAAAATCAAACTGGAGGGGAGTTTGAGTACAGAACCTTGATCAGTTTGCTCTAACACGCTTCCCTCTCCAATTTTTGTAACGGTGGTTTGGGAACGGGTGGGTTGCTGGGTGGATTTCCGCTCCTCTATAGTATCCTCTTGACGATCGCCCGGAGCTGGAGGGATAGGAATTACAGGCTGGAAAGAATCCGGAATGGGGGCGTAATCAAAAATCTTAATAAACTCTTTCTTGAGGGCTTTAACCTTAGCCTTGTTGACAGAGGTGATTGCATACAAGGCGATAAAGAGAGCTAGCAAGAGAGAGAGGAAATCTGCATAGGGAACCGCCCAGCGTTCCCCTGCTGGACACTCTACTTTTTTAGCTTTTTTAGACATTATTCAAACTGTGATTTTTTAGGCTCGCCCGGAGCGATGTAGTTAAGCAACTTCATCTCTAAATCCCTAGGATTGTCCCCATTAGCAATTCCAATCACACCCTCTAAAATCAAAATTTTCTCCTTGAGAATATCTTTAGATTTATTCTTTAACTTGTTTCCAAAAGGTCCAAAAAGCGCGTAAGAACACATAATTCCCGTAACCGTGGCTGTAAAAGCTCCCGCGATCCCTAATGCCATCTCTTGGGGATTGTCTAGTTTTTGAAGCGCTAACATCAGCCCCAACACCGCTCCCACCAACCCAAAAGTAGGCGCGCTCTCCCCAGCTGTAATCCAATAATGCGCTGCGCCATGATAGTGCTCTTCTAATTCCTCAATGGCCACCTCCAAACTATCTTGCACGGATTTAATGTCCTTGCCATCCACAATCATAGAAAACCCGTTGCGCGTAAAATCATCCTCAATTTGGGCGACTTTGGATTCCAAAGATAGCACCCCGTCTTTACGCGCTTGTGTGGATAACTCTACAATGGTCTTAATAGTTTCTTGTAAATTAATCTTAGGGTTGAGAAAAACGATCTTGATTTCCTTATAAGCCGCCTTAACATGGCGCGCATGGGTGCTTACCATTGCTGCACAAAGCGTGGTGGGCACGATAATGATAATCGAGCTTAGATGCACCACATGCGCAGGGTTGCCCCCCTCTAAGATGTCTCCTAAGCTGATTGCTGCAATGGCAAAGATCACACCAAGTACAGATGATAAATCCATAGAATGCCTTTTTTAAGATGATTACTGAGGGTAGTCTTCCAAGTTTTTAATCCCATGTTCCCCGCATACGCGACACTTAGGATTGCGCTGTACGCTTACATGTCTAAAATTCATAGTTTTTGTGTCCACGCCCAATAAAGTGTCTGTGAGCAGGGGAAAGCCTAAAAAATATTTAATGGCTTCAGCTGCTTGGATGCAACCTAACAAGCCGGGCAATACCCCAAAAAGACCGGCCTTAAAGGTAGGGTTGAGCTTGGGGTCCGGAGGATTGTCAAAAACACAGGCAAAACACGCACTTTTCTTAGGCAAAATAGTCATCGTCTGCCCGCGGTATTTGAGTACGCCGGCATGGCTATAGGGTTTGTGCCCCAAAATGCAAGCGTCATTGATTAAAAATTTACTAGCAAAATTATCGGTCGCATCGATAACAAAATCGTAACGATTGATGATCTCTAATGCATTTTTAGCGTTGAGAGCTGTAAAGTGTGTTTCTACTTCCACCTCTGGGTTGAGGGCAAACATCTTACGAGCGGCAGATTTGACCTTAGAACCATTGATTTCTTCTGTGGTGTGGATCACCTGCCTTTGCAGATTGCTAAGTTCAATCACATCAAAATCCAAAATTCCGATGCGTCCGATACCCGCAGCAGCAAGATAAAGGGCATTAGGCGATCCCAGACCCCCTGCCCCCACTATTAATACGCTTGCGCCCAAGAGTTTTTCTTGTCCCTCTTCACCCACATCCTCCAACATCAAATGGCGTTGGTAGCGTTCTTTTTGCATATCGCTTAACATAGGTATCCTTGTAGATAAGATAGACTAAAGATGAGCAATCCATGCCTTCATGTAGGGTTGTTCATCCTTGAGCGTGGTGGGTTGCCCGTGTCCGGGGTAAATGGGTTTGTCTTGCGGACTTTTTAAGCTTTCAAAACGCCTTAAAGACTCTTTCATATCCGCAGAGTTGGAATAGGGGAAATCATAACGCCCAATACTGCGTTGAAAAATAAAATCCCCACTGAAAAACACTCCCTCTAATTCAATCATAGAACACCCCGGGGTGTGCCCGGGGAAGTGCCAGTAAGTAATGGGTATATCGGCGATCTTAAAAGTAGTGATGTCTTTGTGGCAAGCTATGGGGTGAATATCTTTTTCTAAGCAGGGGGTGAGTCCTAGAGAAAAACAATCTGAGGTAAGCATAAAAATATCCTCTTTGGGCGCATACAAGGGCACAGAGGGCAGCGCATTTTTGAGCGCGTGCGCATCCCAAATATGATCATAGTGTCCATGTGTGATGAGGATCGCTAAGGGCTTTTGGGCATTCTCTAGCACCCATTCTAGTGCTCCAAAACCCGGGTCAATCACAAAATCACCCTGCTCTAAGCTGGCGATATAACAATTTGTTTGAGTGTTCCCAAAAGCCTTAACTTTAATCTGCATCGCAATCCTTTACCCCTATTCTAGCAGATTTTTACTAAAGCTACTAACCTCAGATTTTCTAAGTATCCTTTAAAATCCTAGGGTTTGCAGGTGTGGCATTTAAGGCTCGATTTGGATATAGGTTAGGGTAGTGTCATTGTATGGTCTGTCATACTTGTAATCAATTTGCACCGCACCTTTGAGGAGGTAAAAGTCTTCATTCGAATGTCCGCTATTAAATAGAAAAAAAGTGTTTTTAGTCTTGGCAGTTGGCTTAAAGGTTACAGGGGTAGGCCCATAATACTCGCCTTGATCTGCTCTAGCTTTTATGAAAACAGCCTTTTCAAATACATGCGCCTTGCCCTCTTTAGGGATAGTGAGAGTTTTGTATTCAGCAAAACGACTAAAATTGCAAAAAAGCGTGTCGCCAAAAAGGTGTTCTAGTGAAATATTTTCATTATAAGCTAATAAAGACTTGTCTAAAAACATCCCAGCAATCCCACAGGGATACAAAGACACACCACCATAATAAAAACGCAAATGATCCAGATTTTTTATTGTGGAAATTTTTGTAGAATACGATTTTCGCATACAACACATCCACAATCCCCCTCTTATCCATCTCCAGCAATTCCGCGTAATCTTGGCGCAGTTGGCGCAAAATGGCTTGGGCACTCTCTAGGTGGGTGGCACTAAAAAATTGCTCCTTGAGATCGGCATAAGCTTTAATATAGTCCTTGAACGAGGGGAGAGCGGGGGGTGCGCATTTTAAAATGATCTCTTTGAGGGCTTGTTGTTGGTCTTGATAGAGCTTTAATGCCTCATGTCTTTGGGTGGTGTGCTCTTGTTGGCGCAAGATCGCCTGCAGACTTTCTTTATCCGCCTCTACCCCAAAAATCCCACACAAGGTATAAGCAATCTCTAGGGGCTCTATGGCGTTGATTTCTCTAACTAACATTAACTCTTTCATAACCCCTCGAATCAAGCCAGCGCTCTAAGGTGCGATCTTGGTAGTGTTGCAACACATCGAGCACATCAAAATGCGCCCCTAATTCCTCTAAAGTCCGCACCCCCATACCATCGCAACGGAGCAAAAACTTAGCCTTACGCATACAAACCTCCCACTGAATAGATTAAGTTAAAACACACACCTCTTCTTGCAAGATGATTCCAAAAGCGTTAAAAACCCGCTCTTTGGCTAGCTCGATCAAATCCAGGGCTTCCTCAAAATGCGCCCCCCCTAGATTGACCAAGAAATTAGCATGTGCGCTAGAAAAGCCCACCCGCCCTAAATTAAACCCCTTCATCCCCACCGCCTCTAATAACCTGCCGGCAAAATCCCCGGAGGGGTTTTTAAAACAACTCCCAAAGCTGGGTTTTTTAGGGTGAAAACGCATGTTTTGGCATTCTTGCAGAACGCTTTTTCTAAAACCTTGTATCTTTTGCAAACGCACCCCAAAGACCACGCCTTGAAATGCGCTAGAACGGTACCCTAGACCCAGTGCCTCTAAATCTAGCCATGCCCCATTAATATTAGCTTGCAAGATCACATCGCTCATCTGATAAGCTTTCATGCCCGCATTCATCTTAAGCAATCCGCCCACACTCCCGGGCAGTGCGCTTAAAAACTCTAGCCCCCCTAAATTATGCGTTCTAAAATAGCCAAAAAGCTTTTGTGCGTTGGTTTTTGCCCCCACTTCAATAAAACTCCCCCGATCGTCTATGTAGTCAAAACAACGATCCAACATCGCCAAATTGCACGCTTGGGGGGAGACTAAAAGATTATTACCCAAGCCCACCATTTGCACGCCCCCATAATCCTTGCATTCTTTGAGGAGTTGGAGACGCATTTTAGCCCCAATCTTCACGCTGGAATATTTGGAAAAATCTAAAACAAGGCTCAAGAAACCAGCTTAGGGATGAGCTTAAAAAGCATGCTAGTGTAATCTAAGAGCATGTTGAGCATCCAAGGCATGGTGATCACAATCACGGCGATCACAGCTAAGATTTTAGGCACAAAAGAGAGGGTCATTTCATTAATTTGCGTGGTGGCTTGGAAAATGCTCACCAAGAGCCCTACCACCAAGCCCACCAAGAGCACGGGCAAGGAGATCATCAAAGTGATTTTGTAGGTTTCAATGGCAAGTTTCATTAACTGGGCTTCCATATTACCCCCCTACATAAATTCTTGCAAGCGGTTGGCTTGTTGCATCCATGTTTGTAGTTTTTCCCACTCTTGGGCTTCTAGCCAGCCTTTCACTTGTTGCATTTCTGTAATAAAAAGCTCTAACGCCTCTAAGATGCGCCCCTGATTTTGCGCAAAAATCCCCCGCCACATCTGCGGTGCGCTCTTAGAAAGCCTGCTCATATCTCTAAAACCTCCAGCAGCTAGAGAGAGGATATTTTGGGGACTCTCTTGGGCTAAGACTACATTAGCTAGAGCGTAGCTAATAGCATGGGGGAGATGGCTTACAAAGGCGACATGGCAATCATGTTCATCCGCGCGCATTTTGACCATTTGCATACCAATGGCGCTAAAGAGTTCTCTAGCGCGCTCTGTGTGCATAGACGCGCTCTGTTCTGTGTCTACCAATACCACGATTTTATGTTTATAGAGGCCTTTTAACGCCGCTTTAGGGCCATGAAACTCTGTGCCACACATCGGGTGCGTGGCGACCACTTGAGGGCGAATTTTGGGCGGAATGGCGCGTATAACCTCCCCCTTAGCCCCGCCGATCTCAATAATTGTGGTTGTTTTGGGGGGTTGTAACTGCTTGAGAATATCTATAATACCCTGTAGGGGAGTAGCTAGGATGAGTAGATCGCATGTTTGCATGTGCTCAAAATCTAGGCATTCCTCCACTAGTCCTAAACTCAAGGCCATTTGGGCATGTATGGGGTTACTATCAAAACCTAACAAGCTTTTAATGCCTAGCTGGGCGCGCACCTCCTGCAAGGCTAGCCCCATTGAGCCCCCCATCAAACCTAGCCCAATGATGCCTACACGCATTAGGGCACCAAGGCAATTTCTAGCACATCCTCAATATGGCGCACGGCTTTAATTTCCATATTTTCCTGCACCTCTGTAGGGATGTCCTTTAAATCTCTTTGGTAGTTCTTCTCAGGGATCAAAGCGGTTTTAATGCCCGCTTTATAACTAGCAATGAGTTTTTCTTTTAATCCACCAATGGGCAAAACCCGCCCGCTCAAAGTGAGCTCTCCGGTCATCGCCACATCAGCGTGCACTTTTTTATCACACAAAATAGAGGCGATGCTAGTGGCCATAGTGATCCCTGCACTAGGACCATCTTTGGGGGTTGCGCCTTCTGGCACATGCAAATGAATATCATAGAGATTATAAATCTTGCCCTCTTTAGATTTTTTCTTTTTAGGGGTGAGCATGTCTTCATCAATGAGCAATTTCACTACAGAGTGCGCGATGTGGGCGGATTCTTTCATCACTTCGCCCAAAGACCCCGTGAGCTTTAAATTCCCCTTGCCCTTGAGTTTGATCGCCTCGATTTTGAGCACATCCCCGCCTACACTTGTCCATGCTAGACCATTGACAATTCCTAGCGCGTCTTCCTTGTCGATAGGATCGATTTCAAAGACAATTTTATCCAGAAATTCGGGAATATTTTGGGGGGTGATATGAATTTTACGGCCAGGGCGACCCCGCTTGCGTGCGCTAGGTTGTTCTTGGGTTTTAGACGATTTTTCTTCTTTGGGGGTCTTTTCTTCTTGATCGTGCAAGATTTTTTTAGCGCATTTGCGCATGATGGTCGCAACAGCGCGTCTAAGCCCGCGCACCCCTGCCTCTCTAGTGTATTTTTCAATGATGAGTTGCACCGCTTCGGGGGTGAAAGAGACTTCAGTGCCTTTAAGGGCATGTTTTTTGAGCTCTTGAGGGATGAGGTAGTTGAGCGCGATTTGCTCTTTTTCTTGAGGGGTGTAGCTAGACACGCTGATAAACTCCATGCGATCGCGTAGAGGTGGAGGGATAGTAGCGGTGTCATTAGCAGTAGCGATGAAGATAATCTTAGAGAGATCGATATTAAAATTAGTGTAATAATCCCTAAAACTGGTGTTTTGTTCAGGGTCTAAGATTTCTAAAAGCGCGCTAGCCGGATCCCCGCGCATGCTCTTATCCACTTTATCGATCTCATCGAGCACCATCACGCAATCCATTTTCTTAGCTTCGATCAAGCCCTGCACAATGCGCCCGGGCATAGAACCCAAATAAGTGCGCCGATGTCCTCTAAGCTCATTGACATCCTCTAGTCCGCCCAAGGCGATGCGCACAAGAGGACGTTTGATCGCCTTAGCAATGGAGTTAGCTAAACTGGTCTTGCCCACCCCGGGAGGACCATAGAAACATAAAATTGTGCCCTTGCTCTCCTTGTTTTCGCTTTGGCGCAGGCGCAAAAGCTCCATAGTCGCGAAGTATTCTACAATGCGCTCTTTGGGCTTTTCCAAGCTGTAATGATCCACATCTAGCTGTTTTTCTACCTCTTTGACAGAGAGATGTTTTTGACTATATTGCCCAAAAGGGATTTCAAGCACCCACTCGATATAATTTTGCAAAATCCCCACATCTGAGCTATCTTGATGGATACGACTCAAGCGATCGATCTGTTTTTTGATCTCTTTGTGAATTTCTTTGGTGATAAAAGGCTCAATCTCTTTGAGTTTTTGGGTGTATTCTTGAATTTCCTCATCGCGTTGTTTGTCAATACCTAGCTCTTTTTGAATCTGTTTGAGTTGCTCTTTAAGAAAATACTCTTTATTCACCTGTTCCATTTTGCTATGGACTTTGCTTTTAATCTCTTTTTGGAGCTTTTGAGTCTTAGTCTCTTCCATGACCAAATCGATCAAATAGAGTAGGCGCTCTTCGGTATTATCATCCGCAAAGAGCTTATAGGACTGATCTTTTTTGAGGCGCAGAGCCGAGGCGATCAAATCTACAATGCGGTTAGGATCGCTATTGTCATCAATGGCGCGCAGTAAATCGGGGGGGAAAAACTGGCTAATATTAGCCAGATTACCAACTTTTTCTTTGAGAATCTCTAAAATCGCGTGGATTTTGTCATGGTCATAATCCTTATAGGTGATCACCTCTACCATCGCCTCTAAAGGGTCATGGGATTGGATATTGACAATGCGTCCCTTACAAATCCCTTGAAAAAGGATTTTCATGCGATTATCGGGCAAAACCACTTTGCGTACAATGCTCCCAATCACGCCCACATCATAAAATTTGTCCGCTTCCTGTTCTCCATTTTTAGCACAACTTACAAAAATCAAATCATTCTTGTCTTGAGTGGCTTTGTTGGCTGCCTTGATATTGGCTTCGCTATTGATGAAAATGGGCGCAATCATGAAGGGGTACATAAAAGTCTCTTCCTCCACGATCACAGGCACTACACTTGGAAATTTTTCTATCATCTTTTCCCTTACCAGTTAAAGATTGCCACATACCATGGCATGTAAGATTTTTTGGGGTGGGTTTCTTTTTCTAAGACCTCGTCCACGCGATCTAAATAACGCTTCACGCCCTCTTTTTGATGGCGTTTTTTATACACATTGGCGATCGCGCGGTTGAGTTCGTTCTGTCCTAAAATAAACTTCACCTGCATGTATTCTACTTGGTTGATAAAACGGCTATTGGGGTATTTGTCTACAAAGTCATTGAGCATGCCAATGGTATTAGACATGAATTCTTGATCCTTGCTGTGATTTTTAAAGGAATAATAACGCGCTTGGAGCTTAAGATATTTGAGATAGTCAATATTGCTCTCATTGCCAAAACGCTTAATATACTCATCAAAATAATACTCTGCTAGCACAAATTCTTTTTTCTTCATGTGTGCCTGCCCTAAAGCGAGCATGGCCACTGGCACAAGGGGCGAATTGATGTGTTCGCTCTGCAAAGAAGAATAGTAATTATCTGCAGTCTCTAGGTTCATAAACAAAATTTCGCGCAAAATTCCTTGATACCAAAAGATTGCTGGGCGGTTATAAATCGCATCCTTATTTTTCTTGGCACAGCCTAACCACAACAGCGCACACGCCAAAGAGAGCCACAAAACCCGCATATTAAATTTCCTTAACTTCTCCAAAAGGCACATTATACCAAAAAACCCACCCACTCAGCCCTAGAATTGATTTTTAGAGTGGATTGTAGTAAAATTGAAGTTTCTACATTATGTGCAAGGGCTGGAATGTTATTTAGTGTCAAATCCCCCATTTTAGGATTTGAGCAAGTCTCTAAAATGGAGTTAGAAAAAATTGATGAAGTCTTTATGCGCCTGCGCAACGCCGATGACATCGCCCCCACCTTTACCCTTGTAAATCCTTTTGCCCTGCGTAATTACGAGTTTGATATTCCTATCGCCCTGCAAGTTTTGCTCAGTCTCGATCAAGCTCAAAATATTTTGATTGCCAATATCATGGTTATTCAAAATCCCCTCAAAGAATCCACCATCAATTTTCTAGCCCCTCTAGTTTTCAACTTTGATCACCAACTTATGGCACAGGTAGTTTTGGATAGTGCAAAATATCCCAACTACCATATTTCAGAAAGACTTGCCAACTTTTATCAAGACCAAGAGGAGTTATCTTGAAAACGCGTTTGCTCATCGTGGGTTATGGTAACATGGCGCGTGCTATTTTAAAAGGTTTTGCTAAAAACGCTTCTAAACTGACAAGCTATTATGATGTTGAGGTTACGGGCAGGAATGCAATGCAGTTCCACTATAGTTTTTTGCAAGCTCTACCATTTGAGGTGCGTTACTCTAGCACAGATGATATTATAGACATAGATCAGGATACCATCGTACTTTTAACCATTAAACCCCATGCACTGGGAAGTTATCGATACGAAGGTAAGGCATCGGCTGTGCTCAGTGTGTTAGCAGGCGTGAGTGTGGAAGACCTAGCAAAGCATATTGATAGTCAAGCTTATGTGCGTTGCATGCCTAACATTGCTGCACGCTATGGTCTTTCTGCAACAACCATGTACACTCCCCATTATCCTTTACTTCAAAGACGCGATATTCGAGAGCTTTTAAGATTTTTGGGCAATATTGTAGAAGTATCCTCCGAATCCCTCATTGATGCCTCTCTAGCCACCAATGGGAGTTCTCTAGCTTTTTTAAGCATGGTAGCTCAGGCTCTAGTGAGCGCGGGCGTGCGGGAGGGTTTGAGCGTAAATCAAGCTTCAGAACTTGTAGAGCAGAGTTTTAAGGGTTTTGCCCAACTCTTAGAGGAGCAAAATCCCCAAGAGATCATCGATTCTATCTGCACCCCCGGGGGCGCGACCATCGCGGGTTTAAGCGTGCTGGAAGAAAAGGCGTTCAAGGGTATTTTAATGCAGGCGTGCCATATCGCTGTGCGCAAAGGGCGCACTAAATTTAGAAAATAGGAGAAGGAATGGATCATAGGGTTTTCACTTTTGCAGGGCTATTGAGCCCTGATCACAGCTTCATCATCGGATTTTACACCATTGTGTGCGCATTAGCTACCCTCATCATTGGCAAGATTGCCGCTAGTAAATTACAAATGGTGCCCTTTGGTCTGCAAAATGTCTATGAGGCCACCATTGAAGGCATTTTACATGTGGCTAAAGATGTGATTGGAGAGGATTTAGCGCGTAAATATTTCCCCCTGGCGGGCACCATCGCGCTCTTTGTGTTCTATTGCAACATGATAGGCATCATCCCCGGCTTTGAAGCCCCCACAGCTAATTGGAGCTTTACCCTTGTGCTCGCCCTCATCGTCTTTTTTTACTACCACTTTGAGGGGATTCGCACCCAAGGACTCATCAAATATTTTAGCCATTTTCTAGGACCAGTTAAATGGCTCATCCCTATCATGTTGCCCGTAGAGATCGTCTCCCACCTCTCTAGGATCATCTCTCTCTCCTTCCGTCTCTTTGGTAACATTAAGGGCGATGATATGTTCTTGCTCATCATGCTCTTATTAGTCCCGTGGGTCATTCCCATTGCTCCCTTTATGGTGCTCTTTTTTATGGGAATTTTACAAGCCTTCGTGTTTATGATCTTAACCTATGTCTACTTGGCCGGTGCGGTCATTGTGGATGAAGATCACTAATGAAAAAAGCCACCCTCATTGCCTTTTTAGATTTTTTTGCCGGTCTTTTTGTGGGGATCGCGCTTGCTTGTGGTGCCTTGAGCCTCTTTATCTTTAGTGATTTTGGTCTGATGGTCGCAATCTTTTTTGCTCTCTTTGTTTTTGGGCTCTTTAGCTTTTTTGCCCTACTCTCTAAATCCATCGCCGCCCTGCTCAAAGACAGCACGCGCGATCGCATTTGATCGAATCTTATTGCATCACTCCACCTTTTTTATGCGCGCTTAGTCCTGCGGATTTTAAAACCACCCTTTTCAAAAGCTTTAGCACCCACCACCCTGTGCGCGCCTGTTTACGCGCCCCGCACGCCCATCCCGATCAACTCACCTGCTTTGTAGAACTATGTAAAACTTTTGAAATTTCTAGCTATCTTAACCTCTCCTCCTTCTCTGTAAGTCTTAATCAAGCCCTTGAATATGGCTTTTTTGGCGTGCATGCTAAAGGCGATGCGCTTCAAGAATTATCTAGCATCCCCCCCACTCTCTCTAGCTTTTATAGCGCGCATAGCACGCTAGAGGTGCAGCAAGCCCTAGAGCTAGGCGCATCTTTTTGCACCTTGAGCCCCATTTTTTCTACCCCCAACAAACCTCCTCCCTTGGGTTTGGAATATTTAGATCAACTCACCCTCCTAGAAAAAGATCATGTTTTTGGTTTAGGTGGAATTGTGGAGATTGAGCAAGTAAAGTTAATTGCTTCAAAGGGCTTAAGGGGGTTTGCTAGCGTGCGTTATTTTTTGTAAAAATTATTTGCTCGCTTTTGCCACCAAAGTATCCCAAAGAGCAGGGCAAAACTCACGCTAGAAAGCACTAGGGCGTATTGGTTAGCTAGTGTATCATCATTGGCTTCTGAGGCAATAAAGATTGCTACACTAGCCACGCGTGTTTTCCCCTCAATATCCCCTCCTAGCATCATCACTACTCCAAACTCTCCGATGGTGTGTGTAAAAGTAGTCGTGATGGCAAGCCATAGACTAGGCTTAATATTAGGCAAGAGCACCCTAAAAAAGGTAAAAAGTTTGCCCTTACCCAAAGTATAGCTTGCCTCTTTGAGTGAAGAAGGCAAATTAGCTAGAGCGTGCTGGATGGGGTTGACCATGAAGGGTAGAGAAAAGATCACACTGCCCAAGATAAGTCCCTCAAAGCTAAAAACTAGGCGCACATGCAAGTATTTTTCTACAAAAAGTCCTAATGGACTGGTAGGGGACAAAAGCAACAAGAGATAAAACCCTAACACCGTGGGAGGAAGCACTAGAGGCATCCAAGTGAGAGTTTCTAAGAGAGTTTTGAGCAAGCCCTGCCTGTGTGCCAAATAAACCCCCAAAGCTAATCCAAGGGGGAGTAAGATGAGGGTTGTGCAGGTGGCTAGGGCAAAGGTGAGCTTAAGAGTGGTGAAAAAGGCGTGATCCACTAATCCACAATGTAGCCGTAATTTTTCAAAATCGTGCGCCCTCTCTGCCCGAATATAAAGCGTTCAAACTCTCTAGCAAGGGGATTTTTTCCCCCCGCATTGGTGAGCACGAGGGCTTGCTCAATGGGTTGGTAATACTCTTTGGGCACGATGTAATAGTGCTTAGAATCGTGGCGATCCATCAAAGAGAGCGCGCTAAAACCCAATTCAGCCCCCCCGCTAGCGACATACTGATTAGCTTGGGCGATGGAGTTGCCTAGTAAAATCTTGGGCTTGAGAATTTGGGCAAGTTGGAGTTTTTCAAGCACTTCCATACTAGCTCTGCCATAGGGAGCTAAAGTGGGGTTAGCCATAGCGAGGTGTTTGAAAGAACCCTTTAAGACCTCTAAGGAGGGCACTAAGCGCGTTTTGCTCCACAACACTAGCACGCCCTTTGCGTAGATTTTGGGCGTGTAGGGGGCGATCTTATCCTCACTCAAGCGTAAGGGGCGTTTTTTATCCGCGCTCACAAAGAGATCAAAGGGCGCACCTTGATGGATTTGATTATAAAGCTTGCCCGAAGATCCAAAACTCAAATACACCTTAACATTTGGGTGTTCTTTTAAAAAAGCCTGCTTGATCGCTTCTAAGGCTTTAGTAAGATTAGCTGCCCCAGCAACATGAACCTCTTTGATTTCCTTAGCTACACTCATAGAGAGAGTCAACAACGCCATGATCAAGAATCGTGGTACAAATCCCATGTTATTTCCTCGTTATGATATGCCATTATAACATAATGTCATCATAACATGTATTTTAAGTTAAAATTAATGCTTATGGGAGTAAGATTAAGACTTTTTGAAGCGGAGTATGGCGCAGCCTGATTAGCGCGCACCCTTGGGGTGGGTGAGGTCGTGGGTTTGAATCCCGCTACTCCGACCACTTTATCTACATCTAGCGTTTTCCATGCAATAGGGTTTTTTGTTTAGCCGGGTCTACATTGTATTTTGGTGCGTTCGTTTTGTTCTCTTTGTTTTGCGGTGTCTGTGTGTAACATCCCACTGCACCCACTGCCAATAATACCAACAATAATCCATGCCTCATGATAATCCTTATTTTAAAAACCCTCATTATAATACCCATCAACCCAAAGTTTCCATGCTTTTTTCCCAAAAATTGTAACTTTGCTATAGTTTGCGCGTCTTTTTACCCATTTGAGTCGTAATAAGCACTCCTGAGAAGACAATGAGTCCTATGCCAACTCCTTGCCAAATGTCTAGCCACGGATCTCCTAACATCATTCCAAAGACGCTACTCCAAATTAAACGGGTGTAATTTATCGGAGAGATGATCCCTGCTGGAGCACTCATATAAGCTTTGGTGAGGAAAAACTGCCCCAACATACCTGTAAGTCCAATTCCCATGAAAACCCACATATCCCACTGCCACCAGCTCCCACTAAAGCGTAAGGGATAGTAACCTGAGGCAAAGGGAGGCAGATGTATAAATAATCCTATAAAACCCAAAACACTTAGGCACAAACTAAAAACAAAAACCACAAAGCCTTCATCATAATATTCTTTCAGGCGGTTTAAACTGGTGTAAGCTATGGCTACCAATAAACCATTGAGTATGCCACAGACAATCTGCCACCATGAAAGAGTGCCAGTATATGGATTAGTAACCAGTATCACGCCCATCACTCCTAATAAACCTGCCAATAGTAAGCGCGGGCTTATGGGTTCTTTAAAAATAAAAAAGGCGATCGTAATCGAATAGAGGGGCGCACTTTGATTAAAGGCGGTGGCAGTGCTCAAAGACATGGTATAGATGTTATAACACATCAAGATCATGCTAATTGACCCAATTACCATACGCCAATATAATAAAAAAGTTCCTCCTTTTTTATGCGCTTTAAAACTAAAGGGTTTAGCGTAGTAAAGTAGTGTTAGAAACAAGAGCATGAAAAAAGAACGATAAAAGATATTTTCTAGGGGGTGAATAATAATTGCTCATTATTTTAATGAGTGCTCCCATGACTCCCAAGTTAAAGGCACTTAAAGGCATATAAAATAGCCCTAATTTGACATTCATGTAACATTCCTTCATTCAATCAATCATTCTAACAGCCAAGTGGTCTTGTCTGCTTCTATCAGTTCTAAAAATTCTGTAAAACTTTTTATTTGAGAGAAGATTTTTTAGCTCTGCTAATCTCAACAATGATCCATAACAATCCCAAGAGCAGTACAAAATGCAGACTCAAACCCTTAAGCGTGCCCAGCCAAGTTAGCAAATTCACTTTTGGATAATCCGTAATCCATGGGGCAAAATGATCCCAAAGCAGGGCAAGTAAGCCTGCGCCTAAAATATTGCCCACACCCACCAACATAAAATACATTTGTCCCTGCATTGCCTTATATATCCAACCACATTCACATCCCCCAGCTATCACAATCCCCACGCCAAAGAGCAATCCGCCTACAAAAATCCCCGGAGAAGTCCACATAATTTTAGGCGACACGCCCAAATGGATATAGCTAAACACTCCGATGCTAGAAACCATCATGCCTACCACCAACGCGCATGCTATTCCACTTTTGCCCTCAAGAAACAAATCTCTAAACGCACTGGTGAAGCAAATTTGTGCTCTTGAAATGATGATCCCAAAGACCCAGCCAAAACCCAAAGCGCAGGCCAGTTTAACCCTTGTGTTAGTGCCCTCATAAATCATCCAAGCCCCCACTAAAATAAAAACCAGTACACCTAAAAACCTAGATAGTCCTTTGGACAAAGCGCGCCCTGCATGCTCAAGCTGGCAGACTGAGCACTCGATAAACTTCACGCCCCCATAAATGCCTAGCAAGGTCGCCAAAGTAAAAAACCACGCGTGTAGGCTAAATTGCGGAATTCCGGTTAAAAAGCTGGCCAAATTGCAACCCATGCCAAGCCTAGCTCCAAAGCCTGCTAACACCCCACCCAAAAGAGCTCTGCTCGCCTGTTTATAGCTGTAAAATCCGCTAAATCTGATCTGACCCGCCCAAGCGGCCGCGCAAAAAGCTCCCCCAAACATTCCCAAAAGCATCATGCCATCAATGCGATCTAGGGGCGTGCCATGCAATCCAATGATCTTGAAATAACCTAAGTTATGGGTGTCCACACCTAAGGCATGCAAAATGTGTCCGCTCCAACGGGTAAATTCCCCTGTAACCGCCCAATAAGTGCCCAGTAAACCAAAATAATAAGCTGAAGCGATGCTTAAGGCCATGATAGCCCACCAGTAAGACCATCGCTTTACAAAGCACAGGTGTAAAAAGGCCACTCCAAAAATCCCCTATGTTAGTGTGAGCTTCGCACGGAAGCTTAGGGCAAAGATTTAACGCACGATCACTTCGTAACTTAAACCTTGTTTGGCAAGTTCTTCTAAGAAAGGATCGGGATCGAGTTGCTCTAAGTTAAACACTCCCTTAGAGTTTTCTCCCCCCCAAATGCCCGTACAAATCATCATCGCCCCTACCACAGCGGGTACACCGGTGGTGTAGCTAATGGCTTGTGCGCCCACTTCATCATAGCATTTTTGATGATCGCACACATTGTAAATATAGAGCTTTTTTTCCTGTTTGTTCTGACTGCCATGAATGTAGCACCCAATATTAGTTTTACCTGTCGTCTTGCCTGCAAGACTAGCAGGATCGGGCAAGAGTTGCTTTAATACCTGAATGGGCACGATTTGTGCGCTACCTCCCTGTGCGGTAGGCACTTCCACCGGATCGATATTGAGCATACCCACATTGGCCAAACAGCGCATGTGATTGAGGTAATTCTCTGAAAAGGTCATAAAAAAGCGGATTCGCTTTAAGCCTTTAATGTGCCTCACTAGGGATTCTAGCTCCTCATGGTAGAGCAAATAAGAGTCGCGCTCGCCAATGCCAGGATACGCCCATGTTTGCTTGATTTCTAAAGGCTTGGTTTCCACCCATGCACCATTTTCATAGTAACGCCCCGGTGCGCTCACTTCTCTTAGATTGATCTCAGGATTAAAATTGGTCGCAAAGGGGTAGGGGTGGTTGCCTGCATTGCAATCTAAAATGTCAATATTGTAAATCTCATCAAAATGGTGTTTTTGGGCGTAGGCACAAAAGACATTGGTAACCCCGGGATCAAAACCGCTTCCTAGCAAACCAAAAATCTGGGCTTCTTTGTAGGCCTTATCAAAGGCCCATTGTTCTTTGTATTCGAATTTAGCGACATCGGGATGTTCGTAATTGGCAGTGTCTAGGTAATTAGTCTTAGTTTGTAGACACGCCTGCATGATGACTAAATCTTGATAGGGCAGAGCGACATTGATCACCACTTTGGGGCGGTATTTTTCAATAAGAGCGATGACTTCCTGCACGCTGTTAGCATCCACCTGCTCACAAACCACCTCGCCCAAACCTCTCGCCTTGACCTCTTTGGCGATTTGCTGGCATTTAGAAAGCGTGCGGCTAGCCAACACCACTTGGCTAAAAACTTGGCGGTTTTGGCACAGCTTATGGGCTACCACGCCACCAACTCCCCCGGCTCCAATTTGCAAGACAACAGACATCTCTTCCCTTTTATCATAACGCGTTTATGCTATTATAAGCTAAATATTTTAACGCTTAAATTAAATTAAACGGGGTTAGCGATGCAGACGATCACTCTTGATATTTATGGGACTTTAGTATGCATGGTGGGAGTGCTATTGTTAGGCCGTTGGATCATCTCCAAAATTAAGCTTTTGCGCGATTATGACATCCCTGAGCCAGTAGTGGGGGGAGTGCTAGTGGCACTGACGATTCTCATTGCACACAAATTTTACGACTTTAAATTAGTGCTTGATTCGGGGTTGAAAACCCCTCTCATGTTGACTTTCTTTATCACCATAGGTCTGAGCGCGGATTTCGCTTCCTTGAAGAGAGGGGGCAAAATGTTGGGCATTTTTGTGGCAGTGGTAGGGGTGTTTGTGGTGGTGCAAAACGCCGTAGGGGTGGGCATTGCAAGCCTGATTGGGGCTAATCCCTTGATGGGGCTCTTGGGGGGCTCAATTTCTTTAATTGGAGGGCATGGTACTAGCGCAGCGTGGTCAGATGTCTTTATCAAACCCCCTTATGACTTTGCTGAAAGCCTAGAGGTGTCTATTACTTGCGCAACCTTTGGGCTGGTGAGCGGAGGAATCATTGGCGGGCCTGTGGCGCGCTATCTCATTAAAAAATACAAATTAGAACCCAGCCAAAAAGATAAGGAACGCATGGAGCAAGAACCCCCCAGTGTATTTGAAACCCCCAGAAAAGAACGCTTGATCACGGCCAGCAGTTTTGTAGAAAGTCTAGCTCTAGTGAGTATCGCCCTCTTGGTAGGTACGCTCATCTCTAAAATGGCACAGGTCAAGGTGGGCGGAGTTACTCTACCCACCTTTGTATGGTGCTTGTTTGTGGGGGTGATCTTGCGCAATCTACTTTCTTATTTTAAAATCCATAAAGTCTTTGATCGGGAAGTGAGCGTGATTGGGAATGTAAGCCTTAATCTCTTTTTGGCCTATGCTTTAATGAGCATTGATCTCATCAAACTCGCCCATTTGGCTCTGCCCATCATCATCATTTTGAGCGCGCAGGTAGTGGTGATGATTCTTTATAGCATTTTTGTAACCTTTAGAGTCTGTGGTAAAAACTACGATGCGGCGGTTTTGAGCGCGGGGCATTGTGGTTTTGGTTTGGGCGCAACCCCTACAGCAATGGTGAACATGCAAACCATCACCACCCACTACGGGCATAGCCATGTCGCTTTTCTAGTTGTGCCTTTAGTAGGAGCGTTTTTTGTAGACATTATTAACGCTGTGGTGATCAAAAGCTTCTTAGCTCTGCCCTTCTTCTCTTAGGCGCGCCATGTTTGAACTCTTAATGCAATCTTGCCTTAATCAAGCTTGGGAGGTGCAAACTTTGGCTTTGCCCAACCCTAGCGTGGCGTGCATGGTGCTAGATCAAAATTATCGCCTCTTAAGCCTGCAGACCCACACCAAAGCCCATACCCCCCATGCCGAAGTGCGCGCCCTAAGAGAGGCGTTTGATGCGCTTAGTCCCACCCCCTTCCCTAAAGACATCGACCCCCTAGACAAGCAAGCTAATTACAACTTTTTAGCCCAAAATCATAACGATCTCTTTAAAGAGTGCACCCTTCTAGTAACCCTAGAGCCTTGTAATCATTTTGGCAAAACCCCTCCCTGTGCAGCTCTGTTGTGTGCGCTTAAGCCTAAACGCGTGGTCATTGGCGCACTAGAGCAACATCCTCCAGCTCAAGGGGGCTTAAAACGCCTACAAGATGCCGGTATTGAAGTGATTGTGCTGGATTTGCCCGCATGTTATCACTTACTCTACCCCTTTAGATGTCTATCTAACAAAGGGGTGTTTAATCTCTTTAAAATCGCCACAAGACTAGATGGCAACTATCAAGGCAAGATTTCCGGGACTAAAAGCCTTAATTTTACCCATAACCAACGCGGGGTTGCTAGTACCCTTATTATCTCTGGACAGAGCGCGCGCACCGATCGCCCCTTGCTGGATCACCGCTTTGCTGACCCACTCTATCAAGATAGACTTTGTGATGTCGCCATTTTAAGCCGTAACCCTATAATCGATCGCACTTTGCCCCTCTTTGGCGTGGCTGGGCGTGAAGTCCGACTCTATACCCGCGTGCAGGATTTGCCCCTGCATACCGGCTTTAATATCATTGAGGGGGGTTGGCATCTGCTCTCTAGCTTGCAAGATCATATTAATATGCTCTTAACCCATACCAACACCTCCCTAGAACCCCACCAACCCATCCCCCACCACGCCCAAGCGCATTTCACCCCCCACCACGCCCAGATTTTAGATCACGACCTGCTCACATGGCACTCTTGCGGCTCTACCAACCTTTAGGGGGGTATGCCTACAATAGCGACAGCCTCTTTTTAGCCCATTTTGCCCGCCCTTTTATCAAAAAACGCGCCAAACTCTTAGATGTGGGCGCAGGCTGTGGGGTGGTGGGATTGCTGTGTGCTAGAGAGTTTGCTAACCCCCTAGATTTGATCGAAGTCAATCCTGAATTGGCCTTTTTTGCCCAAAAAAACAGCGCGCACGCCCCCCATGTGCGCGTGATCTGCGCAGATTTTCTACATGCCAACTTAGATACTTATCACTGCATTATTTCTAACCCCCCCTACTATCACCTCAACAGCCCCCAAAGTCCTAACCCCCAGATCGCGCGCGCCACTAACCAAAGCTTTTTACCTTTAAGCGCGTTGTGTGCTAAAGTCTACCGCCTTTTAAAACCCCAAGGCTATTTTATTCTCTGCTACCATGCCAACTTAGCAGATAGTCTACTTTTTGCCCTGCAAAATGCCAAACTTAACCCTGTATGTGTGCGCTTTGTGCACCCTTTTGCACACAAAAAGGCGACTTTAGTGCTCTGCTGTGCGCGCAAGAGCTCTAAGAGTCTGCTAGAAGTACAAGCCCCCTTAATCACGCACAATTCCAAAGATCAGCGCGATGTAACCCCTGAGGTGGCGCGCATTTACGCCCACGCTCAAACCTACAGCATTAAGGCACAACTTGGATAAAATCCCCTGCGCGCATTGCCAATTACTCTACCCCCCCCACGCCCTCAAAAAAGCCCCCAAGCAAGACCTCTATTTTTGCTGTGCAGGCTGTGAGAGCGTGTATTTTTTACTGCATTCCCTAGAGTTAGAAAATTTCTATGACAAATTAGGAAATAAAACCCTCCAGCCCATACAAGCCCAAAACCCCATCTCTACCCACTACGACACCCCTCAATTCTTAGCAGACTTTACCACGTCCACTAAAGAGGGCCTAGAGGTAGCACTCATTTTAGAAAATATCCATTGTGCGGCCTGTGTGTGGTTGATCGAACATGTGCTTTTAAAACAAGAGGGGATTAATAAGGTGCAAGTCAACTACACCACACACAGAGCTTATATTGACTTTGAGCCTCAGAAAATCCCCCTCTCAAAGGTGTTAAACACCATTGAGGCGATCGGGTATCATGCGCGCGTCTTTGATCCCAAAATTGAGAGCGGGGGCAAGAGAGCGCATTATCGCCACTATGTCGCCCTCGTGGTGGGTATTTTCTCTACCATGAATGTGATGTGGATTGCTATTGCCAATTATGCGGGCTATTTTTCGGGAATGGATACGAGCATGAGCTTCAAGCTCAATATCGCCTCGTGGATTTTAAGCAGTTTGACCCTCTTTATCACGGGGGCAGCGTTTTTAAAGGGCGCGTTTTATGGGCTCAAAAATGGCTTTTTTGGCATGGATTTGAGTGTGAGTTTGGGCGCGCTCACCACCTATATTTACTCCATTTACGCCACTTTCCATGCCCAAGAGCCCTATTTTGAATCAGTGAGCATGATCATCACCTTAGTTTTCATCTCAAAATTCTTAGAACTCAAGGCTACTTTGCGCGCCAACGCCATGCTAGATGGTCTGCAGGGCGCGCTGCCCTCTCAGGTCTTGCTTTTACGCGGGGGGGAGCGCGTTTTAATCTCTCCCTCTGAGGTGCAAATAGGGGATCGCATTGAAGTGTTAAGTGGGGAGTGTGTGGCCTTAGATGGGGAGCTAGAGAGCGCGCACGCGCAGGTAAATAGCCAAATTGTCAATGGAGAGATCACCCCCTTAGACTTGCACGCCGGGCAGAGCGTGCTCTCAGGCTATAGCAATGTGGGGGCGAGTTTTATTTACCGCGTGAACACCCCCTTTAAGCAGTCCTTTTTAAGCCAAATGGTGCGCTTAATCCAAAAGAGTTTTACCCAAAAGCCCCAAATCCAACTCCAAGCAGACAAACTTGCCCACCGCTTTACTCAAGGGGTGTTGCTCATCACTCTAGCTAGCTTGCTAGGCTGGGGGTTTATAGGCGGGGTGTGGGAGCGCGCACTAGTCATTAGTGTGAGCGTGCTCATCATCGCCTGCCCCTGCGCTTTTGCTTTGGCCACGCCTATTGCCCTTGTGCTAGCAAGCAATCGGGCGTTAAAGCAGGGGATTTTGTGCAAACAAGCCGCTAGTCTAGAAACTTTGGCCAAAGTACAAAGGCTCTTTTTGGATAAGACTGGCACGCTCACCACGCCAGCACTCCAAGTGCAAGAGTATCAAACATACGGGGATTTTAACCCCTCTTGGCTCTTAAGCTTGGTATTACACAACCCCCACCCTATTTCTAGAGGGGTGAGTGCGTGGTTGCAAGAACGCTACAATGTCCAAAGCACACCCCTAGAATCTCTGAGCCAAGAGGTGGGGGGCTTGAGGGGAGTAGTTGATGGGCATGTTTTGCTTGGGGGAAGTGTAGAGTATTTGCGCGCGCAGGGAGTAGATGTTGTGGGACAATCTTTAGAAAGCCATTTTGTCTATAGTGTGGATGGGGAGTTAAAAGCTCTTTTTAGCCTACACGCGCCGCTAAAACCCGATAGCCTGCAGAGTGTGCGCGCCCTGCAAGAAATGGGGCTAGAAATAGAAATTTTAAGCGGGGATTCTAGCCCACATGTGCAACACATCGCCCAAAACTTAAGGGTTGCCTGCCACGCCCCCCTAAACCCGGAGCAGAAATTAGAACACATTCAAAGGGCATTAGCGCGTGGGGAAGTAGTGGGCATGGTGGGTGATGGGATGAATGACGCGCCCGCTTTGGCTCAAAGTCAGGTGTCTTTGTGCATGTATGAGGGGCATGATCTAAGTTTGTTGCATAGCGATGTGATTTTGCTCAACACTTCCTTTAAAAGTGTGCGCAACACCTTTAAAATCGCCAAGCAAGCCCATAGACGCGTGCGCCAAAATCTCCTCATCAGCGCGCTTTACAACGCTCTGCTCATCCCCTGCGCAGTATGTGGGCTTATCAACCCCCCCCTAGCCGCCTTGAGTATGAGCCTAAGCTCGCTTTTGGTGGTGGGGAATAGTTTTAGGCTGCGGGGTTAAAGTTCAGGGTTAGCCGATCTCTACATAAGTCCATTTAAACGTGCCGTAAGTCTTGCCGATGGCTTCCTCAAGTTTATAAAAGCTCCCACAATCATTTTTGAAATTGCCCAGTAAGCATCCTGCGCTGAATTTGTGGCAATTCAACTCGGAATCATCTACGGGAAACCACGCGTATTCTTTGCCCTTTGCCTTACTCTTTGCGCTTCGATGAGCTGTTTCAGCTCTTTGGGCGACTTGTTCTGAACCAAGTGCGTTCCCATCTTTGTCGCAGGTGATATAAATTTTCCCGCCCTCTTTGAGATTACCATTTCTTTCATCCTCTAGACGCGTTAAAAAGTGGCGGGGGTGGGCTTTTCTGATCCACGCCTTGCCATCTCTATTGGTGATCTCGACAATGAGATTATCCCCTATGTAGATACCCGAATGTTCCGCCAAAGACAAAAAACCAATCTTGCAATACAAAACGCTTCCGGGTTTAGCATACTCTTCTAGGTTTGTAATTTTTGCCATGAAAACTCCTTTGATATGTTTTACTTCATCCACTCACTAATGCCAATCCTTAAGATTGTGGATTGTGGATTGTGGATTGTGGATTGTGGATTGTGGATTGTGGATTGTGGATTGTGGATTGTGGATTGTGGATTGTGGATTGTGGATTGTGGCATATTCTCTCTTAAATAATTTTAAAATAAACCACCTCTTTAAAACCCAACTCAACAAAAATCTTTGCATATCCCATAGAGGCTGATTTTTCTAGGCACTGCCTAAACTTAATCTCATCTTTTAGTACGCCCTGTCCACTATAATACATCTGCCCCAATGTGTAGTAAGCTTCTGCACTTTGGGCATCTTCTTGTTGAATCGCCTCGTGCAAATACTCTAGTGCTTTAGCATAATCGCCATTTTCACGAGCGCGTTTGGCTATTTGGTATGAATTTTCCTTATTTTTTTCGTGTCGAAGATATATTTCTGCCTTTTTGTGGTCTGGTGCTATACCATAGAAATATCTTGAGGCACACCATCGCCATCTTTATACATGATGCCTATGCTATAGAAAGCAGCAGGCACTCCCGCGTTGCACGCTTCTTGGTAACATTCTAGGACCATTTCGTACTTCTCATGGCGTTGAGCCTCCCTAGCGATCTGAAAATACAACTCACCCGCTTTTAGGTGCTCTGAGGCTACCTCGTGGTTACCATTCTGATGGGCATCGTAGGCCAAAATAGAAACTTGTTCGCCTCGTTCATCGCCTCTTCAAAGCTTTCATAAGCGCTCATACCAACCTCCATTTTCTGCAAAAATCCAGCGTTTATATAACCCACACCGGTTTTAGCATTCTAGCAAGAGAGAGTCAACTCGATACATCTGAGCCTCTTACTATCCCACAATAGTTTCCTATGAAATTAAAGCCTCTTTTAGGCCGTTTAATCTAGAATCAAATCCTATAATTACTTTAGAAGGATTATTTTCATGTCTTTAAAAAGAGGTTTATCCGTAGTGGGCTTGATAGGTGCGTTAAGCTTAGCTAGCTCATCTTTGCAAGCAGAAAGAAATGGATTTTATATTAGTGGGGGTGTGCAGTATGCGTATTTTACCACTCAATGGAATGGAAGTGGCAACATCGGAGGGATAGATATCCGCGGGGGTTATCAACAATTCTTTAACAAAAGAAAGACTTTTGGAGCGCGCTATTATGGAAATTTTAGCGTGAGTGGGGGGAGTGGTCTGAGTAATTTTAGCTATGGCGTGGGGGCAGACGCGCTCTATGACTTCTATGGCACTAAAAAATATGTCGTGGGGGTTTATGGCGGGCTCATGTTACTTGGGAGTAGCTGGGTGTTCCCACATGGGTCTGTGTCTAACTTCCAATTGCCTATCAATGTGGGGGTTCGGGCTAATTTTCTCTATCACCATGGCGTAGAGGTGGGGATGCTCATCCCTATCATCCCTGCTTACAATGGTTTGCGCCGCGCGGTAGCCATCTATGCTAACTATGTGTGGCGTTTTTAATAGAAATTTTAAACTTATTAAGGATTAGAGTGTTGGCCACTTTGGTGGTTAGCGCGACCTTGCTAGCCGTGGGGGAGTTTCTATGACATCTTCAAACAGCACCATCCAATTTGTGTGTTTTTATATGCCGGGTTGGTTTTACTGATCTTGGGTTTTTATCTCACCAATGCCTCCATTCCCAAAACTCCGTCTGTACACAACTTTGCCCAAGTACTCTTAAACGCCTTTTCTTGCATCGCTATTATTTTAAAATCTAACCAATATCTTGTCTTGAGCGGGACTTTTATCGTGGACATGAGGTTGAAGATTATTATTCCTAGTTAACAGGTCTTTTATTCTTGCTACTAGCTTGCATTATTCGGTGTTGTTTGCGCTCAACGCCCTATCACCGCGGTGTGTGCTCTTTTAAGCGCCCTAGATCATGGCCTCAAAGATAGCAACACCATTAACATGGCGGACATGGCGTGGCAAAAAGAGAATGTTGTAGGACTATTTTATATTACCAAGTTTGGGTGGTACTAGCCTACACTCTCTTAATGGCGGTACTCATTCCTTTTTATTTTGCTTGGGTGGAAAAGAAATCAAAGACACAACCGACTTTGCGATATTGTGTCAATCCCTGAGATTGTCGATCCCCCCATGCTCTAGGTTTTATGTTCTATTCCCTTGGATGCCCGTCTTGCTCTTGCTTGCATCGCATTCATCGCGACGCTAAAAAATTAGGGCAATGGATGGAGGTAATCTGATAGATGATGGGAGATATTTTTGTTAGTGTAGTGAGTATCATTATTGCAGCTAGTGTCTTTGCTACAGGTGAAGAATTTGGGAGGGATTGGATTTTAAGGCATTGGACGAATATGGGGTGGTTTGCGCTCATACTCATTGAGGCATCCTTAAGTTTTATTGACCTAAAAAACAAAGTTTCAGGGAATGTTTGTAAGTAACTTCTTGCTAGTGTGCTTAAGAGACTCAAAGCATGTAAATTACACCGCTGGGATCGTAAGCTTTGAGTTGATAATCTTTTAGGGATAAATCTGCTCACACCCTGTATTGTAGGGCTAAGTTCATAATGCTAAAGCGCGTCTTTGATAACTTTTAGGGTGTCTGTAGAATGTTGTATGCCTAGCGTGTCTCCAAAACAATCTCTAACAAACATGGGGCGTTTGGCGAGTCTTTGTTTCAATATATGCAACACGACATTATATCCTTCATTCAAGTAACCAATAAAAAAGTGCGCGCGAGATTGTGGCACTTGTCAATAAACCACATCTAATTGAGATTGTAGAAGTTAAGCCATACTCAGCTTGTTTGAATTGATGGATGTAAGCGTCCAAAATAGGGGTTTTTCTGATGGGTTCGACATTTTCCATGACAAACCATTGTGGCTTTATGTGACAAACAATGTCGGTATAACTACGCGTTTAAAGCGTATCCTCAAGCTCAAAAGCCTTTAAAATCTTAAACCCAGCAGATAAAAACTAAGCGACACACTTCCATAGCCACAAAAAAATCAATACAGGTTATTAAAAAGCTCGGGGGAATTGAAAAATACGGCATCAAATCTCACTACAACTAATAGCTTTGAAAGCCTAAGTATGTTCAACCAAACATGTTTTACTCCTGCCATGTTGAAAAATCCCCTCCATGCTTACCAAAATGCCTCCAAAAGGATCAAATTCTTTTTCTGAATATCAAAGTTATGATTGTAAGAGAAAGATTTATGAAGCTAGGCGTACAAGATTGTTACAACCTTTTTGCAATCCCAAATCACAAGCTTTTTTGAAATAATGCCGTGCAGTTTCTTTGTTCTGCCCTACGCCTTCTCCATTTTCATACACTACTCCTAAGTTATAGGAAGAGTTTGTATCCCCTAGTTTGTCCGCTTTGTTAAAATATCTTAAAGCTTCACTATAGTTTTTTCAACACCACGACCCCCATAGTACATAAGTCCTAAATCTCTATAGGTTGCTGCACATCCCATTTCTTTCGCTTTTTTAAGATATTAAATCGTTTTAATATCATCCTTAGGGCCCCCTCCCCATTTTTATGCATTAAGTCTAGATTACTATATGCTAGGGCAATCCCAATTTCTCCAACCTTTTTATAGTCTTTTAAGGCTTCTGATAATTTCCATAGATATAAGCATCTTCTGCTTTTTTGTAATATTCATTTACACTTGCATCATTCTTTTTTTCTTGACAACCACAAAGAATTGCAGATACTAAGGCAATCGACAACACATGCCTTTTAAGCAACACTAACATTTTTGCTCTTTATAAGGCATTTTAGCTTTGGGGTGTTTTATAATTATCTTTGCTCTTATCATATCTTTTAACATTAAGCCTTGGCCTGTATAATAAGTGGCCACTAAATCCCTATATTTTTGGCATAATCCATCTTAATTCTTTCGCATTGGCGTAATTAATCCACTCGTTGATCGTAGCGGCGTTTTAGATAAATTCTTTAGTCCCTTGGCTGAGCACATCTGCCGAGAGTGCCAACAATCTTTAGCAATTTTTTGTCCGAATACTCTGCTTTTTCCAGGGCATCGCAATTTTGTAGAAACTCTTGAACATAGTCCAAACCCACGCGATAATCTGTGTTTCGTTTCAGTTTTTTTGTTTAGCTCCCTTGAGTGCAGAGGGTAATGACACATAAGCAGATGGCGGGTTTGAATATTCTAACTATTCGGGATTATAAAATTTTTTTCGTGCCAATACTGGTTTACATCAAGGCTTTGAGGTGGGGGTGCGTTTTTCAATCGGCTACACAACTTTGCGAATCAGACGCAATGTAGCTGCTTTTGCTAATTATGTCTAATCTTTAAAGGTTGATGTATGCCACTAAGCGAACTAAAAGCAATGCGCAAAAGCCTCCACATAAGCCCGCTAGCGCGTCATCACCCACCACACCTAGCCCCCCCTTGACATCGCGATCAATCTTGCCAATTAAAGAGGGTTTATAAATATCAAAGAGGCGGAAAAACACAAAACTAGCGATCACGCCCAGCCAGCTAAGACCTGCGATCGCCATTGCCATCCACATCCCCACCAATTCATCAATCACAATGTGTTTAGCGTCATGGGTTTGGGTTTGTTTCTCGTAAATATCAATCTGCCTAATGGCCACCAATCCGATCAAAATAGCGCATAAAAACAAGGTGTTGGCCGAGAGATACAAAATGGGCAAGCCTAGAAACAAGGCGACCACACTCCCAGTCGTGCCCGGCCCCTTGGGAAATCTACCAGAATAAAAGAGAGTTAAAAAGCATTCGCGTACATCCATGCGCGTATTATAACAAAATTGGTTAGAATAAAGATTTTAAGGAATGGCATGAAATTAGCGGTGTTTGATTTTGATTCTACGCTTGTGGATGCGGAGACTTTGGAGGTTTTAGGTGAGGTTTATGGAGTGGGGGAACAAATAAAATCTGTAACCACGCAGGCGATGGAGGGTAAGGCGGATTTTTATACAAGTTTGATTAGCCGTGTAGCTCTACTTAAAGGCATGGATATTGATGTAGCTAAAAAGGCGTGTGAGAGTTTGCCCTTGCATCAGGGGGCTAAAGAAGTGGTGCAGGGTTTGCACGCTTTGGGCTATAAGGTTGTGTGCCTTAGCGGGGGGTTTAAGTGGGCAACTGGGTATTTTAAAGACAAGCTAGGGCTAGATGCGGATTTTAGTAATACCTTACATGTGAGCGACGGCCGTTTAAGTGGGGAGGTGAGTGGCCCTATGATGCGCTCTGACTCTAAAGCGGAAATGTTGGCCAGTTTGCAAAGCTTGCTAAAACCCAAACACACCCTAGCCATAGGCGATGGGGCTAATGATATTAGCATGTTTAAATTAGCCGATGTGAGCATCGCCTTTAATGCCAAAGAGATCACCAAAGAGCACGCAGACATCGCCACGCACTCGCTGGATTTGAGGGAAATTTTAAGATACGCCTAAAGGTTGTTGTTCAGAAAACTAGACAAATAAGCTTTATTTGCTCCAGCATGGGATATTAGAACCACAACCTAAGTCACCACTATACTCTAGCCCAAAACTTTTTAAACTAAAATCAATTTGCATGCTTTTCCTTTCTGTTGAGATTCCACTAATTACAAGCTATGCCACTGCAACGACAAATCGTATTTGGAGCAGCCCCATACTCTAGCCAAAGACTATCTGTACTCTCATCAATTTGCATGTTTTCTCCTTTCTTTAAGATTAGATAAATAATTCATAGATACTCATTTGCAACCGATGTCCGCATTGCAAATGAGTTCCACCACAACCCATAAATCCGCAAAACTCTCATTAGCTTGCATCGTTTTCATTGTCTTAAGATCAATTTAGTCAAGCACATTCACAGAGCCACTTGTTTTAAAGCGCACTCTGCCCGATCCAATAGATCCTCTAGAATCTTCAAGAGCAACGCCAATCCCATTCTTTTTAAGGGTGATATTCGCTCCATTGGATTGTATATCCCACAATTTGACATGTTCATGGGCAATGAGTTTTACACCCCCATTATTCATGTCTAAATCTAGTTCTTGAATATAAGCTTTGGCACTAACTTGGGTGTTGTTCGCCTTAATGCGACAAGTTTCTATATCTTGTGTGGATTTTTCCAATTGGATATTCCCATTATTAATTTTAATATCTAGTGTGCGTACGCTCTCTTGTAGCTCAATCGTGGCATCATTTGCCTTGATTTGGCAAATCTCTGAAGGTGCGCACAATAACAAATCTACTGAGTTCGTATCTGCTTTAAAGTTTTTGATCGCACTTTTTACGCTGACACTGCCATTATTGAGCTTTAACTCCAATCGTTCCATAGGTGCATTCACCGCCACCTTAGCGTTGTTGGCAGACAAGTAAAGGGCAATGTGATTAGCAGGTAGATAAATTTTAGCCCACCCGCTAATCTTGCAATCCCCTTGCAGGCCCTTTTTCATTAAAAGCGCAAAAGCATCCCCAATACTGCGGATTCCCTTAATCTCTTCGACTAATTCCTCATCCTCTGGGGTGGTGATGTAGAGCCTGTGATCGCTGTGCTCGATTAGCAAATCCGAATCGCTAGCGTCGCTTTTAAACACCACGAAAGCGTCCTTTTTATCGGTGGGCAAAACTTCAATCTCCATTTTTAAACCAAACTTGATTTCTAAATCACTCGCCTTAAACTCAAATATTTTTTCCATCGCGCACTGCCTTTCTTAAGATTTCCTTTTGTTTGCGGATTTTTGCCACCAAAAAGGGGGCGTTTTTGGGGACAATGGGGCATTTTTTGGATTTGCTTAGATAATTTTTGAGCACGCAAGATCGCCCCATGCACTGGAAGAAAAAGAAACAATCCTTACAAGCCGGGTCAAACTGGATGTGCTCCTCCCACGCCTCTAGCTTATGCGCCTCTAGTTTTAATCCTTCTTGCAAATTGCCAAATTTATTATGCTCTTGGTTGAGCGCGATGGTGCATTTAAGCACCTCTAATTTGGGATTGATTGTTAAGTTTGAGGATTTAGAGGCGTAGCACACCGATCCGGCAATTTGGGTGAACATGCCTAAATCCCCGAGTAAAAAGCCTTGTTCTTGCGCCTCTTGTTCCCAAAGGGCTTGCATATCTGGTGCGCCGCTGTGGCACGCCTCAATGCGCTCTTGTGTAGTGGTGTTATTGCCCTCAGAATACAGCCCAATGGGTCTAAAAAGCAAGGCAAAGCGGTAATCCCCCTTGATAAAATCAAGATTTTTAAAGAATTGCGCTCTTTGCTCGGGGTTAGAGCTGTGCTGGTTAAAATTGCACCTAAGCATAATGCGAAAGTGCTCTTTAAGGGTGCTAATGGCCTTGATATTGCCCATGATCTGATCATAACTCCCGCTCCCGCCACACTTGGGGCGCATTTTGTCATGCTGCTCTTTAAGCCCGTCTATGGTGATCTGAAAAGCCTTGACATTGCGTTGCACCAACGCTTGCATGTTCTCTTGACTCAAAAGATAGCCATTAGTGGTCATGGAGGCGGTGTGTGGGATGTGGGAGATTCTCTCTTGGAAGCCTAAAATCCATTTGAGGTTTAAAAGCGGTTCGCCCCCAAAGTATTCGATTCGAATACTCTTATCGCGGTTACGCTCAATAAGATCAAAGATTTTATCGCTATGGAGCTGTTTAAATCTAGCGGTGTCCTCGTGGTTTTCATAGCAATAGACACAGCGGAAATTGCACGCATCCCCGGCTGGGAGCAAGATTAAATGCAATTCATTTTGTTCTTTTTGAATCTGCTTGTCAAATTCTTTTTGGTAAAACCCCTCTAAAAACTTGTCATCGACTAAAAAGGCATTTTGGGTTAAAAACTCGAGGTGTTGGGCGGGGAAGTCTTCAGTAAAGGCAATTTGATGCTTGATTAGCCCTGCAATGTATCTTGGCTCAATGGCAACGCCAATGTCATTAAACCAATTATAAAGGTAGAGTCCCCCCCCCCCCCCCGATTATCTAAGACACTCACTTGCTTGAGCAGTTGGTGGCAGGTCATCTTAAAATCCTTAACGCTTAGTGGTCAAACACATCGTATTTTTACTCAAAAATCTTAATGGCAAACTTAAGGTTTGATATACCCCAAATCCACTAACGCATTAGCCATTTCTTTAAGCAGGGGGCCGTTTTTGCTCCCACCTTCGCCATGTTCGACTAGGATCGTGATAGCGTATTGGGGATTTTTATAGGGTAAAAAGGCAGTGATCCATGCATGCGATCGTTGCGCGTATTCCATTTCGCTTTCTTTGATACGCGTCATGGTGTTTTGATCGATGGCGACTACCTGCGCTGTGCCTGTCTTGCACGCCAAACTCACCTTCACCCCTCGCGTGCTTTTATAAGCCGTGCCCCCCTGCTGGCTACACGCTTCATACATGCCTTTGCGCAATACGGGCAACTTAGATTTTTGAAAAGAATCTAGCACATCTTTAGATTTAAAACTCCCATTGCGATAAAAATGAGGGGTAGGAAGTTTGCCTGAAGCAATTAAAGCGGTGTAGTTGGCGACTTGTAGGGGCGTGGTTAAAAAAGACCCCTGTCCGATGGCTGTAATAAGCGTGTCGCCCACATTCCAGACACTTCCAAAGCGTTTCATCTTCCAACTAGGATCGGGCAAGATACCCACAAATTCATTAGGCAAATCTACCCCACTTTTTTGACCAAAACCCATTTGTCCAAAGGTTTTGGCAAGTTTTTCAATGGGCAAATCAAGGGCGTATTTGTAAAAATATACATCTACAGATTCTTTGATAGCTTTATATAAATTACTTTCCCCATGCCCACCAGCTTTCCAATCTCTAAACTTGCGTTTGCCCACTTCAATGTAGCCCGGGGTAGCAATAGAAGTATTTTCATTCATAGGCAAGTTTTCTAAAAAACTTAGTCCAGTACCCATTTTTACTACAGAACCGGGAGGGTAAAGCCCATTGATTAGGCGGTTTAATAAAGGATTCCCTGGATCATCTTGAAGATTCTTCCATTCTGAAACGCTAATTCCACCTATAAAATGATTGAGATTATATTCTGGATAACTGCCTGCAGCTAAAATTTCTCCGCTGTGCACATCCATCACGATGATCGCTCCTCTTTTATCTGCAAACAGGGTATCAGCTTTGAGCTGGAGGCGTTTGTCTAAACTCAATATAAGGTCGTTATTGGTCTTGGGTTCTTTATTCTCAAGCACTTCAAGTTCTTGATTGAGCGCGTTCACACTCACGAGCTTATAACCTAGTTCTCCTTGCAAGAGATCGTTATATTCCTTTTCTAACCCCGTTTTACCAATGGTGTGGGTGTACTGGCTGGTGGGATTGGCATTAATGTCTTTCACATCGGCTGCTCCCAAGTAGCCAATGACATGGGAAGCTAAGGCATTGTTAGGATAGTGGCGTTTATTAGCTGCGTTGATACTAATCTCTGGGATTTGCAAGAGTTTGGCATAGAGAGTTTGCATCGCCGCATAGGGTACAAAATCTAAGATGGGAATCGCATTATGGTTGTAACGAGAATTCTGTTTTTGGTAATTGTCTAGTGCGTCATCTTTATCTAAGTCGGGGAAATAGCGCATTAAGGCTTCAAGTTTGTCTTCAACTACGCGATCTTTTAATCCCGGGGAGAGCGCGATACTAAAACCTAATTGGTTGATAGCGAGCAATTCATGGTTGCGATCCATAATGATCCCGCGCGTGGGCACTAAAATTTCTTTTTTAGTCATGTTGCGTAGGGCGAGTTGCTCAAAATAGTCATTGGTTTTGATGGTAAGGATAAAAATTTTCAAGATAAGCACCGCCCATACCAAGCCTAAAAGACCCAGCACAAAGCGCATCTTAAGTCCTTGCATAGATTCTCCAAAGCAAAAATTCTAAGACGCTATATTGAAGTGCATTATCCCACATATCACTATAGTAGCCGTATAAAAAGCTCAAAATCACAAAATAGATTAGATAAACCAAAAAGGCATGGACAAAATCTCCAAAAATATTATCTTGAAAAACCCGTAAAAGATATTGCACCACAAGTTTTTCATAGAGGACAAAGAGCAGGATAAGAATCCCCAAAGGTTGCGTATGAATAAGCTCCACACAGAGCAGACAAGTAAAGACCCAAATTAAAAGGTATGTGGAAGACTTTTCTTGGACAAGCGCATGTCGATAAAGCGCGAAGAGAAATCCTAGCATAGGGGGAAGCCATGTATAAATGTCTCTTAGATTACTATAGAGATAAAACCCCAACCATGCCAAGAAAAATAAAAACGAAAAGCGGATTTTGAGCCTAGATTCGCGTGTCAAACAAGGCCTCTAAGATGGTTTTTTGTACTTCAAAAGAAGATCCAAATCTAGAATTTAATGCGCCTTGCGCGCTAACTAAAGGGGCGTTTTGCTGTTGGTAAAGAGCATGTTGGGCATTCTTAGAGAGTTTGTCAAATTTTGTATAGACACACCTAAGAGTTTGATCGGGGCGTAAGAAACTTTCTAAAAAACCACGCACTTCTGTATCTAGGGATAAATGAGGGTGTCTAGCATCAATGAGGTGCAAGATGAGCTTGATGGAACTGCGTTGGATCAACAGATCGCTTAAAAATGTAGCCCATTGTTGCTTGAGTTCCTTAGAAACTTTTGCATATCCAAAACCGGGTAAATCAATACATATAAAGTCTAGCGTCTCAGTAGAAGAAATTTGCCATTGCGTGCGAAAAAAATTTGCCGCTTGGGTTTTTCCGGGGGTAGCAGAGCTTTTAGCGATTTTGCGCTCTAGGATGGTGTTCATTAAAGTGCTTTTGCCCACATTGCTACGCCCCACAAACGCCACCTCTGGCGCGCACGCTGGGGGGCACTGCGCCAAATTATAGGCCGATTTTAAAAAACTACTTTCTATAACTTTAATGGGTTTCATGTTTTTTTTGTTGTGAAGGCTTTTTTTGCGCTTTTTGTTTTTCCTTCTGCTGCTCTTGCTGGATGTCGTCCATGTCAAAAACAAACTTAGCCGGTCTGTTCTTGCCTCCAAGCACATCAGCATACCCGTGTTCTTTACTCAAAATGATCTCCTCACCCTTGATCGAATTGATTTTACCCACTTCATTCACCACGGCGTTTTGTAATAAGCGGTATTCTTGCTTGATTGCATCGTAGACAAGACGATCGGAATGCCCATCTATTTGACGGCCATCTTGGGTTACAATATGGAACTTCACCGCGCCAATAGCTTCATATTTGATAGGTTTGCGTTTGGCGTTGGTGTAGATGATCACTTTTTTAGCAGTGAGCGTGTCTTGCATTTTTTTGATGTGTACATTGCCTTCAATAGTTGTCATGCGCCGTTTTTCATTGGCAATGAATTTATCTGCAGTTACCTCTAAGGTTTCCTTAAGGGGTGCACCCCAGAGCAACCCTGCTACTAAACCAAGTATAACCCATCTCAAAATTTCAAACTCTTAAATTTGGAATGGGAGAATTTTGCATTTTTAGCATTCTCCATATCAATGATGGCATGCACATGACGGGCTTGCAAAATACCCTGCACATGGTTATAAGCAATGTCTTCACCTTGAATGTTACCCTCAGGACCATTCATTCTAAAAGCACCTTGACCTTGAAAGGTTTGCTTTTTGTGATCATAAACTCCCTGCTGACTCCAAAAACTTTGCCCACTACTGGTGGTGTAAAGTACCCCTTTGGGGAAAGTGTAGAGCTTTTGTTTATGTACCATCACTTCTCCTCTAGCGTGCTCTTGGATTTTAGTCTCTGTGTCGTATTTGCTTAGAACAAAATCATAGAGCACCTCGTGATCGCCATACTGCAACGCCCTAGACCCACGAATGCTCAAATCTGTTCCGCTAGGACTGGTTTGAAACGCCTTAAAACCCCACACCTCAATTTTAACAAAATCCTTAGAATCAAGAGTAACAGAGGGTCTAGGTTTTAGATAAAGGGCAATAAGGCCTCCCATAGCCACACCCAAACCTATAAAAAACTTCCACAAAGCATTCAAACGCACTTATTCACGCACCAACATACTAGGCTTATCCATGCTCTTAGCAAAGTCGCTCGCCTCTGCCTCACTTTGAAAGCCTTTGATAAAAACGCGATAAATAGATTCGTTATCCTTGCTACCGGGCACGACTTGAGTGTAATAAGGCTTTTTGAGCGTGGCTTTCAGACTTTCTGCAGCCCTTTGTGCACCCTCTTGGTTTCTAAATGCACCCACTTGCAAAGAAAAACTTCCCCCGCTAACACTTTTTTGACTTTCGCCGACTTTAAATTCCTGCTTGAGTGCGTTAGATTGGGGGGCTTTTTCTAAAGTCTTTTGGTATTGTTTGGAGATCACTCCCCCAAAACCCAGCACTTCCAATTTGACAGGCGCAACTCCTTTGCCCACCATATCAATGTCATGGGCAGCTACATTAGAAAGGTCGATGATTCGGTTAGCCACAAAAGGACCACGATCATTGATACGAACAATGGTACTTTTATTATTATCCTTGTTAGTAACCTTGACAATTGTATTCATGGGTAGAGTTCTAGTCGGAGC
>NZ_FZMQ01000005.1:0-88114 GCF_900197855.1 Helicobacter cynogastricus | reverse complement strand
ACTTGAGTGTAATAAGGCTTTTTGAGCGTGGCTTTCAGACTTTCTGCAGCCCTTTGTGCACCCTCTTGGTTTCTAAATGCACCCACTTGCAAAGAAAAACTTCCCCCGCTAACACTTTTTTGACTTTCGCCGACTTTAAATTCCTGCTTGAGTGCGTTAGATTGGGGGGCTTTTTCTAAAGTCTTTTGGTATTGTTTGGAGATCACTCCCCCAAAACCCAGCACTTCCAATTTGACAGGCGCAACTCCTTTGCCCACCATATCAATGTCATGGGCAGCTACATTAGAAAGGTCGATGATTCGGTTAGCCACAAAAGGACCACGATCATTGATACGAACAATGGTACTTTTATTATTATCCTTGTTAGTAACCTTGACAATTGTATTCATGGGTAGAGTTTTATTGGCTGCTGTATGAGCATACATGTTATAAGTCTCGCCATTGCTAGTGCGTTTGGCATGGAAATTTGGTCCATACCAGCTAGCATACCCATCAAAGGTTTGGCCGACATTCACCTTAGTAGGATAATACATTTTGCTTCCCACGCGATAAGGGCGCATGGTAGCGCGCTGAATCGCCTCAGAGTCGCGCATGCCCGCTGTCAAACTATTAGCAGGGACATGAGCTATGTCCTCCTCTTGCACTTCCTTATCGTCTCCTCGTTGTGGCCTATTATGTCCTTTTGAGGATTTATGAGTATGTCTGTGCCAAAATGACCTTTTTGGAGGAGGCGAAGAGCCATCAAAATCTAGCGCATCCTTGTAGGCACGCAAACTTTCTTGTTTGGCAAATAGAGAATGAGAGCTCTCATTTGTTGTGGCTTCCTGCGCACATCCTACAAACAACCCCAGTGCTCCAAGACACACCAAATATAAACCTTTAGATACCATAAAAACTCATTTGAAAGCAACTCGTTTAAAATCTCTGCGATCTTTGCGCAAAATAGGAATCACTAAATGTTGGTTACGACTCAAACGCGCACTTTTGAGGTGATTAGTTTTTTTAATGAGAGCTACACTGGTGTGGAATTTATGAGCGATAGAGCTTAGGGTTTCCCTAGGACGCACGCGATGCGTTACAAGCGCACTCAAGGGGTAAGAGGGCACATAGTGCTGTTTAAAATAAGCAAGCTTTTCATAAGGAATATAGACCATATAAGCTTTATTTGGAGGTAAAAAATTATAGTGGAATTGCTCATTATAAGATTTAAACTCTGCTAGCGAAAGACGCGCGCTTTGAGCGATGTGAGAGAGCAAAGTCCCTCCATGCATTTTCAAGGCTACAAGACTGGTGCGCGCCCCCCGATTTAATAGGTACTCCTTATGTTGCAACGCATCTAGGTTGTTAAAGGCGATAGCTAAACTCAAGATTGAGCGGATATAACCACGCGTTTCTCTAGGGATGAATTTCTTTTCATCATCTAGCAACACATTAATGTCATCACTTCCAGCTGCTTGAATGGCTTCTAATACCCTTCTAGGGCCGTAATTGTAGGCCATAGCGACTAAATACCATTGCTTAGTTTGTCTATAAAGCATATGCAAATACTTAATAGCAGCTTGGGTACTTTTGATAGGATCGCGCCTTTCATCCACGAAAGAATTGACTTCCAAACCTAACATTCTAGCCGTTTCAGGCATGAGTTGCCAAATGCCTACAGCTTTTTTGACACTATAGGCCTTGGTAGAGAAATTAGACTCAGCCATCGCTAAAAACAAAAACTCCACAGGAATATCTGCCTGAATAAGCATGCTTTTAATAGTGGGGATAAAAACCCCATTGCTGTCATAGCGTTTCACAAACTGATCCCAAGCTTCCTGCACTCCTTGCAGAGTTTGGGAATTATCTACACTGGCTAAAAAACGCGCATCCACTCCAAAACCATTGAGGGGTTTGAGATTAAGGGCGGTATTGATGGGCTGGGCGTGGGCAAAACTCTGCCATGCTAATAAAGCAGCTATTACAAGTGCATGTTTCATTAAGAGACCTTAGCACGAGGCATTAGGCCAAAAAGCGTTGTGGCGTTGGTGTTGATTGTGTGTGCCAAATCTATAGGTTTCACTTTTATAAGTTCTGAGAGCTTTTGAAGAATTAAAGGGATGTGCTTAGGTTCATTGCGCGTACCTCTGAAGGGGTGAGGAGTAAGATAGGGGGCATCAGTTTCCACAAGCAAACGATCCATGGGAATTTGGGGCAGGACACTTTGGAGATGTTTGGCGTTTTTAAAGGTCGCCACACCCCCAATGCCATAGTAGAAATTTTCAGAAAGATTCAACAAAATTGCATCTCCATTAAAGCAATGCAACACTCCGCGCAAGCGCGGGTAGGCTTTGATAATATCATAGGCATCTTGGCTAGCTTCCCGAATGTGCACAATTAAGGGTTTTTGATATTCTAAGGCTAATTCTATTTGCGCCTTAAAAATTTCCTTTTGATAGGTTTTTGTATGCTCATCGCTGGAATCTAGGCGGTGGTAGTCTAAGCCACATTCACCCACCCCGACACATTGAGGATGTTGAACATAGCGTTTCAATTCTGCAAGATCAAAGTGCTGACAATCTAGGGGGTGCACACCTACAGCAAAATAAAGCTCTTCATAAGAAGAGCACAAACTCAAAGCTCTTGGTAAATCCTTAGGATCGGCTCCGGGGATGATCGCTTGCAACATCCCCGCCTCCTTAGCATTCTCCAAAACCCGCTCCACATCCGCATTATAAAGATGGTGATCTAAATGGCAATGTGTGTCTATCCACTCCAACATCGAATCCTCCGCGTAATTTGTTCTAATTATATTATAATCCTAGAGGATATGATTAAATCTGAAGGGAGCTTTATGTTTAGCGGTGTGATTAGCCAAATTGCCCCCATTAAAGCCTTTAATCACAATGTGTTAGAAATTTTAAGCCCTTATCGTCCCAAATTAGGGGATAGTATTGCTGTCAATGGGGCGTGTTTGACCGCCATTAGGCTTTTTAAGGGAGGTTTTGCCCTAGAGTTGAGCGCGCACACCCAAAAATCCATTGCTTTAGAAAATTACACGCCCCCCCAGCGTGTGCATATTGAACCCGCATTAAGAGTAAGCGATCGCCTTGATGGGCATTTGGTGCAGGGACATATTGATGCGATCGGAGAGGTAGCAGAAATCAAGCCTACAGCCAATCAAGTGAACATGCGTATCCAAGCCCCGCGCGCTTTTTTGCGTCTGTGTATCCCGCATGGCTCTGTGTCTGTGGATGGGGTGAGCCTCACTTTAAGTGCGGTGCACTCTGAGAGTTTTAGTCTGACCATCATCCCCTATACCTTTGAGAATACTCTTTTTGCCAGCTACCAAAAGGGGCGGCGGGTCAATTTAGAGAGCGATCTTTTAGTGCGTGCGGTAGCGCACTTGCTCAAAACCCCTACTACGCCCAGCTGGCAAGAGATTGACACTCTTATGATGAGTTATTGATGAGTCTACCCAAAGCGGTCGCTCTGGCTTATAATGTAGGGCAAGATAGTGCGCCTAAGGTTGTGGCAAGCGGGGTGGGAGTGATCGCGCGTGCAATCATGGATAAGGCTAAGGCCTTTGATGTGCCCTTATTTTGCAATGAGGCGTTGGTAGAGTCACTCCTAGATGTGTCCTTAGATACGCCTATTCCCCCTGAACTCTATGCGAGCGTGGTTGAGGTCTTTATTTGGTTACAACATGCTGAAAGCGGAGCACAGATGAGCTAGACAAAAAGGGAGGTTTCAAGGGGTGAGATGTCAATTTGTCCTGTTTGATAAAAGTATTTGCGCAAGACTAGAAAGGCTACCCATTCTTCTAGGGGGGTAGTGAAAGCGTGCACATAGGCGTTTGCGTTGGCAATAATCTCTAAACAAGCCTTAGGGTGCGTGCTAAAAAACTCTAGTTGCGCCTCTACATCGCTATAGTCATCTTTAATAGGAATGTAGTGTACATTAGGAAGCAATTGACTTTCCAAAAAGAAACTTTCAAACTTTGGCTGAGGCATCAGAGCAATAGAATTAGAGCTTAAAATCCATTTGAGGTTGCTGGCTACATCATAACCTTCTAGCGAGAGAATAAATTTATATTCTAGGTGCGTGGTAATGCTTGCTTTTGACTTGCTGAAAGGGTTCAAATGAGGGGCCTGCACGCCCACATGACCTAAATCCATCAAGGGGTGGTTAAAATAGCGTTGCAAGAAATCTAGGCGATGAGGTTGCATGCACGCGCCCCTAAAAAAGAGTTTATTCTGCTTAGAATTGAAAGGAATGTTAGAAGCAGGGAAAATATATTTAAAGTGCCGTCTTGTATCTAAGGGCAAGAGAACATTGTAAGAATACTTGGTAATGGGAATGGGTCTGCTCTTACAAAGAGAGGGAAATAGCAAATTATAATTCACATCGCCATATTCAAGATGGTAATGCAAATCTTGGGGGAAAAATCTAAAATGCGCCATAAAATCATAATAGTAACGGCTTCCTAGCGATAGACCTTTGATGAGTCCCAAAGGAGTCGGATGGATTTGCGAGTGGGGGGGCAACATACATGCTTTTTGGACACGCTTTTTAAGGGTTTCTAGTGCGTCATCAGACAAATTCTTGAGTTGATCTAGGCGTTTCTCATATCTTAAATTTTGATAGGGAAGATAGGGTTGCAGACATAGAAGCAAAGATTTTAGATTATAGATTAGGGCATTTTGTGCGTGTTTCATTCTTAAAATCTAGCATATTTTGCGCAAACTAATTAAGATTTACTCAAAATTCTGTATAATTCTCCGTGCAGTCTAACACAATATTGAATGCCACAAGGAGGATTAAATGTTAGAAATTAGATGGCATGCGAGGGCTGGGCAGGGTGCAGTAACCGGTGCTAAGGGCCTAGCCGATGTGCTCACCACCACCGGCAAAGAAGTACAAGGCTTTGCCTTTTATGGCTCGGCCAAAAGAGGTGCTGCCATGACCGCCTATAACCGCATCGATTCAGAACCCATTTTAAACCATGAAAAATTTATGAAGCCAGATTATGTTTTAGTGATCGACCCAGGTTTAACTTTCATCACTGATATTACAGAGGATGAAAAACCCAATACAACCTATATCATCACAACTCACCTCAGCAAAGAGGAATTGTTTGAGAAAAAGCCCAATTTGGCGAGTAAAAAGGTCTACACCTTAGATTGTATTAAAATCGCCATGGATACCATCAAACGCCCCATTCCCAACACGCCCATGCTAGGAGCTTTAATGAGAGTATCTGGCATGCTGGAGTTGGAATTTTTTAAAAATACCTTTAAAGAGGTGTTGGGTAAAAAAATGCCACAAACTTTGATTGATGCTAACATGATGGCCATTGATCAAGCCTACGCCCAAGTACAATAAAGGATACCTATGAAGAATTGGCAAGAATTTGAAATTGGCGCAGTGCTTTTCCCCTTTGAGAAACAAGGGCAGGAGGAATTAGGCAAGCACAATGATGAACGCGCCTACACTAAAGAAAGCTCTTTTACCGCGAGCGTTTCGCATTGGCGCGTGGAAAAACCCGTGCACAATAAAGAAGTGTGTATTAATTGCTTTAACTGCTGGGTGTATTGCCCAGATGCCTCTATTCTCTCCAGAGAAGGTAAGATGAGCGGAGTGGATTACGAACATTGCAAGGGTTGCGGGGTGTGCGTGGATGTCTGCCCCACTAACCCAAAATCTCTGCTCATGTTTGACAATTTAGAGCCTGTAGAAGAAGCACTCACAAAATGGCCACAAAAATCTGAGGGCCTAAAGAAGAAAAGTTACCGCACAGAAGGGGGTTATAATGGGCTCTAATTACCATTTGAACGAAGTTGAAGCATGGGATGGGTGTACCGCTAGCGCGCACGCGCTTAGGCAAGCCCAAGTAGATGTGGTAGCTGCCTACCCGATTACCCCCTCTACGCCCATTATCCAAAACTACGGCTCTTTTAAAGACAATGGTTATATTGATGGGGAATTTGTACTTGTAGAATCTGAACATGCTGCTATGAGCGCGTGCGTGGGTGCGGCCGCTGCTGGAGGGCGGGTTAGCACGGCGACTAGCTCGCAAGGTTTCGCTCTAATGACTGAAGTGCTTTATCAAGCCTCTGGCATGCGCTTACCCATTGTGCTCAATGTGGCTAACCGCGCTTTAGCCGCCCCGCTCAATATCCACTGCGATCACTCGGATATGTACTTAGGGCGTGATAGCGGTTGGATTAGCCTATGCACTTGCAACCCTCAAGAGGTCTATGACTTTACTTTAATGGCTTTCAAACTAGCAGAACATAAGGAAGTACGCGTGCCTGTCATGGTGCATCAAGATGGTTTCTTGTCCTCTCACACCGTGCAGAATGTGCGCACACTCTCTGATAGCGTGGCCTATAAATTCGTGGGCGATTATGAGAGTGTGCACCCTCTGCTAGACTTTGATAAACCCGTGAGCTTTGGTGCGCAGGCTGAGGAAGAATGGCATTTTGAACACAAAGCCAAATTACACCATGCGATCATGCACTCTAGCTCTGTGTTAGAGGGTGTTTTTAACGACTTTGCCAAGATCACAGGCAGACAATACCACTTGGTAGAAACTTTCCAAACCAGTGATGCAGAAGTGATTATTTTTGCACTGGGCACGACTTGGGAATCTGCCATTGTAGCGGCCAAAAAAGCGCGCGAACAGGGTGTTAAAGCAGGCGTAGTAACCACGCATGTACTGCGCCCCTTCCCCTTTGAAGCGGTGGCTAACGCGCTCAAAAATGCCAAAGCGGTCGCGCTGATGGATCGCAGTTCTCCTTCTGGAGCGCTGGGCGCGCTCTTTAACGAAGTGGCTGCAAGCCTCTATCAAGCCCCCGGTTCTAAACGCCCCGTCTTGAGCAATTACATTTACGGGCTAGGGGGTCGGGATTTGACTCAAGCCCACCTAGATAGCATTTTTGAGGCGTTGGTTCAGGACGCTAAAAAAGGCGGACTCACCCATCCCACCCAACAATTCATCGGGCTACATGGGCCTGAGTTGTCTTATTTTTAAAGGAGAGTGCATGGTTAAAGAAGTAAAAACACTCAAAAGTTTTAGCCAATCGGCTGAAAAGTTCGAAGGTTCGCACCTACTCTGCCCGGGTTGTGGGCATGGGATCATTGTGCGTGAAGTACTCAACGCTGTAGAGGGTCCTATCGTGCTAGGTAATTCTACTGGTTGCTTGGAAGTCTGCTCTGCAGTGTATCCGCACACCTCTTGGGATGTGCCTTGGATTCATATTGGCTTTGAAAATGGCTCGACAGCTATTAGTGGGGTAGAGAGCATGTACAAGGCTCTCGCGCGCAAGGGCAAATACACTGGGCAACGCCCTAAATTTGTCGCCTTTGGGGGGGATGGCGCGAGCTATGACATCGGGTTTCAATTCATCAGTGGTTGTATGGAACGCGGGCATGACATCACTTACATCTGCCTAGATAATGAGAACTACGCCAACACCGGCGGGCAACGCAGTGGCAGTACCCCTATGGGCGCGAGCACTAGCACCACTCCAGCGGGTAAAGTGAGCTATGGCAAAAAAGAGCGTAAGAAAGATTTGACCTTGATCATGGCAGCCCATGGTATTCCTTATGCTGCGCAAATGGCGCCCAATAAGTGGAAGGACATGAACAAAAAAATCAAAACCGCCTTGGACACTGAGGGCCCTTGCTTTATCAACGCTTTGAGTCCCTGCCCTACTGAGTGGAAATACCATTCCTCTTTAGCCATTGAAATGACAGATTTAGCCGTAGATTGCTTGATTTTCCCTCTCTTTGAAGTGTTCCATGGCCAAGAGCTCAAAATCACCTACCGTCCGCGCAATATCTTACCTGTGCGCGATTATCTAGGGCCTCAAAAACGCTTTGCCCACCTCTTTAAAAAGGAAAACGAGCACATCATTGAAGCCCTGCAAAAAGATGTAGACGCGCGTTGGGAATATTTACAACGCAGAGAAGAGGCCAAAGTTTAATGCTAGAGCGCTACGCTAGAGAGGCGATGACGCGCCTCTGGAGCGAACAGCATAAGTTTGAAACCTACCTACAGGTGGAAAAGGCGGTGGCTAAGGGTTGGCACGCCTTAGGACTGATGGATTCTCAGACTTGCGATCAAATCCAGCAGGCCAGTTTTCAGCTAGAAGACATCCATCATTTTGAAAAAACTACCAAGCATGACATCATCGCCTTCATCCAAGCAGTGAGCAAAACCTTAGGCGATTCTGAGCGTTTTTTTCACTATGGAATCACCTCTAGTGATTGCATTGACACCGCCCTAGCCCTGCTCATCAAGCAGAGTTTAGCCCTTATTATTGAGGACATGCACGAACTTTTAAGTGTGCTTAAAGCGCGCGCTTACGAGTTTAAAGAGGTGGTCATGGTAGGCAGGAGCCATGGGGTGCATGGCGAGCCCATCGCCTTTGGGTTGGTGTGGGCGTTGTGGTATGATGACATGCGCGCGCACCTTAAAGCCCTGCAAGAGGTGAGTAAAGAGGTCAGCGTAGGGATGATCAGCGGGGCAATGGGCAACATGGCGCATAGCCCCTTTGAACTAGAAGAATTGGTCTGTCAGGAATTGGGCTTGGGAGTGGCTAAAATTAGCAATCAAGTCATCTCTAGGGAACGCCACGCGCGTGTGTGCAACGCCCTAGCTTTACTAGCAAGCAGTTGTGAAAAGATCGCCATTAATATCCGCCACTACCAACGCACGGAAGTTTACGAAGCTGAAGAGGCTTTTAGCGTGGGGCAAAAGGGCAGTTCGGCCATGCCCCACAAGCGTAACCCCGTTTTGAGCGAAAATATCACCGGCTTAGCGCGCATGATTCGCGCTTATGCGATCCCGATGATGGAAAATGTCGCCCTTTGGCATGAAAGAGATATTAGTCATAGCTCGGTAGAACGATTCGTGCTCCCAGACGCGTTTATCACCCTAGATTTTCTCTTGCACCGCCTCACCAATCTTTTAAAAGATTTGGTCGTTTATCCGGAAAACATGCGTAGGAATTTAGAGCGCACGGGGGGGCTGGTCTTTTCCCAACGCGTGCTCTTAGAATTACCCAAACTAGGCTTTAGCAAGGCGCAAAGTTATGCCATTGTGCAAGAAAACGCCATGCGCGTGTGGGCACTCTTGCAACAAGGCCAGAACGCGAGCTTTTTAGAACACCTTTTAGCCGAAGAGCGTTTAAAAGAAGTGGATCGCGCTCTCATTACCGATTGCTTTGAAACAGATTATTATCTACGCCAAATCCCGCGTATTTTCGCTCGCGTCTTTGGGGATTAAAGCCTTACAACCTTAAATCTTTGGGTACTCAACCCAAAGATTTCTCTTTAAAAACTCTTAAATCTTCCACCTCTAACATCTTTATTACTATTTTGTTACTATTTTGTTACTAATTTTTACTTTTTAATGTTTATTTCTCCCTCTTAGTGCGTTTTGCTTGACAGGGGGGGGGGGGGGTAGAATATCATTATAAATATTTCAAAAGAGGAGTTGGCATGTTTTTAGGCGCGTTAAATACAGAGGAAAAGCAGGCGTTTTTACAGATCGCCCACCATTTTGCTTGGAGCAATCATGATTTTTCAGACGCACAAAAGGGTGTGATCGCCACTTATTGCTTAGAAATGCAGATTGAGGACATCGCTTACGATGCTGACAAATTCGATCTAGCGACCACTTTAAAGACTTTTAAGCAAAAAGAACACCAAAAAATCGTGTTGTTAGAAACTATGGCACTCGCAATGGCAGATCGCTTAACCCACTTGGAAGCCTTGCATGAGGGCGAAAAGGAGGTGTTGGACACAATGATTAAAACCTTTGGGCTAGAACCTAATTTAGCCACTATTTACGCAGACTGGACTAAGGCGATGCTAGTGCTTACCGATCAGGGTAAGAATTTAATTAATCTTTAGCATGGGTTTTCCTTGCACTATTTGCGGGGCGTGTTGCCGTAATATCAGTGGAGTTAAAGAGCTTGCCCCCTTTGATTTGGGTAATGGCGTGTGTCGCCATTTAGACACACAGACGAATCGTTGTTTGATCTATGAGAATCGCCCCCAAATTTGCAGGGTAGATACCATGTATGAAAAGGTGTTTTACAAACACTATAGCCTAGAGGAATTTTACACCCTCAATCTCAAAGCCTGCCAGATGTTGCAGGAAAAAGAGGGAGCTTTGCGTAGCAAAGCCACAGAGGATCAAAGTTAAAAAAATCAAATCAGGAGAACAAATGCCTTTACCATTTATTCTTTGGGGCGCAGCGGCCTTAGCTGCAGGATATGGAATTAAAAAGGGTATGGATGCCCACGATGATATGCAAGAAATTAAAAAATTGCACGAAGAGGCCAAGAGCAAACACGACAAAGCAAAACATAACCTGACTAACATGCAAAATCAGGCTAGAAACACCTTTGAATCTCTAGGGGAACTGCAGTATGCCATCTCTCTAACTAGCGTTGAAAAATACAAGGAGATTATTGACAAGCTTCAAGTTACCCATGATCAAGGATGGCTACAAGTTTTTGGACAGGAGAGCATGGATCACCTTAAAAGAGTTGAAACCTCGATTGTAGATTTAGAAACAGCTATTGGAGGCGCACTAGCAGGAGTTGGAGCTGGGGCAATGGCAGGCTTTGGAGCTTGGGGGGCGATTGGATTATTGGGCAGTGCCTCCACAGGGACAGCGATTAGCACCTTAAGCGGTGCAGCGGCTACAAATGCTACGCTTGCATGGCTTGGGGGTGGGAGTTTAGCCTCTGGAGGATTTGGTATAGCTGGAGGCACTTTAGTTTTTGGTGGATTGATTGCTGCACCTGTGATCGCCGTGGCTGCCTCTGTCTTTGCGGCTAAAGCGGCAGAAAAGAAACTAGAGGCAAAAGCCTACCATGACAGCGTTTTAGCTGTGTGTGAGACTATGAAATCCATGGGACTAACATGGAGACACATTAAGTATAAATCGATAGAAAAATGCCGCACTTTAGTCAAGTTAGACACACATTTTGAAAAGTCTTTAGAGCTTGTAGAGGGATATATGGAGGCTAAGGGCTTGGAGGCAAGCGCATGGAACGCTCAAGAGCAACTAGAACTAAAAACCTTGATGCAACAGGCAGAAACCCTTGTAACAACTATCAATGCACCCATTATGGACAGAACAGAACCCCTCGTGCAAGAACTTATGGCGCATCAAGAAAAATGCCAAAAATTGATGCAGGAAATTCAAGAAAAATGGGGCGAAAGCTCATCTCAAGTAAAGGAGTAAAAGATGTTTCTTGAGGACGAACAAAAAAGCATTGTAAAAGCCATTGAAGAGTTTAAAGAATTTAAAGAGGGGGTAGTAGCGGGCAGTTTAAAACGCTATTGTGCCCTGCAACGTCGCCGTTTAGAGCCTGAAAAGTTTTTACAAGAGAAGTTACAAGGGTGGGATGAGACAGGCATTTACTTGGGTGTGGATGGGTGGAATGATGCAGACACTGCAGCGGCATTTGCAGTTCTTGTTCCACAAACAGCGTTGGAGCAAAAAGTGGGGGCAGTGATTAAGGCTGTACAAGAACATGAATTGGAGTTATTGGAATTAGCAGAAGCAGCCCCTGACATTTCTAGCAAGTTGAACCAAGCCTCGATGATGTGCTTGCAATTTCATATAGGCCTTATAACCAAGAAAAAGAAATTAGAAGAAGCTAACCAAGCCTTAGAGGATTTGTTAGACAAGGCGGATAAAATGAACATACAAGATGCGCGCCAAGAAGCCTTAGATACGCCTGAGAAAGTGCAATTTGTAGAAGACATGAAAAAACAGACACAGCAACTTTTGAAACTTCTAAAAGAGCCCATTGTTGGTAAAGATGAACCCTTACTAAAGAAGTTTAAAATGCAACCCGCCTATGTTAAAAAGATGATGATGCAAAAAATTTATGGCGACAATGACAAAAGGATCAATTTCTTTTTAGCCTTGCGGCAACAATTTTGTCTACCCCCTAAGCAACCAGATGGGCAAGCGCATGGCAAATAAAGCTTTTTATAAGGAAGTGATCGAGGAGATCGGCACACAGACTTTAGCCCGCTTGGGACTCAATATTTTTAGTCTCAACACTTATGGAGCTTATGGGGCAAGTGTAGCGATGAGCGCGGACAGCTTTAGGGCGTATGAGCGACACAAAAACAATCCCCAATATTTTGGGCAGACTTTTGAGGAGCTAGACAGCGGACAGCGCAATATCCAAGATGCATTTTTAAACACGGGGCATAAGACCTACACCACAGACACCCTAGCTGACATTAAAAAGGTGCAGAGCATTTTAGCCAGCCATAAAAAGCTAGACAATCTTAGCCCCAAAGACCAAGCAAAAGTGGAGCACATTTTAGCCCTGTATGGCGATGAAGTGAAGCACATGGATTTTAGCAAGCTTGGCGATTTTGCACGCACTAACCACAATACCACAGACACAATCACCCTAGATAAAGATGGTAATGTGATCAACACCGCCCAACTCAAGGTGATTAAAGACACAAAAGGGTTATTAGAGGATCGCTACTTGGAGAGTGGGGTGGATTTGCGCATGCCCTACGAGGATTACAAACGCCACAAAGAAAACTTAGAGAAAATGGTCGCAAAGGGCGGAGATGAAGCCAAAAAGGCGCAGATGGCCCTAGACAAACTCAACGCCAACAACACAACCAACCGCTGGATGTGCGAAAACCCTAGAGTCAGCGCGCTGATGACCCAAAGCGTGGTGGCTAGTGGGCACATCGCCCAAGCGGGTTTGAGTGATGCGATCGTCTTTAGCCTTTCTACTCTAGCTAGTGGAGTGGTGTGGGAAATTAAAGACATGTACACCAAACACCCCGTAGATACAGACACGAGCATTTTAGAGCGGATCAAACGGCTTTTAAATAAAACCCTAGAGGCTTTTAAGAGCGCGTTTAAGAGAGGGGCTGGCTTTGGGGCGATCGATGTAGCTGTAAACATTGTGGGGCAGATTTTTAAAAGTATTGCCGGGTCTTTGCGCCAACTTTGGCATGCCATCAGAAATGCGGCTAAATCCATCTACAACGGCATTGTCTCTTACATCAAGGGGGAGATTAAGAGTTTTGGGGATTTACTCAAAACTATTTTAAAATCCTTGTTTAGTGCGGCGTGGGTGGTCGCTACTGTGGGACTAGAAAAGAGTTTAGAGGCGAAATTAGCCGTAATCGCGCCCCCGTTAGCCCCCTTTGTCGCGCCTATTTTAGCCATTGTGGCAGGGGCTTTTGCTGTGGTGGTGAGTCATAGAAGTATCGATATGGCATTAGATTCTCTCTTTAGCGCATTTGTGGCTCGTGATCGTGCCAAAATGCACGCTGAGGAGATCGTCCAATTAGTAGAAACACACTTGCCCGCCCTGATGGCTAAGAGAGAAGAACTAGAAGCCCTGATCGCCTCCACCCATCAAGAACGCTTGATGGCACTAGATGCGTGCTTTAAAGATTATGAGCACGCCTACGCCCATTGCGATGGAGGTAAAATTTACAATGCCTTGAATGGCATTTGTCAACTCTATGGAGGTGAATTATCCGTGAAAACGATGCAGGATGTCCAAACTATTTTGGAAAACCCTAACCGCACGGGCAAATTGCGCTGGTGATTTGTGGAGTTTTAAGCTATTTTTTAGTGCAATAAAATATAGTCTTGCCATCTAACTTAAAAGAACCTAAAATGAAAGTCGCCGTTTTGATGAGTGGAGGGGTGGATAGCTCTTATAGCGCGTATTTATTGCAACAAGCTAGGCATGAGTTGCTAGGAGTCTATCTCAAGTTACATGGCAAAGAAGAAAAACATGCGGTATATATCCGCAACTGCCAAGAAGTGGCAAAGTTTTTAAATATCCCCTTTGAGGTGGTGGACTTACAGACTGAGTTTAAACAAGGCGTTTATGACGCGTTTGTGCAAGCCTATGAGCAAGGGCAAACCCCCAACCCGTGCGCGCTGTGCAACCCCTTGATGAAATTTGGACTAGGCTTAGAGTTTGCTCTAAAACAAGGATGTGAAAAAATCGCCACCGGGCATTATGCGCGCTTAGAGAAGGTGGGGGGAGTGTTGCGCATTAAAGAGGCCAAAGACATTAGTAAGGATCAAAGTTATTTTCTCTACGCTCTGCCTCAAAAAGCCATCGATCGCTTGCTCTTCCCCTTAGGAGATTTGCTCAAAAGTGAAATTAAACCCCTAGCCCTAGAAAAAATGCCCTTTTTAGGGGACTTGCAAACCTATAAGGAATCCCAAGAGATTTGTTTTGTGGAAACTAATTACATTGACACGCTAAAAAAACATGTGCAAGTGGATCAAGAGGGTATTGTGCGCAATCTCAAAGGAGAGGTAGTAGGCACGCACAAGGGCTATATGCATTACACCATTGGTAAGCGCAAGGGTTTTACTATCAAGGGCGCGCATGAACCCCATTTTGTAGTGGGCATTGACGCGCTTAAGAATGAGATTATCGTAGGGCAAAAGGAGGCTTTAGCTATCTGTACTTTGGAGGCGCGCAATAAATCTTTGCCTAGCAATTTTAAAGAGGGAGAATATTTAGTTAAGGTGCGCTATCGAAGCACGCCTACTAGCGCACACATTCGTTTGGAAGATGACACTATCTGCGCGCGTTTTGAAAACCCTGTTTATGGCGTGGCATTGGGGCAAGCATTAGTGATTTACGATCAAGATCGCGTCTTGGGCGGAGGGGTGATCACTAAAAGTTACGCTTAAAACTTCCAATGCAAGTTGACATGATAGGCCCCCATGTTGGAGGCACTCACATGGCTACCCATTTGGGGCAGGTGAATTTTGACATGCTTTTGAAGTTTGCTAGTAAAGTCTTCATATTGGCCCAAGTGCATGGATCGGGCCTCGTAAACCGCAACACTTTCTAAACTAGGAACAGGCTTGCCTCTAAGAAAAGCACCCAGCCTTTTCTTATAAGAATACCCCCTTCTTTCGCGGTGTTTTTTCCACACTAGCGAGTTAGGGGGCACATGATAAAACCCAAGACGGACTTCAGAACCCCAGCTTTCTAGCATATGAGCACCTGCAAAGCTTGAAAAAAACAGCGTGATGGCCAACGGCTTAACAATTCCCATCGCCATTCCTTGAAGGTAATTTATACTTTCATTCTAACATGGGCAAACTTAAGCGTTTCGCACAAGCTAGGTAGTGGGATGGGAAGTGCCAAAGAAAATGATTTTAGTTACATAATTCCACATCACTAAAAAGCAAACAGACAATCACTTCACGGCTATTTTTAACACTTTAAGCACCTCCACCATAGCCAAAGTGTCCAGCTTACAATATTCTAAAAGTGCTTTTTTGTATTTTTCCTGCTCTTTTTTGGGCATTTGGGGCATTCTCTCATAAACCTCCATCGCCTCTGTGCCATTATGGACTAGCTCCAAATTCTTGTAAGCATGCTCAAAAGCGGGCACTAGAGCAGGCAAAACACTTTTGATAGAATGACTCCCTCCCATTTGTGGCGCGTAGTAGTGTCCTTTAGAAAAAGGTTGCATTAAATCAAAAATATTTGCCTTGATCTTAAGCAGGGCAACACTTAGATCAGGATGGGATTCTTCAAGGAATTTTGCTAAATTTTCTAGCACACCTTTTTCAAAAGTGGCGTTATAGGCTAGCACACACGCATCGCTAGGAATATCTTCTACTAGCTTTTGTGCCAAAGCTAAACGCCCGTCTGTGCCACAATCTGCCAAAAATTCGCGATGTTCTAATTTCCCATTGTCAAAATCAATATGGATAGAATATTGAAAGGGAATTTGGGCATAGGGTTTTGTGCCTTCCAAGTGAGGGATGGCGCGTTGCTCGGTTTCAAAATCCAAGTGGTAAATGGGATACCGCAGATTGTCTAAAAATTTTCGAATAGCTTCTTGATCTACATAGGTTTTATTTTGCAAGGCGCATTCTACTTGCCGTCTTTGATCACGACTAAGAGCGCACAAATCCTGCTCATCTAAATCTTTAAAAAATACGCGCTTTTTGTCATACAGCTTCATTTTTTGATCGAATCGCATTTTTGAAATGTTAAAGACATGGTCTGTTCCGCCAAGCCCTCTTTGACTCTCCCAGCAATAACCCTTTGCATCGCATGCATAGGGATGTTCACAATGCATACCGATCTCTATCTCAGGCTCTACATCACTTTTGACAGCCTTGCGCATTGTCTCTAAATACTCAGGGATTTTTGGCTGGAAGTCTACCACGGTTTTCAGAAGATCGTTTTTGAGAAATAATGATTCCAAATCTAACGCGCCTTGTTTAGTATAATTGTTGTTAAGGTGGATCAGATTAGCCCCCTTGATGGTATAGCCTAAGCCAGAAAGGGCGTAATACTGAATGGCCAAATCCCACAGATACGCGTCTTTAGGAGTGGTCTTTGCACTATCTTCAAATGCATTTGTCGAACTCTTCACCTCATGGAGGATCAGTCCCTCAATCTTACCCCCATTCCCGCGCATAATCTCTAAAATATCCACCCTTACCAACAAATTTTGATAACTAAAGGTGGCTTCATAGATTACGCTTTGGCCTTCCTTGATGAGCTCTTGGGTGCGTGTCGCCATTTGCGCCATGTCTGTGTCATTAAATTCAACCTCTACGCCACCTGCAAACAAGCCCTGCGCCAATAACCCTACTTCCTGTCCAACTCTAAGTTTTCTTTGCATCTCTTGGTTAGATGAACCAAAGACCTCTTTTTTGTGTTTCTCTAACCATAACATCTTGGGACATTGCATACCCCGCACAAACTGCGATTTAGACAGATTCATTAAACCCCTTTTTTCAATGGGTTTTAAAAGTTTACTAAAATAAAATTAAAAATCATCGCCCATCTCTAGCTCTAAAGCCCTAATTGGTGCGATCGCCTTGCCTGCTATCCCTTCAATAGAACCACGCGTGCGAGTGGTAATGGTTGCAATCTTTTGAATTTGTTTGCTTCGTTTGGCCCAAAGTCTTTCCATTGCCTGTTTTTCTTTTTCTAAATCTGCCTGCATTTCTCTAAAGGTGAGCAGGGCATTTTCTACTTCTTTGGCAAATTCTGGGCCCACTAAGTAATTGTAGAGCTCATGGATTTTATCCCCTCTGTGTTCTTGGCTTTGTTGTGCCCATGCACGATCGATGATCATTTGGCGTAAAATCCCACAAAGCCCCTTAAACTCTTGGAATGTGCACACATACACTCCCTGATAAAGCCCCATGCGATCTAGCGATTTTGGTAATACTTGAGTTACCAACACCCCAATATGTGCTTTAGCCTCACGCATATCCTCTTTAAATTTCTCAATCCACTCTTCGTTGAAACTTTGCGTACGCTTACTCTCATAGCAGATCACACCACAATTTTGCAATTTATAATCATGCACAATTTGCACACAATCCCCACCTCTGCGCCCCTTTTTAACCTCTTCAATATGGTCTTGAGGAAAATTCTCACGCAAATACGCCTCAATGGCTAGTTCTTGCGCTTCACCCTGAAGTTGTTGGGAGGTGAGCTGGGCTTTTCTTTGCACTTCTTGAGCAGCCTTTTCTAGGCGTTCTACCTGCATTTCTTTTTCTTTAAGTTTGAGTTCGTAGGCAGCTTGTAATCTTTTTTCTAATTCCTCTTTTTGGGCGCGTAATTGCTCTGCATTTTGAGCTAAAAAGCGTGCTTGTTCTTGTTCTATTTGGGCCTGCATTTGTCGGCGTTCTTGCTCGAGTTTTTTTTGTGCTTCTTGTTGAATTTGTTGTTCCAACTCTTGTTTTTGTTGAGCAACTTCTTGTTTTTGTCCTTCAAGGTTTTTAAAAGCTTGCTGGTATTCTTGGCGTTTTTTTTGAAGTTCTTGTTCAAAACGCGCCTTTTCTTGTGTCATCCGTTGTTCTGCTTCTTGTTGCGCCTGTTTGGATAAAAGCGCGCTGACTTGGATGGCTTGGCCACAATGCGGGCATGTGATCCTATCGTTCATGTTTATCCCTTGGTATTTTAAGATTGAATTATACAGAATTTAGACATAGGGGGTGCAGTAGTGTTTTTAACAATCATTGAGAATTTATAAATAAGAATTGCCAATCCTTAGATATAATTCTCTGCCGGTTAACCTTATTATGTAATCATTTTGAGATTATTAGTGGTGAGGACACGATGGGCGTTGTAGAAACCCTCAAGAGTAAGAGGTATCTTCTGTTTTGGATTTTTGTGGGGGGCTGTGTGGTGGGCGTGCTTTTAAGTATCTTGACCGTGCAGGCTGTGGAGTGGACAGCGGATGATAAATTCTGTGGAGTTTGCCATATTATGAAACCTGAGATAGACGCTTACCACTTAGACAAACATGGGGGCAATAATGCCGTAGGTTTTAAGGCTAGATGTGTAGATTGCCATTTGCCTCACAATAATATACTGAGCTATTTCGTACGCAAAAGCATTTTGGGCATGGAAGATGTCTATGGGAATGTCTTTAAAGACCCTAAAAAATTCGATTGGGAAAAGAATCGTCATCGCGCTGAGGAATATGTTTTTGATTCTGGTTGTTTGCACTGCCATAGTAATCTAATGCGCGCTACCTCTTCTAATATGAAATCCTTTTTGCCCCACCGCGATTATTTTGAAGGACTTTCGCAGAAAAAATGCGTGGAGTGCCATTTGAACGAAGTGGGGCATAAAAATCTAGGATTACATCTTAGAGAGTATCTTAAAGAAAACTATAAACCCTATCCTAGAGATTTTGTAATCGATGGTAAAGAAGTGCCCATAAATCAATTCTTGAAGGAAACCACGCCTACCAAACAGGTGGTCAGAGAATTGATACAACCTGAAAAGACCCGCAATAAGGAGTGATGATGTTAATAAATCTACTACAAGGAGATCGCCATGCCTGCTCGTAGAGCTATCTATGCGTTCTTTGTCTTGGCATTTGGTATAACGCTGGGATTTTTGGGTGCGCATCCTCAAGGGGGGACAAGCATCAATAATGCAATGGATGTGCAGCTGCCGTTAAAAACTTTCAGAGACATGAAAGCAGAAGCGAAGGCCTGTGTGGAATGCCATGCTAAGAAACATCCGGGCATTGTAGCCGATTGGAAGATGAGCAGACACGCGCACGCGGGGGTAACCTGTATTGACTGCCATGCAGTTACGCGCGATAGCCCTATGCTCACGATGGATGGGCATGAAGGCTCCAAAGTGCCTATCTCCGTGCTAGTTTCTACCAATACCTGCGGGAAGTGCCATGAAAAGGAAACTACGGAATTTAGACATAGCGGACATGCTAGGGGGGCTGTGCAAGTTTGGGCTAAGGCGAATATGCGCAATTTGATGGAAATGGTGGAGGGAAGAGGGCATCCAGATCTCAAGCACGCTCCTGAGGCTACCGGGTGTATCCAATGTCATGGCTCTATCATCAAACTAGATAAAAACAGACGACCCACCCCTGAGACTTGGCCCACTTATGGGATTGGTACAGCTTTCCCAGATGGCTCGGTGGGCAATTGTGCCAGTTGCCACAGCGCGCACAAATTCTCTCTTGCAGAGGCTAGGAAACCTGCTGCGTGTGCTAGTTGCCACTTAGGTCCTGATCACCCCGATATTGAGATTTACAATAATTCCATGCATGGACATATCTTCAACTCTGAGGGAAGTCAGTGGAATTTTGATGCAGCTCCGGGCACTTGGAAAGTGCCCGACTTTAGAGCCCCCACCTGTGCGACATGCCACATGAGTGGTAACTCTAAGAGTGCAGTAACTCACAATGTGAGTCGGCGTTTAAAATGGAATCTCTTCATGCCCTTAAGTCAGCTACGCACAGGAGGGTATGAGACTGCTAGCGATGCCTACAAAGATGGCTATCAGATTACTAAGGGCAACCCTCTAGCAGGCAATCCTAAAGGCCCAGATGCTGCACGCGCAGAGATGAAGGCAGGTTGTATCGATTGCCATAATTCTACCCATATTGATAATTTCTTTGCGATGGCCGATAAGAATATCTTACTTTACAATGAGTATTACAACGAGGCGCTCAAAATGAAAGAAGCCCTTGCTAAGAAAAACTTATTGGACAAAGATATGTGGAATGACGAGTTCCAACGCATTTTCTACCATCTGTGGCATCACGAGGGTCGTCGTATGCGTCAAGGCGGAATTATGGGCGGACCAGATTACTCTCACTGGCATGGGGTTTTTGAGCTCCAACAAGACATTAGAAAGTTGCGCAAAATCTACGCTAAACGGCTCAAAACTAACCAAATTGAGGATTAATCTCCTCTTGAGCCCCTTGGGGGCTATTAGCTAATCTCCAACTTTTTAAACACATCGCTTAGACGGCGTTCATAGGTATGCTTGCTTGAAGCTTGCTGGAAAGCCTGAGTGCGTATAGGAATCAATAATTTTTTATGGGTCAAATAGTGGCGCACTTTTTCAATGAGCTCGGGAATACTGCGGTAAAAAATCATGCTATTTGGAGCAAAAAGGTTTTCTAAATCGGGGTTATAAGTGGTAATGTAGGCCGCTCCACTCATAGGCGCATCAAAATCACGCAGTTTCATATTCACAGGTTCTAAACAATCATTAAGCATATTTCCACAACCTAACACCAATTCGCAGGCGTTAAAAAAAGCGTTGGTTTCCTCTAAGGGTAAACGCTCACCCCCCTCCCCCCCCCTCATTTTCAAAGCCGTAGCCATAGGCTTGCACTTTGAAACCCTCTTTTTGCAGAGTTCTGACAACTTGTCCTCGAATTCCATGCGCTGCGCCTACAAAATCCTATGTCATATTGTCTTGCAGGATTATCTAGGGGATGAAAAAAATCCACACTGCTAGCCAAAGGGAAGTAGAAACAAGGGGTACCTTCTTTCAAAATCCATTCGATTCTCTCAGGAGCAGTCGTGAGGGAGGGGCCTAGGAAGGGTAAAATGGCGTGTGTGCCTGCGTGGTCGTTAAAATAATAAGTAAGACGATCGTCCATTTGTAAATTAAGGATTTTAAGCTCAGGATAGCGTTTTTTGATCACTAGCAAGTCTTTAGGAGAGTAGTTCCAACCCCATCCTTGAATAATCAGAAAATCCGGCTTAGCATTGGCAGGCGCACTATCCATAATTTCACAAATTTTCGTGGTGTTGCGCCATGAGTTGGCCTCTCTGTATAGATAGGTGCGCTGTGTGCGGTAACCCAAATGAGAAGTGCCATACACTCCATCGTCTTGATAAAAAAGATAGAGTTTTTCACAAACTTTTTCTAAATCTTGGATAAAACCACTCTTGTCTTGGTGCTCGTCATTGCCAGCAAAAAGTACAAAAGGCTTGCGATCTTTAAAACGCGCTTTAAAAGCATCATTAAAGCCTTTTTGTTTCAAAAGTTTTTAATTGTAAGCTTCCGCTCCTAGAGCATCATATTCAGCATTAGAGGGGCAAGCATACTTGTAATAATACTCAGGACTATGTGGATCAAGATTTTCAAACTCAGAATGGAGGAGCTGAGTTTTAAAGGAATCCTTAAGTCTACACTTAAGAATCCTTAAAGCACGGGTTAAAAGCATGGAATGTCCTAAAAATAAAGAGATAGAATATATGATAGCACACAGGGCATTTATTTGCAAAAACGGGTAATTTTTTCCATATACAACCCTGCGACAATCTAAAACCCACCCCATACTTACCTAACATGTTATACTGAAATAAAATTTTAGGAGTTGTTAGATGGAGTGGCACCAGATTTATGCCCCTTTAGGGGGCAATATATGGTTGAGTGCGTTGGTGGCGGCTTTGCCCATCGTGTTATTTTTTGCCTCATTGATCGTTTTTAAGCTTAAGGGCCATACTGCTGCTTTTTTAAGTGTGGTGCTCTCCGCGCTCATCGCTCTTCTTGTGTATAAAATGCCCCCGGTAATGGTGGGAGCTAGCTTTGTCTATGGGTTTTTATATGGTCTTTGGCCCATCGCATGGATCATTATTGCAGCGATTTTTCTCTATAAACTCAGTGTCAAATCTGGGTATTTTGAAATTCTTAAAGAGAGTGTGCAATCCATCACTCCAGATCACCGCATTTTGGTGATCTTAATTGGGTTTTGTTTTGGATCATTTTTAGAAGGGGCGATTGGCTTTGGTGGACCTGTGGCTATCACGGCAGCAATCTTAGTAGGCTTAGGGTTAAACCCCCTCTATGCAGCCGGGTTATGTCTGATTGCCAACACAGCACCCGTAGCCTTTGGAGCGGTGGGCATTCCCATCACTGCGATGGCTGGAGCGGTGGGTGTGAGCGCGTTGGCCATTAGCGCGATGGCAGGCAAAATCTTATTTTTTGTGAGTTTGCTTGTGCCTTTCTTTATCGTATTTTTAATGGATGGCGTGCGCGGGATCAAAGAAACTTTTCCAGCCGTGTTTGTAGCTGCTTTTAGCTTTGCTTTTGCGCAGTATTTGAGCTCAAACTATCTAGGGCCAGAACTCCCCGGGATTCTCTCTGCAATCGTTTCGCTCGTAGCGACTGCTGTATTTTTACGTTTTTGGCAACCTAAGCACATTTTTAGGAGTGATGGTAAAGAAGTTACCCACACGCACCAGCAACATCACATTTGTAAGGTTTTAGTGGCGTGGGCACCTTTTGTTATTTTGATCGCTACGATTGTTATTTGGACTCAACCTTGGTTTAAGGCTCTCTTTGCCAAAGGTGGAGCTTTAGCTTTCTCTAACTTCTATTTTGAATTTGATAGCATTAGTCAGAAAATTTTAAAAAGCGCGCCCTTTGTGCTTGAGGGCAAGAGCGCAACTAGCCCTGTGATTTTCAAACTGCCCCTAATTAACACCGTGGGGACTTCCATTTTGGTAGCCGCATTAGTGAGTATCTTTGTCTTGCGTGTTAAAGCAAGCGATGCGGTGCATGTCTTTGGCGATACCTTAAAAGAAATGCGCTTTCCTATTTTGACCATTGGCTTAGTGCTCAGTTTTGCCTACATCTCCAATTACAGCGGGATCTCTGCAACTATGGCCCTAGCTCTTACCCATACAGGCAAAGCCTTTACTTTCTTTTCGCCTGTCATTGGTTGGGTGGGCGTATTTCTCACCGGGAGCGACACAAGCTCTAATCTACTCTTTGGTTCACTGCAACAACTCACAGCTAACAATCTTAAAATTCCAGAAGTGCTTACGCTCACAGCCAATACCGTGGGGGGCACTCTAGGCAAGATGATCAGCCCTCAGAGTATTGCGATCGCTTGTGCGGCTGTAGGGTTAGCGGGCAAAGAATCCGATCTCTTTAAATTCACGGTGAAATACTCCATTATTTTTGTGCTTTTAATGGGCATTGTGATCAGTGTGATTGCCTATCTCATTCCTCAAGTTGTGCCCGTTGCTTGAGAATCTTAGGCTTGATGAAAGAGTGTTCATAGAGTCTTAAGAGCACGATAAAAAAAGCGGTGATAGTAGGCCCCACCGCAATCCCCCAAAACCCAAATTTACTAATACCTGCCAAGATAGAGAAAAAGATCAATATTTCATTGATTTTGAGGGAGATTTTTAAAATCTTGCGTTTGATAAACCCAATCAACCAAGGTTTGATCAGGCTATCAATTAAACCTCCGATGAGTACGATAGAGTAAATAGCTATTACAATAGCAATCGTCGTGTGATCGCGATACATTTCATATAAAGCGACAGGAATCCATACCAAAGACCCACCCACAATAGGAATAAGCGAAGCTAATCCGTATAAAATCCCCAAAGAGAGCCAATCTAGATCAAACCACACTACCAACGCTCCAAAAGCCATACCTTGTAACAATACATTAATGATTGAGGTGAGCAAGACAACGCGCAAAATGCCGGCTACTTCTCTAAAAATTCCCTTACTTTGAATTTTCTCAAAAGGAAGGATTTCTAAAATGTAACCATAGAAGCGACGGCCATAAAAGAAACATAGGAATAAAAATACTAGAACCATCACCGTATCGCTAGCAAGTTTTAGGCTGTATTTGCCAATATCACTACTGAAACGCAAGACATAGGACATCATAGATTGGGCTGAAAGGTGCGAGATAAAATTTTTCGCATCTGCATTGATCATGGGGAATCGATCTAAAAAGATGAGCAGATCTGCTTTAAACTTATTGAAAAAGAAAGAAAGTTTTTCTAAGTTGATATGTGCCAAAAAATCAACACTTTGATGAATGATGAAGTAGAGAGGTATGACCAAGAAACTCAACAGCACCACCACGCAGAGCAAGGAGCTAAAGAGGTTGCGCATATATTTATCTAAAAACTCTTTGAGCCAAAATATAGTTACGCACAATAGCCCAGCGATGAGTAAATCCATCAAAAAATCTTCATAAAGATAGAGCATCCAGTAAAACGCCACACCAAACAAGAGCCAAAAGAAATACACCGGGCGCATGCCAACCTCATTAGTTTTGCACTATAATACCCAAAAAGGCTGACCATGCTTTTACATAAATACTGCGCTAGTGGTAACGATTTTTTGATCACCCACCAATTTACCCCTCAAGATCGTAGTGCACTAGCCAAAGAAGTTTGTGATCGCCACTATGGCTTTGGAGCAGATGGTCTAGTTGTGCTCTTGCCTCATTCTGAACATGCCTATACATGGGAGTTTTATAATGCTGATGGGAGTTGCGCTAGCATGTGCGGAAACGCGAGTCGGTGCGTAGGACTTTATGCCTATCATCAAGGATTAGCCTCCTTAAAGCACACTTTTTTAAGTGGGGCTGGAGTGATTAGCCTAGAAGTATTGAGTCTTAACCCACAAGGGGGGATTGTACAAAGTAATTTGGGCGTACCTAAGCGGTTGGAGAGTTTGCAGTTAGAGGGGCAAACTTGGCATTTATTAGATACGGGCGTGCCTCATTTAGTGCATTTTGTGGACCACCCTAATAAAATTCCCACGCACAAAACACCCCAGATGCAAGCATTACGCACGCGTTTTAATGCCAATGTCAATATCGCTTGCATTACAGATTCGCATACCATTAGGCTAGCCACCTATGAAAGGGGTGTTGAGGACATTACTTTAGCTTGTGGCACAGGCATGGCTGCTGTGTTTGTGGCCGCTCGTAAAGAGCATCATTTAACACCTCAAGCAACCCTTATCCCTCCTAGTGGGGAGGCCTTAAATTGGTATTTGAAAGGCCATGAGGTTTGTTTTAAAGGACAAGTACATTTTATAGGATTCATTTTGGAAAAACCTGCATTTAAAGGTTATCGCGCCGATTTATTTTAATTTCATTCCATGTTTTAGATAAAGGGGTGTGCAGAAATGCTTAAATACCTTTTTTACTGGATACTATTGGAGGTGGGGCTTTATGTATTGATCGTTGTAGGTTATTTTTTCGTGAGATTATTTAGCGTGCTTTTCTTAGAAAAATCGCCTCCAAAAGAGACAAAACTTATAACCTTCCCTCAAGAAGACCAAGAACCCCCACCCAAAGACTCTATCCCAGAGCTCTCTTTTTCAAGAATATCCCCCCCATCCCCCGAACCCTCTTTAAAACCACCAAACCCCCAAGACAAATACGCCCCCAAAGCCATTAAATCTTATTTGGATCAATTTGTGATCGGTCAAGAGCAAGCTAAAAAACAAATGAGTTTGGTTTTTAGCGATCACTATAAACGCATTCAAGGACAATCTGACTTAGAAAAAGCCAATGCCATTTGTATAGGCCCTTCAGGTAGTGGCAAGACTTTTTTAATTGAAATGGCAACCAAGTATTTAGACATTCCTTATTGTATTGCCAATGCAGCTGCTTTCACCCCTACAGGCTATATTGGCAATGAAACCAACCAAATGTTTGCTACCCTCTATAGCAATGCGGATAAAAATATAGAAAAAGCTGAGCAAGGGGTGTTGGTCTTAGATGAGATTGACAAGTTAGGACAGGGGAGTTGGCATGACAAGGAGTGGAGACAGGGGGTGCAAAATGAACTCTTAAAGGTCATTGAAAAGGGGATAGTGTCCTTTGAGTATGGAAATGGGAGCAATAAACAAACCATCTCTTTAAAAACCGATCACATGCTCTTTATTGTCTTGGGGCATTTTGAAAAATTATGGAAAAATAACAAAACTCTCCATCAAAAACTTCCCAAAATCACTAATGAAAATTTAATAGAATGTGGCATGAAGCGCGAATTTTTACGCCGTTTCTGCGTGCGTGTGATCTTTGAGCCTGTGGATATTGACATGCTCACAGAACTCTTAGATCGGCGTTTAAAACCCTTCCAAGAGGAATTTTTTAAAGCAGGGAGTGCCCTAGAGTTTAGCCAAGAAGCCAAACGCTTTTTAATCCAAAACGCCCTCAATGAAGGGTTGGGTATGAGCGGGTTAGATCAAAAACTCCATGAACTGCTCATGCCCCTGCGCTTTGATTTAGAGGATTATCATGGTTTAAGATGTGTCATTGACATTGATCATTTAGGAAATACAAAGGTGTTGGTAAGGGGATTGGAGGGTAACTAAGCACACATTAGCACAAAGTTTGTAGTTTCATCTACCGCTTGGATTAAATCCTTGCTAGTGGGCTTTAAAAGACTGAGTGGGCAAGATACGCCAATTTCCCCTCATCTAGCAAGATAATCTCATTGCAAAAGGCTTTAGTCAAGTGCAGATCGTGCTCCGCTTAGCAAAACCGCGTGTTGGTGGAGGTATTTTTGGCGATATGGAACATTTCGCATGCTCTCTCAATGCGTAAGCTCAACTCTGTATCTGCAATGTTAAGCGGATTTACCAAGGGCTCAGCGAGCGCCTCAAAGACGTTCAAAGTTGGATTCACGCCACTAATGGGGTCTTGAAACACCATTTGGGCCTGCTTGTAAAAGGCGCGCCTTTTTTCTAAAGTCTCCATTTGCACGCTTTGCCAAAAAATTCAATTTTTCCTTACATGGGCTTGATGAAGCCCATGATAATGTTAGCCAAAGTGCTCTTTCCTGAGCCAGAGAGCCCCATAAGCCCTAGTGCCTGCCCCTGTTCAAGCTCAAAAGAAATATCCTTAAGTACGCCCGAATAGCTCTTTTTACCAAAGAAAATACTTCATAGCTGTGGTGAAGTTGGGAGATTTAGGGCTAGCATGCCTCGCCTCCAAAATTCTTGTACGCCTCTATGAATAGTTTGGTTTGCACATGCAGGGGTTTTTCAAAGACTTCTTGCACACTTCCCCTTTGTACAATGCGCCCTTCACTCATCACCAAGACATGATCGGCGATTTTTTTTACCACACCAAAATCATGGGTGATGAGCAAAAATCCCGCCTGTTTTTTGTCTTTGAGCTCTAGGAGGAGCTCTAGAATCTTGCTTTGCGTGATGAGGTCCAAATCGGTAGTGGGCTCATCAGCGATGATGAATTGGGGCTCTTTGAGCAGGGCTAGGGCGATCATGGCGTGTTGCAACATGCCGCCGCTCAACTCAAAGGGGTATTTGTTCAAGATGCTAGAATTCAAGCATACATCTTCTAAGGCCTTGTAGATGCGTTGCATACCAGAGCTATCCCATTTGTCCAACACTTTTAAGCTCTCTATGGCATGGGATTTGAGCGTCATGAGCGTGTTAAGGCAGTGCGCGAGTTTTGCATGATCATGCTTAAAGCGCGCGGATTATAGGGCCTATTGCCTAGATTTACTTGCGCGCCCCCCTCAAAACCATAGGCGATAAAGCCAAAAATAGAAGTCGCGCTTAAACTCTTTCCACTTCCGCTCTTGCCTAGCATGGCGGTAATCTTGGCAGGCTCTAGGCTAAAGTCAGCCCTAAGAAATTCACTCCCTTCTTTAGAGATACGGATATTAATGTTGAGTTTTGGCATTTTCCACCACCTTGCCCCATCTAATTTGTCACGTAAGTAATCCCCAATGATATTAAAGCTCATCACATACAAGAACAACGCCACACCCGGATAGTAAATGAGCTCAGGATAAGTAAAAATAAAATCCTTGGCATCGCTAATCATGATGCCCCACTCAGATGTGGGAGATTTCACACCAAGCCCCAAAAAGCTCAAGCCTGCAATATGCAACATCACATGCCCAATGTCTAAAGTGGCGACAATCACACACTGGGCTAAGATGGGTCTGAGCATGTTTTTCTTGAAACTTTCCACCCCTAAAGCCCCGCACATCTTGCTCACCAGAACATATTCTTTATTTTTCAGACTGAGCATAATGGAGCGCACAATGCGGGCATACCAAGCCCAGTGGGTGAGTGCGATGGCATAAGGATTGACCACTTTGCAATTAATCAACGCATCGGCGAGTTTTTAGCCAAGTGTTGCGCTCTAAATTCTGCATCAAATTTCGCCTTGACCGCCTGCGTATTAAATTTCTCTTCACCGCTAAAATAGACATCTTCTCTTAGCTTGAAAACATAGTGCTTGCCTTCTTCTTGATCTTCCAGCTGACAGAGTAGCCACGCAAAGAGCTTTTAAACACAGAACTACTTTTTAAATGATGTATATTATTTATAGTTTAATAGTTTAGCTCGTATGGACATTTGAGTATGCAGACAAAAAGATTAAACTAAAATTCTGACTTGTGAGATCAAAAATTATACACATAGTTAAAATACACCGAAGCATTGCGTCTAAAGCCTATTTGTTGCTTGTAAGTTCCCATTTCTGCATAATCTGTAGCCATAGAAGCGTAGTAATAAGGCATGGGCAACAAAGGAATGCGCGTGCCGATCTCAAAGCCATTGTGTTTGCCTATGTTTGTTCTAAAACCAAAGGTTAAAGGCAGTTGGAAATAACTTTGTCCCATCTGTAGTTTACAAGTCTTGTTACTCTTGCATGTATTCAAAGTCGTTGCTAATGCTTTGCTATCAATTGTCCATGAGCTTCCCACTAGGATCAAGCCTAAGAAAATTCCACTTGTGGTGTTATAACCCTTGCTTTCAAAGAAGTTATACAAACTATCTACACCCACTCCATAAACAAAATTGCTGATCCCATAGTTTGCTTTACTGCTACTCCCTCCTGCATTATAACTAAAACTGCCATAATAGCGCAGTCCCCAGCGTTTCTTTTTGCCAAAGAATTGTTTATAGCCTACCTGTATATTAACCCCATAGAGATTAGTGTTGCTTAAACATTACTGGTTTCTGCTACAAGACTAAGTCTTTGATAGAATTGGGAACAGCTAATCATGCCATTCTAGGTGACATTAAAATAATCAAAGCCCACTTGTGCGTAAAATCTGTTACTATCTGCACCTAGATATTTTAATAGCACGCCCAGTAAGACCATTTAACGCGTATGTTTTATTATTCTTACATGACAATTTAAAAATAAAAAATGAGCTAACGATCGCACTTATCCCCACAAACTCTAGGTTTAGAAAGTTAAATGGGGGTTGGTAACTTTAATCAAACAACTCTAGTAATCCAGCCCTGGGGTGCTCTCAGATCACCAAGTTGCATACCCACTAAAGTTTCATAAAGTTTTTGGGTGATAGGGCCAGCCTTTTCCTGATTAAAAACATGCAAATGACCCTGATAAGAAATGCCACCCACAGGGACAATCACTGCTGCTGTCCCACACACCCCCGCCTCGCTGTAATCTTTTAAAGCATCGATGAAAACATCGCCCTCCACCACTTCTAGCCCTAAGTTTTCCTTAGCAAGGTAGACTAAAGATCTGCGCGTAATACTGGGTAGAATCGAGGGGGAAGCGGGGGTAACAAAAACTTCTTTTTTAGAAATAGCAAAGAAATTTGCCCCACCCACTTCTTCGATCTTAGTGTGAGTAGCCGGATCAAGATAGACGCAATCGCTAAAACCTTGCTCCTTGGCTAATTTTCCCGGGAGTAAACTCGCTGCATAATTACCCCCTACTTTGACTGCTCCCGTGCCCTTAGGCGCAGCGCGGTCAAACTCAGAAACAATAAAATTAGCCGGGCGCATCCCGCCTTGAAAATAAGATCCTACTGGCGATCCAAAAACAACAAACATGTATTCAGGAGCTGGGCGCAAACCTAATCCTTTTCCCACACCCAACACTAGGGGGCGTAAATAAAAGGTAGCTCCTGATCCATAAGGACCCACCCATTTTGCATTAGCCTTGACCACTTGGGTGCACGCATGGAGAAACAAATCAACCGGCACAGGGGGCATAAAGAGACGATGGCAAGATTCTTGAAGTCGCTTGGCATTTTCTTCAGGACGGAATAAATTGATCGAGCCATCCTTCCACCGATAGGCTTTCAGACCCTCGAAACATTGTTGGCCATAATGCAAAGCAGGAGAAGCCTCATGTAAGGCTATTTGATTGTCCTCAATGAGATCGCCACTTGACCATGTCCCATCTTTGTAATGCGCCACAAAACGAAAATCCGTTTTGACATACTCGAAACCTAAATTATTCCAATCTAAATTGACCATAAACTTCCTCAATGATGATTTTTATAATACAAGGCGATTTTAAACAAAAACAATCTAAGATCGGCAAATAAGCCATATTTAAGTTAAGGTAATACATGGGTTTACAAACTATCCTCTTTTGCACCTCTCAGTATTATCCATCGCAAACCATCCCGGCACTGATCAACTATGATTTTACTATAACTCTTGCCAAAGAAGGGCATAAAGTGTATGTAATCACAGATGCCACTTTTCAAAAAGCAGGCCCTAGTCATGCAGTCTACAGCGGAGGTGTAGAAAAACAAGCCATAGAAATAGAATCAAATTTATTTGTTATTCCATTTGCCATTGTGGCTAATGCTCTGATTTATACCGGAGAAACCCAAGCTTATCAGGATTTTGCGCTCAACTTTCCTTGCGACCTTTTGATCAATGTGGGGCTTTTAAATTGGAGCACAGACCTTTTATTGCCCCATTTGGCCACCTGTAAAGCAACTAAAAAAGCGTTGCGAATCCATGAGGAACACGCATTTATGACCGCTTGTTTTTCACGCAAACGACTACTTAAAGAGGTGATCAAAGTTGGCTTAAGCATGCTAGGTCTTAAGAAAAGAGGATCTCTCCCCTACTTAGATCGCCTCAAGCTCAAAGAAAGATTGAAGGCTTATTCATGCGTGTTTTTATCTCCCAATAGCCGCGCCTACCATTATCTCAAGCCCCTTTGCACGCGCACAGCTGACTTGATAGAGACCATACAAGCCCCATTCTTAGAATCGGTTTCCTTGCCTGAAAATCTTGCAGAACCATTCATGGTTAATGTAGCCGATTTCTCTCCTGAGAGTAGGCAAGATTTTGTACTCAAAAGTTATTATTTAAGTCATGTCTCACTTCCCCTAGTGCTTGCAGGTTCTGTTAACACTCATCAGACTTTAGGGCACTTGCAACGACTCCGCCATGACCTAGAGCGCGCACATGGTCAAAAACCAGTTCACTTTTTCTACACGCCCAATCGTCAAGAGATGTATAAGCTCCTAAGCAAGGCCAAATTATTGCTAAATGCCTCCAATCTTGAAATCTCTATCGTATTGTTAATGCAAAGTGTGCAGCTATGCATCCCTTTTATTGCAACAATGGATTCTGCTAAAGATTTTCATGATGATTTCTTTGTACAAACTCCACAAGAAATGGCCCAAAAGATCGATATGTTTTTGACTGATGAGAGTTATTGTTCTCAAATCACCCAAGAATTATCTTTAAAAGGATTGCACCATACGGACAATGTCAAGGGTTTCTTGCATCAGCTTGCTTAATATTCCTTTATAAAACTCCATTAATTCTTCATACTTTTAAAGATGATTTGATACCCTAAAAATTACCCTTTAATTCTATTCTGATTTTAATTGGGTATTTTTTAACGCTACTTGCATTTTATTTAAGAATAAACTAATATTATTTTAATAATTAATTAAGTCTATTTTAAATAGCATGTGCATGTCTTTAAAATTTGTTAAAAGGAGTCCAAATGGACAAAAAACACGCGATGGAGATTCTAAACTCCAAACAGATTAACAATGTGATTAAACTACTTGAAAAAGAAGGCGTTCAAAACGCTACAGAGGTGCAGGTGCAGGATTTGAATCTCACAGAGATGAAAATCGCTTACAGTAAAGAAAGCAAACAAGAAGTTCTTACTCTTAAATTCCCTAAAAAACTAGAAAACTTTGAAGGAATTAGGGATGCGCTCATCTCTATGCTAGGTATTGATGCCCAAGCTTCCCAAGAGGCCCCCCATGCACAAGGTTTCCAAAATGCCAACCCTAACGCGCACTTTGGAGCTCACGCAGGTAATTTCCAAGGCCAAATGCCTTTTGGCCAACACGGGGCTGCACACGGATTTAACCATGCCGGTTTTGGGATGCCCTTTCATGGTTTCCCCCCTGTTTGTGGCATGTTTGTATGTGGCTTTGTGCCTTTCTGTGGATTCCCTATGGGTGGTTTCCAACACCACCACGCACATATGGGCGGATTTTCTCCCATGGGTAACCATGCGCATATGAATCACCCCCACCATATGGGACACCCCCAACACATGGGCAACTTCCAACAACCAGGCCAAACACCCCATGGGAGAGGCGATCATGCACAAATGGGAGGCCAGCAAATGAGAGGCGCACCCCACGCACAAGCCCCAGCAGGCAATCCTAGAGGAGATGCCCCTCAAGGTCGCCACTCTTAATTTCTCACAAGCCCCTAAGGGGGCAACTCAGTTTAAAAGATAAAAATTTTTATGGGTAAAAAACTCTGCGACAATCTCTAAAATGATAGGAGAATGAGCGTTTTTGAGAAGATCGAGGTCTTGAATGATTACAATAGGCTGGATACTCTCCGCTCCTACAAGTTTTTCACGGATATAGAGTTCTTGCGCATAACTTAGCGTAAGCTGTTCAAGGGGTTTTAAAGGCGCGTTTAACAAGCGCGCTGTGCCTTTAGTGTCCAAAAATAGAGTTTCATCTTTCACACTCAACCCTAGCGCAATGCGCGTATCCTCAATAGGGATTGAATAGCGCGCCCCCAGAATTTCTTCAGCAAGGGTAGACTTTAGCGTGATGGTGTGCACTTCTAAATCTTTGAGGGTGATCTTTTTAGACATGGAACGCTTTAAGATAAGACTCTTAAGAGTTTTATTGCCCATGCGCACCACTCCCCTTAAAAGCAAGTAGGTTTGTAAACTTTGTTGCAATAAGTGGTAATTTTGCTCCTGTAACTCTAATTTGTCCCTTTGGGCAAAGAGTTCTAAGCGTTGGGCAATGCTAGCCGGGTGGATTTGTTTGTCTAGGGAGCTTATTAGCTCCATACATGGTTTATTTTGCGCTTCTCTTTGAGTATTAAGAGCAAACTTACACCCACAATAATTTTGCCGATAAAGCTTATCTCTCTTGGCTAGAGCGTTTTGTTTTTCTACCCCCCCTTGCGCGCGCACATTCAGATAGACAAATTCCAAGCCATATTTTTCTCCAATCGTCCCCCCCTGTTTTCTTAAAACTTCCTGTTCTTTCATGGGGCTAGAGAGTAATGTAGTGCTAAAATGATTCACCCCTAGCATAAGTGCCATTTGCGCGCTAGTTTCCAAACGCACATCAAAACACACATTGCACCGCGCCCCCTTTTCCCTCTCCTCCTCTAAGCCTTTGATGGCTTCTAACCAATCTTGCAGAGTGTAATCGCCTTCTATAAGAGAAATCCCCAAGCGCGCACATGAGCGTTTGACATCCTGCAATCTTAAAAGATACTCTTCATAAGGGTGGATATTGGGATTATAGAAAAAGCCCATTAAGCGGGTGTCTGGGTAGAGCTTTTGGAGCTCTTGGAGGAAATAATGGCTATCCACCGAGCAACAAATATGCACCAGCATACTTTTAGGCGAGCTTGTAGCAAGTGCGCTCTTAGATTCACACATCTAAATGCTTGACATTCTTGGCATGCGTATGGATGTATTCGCGTCTAGGTTCGACCTCATCGCCCATCAGCAGGTTAAAGGCCTCATCGGCTTTTGCCTCATCTTCTAAAGACACCCGCAAAAGAGCGCGATTTTCTAGTGCCATCGTGGTTTCCCAAAGTTGATCGGGATTCATCTCGCCCAAGCCCTTATAACGTTGGATATAGGCCCCTGTCTTCGCACTCTGCTCTACTTTGTGCAAAAAGTCCAACGCGTCCATGCCTAAGACCTCTGTATCAATTTCACTAATGCGCGCAAATAATGACTTGGCCTCTAAAAATAACGCGTCTTGAAGTAAGCTTTCTTCAATATTAACCTCCACAAGCCCTAAAGCAGTTTGCACAAAGAAATGCGCGCCCTGCTCAAAAACCTGTTTGGTCAAAATGCGGTATTGCAAGTCTTGCAAAAGTACCTCTAGGCGTTCAGCCAATGTAGGGAAACTCAAGCCCTCTATGTCATGCTCGACTAAGTAGCGCAACACTTCCATTAAAATAGGGCGTTTTTCTAGCTCTTGTAAGATCGAGCGATACGCGCTCAAGGTTTTAAGCAAATCTAGCAAGTCATTACGCCCTATGCCCTCGATGTCCATGCTATCAATTCCATGTTCGATCAAGAAGTGGTTGAGTTCGCGCTCATCACGCAAATAACGCTCGATCTTCTTTTTCTTGAAGCGGTACAAGGGAGGTTGGGCGATATACACATGCCCATTTTCGATCAAAGGTTTTAAATGGCGGAAAAAAAAAGTCATTAGCAAGGTTTGGATATGACTCCCATCCACATCTGCATCTGTCATGATGATAATCTTGTGGTAGCGCAATTTTTCTAAGTTAAATTCCTTGCCCACCCCACATCCAAAGGCAGTGATCATGTTTTTAATTTCTTCAGATTTGAGGATTTTTCCCAAATGCGCTTTTTCTACATTGAGAATTTTACCCCTTAAAGGCAAAATCGCCTGAAAAGCCCGATCCCTGCCTTGCTTGGCAGAGCCTCCTGCGCTATCTCCCTCTACTAAGTAGAGTTCGCACTCTTTGGGGTCTTTGCTCTGACAATCAGCCAGTTTGCCCGGCAAAGTGCCTACACTCAAAGAATCTTTTTTACGCGTGATCTCGCGCGCCTTTTTGGCAGCCTCACGCCCGCGAGCGGCTAAAAGCACCTTTTGCACAATCGCCTTAGCGATACTGGGGTTTTCTTCAAAGTATTTAGCCACCTTTTCATAGACCAGTTTGGCGATGATAGGGCGCACAAAAGAGCTCCCCAGTTTGGCTTTAGTCTGTCCCTCAAATTGTGGGTCTAAAAGTTTAAGGCTAATGATCGCGCTCAAACCCTCTTTAACATCCTCTTGCACAATACTAGAGCTTTCTTTGCTATTGTTCTCTTGCATGTAATTTAAAATGGCTTTACTCAAGCCCATTTTAAATCCACTCTCATGTGTGCCTCCCTCTGTGGTGCGAATATTATTTACAAAGCTGAAGGTTTGCTCTTCATAACTTTCATTATAGGCTAGAGCGACCTCCACTTCCATACTCTCCACCTGCGCGCTAAAAGCGATGATCTCAGAAATGAGGGGAGTTTTTTGGCTATCTATAATAAATTGTTTCAAGCCATCTTGATAGTGATAACTTTCATGCACTTGGGCAGGCTGGTCATGGAACTCTAGGGTAATTTTATTGTTCAGATACGCCATTTCTTGAAAACGGCGTTTGAGCACCGCACTATCAAATTGGATCACTTCCATAATTTCTGGATCGGGAAAAAACTCGATCGTGGTCCCGCGCTTTTTAGTGGTGCCCACCACTTCTAGGGGGGTGGTAGCAATTCCCTTTTCAAATTCTTGGCGGTAAATCTGCCCCTCTCTATAAATAGTCATGATGAGCTTAATAGAGAGCGCATTGACCACACTCACTCCCACTCCATGCAAGCCTCCTGAAACCTTATAGCTTTCTTGATCGAACTTGCCCCCGGCGTGTAGGATGGTGAGCACCACCGTAGCTGCGGGGATTCCCTCTGTAGGGTGAATATCTACAGGGATTCCGCGCCCATTATCCTCTACAATGCACGATCCATATTGGCTTAAAGTTACCTTGATGCGATCGCAAAAGCCTGCCATGCTCTCATCGACTGCATTATCCACCACCTCATAAACCATGTGGTGTAGGCCATTGACTCCGGTGTCGCCAATATACATGCCCGGGCGTTTTCTGACCGCCTCAAGTCCTTTGAGTACTTTGATTTTATCGCCCATATAAGAGTGCATCATTTGCCTTATTGAAGAGAAGATGAATAAGCAAGCTATTATAACATAGCTAGTTATGGGTTTGTATCTTGTGCGCCATCTCTTCTAGGAGGAGTTTTATTTGTGTGTCTTCTAACATAGTCTTTTGAATCAGCCGTAAAGATTTACTCACTGCGCTATGATCTTTAAGCCCTAGAAATTCCGCGATCGCGCTGGAGGAATTGGGAGTAAGCTGGCGGGCTAGATAGATCACGCTCTTTTTAGCCAAACTGATCTGGCGCGTACGCGCGTTGCTCTGAATTTGAGAAGATTTGAGATTGAGGGTAGAGGCGACCACTCTTAAAATACGATCTAAGCTGATCTCTTGGGCGCGTTCTTTGGTAGTTTCTTGCACCACACTTTGTGCCATTTGTAGGCTAATGGGTTGGTGGTTAAGAGTGGCGTGTGCATTTAGTCTTAAGAGTGTGCCCTCGATTTGACGAATATTCTCATTTAAATGGCTAGCTAGATAGTGCAACACCTCTTGAGGGAGTTCTATCTGATCTTGAGCGCATTTTTGCTCGATGATGGCAATCTTGGTTTCTAAGGTTGGAGGATGCACGCTAGCTAGCATGCCCATTTCAAAGCGTGAGAGGAGTCTTTGGGCTAGCCCCTTAATATCTTTGGGAGGTTTGTCTGAGGTCATCACAATTTGCTTGTTTTGAGCATGTAAGGCGTTAAAAGTATGAAAAAACTCCTCCTGCACCTTTTCCTTACCGGCAAAAAATTGCACATCATCAATCAAGAGATAGTCACAAGAGCGGTATTTTTCTTGGAATTTATCCATGCTACGACTATTGAGACGCAGAATATAATCGTTTAAAAATTGTTCGGCGGTAACATAGAGCACACTTTTAAGCCGATCGCAGGCGTGATTGCCAATGGCGTTGAGCAAGTGGGTTTTACCCAAACCCACGCCCCCAAAGAAAAGCACAGGATTATAGACTCCAGCTTGGCGCGCAACTTGAGTGGCGATTTTAACCGCCATTTGGTTACACGCCCCCACTACTAAGGTATCAAAACAAAAAGCGGGATTGAGGGTGGGGTTATTTTGAGCCAGAATAAGGGGCTTGGGGGGGCTAGCAGGCTGTGCATGGGGGGGTAAAATGCGCACTTGGACTTTATAGCCTCTGTGTGCGCCAATGCTATTTTCTAAGAGGGCGCAGTATTTTGCGCTCATATAATGGGACATGAGCACATTGGGGGCATAAAAGATGAGCAGATCCGCCTTAGAGGCATGCGCATCGTAGTGCAAGAGGCGCATATAGGTTTTAAACTCGTATTCGCTCACGCCTAACTTGAGCGCGTCCCAAATTTGTTCGATCAAGACTACTCTTTTAGATACGCATCGTGCGCATAGAATTAGCTAGTGCGATCAAGGTTACGCCTACATCTCCAAAGACCGCTTCCCAAAGCGTAGCGATTCCAAAAAAGCCCAAGACAATAAACATTGCCTTGATTCCTAGCGCAAAGACAATATTTTCAATGATGATTCGCTTGGTCTTCTTGGCAATCTTAAAGACTTTGAGCACGGATTGCAAAGAGTTATTAGTGATCACAATATCCGCACTCTCCTTGCTAATTTGGCTCGCACTCCCCATACTCATGCTCACATCCGCGCACGCAAGCGTGGGAGCATCGTTGATTCCATCGCCCACAAACATGCTCTTATGAGTATGCTGGGCTTGGAACTCCTTAAAGGCGTTGAGTTTGTCCTCAGGCAAGAGGTTTGCATAATAGGGGCAATCTAATTCTGTTGCCACGCGCTTAGTGCTGTATTCGTGATCTCCGCTCAAAATACACATGTGTTCAATACCTGCATGTTTGAGCGCGCCTAAACACTCTTTAGCATTGTCTTTAAGCGTGTCTGCCACCACAATATAGCCCACATGTTGCCCATCCACAGCCACATGCACGATCGTGCCCTCTAAACTGCAGGTGTCATGGGGAATGTTGTATTTGTGTAACATTTTATCATTGCCCGCGATGATGAGGTGGGAGTGGCAGCTAGCCTGCACGCCTAGCCCGCCGATCTCTTGGTAGTCTTTGACCTCGTGCTGGCATTGGCGTTTATAGGCTTTTTGAATGGAGATCGCAATGGGGTGAGTGGAGAGAATTTGTGCACAAGCGGCATGGGTGAGCACATCTTCTTTGCTAAAGGGTGCGATGGGCACGACATCTACCACATTAAACTCTCCCTTGCTCAAAGTGCCCGTCTTATCAAAGGCAATATTTTTCACCTGACTAAGTGCTTCCAGAGTTTGCACGCTTTTAATCAAAATCCCCGCACGGCTAGCCGCCCCCACGCCTCCAAAATACCCCAAAGGCACAGAGATCACCAGCGCACAAGGGCAACTCACCATCAAAGCAAAGAGTCCGCGATAAATCCAAGTATCAAAATCTCCATGCCCTAGCAAGGGAGGGACAAGAGCAATGAGTAGGGCAATCACAAACACCGCTGGAGTGTAATAGCGCGCAAAAGTAGTGATGAATTTCTCGGTTTGGGATTTCTGACTCACGGCATTAGAGACTAAATCCACGATTTTAGCCACCGAAGAATCTGCATAGAGCTTACTGACTTGGATTTCTAGCACCCCTTTAAGATTGATACTTCCCCCTAACACCGCGCTGTGTTCCTTGACATTGACCGGTAGAGACTCCCCTGTGAGAGCTTTTTGATCTAGCAAGCTCTCCCCACTGAGTACCACGCCATCGGTAGGGATTTTCTCGCCCACTTTGACCAGCACAATATCCCCAACTTCTAGCGCGCTGGGCTCAACCTCTTGCAATTCCTGCCCTACTTTACGCACGGCGCGATTAGGCGCGACATCTAAGAGTGCGTGCAGGGATTGTTTAGAGCGCGCAATCGCCAATTTTTGTAAAAACTCCCCTACGGCATAAAAAACCATAATAGATACCGCTTCTTCGTGCGCTTTCACGCCAAAGGCAGCGATGGTAGCGCTGAGCATGAGAGTGTTTTCATCAAAAAATTGTTTATTTTTAATGGCACGCAGTGCGCCCAAAAAGACATCTTTGCCCGCCACCACATACACGCCTGCTAAGACTGCATAGCTTAAATAAAGTGCCCAATTTTGGGTACTAAAGTGGATGGTGGCCACTGCGATCAAGTAAAGCACGATACTGATTAGTAAAGGTGTCGCGCTGGGTTTGGACTCGCTTTGTACTTGCTCAGAGAGCTCCATCTCGGGTTCTAGTTGTTTGATGAGGGCTAGGGCTTTGGGTATGTCTTGGGTCTTAAGATAGAGCGTGTTGGTATTAAAAACCACACGCGCCTCTTGGACATAACTTTGTTTGTTGAGCGCGTTCTCTAATTTGTTGGCACAATCAGGGCAATCTAGCCCGGTAAAATGGTATTTTTGCATGCTAAACCTTTCTAAATTGGAGTGCCTGCAGAATGTGCGCCTTTTCAAGGACGCTAGAACCTGCTAAATCGGCGATAGTGCGCGCAACCTTTTTGGTGCGCTCAATCACGCGCTCAGAAAATCCATAGCGCAAAATGGCTTGATCTAAAATATGTTGCGCTTGCGAATCCAAAGGGCAAAACTTAGCGATCTCTTGTTCGCTCAACTTGCCATTTAAACATGTTTGTCCTCTGGATTTTTGCATTTTAAAAGCCTCTAAAACTTGCTGGTGCATGGATGCGGAGCTGTGCGTGCTTTGCGCGCCCACTTCTGTAGGACTCATCTGCACAAAAAGGTCGATTCGCTCTAAAAAGGGCGCGCTCAAGCGGTTTTTATAGGCGATGATGTCTCTTTCTAAACAACGGCAGACCTTAAAATTATCCATCAAATTCCCGCAAGGGCAGGGATTCATCGCTCCCACGAAAAGAAAAGAAGTGTCGTAACTAATTTTGCTCGTAACTCTTGAAATCACCAACTGGTTATTTTCCATCGGCTCGCGCAAGGCTTCTAAAATGTCCTTTTTGAAATGGGGAAGTTCATCAAAAAATAAAACCCCGTTATGGGCTAGAGCGATCTCTCCGGGTTTAGGCTGATTAGACTGAGTTGAACCTAAAATGCTAGACTTAGACGCGCTTTGGTGAGGATGTCTAAAGCTCCTTAATGGGGTGTAATCGCTCTCTTGTTGGCTTAAAACGCGTAGTTTAATGGAGGCGATCATTTCGCTTAGAGAACTAGGGGGTAAAATATAGCGTAGGCGCTTGGCAATCATGCTTTTTCCACAGCCAGGGCTACCCTCTAAGAGGATATTATGCATCCCAGCAGCAGCAATTAAAGCGGCTTGTTTGGCGCGCTCCTGCCCACGCACATCGGTAAAATCTAGAGCAAAATCATGCGTGTAGTAATAGGGCGTGTTGCCAATATTTAAACTTTCAAAGGGGAGGTAGGGGATATGTGTGCAGGACTCTTGGCTATCTTGGGTGATGAGCTCTAGGGCTTGGTTTAAATGCTCCACAAAGTGCAGATGGAGATTAGGAATCAAACTAAAGAGTTCTTGTCCGCCTTGAGGCAAGATCACATGGGCGTTAGGGGCTTGCAGGGCAATGTCTAAGAGCATGGGGAAAATGCTATCACTATGCTTGATCTTGCCATCTAGACCCAATTCCCCAAAGGCAAACCAAGTATGTTTTAAGGGGTTTTTCTGCAAGGCGACCAAGAGTGCCATAGGCAGATCGAAATGACTCCCACTTTTGGGCAGATCGGAGGGGGAGAGATTGATGGTAATTTTTAAGGGGGGGAGGGTAAAGCCATTATTATGCAACGCGCCTTGTACGCGTTGTTTGGATTCTTGAATAGCGTTATTAGCTAGCCCACTGATCACAAAGGCGGGCAGGGCACGGCTAAAGCTCCCCTCCACCTCTACAATTTTAGCATTCGCCCCGTGCATGGTGGCGCAATAAAGGGTGTTGACATGCGCTTGGGCGCGCATTAATCCTCACTCTTGAGAGCTTTTTTAAATTCCTTTTCAAATTTCTTGCGTTTGAGCATGGATAGCTTGTCCACAAATAAAATTCCGTTGAGGTGATCCATTTCATGTTGGATTGCTACGCTCAACAACTCGCTAGCCTGTAGCATTTTAGACTCTCCGTGGCGGTCTTGATAGGCTAGAGTGAGATTAGCATGTCTTTCGATCTCTTCGTAAAACTCGGGCACAGACAAACACCCCTCACGCCATAGAATGCTTCCCTCCGTGTGGGTGATCACGGGGTTGATGATTTCTAGGCGATCTTCTGGATGTTGAGTTTCGTCTTCTTCGCGAGGCAGATTGATAATGAGAATACGCTTGGGCACGCCTACCTGAATGGCAGCTAAACCGATGCCCTTGCGCGCCAACATGGTTTCATACATGTCCTCTAAAAAGCCGTGTAATTCCGCATCAAATGCGCGTACTTCACTAGAACGCGTGCGTAACTTCTTATTAGGATATTGTAAAACCTTCAAAATTGCCATTTTATGCCTGTTTAGAGCTCTTGATCAACACTTCGTCCACAATCCCGTATTCTTTGGCTTCTAACGCACTCATGAAAAAATCGCGATCGGTGTCTTGCTCGATCTTCTCTAAGGGTTGACCGGTATTAGTCGCCATGATTTGATTGAGCAAATCTTTTAGGCGTAAAATTTCTTTAGTGTAAATGGCTAAATTGCTCGCTTGTCCCTGTGTGCCCCCTAGTGGCTGGTGGATCATAATCCTTGAGTGGGGCAGAGAAAAGCGTTTGCCCTTAGCCCCACAACTGAGCAAAAATGCGCCCATCGAAGCGGCTTGTCCGATGCAGATCGTGCAGATGTCTGGGTGGATATAATTCATGGTATCATAAATACTAAACCCGCTAGTTACAGAGCCTCCGGGGGAATTAATATAGAGATTAATATCTTTCTCGGGGTCTTCGGCTTCCAAAAAGAGCAGTTGAGCAACAATGCTAGAGGCTACGCCATCATTGATCTCTCCGCTCAAAAGCACAATGCGATCTTTGAGCAAGCGCGAATAAATGTCATAACTGCGTTCCCCCCGCCCTGTTTTCTCAATCACAAAAGGAATATGATTCATGCCTGTGCCTTAGCCAGTTGTCGATCGAGTAAGAATGTGAGCAGACGATCCTCAATGAGGGTCATTTTCACAGCTGGGAGCATTAAATTCTTGTCGTAATACTCGATGAGTTTTTGAGGGTTTTGATTGGTCATCATTGCTTCGTAGTAGAGGGTTTGAAAGACCTCTTGGTCGTCTACTTGTATATTTTCTTGTCTAGCCAACGCGTCAATAATAAAGGTAACCTTGACACTTTTGAGCACTCTCTCTCTAAAACTTTCTCGCTTTTCTTGCACCTTAGAGGGATCTTTTTGCAACTCTTCAACTTCTTCTTTAGACATATTCTGTAAGGATTGGCGTAAGACTAGATCTAACTCTTGCTCAACAATCGTATGAGGCAAGTCAAAATCCAATGCCTTTTCTAAATTTTCCACCAACTGATCCTTAAGCCCTTGATTATAGAGCTTGATCTTGGCTTCCATAAAAAGTTGATCTTTAAGTCTGTCTTTGAGCATTTCTAAAGTGGGTTCTTTTTCTTGGTTAAGCACCGCCTTAATAAACGCCTCATCAATCGCGGGGATTTCTCGGTTCTGTATCTTATGAATTTTCACATGGAATACCGCTTTTTTGTCTGCTAAAGTGGTGTTTGCATAATCTTTAGGGAAATGTACAGAAAAGCTTTTTTCTTCCCCTGCTTGCATTCCTATAAGCTGTTCTTCAAAATCTTTGAGTAAACGCCCTTCGCCTACAATAAGTGCAAAATCTTTAGCACTATTACCCTCAAAAGGTTTTCCCTCTAAAAGACCTTCAAAATCCAACACCACGCCCTGTCCCTCGCTAATTTTGCTATGCTCGGGTGCGTCAGAAAAGATAGCCTTCTCTTTGGCCAAGCGTTCCAAGCGTTCTTCAACCTGCTCAGGTGTGATAGACTCCACAGAAAAGCTAGGGATACAGGTTTCAATATTAGAAAGATCGATTTGGGGCTTGAGACCAATGTTAAGCTCAATATCAAAATGCTGATCCTGTTTTTCAAACTTAATTATCGCTGGATTACCCATCATTTCTTGAGGGGTAATTTTGAGATCTTCTACTCCTGCTTTGAGCACAGAATCTAAAAGCTCTTTTTGGGATTCCTCTTGGATTTGAGCTTGATAGCGTTGATTGATAATATCGACAGGCACTTTGCCCCTTCTAAAACCATCCATTTTTGTTTTTTGAGCGATCTTTTTGGCAATTTTTTGTGCTTTTTGATTAAAATCTTCAAGGGAGGGCTTGGCATATACGCGTGCATTAGCCCCATCTAGTTTTTTGGTCTCTAAAACCATCTATAACTCCTCAGGTTTGAGTATAATAAGGGGTCATTCTAGCTAAATCTGTGTTAAGCGATAATTAAACACTGGGGGTGTCAATGTCCTTAGAAACGCTCAAAGCCCGCCTACAACTCAGTCGTGATCTTTCTCCTCGTTATGGCATGGTGTGTAAAATTCTGCCCAATATGGTTTTTGTGCAGGGTTTTTTGCCCTCTGTGGGGGATGTGGTGCGGGTAGAACGCAGCGATGGTAAGGAATGCTTAGGCATGGTGGTGGTGGTGGAAAAAAGTCAATTTGGCTTTGCGCCCTTTTCCTTTGTGGAGGGGTGCAAGGTGGGGGATCGCGTCCTCTTTGTCAAGGAGGGCTTGAGTTTTCCAGTAGGGGAGGGCTTGCTAGGGCGCGTACTCGATCCGCTGGGCAATCCCCTAGATGGATTAGGCTTTGTGCAAGCAAACGCCTTTGCGCCCGTAATGGTAGAGCCTATGAAACCCCTTGATCGGGGCGTGATTAATGAACCCTTTGGGGTGGGGGTAAAGAGCATTGATGCCTTGCTTACTTGTGGTAAGGGACAAAAACTAGGCATTTTTGCTGGTAGTGGGGTGGGCAAATCTACACTGATGGGCATGATAGTGCGTGGGTGTAGCGCGCCTATTAAAGTGATCGCCCTCATTGGCGAGCGGGGGCGTGAAATTCCGGAGTTTATTCATAAAAATCTGCAAGGCAATTTGGAAAACACGGTTTTGGTGGTGGCCACTAGCGATGACTCCCCTTTAATGCGCAAATACGGCGCGTTCTGCGCGATGAGCGTTGCTGAGTATTTCAAAAATCAAGGCCATGATGTTTTGTTTATGATGGATTCAATCACACGCTTTGCAATGGCACAACGCGAGATCGGTTTAGCTATGGGCGAACCCCCCACCAGTAAGGGCTATCCCCCCTCAGCCTTGACCTTGCTCCCTCAACTAATGGAGCGCGCAGGCAAGGAGAAAAATAAAGGGAGTATTACGGCGTTTTTCACCGTGTTAGTGGAAGGTGATGATCTCTCTGATCCCATCGCTGATCAAGCACGCAGTATCTTAGATGGACACATAGTACTTAGTCGTGAGCTGACCGATCATGGCATCTACCCCCCTATTAATATTTTAAACTCTGCCTCAAGGGTGAGCAAGGAGGTGAGCGCGCATGAGCACATGCTGTCTGCACGCAAATTTCGTAAACTCTACGCCCTGCTCAAAGAAAATGAGGTCTTAATCCGTATTGGCTCTTACCAACAGGGCTTTGATAGGGACTTAGATGAGGCTATGGATAAGAAAAGCACTATGGAGGCTTTCATGCTTCAAGAGGAAGAAGAAATTGTGGAAGCGCAACAAAGTATCCAACAACTCATCGATCTTATGCAGAATCCTTAAGATTGGCCAAAGGATAGCGTGGTATATCCACTTTAATATGAAAATGATTTTTGCATATCCAAACTCTATCTTTCTTTTAGGATTTTTTGATGGAACGAATTTATTTAGATAATAATGCCACAACCCGAGTTGATCCGGCTGTGGAACGCTTGATGATGCCCTATTTTGGGGATCATTATGGCAACCCTAATTCTTTGCACAAGTTTGGTACAGAGACTCACCCGGCGATCTTAGAAGCATTAGATAAACTTTATGCGGGCGTGGGGGCACGCAATGAGGATGATATTATTATCACTTCCTGTGCCACAGAGAGCAATAACTGGGTGCTCAAATCCATGTATTTTGACGCGTTCTTAAAACATGGCAAAAATCACATCATTACTACAGAAGTAGAACACCCGGCTGTACACGCTACTTGCGAATTCTTAGAGAGCGTGGGCATGGAAGTAACTTACTTGCCCATCAACGCGCAGGGCACAATTAGTGTAGAACAGGTCAAAGAGGCGATCACAGACAAGACTGCCTTAGTAAGCGTAATGTGGGCAAATAACGAAACTGGGCTTATTTTCCCCATTGAGGCAATCGGAGAGGTGTGTAAGGAGAGGGGCGTGCTTTTTCACACGGACGCGGTACAAGCTATTGGTAAAATCCCGGTGGATGTGCAAAAGTCGCATGTAGATTTTCTCTCTTTTTCTGCACATAAATTTCATGGACCTAAGGGAGTGGGGGGGCTGTATATCCGCTCTGGTGTGGAGCTTACCCCGCTTTTACACGGAGGAGAACACATGCGCGGGCGGCGTAGCGGTACTTTGAATGTACCCTACATTGTGGGCATGGGCGAGGCGATGCGTTTGGCTCAAGAACATTTGGATTATGAACATAGAGTTGTGGGCGAATTGCGCGACAAATTAGAAGACGCGTTGCTCAATATCCAAGATGTCTTTGTGATTGGGGATCGTGTGCACCGCGTACCTAACACGACCTTAGTGAGCGTGCGCGGAATTGAGGGTGAGGCGATGTTGTGGGATTTGAACCGCGCTAATATTGCTGCTTCTACTGGGAGCGCGTGCGCAAGCGAGGATTTAGAAGCCAATCCGGTCATGGTCGCCATTGGGGCAGATAAAGAACTCGCCCACACCGCGATCCGCTTTTCTTTAAGCCGTTTTAATAGTACCCAAGAGATCGACTATACGATCGAAGTCTTCAACAAGGCAGTAAAACGACTGCGTAATATTTCTAGCTCTTATGGGTTTTAAAAGGAGATCACATGGCAAAGAATAATTTACTGGGTGGGGCTTTGTGGGATGCGTATTCTAAAGAAGTCAGTAGACGCATGGACAATCCCACACATTTAGGGGTTATTACGGAGGAAGAGGCACAGGCTAGGGGGGCTAAACTCATTGTTGCCGATTATGGTGCGGAGGCGTGTGGGGATGCAGTGCGCCTGTATTGGTTAGTCGATCCCAAAACCGATCAAATTATAGATGCGAAATTTAAGAGCTTTGGCTGTGGTACGGCGATTGCTAGCTCGGATATGATGGTCGAACTCTGTTTGGGCAAACGCGTACAAGATGCCGTCAAAATCACAAATTTAGATGTGGAACGCGGTTTAAGAGATCACCCCGATGTGCCTGCTGTGCCCGGGCAAAAAATGCACTGCTCGGTGATGGCTTATGATGTGATCAAGCAAGCGGCTGGACAATATTTGGGCAAAAACCCAGAGGATTTTGAAAGTGAAATCATCGTTTGTGAATGCGCGCGGGTGAGCTTAGGTACAATTAAAGAGGTGATTCGCCTTAATGATCTCAAAAGTGTGGAGGAAATTACCCAATACACCAAAGCGGGAGGCTTTTGCAAGAGTTGTGTTAAACCCGGTGGGCATGAAGCTAGGGAGCATTATTTGGTGGACATTTTAAGAGATGTGCGCGCAGAGATGGCCGAGCAAGAGCTCAAAGATAAGGCGCAAAAATCCTTGAGTGGGGATTTGGCCTTTGCAGACATGACAATGGTGCAAAAAGTGAAAGCCATTGATAACGCTATTGATCTGCATATTCGTCCCATGCTCATGATGGATGGAGGAAATTTAGAAGTTTTGGATATTAAAGAAGGTGGGGGCTTCGTGGATGTGTATATTCGCTATATGGGCGCGTGCGATGGGTGTGCTAGCGCGACTACAGGGACTTTATTTGCCATTGAAGGGGTGTTGCAAGAGCATTTAGACGAACACATCCGCGTATTACCAATTTAGAACGAAGATGAGAATTTGAGGGGGGATATTTGGATTACCATGCTATAATTATGCACTATTTTTTAGGAGTTTATTGTGTGCAAAAAACTGAAGGTTTGGCTTTCATGGGTATTATTGGGGGGTTGTGGGGTTTTGCTCGCCGGTCCGAATGTGCAAACTACCCAGCCTTCCAGTACCCTTAGTGCTCAAGAAAAGCCTAAACCTCCTAAATCTATTGTAGGCGACACGCTCTTAGATTTTAATTATCCTATTAATATTGTCCAAGAGCCCATCAATAACCGCTTTGTGGGCTTGCTAGCTCCACACATGCAAGTAAGCGACAATCTCAAGCCCTATGTTCAAAAATTTCAGGATGCCCTGTTAAATCAGATACAAGAAATCTTTCAAAAGCGCGGTTATCAAGTTTTGCGCTTTACTAGCAAGGATGCCCTTACAGCCGAAGAAAAACGCAAGACTTGGGCGGTTTTAAATTTAAGCGGTTGGGTGGGTGTTTTAGAAGATGTAAAAATGAACACTAGCGATCCAGCTAAGCAGGATTTGGATGTGATGGTTGATCAAAGTTCCGGATCAGTTTGGTTTAATTTTTTTGAACCTGAAACAGGGCGTATCATCCATAATTTTGGTGTGGATGTAGGCAATGATCAGGCCACTACGCATACCTATAGCTACCATGGAGATCAAGTCCCTCAAGTTGATCCTAAGCAATTAATTAAAGACAAAGATGACGCAATTCGTAAAATTCTCAACGACATATACGCAAAGGTGATGCAAAAACTGGTTACGGAGCTCACGGATGCCAATATCAATCGCTATAGGAATGCCATAGAAAAGATTAAAAAATAGGCCTTGCTATTGTGTTTAAGGTGGTGAGATGCATAGATTAAAGATGTCCCAAAAGCTTTATGGGGGTTTTGGAATCGTCATCGTTTTGATGGTGATCTTGAGCGTCGTGGGGGTGATTCGTGTGCGTGCCATTAACCAGACCTTGACAGAAATTACTGACTATAATGCCGTAAAACAACGCTACACTATCAATATGCGTGGCAGTGTGCACGATCGCGCTATCGCTGTGCGCGATGTAGTGATCACGCAAGATAAAGAGATGTTGGAGGTACAAATCGCCTTGATTCGTAAACTCCATGGGGATTACCAAGAAGCTAAGAAGTTAATGGAAGTGATGTTCAATCATTTTCCCAACCATATCAGTAACCAAGAAAGGAGTCTCTATGCAACCATTAATGGCATTGAGGCTGTAGCTCTACCTCAAATCAATAAACTTATTGATCTTAAGCTTGCTGGCAATGTTCATGTTGCAGATTTTTTGCAACAAGGTCTAGCACAAAATATTGTCAAGTGGCTCGCCTCTATCAATGCCTTTATCGATCATGAAGAGGAGCTTAACAAACGCCTCACAGCAAAAGCTAGAAGTATCACAAGAGATTTTAGTTATCTAATGGTGAGTTTGACTCTTATTGTGTTTGTAATCGGATTGGGAATTGCCTTTGCCGTAGTGCGTGATGTGAACGCCTCTTTGGGAGCTGAACCCGTCTTTATTAAAGAGATCATTAGCACGATTGCCAAAGGCGATCTTTCTAATCAAATACATACCAAGTTTAAGAGAAGTGCCCTAGATGCAATTAAGCACATGCAAACATCTATGGTAACTATCATTCAAGAAATCCGTCAATCCTCTATGGATATTTTCCAAAAATCCACCCAAGCCTCAGAGTTTTCTCGTATCTCTCAAGAAAATGCTACAAAACAAGAAAATATGACAGCCGAGCTCATCAAGACAATGGAGCATTTGCAAAAAAGCATTGATGGTGTGAGCACAATCATTGCTCAAACAGAAGAAAACTCTTTGCAAAGTGTGGAGTTGAGTCAAAAGGGTAAAGAGGCCGTACAAAATACGGCTCAAGGGATGGCACTCATTACTCAGCGGGCTTCTGAAAGTGCAGAGCAGATTCACTCTTTAGACCAGCATGCTCAAAATATTGGTCATAGTGCTGAACTCATACAGGGTATTGCCGATCAGACTAATTTGCTTGCGCTCAATGCAGCCATAGAGGCCGCACGCGCAGGCGAACATGGGCGCGGTTTTGCGGTGGTCGCTGATGAAATCCGCAAATTAGCTGAACACACCACCAATGCAACCCAAGAAATCGATCAGGTTATCAAGCTGATACAAAATGAGACTCGCAAATCAGTCTCTAGCATAGAGAGCATGGGTTCTGAGATTGATAAAAGTCAAGAGTATGCCAACCAAGCTTCTTGTGCCCTAGAAGCCATTTATAACAAAGCAACCAGCTCTTTAGAGGATGCCAAAAGCGTTGTAGTGCATTCAAAGGGTCAATATCAAGACATCGCTCGTATCGCCAGTGAGATCAACAGCATCGCACACATTGCGCAAGAAGTAGCCACTTCTATGAGCTCAAACAGCCAAGAAATCAGTGCCTTAGAGCTCACCGCACAAAACCTTCAAAAGATCGTGCACAATTTCAGACTCTAATTGTGCTATAATCTACTATCTACTACAAGCTACTACAAGGAGTTTTAATGAAAATTTTGGTGATACAGGGACCTAATTTGAATATGCTAGGACATAGAGACCCTAGAATCTATGGACCTATTACCCTAGATCAAATCCATGAAAACATGGAAACTTTTGCCAAACAAAACAATCTCGAGTTAGAATTTTTTCAAACAAATTTTGAGGGTGAAATCATCGATCGTATTCAAGAATGCGTAGGGAGTGATTTTGAGGGGATTATCATTAATTCAGGAGCATTTTCACACACTTCTGTAGCCATTGCCGATGCAATCATGCTTGCAGATATGCCCGTGATTGAAGTGCATTTGAGCAATATTTTTGGCCGCGAAGAGTTCAGGAAAACTAGCTACACTGGGGCTGTGAGTGCGGGTGTAATTACAGGTTTTGGGGCTTTTGGTTACCATGTGGCTTTGATTGCGATGATGCAGATTTTGGCCGAGCTTAAGATGATCAAAGAGAACCAAGCGCAGGCCATTCCTCAAGATCAGGGTTAGGGCGTGGAAGCACACTTCAGCACAGATGAGAACGCTCAATATTTTGAGTGTGGCTATAGTTGTGATCATGGCATCTTTTTGCAACTAGAGGATCGCGCCTTTTTTATCACGGACGCGCGCTACACCCTAGAGGCGCGCCAAAATGTGCGCGCGGGAGTGGAAGTGCTAGAATCCTCCGATCTGTGGGCAAGTGTGCTTGCATTGGCACGCAAAACTTCACAACTTTATTTTGACAAAAACCAAATCAGTGTGCAAGCGCATGAACGACTCTTGGCGGGTTTGCCAGACACGAAGTTAGTAGGCATGGCAGATTACCATAGAAAAAAGCGTCTAATCAAGAGTGAACAAGAGATCGCTTTGCTCAAGCGCGCCCAACAACTTAATGTGTCTGCCTTCGAGGAGTTTGCCAAGTATCTTGTTAATGCGGAGGGACAGAGCGAACGCCATTTGCAATTCAAAAGCAAAGAGTTTTTGACGCGACTAGGGGAACTTGATTTAAGTTTTGAGCCCATCGTAGCAATCAATACTAATGCTGCCAAACCACATGCTCTGCCTAGTCCAAGCGTGCATCTTAAGCACGGGGATCTCTTCTTAGCAGATATGGGAATTAAATATAAGCGTTATTGTGCCGATCGCACCCGCACGGCCTTTTTTGAAGAAGCAGATTTTAGTTTTAGCAAAGATCAGCGTTTTAAAGACAAGGAATTGCAAAAAATTTATGATGTTGTGCGCAAGGCTCAAGAGAGCACTATCGAGCGTCTTAGAGCTGGCATGACTGGTAAGCAAATCGATGCGATCGCGCGCGGCGTAATTGCAGAAAGTGGGTATGGAGAGTTTTTTTCTCATAGCACCGGGCATGGCATTGGATTAGACATTCATGAATTGCCCTTTATTTCGGCCCGTAGCGATATAGTGATTGAAGATGGCATGGTCTTTTCTATCGAACCGGGTATCTATATTCCGGGTAGATATGGAGTACGCATTGAAGACCTCGTGGTGGTGCAAAATTCTAAAGCCGCAGTGCTGTAAGGATCGGGGTAGGCTTGTTTACACCTCTTGTTTTCCGGGGTGGTGTGGGCGTACCCATGCGTTTAGGAATGCAGTAACTTTAGGAATAGGGAGTAATGTGGGCGATTCTAAAAAGGTTTTTTTGGCCTTGTGGAAGTGGTTGGCACGCCATCGGCTAGTTTCAAGATTATACTCTTCACCTCTTTATATCAATCCTGCCTTTGGCTACACAAATCAAAAAGATTTTACTAATGCCACCCTCTCTTTTCAAACACCTTTAGGCATTCGTCAACTTTTTAGCATGCTTTTTTATTTAGAACGCCGTTGGGGTAGAGAGCGCAAACGCCCCTTTAAAAATGCCCCTAGAACTCTTGATATCGATCTGCTTTTTTTTAATCGTATGGTTTACAGACAAGCTTATCTCACTCTACCTCATCCACAATGGAATCAACGCGCCTCTGTATTGATTCCTCTCAACCTGCAACATGCCATTTGGGGGCCAGCATGAAACTTTATACTTATAGTGGAGAAACAACGGCCGAAGCCTTGAAGCGTGCTCAAAGTGAACATGGGCATAATGCTTTGGTTGTAAAAGCCCAGGAGATTCGCAAAAAGAGTCTTACAGAACCCGGTCTTTATGAGGTGGTTGTGGCTGTGGACAAGCCTCCAGAAGAGCCTAAAAAAAGCAATAATATGCAAGAACGCTTGGATAGTGCACGGCAAGTGCGCACCCCTGAGCCTCCTGCTCCTCTCAAAGAAGAAGTGAGTATCGAACTTTCTAAGACTCTTGAAGAAATGCGCAGGCTTGCAGGAGTGTCTGCACCTCCTCCTGCTCCCACCCCTCCGCCCACGCAGGCACGCGAGTTAGAGGATAATTTTAAAGAACCCCCTCCTCCTGTCAAAAAAGATAAAGATAGTGTGGGGTTGCACTCTTTGAAGGGTGAGCTCAATAAAATTAACGACAATCTTAAGCTCATCCAAAACATGGTTTGGAGTGAGGAAAAGGGGCAAAATTTTGTCATTCCGCATGAGTTTGCGGAAATCTATCGTTTGGCTAAAAATAGTGGCATGCACAAAATGCATCTAGATGAAATCATGCGTTTGAGCTTGGAGTTGATGCCTGTGAAGATGCGCGAAAACTCTGTAACGGTGAAGCGTTATTTTAGAGAAGTCTTGCGCAAGATGATCTATTGTCGCCATGAAAGTTTAGACCCTAACTATAAAAAGATTTTAATGCTAGTAGGGCCCACTGGAGTGGGCAAAACCACAACCCTAGCAAAACTGGCCGCGCGCTATTCTAAGTTATTGGACAAAAAATATAAAGTGGGGATTCTCACCTTAGACACATATCGCATTGGAGCGGTAGAACAACTTAATTGGTATGCTAAAAAGATGAAAATTAGCATTGAAACCGTGATGGATTCTGAGGATTTTACTAAGGAGATGAAAGCTTTAGAATACTGCGATGTGGTGCTGATTGACACAACGGGGCATTCTCAACGCGATAAAAAGAAAATTGAAGCCCTAAAAAAATTTACACAAAATGGCTACAAAATTGACACAACTTTAGTGCTTTCTCTGACCACTAAATATGAGGATTTAAAGGACATTTATAACGCCTTTAGCCCCCTAGATATAGATAGCTTGATTTTTACTAAGCTAGATGAGAGTCAGGGATTTGGCAATCTTTTTTCTTTGGTTTATGAGAGCAAAAAACCCATTAGTTACCTTTGTATTGGACAGGAAGTGCCTATGGATCTGCTAGTGGCTAGTAATGACTACCTAGTAGATTGCATGTTAGATGGATTCACCCACCCAAATAGGACACAGACATGACTCAAAATCAGGCAAGTGGCTTGGAACACATCATGGAGCCTAGAAGCATTTTTAGCAAGAAGGGCAAAACAAAGTTTATTGCCATTACAAGTGGCAAAGGCGGGGTGGGCAAGAGCACCATCAGTGCTAATTTGGGTTATAGTCTTTTTAAAGCTGGTTACAAGGTTGGAGTATTAGATGCAGATATTGGTTTGGCCAATCTTGATATTATCTTTGGCATCAAAACTAATAAGAATATTTTGCACGCTCTGCGGGGTGAGGTGCGTTTTAGCGATGTGGTTTATCCCATCGAGAAAGATTTTTATCTAGTGCCCGGAGATAGTGGAGAGGAAATTTTTAAGTATGTTAGCCAAGAAATCCTAGATAGCTTTGTAGATGAAGAAAATGTCTTAGACGATCTTGATTATATGATCATCGATACAGGGGCAGGCATTGGGGAATTTACCCAAGCGTTTTTGCGTGCTAGTGATTGTGTGGTGGTGATTACAACTTCTGATCCAGCAGCTATCACAGATGCTTATACCACTATCAAGATCAATTCCAAGACAAAAGATGATATTTTTGTTTTGGTTAATATGGTCGACTCGGCTGATAAGAGCAAACAAATCTTCTCAGGTATCCAACGAGTGGCTAAGGAGAATATCCCGCATATGACATTAAATTATCTAGGCTACATTCAAAACTCTAACGCGCTCAAGCAATCGGTTAAAAACCGCAAATTGCTATGTAAGAGCGAACCTTTTAATACTTTTTCTTTCACTATGGAACAAGTAGCCAAGATTCTTACTATGAAAATGGAACACAATGTGTTAGAAACACCTAAGGATAATTTCATTGGGTTTTTCAAGCGTTTATTAAAATACCTATGAGGTGGCCACCATGAAAGTTGAAAATTTTGTGAATTTTTCCATCGTGGGGGGGTTTTTTATCGGGCTAGTCTTATCTTTAATCAAGTTTGATGAGCCGGAATATATCCTTTTTGGAACTTTGGTTTCCACTGCCGGCTTTTACATGATCATGCTTCTTTTTGCCTCAATCTTTATGAATTTTATCTATCCGCGCAAAAAATTCCTCAACAAAGCGGATTTAGAACGCCGTCTTACCTACTTTAATAAGGAGTTTGTAGAAAGAGAACGAGAGGTAGAGGCGTTGTTAAAGTATGTGCATAATTACGAATTTGACGAGAAATAGAGTGCCCAAAAAGTCTAGTTACGATGCCCAAATTCAAAGCTCACAAGATGCATTAGCGATCCAGTATCTCCCTGCCGTGCGTGCGATGGCTTTTCGCCTCAAGGAGCGACTCCCTAGTTGTGTAGATTTTAACGATCTGATTTCTGTGGGCACAGAAGAGCTCATCAAATTAGCGCGCCGCTATGACACTTCTTTAAACGACTCTTTTTGGGGGTATGCTAAAACCCGCGTGAACGGAGCGATGTTAGATTATTTGCGCTCTTTAGATGTTGTTTCACGCGCCTCTAGGAAATTGATTAAAAAAATTGACCATGAAGTTTCTAAGTATTATAACGAGCATGGCCAAGAACCCGATGATGTCTATTTAGCCTCAGTACTTAATGAAGATATTGCCAAAATTCGCGATGCCAAGATGGCTTCAGATATCTATGCGAGCGTGCCCATTGATGAGCAGTTTAACGCCATTGAACAGCGCAATATCAACGCAAAACTTGAATTTGAAGAGCTTATTGCCCACATCCATGCCATTCTTAAAACCATGTCTGAACGCGAGCAACTCATCATCCAGCTTTATTTTTTTGAAGAGTTGAATTTGAGTGAAATTCGGGAGATTTTGGGGGTAACCGAATCGCGCATTTCTCAGATTATTAAGGAGGTGATTAAGAAAATCCGCATTAATCTAGGGGGTTTGCATGGCTGATATTTTAAGTCAGGAGGAAATCGATGCCCTCTTAGAAGTGGTAGATGAATCTGAAGATGTCAACACCCTTCAAAAACGTGAGATCATGCCCCAAAAGCAGATCACGCTTTATGACTTCAAACGCCCCAATCGTGTCAGTAAAGAGCAGTTGCGATCCTTTAGAAGTATCCATGACAAAATGGCGCGCAGTCTTTCTAGCCAGATTTCTGCGATCATGCGTAGTATTGTAGAAATCCAGCTCCACAGCGTGGATCAAATGACTTATGGGGAATTTTTAATGAGCCTGCCCAGCCCTACAAGCTTTAATGTCTTTTCCATGAAGCCTGTAGGAGGCACGGGAGTTTTAGAGGTTAACCCTAGCATTGTTTTCCCCATGATCGATCGCTTGCTAGGGGGCAAGGGGGGCTCTTATGATCAAACCCGCGAATTTAGCGATATTGAGCTCAATCTGCTAGACACTATTTTAAAGCAGGTGATGCAAATTCTCAAGGATATTTGGAGTCCAGTAACTGAGTTTTTCCCCACCATTGATGCTAAAGAGTCAAGTGCAAATGTCGTGCAAATTGTGGCGCAAAATGAGATCGTTATTATGGTAGTGATGGAGATTGTGATCGGGCATTCTCGAGGCATGATGAATTTATGCTACCCGGTGATCTCTATTGAGGGAATTCTCTCTAAGATGGGCAATCGCGATGTTATGCTCACTGAGACTAGCTCTAAGAAAAGCCGTAATAAGGAATTGCAAGCATTAGTGGGCGGGGCGAGTGTGGAGGTATCTGCCTTTTTGGGGAGTGTGCGCCTCACTTTGAAAGAAGTGTTGGATTTAGTCGTGGGAGATACGATTCGTCTTAACAAGGTCGCCAATGACACCGTGGTGGTTAATATTGATAAAAAAGAGCGCTATTTAGCCACCGTGGGCTATCAAGGCTATCGCAAAACTATCAAGATTAAAGAAGTGATCCATACAGAAAAAGACAGAGTCAAAGAAGTGCTAGAAGTACTAGAAAATCAACGCAAGCTTAAAATTGGCAATATCAAGGAAGAAGAAGAATGATTGAGGATTTTTTAAAACTTTTTGTCCAAGAATGTACTTCAACTTTGGGAGGCTTGCTGGGCAAAACCCCTGCCATTGAGCTTAAAAATGAAATTTCTGTAGGGGATTTTATTTTTGTCGAACACGCTTCTGTGGTGGTGCAAGTCAAACCTCAAACCAATGTAACCATTACCTTAGCTGTTCCAGTGCCTATGGCAACCGCCTTAGCAGATTTGATGGTAGGTGGGGAAGGTACTAGCAAGGAAGTGTTAGAAAAAGACGATCTGGATGCCATTAAGGAAATTGGGTCTAATATTTTTGGAGCCCTCACTACAGCCCTACAGGCACAGGAAGTTATTCCTAAGCTTTCCTTTGAGGTCAGCGAGGCAGTGGATGCTCAAGATGCTTCTTTACTCGATCCTTATAGCGATGGTTTTGAGTTGAGCTTTACACTAGATCAAATTAAATCGAGTTTCTTTATTTTTTGTGGGGGAGTCTTCATCGATCTTTTTAAGAAAAAAGTCGCTCCACAAAACACTTCCCAGTTTAAACACGCGCCCTCAGCACCCAATCTCCCTGTCGTCCCCAAGAGTGAACGCTCTGAGGTAGATAGTGGCCACCTAGAACAGCTTGAAGTGCGCAATATTAACATGCTCTTAGATATTAAGCTCAATGTGAAAGTGCGCATTGGGCAAAAGAAAATGATTCTAAAAGATGTAGTTTCTATGGACATTGGAAGCGTGATCGAGCTCAATCAAATGGTCAATGACCCCCTAGAGATACTTGTAGATGATAAAGTTATTGCTAAGGGCGAAGTGGTGATTGTAGATGGTAACTTTGGCATCCAAATCACGGATATTGGTAGCAAAAAAGATCGCCTAGAGCAACTTAAGGGTAGCAACTAAGTTTTATCTCTTAGTCTCCTTTTAAGATACCGGCTAGTTGTTCTAAAATGTGCCTGCCTATGGGCAGGGCTGAGGTGGCCGCTGGACTGGGTGCGTTGCACACATTCACGCTCCGATCGGTGTTGCAAAAGAGAAAATCCTCAATCAATTCTCCTTTCTGGCTAATAGCCTGAGCGCGCACCCCTGCTGGATGAGGTTGCAAATCTTCTAAGCGCAAAGAAGGGCAATATTTTTGCACCAAACCTAGATAGCTTTTTTTACAAAGTGAATGTTTGAACTCAGAAAGCCCGGGTTTGAAATACCTAGCAATCACCTTTCTAACCCCCGGATGCCCAAACATCTCTTTTAAATCCTGCCAACTCACATCGCCTTTAAAATACCCCTCCCTTTTAAAGGCTAAAACTGCATTAGGCCCCACGGTGATACTCCCATCGATCATGCGGGTCAAATGCACGCCTAAAAAGGGCATATTTGGATCAGGAATAGGATAGATTAAATGCTTGACAATTTGGCGATGTTGGTTAGCTAGTTTGAAATACTCTCCTCGAAAAGGGCAAATAGTAAAATCCGCCACAATACCTAGCATGCGCACAATGCGATCGCTATGCAAGCCACAACAAGAGATGAGGTAATTGCTCTCATACACTCCCCTTGTTGTGCTGATTTTCACCCCCCTAGCGTGCTCATTAAGAGCAACTACCTGCGCCTGATAAAAAATTTCTCCCCCTCTTTCTTGGAATCGTCTAGCCATCGCTTGAGTAACTTCTTTGTAGCTGACAATCCCGCTTGTAGGAAAAAATATTCCTCCCAACCCAACAATGTGTTTTTCCATTTCTTGCAATTCTTGTGCATTTAAACGAAGTCGTTCTAAACCATTGGCTTGTGTGCGCTCTAAGAGGGCTTCCATGCGTTGCAACTCCAATTCGTTGCTAGCAACTAATAATTTTCCGCACTCCTCATAAGCAATTCCATTATTAGCGCAAAACTCTTTAGTGGCTTGGTTACCCTCATAGCAAAAGCGCGCCTTGAGTGTGCCTGGGGTGTAATACACACCCGCATGAATCACCCCACTATTGCGCCCAGTTTGGTGCAAAGCACTTTGAATCTCCTTTTCTAAAAGCGCGACTTTAAAATGAGGGTATTTTTCTAATAGTTGCATTGCCACAGAGTGGCCTAAAATCCCCCCTCCCACGACCACACAATCGTAAATCGTGGCCATGTTAAAAATTCTTGAAATCTTTGTAACGGCTAAAGGGATTAGTGCTAAAAGAGAAATAGCCTCTTTGGCGCATCAATTCACGGCGCAAACCCTCGTGTGGTTGGAATTTATCCCGCCCGTGTAGCCAAAAAAGATTGTTGATGAGCAAGAACTGCCCCACAGGCACGGGGAAAGACAACTTAGCCTTAGAGTTTTCTAGCGAATCTCCCAAATCTGCTAGATACACGCCCTCTTCATAATCTTTAGGCTGGGCAAATTGATCGATGTAGAGCATTACCGGGTTAGCGTGGCTATCTGCTTCAAAGACGGGATGATAGACATCGCTAGTTACATTTTTGCTAGGTGGAGCAGACCAACGCATCACTCTCTTGGCCAAATGATGGTTATAGAATTTGTCCAACTCTTCCCAATCGTCTAAATGCAAGAGTTGTGAATCTCCCCCCTGCATATTTTGCTCATCAATTTTATACATCAACACATAATCAGTAACCTCATTGACAAAAGTTCCATCGTTATGTAACTCTAAAGGCTTATCTGGCTTTCTCAAATAACTATCTGAATTATCCGTATTAAGCACAGCCCAACGGGCGTAAAACTGCCCAGTCATTTGATCAAAATTTGAACGGCCAATTAAATGTACAAACGCCGTAGCAATCTTGACCATTTCATCGCCTTGTTCAACTCGATTAATTCCCTGTGGATTGACTAATAACGCCCCCGTGTTGCGATCGCCTAGAGATTTTTCTAAAAAAGGCTTGAGCTGGTGATCGCAAAGCGTGTCTAAAATCTGCGCTACCCTGAAGCGCAAAAAGGACTTGTATTCTAACGCCTGCACCGGATACACCTCAATAGCTTTAAGGAATTCTTGCATGGTTTCTTGGGTTAGAGTAACCTGCAGGAGTCGTCGAGAATAAGGGGTAGGTTCTACGCTAAAAGATTTTGTCTGTGTTGTGCATGCCATTTTTTCTCCTTGTGTTAAACTTTAAAGGCACTCAAAACGCTATAATATTCCAGAATGGAAACTAAAATCGCTAACAAATTAAGTAGCAAAAAGGGCAAACTTTAAGAATCCACTCGTGATGATCTTAGCATAAAATAACGATCTAAAAATCGTTTTAGTCTTTGAGATAGATTTTTCACATCAGAGTTTAGTTATAGCCGTGGCTATTGAGTAAATACTCTACTTTAGTGCCGTTTTAGACAACTTTAACTATCATGACTTACCCTAAATCTCATAAAAAGGACTCTACATGACTTTCAAAAGAACAGCGGCAACTTCTCTCTCTCTCTCTCTCTCTTTGTATGTGCGTCTCTTTTAAATGCTGAAAATAGTGGAATGTATATACAGGGTGGATTTCAGTATTCAAATTTTGCCGGTAAGGTAACCACAAATAGCACAGCTTACACGCGAAAAATAACTAATGATGAAAGTATCAAGTTTGATGGATCAGATATTGTAGGTTTGAGCGCTGCAAACAATGAACCCGGGAGACTTTTATCTAATTTTTTCCCATCTGGACTAAACGCCACTACTGGCAATCTCTTTGGAGTAGATATTCAATTTGGTTATAAGCAATTCTTTGGTCATCAAAAGCGTTTTGGTGCGCGCTATTATGGCATGTTTAGTGGACAGGGAGGAGAGTTTAGCAGTGTGGGTAGAGGATATGCCAACCAACCTGCTGGCAATCTTTTCTATGGCGTGGGTGTGGATGCTCTCTTTAACTTCTATGAAAAACACGAACGTACTTTGGGGATTTTTGCAGGTGTGATGATTGGAGGAAGCTCATGGATTATGGGCAAGGGTGCTGGGAATGCTAATTGCAGATGGTCTGAATTTGGAGGAGGAAATAATTCTTGTGATGTCACCATGAATAAATCTTTCGATTCGGCTACCAAAGAAATCAACAAGCACGGAGATTTTATGGGAGCTAAAGCGAACTTCTCCCCCTCTTATGTGCAGTTCATTTTTAATGTAGGACTTAGAACCAATCTTACCAAACATCAAGGCTTTGAGTTTGGTGCGCGTATTCCTACCATTGATGCTCCCTATTTTTCAGTTACAAACACAAAGGGAAATGGCAATGGTGCTGTTTTTGGAGGAGACAAGTCAAAAGCTACCATTTCTTTTAGACGCAATATAGCTCTTTATTGGAATTATGTTTATAATTTCTAAATAAATGAATTGATGCGTAGCAAAAAGGCTCTTGCTACGCCACTTAGATAAGTAGACCCCTCCACCCCTCTAGTCTAGCTTGACACCCATGTATTTGATCTCTAAATAATCCTCTATGCCGTATTTAGAACCCTCACGCCCCATACCGCTTTGTTTCACCCCTCCAAAGGGCGCGGTTTCTGTGGAAATATGCCCCGAGTTCACTCCCACCATACCATATTCCAACGCCTCGCCCACCCTAAAGACGCGCGCAAGGTTTTGGGTGTAAAAATAGGCTGCCAACCCGTATTGGGTGTCATTAGCCCATGCTAATACCTCTTCTTCATGCTCGAAGCTAAAAAGTGGGGCTAGAGGTCCAAAAGTTTCTTCTTTAGCCACCGCCATGCTTTGAGTCACCCCGGTTAAAATGGTGGGTTCAAAAAAACTTGCCCCTAGCGCGCTAGGCTTGCCTCCGCTTAAAATCTGCGCTCCCTTGCTAGTGGCGTCCATGATATGCTCTTGCACTTTCGCCACCGCTTTAGAGTCAATAAGAGGTCCTTGTGTGGTGGACTCTTCTAAACCATTGCCAAGTTTCAAGGCTTCTACTTTGCGCTTTAAAATACTGCTCAAGGGCTCATACACGCTTTTTTGCACATAAATCCGATTGGCGCATACACAGGTTTGCCCACTATTTCTAAATTTGGAATGTAAAATCCCCTCAGCCGCCTTTTCTAAATTCGCATCTTCAAAGACAATAAAGGGCGCATTACCCCCAAGTTCTAAAGAGAGCTTTTTAAGCGTGTTAGCACTCTGCCTAACTAAAATCTTGCCCACTTCTGTAGAGCCTGTGAAGCTGAGTTTGCGCACCCATTCGCTTTGACAAAGCACCTCAGAGATCATGCGCGTGTCTCCTGTTACCACTCTAATCACTCCCTCAGGTACACCCGCACGCAGGGCTAGAACTTCAAGCGCGTACGCGCTTAGGGGGGTTTGTGTTGCTGGTTTGACCACCATACTACACCCACAAGCCAGCGCAGGGGCGGCTTTACGCGCGATCATCCCTGAGGGAAAATTCCAGGGGGTGATGGCTGCACACACCCCAATAGGCTGTTTGAGCACTAAGATTTTTTGCCCCTCCACCACGCTAGGCAGAATATCCCCATCCACACGGCGCGCCTCCTCGGCAAACCAACGCAGATAATTCGCCCCATAGGTGATTTCAGAGCGCGCCTCTTTGAGGGGCTTGCCCATCTCTTGGGTGAGAATGCGGGCTAAATCTTCTAAATTTTCTAAGAGCAAGGCGCGCCATTGGAGCAAAATATTGGCCCTCTCTAGGGCGAGTTTGCCCGCCCATTCTTTTTGCGCCCTGTAGGCTTGAGAGATGATCTGCTCAACTTGTTCTTGAGAGACACTTTTGACATAGGCGATCTCTTGAAGAGTGGCTGGGTTGATGACAGGAATAAAGCCCTCTTTAGGGGTCGCGCTCACAAAAGGGTGTTTAAGGAGGTCAAAATTCATGAAATAGCCTTTTTGGAAGATTTGATAGCTTGCTTAATGGATTGGGCCAAAATGTCCAAACCTTTTTTAAATTGGGCATGGGGGATAGTGAGTGGGTAGAGGAAGCGAATCACATTGGCATACGATCCACAGGTGAGCAATAAAAGCCCGCGATCCATCGCCTCTTTTTGAATGGCTTTGGCTAGCTCGGAGCTAGGCTGATCCCCCTCAAAGAGTTCTAGGGCGACCATAGAGCCCAAGCCCCGCACTTGCGCCATTTGGGGGATATTTTCCTCTTTTTTGAGATGGTTTAAAAAGTTCATAAGCTCTTGGCCTAGCTCCACTGCGCGCGCGTTCAATTTTTCCTCTTGAATGATTTTAAGCACTTCTAGGGCAGCACTGGTGGCTAGCGGGTTGCCCGCATAAGTGCCTCCCATCCCTCCTGCGCTCAAAGAATTCATCAAATCCGCGCGCCCTACCACGCCTGAAATGGGCAACCCTCCGCCTAAACTCTTAGCCATACAAATTAGATCGGCTTGGGCACTAAAATACTCCATCGCGAAAGTTTTCCCCGTGCGCGCAAAGCCAGTTTGCACCTCATCAGCGATCAAAACAATCCCATGCGTGTTGCAAAACTCCCGCAAGCCTTGCACGAAATCTAGGGGGGCAGGGTTAAAGCCTCCCTCTCCTTGCACGGGCTCAAAAATGATGGCTGCCACATCTAAAGCAGAGATGGAGGCTTTACAAATAAACTCTAAACTTTTTAGCGCGTCTTTGGTGCTCACCCCATGCAAGGCGTTGGGATAATAGGCGTGATAAACCCCGGGCATCCCTGCGCCAATCTCAGCCTTATAGGGAGAAACTTTACCGGTCATGCTCACTGCCATAGAAGTGCGCCCGTGAAACGCGCCCCCAAAGGCGATCACTCCATAGCGTTTGGTGTGCCCTTTGGCAATTTTGATGGCGTTTTCTGTTGCCTCGCCTCCTGTGGTGAAAAAGCAGGTTTTTTTAGCCCCGCTGATGGGAGCTAGATCGTTGATTTTTTCAGCTAATTCTACATAACTTGCATAAGGGGTAACTTGGTAGGCGGTGTGTGTGAAGCGTTCTAACTGCTCTTGCACCGCTTTGATCACACGCGGATGGCGATGCCCCACATTTAAAACAGCGATTCCCGCGGCAAAGTCAATAAATTCGCGCCCATCCGTGCTTGTAAGCGTGGCATTCTGCGCTTCTTTGACAAACCAATCGCACACAATCCCAATCCCTTGAGGGGTGGCGGCCATTCTGCGCGCGCGCAAATCATCCATGTTAACTCCTTACTTCTTGATAAGCACATTGTATAGCAAATACTTAAACAAGACCTCTCTAAGAAAAATTTAATTTTTTTACCAACTCTTGGTTGTGGTGAATATTGGCCCTGACCTCTTCTATTTGTTTATTGATATGGGAAAGATCGACCAAGCTTTGTTGGGCGATGTGCTCCATTTCTTGGGACTGGGCTTCTAAGGATTGCATCGCCCCATGCAAAGAGTCTAAACTTGCGTTGTTTTCATCAGAGGCGTTTAAAACTGCTTTGGCAGCATTTTCGATATTTTTCACTGCCTCACCCATAGAAGTAAAGGTTCTTTGTATCTCTTCTAATCTCTGCTGAACTCCACTAGCCAAATTTCCTACTTCATCAGCTACCACAGCAAAGCCACGCCCATGTTGTCCAGCGCGCGCAGCTTCAATAGAGGCATTTAAGGCGAGCAAATTAGTTTGATAAGACACGCGATCGATCTTTTGCAAGGCTTCAGAAACCTCTGTGGTGTGGTGATTAATAGTTTCCACTGTGCGCGATAGTGTCGCAGAGAGTTCTTTAAGCACACGCATGGATTCATGTAGTTTGAGGGCTTCTTGGCGTGCCGTGCGGACATATTCATTATTGGCGGTCGCTTTGATCGCAATATCTTTTAGATGGGTTTGATTCGTGCCCATGATCTGGTTATAACCCGCGTACTGCTCTAGCAAGGTATTTTTGATGGCAATATTTGTTTTAAGACGATTGCTCTTGATTTGTTCATAGTGCAAGAGAGTATCTCTAAAATGGGTGAAAAAGTTGCGTGGAGCGGCTTTATCTGGTTCGCCCTTAAAGATACAAAGAGCCGTAAGGGTTTGGTTTTGGTGCAGGCTAAAGGAAATTTCTCCAAAGGTAGAAAAGCCACTAATGGGGCAACTATCTAACTCCTTAAATTGATCTAAGGCTGTCTGGTTGTTAAGTCGCCGCAGGACGCAGTCATTAAGTAAAATATTCAGTGGTTTACGCCCCCCTAAAAATTTTGTATAGGCTTGTTGCGTGTCTTGTACAAAATTCCCGGATTTGACCAAAAAGAGTCGCTCGCCAAAATAAAGGTCGCAGAAAAATGTGATGCTCTTATCTGCATTGATGGTGCCCACAGAGCGCACAAAAATTTGCCCATACATTTCTACTGCAAAAGTATAACCTATCAACGCTTGAGTCAATTCCTCTTGCGAGCATTTAAAATGTGCGCAGAGGACATCAGCTGCGCTCACGAGCTCCTTATTGATAAGGAAAGATTTAACTTGTCTGAGCTCTGGAATACACTCTCCAATGATAAAAGAAGTAGAAGTCTTTGCAAAATTATGTGTGGTAAAAATGTCATAATGATAACCCGGTCGTAACTTACAATAAGTTAACACTGCCTTTTGACCACTGATTTGTCCATTAAAAGAGAGCAAAGATTCTTTAAAATCCAATTTACCCCCCGCACTCCCCCCAACTAGATTGCTTAAGGGCACATTGGAACTGATCAAACCCTCTAAGAAAAAGCTCTCCGAAGAGGTCAAACCTGGAAAATAGCTCAAAATAAAGGTATCACTAGGTCCGACATGCATGGAAGGGCGCACATGCTGTTGGATTTGCTCTTTAATTTTGTGCTTGCGCGTTTCCAAATCCATGCTAATTTCCCCCCTTTGTAGATCTGCACAAAGTGTATCCACCATAAAAGCCTCAATGGCTACAAACAGATCGGAGCTTAAAAGATGGATGAGAATTCGATCTGAGCAATTAAGGTTATAAAAATTATTCGGGTTGCAACCAATTTGCCCAGCTGTTTGGAGTGCCAAACGCACGCTAATATGACTGCCCTGCCTTTCAAGCGTGTCCACCACCTTTTTAAAATCCATAGAGGCGGGTACAAAGGCAATGAGTGCCATCGCCTCTATACCCTTTAAACGCCCCAACTCCCCCTCAGAGACAGAAAAGTTGCTAGGATGGCGCACACCCCCCTGCTCTATTTGGCGATCTTTTTTCCATTTGAAAAACATAAAATCTCCTGTATTATTCTTTGACATACTCCCCATAGCTGAAGCTAGGGGATTTTTGTATCAACAAGGTTTGCCCACTAGATAGGTTATAGCACCTCTACTCCAAAAGTGGATGCCACTACCTGCGCACGGTAATGATAACATGGCTTAAAGAATGATTTAGACTAGCATTGCACAAGTAGCACGCTTTTTGACCTTGGGTTGTTTAAAAAGGTGACTCTAAAAACACTCGGCAAATAGCCTTTGAGACTTGCACACTAAACTTGCAGATTCTAAGATTTAGAGCACCAATAACGTAAAAAAAACTAATTTGAAGTCCAATATCCTTAGTAATCAAAAATGTTTAAAGTGTTGCTAGGAAGCAAACCTTTTTGATTTATTGCTCGACATTTTAAAGTGTAGTCTAGAAACTGCTACAAGGAGGCGCAAAAACCCCCTAAATATGGACAGCAACTTACCCTATCGTTTTAAACTATTGACGGTTTGGAGCATGTTATCAGCGGTTTGAATTGTCTTAGAATTGGCTTCGTAGGCGCGTTGAGCGGTGATAAGATCAGTCATCTCCTCAACTAAACGCACATTGCTCAATTCTAAAAAGCCCTGGCGTAATTGCCCATAGCCGTCTGCATTGGGGTTGCCCACAATGGCTGGTCCACTGGCTGAAGTTACAGCTAACAGATTATCTCCCAAAGCGTGCAAGCCGGCCGGGTTGATAAAATTGGCCAAAGTGATCTGCCCGATCACATTAGAAGTGCTGGCGTTGCCCTGTGTTACGCTCACCGTGCCATCTACCCCGATACTAATTTGGGTAGTGTCTTGAGGGAAGGTGATTTGAGGGATAAGTAAATAGCCCTCTGTAGTAACCATATTGCCCTGATCGTCAATTTTAAAATTACCCGCACGGGTGTAGGCGATCGAGCCATCAGGCATCTGAATTTGGAAAAAACCCTTGCCCGTGATGGCGATGTCCAGGTTATTCTCCGTCTCTTTGGGACTGCCTTGAGAAAACATCTTGGTAACACTGGAAGTGCGCACACCCAAGCCCACTTCAATCCCATTAGGCGATTTGGTGGTGTCTGAAGTGGAAGTACCCGCGTACTGGAGGGCTTGATAAAAGAGGTCATTAAAATCGGCTCTTTGTTTTTTAAAGCCCACGGTGTTGACATTGGCGATATTGTTAGAGGTGGTGTCAATATGGGTTTGTTGCCCGAGCATTCCGGTGGTCGCGCTATAAAGAGATCGCAACATGGCTAACCTTTTTGTTGAAGTGGCTTATTCTAACCTAAGTTCCCCCTCAAAGTCTTAAATTATGTGGCTCTGACTTTGGCTTTACTTAGTAAAACTTTTTAGATTTAAATATTAAAAAATATAAATATTAAATAACCTTGACAACACTTTTAGTTTTATTTAAAATACGGAACATATTTTTTTATGATTAGGAAGTATTATGTTGGTTCATAGATTCATACGCAAAAAGCTTTTTGTAGGTGCGCTGGCCTGTTGCAGTTTAGTGTCTCTGAGTGCTGGGAATAATGGCGGGTATTTTGGCATTGGGGTTCAGTATTCCAATTTGGGAGCTGGGGGGAGTGCCAATGATGTTTTTAAGAGTGATGGGTTAGACACTGCAACTACCGATGCCACTTCTGGCAATTTTTTTGGCATGGATTTCCAGCTGGGCTATAAGCAATTCTTTGGCAAGAAAAAACGCTTTGGGATGCGTTATTATGCGATGTTTAGCGCACAAGGAGGACCTTACAGCTACCCCCAACGCTATAGCAACGACACTTATACTCTCAGAAATGGCGCGCTTACCAATCTTTTTTATGGGGCAGGGTGGGATGTACTCATTGATTTTTATCAAAATGAAACGCGTTCTTTTGGGATTTTTGGAGGTATCATGTTGGGAGGTACTTCTTGGCTTTTTGGAAAAAGCAAGGGCGTGTGTCCGAATGCCACATACAGCATGGACACTGGCGATCTGAGTTGTAGCTCTACACAGGTTTCCTATGATCAACTGAGCAAACAACTGGGCAAAAGAGCGAGCTATTCTCCTAGCTATGTGCAATTTGCCTTTAACTTTGGGGTGCGCGCCAATGTGAGTAAGCACAATGGACTTGAAGTAGGGGTGCGCGCACCTGTGATCAACACACCCTATTTTATTAATAAAGATAACCCTATTGCTAATGTGGAGCTTAGGCGTTTGGTGGTGATCTTTATCAACTATGTAGCGAATTTTTAAGCGCGAGGTCTGTGCGATTTTTACCCCACCTATGGTTTGGGGTTTTCTAGCAAGTAATCCCCTCTGCGCACGCATATTACGCTAGTATTTTTAATACTAGGGAGGACTTTAAGGCTCTTGGCTGGCTCTTCAACTCTAAATTCTGCACAGCTCCCCTGCCCGGGACGGGCAAAATCCTTTTTCCATTGGGCGTATTCAGGCGCGTTTTTGATACTATCTTCTAAATATTGTTTTTCATAAACCTCAACAAATTTCATAAAATCTTCGCTCAAGCCTAAATCTTTGATTTTGACATCTGTTTTGCGCTCTGCCTTATGTTCGACAATGAGGCGCACCAACTCCGTAGGGGCAGAAGCTCCCACTTGCACAGGGCGTTGATAGGTTTTTGTGGTTTTAGTGGTAGTGGTAGAGTAGGTGCTACTCCACTCTTGTTTGGTTTGCTCAGGCCAAAAACACTGGCGTGTGCGGGCTTTGTAACAACGCCTAGTCGCTACAGAGGCCCGGGTTAGGCTAAAAGTGTGTGTGGTTTTTGTGGGGCCTAACACCTCAATTTTATCGGGGAGCTGGGTATAGGCTAAGGTGATTTTACCTATCTTGCCATTGGAGGCATCGGCACTAAAATCGCACGCCCCCATGCTCAGATACTGCCCACTGGCTTTATCTAGCGATCTTAACATCGTAGGACGGCTAGCCTCTAATTTTTCATCATCATAGGTCCAATTTCCACAAGGCACTTCCTCAAAGCCACCCATACCCGCATTAGGTGTTTGGGGGGTGGCTGGAGGAATACTAGCTAAGGTTGTAGGCGTAGCTGGAGAGGTTGAAGCTGGATTTTCTGAAGTGCTTGTACTTGGTGATGTGGCAGGGGTTTGAGTTTTAGGCGCGCTTGGAGTATTTTGAGTGGGTGTAGATAGATTAGCGGAGTAATTATAGGCTTGGGGTGGAATGTAGGGATCAGGAATGGGCAGTAGCGGAGGGGTTGGAGCGTAAGGGTTAGAAGCTGTGTAAGAATTTTGAGGTTGTGAGGCTTGAGGCGTGGAGAGATTAGGGGGCTGGGTGGGGGTTGTTTGAATTGTTTGGGGGGTTGGGTTTGTGCGTGAAGTGCGACTAGAAGTACGGCTAACACGGCTTGATGAGCGAGTGGAACGCGAGCTAGAAGTGCGCGATCGGGTGGTGCGGGGTGTGCGTGTGGAGCGGGTGCGTGAAGTGGCAAATCTGCTGGAACGCTTAGAGCTAGAACGAGCACTCTTAGAACTCTTAGAGCGGTAGGAGCGTTTGCGTGAGGTGGAACGCCCATAGGATTTGTTATTAGAGGTGCGGGTGTTTTGATTTAAATCGTTTTGTGTGCTGTGTGTTAAGCCCATAGAATCGGTGCGATTTTGTCCTAAACCGAAGCTTTGATCTTGGGCGTATTGCTTAGGATTAAGACCTAGTAGAAGTGCCATTTGCTGGGGGTTGGTATCCTTAAAAAACACGTGGCTTCTCTTAGGAATTGTAGCGGGGATTTTCTCTAAGCGTTGTTTAGCCTGCACTTTAGAGAGGCGCAGGGTTTTTGTGTGGGGTTTGAGTTTTTGCAAAGAGGTCGCCTCTAAGAGCAGATCGCGTCCTAAGAGTTGGAAGCGTCCATGCACTAATAAATGTTTCTGAGGGGTGTTTTTATAGAGGACATATCCCCTAAATTTGCCCCCACGGGCGTGTAGATTGAGGCTTTCTAGGAGTTGAATCCGTAGAGCTTGTACTTGAACACAGAAAAAGAGAATTAAAATAAGCCACCTCATACTAGCCCGTGTTGCGCATCCCCTGGGCAATTCCCACAATGGTGCTATGAATATAGATTTTGAGTTGCTCTAAATTCCCTTCTTGTTGTTTAAAGGCAGAGATGAGAGCAATTTGTAAGTGATTGAGGGCGTTAATGTAGGGGGTGCGGAATAAAATACCCTCTTGCACACTGAGGTCTTTGTCTAGCAATTTGTCTTCTGATCGTATAAGCAAAACCGCGCGCATGGTTTTTGCAAACTCTTTTTCAATGCGCTCCCAAATATCTAGGGCACTAGGGTTATGGGTGGCGAATTTGTGATACTCTCTAGCAATGTTTAAATCCACTTTTAAAAGGGCTTGGGCAATGTTATCTAGCACCGCTTTAAAAAAACCATCTTTACCATAGAGTGATCGCAACGCCTCAAAATCCCCAACACTCTCTAAACCACTCCCTACACCATACCACGCAGGTAACAAACTGCGGTTTTGTGTCCACGCAAAGACCCAAGGGATGGCGCGTAAATCCTCAATTTTGCTACTTTCCTTGCGTTTGGAGGGGCGCGAACCTAAATTGAGCTCTTGAATAAAGGCAATGGGAGTTGCCTGTTTGAAGTAGTCTAAAAAGCCCGGTGTATGGTAAATAAGATCGCGATAGGCAGTACAAGAAACCTCTGAAATGGTTTTTAAAGAGGGATGAAGGGGAGCTTTGGGCAAGGGAGAATGGCGATCCAAAGTGTTCTTTTTTAAAAGCGCACCCATGATATTGGCTAGATTAGAGCGCGCGCTGGCTGGATTGAGGTAACGCGAGCTAATGATTTCCCCCTGTTCTGTGAGCTTTAAAGTCGTATCAACGCTATGTGTGGGAGCACTCAAAAGGGCGTTTTGCAAATCTCCCCCACCCCGACTCACACTCCCCCCTCGTCCATGGAAAAGAATAAATTTAATCCCCAACTCTTGCTCTAAATCCACAAGCGCGCTGATGGCGTTATAAAGATTATAATTGCTCGCAAAAATGCCCCCATCCTTGCTTGAATCCGAATAGCCCACCATGATCGCCTGTTTAAACTCCATGATCTCCAAATAAGCGCGATAATGGGGGTTTTGGCTAAGGGTGCGCATGATTACTTGGGCGTGCTGGAGATCGGCGATGGTTTCAAAAAGGGGCGTGATGTAAATTTTGAGATTCTTACTAACTAGGCGGCTTTGTTTAGCCAACCACAGCACACAGAGCAGATCGCTTGCTTGCGTGGTCATGGAAACAATGATGGAGTGAAAAATTTCAGTACCGATACGACTCTTAGCCCACACGATGTGGCTAAAGGCTTCTAAGAGACGCTTACACTCCGGACTCACCATCAAAGATTGTAGAGTGGTGGGCTCTTGGCTTAGGGCGTGGCTAAGAATCTCTAATTTAGCCTCCTCTTCTAGGGCGTAAAAATCGCTAGTCGCCAAGCCCAAATGGCAAAACACCTCGCTAATGGCATAAAGAAAAACATCTCTATGCTCCCTGAAATCCAAAGACAAGAGATGAAACCCAGCCAAAAGAACAAGATGTCTAAAATCCAATAAGGGTTGAGACAGACTAGGCTCTAGGTTTTCTAACAAAAGATCGATGTCCTCTAAGAGTTCGCGTGGATTTTTATAAGCGAAGTCAATCTCTAGGGGCGCACTCAAAGCGATGAGGCGGTTTTTGAGTTTTTGCTCCATTAAAATCAGTTTTGCGCGAAAAGGCTCTTTGACATGCAGGCGCGCGCTGGTGGGATCAAGTCGATGAAAAGAGGCCTGCAAATCGGTTTTTAAAGCCTCTGAGATGGGGCAAAAATCTAGGGCGATGGAGAGTTCTCTTTGGAGTTTGGCGGTGTATTCTAAGTAGGTCTTGATAATGAACTCATGCTGGATGCTGACCACCTGCTGTAAAAGGGCGTTGCTCACAAAGGGATTGCCATCTCGATCGCCCCCGATCCAACTCCCTAAGTGTAAAGGGCAATGTTCAAGGGGTTTATCTAGCATTTTTTGAATTGTCCCCAAAAGATCGCGACAGCTAGGCAAAATCGAATGTTGCAAAATATAGAGCAGATTGTCCAACTCAAAGAGAACCTCTAGTCTCTCTTGGCGTATTAAGTGGCTTTTCCACAAAAGGCCTAAGCGGTAGTTTAAACGTTTTTTGGCATGCGCGACCATGTCTTGGTTGCACGCATTGTCAAAGACTAAAGAAAGGTCATGATACATCTCTTGAATAGCTTCTAAAAAGGTGCGGCGCATTGACTCGGTGGGGTGGGCAGTGAAAACGGGGTAAAACTGGATATTCTCTAACACGCCTTTTAGCTTTGTTGTCTCAAAACCCATATCTAGTAATTCTTGGTAGGTTTCTTGCAAGCGCGCAGGTTGTTGGTTTTTATGCCGTTCTTCTACAATATTAATTAGGATATTGTAGAGAGAAAAAGCCTTGATCACACCTAATATCTGCTCAGAGGTGGCGACTTCTTTCAAGGCTATCTCTATCTCTGCTTGGGAGTGCTCCGTATTTTCAAAGAGGTTTTTAAGGCGCAAAAAGTGGCGCGTGATGGTGGGGCTAAAGGTGTCTAAAACATTCACGACCAAGTCGTGGAGAAACTCAAGTTCTCGTTCTACCTGCGGGTGTTGGCGCATCGCTTCCCCTGCACAAGTTTAAGTTATTTTTTCTTAAAATCTATCTTTAAATTATAATACAAAAGGAAATCGATGTCTAGGGTTTCTGATGGTTTCTTGCCCATCTATACGGATGCAGATGGGAGTGTAGAGCACATCGCAAAAAGAAGCGTGGGGGTGCTAGGTTATGGGGCACAAGGGCGTGCGCACGCGCTCAATTTGCGCGATAGTGGGGTTAAGGTCGTGGTAGGTTTGCATGACACAAGCAAGAGCGCATCGCTGGCTAGAGAGGAGGGCTTTGAAGTGCACAGCGTGGCTTCTTGTGCGCAGAGTCAAGATGTCCTAGCGATTTTACTACCCGATGAATTGCACCAAGAGGTGTATACCCAAGAAATCGCCCCTTATTTAAAGCCCGGTCAAACCTTGATCTTTGCGCATGGCTTTAGCGTGCATTTTAAGCAAATTTGCGCGCCTGAGGGGGTAGGTGTGGCTTTAGTAGCCCCTAAGGGTCCAGGGTCAGCTCTTAGAGAAAATTATCAAAATAACAGCGGTCTTTTTGCATTGGTGGGCGTAGAGCAGGAGAATAGTGCCCATAATGCTAAAGAAATTGCCCTAGCCTATGCTTGTGCTTTGGGTTGTGGACGCGTGGGGATTTTGCAAACTACTTTTAAACACGAAGCTTGTAGCGATCTCTTTGGAGAGCAGGCGGTTCTTTGTGGAGGGCTAGTGCACTTGTTGCGCCAGGCCTTTGAGGTGTTGGTAGAAGCAGGTTATCCCAAAGAGTTGGCGTATTTTGAGTGCGTGCATGAGATCAAGCTCATCGCAGATTTGATCTATACTAAGGGGGTGGCTATGATGCAAGAGCACATTTCCAACACGGCAGAATATGGCGGTCTGCTCAGTGGTGGCTATCTTGTGGATGACTTAATGAAAGCGCGCATGCAAGAGATTTTAAAGCAAATTGAAGGGGGAGATTTTGCCCAAAAGTTTCTTGAGGAAAAAACGCGCGGTTTTACCCAAATGCATCATCAGCGTGCACAATTAGCACAGCACCCCCTAGAAGAAGTGGGGGCGCATTTACGCAGTTATCTTTTTAAGGGAAATTGATGGTTATCACCATTACTTCAGGCAAGGGCGGAGTAGGCAAAAGCACCACAACGGCTAATCTAGCCATAGGGCTAGCCTTGCAGAATAAAAAAGTTGTGGCTGTGGATTTTGACATCGGCTTGCGCAATTTGGACATGATTTTGGGCTTGGAAAATCGCATTGTTTATGATGTAATCGATGTGATGGAGGGGAATTGTAAATTACCCCAAGCCTTGATCAACGATAAGAAAAATAAAAATCTCTATTTTTTGCCCGCCTCTCAAAGCAAGGATAAAAATATCCTAGATAAAGCCAAAGTGCAGGCTCTCATAGCACAGCTCAATGCTCAATTTGATTTTGTGCTCATCGACTCTCCGGCTGGGATTGAGAGTGGGTTTGAGCACGCCGTGCTCTTTGCCGATCGCGCCATCATTGTAGTAACCCCAGAGGTTAGCAGTGTGCGCGATAGCGATCGCGTGATCGGCATCATCGATGCTAAGAGCCAAAAGGGGCAAGAGATGGTCAAACACATACTTATCAACCGCATTAAACCCGACTTGGTTGAAAAACAAGAAATGCTTTCTAATGAGGATGTGCTCAAAATCCTAGCTCTGCCTCTCATTGGTCTAGTGCCCGAGGATGATAAAATCGTTTCAGCCACCAACACCGGCGAACCAGTGATCTACACCCAAAGCCCTAGCGCGCTAGCTTTTCAAAGAATCACAAGGCGCGTTTTGGGCGAAGAGGTGGATTTTGTAGAATTTAAGAGTAAAAAAGGCCTAGTAGGGACTATTAAGGGTTGGTTTGCATGAAGTGGTTTAAGGGGGGATCGAGCGCGCGGGCTAGAGATCGCCTAACTTTAGTGTTGGCTTATGAGAGAAGCATGCGCATCCCCTACATGGAGGAGATGAAAAAAGAAATTTTAGCGGTTGTGCAAAAATACATCGCCACCACTAAAATTGATGTGCGCACAAGCTCCAACCAAGAGATGGACACCCTGGAGGTTGAAATCATCCTTGAGCGTAACTCAAAGGAAAATCCTGAAAATTAGCCATTTTTCTTACTCCAAGCTAAAAGCTCTTCCTCTTGGTTTGGGGTGTGTCAAAAACCCTCCCAAAGAGCTCTATTACACCGGCAATCAAGAATTATTACAAGCCCCTCTAAAAGTTGCCATCGTAGGCACACGCCACCCTAGCCAATACACCCAACAACACACGGCATGGCTGGCTAAAGAGATCGCCAAATTAGGCGCAGTGGTGGTGAGTGGGGGCGCGTTGGGCGTGGATATTATCGCCCAACAACACGCCCTGCCCCACACAATCATGATCGCCCCCTGTAGCCTAGATTATCTCTACCCCCCCAGCAATGCGCGCATTATTGAGCAAATCGCTACAGAGGGGCTTATTTTAAGCGAATACGCTCAAAATACCACTCCACATAGATATTCTTTTTTAGAGCGCAATCGTTTGGTGATTGCTCTAAGCGATGTAGTGATCATCTCAGAGGCAAATCTGCACAGCGGATCGATGTCCAGTGCTAAATACGCCCTGCATGCCCAAAAACCCCTGTTTGTATTGCCCCATAGATTAGCAGAGAGTGCGGGCACACAAGCACTTTTAGCAGAGGACAAAGCGCAGAGCATTTACGATATAGAGGCGTTTTGCCAAACACTATGCCAAACTTATAAGCTCAACCCTCCTAGCACCCCACCCCTTGAGGATCACCTCAGCTTTTTTAAAACAAATCCCACTTGTGAGCAAGCTTATGCCCGTTATGGGACTTTGATAGACGAATACGAATTACAGGGCTTGATCACGCGCCGACATGGACGCATGGTGCTAGCATGAAAGGGCAGATTTTAGTTGGCTGCGATGTGGGCTTGAAGCGCATCGGGCTAGCTCTCTACACTCAAGAGACCATTTTGCCCATGCCTGCTATCTTGCGTCATAACCGCGATCAAGCCCGCTATGATCTTAAAATTTTTTTAGAGAATAAGCGCGCTGTAGGTTTGGTTGTAGGTTTGCCTAATGCCTGCTATGCCGACACGCGCGCGCGCGTGCAACATTTTATAGAGGGTTTAGACTTTGCACCTATTTTTTATGTCAATGAAGATGATAGTAGCGCGCAAGCCCAAGAGCGCATTTTTCATCTCCCTTACAAACAACGCCAAAAGGCGCGCAAGAATGGAATCCTAGATAGTTTGGCGGCATGTATTCTTTTGGAGCGTTATTTAGGATTATGAAAGAGTGGGTGATTCAACAAAGTGGGCGACTCGATCAACTCCTCGCCCAAACATTAAACATCTCTAGAAGTCAAGTTTTGGGGTGTATCAAGGCGGGCTTGGTATTTATGGATGGAAAAATATGTCAAAAAGGGGGGGTGGAAGTCAAACCCGGAAGTTATGTATGCGTGCAAGAACCCCCAGCGGTAGAAATAAAACCTTTGCCTACAACTCTTAGCATCGAATGCCTCTATGAGGATGAGGACTTATTAGTCATTAACAAACCCCCGCATTTAGCTGTACACCCTGCTCCCAGTCTTAAAGAAGAAAGCTTGATGGATTATTTGATCGCTAAGGGCTATCAACTCTCAAACTTTAATGGCGCGGGGCGTTGTGGGATTGTGCACCGCTTGGATAAGGACACCAGCGGGGCGTTAGTGATAGCCAAGAACAATGCTTGTCATGCCCACTTGAGCGCGCAGCTGCAGAGTCGCCAAATGGGGCGTTATTATTTAGCCTTGATACAGGGACATTTGCACGAACCTTTATTTGTAGAATGTCATTTGGGAAGACACCCTAAAAACCGCCTCAAAAGGACTAATTTAGATTTGCTTAAAATCAAGGGGGGGAAACCCTCAAAAACATTTTTTGCTCCTCTCTTTGATGGGCTCAAATGCCAACTTATAGGTGCGCGTCTTTATAGTGGACGCACCCATCAAGTGCGCGCACATTTAGAGAGTTTAAGGCGACCCATTTTAGGGGACACACTCTATGGAGCTAAAGAGGGAAGTGCAGAGCGCACCATGTTGCACGCCTATATCCTCTATCTCATCCACCCTAGAACCGGCCACCAACACCTTTTTAAAGCCAGTCTTTTAAAGGACATGGTAGAATGCGCTCAATCCCACTTGCAAGGAAATGATTGGTATGGGTGTATCCAAGAAGCTAGTTTTCTTGAGCGTTTTCGCACTTCTTCTGTCTAGTTGTGCCCCCTCAAAAAAAAATAATACTCTCTCTTTTGCAGATCACCAAGATTTAAATACGACAGATGCAAATCTTCCAATCGTGCAGGGAATTAAGACTATTAACGATGTGCAGTCCGTAGGTTTTGAATGGTTGCCCATTAGCCACCCTGAGAGAATCGATGGCTTTGTGATTTATCGCACCCAACAGGATCAAAATTTTAAACGCGTGGGTGTGGTCCGTAACCCCTTTGCGACCCATTATTACGATGACAACCTCACGCCCCAAACCCAGTATTACTACCAAATCGCTACTATGGGAAAAAATGGTGAGATTTCCCAAATGTCTAAGACAATCGGTGTGCGCACTTCTTTTATCAATCCTGTAGAAAATGTCTTTGCGAGCATGACCACGCCTAGAGAAATCAAAGTCTTTTGGACTCCTCATCCCAACCCCAGTATTGCAAAATACATTATTCAAAGAGAAGACGATCAGGGAAAATTTGCCAACATTGGAGTAGTAAAAAATCGCCTTTTTGTAGAATATTTTGATCGCAAACTAGGAGATGGGCAAACTCATCGCTACCGCGTGATTGCTGAGGATTTTGAGGGCGCGAAGTCTTTGCCTAGTGCTGTAGTGGTGGGCAAGACAAAAAATCCTCCATCCGCAGTGCAGAGTGTCCAAGCCAGCAACGATCTTACACGGCGCGTGCAACTGAAATGGAATCCTTCTGAACAAAAAGACATCGTAGGTTATAAAATTTACGCAGCTGATGATCTCAATGGTAAATACAAGGAAATTGCCCAAACCCGCACTACGGATTATGTTGACAATGTAAATACAGATGGAATAGATAGGTTTTACAAAATTGTGGCTGTAGATAAAGATGGAATTGAGGGCAGTATGCCTCAAGAGGCCATCAAAGGAGCGACTTTGCCAAGACCCCCTACACCCATTATCACAAAAGGCACTATTGAAGATGGTCGTGCCATCATTACTTGGGAAGCGATCAAAGATGCAAGGGTGCAGGGTTATGCCGTATATCGTTTTGAAAATAATGCCCATTCTAAACCCTTGCGGTATGGCTCTATTTTGGGTACACAATTTATTGACAAAGCGATGGAAACAGGTACAAAATACCGCTATCAGGTTGTAAGTGTAGATGGAGGTGGGTTGGAGTCGCGCCCAAGCAAAGAGGTAGAATTACGATTGGATCGCTAGCTCATGCCCCATTTTAGCGCAACTAAAGTTTTTGCTTCCTTCCCTTTCCAAGAGGAAAATCTCCACTTTTTATATGAGGCTCGAAGTTGTCTTTATCCTCATAAAAGTCTTATTCATGTTCAGAGTGAAGCGCATGATTTTTGCCTGCATAAAATCATGCGCCAAGAGGACTATCTTTTTAAGGGTGAAAAATCTACACGGCCTGTTCCTGTAGGAATTTTACAAAAAGCTTTGCGTGTCTTGATGGGTCATTGTGAGGGAGCAGTAGGAAATTTAACCCAAGAAAAATCTTGCAAGACAAGCCCGTTTTTATTGACAGGGAGGGATTTTTCAAAGTTTAATGCTTTCCATTTGGAAATCGGGTTTGGATCGGGGAGACACTTGTTAGAAAAGGCCAAAAACCACCCACAAGAAATTTACATAGGCCTAGAAGTCCACACCCCTAGTTTAGAGCAAGTTTTAAGGCAGATAGAGCTTTTAGGACTCAAAAATCTCTATTTGGCGCGTACAGATGCGCGCTCTCTTCTAGAAGTACTCCCTTCTAGCGTGTGTCTTAGTTTGGATTTACATTTTCCTGTGCCTTGGGAGAAAAGCCCTACAAGAAGAGTAATGGGGGCTCATGTATTTCAAAATATGCTCAGAGTTCTCAAAAAAGACGCTTATTTGTGGTTGCGTACAGATAGTCAGATATATTTTCAAGAAAGCTTACGCCTTGCTCAACAAGAAAATTGTATCTACACCACGGACACAAATGCTCTTGTGGCTGTGCCTAGCAAGTATGAGCAACGCTGGCTCAAGCAAGAGAGAAATATTTATGATTTACGGGTGTGTGCATCTGCAAGTCATCTCCCATCTCATAAATCAATCCTTTTAGAAAGGGAGCTAATACAAGGCACGCCTAAACCTCTACAAGAGGTTTTGAGTCAGCGACATTTTAAAGAGACGAGTTACTTTTTGCACATTCAAGATGTGTTAGAATACGGCAAACTTTGGGTTTTAGTGCTCAGTTTTGGGGATTTTATAGCTCCCACAAATAAGATTGCTCTGTGGAATGGACAGAACCTAAGTTATGTAGGAGGGATGCCTTATAACACAGAGGCAAATAGATTAGCGCAACGAAAATTATTAGAAATTCTCATGGAGGCATTGTGAGCAGCATTGTGGTAGCAAGAGATTTGTCTCTAGGCTATAAAAAAGATGAATGGGTGATTCGGGGGGCTAATTTGAAAGTAGAGCGCAAGGATTTTGTTTTTATCTCAGGACCTAGCGGATGTGGTAAAAGCACGCTTTTGCGATCTTTATATGGCGATCTTCCTTTATTAGGAGGGAACTTAGAAGTGTGTAATATCAATGTAAACCGAGCTTCAAAAGCCTTTATTAACGAATTACGCCGCCATATCGGCGTGGTGTTTCAAGATTATAAGCTGGTGGAAGAGTGGACCGTGGAGCAAAATATCAAATTGCCCATGCTTATTAATGGCTACCGCAAAGAAGAATGTAATATCCAGACTGAAAAACTCTTAGCCCATGTGGATTTACTCTATAAATCTAACCGCTACCCCTTAGAGCTCAGTGGGGGAGAGCAACAACGCGTGGCTATGGCTAGGGCTATCGCGCACAAACCCTTTTTGATCTTAGCAGACGAGCCCACAGGCAACTTAGATGACTATTCTAGTGATATGATTTGGAGTTTGCTCAAGGGTGCAAATAAGCAATTAGATATTACGATCGTGGTGGTTACACACCGCATCCCCAGTAATTTCAATGTGCCTTACCGCAAGATTTATATTAAGGATGGAGAGGTGCATGAATACACTTAAGGAACATCTGGCTTTCTTGTTGCCTCTGATGGCACTCCTCTTTGGTCTAGAAAGTGTACTTTGGACTCTGCGGGCTGTGGATATACGCGAAAAACAACTTTCAAAAAATTATACGATCACAATAGTTAGCCAACAATCTTTGACATTAGAGTTTATCCGTCAAAATATTCGCACTGCCATTTCTTTAGAGCAACTTAGCCCTGATTCTATCTTGCAAAAATTGCAACAAAATATCAGCCCCAATAGTTTGGCTAATCTTAAAAAGAGTCTGCCTCTTTTTTATTCTCTTAAACTCCGTCAATTCCCCACTTCTGACGAATTACAACTCATCCATAAAAGGCTACAAAAAATCCCGGGGGTCTCTAGGGTAGAAGTCTTTAGCAAAACTCACGACCAAGAATACCGCCTTTTGCTATTGCTCAAAGAAAGCACCTTAATTTTTGCCCTATTAGTGGGGACACTTTCTGTATTGCTCTTGATCAAACAGGTTCGGGTATGGAATTTACAATACTCTAAGCGCATTGAGATTATGGACCTTTTGGGGGCTCCTATGCGAATTAAGCATGGTTTTTTATTCCGTTTAGCCCTAATCGATTCTGTACTAGCAAGCGTGGGGGTATTGCTAGGTGGGGCGTACTTGATCTCGCAACAAAGATTCCAAACAATTTTGAGCACTCTTGGCCTGGAAGATAAGTTATTTGTGTGGCAAGAAGATTTAGCGATCTTTTTACTAGCTTCGCTTGCTATTTCATTGACTTGTGTGTGGGTTGTCGTGATTCAGAGGAGAGGTGCATGAAAAAATGCACGCTCGCTATCTTGATAGGATTATTTTGTATCGCCTCTAAAGGAGAGGAGATCGACGAGATCGAGCGTAATATCCACCTTAATACCAATAAATTGCAAGAAGCTACCGCTCAAAAAACCAAGCTTAGTAATCACCTCAACACTCTGGGCAATGCGATCAATCAGAAATACCGACAAAGTCAAGAGCTCGCCCAACAAATCCGAGAGATTCAAAAAAGTATTGATAAAAATCAAGCCCAAAACCAAGCTCAAGAAAAAGCATTGGGGGAGTACCGCAACTATTTGAATAGTCTTAAAAAGAATCGCCTTAAGATACAAGATGAGGTTACAACTCTACTACTAAAAGATATTGTATTTGTGATGGTTTTGGAGAGTCAAGATCGCGTTAGCACAGAAGATCTTATGCTTCAAGAGCTCTTTAAACGACTCAACCAAAGTTCTAAAAATCAGTTAGCAAGTTTGAGTTTCCAAGAGGAGCAGATCAATGCCAAGATCGCTAAAATCTCTGATAGTATCACTCAAATTAGTGCCACCATCAACGCCCAAAAGGATCGAAAGCGTGATTTGCAACTTGTGGTAAGCGCACAACAAAAAATAATTGAGAGCATGCGCGCCGAACTTCAACTCTACAATAAAAAGCTAGAAACTTTGGATAAAGAGCGTAAGGGACTCGATCGACTCTTGGCCTCACTTAATATTGTCAAACTTGCTAAACAGAAAGAAATGGAACGAAAAAAAACCCAAGATGAGGAGGATTTAAAATCTGCTATTGGAGGTATAGAAGCTCCCATTGAAGTCAGACAGGTAGCTAGCTCTTATCGTGATATTGTAACTATCGCTTATCGTGGTCCTAAGACCATCTCTCCCTTGAGCAGTTATAGGGTGGTACAAAAATTTGGACCCTATTTTGATCCGGTTTATCGACTCAAAGTTTTTAATGAGTCGATCACCCTTGTGCCTACAAGACCTAATGCTGTGGTGCGTAGCGTCTTTGATGGACGAGTGGTCTATGCTAAAGAAGTGCCCATCTTAAAAAAGGTGATCATTATTGAACATAAAGACGGGATGCACACCATTTACTCTCAATTAGATAAAATTGCGCCCACTATCCGGCATGGTTTGCATGTGCAAAAGGGTTATGTGATTGGGCGCATCGATCAAAGGTTGAGTTTTGAAGTAACTCTTAAAGATAAACATATTAATCCCCTAGAGCTCATCGCACAAAACCCTTAGTTGTTTATCAAAAACAACCAGCCATTGCCGATCTTGGTGTATTTAAGGAGAGTTCATGTCCGGCAATATTGTGGGCGTTTCTGATGTTTCTGGTCTAAATCACTTTCTATCTCAATCTACTCCTAACAATAAGCTTACAACCTTACAAATCCATTCCTCAGATCATCAAAAAACTGAAATAGAATCGCTAAAACAAGAGCTGACGGAACAGGATTTGCAGAAGCTTAGCAAGGAGCTTAACGAGAAGATGAAACGCATGCATTCAGACATTACCTTCAGCTACAATGAGGACATTGAGGGTTTGGTAGTAACCATCAAGGACGATCGTGGCAATAGAGTGATTCGCGAAATTCCACCCCAAGCGGTGATCGAATTGAGCAAGAAAATGCGCGATATTGTGGGGATTCTCTTTGACAAGAAGGGTTAAAAAGCGATGGCAGTAGGGCAATTAAGTTCTTTGGGGATTGGTAGCAAGGTTTTAAATTACGATGTGATTGACAAACTTAAGAAGGCGGATGAAAATACTATGGTCAAGCCCATCGAGAGAAAGATGGAAGCCAATTTAGAAAAACAAAAAGCCCTTGTTGAAATTCAAACCTTGCTTGGCAATTTGCGCACACCTGTCAGAGCTCTAAGTGATTATTCTACTTATACAGCTAGACATAGCAATGTAACTGGAGATGCGCTCAAAGTGAGTGTGAGTCCGGGTATCCCTATTCAAAATATCAAAGTAGATGTAGAGAGTTTAGCACAGGGGGATATTAATGAAGTGGGCACTCATTTTAGCTCTAGAGATGATGCCTTTGCTCAGTTTGACACTACACTACACTTTTACACTAACCATCAAGATTATGCCGTCAAAATTAAGGCCGGGATGACTCTAGGGGATGTTGCCCAGGCAATCACAGATGCTACTGATGGCAAGGTGATGGGAATTGTGATGAAAACGGGGGGAAATAAACCCTATCAACTGATGATCAATAGTAAGGGGACGGGTGCAGATAATCGTATCTTCTTTGGCTCTAGTGTCATCTCCCATTTGAGCAATGATGCGACCATTAATTTAGAAGCCAAGAGCGAGACAAAGCCTGAGGATGATTTTTTTATCAAATTGCATGACGAGCAAAATAATGTCATAGAAATTCCTATCACTCTCAAGTTGCAGGGATCTATTGAAGCCAAAAATGCGGCTTTGCGCGCTGCCATCCAGAAAGCCTTAGAGGATAATCAGACTACAAAATCTTTGGTAGACGATGGGCAGTTGAATGTAGGGATTATCAATGAGGGTAAATCTTTGGTAATCAATGATAAAAGAGGTTTGAGCGTGGAGGTGGGGGGGGCTAAGGCGCACGAATTAGGCTTTATCCAAGATAAATCTCAGACAGAAGGTGATTTGCTCAAAGCGCTTACTGCTCCACAATCTGGCAAAATCAAGGGCATTATTAGTCTAAATGGGCAAAATATTGACATGGGAGCGATCACAGCTGAGCACAATTCTAGCCAAGATAATGCCAACGCCCTAGCCAAAGCCGTTAATGGAATTGCAGGCTTGAGCGCGTCTGTGGGTGCGGATGGGAAATTAGTGCTCAATAGTGTCAGCGGGCAATTGCGTTTAACTGGAGCAAACCCAGAGGGTAAAAAAGCTTTAAAATCTCTAGGACTTTCTGAGGGCTTTAGTCGTTCTTATGCTAACGCCCAAGAGCTCTTTTCAATTAAAACCTTGCAGAGTGCTAGCGATGCTAAATTTACCTACAATGGAGCTAGCATTACGCGCCCTACCAATGAGGTTAATGATGTGATCAATGGCGTGTCTTTAAGTTTGCTAGGCACAACAGAGCCAGGTAAGGGGGCCATTGTTAGTATTACTAGAGATGACAAGGCTATCATCGATAATGTTAAAGAGTTTGTCAAAGCCTACAATGAGTTAATGCCTAAATTGGACGAGACTACCCGTTACGATCCAGATACAAGGATTGCCGGGGTCTTTAACGGAGTGAGTGATATCCGCACTATCCGCTCTTCGCTCATCAATGCAGTTACTTTTACAATTACCAATAGTAAGGGTGTGGCAAGCTTGATGAAGTATGGAATCATGTTAGATGACCATGGCAAAATGAGCCTAGATGAAAGTCGTCTTTCCAGCGCGATTAATGCCGACCCCCAAGGAACTCAGGACTTCTTTTATGGAAGCGATGTGAAAAGTATGGGAGGCAAAGAAACCCATCAAGATGGAATCTTTGAGCGAGTGGATAAAGTTTTGTCTAATTTGGTCGATGGTGGACATGCGCGTTTGAAGCTCTATGAAGATTCTTTAGATCAAGATGCCAAAAGTCTTAAAAAAGACAAAGAGAATGCTATGGAGTTATTGAAAACTCGCTACGACATTATGGCGGATCGTTTCGCTGCCTATGACGAGCAGATCTCTAAGGCTAATCGGTCGTTTAACGCGGTGCAGATGATGATCGATCAAGCTGCCGCTAAGAAAAACTAATGTTAAGAAGGGATAAGATGTTTCGAGCCAATGCCTATAATTTGTATCAACAAAACTCTGTAACCGTGGAGTCGCCTGCCAAGCTTATTGAGATGCTTTATGAAGGGATTTTAAAATTCTGTGCACAGGCCCAAAGACATATTGAAACCGGTGATATTGAAAAGAAAATTCTTTACATTAACAAGGTTACGGACATTTTTACAGAACTTCTGAATGTTTTAGATTATGAGAGGGGGGGCGAGGTCGCTGTCTATCTGACAGGCCTGTATACCCACCAAATCAAGGTGCTTACACAAGCAAATATGGAGAATGACGCGGAAAAAATCAATCTTGTGATACGGGTAGCACGCGGACTCCTAGAGGCATGGCGAGAGATTCACCAGCATGAACTGGGTCGATGAGCTCAAAATCGCTCTTTTAGAGAACAACCTTGAAAAGGCGGGGGTTTTAGTTGAGAATTGTCCCTTCTTAGAAAATGCTCAAGCAGATTTAGAGACTCTGCAGATAGCTAGGGAGCTTATTACCCAAACGATTGCGCGTCTTCAAGAGGCCCAACAGCAGTTAGGTCTGCAAATGCGCCAGCTCAAAGCCGCACGCCGTTTTATGGAAATCTCACAATAGACTTTTAATTTTTGGAGCTATAGCCTCTTGGTTTCTGTTGGCATCTCTGTGTTTGGCCAGTGTGTTTTTGGTCAACTCCAATAAGCCTAAACTTTCTATTCTAGTGCGTTAAGTAACCTTAATTGGCTCTTGTATCTTTTCATAAGGTTACATGTTTACCCCTTTTGGTCCATTTAGAGCTTTTGAGGACAACATGAAAGATTAACTTACGCACTCACGCCGCGTGGTTTTAAAGAAGTGCCAAGTAAAACCAAGATGAGCTAGACTAGATTAAGGCTAGAGCTGAAAGCTCTAGCAAACCCCTTTAACGCGTGCTTTTACTAAATCTGGCATATCTGTTTTCAAACAATCATGGCCATCTTAAAGCTCTAGCAAACCCCTTTAAGCTCTGTTTTCAGCTGGTAAAAACTCTTCTCTAGCTTTTTTACATGCAGTTTAAAAAGCCCATTGATAAAATCTGTCATCAGCTCAATATCCAAACTGCCATCTTCTTTAAGCGGGGCGTAAAACTCTATATTCTCAATTTTTGCTACTCCCCCACTCTCTCCCCAGCTTAAATTAGACACCGCTTTATTAATGCTAGTACAGATAAATAAGCCTGCTTGTGTGTTAAGCGCAAACTTTGGGGCGAGTATTTTCACTCCATTGCCTGTAAAATACGCTTCTGATTGGTAGAAACAAAAAAAAGTATCTTGGGCAAAACTTAGCGTGCCTTTGGGGTTTAAAAATCTCTCATCTGCCTTGATATACCCGCGTATGCCATTATTTTTAGCAGAGCGGCACACAAAGGGGTGCGTATCAGGGCTAGGAGTTTGAAAAATCTCAACCCTGCTTGCTACTAAGCTTTTTGCACTTGGCAAGACTTTAAAAAACTCTTTAATAGCGACAGCTAACATCCTAATGCCCGCCTAACTTCATACTCCAAAAACGCGCTAATACTTTTATAGAAATCCTGCAAGTTGGCGCGCTCTAAAGGCGCATTGCATTCTGTTTTTAGTCGTTTAAACTTTGTTCTTTGCTCTTGCAGGGGGGGGTAAGTTTAGGGTTTTTCTTAAGTGGGCCACCTCTTCTCTTAGAGCCACTAGATGATCTCTGAGCGCGTTGCCTTGCTCAAAGTATAGACTCTCTTGTTGCTTGCGCTGCTCTTTATTCCCCTTGAATTTACGGCTCGTATAAAAATGCTCATCATAGAGATAACGCGCTGTCTTCATCTCTTCTTGTTTTTGCTCTAAAAGCTGTTGTATATCCACGCTATGCCTTTCTTCCTAGTTTTATCAATCCCCCACACAAAAATCTAAATCCTTTTCTAACTCCTCTATGTAGGCCAATAACTCTGTTAAATACTCCAGTGTCTCTAAACTCTTATGAGGCCTAATAGGCTTTACAATTTGGCATTTAACAGGCGTGTAAACTTGTTTGTAAAGCACACGCGGCGCACAACCCAAGCAAAAAACCCCCAAACAAACCACCCCAACAACACGCATCAGCACCCACAATGCGCGCATCAAACAAGGGTTAAGGCCTATCAAACAAAGAACCCCTATTTTTAAAAGCCTTTAAAAAATTCTCTTGAGCAATTTGGGCATACTCTTTGGACTTCTCGATGCCAATGAAATTAAGCCCTAATTGCATACACGCCACCCCGCTGCTCCCACTGCCAGCAAAACAATCTAACACTATCCCGCCCTTAGGCACAATCTCTAAGCAATGGGTCAAAATCTCTAAGGGTTTTTGCGTGGCGTGTTGTTTGTGTTTGGGGTGTAAATAGGCCTCTTTATAGCCGTAGTGATAGCGCGCCTCCGTTCTGCACTCATAGGCGGGTAGCTCCCCCTTAGTTCCCCAAACAATAAATTCACATTGTTGTTTAAAACCATTGGGAAAGGGTCTAGCAGAGCGTCCCTTATCCCATACAATCACGCCCCGCCATGCCAAATCTGCCAACTGCACGGCATCGCTTAGAGCAGGGAGCATGCGCCAATCAATGAAACTAAAAAAATAACTATTAGGCTTGAGCACGCGCTCAATTTGGGCAAAGACAGAGCCAATCCATGCTATCCACACTCTTTGGTCTTTGCCATCGCCTACAAATTCGTAGTATTTGGTATTGTTGTTTACATACTTTTTATTCGTGTTAGCATTGCGCGCATTCAAAGACTTCACCCCGCCACTGCAATAAGGCGGATCCATCAAAACACAATCAATAGAGTTTTCAGGCAAGCCCTGCATAAACTCTAAAGCGTCAGCATGAAAAACTTGGTTAAGGTAGGAGGAGAGCATGGTACTTCTTTTAAGTTAAGATTAAATGTTTTTGTTATAGGGTTTTTGTGGTGGTGCAGTTGCATCTAAGTAGCACCCGTATGGACGGACGAGCTACGCTATCTAAAATTTAGATAGTTGTATACCGGCACCATCTTTAAAAGCTAAGCCGTTTTCTAACTTCCCGTTTTCTTTGTAAATTGTTTTTAGTGATAGTAAATTATATTTTTTGCCCACTATTTCCACCACAACCATATACCCATTAATTTGTTTTCCAATAATAAGCACTGTTCTACCTCTATCTTTATCTACTCTTATCAAATCCGCCCCATTCACAATCTCTGGATAAGTGGCTATGTCTTCGCGCGTTACTGCTGGCTGTTTGCTCTCTTCAACTAAAGGACTCCCCTTGCCATGCCTTTTTTCAATATGGGTTAAAGCATCCCCATCAAATAACATCTTAATAGGCTTGTTAGGGTCAAAACCTAGATGTTCAATGATTTTAGGGTTAGTCAAGTCTCCTACCCAAACCTTATCATTCTTGCGTCTTTTGACTTCCTCTAAAAATTCCTCTGTCAAGTCCTCCTTAGTGGCTTTGCGTGTGGGTGTGGTTTTGCTAATAAGTTCCCCATTCCCCTCTTTGAGCGTTTTCTCATCATTGCCCTTAGGGGGTTTATTGCCTCCACCACTAATGGGCGTGTCTTTAGGGCTAGGTATTCCCCCTCCCCCTCCACCTCCACCACCTCCGGGGGGTGGGTCATCTGGAGGTAACCCCCTTTCAATCTCTCTAATAAGAGCCTTAGTGGCGTTGTCAAACTCTACGCGTTGGCCTAAGGCGCGCAAATGTTGTTTAAACTCTGCAACGCTGTAGCTTTTATGCAATGCGCTTTTAATATGGTGTCTTAGAGCCGCTCCACTGACTTTATCATTGAGCACTTTAGCAAAGGGAATATAGGGGGCGGTGCGCACCACTAGATCAAAGAGGGCCTTAGTAACTTGAAATTGCATAGCCCCGCTCACAGAGGTGGCAATGCTTGAGCCAATTTTTCCCCCTGTGGTGGGTTTCAAGCTTCTTAAAATGTTAGCATCTTGATTAAAAAGTCTATGAAAGCCTTGAGCAATTTCTATAAAATCCTTAGCCCCCTTGCTGCTAAAAGTCCCCTGCGTGAGTTTGCCCAACTTCTCAAAGAATTGCGCGCTATCAAAGACCTTTAAATCCTCCTCCCCGATTAAAGAGCGTTGAAAAATTCGATGGAGCATGTTAAGCTCTAGCACTTCTTTATTTTGCGCGCTTAGACCCTTAGTGAGCTTGCTAAAATTATCTAGCCCCTCCTCTCCTTGACCCTTAGCAAATTTGATAAGCGCATCTAGGGCCTGCTCTTGGCTACTGGCCACATCTCTTAAGCGCAATTTCTTCACTTGCTTTAAAGTCTGCTTACTTAAAGCATAATCTTTAAGCGCGGTGTTAAAGAGTTGTTCATATTTGCTCCCCATCTGCGCAGGAAGTTCTTTAAAAAGTTGGCTGCTGCCCGCTTTTATATCCTCTCTTAAAAAGTTTTCTAGCCCCCTTTGGATATGATCTCTTAAATTAGGGTTTTGTGCCTCTTTGTAGTAGCTATTGAGCAGTTTGCGCGCGTTTTCAAGTTGGGTAAAGCTAACCCCCTCTTTGTTGTAAACATTGCTTTCAATGAATTTTAAAAAGGGTTTAGCCTCTGCTAAAAGCCCTTGTTCTTTAAGTTGGGCTTTAAACTCATTGTAACTGATGTCCCCTGTATAAGGAGTGTTAGGGTCTAGCTTG
>NZ_FZMQ01000013.1 GCF_900197855.1 Helicobacter cynogastricus | reverse complement strand
TTGTGCCAATAGCCGCTCTTTCCAGCCTGCATCTGTATTGCACGCGAACTCCAGCGCATAAAAGCGCGATGAATGCGTGGCCTTTAGCTTAGCACGCACAACCCGCCCATTGAAGCGCACAGATATAAGCGCATGCGTGTAATCTAGGCTCTGTTGGGCCCAGTTAATCTGTCCCTGTCTGAAGATGAAGCCATCTTTAGACTGCCCCTCCAAAGGCCTATGAGAGACAAAAAGCGCGCTATCTTGCCCGCCCACTTCTAAGACAACTTGCCCGTTATGCGTGCGTGCGCTATAGGAGCATTCTCTTTGCACTTCATGCACTTCTAGCTTAATGTCGCGCTTTTCTTGGGCGCGGTTTTCATCTCTAGTACGCATTTGAGCCACCCAAGCGTCATACTCCGCACATTCTTCATCTATGTCTAAACGCATTTTTGCCACGCGCCCGCCCAACACTTGCTCCCCGCGTACAAGGAGTTCTAATGTAGTTTGCAGATAGCGGCAGTCATCATTGTCATGCAAGAACTCATCCACTTCGTTCAAAAAGGGCGCGCCATCCTCAAACACAATATTAAACCATGTAGGATCATCGGTGCGGTGCAATCGAGCGTGTAAAATCTCCCCCTCAAAAACAACTTCCACAGGGGCGTTGTGATAGGCTATTTTCTGCTTATTCCACTCTAAATTATGCACACGCCCCCGCCCGCTAACCTCTAGCCCCCAAAATGCGCCCATTTTGTGGATATGTGTTTGCACTTCCACAGCTTGCAGGCTTGCGCACGCGTCAACTTCTTGAACTTCTTGAACTTCTTGAACTTCTTGAACTTCTTGAACGAATCTTTGGCCAGTGCGCGTTAGTCCATGACACACCACACCCTCAACACACAAAAACTCTACAACCTCCTTAGTCTCTACATCCACCAACGCTCTAACATGAAGGCTCAAAGTGCTAAGACCTGCAAAATTTTCATCTTCGGGGAAAGACACCTCATAGCTGTTAGCACTAAACCCAAGCCACCCCATCTTTTTGCCCGCGCTATCATAGGCAAAAACTTGTTCATGAATGCCTGACGCTTTCATTTTTGTTCTAAAGGCCATTTTAGAGGCGCACACACCCTCTAAGCGTGCCCCATCTTCACAGAGTGCCTCGCCCTTCTTAAGCGCGTTAAGTCTCAACAAATAGCCATGCTCACGCCGCCAATCAACATCAAACGCCCCACTAAACTCCACATTTGCGATAACCAACTTAGCCATTTTTTTGCTCCTTTTTGTCAAAATATTCCCTATTATATATACTTTTTGGTTATTTGTCAACAATTTTTAGATAATTTCTAATAGTTTTTAGTTAAATATATATGCTAGAATATGCAAAAAATGGCGATAAAAATGGTTAAGAAGCCCCTTGTTTGGCCCGGTGGAAAATTCTATTTGACTAAAACGCTCTTAGAAAAACTGCCACCTAGAAAATATTATTGCGAAGTCTTTGGAGGCGGGCTATCCTTGCTCTTTGCCAAACAAAAAGAGCGTTTTGAGATTGTCAATGATTTCAATAGCGAGCTGATTAATTTCTACCGCTGTGCTAGAGACTTCCCGGAAAGTTTAGCGCGCGCTTATGCATATCTGCCCATTGAGCGCGACACTTTCATGCAAATAGCCAAAGAGCAAAGAAGCGGGATTTTTCCTAACAACAAGATCGAGCAGGCCGCGCGCTTTTATTATATCAATCAATGGAGTTATAGGGGACAGAGCAACGGATTTCTGGGGGGGGGGGGGGGGGGAGGTGTGGAGTGAACACGCCCCGCCACAAAAAGGGCTTACTTTGAGGCACTCACGCGCTTGCTTCACAAAAATTTTCACAAAGAAGCCCAAAGATTGGCCCGCGTGATCTTTCACAATAGGGATTTTGAGGAGTTTATCAAACTCTATGACACGCCTCAAAGCTTCTTTTATTGCGATCCGCCCTATATCACCAGCGCGCGTGTGTATGAAGATATTGGGGGAAACACCCCTTTTGGCCTAGAGGAGCATGCCCGCCTAGCCCACACACTTAAAGGCATAAGCGGCAAATTCCTTTTAAGCATTGATGAGCATCCTCTAGCCCTAGAGCTCTATGAGGGGTTTGTGATCGAGCGCGTGCCCACCACTTATGCTATGCGCGCAGGAGTTAGTGAAAAGCTAGGCGTGCACGAACTGCTCATTTCCAATTACGGCGCGCGTTCGCTTTTTGAAGGAGCGTATTAGCCTTTCCTTTTTTTAAGGACATCAAAAATCTCTGATTCTTTTTTGAGCTCTTGGATATGGGTGTCTAGCTCTTTGCCCTGTTCGCGCAAAATTTGGCTTAGGGATTTTTGCCCTGTTTCTAGGGCGACTTTGTTGGCATTCATTTCTTTTAGAGGGTCTATGTATTCCCATCCTTGCGGTTTAAAAGCAAAGTTGTTTAAAATGGTGTTGCGCGCTTCTAGGCCTAAAACCCCCCGCTTGATCTCATTGTCTAGCCATGCTTTAAAGACGCGATTGTGCAGATGCCGTATTAAGAAGTTTTGTAACCCCCTAAATTGCCGTCTTTGCTCGCTTGCCCCGTGTCTGATAGATGAGTAGTTGACTTCATTGAGGTCGCCAGTGAGTGTGCTATAACTCACTCCTAGGGCTTTGGCGATCTCTTTGTCTGTCTGTTTGATAAAAAACTCCATGTTGGTGGCGTTATGACTCTCGGTGAAATAGGGCTTTAGATTTTTCTCAATATAGGTCATCTTGCCCACCTCAACGCGCTCGCTCACGCTAGCCTTAGGCGCGTTTTCTTCGCCCAACTCCTCCACAATGCTAGGCAAAATCTCATGCTCTTCTCCTGCCACAAAAAAGCCTGTAATTTCGCTCTGCAGGCGCGCGCGCTTAAGCTCGGCACTTTTGAACTTCTCTTTTTGATAGAGCGGGTGAATCACGCTGGCCAAATGCGTTACGCCCCTAGTTTGTAGCCCATTGAGGCGTTTAAAGATATGAATGACATTTTTAGCCTCTATGCGCTCTGTGCGCCCCTCATCTGTGAGAATGTGGTAGGCTAGAGGATTGCGCAAACTATCCACCTCCACGCCTTTAAAAAATCTTCTGTCATCATCAACACTCTCATCTACATTTTGCGGGTCAATGAGGGCTAGGCTTAAGCCCTCTTGTGTTTCATTCAAATAAATAAAGGCCTCTCCATCGCGCTTATAATGCAAAAGGGCTAAACTCTCTATCTCCCAAAAACTCAGCGGACAGGCAGGAATATCATGCCGCCATGCCAAAAAGGCCTTTTCTATTTGGCTATTAAGTTGTGCATTAGGGCTATACAGATCAAGACTAAAACCATTGTCTCCAAAGATTTCTTTGTCCAAAGTTTCAAAAAAGCCCGCTAAAAGCGCACTAGAAGTGCTCAAAGAGCGCGCCTGAGCTCTTAGCGCGCTAAAATTGGCATCCACGCGCACATTGCCCAGCAAGCGGGCTAAATCATCTCTTTCTAGTTCGCTAGGAGCTAAAGAGGGGGGTGCTGGGTGATAAAAGCGGGTTTTGTTGGGCTTTGAGGGCTTTTTTTTGAAAAAATCAAAGGGCCACATGCGCGCTCCTTAAAACTTGAAGTGGTGAAAACGGGGCAGGGGCTTTTTGCTCATCTTTGTTTTGAGCTTTTCAAGCTGATTAATGAGGTCTAGGGGGGAGCGTCTCTCTATTCTGATCCCATCAATCTCATACTTAGAGATTTCAATCCCATTAGCCAAATTATCTAAGATATTTTGAATGGCCGCCTCGATTTTGGCCACTCTTAGGGCGGTGGTGTTGGGGGCTTGTTCAGCGGGGGGCTCTTGTGCGCCCTCTTGTTGTGTGGGCGTGTCCTTTAAGGGCTTGGCAATTTCAGTCGGCAAGTCTTGCACTTCAGGGCGGGCGTTAGCGCGCGCTTTTTTGAGGGGATCTAAATTGGGCGGTAGGGGGATAGCTTCATCCATGTTTGTCTCCAGTATTGGGGTTGATCTGATCGAGCACCTTTAAGAGCTTGGCGGCGGCTAAATTGAGCACAAAGAGGTCTAAGGCCTCGTTACGCTCTTTGATTTTGACCCAGCGCAAACTCTCATAGCCACGCGTGTTGACGCTCTTTTCTAGTTTTTCGGCCGTGAGTTGCTGGAAATACTCTAAATGGTAATCAAGAGGAAAATGACAATATCCCGGGCCAATATTCTCCACTCCTAAAAATCTAAAAATTTCACTTTTGGCCTTATAAGTGCCTACATTGCAGAATTTGACCCCTTTGGCTAGCAGACGGGGTTTTTCAATGATGGGTTTTTTACCACTCTGTTCAGAGTGCCCTTTACTTGCCATAAAACGGGGGTCTTTTTTCACAAAATTATAGACAATTTCAGCGTTAAATCCGCTATCAATCAGGTTTAACGAGCTTACAAGTCGCCGCCCGCTAGTGGTGTAAAAAATCTGTTTGAGTTGTTGGTAAAGATGTCCCCAAACTTGCCCATCATCGGTTTTACCCCTTAAAACTAAATGCTTGACTCCCCAACTCTCATAACCATTCCCCCAGCCTTTAAACTCCACTTCTAGGCGATCTGTTTGCACATCCACCCCGGCGGTGATAAAGCGAATATCATCGGGCAAATTAGTCGCGCTGTAGTCTTCACGGCGCACATAAAGGGCTTGTTCGGCAAAAATCACAGAGGGGGGCTCGTAGGGCATAGCCTCTTGCGTGTTGGTAAAAACTTGCATGCTAGAGGGATTACCTAGCGCGCTGTAGTAGTCTTTGATGATCTCAGTCATACTGACAAAAGGACTATACAGGGCATTTAAAAAAAAGCCCGCCTTTTGTGCGGTGTGCTCATTGGCATTAGTAGCGACCCACTTGCCCGCATTCACCGCTTGCTGTTTTTGCACTTCACTCCATAGCCCCCCGCATTCCATACACTTATAGGCAATGGTGTGATAGAGGGGCTTTTGTTGCGCGTCTAGATCGTAAACCACCCCGCTTAAGACTAGAGTTTGTTCAAAAGCGCAATGTGGACAGGGCACTAGAAAAAAGCGTTTATCACTGCTCTCAAACTCTCTTTCTATGTAGCTATGACCTTTGAGAGTAGGGGTGGATACTTTGATGATTTTCTTATCAAAGTAGGTCGCCGTGCGCTTTTGGGCTAGGGCTATGCTATGCCCCTCTTTGGTGTTCATGCAGCGGTCGCACTCATCTACGATTAAAACCTTTATGGGCTTGCTGGAGAGTTTAGAGGGGCTATTGCTTCCTACTAGGGCCAAATTTCCGCCCTTGAAGTTCTTAGTTAGGATGGTGTTATTGGCCTCTTTGTCATCTATGAGCTCTTGTAACTGGGGGATATCTCTAAACATGGGGGCTAGGCGGCGTTTTGAGTAGTCTTGGGCTAGATCTTCTGTGGGCAATAGAAAAAGAATAGTGCTAGGGTCTTGGTGGATAAAATAGCCAATGGCGTTATTTAAAATCTCGCTTTTGCCTAGTTGTGCGCCCCACATTAAGACAACTTCTGTAATGCTAGGGTCGCTAATGGCCTGCATAGGCTCTTTTTGATAGCTTAAAACGTTAAATTTGCCAAAAAGCGCGCTGGATTCTTTGCTCAAAACGCGGTATTCTTGTGCCCATTGCAATAAATCTAAATGCGGTTTTATGAAAATAGAGTTAGCAAAGACTTCTTTTAAGCGTGTAATCTGATTGCCCCGCTGGGTGCGGATTCTGAAAGCTTTAAGCCTCATGGGCCACTTTGCGCAATTTCTCTAACTCTTCTTGCTTTTGGGCTTGAATTTGCAGAGTTTGGGAGGCCTCCTCGTATTCTTTGGGGTCTTGGAGTTCGGCCAAAATGCTCTCAATCTCTTCGTTAAGAGTTTGGATAAAAGGCGCGTCTAGGCGGTGTTTGCGCTTTWGG
>NZ_FZMQ01000004.1:70122-174688 GCF_900197855.1 Helicobacter cynogastricus | reverse complement strand
CTGTTAGCTCCTGAAGCCAAGCTAGCCTTAGTCATTCCAAGTGCCTTAATGCTAGAAGAGGGGAGTTTGCATTTAAGAGAACATATTTTAAAAGCACATGCCCTAGAGTTTTTCTACAGCTTTGAAAACCGCCAAGGCATTTTCCCCGATGTGGATAGCCGTTACAAATTCGCTTTGCTAGGCATTAGCGCACAAAAGCACACTAAGCCCATTAAAACACTCTTTTACTTAGAAAATCTCAGCGACATCACCAAGCAAAAACCCCTTTTGATCTCCCCGACAGCTCTACTAGAAACCCCCAAATGCGCGCTTAAGGAAGTGCGAAACGCCCTAGATTTAGAGATTTTAGATCATTGTGCCGCTCAGTTTTCTAGGCTAAGTGAGGGGTGGTTGGATTTTAGGCAAGAACTCAACATGACAACCGATAAAGACTTGTTTATCCCCCCTAACAAAGTGCAGGGCAAAACCCAAGCAAAAGCTACGCTTTTGCCCCTGCTAGAGGGTAAACATATCCACCAATTCAATGCAGAGTTTGCCCCTGCGCGTTATGGCGTGGAAGCAGAGGCACTCCAAGAGAGACTTAAAAGCAGAGAACAACACCGCGCCAAAAAAGGGGGATATAGCGGGGCGATTGCCTATGAGTATCAATATTTGAGGTTGGGGTATAGAGAGGTTGCATGCGATACGAATGAAAGAAGTTTTATTGCTAGCTTAATGCCTAAAAACCACGCCACGAGCAACACGACATGGGTTAGTGTGCCCTACATTTACACCCCAAAGGGCATACTAGAAACCCCGCCCTTGCAAACTCTTTTCGCTTTGGGCTTGTTTAATTCTTTAGTGTTAGATTTTTACTTACGCTCTCTTACCCAACTGCACGCCACTAAAGTTTGTTTGCTCCAACTCCCCCTCCCCCAGCCCACCGCCCAAAAAATCGCAGACAACCCCCTTTACTTGGCTATCGCTAAATCTGCCCTAGAATGCCAGCTTTATTACGATAAAGCAGGGCACTTTAGCGGGCTAAAAACTCTCTTTACAACCCCTTTAGACATCCCCAAAAACCCAAAAGCTTTTAAACACCAAACGCGCAGAGTTGGATATTCTCATCGCCCGTGATATTTACGCCCTAAGCCGCGAGCAATTCTTGCACCTACTAGATTCATTTAGAGTCTTGCAAAACAAACAACCGGGTTTTATCGCCCTTTTAAAGAGTTTGTGGGAAGAATAAGGGGAAAATTAAAGAAGTTATGGCACAATAATCCTAGCGCAACTGCCCCCCAAAGGGGGCGTTCGCTTTAGCGGAGGTATTGGGTGAAGAGTACCATCAACGCTAGAATTATCAGCATTTGCCTCATGGTGATCTCCTTTCCGGGGGATCGCCCACTATCCCCCCAACCCTAAGCTCTAAGTCTTATTCTCCAAATGACCCAAAGCAGACCACCATGTGCGCCATAAGAAAGAATTATAACTAAAGTTTGGCAAGTTGTATTAAACCTTTTATGCTAGTATGAAAAAGAAAAGGAGATATGATGATAGAAACAACTCAAAGAAGCCAAAGCCTCAATAACAACCCCAATTTGAGTAAAAAAGATGTCCAAGTTGTGGAGAGAATTTTAAGTAAAAACGATCTAAAAGCTCTTGAGATGAAAGATCGTTACAAACAAGATGGGCTGTATGTGCTCAATTTTATGAGTTCGCCCGGAAGTGGTAAAACCACGCTTTTAGAAAATCTGGCCAGCTTTGAGGATTTTAAATTCTGCGTGATCGAGGGGGATTTACAGACTAATCGGGATGCCGATCGGCTTTTAAAAAAGAATGTCGCCGCCCAACAGATCACCACAGGAGAGGCCTGCCACTTAGAAGCGGCCATGTTGGAGGGGGCTTATGACATTCTCAAGGAAAAGGGCGCGATCGCTCAAAGTGATTATCTCATTATTGAAAATGTGGGGAATTTGGTTTGCCCCTCTAGTTATAACTTGGGCGCGGCGATGAATATTGTCTTGCTCTCCACCCCTGAGGGCGATGACAAGGCTTTGAAATACCCTAGCATGTTTTTATGCGCCGATGCGGTGGTGGTGAGTAAAGCCGACTTGATGGAGGTTTTTAACTTTAGACTCTCTCAAGTTCAAGAGGATATGGACAAACTCAAACCCGGCACGCCTATTTTTACTTTGAGCTCCAAAGATCGCACAAGCCTAGAAGCCTTTAAAGACTTCCTTGTTTCAAGACGCGCGCAAAATTACCAGTCCGATTATATCTTCTAATGTGTCTGGCCATTCCCTCTAAAGTGATCGCCCTGAAGGGCAATGTAGCGACCCTAGAGACTATGGGCGTGCAAAGAGAGGCAAGTTTAGATTTAATGGACGAATCTATAGAAGTGGGGGATTTTGTGCTTTTACATATTGGCTTTGTGGTGGGCAAGATCGACACGCAACAAGCTTTAGAGTCTCTAGCTCTATATGAGCAGATGATCGCCAAAATGGAGACAGATGACTGATTTCATCCACGCTTTTAGAAACAAAGAGACTATTTTAGCCCTCGCGCGCCAAATCCAACAAGAGAGTTCTAAATTACAAGCTCCTTTTAAAATTATGGAAGTGTGCGGGGGACACACCCATTCTTTAATGCGCTATGGTTTGCTAGATTTGCTACAAGATACCCCCTTAGAGTTTGTGCATGGTCCGGGGTGTCCGGTGTGCGTGATGCCCAAATTGCGCATTGATGAAGCCATCGCCCTAGCTCAAATGCCAGAGACGATTCTAATCACTCTAGCAGATATGATGCGCATTCCCGGGAGTGTCTTAAGTCTGCAAAAAGCGCGCGCGCTAGGAGCTGATGTGCGCTTTGCTTACTCCCCCCTGCAAGCCCTAGAGATCGCTAGGGCAAATCCGCTAAAAAATGTCGTGTTTGTGGCAATCGGCTTTGAAACCACTACGCCTATGACAGCTAGTTTATTATTGCAGGCTCAAGCAGAGGGGCTAAAAAATCTCTTCGTGCACAATAACCATGTGCTTGTGCCCCCCAGTGTGCAAGCCGTGCTTCAAAACTCTAAAATTCACGCCCTGATCGCCCCCTCGCATGTGAGTGTGATCACAGGGGCTAAGATTTATCAACCTCTCTTGGAGCGTTTTCAAATGCCCATCGTGGTGGCTGGCTTTGAGCCGGTGGATGTACTCGAGGGAGTGTTGTGTCTTGTGCGCCAAGCACGCCAACAAGAAACCCGCTTAGAAATTCAATACCGCCGTGTAGTGAGTTTTGAGGGCAATTTAAAAGCCCAAAGTTTGATAGAGCAAACCATGCAGGTGCGTCAAAGTTTTGAGTGGCGCGGGCTAGGGGAGATCCCTTTTTCGGCGATGCAAATGCGCGCGGAGTTTGCTAACTTTGATGCAGAGGTGGTGTTTCAAGAGGTTTTGCCAAAGAAAAGCGCGCTTGAGCCTAAAAACTGCCTTTGTGGACAGATTTTAAAAGGGCAAGCCAAACCCCTAGATTGTTCTTTGTTCAACAAAACCTGCACACCTAGCCACCCTGTGGGAGCGTGTATGGTCAGCTCTGAGGGGGCTTGTGCCGCTTATCATAAATATGGGCTTGACTTTTCTAAAAAAATAGGCTAGAATACGCGCTTTACTTTGGAGTATCGCCAAGTGGTAAGGCAGCAGGTTTTGGTCCTGCCATTCCGAGGTTCGAATCCTTGTACTCCAGCCATGACGCGGGATAGAGCAGTCCGGTAGCTCGTTGGGCTCATAACCCAAAGGTCGGTGGTTCAAATCCATCTCCCGCAACCATCTTTCCACTCTTTTCTTTCTATGTTTTTCTTTTTTGGAATTTAGTCTGTTTTGTGTTTAAAATTGTTGTTGATTCGAAACCCCCTCCCATAGTCTCAAAAATGAGGCACGATGAAGATTGTTTTCTGTTCTAAAACGATACTAGGATCGTCCACACTATAGGCCTTGATTGTGATGGGTAAGATACCCTTTTTAGCTTGAGTTACCTCATGGGCTAGATAGGCCTGTTTGGCTTTTTGCACAGGCATGCGCAAGATCACCACCACCTTTAACTTGCCCTGTGGCTCAATGGTGAGCGTGCCAGTAGGACGCAAAATGCTAATATTAGGATCGTCCACATTGAAAGTGTAGGCATGCGCCTTGCCACTCGTATTTTGGAATAAAAAGAGATAACTATTGTCCACAAATTTTTCATGCATGGCATACAAACGCCCCCCATGTGTGATGTCCAAAATCATGGGGGCTTTTTTGAGTGTGCCTACTACCAACGCACCCAACACGACCAACAACACTCCCAAATAGGCCAAAGTCTTAGCCCGCCAAAATTTGACCGGATTTCCTGTAGCCTGCGCCTCACTAGAAGACCAATTAATCAAACTCTTTTTGCCCAATTTACCCATCGTGTTAGTGCAGGCATCCACACATTCCAAGCAATTAATGCACTCAAGTTGCATGCCCTTGCGGATGTCAATATGGGTGGGGCATACCAATACGCAATGGTTGCAACTCACACACTCGTTTTTAGGGTCGCGTTTTTGAGGCAAAGAGGGGATTTTTACATCATCCTTATCATAAATTGCTCCTCCTCTGCGTGTATCATAAAGAGGATTGAGGGTGTGATCATCAAAGAGCACACTTTGCACCCGTGCATAGGGGCATAGATAAATACAAAAGCGTTCTTGCACCCATGCAATATCTAAGAAAACAATTATGCTCAAGCCTACCCAAATACTGAACAAAAGGGCGTGATCTTGAGGTTGTGCTAAGTGGGTAAAAAACTCTCCGGGAGGCACGAAATAAAAGAGCAATACCGCCATAGAGGCTAAAGGCACGGGAGCAAAAAGAATTAAAGCAATAATTTTTTTAAGCCGATTGCTCAAGGTAGGAGAAATGGGGCGTTGCTTATTGGCAATCTTAGCATGCAAACCTAAGAGCTTGGTTTCAATGAGATCGCGTAAGATTGTCCTAAAAATAGTCTGTGGACAGCCCCAGCCACACCACACCCGCCCCAGCATAGAGGTCATAAAAAAGATGAAGATGAAGATGAAGATCACCAAAAAGGGTAACAAATACATCTCTTGTGCGCTGTAAATTTTGCCCAAAAGGTGGATTTGGCGGTGCTCAAAGGAGATTAAAAAGATTTGTCCATCGCCCACATGGATAAAGGGAAGAAGAGCAGGAAAAAGACTAATGCAGAAATAGGTGATATAGCGTTTAAAACGCAAGGAGTTGTAGAAAGAGGTTTTAGAGAAGCTAGACATGCTAGTAAATTCCTTGAGAGTAAGTAAGCTCATGTTAGCAAAGTTTATTTAAGGAGGTTTGAACACGCCCCCCTTGCGCTATAATAAGCCTAAAAAGGCAGAGCATGGCAGAGATTTTAGTCCTAGATTTTGGGAGTCAAACCACCCAGCTTATTGCGCGCCGTCTGCGTGAATGCGGGGTATATACAGAGATTTACCCCTATAATCTTCCCTTAGAGCAGATTCGCACCAAAACTCCTAAAGGGATTATCTTAAGCGGGGGGCCTGCTAGTGTTTACGACCCACAAGCCTACCACTGCGATGCTAAGATTCTTGATCTCAATATTCCCATTTTAGGGATTTGCTATGGCATGCAGTGGTTGGTGCACACTCTAGGGGGGCGCGTGGCGCGTGCGTCCTCTCAAGAGTTTGGCCGTGCGCACTTGCAGGATTTACAAGATCATCCCCTCTTAGAGGGGATTGAGGATTCTAGCGTGGTGTGGATGAGTCATGGAGATCGTGTGGAGGTCCTGCCTACAGATTTTGAGGTATTAGCTAAGAGTGCGCATGCTCCCTTTTGTGCGATCGCCCACGCTCATAAACCCTTCTATGGCTTGCAATTCCACCCAGAGTCTGCGCACAGCGCGCAAGGAGGGCGCATGCTTGCCAATTTCGCGCGGCTGTGTGGTTGTTCGCAAGATTGGAATATGCAAGACTTCTTGACCCAGCAAATACGCGCCATTCAAGAGCAGGTCAAGAGCGATCGCGTGCTATGCGCGGTGAGCGGGGGGGTAGACTCAAGCGTAGTCGCGGCTTTGTGCGCACGCGCGCTAAAAGAGCAGGTAGAAGTGGTTTTTGTAGATCATGGCTTGTTAAGAGCTGGTGAGCGCGACCAAGTGGCAAACATGTTTGCAGATTTGCAAATCCCCTTGCATGTGCTAGAGGCGCAAGATTTATTTTTAAGCCGTCTTAAGGGGGTGGTGGAGCCTGAGAAAAAACGCCAAATCATCGGACATGCCTTTATTGAGGTCTTTGAACAAAAAGCACAAGAACTCTCTAAACAGGGAAGCATTAAATGGCTAGCTCAAGGCACACTTTACCCGGATGTCATCGAATCGGTGAGTGCTAAAGGTCCCTCAGCGGTGATTAAATCCCACCACAATGTGGGCGGACTGCCTGAGAAAATGAATCTCAAACTCTTAGAGCCCCTAAGAGAACTCTTTAAAGATGAGGTGCGCGCACTAGGAGCGCGTTTAGGATTACCTGAAAAGATGTTAGCGCGCCACCCATTCCCTGGTCCCGGTCTAGCCATCCGTATTTTAGGCGAGGTGAATACGCCCAGCCTAGAGCTCTTGCGCCAAGCCGACTCTATTTTTATGCAAGCCTTGCACGCTGAGGGACTGTATAATGAGGTGTGGCAGGCTTTTTGTGTGTTACTCAATGTGTTTTCAGTAGGGGTAATGGGAGATAAGCGCACTTATGATAACACCATCGCGCTTAGAGCTGTGCAGGCTAGCGATGGGATGAGCGCGCATTGTGCGCCCTTGCCCTTTGAGTTTTTGGAACGCGTGGCTAATGCCATCATTAATCAAGTGCCCGGAATTAATCGCGTGGTCTATGACATCACTTCTAAGCCTCCGGGGACCATTGAATGGGAATAGAGCTTAAAGGTTTGTATGGCATTAGCGATCCCAAACTCACTCCCTATGATCGCCTACGCAATCTAGCCGAGCGTGCTATTGAGGGGGGAGTGCGCTTTTTACAGCTACGGGACAAAGAGAGTAGCGATAGCGAACTTTTAGGCTTGGCTAAAGAACTAAGCGATTTGTGCACCAAAAAGGGCGTGGGTTTTGTGATCAATGATCGTCTTTCTCTAGCCCTAGAATGTAACGCGTGGGGTTTGCACTTGGGAGAGGAGGATGTGCCCTTAAGTAAGGCGCGCTCTCTATTTAGCGGCGTGATTGGAGTCTCTTGCTATGGGGACTTAGAGCGCGCCAAACAAGCCCAAGCGCAGGGAGCGGATTATGTCGCTTTTGGGGCGTGTTTTAGATCGTCTAGCAAGCCTAGCGCACCTTGTATAGATTTAGAAGTCTTGGCGCGTGCTAAGGCGTGCTTAACAATCCCGGTGTGTGCCATTGGCGGGGTGAATGCGCACAATATCGCCCAACTCCAACACGCAGATATGATTGCGCTCATTAGCGCGCTTTGGCAGGGCGATGTGCGCGCCAACGCGCAAAATTTACTAGGGAGTTGGCATGCACATTAAGATTTTTCTATGCCTTTTGGGAGCATTGTTATTGGGTGGGTGTGCTAGAGAAGCGTATTTAAAGAATGGCAATAAGGCGCGCTATGCCCAAGACATTAAAAAGGCCATTACAGACTACCAAAGGGCTGGAGAGTTAGGCAGTGCGCGGGCGTATGAAAAATTAGGCATGCTCTATTGGGAGGGTGCGCCCAAAGACATCACAAAAGCCGTTGTTTCTTTTAAAAGGGCGTGTCAATTAGGTTCTAAACAGGCTTGCGCGCTGGTGGCACGCCCCCCTGAAAGTCAAACAAATACCTATTTAGAAGGCTTGCTTCAAGCTGGTTATGCTAACGATCGCCCCAAGATCATGGCTTACTTAAACAAGATGACACAAATGGGGGTCGCGCGCGCCTATTTGGCTCGTGGGTTATTAGAAGAGAAGAGCGATCCCAAGCAAGCTATTATGGACTACAAAAAAGCGGGTCAAATGGGAGATGTGCAGGCTTACCACACTTTGGGCTGGATTTATGAGCAGGGTTTATTGGGTGTACGCAAAGACATAGACCAAGCGATCAAGTATTACCAACGGGGCGCAAAATTAGGCGACCCCTATGCTTGCCATAGCTTAGGGGTGATTTATTGGGATGTTCAGAGTGTGCGTAAAAGCCGCAAAAAAGCTAAAAAATACTTTCTAAAGGGTTGCGATCTAGGCTTTAAAGGGTCTTGTGATATCCTCAAAGTGGAGTGGCACATTGTTAAGCCTTAATCCTCTTGCATTTCGGTTTGGATTTCGCGCTCTAGGGCTTGGGTGAAAACTTCGCTGTAAGGTTTATCTTGGGGGAGTTTGTTTTTAAAATCTACCAGAATATTTAGGTAATGTTCTTTGGCAAGCGCGCCCTTAGAAAGAATGTATTTAAGATAGAGCCAATAGGTGTTAAGCACATCGCCCTGACAATAAAGATCAATGCGCTCCAAGCGATCACTCTCTTGACTATAATAAATTTCATGCACGCACTCCCCACTCAAGCCAAATTTGCCCGGCAAACCTGCCATAGAACACACCCCATCGAGTTTAAGTCTTTGCGCACCAAATTGTGAAAGACTATCGAGCAGATCGGTATGAAAGGCTTCGCTATAGCGGTAGCGGTAATTTTCCCATTTATTATCTTGATTATAAAAGGTATGCGCGTCTAGGTTGTAAGCGAGGGCTTTGAGCATGAGCACGGGCAGATCAAAATTACGCCCATTGAAACTAATGAGCATGGGTTTTTGATGGTTGAAAAAGCTTAGAAAATCTGCGACTAAGTGCTTTTCATCTCTTTTTTGCCCCTGTCTGCCAAAATTACCCACCTTAATAAAATGCCCATGCGTGTCGGCTAATACAGCGGCAATGGAAACCACCTTATGCCAATAGAGGGGCAAAAACTCATAGCCACTCTTAGCCTTTTGCCACTCAAAAGCTTTAGCGCAAAGCTCTAAGGGTTCTAAAGTATTTTCAGGGTCTAAATCCTGTCTGATCAGATCAATATCTGGCGCGGTTTCAATATCTAGGACACAGAGCATGCACACCCTTTTAAGTTAGCTTGTATTAGAATGCGCATTTTAGGACTTTTAGACTTAAAGGATATGTATGGTTGTAACGCGTTTTGCTCCCTCTCCTACAGGACATTTGCACATCGGAGGCTTGAGAACCGCCCTATTTAACTACCTCTATGCACGCGGGGCGGGGGGAAAGTTTTATTTACGCATTGAGGACACGGATTTAGCGCGCAATAGCCAAGAAGCCACAGAGGCGATTTTACAAGCCTTTGAGTGGGTGGGCTTAGACTTTGATGGGGAAATTCTCTACCAATCTGAGCGTTTAGAAATCTACCAACGCTATATCCAACAGCTTTTAGAAGCTGGCAAAGCGTATTATTGTTACATGGGTAAAGAGGAATTAGATGCGCTTAGAGACTCTCAGCGCGCACAAGGACAAACCCCACGCTACGATCGCAGGTATCGTGATTTTAAGGGCACACCTCCACAAGGAATTACCCCTGTGGTGCGTCTTAAAGCTCCTTTAGAGGGGGAAATTGCTTTTGAAGACGGAGTAAAGGGCGCGGTGGTAGTGCAGGCCAAAGAGTTAGACGACTTCATCATTGCGCGCGCGGATGGCACGCCCACTTATAACTTTGTAGTTACCATTGATGACGCGCTGATGGGAATCACCGATATTATTCGCGGAGACGATCACCTCAGCAATACCCCTAAACAAATCCTTATCTACCAAGCTCTAGGTTTTAAATTGCCTAACTTTTACCATGTCCCCATGATTTTAAACGAACAGGGGCGCAAGCTGAGTAAGCGCGATGGGGCGATGGGGGTGATGGATTATAAATCTTTGGGCTATCTCAAAGAGGCTTTACTTAATTTCTTGGTGCGTTTGGGTTGGAGCTATGGCGATCAAGAAATTTTCAGTTTAAAAGAATTGTTGCAACACTTTAGCCCCAAAGAGCTCAACAGCGCGCCCAGCTGTTTTAGTCCCCATAAATTAGACTGGCTCAACGCCTACTACCTCAAAAGCACCTCCAACAATCAATTAGAAGCCCTGTTAAAAGACTTTGAGCTCCCCTCTGCTTTTGATACTTTGAGTGCGCAACAAAAAAACATGCTTTTAGAGGCTCTCAAGGAGCGCGCGCCCACGCTAAAAGCCTTGAGCACAGAAATTACCCATCTGCTCATCCCTCCGACCACCTACGACCCGCTCAAAAACGCCGCTGAAGCTAAAGCCCTGCTAGAGGATTTCGTGCGCGCACTTAAAAACACGCATTTGCAGAGTTTAGAGAGTATACACACTCTCTTGCATAATTTCCTAGAAGCGCACGCGCTCAAACCCGGGGCGTTCATGCCTGCCTTGCGCGTGGCGTTGTTAGGAAAAAAGGGGGGGATCGACCTCAAGCAGGCGATTTTTATTTTAGGCAATCAGACACACACACGCTTGCAAGCCTTTTTAGCGCGCACCTAGTGGTGGTGGCTACGCACGAAGTCTATTAGCTCTCGTGTGTCGATGGAGAGGGTAACAAATTGCTGGAAAGTGGTGTACCATTTGCCTCCTCTGCCATGCAGACTATACCCATTGCCTCCACCCAAAAAGTTAAAAAATGCATCCGCGCGTAAACTCATAAATTTATTTTTGTAAACATAATAAAACGCAAGTCGTTCGAAGTTGGGCGCATGGTACCATGGCAAGCCAGTATAGAGCGATTGCCCGTAAGTGGCGTAAAATTTCATTTGAGGCTTGTCTGAAAAATAGTATTTGTTATAGAACCCAAAGCCCTTATATTGTGCCACGAAATCAAACTGCCCTCCGAAACTATTATACCATTGGCTCGGTCCGCAGGCTTTTGCCGAACGCACGCAATAATGTTCTTGTTCAGACATTGTGCCAAATTGCATAGAAATTTTATCCATATAAGGCATAAGTTGTTTTAAATCTGTTTTAATATAGCCGTAGTAGTAAATGCGATCAAGTACCGTGGGGTTGGAATACTTCCCGGGCTCACCCCCTTGAGGTTCACCACTAAAGTAAGGATAACCATTGGGCCAAAGGGGTGTCTCATCACCCTGAGCTAAATTGGATTTTCCATCAAAGGGATACTTATCTCCCATGCTATAGGGACTGGTGTTATGGAAAGCCACAACTCTGCCTCCAAAGCCCAAATAGCCCTTTAAAAAGGACCACTCACTAGAGCCAAAATAGAGCATTTGGTTAAAATTATAATTTTTTGCTGCAGGGCCATTATTCCAGTTGCGCCCTCCATACCAGTCAATAATGAACTCTCCCCAGCCATTCCACCAGCGGTTGGGATCGTAGGCCGGCTTGTATTGGAACATTGCCCCCCTAGCAGTAGGGTCTTTAAACCAAAAGAGCTTTTTGAAAGCAGCTAGGGGGTAGTTAGAGATCGAATAAGTTCTAGGGATGATTCCCACATAGGCTCTAAAATTTTTCCCCACCGCGCTATAGTACATCGTAACCCCCCAAGAATAGGGGAAGTAGCTATAATGGGTATGCAAATTCTGAATGAACCATCCCCCAAACATTAAGGACTGGTTTTTATCAAACTGAATCCCAATCTCTGGCATAATTCTATTTTTCATGTTGACTAGACTATTCCAGTAGGGGTTACTTTTTGCCGCCAAGTTGTAGGTGAAGCTGACAAATTTCAGATCATAGGCAAAACTCGCCGCCTCCGCCCCTGCAACCCACAGCCCACAGGGCACTAACACCTTCGATACAAGTGATTTAAACATCGCGCACCTTAAACATTTGTAGATCTGAATTATAGATGAGCAACAATTAAATAAACTTAAATATATTCCATTAAACTTATAAAAAATAAAAGTCCACCTCAAAAACGCCTTCCAGCGTACAACTAAAAAACCAGCTTGTGTATTTGAAAAAAAGAGAGCCCTCCTAGGCAAACTTAAGTCCCAATATATGGCTTTAAATACTTTAAAGGTTCAAAAACAATCAATATATACCACAAAACACATGTAGCAACCAAAACGCCTAAGAACCTCAAATACCAATGGGCGTTCCTAATGGGGTATGTGCAGAGCATGGGAAAAAGCAGGAGGACATACATTACCAGTGTCTCTGATACTGAACCCCATTTAAGCCACCCGTATAAGGAAAAAACAATGCTGATTAAAAGCGGTATAGGGAAAAACCACCATTTTTTATCCCCAAAACACGCCCAAAAAACAAGAGCCCCTACACTCCCTATAACATATCCCATATACTTTCTTATGGGAGGCATAAATACACAGCAACACAGTACAAACCCCAGAGCGATGATTCCTAGAGAAATGCGTTTGTCAGGGCATAACACTAGAATGATAGCACCTATGTAGGCAAGCAAGCCAAATAGCATGATTGCCATTCCACCTCCTACCCCATGAGAGTGGTTAGGGGCCAGCATTATATTGACAATAGCAAAGAACCAAATTGTATTGGCAAAATGCAAAGCTTTTTTAATAAATGCTTTGTCCATGAGAATCCTTGGTGCATTTTTCTACCCACTCCACAGCTCTTAAAGATCAGAGAACCTATAAAACCCTAACCCCACCATCATACCACCCCAAAATATTCCCTTGATTGTCTATTTCTACTTCTAAATCCTTGTATTTTTCGTAGAATTTAGGGGCTAGGATGTGGTTGAAGTAGTCATCACCCTTAGGGGTTCTAACCACAAGGATATTATAAGCAGACCAATACTTAGGAGTGTCCCAAGAGGTATCGCTATACATCGTGCTGTATCCAAGAAAATGTATGCCTCCATCTTTTTCTATTCTAGGGCAATCTTTCTCAGAATATTCCTTGCCCTCATAGATCAAAATATCCTCATCTAAACCTTTTTTCAAGACATTGGCATAGAAAAAGTTGTCCCTAAAATACACCCACGCTTGGTATTTGTCCTCCTTGTAGTAGGATAGGTTGGTGGGGTAATCTATCCTGTGGTAATCATCATCGCAGGTGCATAGAAAATCCACATAGCCTGCTAAGAATAGTTGCCCAATGGTGTGGATGTATTCGCTGGTATAGGTAGGCTTTGGTGTGTTGGTTAAAAGTGTGGGGTGAAGATGATCTTGGGTGAATGTTTCAATGATTGCAAAGTCCAATTCATGCCTTGCAAAAAATTCCCCATCAATGACGCATAAAAAGAAATACTCAAATGCCAGCATTATTTCCGCTTTGCCGCGTTTGGACAAATAGGTTAAAAAAATGTCCATTCCAGAAAGATCGCGTTCGTAATTTGGACCATTCAAGGCTACATCTAACACTTCATCATTCCAGTATCCACTACCACCACGCTTATAAAAAAATATAGGATAACCCACCTCATAAATGACCTTGACTCTTGACACCGCTCTTCTCCTGAATCTTTTATACAGCCTTCTTATGCACAGGCAAAATATAGTGCTCCAGTGTGATAAAGAGGAGTAATAAAAAATTGGCTTTACTACTCTTTTTAATGCAATTCTCTTAGTTGTGCGGACCAAAGAAAACCCATGCCGCAAAGCCCATGCCTCCTATAAAATCACCCCATTAAGCCCGGCTATTGCCAAACAAGCCCCCTTCCACACCTTGCTAGGTTTTGTGTCATCATAAACCCCATGAATTGTCAAAAAGGAGAACAAACCACAAAGGAGTACGCTCAAAAGCGCTAAAATCTCATGCCCATAATAAGCTAATCTAGCCCCTATTCTAGCGCATAAAAAGAGTGTCAGAAAGGGTGTTATGCCAAGCAAAAGCCCTAATGCAAATCTTAATAAAAACCTCTCTAGGCGATCGATCCGCTTGCTGTAACGCTCCAAACCCAACCTATCATACACAAACAAAATGATAAGGGATATCAACACTAACCCCAAGAACAAGAAAAAAATTTCCAACATTTATCCTTACTAGGGCATAAAACGCAAGACTTAAATAAATAAGACATACCACAGCACCACAGCTAGAGCATTAAAAACCCCACTAATGACACAACGCCAGGCCCAAACTTCGCTAGGTGCACGGCGTTTGTAAATTTTAAAAATGGGGTAAAGAGATAAAATCCCCAAAACTGATGGACCCACCAAGGTAAGGTAGATGAGTTTGGCTACATTGAAATAGCCAATAAGAATAAATAGTTGGGAGTCTTGTTTTAAAAAGCTAAAATCTAACTTCTGCACAGCTTGGATGATGAGCTCTTTGTAATTGTGCCTCTATTGTAGAGCGCACCTCTTGATACAGGGTGCTTAAAATTTAGCGCACCTCACTTTGAATATCCATATCTTTATGGGTTAAAAATACTTGCACGCGCTGGTTAATTTCTACGCGGATATTTTCCTCTTGGGCGCGCAAAGTTTGTAAGATAGAGGTTTGCACAGATTCTAAAATTTTTTGTTCATCTTGCTCATTTAAGCGCACCTCTTTAATAAACTCCGCCCCCCACTGCTTGGCTAATTCTTGGGCATCCATGCGCTCTAAGAGCTCTTGAGAACTTTGTTGAACTATTTCAGAGTGAATCTGAGATAAAGCCTCTTGAAGGGCATTTTTAAGCGCGTCTTGAGCTTTTAGCTCTGTAAATTTGGTTTGAACTTCCTCTTTGAGCTGTTGGCTTAACTGCTTACTTAAAGCTTCCTCCTTGCTTTGTATTAATTCCTCTGCTTGTTTAGCTAGAGTGCTTTTAGCCAATTCTAAGAGCTCTAAACTTTCTGTTTTAGTGCGCTTGCTAGTTTCTATCAGCTCTTGAATCTTGCTATAACGTTGCATTCTAACCCCTTTTATTCCCCATCTTAAAGCTTTTAGAAGGTAAAAAAAGGGTTAACAACCGCGGTTAACTTACAGACACGCATGGCGTGGTTTTAAAGAAGTGCAGCAACAAACCAAGTAGAACTAAGCTAAAGTAAGGCAAAAGCTGTAAGCTCTAGTAAATCCCTTAAACGCGTGCTTTTACTAAGTTATGGCCATCTTAAAACCCTAGCAAGCCCCTTAAAGCTCTGCTATAGACTTTTTACATGCTAGAATAAGCTTAGCCGCAGTGGTAGGGTTATCTTTTGGATGATTTGGCGTATCAGTTTTTAGCTGAGGGTTAGGGAGTTGCAGAGGGTGGCCTCCTAGAAAGGAGACCCTACCATGAAAATATTCGTGGTGTTATTGGTTTTAGTGGTTCTCATCCAACCATTATATTAAAACCTCCCCTTGCCCTTTGAGGGCGGGGGAAACCACTAGCACCATTGTAGCTAAAGAGCCCTAAGGGCTTACTTACAGATTAACACTGCGTCAAACTCAATAAGAGCTAAGTAAAACTAAGTTGACCAAGTAATTTAGTTATACATTCATCATTATTGACTTCTATTACCCTAATAAACTCAAGTCTATAGAACAACCAAACAACATTGGCAGGTGAAAACAAAATAAAAATGCTTGTCACCTTGTCCTGTAAAATGTCTCAAAAATATCTCTATGAGAGGCAATTTGTGTATTAAAAAATCTTTCAAAGTGCCTATTTTAGGGCTTTTCTTCTGCGAAAATGAATATATAAATTGTGAAACTTTGTATACACAAAAAATTCAACAAACATCTTAGACTATAATGCTTGCATAATACGAATTTTTACTGTTTTAAGAACTCTCATCGATGTCTAAAGAGAATAAAACCTTAAGTTTTAATGTGCGTTTCACTCCTAGTGAGTTAGAGCAGATTAAATATTTCTGAGTATCTACGCTTCTGTGCCTTGCACTAACAAGGCAATACAAGACAGCAAGATTTGCAAGAATTTCAGACATAACAAGAAACAAAACAACAAGCTAGGAAACAAAATTAGAAGAAAAAATACCGGCTCAAATCAAAGAAGTGCAGTTGGAACAAGAAACAAAATTTAAGAAGTTAGAGCAAAATGTATCCATTCAATATGGTTCAACTCTTAGTCTAGCTTGTGAGATAAAGACCACCCGACTTCCCTATTCAGATTTTGTCTTGCGCCCTTGAAAGTTGTTTGAGATTTTTCATAACGACTTAAGCCTATCTGGTTACCTATACCACTAGAACTAACCAAAAACCTCTTATAACTTCCTTTTTTTGCATAGGCTTGGATACTCTACCAACTGTGCTATAAAACTTTTAGCTTTAACCATGTGGAGTATATTAATTTTAGTCACCACGGGGAATGGCACACAATCAAGAAACTTACAAGCGTTCCTCTTTAGGAGTGTATAAAAAATTATGCGCCCCTGAAAAGCAAGAGACACAGCGCAAGCTTGTTGCCTTAGTTTACCCACGGGTTGCTATAATTAATCATCCTTTTCATCCTCTTGTTCCTGATACCAAGAAGGTAAGTTTTCAAGCGCATTACAACCATAAAATATGCTCTGCACATCCGCAACCTTGGGTACATCCCAACTTTTTAACCCCTCAAAGTTTTGGCACTTGCTATTTTCAAATACTCTGTTCATATCATCCATCCCCACTCACATTAATTTCTCCCAAATGGATATATCACCCTCCACAAGCTTTGCAAACTCCTCATTTGTCTTAGGGCAACAGCTTTTTGTGTGGTTTTCATGACTTATCATTTTTAAATTTTTTATGGAGAGGCAACCTTGTGGCTGCCCTAAAGGTACGCCCTAGTTAGGACTTAAAATCGCGTTTCAGCCGGCACGAGGAGCACCTATTTGGCGTCCTTTTTCATCGTAAGTATAGATCATCCCAGCCTTTCTGAGCGTTACAGAAGTCGTTGTAAAACCCAACACCGCCGCATCGCTTGTGCTAGCGGACTTTATAAACAATTGTTTGCCTTTTTCATCCCGCACTTCAAGAAAGTTATTTTTAATGATCGCCGTTGCAATTGCCATTACCTGCCCTTTAATTCTATTTCTTTTTCATTTCTCACAACAACCAACACCCAAAGCCCTTAGGGACTTACCCTTTTTAAGGGGATAAACTGCTAAGCATAGGCACTCCCTTTGTAGGTTAAGGTGGGCTAGTCCTCTTGGGGTTCTTGTTTTAAAATCTCCACCTTGATGTATTCCTCTAGGCTCTTAAGGCTTGGGACGCTATCAAAGCCCTGAAAGATCGCCTGTTCGCTCATATTTGCCTTGATCGTGCTATGGTAAAGGCTCAAAGTTGTTAAGAACTCTTGAAAATCAGGAGAGTTTTTAGACAACTCGCCTAACATGGTGTGGTCTAAATTGTCCTTAAAGTGGGCGTTTAAAAGCACACGACTTTTAGGCATGTCCTCAATGTTTAACAAAATGACCCCGATCCCAAAGCTGGCATGCAAGCGTTTTAACAAATCCATCAAATCGTTATCTTCGGTGTTGATTTTCTCTGCCACCAAGTAACCCTCGTGCGCCCATGAGCTGTTGCTAATCGCCTGAAAGTAGTATTCACGGCAAGTTCCCAGCGTGATTTCTTTTTTAAGCTCAAAGGAAAAGAGTTTCAAGGGCAAATTGTCAAACTTCTCCACAAAATCACGCAAAGCGGGGTCAAAACTCTTATAGGTAAAACTCGCCCCGACCATATCAGGGTAGAGCCACTCAAATTTGCCTGCTCTTGCCTTGTTTGCCCTTTCGTGTTTAATTGTTCTAGTATGTGTACCCCATTTATAGTGGGCAAAGTAAGCCACTAAGGGGTGTAACCGGCGTTCGTAGTCATCGTTTTTTTTGGGTTTGGCTTGTGTGTTATGTTCCACACCCGTATCCCCCGCGTATTCTTTAAGCGCAATGGTGATGGGGTAATCAGCAACCTTCACAAAGGGCAAGTCTTCGCCAAATCTAAAAGCACGAGAGATAGGCTCAGATGCCCTCTGGCTGTTCTTATACATGTGTTGGATTTTGCCTGCATTATATAGCTCTTCAGCGCGATCGTAAAGGTCGTAGATCGACACAGGACCTTTTGCTTCTTTTAATATTTCTAGCGTGATTTCCATGGTTTCTTTTTTCATCTGTTCTCCTTTGTTAAATTTAATTTTGTTCTTGCTCTAAAACACCATCCACGCCAGAGCGTCCGTTTCGCAATAGAGTTCCTCTAAGACGCTAGGGTTGTAACCTATGTTCTTCAAGTGGGCTAGGTAGGCATCCAGCCTACTTTGGAGCTCTTTAGCCTGTTTGTCCTTGCATTGGGGGATTTGCACCTTTAAGAGCTTAAGCAACATCGCTAAAGCCCCATAGTGGCGTTGCTCTTCCCAAAAGGGGGTGAGCAGTTCTAGCAACTCTTGGCATTTGTCAAAGTTTGCACCATTTTCTTGCCCTAAAAGCTTTCTTGTCAATTCTATAGCGCACAGAACCGAGCCCGCTTTTGCGCCTGCCTCTAAACTCTCTTGGCGTTTTTGAGCGTAAAACTCTTTACCATCATCCTCGTGATTTTCAGGGATCAATTCTGCTAAATACTCACACTCCCTATCATCCATCCCATCATCATCGCCCACTTCAGCACGCAAGAGTCTTAGGCTCTCATAAAAGCCATATAAATTGTGGATAGACTTAGCCCCCAATAAGTAATACCCATCCACAAAGCCCGCCCTTATGGCTTCTTGGATATTCCTATAAGATTTGTTGGCCTCCCAATGCAGTTGTGCTACCTGCTCGTAGTGTTTCACATAGCCCAAGCCCCAAGTATCAGAGTCATACACCCCCATTGCCATGCGCAAAAATCCCTCCCACGCATACATAGATTTATCGTCCCTGCCCTGGTCGTGCATTGCCTCCAAAATATGCGCCAATTCGTCCTGCTCCCAAGTGTCCTCTCCATCTTCGTAACAACCAAACCACCTGCCCCGCATTTGCCCCTCCTCAAATACCCACGCACTATCATACACCCACTCCACTCCATCGCGAAAATCCGTAGACCAACCAAAACCATGTTGCCGTATATCTGTAAAGTCGCTTAAGGAAAAAATGCACTCCAAGCCCCCTTGTGTCTGTGCTAGCTTGAGGGAATCCTCGTAATCAAGTTCTTGGTCCTCAAAGAAACGCTCCATGTAACATTCCATATAAGCCGAATTACAAACATTAAGACACGATGCTAAATACCCACCATATAGCCCCAAGTGTTCCCCTAAAATATCTGCTTTGTCAAAGCATGCAGTTGCCGCATAATAGTCCGGCGGGACCACCACACCCTGCAAGCACATCACCCCCAGCCACAGCCACGCCTTAGCATCGCCCTTTTCCTTAGCCTCCATGTAGTCTTTAAAGGCTTGTTTAGTGTCTTTGCCATATTCCCATAGGGGTTTGAGCACGCTTTTGGGTTTTTCCTCTTGCTTAACCTCTAGGATTTTTAAATCTGGGTGTTGCCAAAACTCAGGCGAAAGGTGATCTTTGACCCCTAGTTTTTCCCCAAAGCCCATGCTCTTATCTATAAATGTGGGCGTAAGACTAGCCACTTCTTTTAAGTCGCTCTCATACTTAGCTAAAAAGGCGTTTAAGGGGTGATCAGAGGCTTTGGCTAATAAATCCTTTTGTTTGCCTAGCGTGTTGGTAAGAGGCACTAGAGCAGCGTTGTAGCCCCACTCTAACGCCTGTTTAAAATAGCTGATTGCTCTATGGTTTGCCTCTAAAATAGCATTTTGCTTTTTCTCGGGCTTCATTTTAAAGTGCTTGAGTTGCTCTAACTCCAAATGCGCTAACTCTAAAGCACAGCACCCACTGCCTAAAGCAATGCCCTTTAAATACGCTTCTTTGGCATCGCTATATGCCACTTCATAGTCATCTTTTGTAGGCTTGCCATAGACCACTTCAATGGTTTTTAAAATGCTCAAATGTAAGCGGGCGTTATGCCCTTGCATCGTAGCACAAAAGCCCTCATCAAACAAACCCGTGTCTCCAAAACCCTCACCCTTAAAGAAGGGCTCAATGGAGTATTCTCTGTATTCTGGATCGATGCCATCATGTTTGTCAATGTGTGCATTTGCTTCAAAATAATGGACATAGGCACATTCTCCATTAATCTCCTTAGCATACAAAGATGCCTCGATGTCGCTAACCAAATCAATCAAATCTCCCCTATTTCCCTCCCATTTAGAAGCTCCAAGATGATAGAGTCGCTCTAGCCCAGCCTTTGCCATGCCATCGCCTAGAATGAAAGCTTTTTTGAGGTAATCCAAAGCTTCTTGGGCATTCTCATCTTTAATCTTTTCAACCCCTAGATAAGAGAGCCCTAGCTGTGTAATTGCCCGAATTGAGCCTAGAGTCGCTGCCCTTTTAAAATGCTCTCTGGCTTTCTCTAAAGATTTCACCACCACCACGCCATTTAAGAACATTTTACCTAGCTCTAAATAGGCTTGGGCGTTATTCTTTTTGCTCGCCTCTAGATAGTCTTCATAGGCTTTGAAGTTATCGCCTTGATAAAACCAAAGGGGTTTGATGAGTGCCTTAAAAAAGGGGCTAGTTTTAAGGTTTTCTAGGGCGGTATGTAGGCTAGATATTTTGGGCTCTAGTGCCTCCAACACCTTTAAAACACCTTTTCTAAACTCCTTTTTTAAAATTTTTAGGGTATCCTCTAAGTCTTCGTCTTCTTGGTAATCCTTTTGGCGGGAGCTCTCTTGCTGGTAGTCCTCTCTTTGAAATCTCAAATCTTTATCTAAAGCATCTAACTCGGCACTTAAAGCTGTCAGTTCCTTAGAAGTGCCTTGGTCTAAGAGTTCTAAAAGATGTTTAAGCTCCTTTAGGGTGTTTTGGTGGGCTTGTTGAAAACTATTGATGTAGGGTGTAATGCTATCTTCTTTGTTTTGATGGATAGCGGTTTGTAACTCTTGTGCCTTGTCTTGCAAGGTTTTTAATTTTCCCTCAAGATTACCCAAATGTTCGCAAATATTGTTGCGTTTTAACTCTGCGTGTAGCCTTTCTGTTACAAAGGTGTGTATTTGTTCTGGATCCATAGAGGCTGTTGATCCATGTAGGCTCTTGCCTGTAACCTGCATAAACTCCTCCACATCAGGCAGGATTTCTTCTAAACCCAACAACCAAGCTTCTTCCAAACCCTCTAAAATTCGTGTGCCCGCTGCGATAACGGCTTTATCCCTAGTGCTTTTTACAAAAGCTTGCAAGCTTTCCTCAAAAGACTCTAAAAATGGCTCTACGGAATTGCGAATGGCTCTTAATTCTTTATCAGCAACAATCCCCTCTTTGTCAAGTTCTTGGTAAGTCTTGTCTAGCTCTAAAAGAGCTTCTGGGATTGTGGCTATGTTTTCTTGCATCTTTGCTTGGAGCATGTCCAAAGCGCGCTTAGGTTCAACGACCAATCCCAACGCTTTAAAATGCTCCTCTAAAGGTTTGAGTACTTCCTTTTCTAAAGCACTCTTAAAGCCAAATTTATCGTAACTATGTGCCCATCTTATCTTTTTAATCCCCTTAACACGGCGCACCACCGCCACGCCCAAACTCTCATCACTAGCCTCAAATAGGGTTTGTATGTCTGTTTTTAGGCTCTCTTGCAATTTTTCAAAGGGTTTTTTAATTGTATTTTGCTCTTTTAAACTTTTATCTTTAGCCTGCTCCAAAAGGGCGAGGCATTTTGGCAATTCCTCTTGACATTGGGCAATTTTTAGCTCAACCACCTTTTTAGCCTCGCACACTCTAGCATCTGTGCTCACTACTGCCCCACAGCTTCTCTCATCTCTAAGAGCGTGTTTAAACCCTCTTCATCACATAAGATATGAAAAGAGATTTGAGCCAAGAGATGCACGCCAGAAAGGCGATCTGCACGCTCTAAAAGGTCATCAACACGCGCTTTTAGAGTATCCAAAGAGTCCGCAAAGACATCGTAGGCACTCTTAGTCGCCTCGCTCATGTCAAAGTTGCTAAGTTTGCTCTCACCTTCAGCTTTACATTCCTCTTTGTAAACCTTGTAAAACGCTTTCCATGCCTTTAAACACCGCCCCCGCTCCAACTCCACAAGCACAAACCAACACTGCAATTCTTCTGTTGTAGAGAATTGGGGGGTGTCCTTTAAAAGGGGCTCTAAATGTTGGCAAAGCGCATCAAAAGCCTTTTGGAATTTGAATCTTTGGGTGTTGTAATTTTTTAAGGCTGGGGAGTGGCAACTCTCTACAGCCTCCTGCACTTTTTGCCAGTCTGCACTTTGGGGCGCATAGTGCACATAAAGGCTTACAATCTCTCTAAGATCATTTAAGGGACGATTTAAGTGTCTCTTCTTTTGTCCAAACACTTTCTCTTGTAGCTTACATTTGTGATCAAGAGGAGCGTATTTTTCCCAACCGCTCTCTTTTAAAGCTTTGTAATGGGTGTTTAAATCCGTGGATGTCTGCAAAGAAGTGGGAGAAGCACTAGCTACTAACCAATCAGCAATTTCAAAGAGATCTAGCATGTCCCACCTCCCACACTAGAACCACAAACTTTTAAAGCGACAAAACCAGAGAGAGTTACCCCCCCCCCCCCCCCCGCACAACACAAGCAAAGTTAAGCATAGATGTCCTTTTAGAAAATAATGGGACTATTCTAGCGGTTTTGGGATAAAAAATAGGTTTGTTGGCATTAAGTGGATGCATGCCCATGCATAAATGCACTTTTTGTGAATTGGATTAAAAGCTACCGCTGAAACATTGTTGGGCCGTTGAGAGAATTTTAGTTGCGTGGCATCTTAATATCTCTTTCAAAGACTGCAAACCAAAGCCTAGTTTTAACATCTTGCAAACTCAAGAGTATCGCCCTCAGATAAATCGATGCTCTTAATGTTTTTAGACTCGACGATAATCTCTAAAGTTTCTTTGATCTCCGTCAAGTCGCCATCCTCTAAACGGCATCAAGATACGCCAAGCATCACCCCCCTGTGTTTAAAGCTTTAGGGATACTAAAGAGTTTAAAAGCCATGCTAAAAAACTCTTCTTTTAGATTTCTTGTGTCTTAATTATACCTTTTATTGTGTGCTTTTATCGTCTCCACATAGCAAAACCATCAAAGTCTCGCCCCGTTACTCGGTCTTGTGTGTATCTATAGATCAAAAATTGCACCCGTGATGTACTTGTGCTCACCAAAGTGCCCCCGCTCTATAAAAACCTTATGCGAGGCGAAATGACGGCTTGCTCATAATCATCTTGAGGCTACCCAACCATTTTTAAATTCGCTTGATGCTTGTATTTCCATGCTCCATTTGGCGTAAAACCCCTATTTTAGGGCTTCAAGTCTAATAATAAGCAACATTCTAACTAGGGCGCTACATTGACAAAACTCAGCAAATAGGTAGAAGCGTTAGTATTTGGATGGAACGATGGCATATGGACTTAAATAAGGCATAAGCACCCTAAAAATTAGGTGCGATTTATTTAGTAGTCCACCCACTACGCTAAATCTTTGCTATCCCTGATTTTGATACATTCCCCATAGCCAGCAAAAGATTCTTTAGAATTCATCCAGTTTCCCAAAACCACACAATGAAAGGAATACACCACTTAAGAGAATACATAGCGTTTTCAGCCCCACAGAGGGGTCATATAACGCAACTTAGACAAAACCATAATTTTAGAGAAAAATCTCTCTATCCCACAATAGCACTTAAAATCGATTTATGAGCATTTTGGAAAATATAGTCCAAGAGCCTTCACTCCCCAAGCTCACCCAATCACCAAAACCCCTAGTGTTGTTGTCTAGCCCCACACTGCTCAATCTCTCAATCTCTCAATCTCTCAATCTCTCAATCTCTCAATCTCTCAATCTCTCAATCTCTCAATCTCTCAATCTCTCAATCTCTCAATCTCTCAATCTCTCAATCTCTCAATCTCTCAATCTCTCAATCTCTCAATCTCTCAATCTCTCAATCTCTCAATCTCTCAATCTCTCAATCTCTAAAGTCTATCCCAAACTGCATGGGTATGTTACAAAGTTTCTCTAATGTGCTATGCCCCATGCTTGTCTTTACTCCATCCCTCTTTACTTCCAAAATATGTGAAAAGAGAATTGGTGGTTGAGAGATTATGTCATCAAATCCCACAGATTTAACCCAGTTTACATTTTCAAAGCACATCTTTTTCTCTCCTCTATTCCAAATACCTTCATAAACCACTTCAAGAAGCTCTACAATCAACAAAACACCCTCAACCCACCAATAACCCACTCACCTACTTAACCCTAAAAGCGTTCTATGACCTTCTAATCTCAATTTTCTCATATTTGATCCAAGTTCAAATGTTTTTTGTTTAAAAAACTACAGACTCACGGGCGCACATGCACGCGCGCAGTTCTTTAGAAAGTTTTCTCTTATGTCATAATTACTCAATGCATGTATGGTTACACGAAGGCTTTTTAACTACAAATTCTGTAAAGACAAGTGTTTTATCACTATTCTTTCCGATTTTACTACATTTTTTAAAAAAGTATTATAATCCGTCGAATTTTGGCATAAACCTAAAGAAAAAAGACAAAATGTGGATAATTAAGACCTTATTTCGCAAGGTTTAACCCTCGTACAAAAATTTAACGAAGCCAAAGAGATTATGAGTAGGCTAACGGAGATAAAAAGATAGTAGCTCAGGCTGAGTTATGCCTAAATACACTTATACAAATGCTCTTGGCTAAACAAGGCGTCACTCAAGAGTTGCAATAGGAGTTATCGCAGAAAACGACAGAACAGATCGGGGGATTGACTGCATATACAGAAAATCTAAGTGCTTTTGACAAAATTGCCTGCCAAATACCAAGTCCACAAAAGCCAACAAATCATAAATGATGAAGAATCTGTCCAAGAAGTGGTACAAGAACTCCCACAAAATGATGTTTACAACGCGCGCGAGGAGTTTATCGACTTGAAAAGTTTTAACGCGTTAGAGGGCGTGCCTAGTATCAATGAGTGGGTGCGAGGTTTTAGTAAAATTAAGGAGGGTTGGGGTTATGTGGAGCAGGGCAGAGGTGATGTACAACACACAAGCTATATTAACTTGTCCAATACCGCACCCAAAATATACACCCGCCCTTTATATCAACGCCACTAACTTACACGCCATGAGCGTATATTTCAGTGCGCAACACTGCATTAAACCCACTTGGATCAATGACCGCGATCAGTTTTACTCCTCCTATAATGAAAGTTGGCAAGAAGATATAGAGTTTTTGGACGATTATTTAATTTGATGCTCTTTCACAATCAAAACCGCGTTTCTTGCCAGCACGGGACTAATCACTTCATCCCCTTTACAGAAAAAGAAGTCCAACCCAAAGCGCGCTACACCCACCACACTCCATTAGACTTTCTAGAGGGCAAATTAGAGTCAGAAACAAGCGCGCTCTTTGCCCCCACTAAGTCTCTTTTGCCCACCTTTGGCCCTCCTGCTTTAGGTGTGCTTCAAGCAGGGCGCGATCTCTATGCCTACTACCACACTTTTTAAAACTCTAACCCCAACGCTAGTCTGTATGACATCAAAGAGTTTTTTAGCGGGAGGGATTCTAAGGGCAAGCTCAACCCCCCAAGTAAAGCTACAGATGCGCGCTATAGAGAATTTTATACGCGCGCTTGCAAGAGAGCTTGGAGCTCTTGCGCGCCCACATCACTCCCAAAGTTTGGCAATACGGGTTTTTGAGAGATTAAAAGCGCGCTCCCAAGTTGGGGGTTAAGCACATTAAGACTTGGCCAGAGGAGAATTTAATCTATCTTCTAAAAAAGTAAAAAGGGCGTTTAGATTGTCTTGTGTGTCCTTGGCAAGCAGGGTGTCTAAATTTTTGGGCATGCTCTCAAGCTGGAGTTCAAGCACGCTTTTAAACGCACTAGAGACAACCCCTGCAACCCCTAGTTTTTTGCAATCCTGAAAGCCGAATTTTTGGCGATCTTCTAGGTCAAATAGAGATTCTAGAGTGATTTTCTGCTCCGATCTCCCTAGAGCTTCTTTAAGCGTAATCGCGACTACCCCCTGTTTTTGTGCCTCTTTTTTGATCTCTTCGCCAGCCTGATCGCCATCTACTAATAAGAGAGGGTGATGAATGTCCATCTCTTTAATGAAGTGGACCAAAGCTTTAATTTTGACTTCTCGTTCTTTACCATCATCTTGACCAAGTCCGCCAATGGGCAAAAATGTGAAAGGCTTGTCTTTCGTGTAAGTTTGTTGGTAGGCACTAAAAATATTATAATCCATAATTCCCTCTACAAAGATCACCTGCTCATCTTTGAGGCTGATTTTAGAGATGCCCAAAGCCTCACAGAGTTTTTTCAAGGTGTCAACTTGGCCGTAATTGAGGGTAGAAAAATTATTGGCAATCCATGAGCCTTTAGATTCCCTTTTTGTATTCCTAACTATCATCCGCACTTCATCTAAATGATCCATGTCAAGCATAAAGGGCGAATGTGTGCTAACAATAAAAATAATGCCCTGTTTTCTCCCAAAGTCTCTAAGAAAACTTCTAAACTCTCTTTGAGCGGGAACACTAAGACTATTTTCTGGCTCGTCTATAAGTACGATGTCGCCCTCTCCAATTTCATCTTTGTAAAGAAAATTAAAAAAGAAGTGGAAGAATTTTTGAAATCCTGTACTTTGATGACTCAAAGAAACAATGGTTTCATCTTTGTAAATGCAAAACTCCATGTAGCCACTGCTCTCTAAGTCTACATCAAAAGTATAGGTTTGTTCTTGCTCGTAGAATCGATAAAGCTTGTTAAACGGGTCGTTGATCTTTTTGCTGACAAGTTTACGGATATCCATTTTTATTTGTTTTAGAGCGTTCTTACTCCCCTCTTTGCTCTTTTCATAGGCCGTTTTCACTTTTTCAAGCAATTGTGTATCCAAAATTTTAAACAGCATTTGGAAAAATGCAGACTGCTCCATTTCTCGATAGGTGATCTTGAGGTCTTGATCTTTAAGTTTTTGTTCGCGATAAAAGAAAACTTTAGGAAAATCTGTGCCAATCCCTTGAGGAATTTTATCTGCTTGTGTCCACCCGCTCAAGCTTAATTCTTTTTTAAAGATAGCCATTTTTTCCTTTGGCAAGGATTGCTCTTCTTCTAAAGCAAATGACCCAAGCAATTCTAGCAATTTCCTTAAATCGGAGAGATCGCCATAGTCCCCAGAGTCTTGGTATTGGTAGCGATCATGAGGTTCAATAACCTTAACTTTAATACCAGTTTGACGGATATGTTCAGTAACAATTTCTCTTTTTTTATCATTTTTATCGTTGACATCTTTGTTATTAACACGGACACAGAAAGATTTATCAATAATGCATGTAAAAATGAGACCGCCAAATTTTTCCGACAGCTGAATAAAGATCGCCTCGCCCTTATCATTTGCACCATAAACCACCTCAACGGGTTCACAAAAAGCCTCTTGATAGGCTTTATCACTATCATGCGTAACAAACTTAAGCCTATCATGGGCCATTTCTTTTGCATGGGGAGAAAAAGTAAAGATAAAAGTCTTCTTAAAAAGTTCCTCCCTAGCCTTTTGAATTTCTTCTTTGGTGGGATTTTTGGTTTTAATGGAATATTCTAGCCGCACTTTTGGCTCGCCGGTTTCCACTCCAAAATCTGGGCGATCCCTATCAGCAAGTTTACCCTCTCCCCATTCTGCAATCCCCTCCAATACATTGCTTTTGCCCTCATTGTTTGCCCCAATCAGACAAAGCAGTCCACCCAGTCCATCAGTCCTGATTACGCCTAGATCGAGTCTAGTCTCTGCCTGTTCTGAGCCATAAACCCCCAAATTCCTAAAGTTTTCAAAGACAATTTTACGCGTACCAACCACACTCATAATGCCCCCTAAGAGCTTTTCATCATGGCCAGCAATGCGTCTTTGCTAAAGCTAGGTGTATTGAGAGTAGGAGTTTTTTGGAACACCTGCTTAGTAGCGATATTCTCTTGAATGGAGGTTAAAGCCCCTTTGATGTTGCTCAAACCCTGTTCTAAGCTGGCGCGCATAGCGTTAAAACCTTGCGATTCAAACACCTCTAGGGGGTTGGGCACTTGCACTTCCAAAGGCTCTTGAGAATCTAGGGCAATGCGCAAACACACCCCAAAGAGTGCCTGCTCTTTAAAACGCGCCTTATTGATCGCTTCTTGCATGCTGGCTCGATCTTCAGATTCTAATTTAAGGAGCTTTTGACAAGCGATCTGTAAGATTTGCAACGCCCCGATACTCTCATTGATGCTTTTGATCTCATGGTTAAATCTCTCGATCTTGTGCGCCTTACCTTGTGTGTCTAACATTTCTAGGGATTGGGTGTCAATGTTCCCTAAATGTTTTTGAAAAGCCTGCAACATTGCTTGTGTTGACATTTTGATCCTTTGCTAAAAAGATATAGTTTACAAGCATTTTTTATTCCTTAAAAGGTCGTGGTTTTTGGATATAATGGCGGGCTAAATCACCAAGAAAGAACATTATGAAAGCTGTTTTTCTATGCTTGTCATTGTTATTGCCCTGTTTGGCTCAAGTCGATCAAGCCGTGCATGTGGTGCATAAAGACGGAGAAAAGAAAGGCCCTACTTTACTTTTGATTGGAGGCATTCAAGGCGATGAGCCCGGAGGCTTTAACACTACTAATATTTTTTTAACCCATTATAAAGTTTTATCTGGCTCTGTGTGGGTCGTGCCTGTGCTCAATCGCTACTCAATGCTACGCAATCATCGCGGGATTTATGGAGATTTGAATCGCAAATTTGCTTATTTGAGTCCTAAAGACCCCGAATACCCCCTCATTCAATCCATCAAAGCGGCCATCACTGCTCCTCAAGTGAACGCGATCTTGCACCTGCACGATGGGAGCGGATTTTACCGCCCCACTTATGAAACCCCTTTGCGCAATCCCAAGCGTTGGGGCAATTCTTTCATCATCGATCAAAAGGAACTACCCAATGTCCCCTTTGGGCATTTGAAAAATATTTCAGAAAAGACCACTGCACACACCAACTCCTTTTTATTAAAACCCCTGCACCGCTACCATATCCACAACACCCACACGGCTAAAGGGGATAAGGAAATGGAAAAGGCGTTGACCTACTTTGCTATCAAACATCAAAAACCCGCCTTTGCCAATGAAGCCAGCAAAGAGCTCAATCTAGCCACACGGGTTTACTACCACCTCTTGAGTGTGGAAGGACTATTACAACAGCTAGGAATCACCTATTCTAAAGACTTCACCCTGACCCCACTGGCCATCTATCGTCTGATTAACGACTCCAAGCTCACTCTAATCCTCAATCACAACACGATTTTGCCCCTCTATGGTCTGCGCCCCTATCTTAATTTCTTCCCCTTCCCCAAAAACACCAGCCTAGATAGCATTCCTTTAGAATCCCAAAGTTATATTTTAGGTCTACTGCCCCAAAAAGGGCAAGTTTGGCTCAAATATGGCAATAAAGTGATGACGCGTTTTGTGCCTGAATACATGGACTTTGACTCCAGTCTTGAAACTTTAGAATTAGAAATTGATGGGCAGACACAAAAGGTGGCTTTGGGGAGTATTGTCAATATCGAGCACGCCTTTAAAGTCCACCCCCTAGAGGGCTATCGCGTGAATGTGATTGGCTTTGCGCTCCCCCATGAAGGTGAGCAACCCAATGAAGCTGGATTTAAGATCGCCTACAAAGATCTTAGTCATCGTTTCTCCATTGACAAAAAGGGCAAAATGTACCGCGTAGAAGTGTATAAGGGCAATGCCTTTTGTGGCATGGTGTTGGTGCGTTTCTTGTGAATTGGCCCTTTTGCCTACTTAAAGCCCTCAAAAGTTTAAACCTACTCACTAATTCTCCACCCCTGTGGTGGCCCAATGCGGGGAGTTTTGAGGTGGTGATAGGGGCTATCTTGACCCAGCGCACACGTTGGGAGAGGGTGCAGGTGAGTTTAGACAATCTACAAAAAGCCCAACTTTTAAACTTAGAGAAATTAACCCAGTGTAGGCCTCAAGATTTAGTCCCCCTCATTGCCCCTAGCGGGTTTTACCAACAAAAAGCGCGCTATTTGATCGCTTTGAGCCAACACATCCTAGAGGATTTTAAAGATTTTGAGACTTTCCAAGCAGAAGTGAGTCGAGATTGGCTTTTGGGCCAAAAGGGGATCGGTTTTGAGAGCGCGGATAGCATTCTCAATTACGCCTGTTTGCGCCCCGTGTTGGTGGTGGATGCTTATACCTATAAGTTGCTCGCCTCGTTGGGTATAGAATTAGAGGACTACCACGCCCTGCAAGAATTTTTTACCCACGCCCTGCAAGAAAATTTAGAGGCCACCCTAGCCCTCTACAACCACAAACTGCCTTTAGCCAGCATTTACGCGCGTTTGCATGGCAAAATTGTAGAGTGCATGCGCGCTAAAATCGACCTTAAACCCCATTTAAAGGATTGCTATGATCTTTATTGACGCGTGTTTTAGAAAGCAAACCCCCTACACCCCTATTTGGATGATGCGCCAAGCGGGGCGTTATCTGCGCGAATACCAAGAGGTGCGCCAACAAGCCAAAAACTTTTTAGACTTGTGCGCCAATGTCAAACTCGCCACAGAGGTAACCTTGCAACCCATAGAAATTTTAGATGTGGACGCGGCTATTCTCTTTAGCGATATTTTACTCTTACCTCACGCGATGGGCTTACCTTTAGAGTTTCTCCCAAGCATAGGCCCCAAATTCACCCGCACCATCGCCAACCTAGAGGACATCCACGCCCTGCACACAGGCGCACACCAACAGCTAAGCTATGTCTATACAATTGTCTCTAGCGTGCGCTCCAAGTTGGACAGCTCTAAGGCTTTAATCGGTTTTAGTGGCGCGCCATGGACTTTGGCGACCTATATGATCGAAGGGCAGGGGAGCAAAACCTATCAAAATTCCAAAAGACTGCTCTACACCCAACCTACCATTGTGCACGCTCTGCTAGAAAAGCTCACCACAGAGATTATTGCCTATTTGAGCGCGCAAGTGGAGGCGGGCGCAGATGCGCTGATGATCTTTGATTCTTGGGCGGGCGCGTTGGAGTTAGAGGCTTATTTAGAATTTGGCTGGAATTATATTCAAAAGCTCGCGCGCGCGCTCAAAGCCAAACACCCTAAAACCCCCCTAATTATTTTCCCTAAGGGTGTGGGGGCGTATTTGGCGCATTTGAATGGAGATTTTGAGGTCTTTGGCTGTGATTGGGGCACGCCTTTGAAAATGGCACAAGAAATTTTAGGGGATCGCTATGTCTTGCAGGGGAATTTGGAACCCGCACGCCTATATAGCCCAGAGGCGATGCTAGAGGGCGTGGATCGCATTTTAGAAGTGATGGGCAAAACTCCGGGCTTTATTTTTAATCTAGGGCATGGAATGTTGCCCGATCTACCCCGCGCCCAAGCGATCGAATTAGTGCGCTTGGTGCGTCAAAAAAGTCGGCGTTAGGAGGCAATATGGGAGATTGTCAATTTTGCAACCGCCCCGCGGGTTTTTTGCGCAAACAACATAAGGAATGTTTGCAAAGACACACAGAAGCACAAGAGCAGATCAAGTATGCCATTCAAGAGGCGTATCAACAAAATAAAATCGCGCCCCAAGAGTTGGAAGTTTTACAGAATTATCTCAATCAACTGGCCACAAATGCGTTTGTGAACCCCCCTTTACAACAGGATTTGATCGCTCAAGGGGTGGGGTGCGCCATTGAAAAAGCCTTAGAAGATGGTCTATTAAGCGTGGATGAGGAGGAGAGAATTAGAGTCCTGATTGCCTTTTTCCAGCTCTCACAAGAGCTTTTAGACAAATGGAGGTATTATACACGGCTCACACAAGCCCATATCTTACGCCAAGTGATGGAGGGGGTGATTCCTCAGTCTCTCAACTTGACAGGTGCGCCCCTTCCTTTCGTGTTCCAAAAGAGCGAAAAACTCATTTGGGTCGAGCAGGGTGTGGCATATTATGAAACTAAAACCACGAGTCGCTATGTGGGAGGGTCGCAGGGGATGAGTGTGCGCATTATGAAGGGGGTGTATTACCGCGTGGGAGCGTTCAAGGGGCACAGAATCCAAGAGGATCAATTACAATATATTGACACGGGGATATTGGCCATCACTACCAAGAATTTATATTTTGGCGGGAAGGCTAAGAGTGTCCGCCTTCCGCTTGCTAAATTCATCTCCATTGCGCCCTATGAGGATGGGGTCAGTGTGCACAAAGAGGGTGCGAGTGCTAAACCCCAAGTCTTTTACAATGGGGATAGCTGGTTTTTATACAATTTACTCACCAATATTCACAATTTGGGCTAAACCCCCGCCCTCTTAAGCGCGATCTAGAGCAAGTTTCTCAAAGCCCTTCCATAGGGCTAAATTGTGCGACCCTTAAGCTCCTCTTTATTTTTATCCCCTAAGGATTGCTATACTTAGTTTTGTGCGCCTTGCGGGGGGAGGGGGGGGAGGGGGGAGGGTAACTCTCTCTAATTCTATTACTTCTTCTTTAGTCCTCATTCTAGGAGGGCTCTTATGAAACTCTCTAAATCGCATGCTTTAATTCTTAGTGGATGCTTGTTAGCCCCTTTGCTTAGTGGGTGTTTGGGTGAATTGTTTGGGAATTCAAAATCTCAAGCGATGCTAGCGCAACACCCACAAAAACAACAACAAGAAAGAAAATAGGTCGCAGAAAATAACTTACAACAAAAAATGCGGGAAGAACGAAGTCGACAGGAATACGAAGCTGCCTTAAAAAGATTGGAATACAAAGAGTATGGAGCAGCTCTAGCGGGCTTCCAAAGGGCTGCAGAGGCTGGCAATGCTGATGCGCTTGTGGCTTTGGGCGATATGTATTTTAATGCTCAAGGTGTAAAAGAAGATAATGTTAAAGCTCTTGACTATTACACCCAAGCAACCAATAAGAAAGTAGCCGCAGCATATGGCAAACTAGCAGACATGTATGCTTCTGCTTTAGGCACAAAACAAGATAGCAAAAAGGCCCTAGAGTATGCCAACCTAGCTATTCAAGGAAAGTACATGCTCGCTCATCTTATTTTAGCGTCTATGTATATTAATGGGATTGGTGTGCCCGAAGATGGGAACAAAGCCAGGGAACATTTCACTCTTGCCTGTAAGGCTAATATCAAACAGGCTTGCCAAATTTTGGATGAAATAGGTCAATAAAAGGAGAATTGATGAAAACAAAAATGAAAGTGGCAGTGTGTGCGTTGGTGTTGGGGGCGAGTGTTTTAGGGGCAAGAAATTCTGCTGATGATCCCAAACAATGCGGTGTTGAGGTGCCTGATGTGGGTTATGTGGCTTACGAGATGATGGTCAGTGCTGTACGCAATGCTGAGTCTGCGAGGTTGGAACAATTAGGGTTTCGCAAGGAAGACGCCATCGCGTGTTTTAAAGCGGCTGCACAGGCAGGAGTTCCCACAGCCTACGCCAACTTAGGAGAATTGTACGAAGAAGCCAAACAATACAAAAAAGCCCTAGAGGCCTACCAAAAAGGCGTAGATAAGGGCGATGATGCCGCGATGATTCAATTGGGGACTATGTATAGCAGTGGATTGGGGATTGCCAAAGACTACCACAAGGCGTTTAAATACTTTGAAAAAGCTTCGCTAAAGGGAAATGTTGCAGGACTTCTTGAATTAGGATTTATGTATGAAAATGGGTGGGGGGTGAAACAAGACTATGCTAAGGCGATGGAATATTATCAAAAAGGCAAAAAAGGCAAAGATGGAGGCGCTGTAGTGGGGGCATACTGGAGCATAGGGCGTTTGTATTTTAATGGCTTGGGGGTTGAAAAGGACTATGCGAAGGCTGTAGAATATTTGAATGTAGTTACGACGGGAGATTTTGCTGGAGAAGCAAACCGCATATTGGGCTCTATTTACGAAAATGGGGGCTATGGGGTCAAACGAGATGGTGAAAAAGCCGCCACCTATTACAAAGAAGGGGCTGAAGCGGGGGATAAGGAGGCCAAAAAAAACTTCATTAGACTTCTCAATGCTGCGGCTAAGGCATACCAAAATGGAGAGGGGGTGGTGGCGCAAAGTTATAATAACGCCATTCATCTTTACCAAGAAGCTGCTGATGCGGGCGATTCTGATGGCTATGCCCGTATATACTAGGGACCTCACAGTAAGGACGGAATCTTACCTGCTGGGGGATAAAGGACTACATGTATCATGATTTTACAATCCTGTGAAATTTTAAAACTATCTAAATGTCTTTGGAAAATCTCACCTAGCCTGTACCCTTGAAACCTATCCTACCCTATCCTATCAAATTCAGCGAAAAATGTGAAAAATTTAGAAAGATTTTAAAACATCTCCAACACCTAAGCAAGAGAGTCCTGTGCCTTTTCCCTAGACAAGCAAATGCCAAGGGCAATTCTCTAAGAAAGGAGGTGATCCAACCGCAGGTTCACCTACGGTTACCTTGTTACGACTTCACCCCAGTCGCTGTGTGTGCCGTGGGCAGTAGCTACTTTAGCATCCTGACTTAAGGCAAACACAACTCCCATGGTGTGACGGGCGGTGAGTACAAGACCCGGGAACGTATTCACCGCAACATGGCTGATTTGCGATTACTAGCGATTCCAGCTTCATGCAGGCGAGTTGCAGCCTGCAATCCGAACTGAGAGGCGTTTTTAAGATTGGCTCAGCCTCGCGGCATTGCATCTCTTTGTGCACCCCATTGTAGCACGTGTGTAGCCCTAGGCGTAAGGGCCATGATGACTTGACGTCGTCCTCACCTTCCTCCTGCTTACGCAGGCAGTATTCTTAGAGAGCTCAGCATGATCTGTTAGCAACTAAGAAAGAGGGTTGCGCTCGTTGCGGGACTTAACCCAACATCTCACGACACGAGCTGACGACAGCCGTGCAGCACCTGTTTTCAGGGTCTAGCAAGCTAGACACTTCGCTATTTCTAGCAAATTCCTTCAATGTCAAGCCTAGGTAAGGTTCTTCGTGTATCTTCGAATTAAACCACATGCTCCACCGCTTGTGCGGGTCCCCGTCTATTCCTTTGAGTTTTAATCTTGCGACCGTACTCCCCAGGCGGGATGCTTAAGGCGTTAGCTGCATTACTGGGAGGACAAAGCCCCCCAACAACTAGCATCCATCGTTTAGGGCGTGGACTACCAGGGTATCTAATCCTGTTTGCTCCCCACGCTTTCGTGCAATCAGCGTCAGTATTGTTCCAGCAGGTCGCCTTCGCAATGAGTATTCCTCTTGATCTCTACGGATTTTACCCCTACACCAAGAATTCCACCTACCTCTCCCACACTCCAGAGTTGTAGTTTCAAATGCAGTTCTATGGTTAAGCCATAGGATTTCACATCTGACTTACAACCCCGCCTACGCACTCTTTACGCCCAGTGATTCCGAGTAACGCTTGCACCCTCCGTATTACCGCGGCTGCTGGCACGGAGTTAGCCGGTGCTTATTCGTCAGATACCGTCATTATCTTCTCTGACAAAAGGAGTTTACAATCCTAAAACCTTCATCCTCCACGCGGCGTTGCTGCTTCAGGCTTGCGCCCATTGAGCAATATTCCCTACTGCTGCCTCCCGTAGGAGTCTGGACCGTGTCTCAGTTCCAGTGTGTCCGTTCACCCTCTCAGGCCGGATACCCGTCATTGCCTTGGTGAGCCTTTACCTCACCAACAAGCTGATAGGACATAGACCAATCCTTTAGCGATAAATCTTTCCCCCATAGGGTAGTATTTGGTATTAATCACCATTTCTAGTGGCTATCCCAAACTAAAGGGCATGTCATCTATGCGTTACTCACCCGTGCGCCACTAATCCACCTAGCAAGCTAGGCTTCATCGTTCGACTTGCATGTATTAGGCACGCCGCCAGCGTTCACTCTGAGCCAGGATCAAACTCTCCATAAAGTTAAGTTTAAATCCTAAACTGGCTCTTGTGTTGTGGATTTCTCCACGCCACAAAATTAAGTTACTCTGTATTAGACAAGTTGTGTCAATAACTAGAGTTCTTTAGCCAAAAACAAAAATCAAAAAACAAATTTTGGCTACAAGACTCTCTTGCTTAAATGTCAAAGATCGTTGCGTTTGTTTGAAGCTTTTTAAAACCGCTTTGGCTTTTCAACCTTTGGATTTTTCAACCGCTTTAACTTTGGCAAAACGCGATTATAGGATTTTAAAGCTTAAGGGGGGCTTAAATAAAAGGTGTGTTTTAAGTCGTGAGTGAATCCCGCAACCTGAATCGAGAAAACAACAGCTAAGAACGAATCACGAGGGAAACCCCCCAAAGCAGGGGGGTTAAAGACACTCTCAAGGAGAGTGCAACAAAGGATATTAGAGTTTGCCTAGGAGTCTATTAAAAAACTTTCCGGAGAGCGCGTAAACCTTCCAATATACCCCAATGCGCATCCTCTCTTCCGACCTCAATGCCCCTACTTCTACTAAGAAACCTAAGTTTGATATCTAAGTTTTTAGCCTCTCTTAAAGCCCTCTTAGAACCTACAAGAGATTCAAGAGCCTTGTGGAAGTCCCTAGTACGCTCCCCAATTTTACTCTCAATTTCGAGTCGAGTCGAGAATCTCTCTATCTCGTTTCGAAGAGACTGATTCCTAAGATCCCTCTTAAACCCCTTGAGCACCTCCCCCCTATAGTAGGAAACCTGTTTATCTGCCCAACTTGGAGCCCGATTTGGGCGATGGGCTGATTTACAGCGTTTATTGTTATCATTTGTATAAACGATAACTTCTTCTCTTTTGTTGATAACCTTTTTTCATTTTTTTCCTTTGTTATAATTTTTATAACTTTGTGGCCACCAAGATAGACTCATTGGTGGCCAGGGCATGATTAATGCCGATTCCTTAAGCCACACACAAAGTCAAGACAAGACTCGATTGCTCGTTGCTCCTTAGATGTCCGTATATTGATAAAGGGTTTTATGACCTTATAGATGGCATAACCTTTATCAATGAAATCTAAGACATTGTCGAGCTTAGTTGACTTCTGCCGCTTAATGACACCACGCTTGCGTAACATTTTGGTTAGCTTTGATCGAGGCGATCTACGCTTGGTGTGATGATACCCTTCTTGGTGGTATCGCTTGTAACGAATTTTTTCCATCTTATCCTCCCGTTAGATGTTTGGAAAGTCAAAGAACACTTGCGACACTAGACATGTTGCAAGGAACCCACCATTATAAATATTTAATCTTAATTTTACATTAAACGCTCCAGCAAAATAGTTTCAAACACATTTTCACAATTAAACCAATGCGCCACTAATCCACCTAGCAAGCTAGGCTTCATCATTCAACTTGCATGCATTAGGCACGCTGCCAGCACTCACTCTAAGTTAGGATCAAACTCTCCATAAAGTTTAAATCCCAAAGCGGCTATGGGGTAAAAGCTTCAGGGCTTAATCCTCTAGCGTCCTAGAGACATACAGCGGGGAAAAGGTTTGGGCTACGGGCATCACTTCGATGCGGTTGATATTGACATGCGCGGGTTGCTCAAAGATCCACAGCACTACATTGGCAATATCCTCTGGACTCACATAGGGCACATGGGCGTATAGCTCCTCTGCTCTTTGTATATCGCCCTTAAAGCGCACATGGCTAAACTCCGTCCCCCCGCATAATCCGGGCTCCACATTGCTGACACGGATCTTTGTATCGGCTAAATCTGCGCGCAAATTCAGGCTAAACTGCTTGACAAATGCCTTAGTCGCGCCATAAACATTCCCGCCCGGATAGGGGTAAGCTCCCGCAATCGAGCCAATATTAATAATATGCCCCTCATTGCGCTCCACCATAAAGGGCAAAACTAAGCGCGTGACACGCACTAAGCCCTTAATATTGGTCTCTATCATGGTCTCCCAATCCTGCAAATGCGCACAAAATGCCTTGTCCAGCCCTAAAGCCAAGCCCGCATTATTCACTAATAAATGAATGGGCTTTTCTTGCAAAATATTTTGTATCCCCGCCTCTAGCTCTTGCTTGTTTTGTATGTCTAAGCAAAGGGGCTTAAACTGCGTAGGATACGCCTTTTCTAGCTCTTCTAAGCGCTCTTTGCGTCTGCCAAGCCCTATGACAAAATAATTTGCCTTGATAAAGGCTAGCGCGATCGCGCGACCAAATCCGGATGTCGCCCCCGTTACTAAGATATTTTTCATACGCACCTCTGCTAAATACTCATAGCGTAGCGCAAAAAGATCGTGTTTAGACAAATGAACACGCCACCCCTTTTTTATTCTACGCCTTGACTCTCTCTCTCTCGCTAAAATGCTTTTTGTGTTTTTAGATTTTTTGAAAGGAGTTAGTTTGGCTAATTATATTGAGCTTGATGAGCAGATACTCGCGCATTATGTGGGTAGCAGTGGTTTTAGTCTTCCATCGGGTTATAGTTCTTGGATCGAATATTATAAAGATAAATCCAATCTTTCTAGCCCGAAATGTGCGCAGTTTGGTTGTTCTAATTCTGCAAGTTTGGGGGCACATGTGGAAATTAGAGGGCGTAGGGGGATTTGGATTGTCCCTATGTGCTCTAGCGACAACCCTCGCACTAATGAGGAGATTAATGTCAAAAAAGGCACACGCGCTGTAAAAGACCCTGAAAACGGGTAGTCGGCACGGCAATATCAAACAAACAATAAGGAGCAAACATGTTTATACAAGATTTAAGCGTAGAACAACAACAAGTGTTCTTGTATTTAGCAAGAAAAGTCATTGAGGCTGATGGGGTGTTGCACGAATTGCAACTAGGCGCGTTGGATGTGATCAAAAAACAATGCGAATATGGCATTAGTGAAAAGGAAGTGCCCGTAAGCTCTCTAGGGCAAATTTTTATCACCAACCACGCCAAACACGCCGCATTGCTAGAATTGGTTTCTGTTGCGCTCGCCGATAGTCGCTGGCATGACAATGAAAGGGATGTCATTTACTCCTATGCCAAAGAGATGGGCGTGTCTACCCAAAAGGTGGATCAGTTTAAGGACTGGGTGGTGAAAAATTTTATGCTTTATCAAGAAGCGGTCAAATTGTTAGATTAGGAGGAAAAAATGGCAGTGCTTAAAGTTTTGACGGGTGTTGTTGGAGTAGGGGCTCTAGCCGCCATGGCACCTTTAGCGGGTGCAGCCCTTGCGGCGGGCGCAGTCGGTGCAGCGGTCGCTAGTTCTAAGAAAAATTAGGAGAAAAAATGGCAAAAGAAATGACACCAGAAGATCGAAAACGCTACAATGAAGCTAGAGATGGCTTGCAGGAATCGGTTAACAAGGTTTTTGACATGGCTCCCAAAGCATCCTGTGGTGTAATTGGGGGTCTTTTGTTGGCCGGAGTGCCCGTTGTAGGAACTGCGCTCGCTATTGGCGCGATGGCAACTGGAGTTGGCTTAGAGATTCGGGATAAAATAAAAGGCAAGTGAATTTAAAAAGTTTCCTCTCTGATTTAAAGCCCATTTCTAAGGGAGCTTGAGGTGTGGAGCTATTTTAGGTGAGTTGCAAGCTACACTTGTTTTGTTTGATGGGCTGGATTTTAACCAGCTCTCCTAAGCAAGACTTTATAAATCTCCTGAAATATACTTGGATTACCGAGCCTTTTATCTCTGCAAGAGAACCCCGACCGCTCCGCATAATCTTTTCAATCTCTCTAATGTGTTTTGAGGCTGGATATTTAAAGACACTCTTAAAAGGGGTTTGGGTGTGGTGGGGGGGCGGATGGGGGCGCATAATAAATCTTGTTGGAGTAGGCTTTGGTGCGCCTCTAATAGAGTCTGTATGTTGGGAAAAGGAAGTGTTAAGATGTTGCTAGGGGTGCTAAAACCTAGCTCTTGCGCACACAGCGCGCGCATGCGATCTAACATGGCAACATAATTGGGCAGATGATCATAAAGATATTCTAGGTGGGCTAAAGCTAGGGCACTCTCAAGTAAAGAGGGACTTGTGGTGTAGATCACACTCTTAGCGCGGTTGCATAAAAAATCTATCACCTGCGCGCTCGCGCCAATAAAAGCCCCATAACTTCCATAAGCTTTAGAAAGAGTGCCTAAAACAATCAAATTAGACATGGGCTTTAGGTGGTAATAACTCAAGTACCCCCCTAAATCCCGCCCTAGCACGCCCAAGCTGTGGGCTTCATCTAAAATCAAATAGGCCTCGTATTCTTGGGCTAGATGATAAAACTCTTTGGGGGCCACATGCCCATCCATTGAATACACGCCCTCAATGGCGATAAAAATCCGTCCCTTAGTGTTGTGCGCGCGGTGTTGTTGGAGTTTTTGGGTTAACTCTTGCACGCTGTTATGGGCAAAAAAGCAGGCGTTGGATAATTTTTTAGCCAAGAATTGCCCGCTAGCGTGATAATGCGCGTCCATAAAGAGTTTGTCTTGTTTGCGCACTAAAGAATCGATCAGAGCCACATTGCCCAAAAAGCCACTTCCTAGCAACAAGCAGGCTTCATATCCCAAGTGCATGCTTAAAAACTCTTCTAGCTCTGCATGGAGTGGGTGGTAGCCATTGAGCAACATGGAGGCTTTAGGGGCGTGGCTAGGAAATGCACGCAACTTTTCAAAGGCTTGATCTAAAAGAGGGGTATAACTGCTCAAGCCCAAATAATCATTAGAGGCAAAATCAGCCAAATGATCGGGATAAAGGACACGCTCGCGATACAAGCGGGCGTGTTTGAGTGCGCGCAATTCAGGTAAAAAGGAAAACAATTAATTCTCTGGGACTTCTTTCAGGGTTGCAAGCATGTCGGCGACCTTTTTATTAAGCTGATCCTGTTTTTCATGAAACATCTTATCAATGGTGTCGCGCACACTTCTAGCATGTTGTTCTACTGTGCGGATTCCTTGCTCAATGGCATGAGAGGTTGCCCTGCTGGGCTCTTTAAGCAAATTGGCCAACGCATTAGCTTCATCATGGATACCATTATGGCAAGATTCTAAATTGCGGTAACTGGGCGTGTCAGAGAACTGCTCTTTGCCCTTGCCCTCATGATACCATTTGCCTAAGCGACACTCATGGCCATTGATAACTTTAAAGGAATTTGGAGCGTTGAAAACCAAACCATAAAGATTGCTTTTGTAAACAAGGTGATCCACTTTAGCTAATCCGCAAAAAGCTCTATTATTTAAATTCTCAATGGAAAAGAGAGCTGCATCGGCCACGAGTCCATTGTTGTATGCAAAAACTTGGATATTGCTCACATCATCCTTGATGTCCCCAACAATAGTATTAGTCTCGTTTGTATTGCTTTGGATGTCGCTAGCTTCTTGTTGCATAGATTTGACCACTACAGCAATCTCTTTGGTGGCTTTTTGGGTTTTTTCGGCCAGCTTTCTGACCTCATCAGCCACCACTGCAAAACCTCTTCCATGTTCGCCTGCGCGTGCGGCTTCAATAGCAGCATTGAGTGCTAATAGATTGGTTTGTTCGGCAATGTCATCGATAAGGGAAATAACTTGAGTGATTTCGCTACTGCGCTGGTTAAGAGAATCGGCAAGCACGATTGCATTTTGCATCTTCGTGTAAAGAGTGTCAATTCTTTGGCCTGTATTGGCAATTTGGTCTAAAGCCCCTTGAGCATGTTTACTGCCATTAGTAGCCGCTTCTACTAAGGCATTAGAGTCTGTAAGAATATTTTGCAAAGTTTGTTGGATACCCTCTACTCCATCTTTCATGTTCTCATAATAGAGGTTAAAAATACTGCTCTTGCCTAGTTGTTCTAAACATTCCGTATTTTGTGTAAAAGAGTAGTAAAGCACATCATCAATACGCCTACTCGTGAGCGTGTAAGTGCGATCATTAAAGCTAAAAGTCTGATTGGCATGGGCCAACTCGCTTGCTTTTTGCTCTAAACCTGCTATTTCTGCGATGTTTCCACTCTTAAACACGATCTTGTCATCCTTGATCCCAATAAGGCCTTCATGAGCGCACAAATCTACAAGTTGCTTGTAAACATCTAGCTTTTTCTGTAGTGAGCGGATTTGCGCGTCCTTGTCACTCATCTGATGCGTACGCTCTTTAGAGAAAAAGTCAAACATGGCACTGCCTTTTATTTTTGTTTATTATATTATGGCACATAGCGGTTAAACTTAAAAAGGCGAAGTTGTTGTCTAATTTCTTTCACAATTGGTAACGAATGGAAGTCATCATGTAAGAGCGGTCTTGAGTAGTGGGAGCAAAGCTTAGATTAGGCGCGCCAAAGTCAGCCACCTTGTAGCCTCGATGCATGAACACTTCATAGTAATTAAATCTGAGCATCATGCGGACATGTTTATTCATGTTATAAAAACAAGTCAAGCCCAAACTTTCTTCATTGGCCCTAGGAGAATAGGTAAGTCTCCCCAAAAGCTCCCAAGAAAACTTAGCATAAGCTCCCCCACCCCGAGCGACCAAAGTTAGCGCATTGCTATTATAAAGATTGTCCAAACGGCCTTCATAGGATGTGTCGTCTTTGGTATCGTATTTAATAGGAGTGCCAAAGCGCGCTACTTGGGCATTAGCGTTCCCAAAATTTTTATAAACACTCCAACCAAAGTGGTAATCATGAATCAAAAAATTCTGCTGAATCAGCAAAGAAGCACTCACATGGTCAATGAGGCTACCGCGCCAATATACATGGGATAAAGCACGGCTATAGATGGGCAGCCACCAGTAAAGGTGGGTTTGGATACGCCAATTTCCTAACTTATTCTGGGTGTCATAAGAAATCTGCCCTCCGGGGGCGATAAAATTTTTAGGGTAAAACCACAAAAAGGCTCGAACATCCCAAGATTTTTGATGCCAACGCAAGTCTATGGTATGCATCCCGTAATTAGTGCGCGCCCCATTTGCGTAGCGGTATTGCACGGGAGCGTAAAAATCGCGGATATATTGCAAACTCGCCCGCCCCCGCCCATAAGTGCTAAACCATTCCATCTGCCAAGCCCCCTTCCGTGCAAAGCATTCAAACCCTTGATTATAACCGCTTAAAAAAAGCGCGTGGCTACGATAACGCCCCGCTTGACAACCTACAATATCTTTGTAGGAATAACTAATGTAGGCATTGTAGAGAATATAATCATGTGTATTGACACTATTGCCATAAAAAGAGCGATGCCATGGGGCATCCATCAAATAGCCCTGCCAACGCCCAATGTAATACCAGTTAGCCGGCTGAAATCCTGCATTCGGCTTACTTTGATCAATGAGTGTTTTAGTGGAGTCAAAAGCCAATCCGCCCAACTCACCCCCAAGTCCTGCGCTTAGTTTGTGTGCGCTTACAGACTTAGGCAACAAGTTAACATCAATTTGTAGTGCCCCCACAGCAGTAACATAAGTACCTGTAGGGTAAATCCCTTTATCTGAATTGATCGCTGAATTATTGAAGCCAACACGAGAAAATGACCCCACACGCCCGCTGATCTTATAGTCGAAAGCTAAAAGGCATAGAGGAAAAAAGAACAAGGCGGTCTTAAGATTCAAAATATCAACCTTGTACATAATCGGAGCGATTTTACACTAAAAATGTGAAGATAAAACTACAACGGATAAAATTAATTCTTTAATTATTTTTTTATTACTTTTTTGCCCATTACTTTAGTAATAGCGACTTAAATATGCGCACAATGCCAACAAGGGCAACCGAGTTTAATTTTTTGTCAAAAGCAGGGGTGGTAATTGCTAAAGATTACAATGAGTAACGATTTATTAAATAAGCTAGCGTATTTTTCCTGCCCAAAATAGACGCGTTTATCTATCCTGCGTTATAATTTTAACGGGGTTTCCCCAAAGAAAAATCTATTTTGAAAGGATTTTCATGGATAAAGATGTTGTTCTTACCAATGCCGTTGGCGCGCCTGTTGGCAATAATCAAGATGTCCTGACAGCAGGACCTAGAGGACCTGTTTTACTCCAAAGCACTTGGTTTTTAGAAAAACTCGCCCATTTTGATCGCGAGCGCATTCCTGAGCGCGTGGTGCACGCTAAGGGGAGTGGAGCTTATGGGACATTGACCATCACTAACACAGAAATCACCAAATACAGCAAAGCCAAACTTTTTAATCAGGTGGGTAAAAAAACCCCTTGCTTTTTGCGCTTTTCCACCGTGGCGGGTGAAAAGGGATCAGCAGATGCCGAGCGCGATCCTAGGGGCTTTGCGCTCAAGCTCTACACAGAAGAGGGTAACTGGGACATTGTGGGCAATAATACCCCCGTGTTTTTCATCCGCGATCCTCTCAAATTTCCTGATTTTATCCACACCCAAAAACGCCACCCCAAGACCAATTTAAAAGATGCCACGATGGTTTGGGATTTTTGGAGCTTAGTGCCTGAGAGTTTGCACCAAGTCACTATTTTGATGAGCGATCGAGGGATTCCTAAGAGCTACCGCCATATGAATGGCTATGGTAGCCACACTTTTAGTCTTATTAATGAAAAAAACGAACGCTTTTGGGTGAAATTCCACTTTAAAACTTTGCAGGGTATCCAAAACTTCACTAGCGAAGAAGCGGCTAAGATTCGCATGCACGACATGGATTCGCACCAACGCGATCTGTTTGAAGCCATTGAGAAAAAAGATTATCCCAAATGGCGTTTTTGTGTGCAGGTGATGCCTGAGAGCGATGCCAAGAACTACAAATTCCACCCCTTTGATGTTACCAAAGTGTGGAGTCATAAAGACTACCCCTTGATCGAAGTGGGCATTTTAGAGCTCAATAAAAACCCCGAAAATTATTTTGCTGAGGTGGAACAATCCGCTTTCAACCCTGCCCATGTGGTGCCCGGTGTGGGTTATAGCCCTGATCGCATGCTACAAGGGCGACTCTTTGCTTATGGAGACACCCACCGCTATAGGTTAGGGATTAACCATAGTCAGCTACCAGTAAATGCGCCCCGTTGTCCTTTTGCGACCTCTTCACGCGATGGCTTTATGAATAATGGGCATGACGGCGCGATGCGCAACTATGAACCTAGCTCTCTGCCCGGCTACAAAGAAGCTCCTCATGCGCGCGAGCCCAAACTCGATCTTGGCAAGCTTGAGGATGAAATGGCAGCTTATGCCTACAACTTCCGCGATTATGACACGGATTACTACACGCAGGCAGGCAATCTCTTCCGCCTGATGCCCAAAGATGAGCAGGAGCGCACTTGTCAAAATATCGCCGATGCGATGCAAGGTGTGCCTGAAGACATCATCAAACGCCAGCTAGAACACTTTAAAAAGGCGGACAGCCACTACGGCCAGCGCATCCAAGAGTTGCTGCAAAAACATTAGCCTTTAGCCTTTAAGGGAGGGGGTAACCAACCATACGCCTAGTTTTGCTATCCTTGTGTGAAATTATCTTAGGAGAGTTAATGAAATTTTTTGAGGAATATAAAACTCGCTTGTTTTTCATTTATTGGGTGCGTTGGATGGTTTCAGCGGTGGTGATGCTACCCTTTATGCTCTTGTTTGAGTGGTTGCACACACCCCTTTGGCTCAATCTCTTTATTGGTCAAACAATCGGTGCAATCATCTTTTTTAAGATTGACAAGTTTATTTTCCGCAAACAGGACTAATATTCCTCGAATTCTTTTTAGCTATAAACTACTTTGTGGTGGCTAAAACGCATTTATGGTAGCATATACTTATGGAAAAGCTTAAAAAAATTCTGATGTTAGCCCTCCCCTCAGCAAGTAATAATTTTTTGGAAATTTTTGTCATTGCTATTTCTACTGTGTTTATGGGACGACTCTCAGACACCCATATTGTAGGGTTGGGAGTGGGGTTGCAGTATATCTTGCTCTTTTATTGTATCAACTCGATTTTTTTCATTGGCACAAATGCTATTTTGAGTCGTCTAGTGGGGGCGCAAGATATGGAAAACTTGGCAGTGGGTTATTCAAGTATCCTTATAGGGGCGATGGGCATTTGTGCGCTAGCTTGTGCGCTGGGATTTTTGGGGATCGCCCCCTTTGTGCATTGGATGGGTGTGGGTGGAGAGGCGAACCTCCTAGCTCAAGAATATTTGCGCATTTTTATTTTTGCCATGCCCGCCATTTTTGTCAAAAATGTCATGGTGGCCGCTCTGGCTAGCCTCTCTGATACTCTAACTCCCCTGCTTATCAAAACGGCCATGAGCGTGCTCTGTTTATTCTTAAACGATGCGCTTATCTTTGGCAAGTATGGTTTTATGCGCTTAGACATTGCTGGTGCGGCTTTAGCTAATGTGATTGTGGCGTTTTTAGAATTGGCAATCTTGTTTGGAGTGATTACCATCAAAAACACCCCTCTTAAATTCCGCTGGAAATTTGATTGGCAATTTTTTAAGCGCGCTTGGCATGTGGGCTGGCCTTCTGGATTTGAGCGGCTTTTAAGTCTCTTTTCTATGGTGTTGGTGTCTAAATTTGTTGCAAGTTATGGTGATGTCATTTTGGCAGGGATGCAGGTGGGTTTGCGCGTGGAAACCTTTAGCTTTATGCCCGGACTAGGTTTTACCATTGCTTGCATGGTGTTGGTTGGGCAGAATTTAGGAGCTAATCGTGTAGAGGTAGCGCAAGATTATGTGCGCACGACTTTAAAGGTGGCAGGGTCTCTCTTAGGGTTTTTAGGGATACTCATGGTGGTTTTTGCTAAACCTTTCGCAGAGATTTTCTCAAAAAACCCTAAGGTGATCGAGGTGGCTGCGTGGTATCTGACCGCTGTAGGAATCTCTCAAATGCCTTTGATTTTTCTCTTTGTGCTGGATGGGGTTTTTAGGGGGGCGGGGATGGCTAAGGTTTCTTTGTATATCAACACGGCTAGCCTGTGGCTATTGCGCATTGCCCCCATGTATGTTTTGCTCAAAAGTGGCATGGATATTAAATGGCTCTTTGTGGTTATCTGTGTAGAAACCTATATCCGTTCAGGGATTTTTTATTGGGCTTATAGACAAGGGTGGTGGAAAAAACCCGGGCGTTTTGCACCCTAGCGCACTAACGCCTCTTTCTTGGCCAAAACCAAATCGCTTCTCAACATATCTGTAATGAGATCGTCTACACTAAACTCACGCTTCCAGCCTAATTCACGCTCGATCTTGGAAGGATCGCCTAGGAGTAAATCCACTTCTGTGGGGCGGAAATAGCGGGCATCTACACGCACCACAATTTGATCTTTTTTGAGAGAATGCTTGAGATCAGCGCACAGATCGCTAGATTCAAATCCACGAATCACCCCCACCTCTTCTAACCCCTCTCCTCTAAATTCTAAGATCACTCCTACACGCGCAAAACAACGCCGGGTAAATTCCCGAATACTCATCGTCTCCCCACTAGCGACCACAAAATCTACTGGCTCTTTGTGTTGTAAAATCAAATGCATCGCCTTTACATAGTCTTTTGCATGTCCATAGTCGCGTTTGGCATCTAAATTACCCAAATACAAGCAATCTTGTAAGCCCAAGAGCATACGACTAATGGCCATGGTAATCTTGCGGGTTACAAAAGTTTCTCCTCTAACGGGGCTTTCATGATTAAACAAAATCCCATTGACGGCAAAGAACCCATAAGCTTCGCGATAGTTTTTGGTGATGTAATAGGCATAAAGTTTAGCCACCGCGTAAGGACTTCTAGGGTTAAAGGGGGTGTTCTCATTTTGGGGAGTTTCTAGCACTTCTCCATAGAGTTCTGAGGTGCTAGCTTGATAAAAGCGGGTGTCTTTAAGGTTTAAAAAGCGCATTGCTTCTAGGAGGCGCAGGGTTCCTAGAGCATCCACATTAGCCGTATATTCAGGCATTTCAAAAGAAACTTGCACATGGCTTTGAGCGGCTAAATTATAAATTTCTGTGGGGCGGATTTTAGCCACAAGGCTAGTCATATTGCTCGAATCGGTGAGATCACCATAATGCAAGAAAAAGCGGTTATGGCTAGTGTGCGTGTCCTCATAAATAGAATCGATACGCGCAGTGTTAAATGAGGAACTGCGGCGCTTGATTCCATGCACCTCATAACCCAAATCTAGCAAGTGGCGCGCTAGATAACTCCCATCTTGTCCAGTAATCCCGCTAATCAGTGCGATTTTTCTCATAGTGATCCTTTAGGGGCGTTTGTAATCATCTTGCAAGCGTTCAATATCGGCTTCATCGCACAGACCGCATTGCACTTCTAAGATTTTTAGAGGCTGGTTAGTGTCATTGCCCAGTCTGTGGATTTGTCCTTGTTTGATAAACACACTCTCATTAGTGTGCACTTTTAAGTTGCGCTCTTCAATCACCACACTGGCCACCCCCTCCACCACGACCCAGTGCTCGCTGCGGTGTTTGTGCCTTTGCAAACTGAGGCGTTTATGAGGCGTGATTTCTAGCAATTTTACCTTAAAAGCGGGATAATCCAATAAAACCTCAAAACTTCCCCAAGGGCGGTATTCTAGTGGGTAACTTTGCAATAAGGCGGGGTATTTTTCCCCAATTTGTGCTACCACATTTTTAAGGCTGTCCAAATAGCTTTGGCTTGCGACCAATAAAGCATCTCGAGTGTCCACGACCACACAATTTTCTATGCCCAATAAACATATGAGCTTATCCTTAGTGCTAGTGGCGTAGTTATGGGCAGATTGATAGCTCTCTAATTTGCCATTGTGGCAAACATTGCCATGTGCGTCAGCAGGCAAACTATTGTGCAAACTCTTAAAATGCCCCACATCTTGCCAATTAGCTTTTAGGGGCACTAGCTTTAAATCTGGGCATTTTTGCCATAATTCTATGTCTACCGAGCCCTCTTGCAAGGTTTCCATGCCCTCACATTTTAAGATATTTGGGAGTTTTTTAGCCTTTTGAAACAGGATTTGGCAGGCTTGCAACATAGCAGGCGCATGCACAGCGCACGCCTCTAAAAACACTCCGGCTTTAAAGACAAACATCCCACTATTGATGTAAAAATCTCCCTCCTGCGTGCTCAATCCCTCAATTTGAGAAGGGCTAGGTTTTTCTATAAAACTTAATACCCTGCAAACTCCATTTTCAGGCGCGCTGCAACGCACAAAGCCGTATTGAGAGCTAGGCTCTTGGGCAATTCCAAAGAGAACCATTTGATCTTCTTGGGCGTGCTGTGTGGCAATTTTGAGGGCTTCTCTAAAGGCTTGTGTGTCCATGAGATGATCGGTAGGACTGACTACCAACACTTCGCAAGGATCGCAACTCAAGGCAGCTAAAATCAGAGAATTCATGGTGTTTTTGCTCGCGCTCTCCAAGAGAAAATCTGTGCGATCTGCTAAGTTCGCATGGCTAACTTCCCCTAGAGCATGGAAATAATGCGCGTCATTGCACACCACCAAAAAGTGGGATTCTTCTGTATTCAAGCGTTCTAAAGCTAGACCAAATAAACTGCGATCTCCATAAAGTTTTAAAAACTGCTTGGGGAAGTGTTCGCGACTTAAGGGCCATAACCTTTTGCCGCTCCCTCCACTCAAAATTATATGGGTCATCTTGTCTCCAAGAGTGAACTAGAGATTAAACTTATTATGCTACAATACGGAGCCTTAAAATTTACGAGGAGCATTTGTGAACATTCAGTTTATCTTAGACCACATGAATAAAAACCATGTGGGCGATATGGAAAAATTATTGGAAAAATTTGGCCAAATTAAGGGTGCACAGGGCGTACGCCTCAAAACCGCCACTTTAGAGCACATTGAAATTGCCTACACTCTTGGAGGCAAAGAGGGTATGTTAAAAATTGATTATCCTGCTAAAGTGAATGATAATGAGGGTATTAAAAACGCTATCATCGCCCTTTGCACTTCTATTTCTGAGACCACAGACTTTAAGGGCGTACAAGAAGATTTAGAAAAATTCCGTGAAGGTTTTAGCAGTGTGTGTATCGCCAGTCTTAGCCCTGAAAATGAAGTAATTTGCTCTTATAGCGCGCTTCTTTTTGATGAGCAAAACGGGCATAAACAATTTTACATTTATGTGAGCGAGGTGGCCGAGCACTTCAAAAGTCTCAAAGCTCATCCAAACAATGTGGAAATCATGTTCTTAGAGGATGAGGCGGGTGCCAAGTCACCCATCTTGCGTAAGCGTTTGCGCTACAGAACAAAACTACATTTCATTGAGAGAGGTGCAGAGTTTGATCGTGTTTATGACAATTTCTTAAACAAGCATGGCAAGGGGCGCGGATTAGAAACTATCCGCAACATGCAAGATTTCCATCTCATCAAATTAGAGTTTGTTAAAGGTCGTTTCGTTAAAGGCTTTGGTCAAGCTTATGACATTGACGCGCATGGGCATATTTCTTATGTGGGTGCAAAGGGTAACCCACACACTAAAGGCCATCCACACGGAGCTAATCCGCATGGACACCCACATGGACATGGTGCGCATCCTCACGCAAGCCATCCAGGAGGCCATCCACACGCCTAACTCCTCTCCTTCCCCAAAATGGGGGGAGGATAACTCCCTATAGAATTTAAGAAATTAAACGGCATTAAATAAATAATGCTACCATAAACGCTTAGCCATGCGCTGTACATGGTCGTGTCATACTAAAAGGAGTTGAGAATGCGGCGGTTAGAAACCTTGGAGTCCATTTTGGAGCGTCTGAGAGTCTCCATCAGAAAAAATGGGCTAAAAAATTCCAAGCAACGCGAAGAAGTGGTGAGTGTGCTTTATAAAAGTGGAACGCATTTAAGTCCTGAGGAGATCACCCATAGCATCCGTTTACGGGACAAGAACACGAGCATTTCTTCAGTTTATCGAATCCTCAATTTCTTAGAGAAAGAACGATTCATCTACACTTTGGAAACAAATAAAAATGGGCGGCGTTACGAGATTGCAGCCAAAGAACACCATGATCACATTATCTGTTTGCAATGTGGAGACATTATCGAGTTTGTGGATCAGGAGATAGAAGAGCGACAGGTTCAGGTAACACATAAATTCCAAGCCAAGCTAGTTAGCCATGACATGAAGCTCTTTGTGGTGTGTGCCAAGTGTTTAGCTAGAGAAAATTAATTTTCAAGGTCTTGCCATTGAAGCGGATGGGCATATTCGAGGTCTTTAATTACCTTTTTGCCTAGCACTTGGGTTAAAAGTTTGGGAGGCAGTCCAGCATTAGGGCGCAGAGCACGCACATGATCGCTGGTGAGGGTTTCCCCTTGTTTAAGGGGCTTGGTAATAAACAAACTCCTAGCGAATTCGCGCCCTTTTTGGGGTGCGTCCTCTCTCTCTCCACTCCCTAGTGCTAAATAAGTGTCCTGCACAGCCTGCACCATCTGTTTAAACTCTTGAGCATCCATACTAAAATCTCTATCCACACTTTCCAAACTTTTATCTAAAATAAAATGCTTTTCAATCATAGAAGCTTTAAGAGTGGTCGCGATGATCGCACTCAAAAATCCCAAAGTATGATCGCTAAGACCATAGGCGGTGTTGTAACGCTCTTTGAGTTTTGGCATAGCTAGCAAATTTGCCTGTTGCAAGGGTGTGGGGTAAGCACTGGTGCAGTGTAGTAGCGTGATGTTGGTATTGCCTGCCTTGTAGCATGTTTCTAGGGCTTCTAAAATCTCTGTATGAGTAGCGATTCCAGTTGAGATGATCAGGGGTTTGTGTGTGCTAGCTACTTGGGCAATAAGTTCTAAATGCACGATCTCAAAGCTTGCAATCTTATAGCAAGGGCATTCAAGCTTTTCTAAAAGCTCAAGCCCCATTAGACTAAAAACAGAACTAAAAATTTCCAAACCAAGACTTTTAGCATGGCTAAATAGATCAGCATGCCATTCTAATGGCATACTTGCACGCTGATAAAGTTCGTAAAGACTTTGTTGATCCCACGGCGTGCCCTGAATCATAAAGGGAGGGTGATCGGCCTTAAGAGTGAGACATTCAGGTGTGTAGGTTTGTAACTTAGCAGCATTAGCTCCGCTGGCCTTGATAGCTTCTAAAGATAACAGAGCAGTCTTAAGGGATTGTGCATGGTTTGCGCTCAATTCGGCAACAATATAGGGTGCGGGCATGATTTTCCTTTAAAAAGTGTTCAGGGGCGAAAATTTTACAAATAGCCACACATCGTGGTAGCGGCCATCTCTATAAATAAAATCGCGCAGATAGCCTTCTTTGCGGTAAGCGTGGCGTTGGTAAAAATTTAACGCCCGCTCATTAGTCGCAAGCACTTCTAAATGTAGGGCATGGAGGCGGATTTTATAAAAGGCGATAAATTCAAGCGCATTAAGGATTTGCCTCCCCACATGTTCTAAATTTGGATTTTTATAAATACCCAAAAATCCGTGTCTGTGTATGGGGTGTATCCTTGTAAGAGAGCCCACGCCTAGCAAAGTTTGCTTCTGTTTAAAAAGATAGTAAGCACTATTGGGATTATCTTTGAGTTGCTCTATAAAGCGCAGATGCGCCTCTAGGCTAATATGTTCATTGAGCATCCATATGGAGGTTTTAGGGTGATTGCGGAAAGCCAAAATTTCTAGTTGCTCTTTTTGGGTCATGTGAGTAAAGTGGCAAGCGTAGAGAGGAGGATGTTCTTGCAGGGCACTTGAGGGAATCTCAAAACTTTTAGAAAGCCATGAAGAATCAAGCAAAGATGGCCTTTAGTGTGGATTCAAGCGCGTTGCCGATGTTTAATTTCTTTTGAGCAGTTTGCATAGCAAGGCGTGCTTTAAGGTTGAGTGCTTCTAGATCATCTTGCAAAGTTTGAAAAGTGCTGCGCTTACAGGCTTTAATCGCGCTCAAAGCTTCAAGTTGGGGGCGTTGGTTGGGGGCTACCTCTATGGCTAAAATAGGCGTGAGAGCAAGTATGGACTCATAGAGCATCCCCCCACCTCCCAACAAAGCTACGTCGCTTTGTTTTAAAAGAGTGGCAATTTGGGGTAAATCTAAACTTTCATGATAAATCGCTTGAGGGCAATAAGGCAGGGCATGCGCGATTTCTGAGGGCGCGCAAATATGAAGTTTGTAGGGCATGTTTTGCAGGCGTTCTAAGGCTTGTTGGTAAAATCCCAAGCTTTGCGCACTCCCTCCAAAAGAGATAAAAAGAGTTTGTATTGTGGGGATTAGCTGTTTGCCAGACACTTTAAAGGCGGATTCAAAGGGCATAAAATCCGAGCCTAGAAAATGGTGTTCTGAAGGGTTTTTATAGAGATTTTCAGCCCGAAAGGCTGGATTGATCCTAAAGGTTTTTGGGGGAAGATCAAAGTGGGGGAAATCCTCAAAAATAAGCAAAGTACGCGCTGTAGAAATGACATGGTGATAAAAATCTGGGCTAGCTTGGTAGCTATCCACAATGAGGCGATCGCTCTTGGACACTCTAAAATCACGCAACCAATCCATATTAATATCTGCTAAAGGGTGGGGAGCAATAAGGCGCGATTCTAGACCGATACGAATTAAGTGTTTTTGAAGTTTTTGGGCACGGCGCAAATGCCCTAGTCCGCTTTGAAGCGAGGCATCAACTAGAAGAGTGATCATGGGAGTGCAAGAGTTGGTATTTGAGTTTGGCTAATTCTAGGTCCTCTAAGGTGTCGATGTCTTGGACATAGAGTTCTGGCACAACGATAGGATAAGAATGTGGAGCTAAAAGGGGTTCTAAGTTGCTAAAATGGCGCGCCTCTCCCATGTAAAAAAGCCCGCTATCATGGTAGAGAGGGGGGAGGTCTTGGGTGCGTTTGGGGAGGTGCTCAGCAAAAAGAGGGGCGGGATTTGGATTTAAACTGAAAGCGCGGTAAGGCGAAGCACCATAAGGACTAAGCGCGATAGCGTATTTATAAGTTGGATGGTCTAAGAGCGCGTTTTTTGCCTCTTTAAGTTGGCTAGTTTGGAGCAAGACACTTGTGCCATAGAGCGCGCAAATAAGGGTTTTGGGCGTAAGTTTTAAAGTAGTGATGGCGTGTGCTATGGCTTCTAAACTGGGGGTGTGGGCATCGGCCAAATGAGCGGGGCGCAAAAAGGGGGTAGACGCGCCGTATTCTCTGGCAATGCGTGCGATCTTTGCACCATCTGTGGATACTATCACCTGTTCAAAAAGTTCTGATTCCAAGGCGGTTTGTATGACATGCGCGATGAGGGGTTTGCCTAAAAAAGGGTAAATGTTCTTATGAGGGATGCGCTGACTCTTAGCGCGCGCTAAAATAATGGCGATCACTCTAGCTCTTAAAAAGGAAATTCAGATTCAAGGACTTCATTAGAGAGCTTTCTTTTATTGCTTGCGCTCAAAGGTCCTAGATTGGTGTAAGAGATTTTGGCATCGGCGATGTATTTAGACTGCACGACATTATTTTTACTAATATCAAAAGGGCGCACCACTCCACTTAGTTTAATCACCTGTTTTTCGCCATCTACAAGAATTTCTTTACTCCCATAAATAAAATAATTCCCATTTTCTAAAACTTTGACAATGCGCGCTGTGAGGGTAAATTTGAGATCCTCGCTCTTTTTTTGTGAACCTCCCCCTTTGAAAGTGTTGTTTGTGGTGGGCTGGGTGAGGCTGTAATTACTACGATCATCTAAAAACTGAGCTTGTTCCCTTTTGTTGAGGTCAGTGCCGTTGTAAGCTAGGCGTGGAGGCGTAGAAGTACCATTAGAGGTATTGGCGTAATTTTTAGATGCGCTGTAATTGGCACTGGCATTCTCAGCAATCTCCACCGTTACAAGATCGTTGGGCTTCATAGCGCGTCTATCGGCAAAAAGGGGGCGTTCTCCCTGCCCAAAGAGACTTCCGGGTTTGGCGATTTCAGGGATAAACTCCTTAGAGGGCATCTCTTCTACATAGTCTGGAGGATCAAATTTAATCCCGGGCTCAACAGCTCCAAGCAAACTTAACAACACTAACAAACTTGCAAGCTTAAATTTAAACATGCTTTTCCTTAGTGGGTTTTATGCGTGATTATACTATAATGGGGGCTTAGCCATCACTTTTAGGATAGAAAATGCGGAAGAAACACGGGTTGAATATGATCATGGGGGCTGTGTTGGGTGTGGGTATGGGGGGGTTGGATGCCCTAGATACCTCTGATTGGAAAAAAGGTTTGATTGTGGGAGTTAGTTATCAAACCGGGCTCATCAATATTCAGACGGAAAATCGCATTAAGCGCGATGGCATGAATGTCAATGCGAATGGTCTAGGTTTCTTAATAGGATATACGGGATATTTTCGCGATGATCAGATGTTTGGAGCGCGTTATTATGCCTTTTTAGATTGGCAGATGTTTGGAGCGCAATATAATCCAAGTCCCTATGGGGGTGGAGGGTATTATGGAGGTAATAACCTGCTCACTTATGGGGCTGCTGCAGATTTTTTCTATAATTTTTTTCAGGGGTCTGTTTATCGCAACGACATTTCGTTGGATTTGGGAACATATGTAGGCGTAGGGATTGCGGGTAGTTCTTGGTTATTGGGTGATACGGGGCAAGATAAATTAGGGATTCCTAGCTTAGGTCTTCCTAGCGTGAATGTGAGTGCTTTTCAATTTCTTTTTAATATTGGATTGAGGGCTTTACTTGTAGATCAACACGGAATCGATCTAGGTTTTAAAATCCCCACTATCAACGATCGTTACTATACAAGTGATCGCTACAGCGTGAAGTTACGGCGTAACTTCGCTTTTTATATTGGGTACAACTACCACTTTTAATAGGGCGTACAAGAGGAAAGCATCTTCTTATAATAGCTCTGAGCTTTTTGAATCAGGGCAGGGTTATCGTCTTTAAGTAGCAGTTCGTAGCTGTTTTCAAAAGCATTTTTACTCCAGTTGGCTGAACCTAGAAAAATCCACTTATTATCAATAAGCGCGAGTTTTTGGTGCATGATGCCTCTATAAGAGGGCTGAAAATGCCTAGCAATTTTGGCTTCCCAGCCTTGAAGAAGACATGTGTGGATACCCTTATATTTGGAGAGATAGGCGATGGTAGAATGCCTCCCATTTTTGTTTGATTCGTAATCATAGATGATATTGATTTTTACCCCACGATTGGCAGCATTTTTAAGGGCCTTGGCGATGGCCTGGTGTGTAAAACTATAAATGGCGATATTAATATCACTTTGCGCCGCATTGATCCCTGAAATCAAACTATTTAGGGCATCTTTTTGCTCATAGGGTAGCATGTAAAGGGTGGAGTTAGCGCACAAGAAACCTGCGCATACACAAGGTAATAAGAAAGACCTAAATGAAACCATCCTGAAACTCCTAGTCCTTATTAAGTTAAAGTAAAAAGGCTTATTTTTGTATTATAATGCAGGGTTTAGGTAGTCTAGCTTAAGGAGTGGCGTTGAAGATTTTATTAGTCAACCAAAATAGGATGGTCGAAAAGCTCTTTGAAAATATTGCTAAAAAACTTTCTTTAGAGCTGGTAGTGCAAGAACACAGCGATGAAGCACTCTTGAGCTTACAAAATGGTGAGGATTATTTCTTCTTTGCGGACGACACTGTGATAGATGAAGAAGAGTATCGTAAATTCGAACCCCATTTGGAGGCGTGCAAGCTTAGCGCTTTCATTCACAGAAAGAGTGTTTTACCCTTTGGGTCATTTAGCCACTACATCCAAAAGCCCTTTTTACCCACAGATGTTTTACATATCCTGGAAAAGAGCATGGATATTCTTGATATTCCCCATCAAGAGACTTCTACCCAAGAAAAGTTGCCTACGGACTCCGAATCGTTGGGCTTGGACATTGATGCTAATTTCGATCAGGGGTTAGAGCAACTAGAAGAGCTAGAACATCTCTTTGATCCTCAAATGGATACACCTAGTGTTTCACAAGTAGCTACAGAAGCGCACGCCTCAGAGAACACAGAAATAAAACAGGAGCAGGAGAATACATCTCAAACAGAATCCCCCATAGAAGATTCTTCAGAAGAGCCATCTTCAGCCCCACAAGCCGAAACCACAGAAGAGGCTGAATTTGACTCAAAGCCTGCGGATATTTCCTTAGAAGATCTTTTGCCCGTAGATAATAGTGCGGATGAAGAGGGTGTCCATGAGCCCGATCTTGCAGAAGATATACCAGAGAATCCTCCCTTAGAGGAGGTGCTTCCTTCTGATCCCCAAAAGGTAGAAACCCATGCAGGTGCTACTGCAGAGGAGATGCAAACAGCTTCAGATTTAGAATCTCAAGAAGAACAAACTCCTCTCCACTTAGCACAAGAATTTCAAGAAACGGCTTTGGAACAAAAAGAATCTGATAAATTTGATTTGCAAGAAAAAACCTCAGAGCAGGAAAGTGCTGAGGTTGAACCTCAGGACATTGCCCATCTTGAGGATATTCCAGAGCCGGTGATGGCCAGTGTGATGGATGAACCCTACAAAGAGCAAACAGAAGCGCAAGAGCCCAGCGAGACAACGGAAGTGAGTACTCAAGAAACTCAAGAAACCGATGCAGAAGTTGAGACTGAAGCAACACTAGCACCAAATACTTTCCCTAAGACCGGGGAAATCTCCCATGTGGAGCAGGATGCCCAGCAAGGTCAAGATCAAGAAGATGTAGCAACAGAAGAGAAAGAAGAGAAAGAAGAGAAAGAAGAGAAAGAAGAGAAAGAAGAGAAAGAAGAGAAAGAAGAGAAAGAAGAGAAAGAAGAGAAAGAAGAGAAAGAAGAGAAAGAAGAGAAAGAAGAGTTCCTTGAAAGTGCAGAGCTCAAAGAGGGGCAAGAATACGAGGAACAAGTAGCCACATTTGAATCTGAAGAGTTGGCTCAAGATTCTATAGTAGATGTGCCTTTGGATACTCCTCAGGAGTTGGAAACCCCTCAAAAGGAAGAAACTTTTAGTCAAACAGCTACTTCCCCTGCAGAAAAGGAGGTAGAAACAGGCGCAAGTCAGGACACTCTAGACGAGCAAGAAGAGGGGCAAGCGCAAGAGACTTCCCATCAAGAAGAGGAGATGTCTGCAGAGCCCATTTTAGAAGACATTGTAGAAAAAAATACTAAAGAGGTCTTAGAAATTGCAGCCGACGATGAGTCTTATGCGACAGAGAGTCTAGAAGAGTCTGAGGTTGCCAACTCCTATAAGAAAGAGGAAACATCGCATGTAGAGGACACACCCCAACCTCTTGAGCCACAAGAGTTTGCACAAGAAATCCATGAATCGTCTGTTTCTACAGATTCCGCCAATGAGGAACAAACAAAGAGCAATGAGCAAATAAGCCAAGACTCCGTGTCGCCGGTATTGCCTACTTTAACCTTAGATTTGCAAACTCTGCTCAAAGATTTACCCATTGATCCAGAGATTCTCAAAAATAAGGTTTTGAGTATTCAAATTGTCGACAAACCCCAATGACAGCTCGGGATGCTTATCGCATTTTAATCTTAGCAGGCCCAAGCGGGGCGGGCAAAAGCACTTTGATCAAGTACATCATGGCTTCTTGCAAAGATGTTTATTTTTCTATCTCCACTACCACGCGTCCCAAACGAGTGGGCGAAGTTCATGGGCAACATTATTACTTTGTGAGCCAAGAGGCATTTTTAGAGGGGATTAAAAAAAATCAATTCTTAGAATGGGCACTTGTGCATGGACATCATTACGGCACTTCTCTTTTGCCCATACAAGATGCTCTCAAGGCGGGCAAACTTGTGCTCTTTGATATTGATGTGCAAGGGCATCATAGCCTTAAAAAAATTTATCCTAAAGCGACTTCTGTTTTTGTTACTACTAAAAATGTGCAAGTGCTTAGAGAACGCCTAGAGCAACGAGGGACGGATACTCAAGAGATCATTGCCAAGCGTCTTGAAAATGCTTTTAAAGAGCTTCAAGAAGTGGATACTTTTGACTATGTACTCATCAATGATGATTTAGAACAGGCTAAGGAAAAGGTCTTGTGGGTGGCACGCACCCTAGATTATAAACAACAAATGTTTCCTAAAGAGGTGCTCTGCACAGCTTGGCAAGGGACAAAACTTTAAGGCTTTTAAAGTCAGCTATAGTAGAATAGGCCACTTCATGTATTTAAAGGATTGATATGGGTGGCTTTACTAGTGTTTGGCACTGGCTCATCGTTTTGTTTGTGATTTTACTTCTATTTGGGGCAAAGAAAATTCCCGAGCTTGCTAAAGGGCTTGGAAGTGGGATTAAAAACTTTAAAAAGGCGGTCAAAGAAGACGAAGAGCCAGTAAAACCCCAAGAATCCCAAGCTCTCCACAACAATTCAACACCTACTCCCCCTACTCCACAGCAAGATCATAAGGCTTAAGAATTGCATAACAGAGTCAAAAGCGTTTTAGAACGCCTGTTGGGCACAAAGATCGTTTTAGAGCACCCTAAGGACAAAACTCTAGGGCATTATGCTAGTGTGGTGGCTTTTTCTTTAGCTAAAGAGCGTAAAAAAGCTCCTAAGATTATCGCTCAAGAATTGGTACAATTTTTAGAGCAAGAGCAGGTATGTCAAGAAATTTTTGCTTCTATTAGCGCGCTCAATGGCTATCTTAACTTTACGCTTAAAGAAAGTTTTTTAGATGAGTTGTGCAATCAAGCTCTGAGTCTAGGAAAAGATTTTGGGCGAAACGCATTAGAGTCTAAAGAAAGTTATTATGTAGAGTTTGTGAGTGCAAATCCCACCGGACCTTTGCATATCGGGCATGCGCGCGGGGCGATTTTTGGGGATAGCTTGTGCCGTTTGGGGCGTTTTTTAGGCGTGAAAACCCATGCTGAATATTATGTCAACGATATGGGCGCACAAATCCACATGCTAGGCCTCTCTGTGTTTTTAGCTTTGCAAGCAATGCAAGGTATAGAGGTGCATTACCCAGAAAACGCTTATAAGGGGGTGTATATTACAGAATTGGCCAAGCAAGCTCAAGAGCATTTTAAAATCCTGCAGGGTGATTGCCAAACTTTAATCGCACAGCTCGGAGAGTTTGCTAAAGAGGCGATGCTAGCAGAGATTCAAGATAATCTAGCCGAATTAGGCGTGCACATGGACACTTACATTAGCGAAAAGGCGATGTTTAGCGCACAAGAGAGGGTTTTTGCACGCTTGCAAGAGGCAGGGGGGGTTTATGAGAATGAGGGGAAAATGTGGCTTGCCTCCAGCCAAAAGGGAGATGAAAAGGATCGTGTGCTTAAAAAAAGTGACTCTACCTTCACCTACATTGCTGGGGATATTACCTACCATGATTACAAATTCCAACAAAACTACGACCACTATATTAATATTTTTGGAGCAGATCACCATGGCTATGTGGCGCGTGTCAAGGCGGCTTTAGAGTTTTTGGGTTATGAATCCCAACGCCTAGAGGTGCTCTTAGTGCAAATGGTCGCCCTCTTGCAAGAGGGCAAACCCTATAAGATGAGCAAACGCGCAGGCAATTTTGTCCTCTTGAAAGATGTGTTGCAAGACATTGGCAAAGACGCTCTGCGCTTTGTTTTTCTCTCTAAAAAGTTAGACACGCATTTAGAATTTGATGTCGCTAGCTTGCAAAAACAAGACAGCTCTAATCCCATTTTCTACATCCATTACGCCAATGCGCGCATTCACACCCTTATGAGCAAATTCCTGCAAAGAGGAAATGAACAAGCTATTTACACTAGCTCACTTTGTAATCTCCCCCCCGTTGCAACACATCTGCTTTTTAGCGCGCTCAATTTGCCTAAAGTGCTTATGAGTGCCTTTGTGGATCGTGAACTACAAAAGATTTGTGAGTATCTTAAAAACCTCGCTGGGGATTTTCACGCCTTTTACAATGCCCATAGGATTTTAGAAACACCTCAAGAGCTTCCATATCTCAAACTCTGCCAAATGGTGAGCTTAAGTTTGACAATCGGATTAAGCATGCTAGGGATCGAAGCTAAGAAGAAAATGTGAAGAACAGGGCGGGGAAGGAGGGGGAGGTTACCCCGCCCTGCAAGTGTATTATAACACAAGTTTCGCTTAAAACAAGCTAAATCCCCGGGTCGATTTCGATTTTAAAGGTGAGGGGATGTTCTTTAAGATGGTGTAAAATCTGCAAAAGATTTTTTGTAGAAGCCGCGCTTAAGAGAATTTCATAGCGGTATTTCCCCGCCACCTTGAGCACCTGCGCTTGACCACTCCCCAAGATTTCCACTTCTTTAATATTTTCAAATAGGTTTTGCAAAACATTTAAGATAGTCTGCATGTCCTCTTGGGCTTTTTCTTGATTTGTAGCACTAAATTCAAGTCGTGCTAAACGCCTAAAAGGGGGGAAAACCTGCATGCGTGCGTGGAGCTCATCTTTTAAAAAGAGTTCATAATCCCCGACATAGTTTTCTAAAAAACTTCGGTTATGCGATTGAATAAGCACTCTGCCATGTTCTTTGCGCGCGCTACGCCCAGCAATTTGGCACATCAAGCCCACCCCCTGCTCAAAGCTTGCATAACTTCCATTATGCAACACTTCATCTAGCCCTAAAATAACCACTAGATTCACCTTAGGATAATCATGCCCCTTAGAAATCATCTGCGTGCCAATCAAAATATCTATTTTATGCGCGTTAAAAGCCTCTAAAATACTTTGGATTTGTTTGTTAGTATGAGTGTGGTCCTTGTCTAAAATACCAATACGCGCTTGGGGCAATAACGCTTCTAACTCTTTTTTACACTGCTGTGTGCCCATGCGTTTGCCCTGCAAAGAATCGCACTGACAACTAGGGCAAACTTTAGGGATATTCTCTTGGTGTTGGCAGTAGTGGCAACGCATGCACCGATCTTTGAGGTGCAAACTCATATTCACACTACAAAAGGGGCAACGCACCCCCTGCCCACACACCTGACACAAGAGCTTTTTAAAATGCGCGCGAGTGGGCAGAAAAATCATGCTCTGTTGTTGAGTAGCCAAAGTGTCTTGCAAAGCCCCCAAAATAGTAGGACTAAGCGCAGTTGCGCCTTCATCAAAGATCACTTCTTGGTTAGAACCATGAAAACGCCCCCTAAGGCGCACAAGACTTTGGCTTTTTTGTGCCACATAATAGCTTCTTATGCTGGGTGTTGCCGAGCCTAGCAAGGTTTGGATAGGCATTTTTTGAGCTAGATATAAACTTAGATCACGGGCGTTATAAAAGGGGGTTTGGTTGGCTTTGTAGGCTTGATCATGCTCTTCATCTACAATCAATAATCCCAAGTGCGCCATAGGTAAGAATAATGCGCTTCGAGTGCCCACCACCACGCGCACCTCTTGGGTGTAGAGTTTTTCTAAAAGACTCTTCTTTTGGGCAGGATTAAGCTTGCTATGCCACAACCCCACCTGTGTTCCAAAGCTTTTTAAAAGTGTTTGATAAATTTGAGGAGCTAAGGCAATTTCAGGCACTAATACCAACATGCCTAAAGATTGTTGCAATTTATGGGCAATGAGATGGGCGTAAATATGTGTCTTGCCACTGCCTGTATCTCCAAAGAGCAAGGCACTTTGAAGGGAAATAATTTTATCGTATGCAATTTGCTGTGCAGAGCTAAGGGGCTCAAGCTTGGGAGTTATGCAAGATGGCGCGGGCACATACCCAGTTTTAAAGGGTTGAAACAGGGGCGCGATCACGCCTATTGGGGCACAATAGTAATGGGCGATAAAGTGCAATAAAAGCATTTGGTGCGTGTTGAAATACGCCTCTGTGGGTTTGGCTTGCTTGCAAGCAAAATTAGGTTCATCGCACGCTCTCAACACCATCCCCTGAACAAACCGCCGTTGTAGGGGGATTTTAACCAACGCGCCTACCTCTAAGCTTTCTTGACTTTCATAGGTTAGGGGTTTGGTTTTGGCAAAGGGGGCAATGGTGTAAAACAGGGTAAGCCTTGTGCGTTTTTAACTATTATAGCTGTGCTATGATTAGAAAAAAGAGAGATGATGCCAAGTTTTCAATTACATGCTCCCTATGCCATGAGTTTGGAGCAAGAAAAAGTCGTGCAAACTTTAAGTAAAGGGGTAAAGCAAGGGGCGCGTTACCAAACTTTAATCGGGGTTACAGGCTCTGGCAAGACCTTTAGCATGGCCAATTTGATCGCGCGCTTGCAAATGCCTACTTTGATCATGAGTCATAATAAAACCCTCTGCGCCCAGCTTTACAGCGAGTTTAAAGGCTTTTTCCCCAAAAACCATGTCGAATACTTTATCTCCCACTTTGATTACTACCAGCCCGAGTCCTACATCCCCAGACGCGATCTCTTCATTGAAAAGGACAGCTCGATCAATGAGGATTTAGAACGCCTGCGCTTGAGCGCGGTAACTTCTTTGCTGAGTTATGAGGATGTGATTGTGGTCGCTAGTGTGTCGGCTAATTATGGGCTGGGCAACCCTGCTGAGTATTTGAGCATGCTAGAAAAAATCCAAGTGGGGCAAGTGCGCCCTTATAAGCAATTCTTGCTTAAGCTAGTAGAAATGGGTTATTGTCGCCAAGAAATCTTAGAGCGGGGTAAATTTAGGGTGGTGGGGGAATGTGTGGATATTTTCCCCGCTTACAATGATGAAAACTTTATCCGTGTAGAGTTTTTTGGCGATGAGATCGAGCGCATCACTAGCATGGACGCGCTAGAAAACACCCCTATAAAGCAACTAAACTCTTACCCCCTCTATGCAGCAAATGCCTTTATTGTGGGTCCGGAGCGTTTGCAACAAGCCATTAGAGATATTGAGCAAGAATTACAGGCACGCCTAAGCTTTTTCAAACAAGCCCAAAAGCCCCTAGAGTATGAGCGCCTCAAAACCCGCACCGAATTTGACTTAGAAATGATTAGTGCCACGGGCATTTGTAAGGGCATTGAAAATTACGCGCGCCACTTCACGGGCAAACAAGAGGGGGAGACTCCCTATACTTTGATGGATTACTTTGCCCAAAAGCAACGCCCCTTTTTGGTGATTGTAGATGAGTCGCATGTGAGTTTGCCCCAATTTAAGGGCATGTATGCCGGGGATTTGAGCCGTAAGCAAGTCTTGGTAGATTATGGCTTTAGATTGCCCTGCGCACTGGATAATCGCCCGCTTAAATACGAAGAGTTTATCACCAAACCCCCCCATTTTCTCTTTGTCTCAGCCACCCCTAACCCCCTAGAGTTAGAACTCTCACAAGGGCATATCGCTGAACAGATTATCCGCCCTACCGGCTTATTAGACCCTGAATACGAAGTGCGCCCTATTGCTAACCAAGTGCGGGATTTATTTGAGAGCATTAAAGAGGTGGTGAGCAGACATGAGCGCGTGCTGGTTACCACCTTGACTAAGCGCATGGCAGAGGAGCTATGCAAGCACTATTTAGAATGGGGCTTGAGGGTGCAGTATCTGCATAGCGATATTGATGCGATTGAGCGAAACCACTTGATTCGCTCTTTAAGATTAGGGGAATTTGATGTGCTCATTGGGATCAACTTGTTAAGAGAGGGGTTAGATTTGCCTGAAGTCTCTTTAGTGGCGATCTTGGATGCGGATAAAGAGGGGTTTTTGCGCAGTGAAACCAGCTTGATTCAAACGATGGGGCGCGCCGCGCGGCATGTGCGTGGTAAGGTGATCTTTTATGCCGATAAAATCACAGCAAGCATGCAAAAAGCGATGCAAATTAGCGATGAGAGACGGGCCAAACAAAAAGCCTTTAACTTAGAACATGGCATTGAGCCTAAGAGTGTGCAAAGGCATGTTGAAGCAGAGTTGATCGATAGCCTGCCTGCAAAGCCCAAACGCTCCAAAGCCCTAGAAAAAATGCCTAAGAGTGAAAAGGATCGCTTAATCAAAACTTTAAGGGCGCAAATGCAACAACGCGCTAAGGTGTTGGACTTTGAAGAGGCGGCAAGACTACGCGATGAGATCGCACGGATTAGAGGGTTGTAGATTGGTGAAAAAAACTTTATTAGGGCTGGTGTTGGTGTTAATGCCTTTCTTCACGGCGTGTATGTGTTTTGGAATGATCGCAACATTGGAGGATTATGGTTGCCATACCAATGTTTTGGAATTTATCAGCGTAGCGGTGCTGGGCGTGTTGTCTTTTTTACCCATTAGGGAGATTTACAAATATACAGGCTGGTCTAATGCTTGTTTAACGAGTGCGGGCATTAATGGGTGGGTGGTGCTGTTCTGCCTTATGCTGACATAGCACTCCATGTACAAAAAAAGGTTGATGATGAAAACTAAAAAAGTGCTCTTAGGGCTGATATTGGTATTAATGCCACTCTTCACTGCGTGTATGTGCATTGGGATAATCGCAATATCGTTTGATTATACTTGCACTGATGGGGTTTTGGGAAATATAGCCTCAATGGGCGTATGGGTGTTGTATGGGCTGTCTTTTTTACCTATTAGAGAGATTTATAAATACACAGGTTGGCGTGATGCCTGTGTGCTGAGTGGGATTGTTAATGCTGTGGGCATATTCTCTCCTATAATGGTTATATTCTATCCTATAATTGTATTCCCTCCTATAATATTATTAATATTATTATCAATAATATCAATAATATTTTGATGGCACTCCATATAAAATTACATTAAAAAGGTGAGTGATGAAAACTAAACAAGTGTTTTTAGGGCTAGTGTTGGGGTTGATCCCCATTTTGGCGTTTGGGGCGTGCTTATTTGCCGGGTGGCAACTTGTGAATGCCTGCCATTCTCACTTAGCAGTTTTAAGCCAAGTGCCCCTAGGCGCGCTGTTTCTTTTGTTAGTTTTTGGGATTTACAAGCGCACGGGCTGGGCTTTTGGCTGTAAAATGAGCGGGATTTTCACCTTATTAGTGGTGCTGAGTGGGTTTTTTGTGGGGCTTGGGCGTTGGGATCGCCCTTGCTATGCAGAGCGGTGCGTGTGTGAGGGGATGTGTTATGAGAGCCCTTGTCTTACAGACCCTGTAAAGGATAAAGATAGTTGTATCGGAAAGTATTGTCCTGAGTGTTTGGGGCGCGCTACTACTGGGGCGCCCCTACATAGGTAGGTTGCCCGACTAAGATATTTTAGGAGCTATGAAAAAGACTAGGGCGTTTTGCTTGGGGGCGGTATTGGTGTTGATGCCTTTTGTCACTTTTGTGGCGTGTTTTGTCTTTAGCGTGGGGGTTTTTATAAAGTCATTGAGCAAAATCTTAAAGAACTCTTTTGGCAAGAGTTGCAAGGCGAGTTTTTAAGTGCGTGGGTAGGCCAAAGAGTGGATCAGGAATTGCAAAAAATAGAAGCCTTTGAGAGATTTAAGATTATGGAATTTGAAGCCCAATTATACTTAAGCTCCTTATTGCACGCTAACGCAATTAAAATGTTACAGGATGAAGTGATGCTTTTAGAGCGTAACAAAGTGGAGCAACAGCAATTTTATTTAGACATGGCCTATCAACTGCAAAGACGCGCCTACTTAAAAAAACACGGGTTTGACTTTGAGACTAAGGGGCATTCTAAAATGTATAAGGTGGATTTATGAGTTTAACTGGTGAAACTTTGCAAACTATCAAACAACAAGCCAAAGAAATCGCACAAAATGTCAGCGAACAAGTCAAGCAAACAGGAGTAGGCCCGGCTCTAAATCTAGGGGCACAACCCCCCCAAGAAGAGCCACAACAAAAAGACTTATCTAAATATCTTGTAGACATCCCCACTCCTGAACAAACCCCCCCCAACTAAAAAAGAAACTTCTACAGGTATTAAAGACTTAGATGAGAAAATCGCTAATAAAAATCTAACTCTGTATGATTATTATTTGGCCAAAAAATACGGCGGGATTGATCTAGGCATGCATGTCAACGGCACGCTAGAGGGGCTTGACCCTTTTTATATTTGTGGGCATGTGTTCTAAAATAAAACCCACTGCCAAAGATTTACCCCCTCCATAGCGCAAAGGGCTTTTGGTGTAGCGTTTGTAGCGCAACTTTTGAGAGCGCAGATTTTCTAAAAATAGAGATTTTTTAGCCGAATACATAGTTAGAAAATTCCCCCCCTTGCCCCCTCCAAAGGTTAGGCTAGGCTACATCATCCCGCCCATGCCACCCATACCGCCCATGCCACCCATATCAGGCATTGCAGGAGCTGGCTTATCTTCTTTCACTTCGTGCACGGTAGCCTCTGTAGTCAAGAGCAAGCTAGACACAGATACGGCATTTTGCAAAGCGATGCGCGCTACTTTAAGAGGATCAATAATGCCCGCTTTAAACATGTCCACATATTCGCCATTACTCGCGTTAAAGCCAAAATGCGCTTCTTTGTGTTTTTCCACTTCATTGACTACCACGCCACGATCATAACCTGCATTGGCCGCAATTTGGGCAAGTGGAGCTTTGATGGCGCGTTTGATAATTTCATAACCCACTTTTTCATCTTCATGCAATTCTAAATGCACTTTTTGAGCCGCACGAATGAGAGCCGCACCTCCACCGATCACAATGCCTTCTTCAACAGCAGCTTTTGTAGCAGATAAAGCGTCATCTACGCGATCTTTTTTCTCTTTCATTTCCACTTCAGAAGCCGCGCCCACTTTGATCACCGCCACGCCACCGCTAAGTTTGGCTAGGCGTTCTTGGAGTTTTTCCTTGTCATAGTCGCTAGTGGTGGATTCGATTTGGGTTTTGATTTGGGCGATGCGATCTTTTACATCGTGGGCTTTGCCTTTGCCATCTACAATCGTGGTGTTGTCTTTATCAATCACAATGCGTTTAGCCACACCTAAATCGCTCACATCAGCATTTTCTAAGGTTTTGCCCAGCTCTTCAGAGATCACTTGTCCACCTGTAAGAATGGCGATGTCTTTAAGCATCTCTTTGCGGCGATCGCCAAAACCGGGGGCTTTGACCGCAGCCACATTGAGCACACCCCTTAGTTTGTTCACTACCAAAGTTGTTAGGGCTTCGCCTTCGATATCCTCAGCGATGATCAACAGGGGTTTGCCCTCTTTCATGGTGCGCTCGAGTAAGGGTAAAATGTCCTTCATGCTAGAGATTTTCTTATCAGTGAGCAGAATATAAGCGTTTTCTAGCTGAGTGGTCATTTTTTCTGCATTAGTTACAAAGTAAGGAGAGAGGTAGCCGCGATCAAATTGCATGCCCTCAACCACATCGAGTTCATCCTCAATCCCCTTAGCTTCTTCAACGGTGATCACGCCATCTTTGCCTACTTTTTCCATTGCATCGGCAATGAGTTTTCCAATTTTTTCATCAGAATTAGCTGAGATGGTAGCCACTTGTGTAATTTCCTCTTTACCGCCCACTTTTTTGCTAGATTTTTTCAATTCAGCAATGATGGCTTCGCTGGCTTTATCCATACCGCGTTTAACTTCAATGGGGTTTGCTCCAGCAGTGATGTTGCGTAGTCCCTCTTTAAAAATGCTGTAAGCTAGAACGGTGGCAGTGGTGGTGCCATCACCTGCAGCATCAGCAGTTTTACTAGCTACTTCTTTAACTAGCTGTGCGCCCATATTGGCCACAGGGCAGGCTAGCTCGATTTCCTTAGCCACGCTCACGCCATCTTTGGTAATGCTAGGTGCGCCATAGCTTTTTTGAATAAGCACATTACGCCCTCTTGGACCCATTGTAACTTTGACCGCGTCATGGAGTTGTTTCACGCCCTCAAAAAGCTTATTGCGTGCGTTGTCTGAAAATTTGATTTCCTTAGTTGCCATTATCTGTCCTTTTTTGAATGTTGTTATAAATGTTGGGGCACGCAAAAAAGCGCGCCAAGGTTAAATTAGTGGCTGTGGCAGCAGTCGCCCTCATGTTTATGATTGTCTTTGTGTTTTTCATGCCCATGACAGCAAGAATCCACCACACCTAGCACATCTTCAAGCTCTAAAACCATAAATTCCTTGCCACCCAAAACGATTTCTGTGCCTTTGTATTTGCCAAAAGCCACCACATCGCCTTCTTTGAGGCATTTACAGCCTTCGCTGATTTTATGACTAACAGCTTTTACCACGCCCATTTGAGGCTTTTCTTTGGCATTGTCGGGAATGATGATCCCAGAAGCTGTCTTTTTTTCTTCCTCTAGTCTTTCAACTAGCACTCTTTCGCCTAATGGTTTAAACATTCGCTTCTCCTCATGCAAAAATTAGCACTTAAAAAATTTAAGTGCCACGATATTAGCAAAAATTTTCCCATAAGTCAAGACTTAGCCCCTATCTAAAATATTTTACTAAGAAAAGTTGATATATAAAGACTAAAGTTTTTTATATTTTAATTTGTCAATTATCTTTTTTGACAAATAAGTCCAACTTAGTTACTATGTTTCCATGATCACTCAAGAATCCTTAGAACAACTCAAGCAGGTCGCTGACATTGTGGAAGTGGTACAACATTATTTGGAGCTTAAGCGGGCGGGAAATCTCTATGTCGCCATTTGCCCCTTTCACAATGAAAAAAGCCCCAGTTTCACCATTAACCCCATGCGCAATAGCTTTAAATGCTTTGGTTGTGGCAAAGCGGGCAATGCGATCACCTTTGTTATGGAATATGAAAAACTGGATTTTGTAGAGGCAACTAAAAAGCTAGCTAGCATGTTCTCTGTGCCCCTAGAGTTCACCACGCCTCAACAAAAAAACCCCCAAGAGCTCGACCTCTTAGAGGAAATTACACGCTATTATGAGGGCTTACTCGAGCACCACAAGGGCGCACAAGAATATTTAGTCTCTAGGGGGTTGAGTCTTGAGAGCATACGGCAATTCCGTTTGGGTTTTTGTGTAGGATCGCGCGTATTAGAGTATGTCCAGCGCGCGAAGTTGGATAAAAAAGCCCTTTTAGAATTAGGGGTTTTGGGACAGGACGAACAAGGGCACATATACGCGCGTTTTGCCAAAAGATTGATCTTTCCCATCCATAGCCCCAATGGCAAAATTGTAGGCTTTGGAGGGCGTGTGATTGAGGAGGGGAATATAGCAAAGTATATTAATTCTCCTCAAAGCGCGCTGTTTAATAAGTCTAAATTGCTCTATGGTTATTTTCAGGCGCGCCAAAATATTGCCAAGAGCCAACAACTCATCTTGACAGAGGGCTATTTAGATGTGATCTTGCTCCACCAAGCCGGCTTTAAGAACGCGGTCGCCACTTTAGGCACGGCTTTAACCGAACAGCATTTGCCCTTGCTAGAACGCTTTGGCCCAGATATTATTTTAGGCTATGATGGGGATAAGGCTGGGCGTGCTGCCGCGCTTAAGGGAGCTAGAATGCTCGCTACGGCTAACCGCTTAGGGGGCGTGGTGCTCTTTGAAAATGGGCTAGACCCAGCAGATTTAATCGCACAAGGACAAGTGCAAAGTATGGGCGCGCTTTTGAACAAACCGACCCCCTTTGCCGAACATGTGATACGCGCAATTTATGAAAGCATCGATCGTCTTGACCCCTTGTTTAAGCAAAAAGCTCTACAAGAAATGCTGGATTTTACACAGACTCTTCCCCCATTATTACAGGCGGATTATCGTGATACAATCGCCCGCCTTTTAAACATACCACCTAGTCTTGTGCCTATGATGCGCTATAAAAAAACCCCCTCTTCCAAATGGGAAAGCATACCAAAACCTCAGCAAAACGAATCCAGATATATAGCAGAAGCTTTAATCCTCAAGTATTTACTAAACGATGCATCGTTGCTAGAGCGCGTGCGTCCCTTTTTGACAACAACGCTTTTTAAGGTGCTAAATTATGAATTATTAGCCTTGTTGGCAGGTAGACGCGAAGATCCTAAATTGCTCAACATTCTTTTAGATTCGAGACTACCTATGCACCAACACGGGTTTAAAGAGGAATTTATCGAATTTTTACTCATGTGTTATAAAGAACAACGCCAACAGATCAACACCTTGTATTCAAATTTGGACGCTAAGGAGCGCATGCAAATGTTTATGGATTTGGGTGTTAAAATAAAACAACTGCGAGATAGAAAAGGAGAATATTATGAAAGCCTTAGCGTTATTTAGCGGGGGACTGGATAGCTTGTTATCCATGCACCTTGTCGCCTCGCAAGGGGTTGAAGTGATCGCTCTGCATTTTAATATCGGGTTTGGGAGCAATAAGGACAAAAGGGAATATTTAGAGAAAGCCAGTGCACAGGTGGGGGCACAAATCCTTTTTTGTGATATTCAAGAGCAGTTTTTTGAGGAGGTGCTCTTTAAACCTCAATATGGCTATGGCAAATACTTTAATCCCTGCATTGATTGCCATGCCAACATGTTTAGGCAGGCTTTTTACAAACTTCTAGAAGTCCAAGCAGATTTTGTGATCAGTGGGGAGGTGCTCGGTCAGCGTCCCAAGAGTCAGCGCAAAGAGGCACTAGGACAGGTGCAAAAACTCGTACGCGGCTTTGGGGCTGAAGCGTGTTTTGACTCCCTTTTAGATAGAGAGGGCAAGAACCCTCACAAGCCTCAGTTTTTAGACGAGCTCTTATTAAGACCGATGAGCGCGCAACTGCTAGAACCTAGTTTTGCTGAAAAACAAGGTTGGGTAGATCGTTCTAAACTTTGGGATGTGCAGGGGCGTAGCCGTGTGCGCCAATTAGCTAAGATTAAAGAACTGGGCTTAGAACATTATGAAAACCCTAGCGGGGGCTGTTTGCTCACTGATACCAATGTGAGTGCTAAACTTAAGGATTTACAAGCCCACCGCCAGCGCACCCAGCAAGAAATGGTGGTGCAAGATAATTTGTTGGTGAAAGTGGGGCGTTATTTGGTAGTGGGAGGGACGCGTTGTGTGGTGGCGCGCAATGAGGGAGAAAACGCCAAGCTAGATATACAACATCCCCTTATGGATCGCATTGAACTTTTAGACTGCAAAGGGCCTTTAGGGCTGGTAGAAAAGCGTGCTAGCACACAAGAAAAACACTTGGCAGCACGTATTGTGCTAGGCTATGGCAAGAGCGCGTCAGATACGCTTTATCGCGTACAGGTAGGCGATGTCTTGCTACATGTCAGTCCTTTGCACAAAGAGGAGGCACAAAAATATCTTTTCATGGGTTAAGAACAGGTATAATTCCAGGATGAGGAGCTAGAGATGGAAGAATTTATCGGTTTAGGAGTTGTGGGCAATTTTGCAAGGCATTTAGAGCAAGCAGGAGAAATCCACACCTTTATTAATATGAAACATGTTGAGAAAGACGCGCCTAAGGGCTTATTCCCTTTTTATTTACCCCATGACGGCGGATATTTGGGGCGTTACTGCATTGACAACCAATACATCATTTTGCCTCCCGAAATGGTGAATTTGCATGTTCAAGCCGAGCCAGAGATCGCCCTAGAATGCGAGCTCATCTATGACAAAGAAGGTTTTGTGGAGAATATCGTCCCTAGCCATTTTATGGCATTTAATGATACCTCTATCCGCAATCTTAGGGCAAAAAAACTCTCTGAAAAGAAGAATTTTTCTAAAGGGTCTAAGGGCATGGGGGAAAAACTGCTCATCGATCGCTTTGTCTATGGGGGCGTGTGTAATGATTACTCCATTGCCTCTTTTCTGACTAGAGATGGAGAAACCCATGTTTATGGGGAAAATTCTAAACTAGTTAAGTACGAGTATTTCTATGACAAGCTCATTAGCTGGATGGTAGAAATGCTCAACACTCAAAAGGACAGCGGAAGTTTACAGGATTTGCAAGAACTCTTGCGCTCTCAGCGTTTAAACTCGAAATGTTTAATCACCATTGGGGCAACTCCCTACATGCCCTATGCCCAAGAGCATTTTCTCCAACCCGGGGACATCATCAGCATCATCACCTATAACCACCGCCGCTATAGCTTTGAGAAAATTTACGAAGTGGTGTCTACCAACCAGTTGGGCAAGGCTCGCCTACAAGCAGTGTCCTATGTCCAACAGGAGGTTGTTTTGGAAAATCGTTCTCTTTAAATATCTTGCGAATAGAAATTCTAGTAGCACCAAAATGCTACTTGTGAACATTCTTTAAGGTTGTACAGACTTACTCTAGGTTATTATTGTGGTTATTATTTTTGTAAACAGGTAGTAAACATGGATATTAAAGAAAGTGTAAATCCTCAACAAGAATTCAATAAACTCAAACAAGAGTACTGGCAACAGGAGAGTGTTTACGCGCTCTATCTCAAAGAGAGCAAGCGTAGTCTCTATGGTTGCCGTGATATTGCCACCCGCCATCAGTTTTTTGTAAATCGCATGCATGCCTATAAACCCTTGAGCGATATTTACTTGCGTCTGCGGGAGTTTTCTAAACGGCACAAGATCGCCATGCACCAGATTCGAGAATCCTTTGAGAAGTTTCGCCGTACTTACAACAACACTCTAACCTCCATTAGGCGTTATGAAGTTAAAATCCAAAAAATCAAAGAGGGTAAATCCCCCTCAGATTGGGATTAAAAGAGGTCGATTTCAAAAGCGTGTTTGGACACGCAGGCCCCGATCATGTGTGCCTCTATGCCCACATCCTGCAGGGCATGCAGGCACTCTAGTGCCTCTTTAGTGTTGAGCGCGACTAAAAGTCCTCCAGAGGTTTGTGCGTCATAAAAAAGAATGTCGGGCAAATTGGTTTGAGAGCGTACGCGCGCTTGCAACGCCTTTTTATTGGCAACACTCCCCCCTGGATACACCCCCTGCATGGCTAACTCAACTACCCCCTCAAAAAAGGGGATTGCGCCCGTGTTGATCTCAAGAGAGATATCGGCATTGAGCATGGTGTATAAATGCCCGATGAGTCCAAAGCCGGTAACATCCGTGCAGGCGTGCACACCAAAATCTTGCAAAATTTGCATAGCTTTTAAACTTAAAGTCGCCATGCTAGCGATGGCTTGAGGCGCGCTTTTAATGAGCTTACGCTTGAGCGCAGTGGTAAGGATTCCACTGCCTAAGGGCTTGGTTAAAAGGAGCGCATCCCCCACCTGCGCGCCATCATTGCGCCATAAAGATTTTTGCACGATCCCGCTCACACTCAGGCCGTATTTTTGCTCTACATCGCTCAAGCTATGCCCGCCTAAAAGAGGGCAGGCGCATTCATTGAGTTTATCTAGCGATCCTTGCATGATCGCGCGCACGCTTTGCAAACTGACATGTTCTTGATCCCATGCCAAGATGCTTAAGGCACTAATAGGGCGCGCGCCTTTGGCAAAAATGTCGCTGAGCGCGTTTGCCGTGGCGATCTGTCCATAGGTGTAGGGATCATCCACCACAGGGGGGATGAGATCCACACTCTGTACTATAATCGAGCCTCCTAGTTGCAGAGCTCCGCAATCATCTTGATCGCTAAAATCTAAAAGTACATTCTCTACGCGTGGTTGGGTGAGATGGGTGCTAATTTGTTTGAGGTCCTCCAGACCCACTTTCGCCGCTCAACCTGCACAACGCACAAATTGGGTTAATTCTTCTCCCAAAAGTCTAATTCTCCTTGATAATGGTTTTAGCTTTGTTGCCCACTGCAGTCGCCCCGCTGGGCAGATCGGCCACTACAACCGCATTGGCTCCGATCTTGACATCATCCCCAATAGTAATCGCGCCTAGCACCTTAGCCCCTGCGCCCACCACCACGCGATTTCCCAAAGTGGGATGGCGTTTACCCTTGATCTTGCCCGTGCCTCCCAAAGTTACTCCATGGTAGATCGTAACGTCATCACCTATTTGAGTGGTTTCTCCAATGACCACGCCCATGCCATGATCGATAAAAAGCCCGCGCCCAATTTGCGCTCCGGGGTGGATTTCAATTCCGGTAAGAAAGCGGGAAAATTGGGAGAGGGCGCGCGCAAAAAAATAAAAACCCCTTTTGTGCAGGGCATGGGCTAGGCGGTGCAAGAGCAAGGCATGCACGCCCGGATAGAGCAGTAAAACCTCCCATTTATTGCGTGCGGCCGGGTCTTGTTGGAGGGCGCGCTCTAGGCTATAATCCAAATCCAGCATTAAAAAGCCCGGTGGAGATGTATTTTTCTCCGCCATCAGGGGCGATGGCTAGCACGCATTTTCCCTTGCCCAAGTGGCGCGCCACCTGCAATCCAGCAAAAATGGCCGCCCCTGAGGAGATGCCCACTAAAATTCCCTCTTTCTGTCCAAAAAGCTTAGCCGTGTGAATCGCGTCTTTTTCATCCACAGCAATCACCTCATCAACCACGCTTTTATCGTAATTGCTTGGCACAAAACCCACACCAATACCCTGAATTTTATGCGGGCTATGCGCGCCCCCGCTCAAAATAGGCGATTGAGCGGGTTCTACAGCGATGATCTTAGCGGGGTGATTTTGCTCTTTAAACTTACGCCCCACGCCCGCAATTGTGCCTCCTGTACCCACACCCAAAACCAACGCATCCACATGGGGCAAATCTTTTAAAATTTCCTCTGCAGTGGTGTTGTAGTGTTTTTGTGGGTTAGCGGGGTTTTCAAACTGCTGGGGGATAAAATGCCCCGGAGTTGCTCCTATCTCTAAGGCTTTATCGATCGCCCCCTTAGTGCCCAACGCGCCCGGCGTTAAAATGAGCTCCGCTCCATAGGCGCAAATCAACTCACGCCTCTCAACGCTCATCGTCTCTGGCATAACAATGATCACTTTATAACCCTTGAGTAAACCCATCAGAGCCAGCGCAATTCCAGTGTTTCCGCTAGTGGGCTCAACGATGGTCATCCCGGTTTTGAGTCGCCCCTCTTTTTCAGCCTGTTCGATCATGCCCAAAGCGGCGCGATCTTTCACACTTCCCCCCGGGTTAAACTTCTCTAACTTCACAAACAAATCTGCCATGCCCTTTTCTAAAAGATGGCTGGTTTTTAAAATGGGAGTATGGCCAATGAGCTCTAGGGCATTCTGGTAGATCATGGGACTTCCTTTTAAAAATTGCAGGGGAGAGTTTGCAGATACGCCAAGCCTTGCGGGTTGCGGTGATCAAAAAAGACGCTTTGGGCGCGATCAAGGCTGGCAATTTTTGCTAAATCCTGATCGTCCAAACTAAAATCAAAAATGCATGCATTTTCTTTAATGCGCTCTATATGTGCGGACTTGAACAACGCCACAACGCCCCTTTGGACAAGCCAGCGCAAGATCACTTGGGCGACACTCTTGGCGTGTTTGCGCGCAATTTCTGCTAAAATTGGATTTTCAAACACCTCTTTATTACCTTGTGCAAAGGGCGACCACGCTTGAGGCTGAACATGGTGTTTTTGCATAAATTCTTGTTCTGGAACGCGTTGGTAAAAGGGGTTGATTTCTATTTGGTTGATAGCAGGAATCACAGCATTAAAGGCGATCAAATCAGCCAAACGATCGGGATAAAAATTACTCACCCCCACAGAGCGGATTTTGCCCTCTGCATGCAAGGCTTCAAGGGCGCGGTAAGTCCCATAATAATCATTAAAGGGCTGGTGTACCAAGACCAAGTCTAAATACTCTAAATCCATGCGTTTTAGCGAGCTCTCTACAGAGGCTTTAGCTTTTTGCTCCCCAGCATTGCTAAACCACACTTTAGTAGTAACGAAAATCTCTTCACGAGGAACGCTGGTTTTATTGAGCGCACGCCCTACGCCCGCCTCATTGCCATACATCTGTGCAGTGTCAATTAAGCGATAACCCAAGTCTAGCGCTTCTAACACCACTTTTTCGCACGCTTCATTAGGGATCTGAAAGACTCCAAGCCCTAAAATAGGCATTTCAATCTGGTTGTTTAAACTCACATATTCCATGTTGCACTCCTTCCCCTAAAATTAGCACAGAAAAGCTAACTTCTCTCTAAAAAGAGATCCTTTTCGCTAATTTGCTCCCCTTCGCTAAGAATGGCCGCGCGCTCCACCACAGAGAGCAATTCGCGGATATTCCCATGCCATGTGTAATTTAGCATGCATTCTTGTGCGCCCTTGCTAAAATTTTTTGCGCCCAAATTATAGGCGCACAACACCTCTTGTAATTTCCACTCCGCTAAGGGTAGAATCTCTTCTTTGCGCTCTCTAAGCGGGGGGATTTTGAGCGGAATGGTGTGCAGGCGAAAAAATAAATCCTCTCTAAATTCTTTGGTGTTGATCTTCTCTTGAATATTGGTATTAGTCGCAGCTATAAAGCGCACATCAATCTTAATAGGTTTATGGCTACCTAGTCTAGTGATTTCTTTTTCTTGAATCGCCCTTAAAAGCTTGCTTTGGAGTTTTAAGGGCATTTCGCTAATTTCATCTAAAAACACGCTTCCCTTATGCGCGCTCTCAAACAAGCCCGCTTTAGCAGCTGTTGCGTCCGTGAATGCCCCTTTTTCATAGCCAAATAACTCGGATTCTAAAAGATGTTCAGGGATAGCCGCCATGTTGATCGCCACAAAGGGCGCGCCCTTGCGCTTAGAGTTTTCATGGATAAAGTGGGCAAAGACTTCCTTACCCACCCCGCTAGGGCCTTGTAAAAACACGCTCGCGTCTGTAGCGGCCGCCTTGAGGGCTTGTTTTTGCACCGCCTCTAGGGCTGGTGAAGTGGCGATAAAAAATTCTTTTTTGCGCGCCTTATTCACCGGATGGACTTTGTGAAATTCTAAGACTTTTTTACTGCGATAAATAGACTCTAAAAGCAATTCAGGTTTAAAAGGCTTTTGAAAAAAGTCTTTGACTCCTAAGCGAATGGACTCAATGGCTTTATTGAGTGTGGCGTTCCCCGTGATCACAATGGCTTCATAACGCCCCTCTAGTTTTCTTAAAAACTCCAGTCCGTCCATTTGGGGCATATTAATGTCCGTGATAATGAGCTCAAAACTCTCATCTAGGGCTTTGAGCGCGTCCTTAGGGCTTTTGAAAGCGACCACTTCTAAATCCTCTTGATCGCTAAAAAAGAGTTCTAAGCTCTTGCGCATGTTGATGTCATCTTCTACAATGGCAATTTTCATGCTATCTCCTCGTATAAATTTCAAGCACCAGTAAACCCCCCTCTAAGTGCGCCTTCAGGGGCGTACTCATGCGCAAGGTGGCGCGGTTTTGATTTTGCATAGCGGTGTTTAGATCGTTGCTCTCAATAGAAACCTCGCTTTTATATAGACAATCTAGCACCTCTTCTTTATGCTTTTTGATCAAAATTTCCAGCTCATAGGGTTCTTGCTCTTTACTGAGCTCTAGGGAGGGGGCGTTGATATGGCAGGTGTAAGTGTGTGTGTGGGGGTGGGCTTTAAGAGCTCTAGCCAGTCCAAAGGACTCATGGGTGGCAACCCCATTGCGCACCTGCATGGCATAAGAGATCACAAACTCCTGCGCGTGTAAAGTTACGCAGAGGGCCAAAAAAGCCCCCTTTTTGGCCAGCGCGCTCACAAAATCGCGCCCTGCGTTATTGCCCCTCTTCTTTAGGGCATGCGCTTGCATAAACCACCTCATCGCTCTCCACTTGTACCAACTTAACCCCGCTGGCATTGCGCCCGGTCTCACGGATCGTCTCCATAGGCATGCGAATCATCTTCCCACTCTTGGTAAGCAACATCAAATCCTGCTCCTCCTCTACGCTCACAATCCCCACCAAGTTGCCCGTTTTAGGGGTGATCTTCATCCCAATCACGCCCAAACCGCCCCGTCCCTGCGCGCGATAAGCCCCTGCTAGGGTTTGCTTGCCTATGCCCTTAGAGCTCACACTTAGTAATCTTTGTTCATCTGAGCTCACACCCCCTGCGCCAATCACAAAATCTCCCTCCCTTAAGCGCATGCCAATCACCCCCCTAGCCACGCGCCCCATTTCGCGCACGCTCTCCAAATTAAAGCGGATACACATGCCCTTAGAGCTCGCCATAAAAAGTTCTTGTATGCTAGAATCGATGATTTTAGCGGTGACTAGCGCGTCATCTTCATCCAGGATAATAGCGCGTACCCCTCCGCGAATACGCCCAAAGGCGCTAAGTTCAGTGCGCTTGACCATGCCTTTTTTGGTGAAAAAGACCAAAGATTTGTCCGCATCAAAATCCTTTGTAGAAATGGTCGCGCGGATACTCTCCCCGGGCTGCAAATCTATAAGATTGACCAGTGCGCGCCCGATCGCATTGCGCCCCATTTCGGGGATTTTATACACCTTGAGCCAGTGCAGTTGTCCAGTGTTAGTGATGAAAAGAATGATGTCATGGGTGCTGGCAATAAAGAAAGATTCAATAAAATCGTCCTCATGGGTGTTGCCTCCCATTTTGCCCTTGCCCCCGCGCCTTTGCTGTTCATATACCTTTAAAGGTACGCGCTTCACATAGCCCTTATGGCTAATGGTTACAACCATGTCCTCATGGGCGATCAAATCCTCAATGCCAATGCCTTCATAGTCCTCTTCAATTTGGGTTTTACGCGGGACGCTAAACTTTTCTTTCACTTCTAAAAGCTCTTCTTTAATCAAGGCGTTGAGCTTATCTGCATTCTGTAAAATCCCCTCTAAGAGCGCGATTTTTTCCACTAATTGAGCATGTTCTTGCTGGATTTTTTCTTGTTCTAAGCCTGTGAGGCGTTGTAAGCGCATTTCTAAGATCGCCCTGCTCTGTTCCTCACTCAAAGCATGCGCTTGCATGAGCAAATCCTTAGCCCCCAGCGCGTCCGCGCTCCCCTTAATGAGGGCAATGATCGCCTCGCTATGTTGTAGGGCGATTTGCAACCCCTCTAAGATATGCGCGCGCGCTTTGGCTTTCTCTAGTTCAAAAATGGTGCGCCGAATGACCACACTTTTACGATGCACTAAAAAGAGTTTGAGCAGTTCTAAGAGGTTGAAAATACGCGGTTCTTTATTATAAATCGCTAGCAAGATAATACTAAAAGTGATCTCCATATTGCTAGACTTGTAAAGATGGTTGAGCACAATTTCAGAATACGCGTCTTTTTTCAGCTCAATGACCACGCGTACCCCTTCTCTATCGGATTCATCGCGCACTTCGGCGATCCCCTCCACAATCTTATCTTTAGCTAAAACGCTGATCTGTTCGACCAATTTGGCCTTATTGACCTGATAGGGAATTTCCTCAATAATGATGCTTTCGCGGTTGTTATGATTTTCTACCCGACTTTTGGCGCGCACTTTAATGCGTCCGCGCCCGGTTTTATACGCTTCTAAAATCCCTGCCTTGCCATAGACCACACCCCCAGTAGGAAAATCTGGTCCCTGCACAATGTCTACTAGATCGATCAACTCTGCTTGAGGGTTTTCCAGCACACAGATGAGCGCATCAATGATTTCATCGGGACGATGGGGCGGGATAGAAGTCGCCATGCCCACAGCAATCCCACTAGAGCCATTAATGAGCAGATTAGGCAGACGGCTAGGTAGAATGTCTGGCTCTTTAAGGGTGTTATCATAGTTAGAAACAAAGTCGATGGTATCCTTGTCCAAATCCCTTAAAAGTTCCTCGCTAGGGGCAGCCATGCGCGCTTCAGTGTAGCGCATCGCAGCAGCATTATCCCCATCAATAGAGCCAAAATTGCCCTGCCCATCCACTAAGGGCAAGCGCATACTAAAATCTTGTGCCATGCGCACTAAAGCCTCATACACCGCGCTATCGCCATGGGGGTGGTATTTACCAATCACATCCCCCACAATGCGCGCGCTCTTTTTATAGGGCACTTTGGCGCTTAACCCCAGTTCATGCATGGCGTATAAAATGCGCCGATGCACGGGTTTTAGCCCATCTCTAGCATCAGGCAGAGCACGCCCCACAATCACGCTCATGGAGTAGTCTAAATAGCTCTCTTTTAAGGATTCTTCAATGCGGATGTCTTCAATGTGCAAAATTTCTCCTAAAATACAAAATAAGCCCCCCACACGATCCCAAAAAACACCAGTGCAATGAATTGGGCGGCACTGCCCATGTCTTTAGCCTTTTTGGCTAGGGGATGGATTTCTTCGCTGGTAAAATCTACAGCGTTTTCAATGGCACTATTTAACAATTCTACAACCACACATAAAAACCCGGGCAAAATCAAAAGCGCGAATTGCACAAAAGAGCGCGCACAAAAACTCGCCCCGACAAAACCCAAAAGAGCCAAAATCACCACCTGCCTAAAGCCCACTTCCTCTATCAAGGCAGCTTTGATCCCATCCCTAGAATAACGCCATGCTTGTAAAATGCGCTTCATGGGTGTACCTTTAAACTCAAGTGTGGAAGAAACTCCCATGGGTTATTAAAGGCATCAAGAGGCTTGAAAGCGGAGTCTTGGTTGTGCACGCTAAAGCCAAAATGATCTTTTTGCCCGCGCGCAAAAGCGTTAAAGGATTTGATGAGCTCTTGGGCGTGCGCAACCTCTTCTTGTAAGCCCGCTACCATCAAGCCCACAATCACCACACCCTGAAAAGACTTTTGAATCTGTTCTAGGGCTTTATCATAATCCTTAGGGTCTTTAAGATCACCGGATTCTTGTAAGAGAGGCAATAGGATCGCTTTAAAATCCTTGCTTTTTAGGTCCACATTGAGAGTGTTTACATGCACTTGCAACGCTTTTAGATTGTTAGTTTGTAAAAGGGCCTTGAGATTGAGGGGTTTTGTGGGGTCTTTCAAACGGGCAATGAGCCCCAAATTGTAATTGAGTTCCCCAGGGGCTTGGCATTGGCTTTGGGTATTGAGCACCTGATCTTTAAGCTGGAGATGAATAGTGCAATGCGCGCTTTTTGGAGTCCACTTTTTGGGGTTGTGGATGTGTTTGATGTCTAGGGTAAACTCCAAACCATCGCTTTTGACCTGGGCTAATTGCACCACAAGTGGCCCTAGCTTAGACTCTTGCACTCCCGCGCTCACACATTCAATGTGTTTAAAACCAGAGCACTCAAAGGGGGCGGCGTGGATATGAGGGGCTAGGTGATTGAGACTATCCTGCAGGGTTTGTTTAATATCATGGCTGAGTTTAAGCCCCACACCTAACAGACCTACTACCAATAACGCCCCGACAATTAAGGTAATCCGTACTAATTTTTTCAAAACGCAATGTCCAATTCTATACTCCCAATATTATGGTTTCGGGGTTGATCTCTAAAAGTTTTGCTCAAATCAATCGCGCTAAAGGAGAGTCGCGTACCCTTATAAGCGATAGCAATCCCAATCTCAGCGTTGTAAAGGAAATAGGGGAGGGTGGTGATCCCTCTGGTGGCAGGGCTATTGCCTTGTACAAAGACATCAAGGGGTTGGAATTTGCCCGTAGCCCCGGCAAAGACATACAAAGAAAATTGATCGCTTATGGGCATCCCCCCGCTAAAACCGGTGTTGATTTTATTAGGTCCAAAATCCACGCTCAAATTATAGCCCAAACGCAACATAGATCCTAGCTTAAAATCTGTAATAGCGTTACCCAAATCCATTCCCGCGCCTGCGAGCATGTCTATATCAAAAAAACGACTCTTGAGCAGGGGGATTTTTTGTAGCCAAGAGTAGTGCAACTCAAAGATAAATTCATTTTTGATTTGACTTCTCCAGCCTAAAAATTTAGGATCATGCGCCCAAGTGTGAATCAAGTTTTGAGTTTGCTCAGCTAGAGAACCCGGGCCCACCGCGCCTAGTGAAATCGCTAAAGTTTCTAAAGTGTGGATACTGCGTTGCAAGAGTCCTAATTGGGCGCGCAACCAGCCCCCATAGAGGTGATCGCCCTTGATAGGAGTTGTTGCAAAGCGATGGGCTAGGGTGGGGGTGTACATGTCTTGAGTGAGATAAAGAGTAAAACGGCTGACTTTAGGCTTTTTAATCTGCAAACTTAAATAGTCTAACCAAGCCATTTTAGAGTGGCTAAAGCCATACTCTTTACTAGCCCAGCCAATGCGTGTGCCTGCTGTGTAGTAGCGATCGATGTAGGGATTGATATAGGCATCGTTTTCACTGAGTAAATCAATGTATTGCCTCTTGTACGCGCTCATAGAAGCCGCATTTAAGCCAGACAACAAAAATAGCAGGGGGAGCAAACAACGCATGGATTCCATTATAGCAAAAATTTATACTTTGACACTTTGGTCTTGTATTGTCAAAAACCAAAAACTAATCCAATCTCACCCCAGAAATCAAAAGCATCTGCTCTATTTTCTTACCCTCCACCATAAATACCGCCCTCTAAGCCCATTTTGCAAGCTTTGTCTGTATAGAAAACTTAAAAAATTTTTAGGAGTTAGCCTCCAACATTGTAGCTGGAGGCATCTAAGCGTGCTTAGAAATTGTAGGCGTAGTTCCAGTAAAGGGCAACATTACGCCTAAAGGTGATTTTTTCGCTTGAATCAGCCCCTCCACCTAAATATCCCTCGCCATCGCCTTTTGTGTTTGTGATGGTGAAGTAGGGATCGTCGATAGTGGGGATACGCACACCAAATTCAAAGCCCTGATGTTTGGTGAAGTTGGTGCGTAAGCCCACATTAAAGATAAATTGGAAGGCAGTAGGGGAGAAAGTGGCTTTACCTGTTTTTTCCGCAGGAGTGACATCGGGTGGCGTGTAGAGGTTGTTGATATTGTCAGCGTTATTTTTGAAATCTTCGTTCATGGTGGCACAGGCGGTTTTAACCTCTGTCGCTGTTTCTGTCATTGTTGTCCATTGGCAATTATCCGGAGAGGTGCTTTTACCCATCAACCAGGTGCTCCCCCCAATCATAAACCCCACAAACATCCCAAAGGTGCGGTGATTGCGCTCATAGAAGTTAAAGAGAGCATCCATCCCCACACCATAAAAGAGGTTAGCAGAAGGTTGGTTTAAGATATTATAATCATTGGCGACATTGGCAATTGAGCTAGCACGCCCGCCTTGTCCGCTAAACATGCCATAATAGCACAACCCAAAGTGCTTGCTGTTGCCAAAGAATTGCTTATAACCAAACTGGATATCTGCGCCATATAAGTTGCCATTGTAGGTATTCACGCTCACACTGCCGTTTTGTCGGCATGTAGTTGTTGAACCGGGCAAATAACCCGCACCATTATAGCTCCAACAAGGTCGACCATCTGCAGGAGCAAAGGTATAAGAGGTGATATTTTGGGTGTGTTGCCCTGAAAAGTTAGAATACTGGAAACCGCCCTGCACATACATTCCACTATCTTCTGCGCTCAGAGGGCACAAAGAGAAAAGTGCCGCAGCACTAAGGCTTAGGAGTGCGTGTTTGTTGTTTGTTGTTTGTTGTTTGTTGTTTGTTGTTTGTTGTTTGTTGTTTGTTGTTTGTTGTTTGTTGTTTGTTGTTTGTTGTTTGTTGTTTGTTGTTTGTTGTTTGTTGTTTGTTACGCCAAAAAGATACAAGAACCCTTTCACAGAAAATTTTAGATCAGAAAGCCTAGCGAACCAACTTTCTAATCTCCACTATTATAGCAAATTTTCATGTTTTCACTGCTAATATGCCAGCTATTAATACCCCAAAGGATGCGCATGTATTCTAAACAAATTGTCCAAATCCAAGAATCCACCACGATTGCCATCACCACCCTAGCCCAAGAACTCAAGGCGCAAGGCAAGGATATTTTGAGCTTTAGTGCTGGTGAGCCTGATTTTGACACCCCTGAGTGCATTAAACAAGCCGCCATACAAGCCATTCATGCTGGACATAGTAAATACACCCCTATTAAAGGAATTCCCGAGCTATTAAAAAGTGTCAGTGCGAAATTCCAGCAAGAAAATCAATTAGACTACCGCCCTGATGAAGTGATGGTTTCTAATGGAGCCAAACAATGTCTTTTTAATGTGTTTCAAGCTCTACTCAATCCAGGCGATGAAGTGATCATCCCTACGCCCTGCTGGGTAACTTATCCTGAGTTAGTGCACTATAGCGGAGCTAAAGCGATCTTTGTACCCACCACTGCAGAGAGTGCTTTTAAGATCACTCCCGCCCAATTAAAAGAGGCGCTCAAGCCTCAAACTAAGATCATCGTCCTCACCACCCCCTCTAACCCTACAGGCATGGTTTACTCTAAAGAGGAGCTAGAAGCGTTAGCTCAAGTGATTGCGACTTCTAGCGCTTTTGTTTTAAGTGATGAGATTTATGAAAAACTGGTTTATGAGGGGAGTTTTTACGCCTTTGGCGCGTTGCCTCATATGCTAGAACGCACCATCACCATTAATGGACTCTCTAAGGCCTTTAGCATGACCGGCTGGCGTGTGGGCTTTTTGGGCACTAAAGATAAGGTTTTGTTAAAGCACATGGTCGCCCTGCAAAGCCACACCACTTCTAATATCAATTCTATCGCCCAATACGCCGCACTCAAAGCCCTAAGTGGGGCAGCTCATGCAGACATTGAGCGCATGCGTGTGGCGTTTCAAGAGCGTCGCGATTGCGCGTATACAGGAATCAACGCGATCAAGGGCTTAAGTTGTCTCAAGCCTCAAGGCGCGTTTTATCTTTGGATCAAGGTCCTACACCCTAGTTTAGAATTTTGTCGAGATTTGTTAAAAGAGCAGGGCGTGGCGTTGGTGCCCGGGTCCGCCTTTGAAATGGAAGGCTTTGTACGCATGTCCTACGCTTGTTCGTTAGAGCAAATTCAAAATGGGTTAGAAAGATTACAAAAATTTATGGAACAAAAGGCATAAGAATTCTCTTATGCCCGCTAGAATTTTGGAATGGGGAGGGTTTACTTGCAATGCACGCTTAGTTTAGCCATTAATCTGAAAGTCTGAGGGGCAGGCTTTTCTAATCCTTGCGTACTAAAACGCATAGGGCCACGATCGGGAAGAAAGCCTAAATGTCGGATATGGCATTGTTTATTAAGTTCTCGACTTAAAGTCGCGACCTTATCTTGAGCCTTTTTCAACAACGCATCTTGTAAGGAAGTCCAGTCCATGTCCTGCATACTAGGATAGAGAGCTGGAGTATCTAGTACAAAAAACCCGTTTTGAGTGGCAATCTGTGTAATTTTGTCCTTAAATTTCTCATAGTCATTGAGTTTAGAAGTAGGGAGTTTACAGATCATCATCGCACTTAGGCCATGTCCTGTTAGTTCCTGCTTGCCATTGAGAAAACTATAGTTTGGATGTAAACTATAAGAGGTTTGCTGGCAAAAACCGCTCTCTTTAGCCAACCCGTTAATTTGATTAAAACTTTCTTTAATTGCTTGTTCTTGAGTGGCATCCAAACTTTTAGCTTCTAAGAGCGCGTTAGTACTACTAAAAACTAAGTGCGCGCTATAAGCTTTGGGGGTGATTTGCTGGGTAGTTTGGATAGGCATAGTGATCTTGCTAACCTCACCAAAAGAGGGGTGTTTGCCCAATACAAAGCGCTCAAAAAGTAGGCCACCAATAAAAACACTCAGAGTAAAAACTATGGCCAACGCAAGCTTGATGTACTTCATTACTATCCTTTTTTCGTGATTCTAACATGGATTCTCTAAATCAAGGTACCTCAACAGCGTCCAAAGCGCGCAGGCGATCGACCATTGTTTCTACTTCGTGATGATTATAATGCGCCCTGAGATGATCGAGTACTTCATGCACCATACCTAAACTCTCTGCACCTGCAACTTTATCCAATTCAATATTTTTTTTCTCATTGGTAATCACGCTTCTGTGCAGATTCATCTTCAAAATGATCCATTCAATATGGCGCATGACATGTTTTAGACCCGTTTCTAACTCGCGATTATTTTCTAAACTCTCGTGGCTACTTTGCACATATTTTTTTAAGAGCTCAAGGAATGCTTCAAAATGTTGTTGTATGCCAGAGCTTAGGGAGCTCACTTCGCCAAATTCCTTACCCAGCTTGATGATATCCCCTTGAAAATGGCTAAAACTCTCCTTGATACTATTGACCTCTTTAGCCACCTTTTCAGCTAATTTGCGGATTTCGTCGGCCACAACTGCAAAACCTCTCCCATGCTCCCCACTTCTAGCGGCCTCAATAGCCGCATTTAAAGAAAGTAAGTTTGTTTGATCGGCAATATCACTAATCACATTGGTTACTTGCATTACAAAATCCATTTTATTGCCCAAATCTCCCATTACCGCACTAATGTTTGTGCAACTATCATTGAAGGAAAAAAGATCTTTTTGAATATCTCGAATCTGCTCTTGACTTGCGATCGAATTTTCCTCAATGTATTCTACAAGCTCTTTGTTAGCAACACATTGTTTAATCTTCTCATCCAGCTTGGCAATCACATCTCTGATCCCCTTTGCCCCCCCATCCATCTCGGCTATCCGTAAAACGATTTCGCTATTATTGATGGCTGTGATTCCTGCGACCTGAGTGTCTCCATTTTCAGCATATTGCTTAAAAACTCCCCTATAACCTTCTAAAAAGACGGTGCGGTAATCTTTGCCCTCATGGGCTGCCTGCACACAGGCGTTGATCTCTCTGAAAACAGACTCTATTTGATCTAGCAAGTCGTTGAGTCCATAAGCGATGGTGCTATAAGGACTTCGTTCATTGATATTGGTGATGCGGTGTTCTAAATGGCCATCTCGCACGGTGTTTACAAGGTCTTGGATTTTTTGTAGAGTGTCATCTTTATCTTTAAACAAGCCTAGCATTACTATCCTTTATAGTCTTTGGAGTTTATTAACCCATTCATTGTAGCTACAACCCTCCTTATCAAGATTTTCTTGCAAGAGATTTGCGCTCGCTTGCACACCCCCATGTTTTTCTGCAGCCAACAAGTCTTTGTAAAGAGCGTTTACAATCCCTATAGCTTTTTTATTGGGTGCACGGCGCACAGAATAATAGCCCACAACTTCCCCCCTAACACCAATAGAGGCCGTAACATTGGCAAAAACCCAATAAAAATTCCCATCAAAAGTTTTGTTCTTCACATAGGCGAAAATTTCCTGTTTTTGTTTGATGGCATTCCACATCATCTTAAAGATCAGCTTTGGCATATCAGGGTGGCGCACAACATTATGGGGTTTGCCCAATAAACCCTTCTCTCCATCGCCTCCTACAATATCTATAAAGGGTTTATTAGCGTAGGTTATCACACCTTTAACATTTGTTTTTGTTACCAAAAAATAATTGCGATCCACAAATTTTTCCATGTTAGCTCCTCATTTCCTGTATGGTTTTATAGCACGCATCGATTTACAAACGACATGCATGGAGCGCACAACTTCGCATGTTATCATCTCCAAGTATTAGGGTAACATCTAGAGGACAAAACCCGCCTCTTTGAGAAAGCAAGAGGGGCGATACTCAATGTCTTTAATTTTATCTTTCTTGGCGTAGGACAAATAGAGATGATCCTTAGCACGCGTGGTGGCTACATAGAATAAACGCCGTTCCTCTTCCAAACTCCCGCTCTGTTTGGCTAGTTTGGTGTTGGGGAAACGCCCCTCCATCAAGTCAATCACATAGACTTCTTTAAATTCTAATCCTTTACTGGCATGTATGCTCAGTAAATGTACCCCTTCTCCATTCAAATTTTCCTTAGCATCCAGTGCCATCGCACCTAAAAATTCTTTTAAATTTTTGTAAGGTTTTGCTAAATCGCTTAAAAGTGTAATTTTGCGTAAAATCTTTTGTATGGCAATCTCTTGTCTTTTGCTATCTATACTCCCATCTTTATTTTTGGCGCGCTCTTTGGTTAAATTGTCCATAATAGCTCTAAACCACGCAGAGTTATAAATATGAAGAATATTTTCTTGGGGGCTCAGAGGGTGGGTTTGACAAAGCGTGAAAAAATCTCCCAAAAAGCTGGCAATAGTGGCGGTGAGCTTAGGATGTTTTAAAAGTGGATGGGTGTTGAAAGTAAGGGGGACATGGTCTTTAAAGCGCATGGCTGTTTCTGTAGCAAAAAACTCTTCAAACAATCCCCCGGTTTGTTTGTTTTGCGGGTAGGGGTCTTTATTATTAGGGTGCAATAAACCTTGTTTACTATTCCCATCGCCTAAAATTTGTAAAGCCGTATACAGCTCTCTAGCTAGCGCATTGCCAACACCTTGCCCATAACTCAAAATTTGCATAGTTGCCATCATATCCTTAGGATGGCTTAAAAATGCGCACACATCTAAGAATAAGCGCACTTCTTTGGCTTCAAAGAAGCTATACCCTCCGCCTCGCCGTTTAGAGGGTACGCCCAATTCCCTCAAAGAGGCCTCGCACCCATCCGCACTACTATTATTCCTAAACAACACGGCCACTTCTTCAAAATTCCCACGACTAGCGATGTGTCTAGCAATCCCTTTATACTGCAAAAATAACTCTTCAAACTCTAAGAGTTTTGGGGTAGATAAACTGGTAGTTTTAGCAACCTCTAAACTTTTAGGGTAGAGTCTAGGGTTATGATTAATGACTTTATTAGCCAAAGCTAAGATTGCTGGTGAGCTGCGGTAATTTTTCTTGAGGGTAAAGACGCACGCGTTGGGGTGCTTGGTGGTAAAATTCCCAATGATAGAAATATCTGCTCCATTGAAAGCATAAATACTCTGATCGTAATCCCCTACACAAAATAAGCTAGGCGGGTTGATGGTATCTAAAATGCTATCTTGTAGAGGGTTTGTGTCTTGGTATTCATCACAGAGCACTTCTACAAAGCCAGCCTTTTCCTCTTGCATTCTTTGCCTAAACAGCAATAGCAAATCGTTATAATCTATATAATGGTGTTCTTGTTTGAGCTCTTCAAACAAACCCAAAGCGATTTCATAATATTCAACAAATTCTTCTTGCTCAGGATTACGCGCGCTGAGCCAATCGCCAAAACTCTCTGGTCTTTGTGCGTTCAGATATAAAGAGTGCAGATCGTAGAGAAAATTCGCGCTATAAAAATTCTCTCCTGTATGCATGCCCTCTAGCACACTCTTTAGCAAAACGCACAACTCTCTAGGCTGTTTGAGGCTCAAATGGGGGTAGAGTTCTTTAAGATGACGATAAGCTGTGGCATGGAAAGTTCCTGCGTGGATAAATTGGGCATGCGGGGTGTGGATAGCTAGACGATCTTTCATCTCTAAACTGGCCTTGTTGGTGAAGGTGAGCAAGAGAATTTCATGGGGGCTAACCCCTTGATTTAGTAGATGTATGATTCTTCCAACGATGGTAGAAGTTTTGCCCGTACCCGCTGAGGCGATGATAAGATTGCGCCCCAAATGCGCTTGGGTCGCTTCAAGTTGTTCGGCGTTAAGTTGCACGCTATTTTTGAGTGGCTTCGATTTCAATATCTAATGCTACAACATCACCGATGAGATGTGTAGATTTTTCTGGAGCTAATTTGAAGTCTAGGCGTTTGATTTTTCCATTCAAAGAAAACCCTAACTTATTTTGTCCTTGATGTTGAGCTACTCCCACTTCGGTATGTAGCACCACCTTATGAGCAACTCCAGCAATGTTAAGAGTGCCTATCATTCGACCTTGATGAGCGTTCACTTTTTCGTATTTTTGCATCACAAAGTGTAAATCGGGGTATTTTTCTACCTTAAAAAACTCATCTGAGCGCAGATGTGTGTCCCTTTTGGTATTGTTTGTATTGATGGATGTTGCCTTAATTGTAGCCTCTAGCTTTTTAAAGGTGCGGCTTTTTGGATCAAAATCAATCACCGCACTATAGTCTTTAAAATCCCCATGCACAGAACTAAGTTTGAGATGTTTGACCTTAAAACCCACACGGCTATGAGCATTATCAATAGTATATTCTTGCGCCTTTAAACCCACACCTAAGGCGCACAACGCCACAAAACACTGCAAAAAACGTTTCATAATTTTCCCTTTCTAAAAATAAAGTGGGGTAATTATAGCATATGGTTTTTGTGCTAGAATATTCTTAGCATCACTTTGTGGAGGACAGAATGTTGGAAGTGCGGGCGTGTCAAGTTTTACTGGGTGTCTTGCTGGGTTTTTCTGTAGCATATGCTAACCCTAAGGCGGATGAATATTTATCTGTAGCTAAAGAGGCTTACAGATATAAAGATTATGCTAAAGCTTTAGAGAATTATCAAAAAGCCGCAGAGTTGGGGAGTGCGGACGCGTATCGAGGTTTAGCCAACATGTATATGATTGGGGCGGGTATGCCCAAAGATCACAAGCAGGCTAGGATTTATTTTCAAAAAGCGATGGATTTACGCCATGCGCAACGCAAGGATTCTAAACCCAGTGTAGAGCCACAAGCTAGCCAAACACAGCTTACACAGGCACAACAAGCCCAAAAGCCCCAAGTCACAGAGGCAAAAAGCGCACCCAAAGCTGTGCTAGCAGGGGCGCAAGCTTATATGCGCTTGGGAAAAGATTATGCTAATGGACAGGGCGGGATGTCTTTAGATTTTAAAAAGGCCACAGAAGCCTTTGAAAAAGCGGGTCAAATGGGAGAGGAGCAAGGATACAACGCCATTGGAGATTTGTATTATAACGATGGCAAGGGGGTAGAGCAGGATTACAAAAAAGCCTTTGAGTATTACCAAAAAGCCGCCCAAATGGGACAACCTAAGGATTTTAGATTAGGCGTGATGTATTACAATGGTCAGGGTGTGAGTCGGGATTACAGCAAGGCTGTAGAATACTTTGAAGCAGGGGCTAAAAAGGGAGATGGGTGGTCTTGTGATTTTTTAGGGTGGATGTATCACAATGGCAAAGGTGTGTCCTTAAATTACCAAAAAGCGCGGGAATACTACCGCCAAGCGGTCCAAAACTTTTTAAAAGCGGGTAGTGAGGGTAATGCAAAGGCTTATGTGTTCTTGGGCAATATGTATCGCGATGGCGATGGCGTGCCTCAGGATTACCAAAAGGCGATGGAATACTATCAAGGTGCGATGAGATTAAAAAGCGGTAATGGGACTTACAATTGGGCCAGCATGCTAGCAAACAATTCGGCAGATTACGAGCAAATCAAGGTAGCCTACCAACAGGCTATCAAATTTTACCAAGAAGAGGGAAAAAACGGGGATGCCAATGCTTATGCCATGTTAGGCAGCATTTACAAAAGCGGGGTTTTTATTCATAGAACATATGTTAAAAGAGATTATGCGCAGGCACTAGAATACTACCAAAAGGCTGCCGAAATGGGGAATGGGGAAAGTTATTACCAAATCGGCGAGATGTACGCAAATGGACAAGGAGTTCAATATAACCGGGATAAAGCACGCGGACATTGGCAGATCGCTTGCTCTATGGGCTATAAAAAGGCGTGCAAATAAGCGCGCTAGCCTCTGAGATTGACAATCGCATCGACGACCTTATTACAAGCGTCTTCGTTGCGCCGACACCATTTGTATTCGACATTAGAAAAATCGCTCTCTAGCACAAACCCCTCTGTTTTGAGGCGGTAATTGTTGATCACGGCTTGGTTGTCCCCGATGACAAAAAGCTTGTAGCTAGGGTCTAGTTTATGGGTTTTGAGCATAGCGTGTAGGTGTTTCATGCTAGTAACAATGGCTTGTTTCTCGGCCTTAAAGCTCTCATTCAAACTAGAATGTAGGGGGCATTTGTAGCGGTTGATCTCTTCAAAACGCCCCTCTTTAAAAAGATAGAGACAAAACCCACACATCACCTCATCCTCTTTAATGCCTGCATCGGTGTAGAGAAAATAAGATTCTTCTAACTCTTTGGAATCATGATCTTTAAAAATGGTCTCTGAGAGCGCGATACTCTTTTCTCCGATGTGATCGTAAGTGCTCTTGGGGGGAATGTAAGCCGTTTTAGGCTTTGTTATACTTTTGGTCGCTACTGAGCAATTTCCCCAATCATTTAATTCACTGATTTTAAAAGTCTTGATTTCAAGTTTAGGATTCTCAATGCTGGTTTTAATCTCTTGAACACATGCACAAATTTGAATTAATGGATTTGTATAAAGAGGGTGCAGGACATACACACCTCCGACTAATTTAGAAAATCCATAGCGACATAAAATACCTTCTAGCAAATCCAAAGACCCATTGTCTTTATTTTCAATCCCTAAACACCACATGAAAAACTCCCTATATTTTTCCCTATTTTAAAAAAAGGCATGATAATCCTCAAAAATAACCAAAATGCTTAAGTCAGAAGTTTTTGAAGTTTGTTTTCTTCTATGTTTCATGCACCTAAACTTGCAACTTAACCACTTTAGAGCGGTTAAAAAATTTAATAACACTGGTAAAAAGCATGCCCTCAAAAATGGCGGCCATCACAAGAGAATAGTAGGTGCTCTGATCAATCGCCCCCACGCTTAAGCCCACACTAGCTGCCGTGATCAGAAAAGTTAAGGGCATGGAAGCACTCAGAGCAAAAAGTGCGGTGTTGCGGGTGTTTTTAAAATAGCTTTTAAAAAGCGTGAAGCTTGCGCCCATATGCAAAGCGAGCATAGCACACATGATAGCACAGGCATGAGAGATAAGTACAGGATTGGCGATAATGATTTTAAGATTGAGAGTAGAGCCTACATGTACAAAAAAAAGTGGTACAAAGAAGCCAAAGCCCACATCATTGAGTTTGTGAAAAAGCTCATGTTTATAAGGAAAGAAGGTAGAAACAATGGTGCCAGCTAAAAAAGCTCCTAACACTAATTCTAGTTTGAGCCAGCCTACAATAACTACCAAACCAAAAAACATCATAATGGTAAAGCGAATATCTTGATTGGCTTGATTATTGGGAGGCATGATAAAAAGTTTTAAGCGAGGAAACCACCAAAAAAGAATTTTAAAGATTTGTACTAGACCGCTAATAGCGATCATAAAAGTTAAAAGAATGCCCAAAGTTTTACTTAACTTCAGACTAATGCCGTGCAAATAAATCCCATCCACAATGACTAACAAAATAATACTTGTGAGTTCCCCCAATACCCCCACCTTGAGCACCAAATCTAGCCAGGGGACCTCTTTACCATAATCGCGCACCAAAGTCATGATCATTCCTAAACTCACGATGGGCAAGATGATAATATAAAGAGCGGGGAGCTTAAAACTAAGAGTGATAGTAGATGAGAGAGTATAAAGAATGCCAAAATAGATCAAAATGCGTTTTAGTAAGGCTTTATTGAGCTGCTTAAACATGTACAAATCAACTTCCATGCCACACAGAAACATCAAAAACAAAAATCCCACTTCAGCCATTAAGTCGAAACTATGGCTTGGAGTAAATAAGCCTACATACACACCCAAAGTACCAAAGAGAATTTCTAGCACCGCTACAGGCATTTTAATCAGATTGCTCACATAGGGAGCGAGCACCACGAGCGGGGCAATGGTCGCTAGAATTAAAAAATCATTCAAATTCGAGTCCTAATACTTGCAAAAGTGCTTGAGGGTAGAGGCGTTGTTCCAGAGCGTGCACTCTTTGAGTAAAACTCTCCAAAGAATCCTCAGGTAGTCTTTGCAAGGCCTCTTGGAGAATAAGAGGTCCGTGATCGATTTGTGCGTCTACCCAATGCACACTCACTCCCATGCCCTCTTGGCTCTCAAAGCTCTTTAAAATCGCATCCTTGCCCTTGTGATAGGGTAGCAAAGAGGGGTGGATATTGATAGTGGGAAAACTCTGCACAAAGTGCGCGCTCAAGATTTTCATATAACCTGCTAGCAAGATGAGATCGCAACCTTGCAGGGTTTGGATTAAACTCTCTTCCTCTTGGCACACCTTACAGGGCATTTTTAATTGAGCGCAACGAGTGATACCATAAGCCTTAGGGCGACTACTCACACAAATTTTAACTTTTAAGATGACGCGTTGTTGGCTTGCAGGATGCCAAAAGCTACGCCCATCAAACACCTCGATGAGGTTTTGCATGTTAGAACCATTGCCACTAAATAAAACGCCCAAATGCAGACAGGCTGATTTTTCCAACAAGGCAGACAAGTTTTTTTGCCACTCCACTTGAAACACAAAAAACCTTTGTTTTTGGCTATTTTAGCATATTCTATTGAGTGTCCTAAAATGGCTTTTTGTGTTATAATCTTGGGCTTATATCTTAATTTTGGAGTTTTTATGGGCCAAAAACACGCCTTTCAGACAGAAATTAATCAACTTTTAGATTTAATGATTCATTCTCTTTATTCCAATAAAGAAATTTTCTTACGCGAGTTGATCTCTAATGCTTCAGACGCGCTAGACAAATTGAATTTTCTTGTCTTGAGTGATGAGCAATATAAACATTTGGATTTTGTGCCTCAAATTAATTTGAGTTTTGATGAAAAGGCCAAGAGTATCACCATTGCTGATAATGGCATTGGCATGTCAGAAGAAGAATTGATCTCAAATTTGGGCACAATCGCTAAATCCGGCACTAAGAGTTTTCTCTCTAGCTTAAGCGGGGATCAGAAAAAAGATAGTAGCTTGATTGGGCAATTTGGAGTGGGGTTTTATTCTAGTTTTATGGTTGCCCATAAGGTGGTGGTGCAGAGTAAGAAAGCTTTGAGTGATCAAGCCTTTGCATGGGTGAGTGATGGCAAAGGCTCTTATGAGATTAGTCCTTGTGTGAAAGAACACTTTGGCACAGAGATCACCTTGTATCTCAAAGAGGAGGAGAGCCGTTTTGCTAGCCGCTGGGAGATTGAAAATATCGTTAAAAAATACTCCGAACACATCCCCTTCCCCATCTTTTTAAACTACACAGAGAGCAAAACAGAGGGCGAGGGCGAGGCGCAAAAAGAAGTTACAGAAGAAAAACACAGCCAAATCAACAGCGCGAAAGCCATTTGGCGCGTCAATAAAAAAGAGCTCAAAGATGAGGATTATGAAGAGTTTTATAAGAGCTTTGCCCATGATAATAGCGCGCCCTTGAAGTGGATTCATAGCAAAGTTGAGGGCGCTTTAGAATACTCCACCCTCTTTTACATTCCCGCCACAGCCCCCTTTGATTTATTCCGCGTAGATTACCAATCGGGGGTAAAACTCTATGTCAAGCGGGTTTTCATTACAGATAACGATAAAGAATTATTGCCCCAATACTTGCGCTTTGTGCGTGGGATCATTGATAGCGAGGATTTGCCCTTGAATGTGAGCCGTGAGATTTTACAACAAACAAAAATCCTAGCCACTATCAAGAGCGCGTCCACCAAAAAGATTTTAGGTGAAATCGCCACTCTTGCCCAAGACACACCAACCTATAAAAAATTCTATGAGCAATTTGGCAAAGTGCTCAAAGAGGGCTTGCATAGCGATTTTGAGAATAAGGATAAAATCTTGGACCTCTTGCGTTTTGCTACCTCTAAGGGTAAGGATTTTTCTTCTCTCAAAGAATATAAAGAGCGCATGCCCGAAACACAAAAGAGTATCTATTACATGATTGGAGAAAATTTAGATTTGCTCAAAGCCGCCCCTCTTTTGGAAAAATACAGCCAAAAAGGACTAGAAGTGCTTTTAATGGGCGATGAGGTCGACTCTTTTGTCATTCCGGGTGTGAGCGAATATGATAAAACCCCTCTTAAAGATGCGCGCGCTGCTGAGACACTTAAAGAGTTAGAATTAGAGGAAGTGAGCGAAGCAGAAAAACAAGAGTTTAATCCTGTGGTGGTGGCTTTTAAAGAAGCCCTCAAAGATGAGATCAAAGACGTCGCTCTTTCTAAGGATTTAAATTCTGTGGTCGCTTTGGTGGGCGATGCACAAAATGCAATGATGGAAAACTTGATGCGTCAAATGGGTCAAGAGGTCGCCCCAAAACCCAAAACCCTAGAGCTCAATATCAACCATACTATTGTGCAAAAACTTAAAAATATCGAGGATCAATCCGTGCTCTCAGATGTGGCGCATTTGCTCTTTGAAAGCGCGTGCCTGCTGGAAAGTGGTGCGCTCAAGAACGCCAAAGATTTCAACCAAAGACTTCATAACACCATCGCGCGCGCCCTTTGATACGCTTTTTTGCCCTCTTACTATGCGCTCTAATGTCAGCAAGGGCGCAGGTTTTGCAAATTGGAAGTGATGTAGGCAATCAAGAGGGTTTTTTAGACCTGCTTCAAAATGTCTTTGCTCAAGATATGCCCGACCACACGCTCAAATGGCAAAATCCTCCTTTTAAACATCTTTGTCGCTTAGATGGTCTTTTACTCTCTAAGCCCGCCTTGCAAACTGCTAAACTCACCGGCAGACGGGTTTTTAAGGAGCTGTGGTTTGTGCTAGGTCAAAATGCATGGAAAACCCGTTTATCTGCCTCTAGTCCTCACGCCCTAATACGCGCTTTGCATAATCCTGCTCTAGCCCCCTATCTTAAAGCTATGCGTACCTTAGAGCCCTATAAATCAACAGACCTTTTACTCATTCCTGCACGCCTATATCTCAAAGAGCGTTCTAAACACCCCTTCCCTCCCTTGCTTTATAAAATTTACATGGGTTACTTTTGGGTTCAACCTTGCAAAAATACGCGTGGAGATATTTTCTATCATTGGCTCAAAAGCCACAAGGCTAAAGACCTACTACAGGGTTTTCGTGTGGATTATCAACGCATTTTTGCCCCCTAAGCTGTTTGATGTCCCGCCCCTTTAGCGATTTTATGCATGCATGGCTTTATGCAGATGGGGGGTATTATAAGGGCGCGCGCATTGGCACTCAGGGGGATTTTTACACCTCTGTGAGTGCGAGTAAGTTTTTTGGAGGCACTCTAGCTTTTTATCTTTTAGACTTATTAGAAAAAGGACTATTGAACCTGCCCTTGAGTGTGGTAGAGATGGGCGCGCATGGGGGGGAATTGCTAGGAGATGTGCTTTCTTTCTTGCGGGCTTTAAGTCAAGGCGTTTTAGAGGAAGTGGAGTTTGTAAGCATAGAGCCTTTGGAAGAGTTAAGGGTGTTGCAACAAAGACGGCTTGCACAAATGGGGAGCAATCTGCGCTGTGTGGCTAACCCCCTAGATTTGAACATCTCCCCTACACAGAGCGTTTTTATTTATAATAACGAGCTGTGGGATAGTTTTCCATGTGAGCTGGTGCGCCCGGGCGCACAACTCTTTGTAGATGCTCATTTTAAGCCCTTTTGGCGTGAGGCTTGCTATACCCAAGAGGGTTGCATGCCACATTGGAAGGCCTTTATCTGCGCTTTGCTAAAGGCCCTAGAAAAAGCTAAATCATGGGTGTTGGTTAGCTTTGATTATGGGCAGTATGGAGCTCATAATGTGATTGATTTGCGTGGGTATTTTCAACACCGCGTCTTTGATTTTGAGGAGATTTTAACAAATCTGCAAGAGCTTTATCAAAAAATTGATCTCACTTACGATGTGGATTTTCAGCGATTAGAATCCTTAATCAACCAGCAGGGCGCACACACTCTATTTTATGGCACACAGAGTCTTGCCCTAGTGCGCATGGGATTGCCCAAATTGCTAGAGCTCTTTGGAGCACACATGCCTTTTTCTATTTATCAAAAAGAGGCCTTTAAAGCGCGCGCGCTTTTAAACCCTAGCGCGCTTGGAGAACGCTTTAAAGCCCTCATTAGCGCGAGTTTTACAACAACCTAAAGGCTTGATATGATTTTAATTCCAGCAAGATTGGCTTCTACGCGTTTTCCAAGAAAATTATTAGCAGATATTGGGGGCTTGCCTATGGTGGTGCGCACGGCGCGCAACGCCCAAGCCGTCGATGAAGTCGTGGTAGCGTGCGCTGAACAAGAGCTTGTAAATTTGTGCACAGATTTTGGTTTAAAAGCCCTGCTCACAGACCCTAACCACCCCAGTGGCACAGATCGTTGTGCCCAAGCTTGCCAAATCCTTAAACTACCTCTACACACTCCCGTGCTTAATCTCCAAGCCGATGAGCCTTTTTTAGAACCTGAAATCATCGCCCTCTTGCTTGATGAGGCGCAAAGCACGGAGTTTATGCACACTTGTATTAAGGTTATCTCTGAGGAAGAAGCGCGCTCTAATGCGGTGGTAAAAGTGGTGCTTGGAAAAAAACACGCGCTCTATTTTTCTCGCTCTATTATCCCTTGTGATCGCGATCAAATAGGGCGGACTCTTTATGGACACATTGGTATTTATGGTTTTCAGGCCGCTACCCTGCTAGAGTTTTGCGCCCTGCCTAAAAGCCCCCTAGAGGAGATTGAAAAATTAGAGCAGTTGCGCGCACTTTACCACCATAAGCTCATTGGGACAAGTTTAGTAGAGACCTCTAGCATAGGCATAGACACCCCAGAGGATTTAGCCCTAGCTTTAAAGCGATGTTAGCCACACATAGGGTTTTACAAGCCCAAATAGAGGTTTTTAAACCCTATTTAGAGAGGGGGATCAGCGAATTACTCAGCAATCAAGAAAAAGAAATTTGGCTTTATTATTTAGATGGTAGGCGCGCTTGTGTGCGCGATGAGGTCTTAGACAAGGCGTTTTTACTGCGTTTTTGCGAGCAACTTGCCACTTACTACCGCCTGCACTTTGATGACACACACCCCACCTTGCACGCCTCCCTGCCCGCTACGCGTTGCCGTGTGAGCGCGAGTCATTTTAGCATCACAGCTAATCATCAAATCGCTTTGAATATCCGCGTGCCCAGCGCACAGATTTTTCCTTTGGAGGCTTTTAAAATGCCTTGTGGATACACCCATCAAGATTTAAAAGAAATGGTGCAAAGCGGGCAGAATATTTTAATTAGTGGGGGAACAGCTAGTGGTAAAACAAGTCTTTTAAACGCGCTTTTGGCGTGTATCCCTGAGCAAACGCGGATAGTGAGCGTGGAGGATAGCCAAGAGCTTCATTTGGATCGCTTTAAAAATGCGGTGGGTTTTCTGGTGAGCAAGAATGAGGAGAATCTTAGCTACACGGACGCGCTCAATATGGCGGTGCGCATGCGCCCCGATCGCCTCATGGTAGGAGAAATAGACACCCGTAACACACTTTTATTTTTGCGTTTTGGCAATACGGGGCATAGAGGAATGATCACCACTTTGCATGCTAATAGTATTGAGGATGTGTTAGAAGCCATTGCTATTAACCTTGAGATGGGTATGCAATCCTCTTTACCCTTTGAGGTGGTGGAGAGGTTTTTCAAAAGCGCGATCAATATTCTTATTCATGTGCACAGAGAAAATAACACCCATTCGATCCAGGCTATTACTAAGTCTTAGGATAGCTACACCATAGGGCAACCAGCCAAAGATAAGCGTCCACAAAGAGATTATAGGGCAGAGCACTTGGGTGGATAAAATTAAAAATTAAAATCAGAGCAAAGAGCGCGCCTAGGATTTTATGGACATAAAAAGCTAGCAGTGCCCAAAAGCCAAGAGTTAATGGGGAAATATAGATAAAATCTATGGGCAAAATTCCCAAAGTGTCCAAAAAGACAAGCGCGCCAAAGATAGCTAAAAAGCGCGCGCTTGAGGGGGGCAGGGGGTCTAGGTGAAGTTGTTTTGCCAAACATGCCCAAAGTGTGAGCAATAGAGTTAGCAGACTTAAAGGTCCAAAAAGCCCTATAAGCAACATCGCTAAATTTAGATCGCTTCCATTAAAAAGGCGCAATAGCGGGATTTTCCAAAGCAAGAGTCCGCCCACTAACAAGGCTTGAAAGAGAGCATACCGGCGCGCTTTCACCCACACACAAGCTCCAAAGACAAAGGCTAACACTAAGTAGGAGGGCAAAAAATCCACTAAAGGGCTTTGAGTAAAGCTTTATTGAGGATGAGGTGCATGATTGTGTGCCTGTGCTTGGTATAGACAAGATGAATTGTGTCTTTGAGAACAAGCACACTAGGGTAACTCACTTCACCCTCTAAGCTTTGATCTAAGATGGCTAGGGGATCAAAATAGCTTGATCTCTTAGAAGTGGGAGCAAAGCGTGCAAGGCGCAAAGAGCTGCGGCTAGAGGAGGCATTAGGGAGTGGGGCATTATAAACAAGGTAAGTCTCATGATTGGCGTTGAAGAGGGCGAGCGCATCGTCATAATTGCGCAGATTGCTAGGGATGGGAGGATTCCAATGCAGAAGGTCTTTACAGGTTTGGGTGTATAGGTGTGTGTCCTTAGAGCTTCTAAATGCCATCAGAGCACACTGCTTGTAAGGGGTTAGAGTAGGCTGGAGTTGGGAGCTCAGATAATTAGGCTTGATCACTCTTTGCAGATGTGCCTTAGAGTCAAATTTGAGCAAAAGAGGAAATTTAGCCACAAGCTCGTGGTAAATTGGCAAGATAAAACCCCCATCTTCAGTGGGTAAAGGAGAGTTGCGTACAAGATAGCTAATATTGAGTAGAGGGCTTAAAGAGAGGGTGGAGAGAAAATTTAGATGAGGCTTTTGGGCTAAAAGAGAGGAGATATCGGCTTGCAGGGCGTAAATCCTAGAGGTCGCCCAACCCCCTAAACTCACCCCTACCACAAAAAGATAAACTTTTTGATTAAAGATCGCCAAAACTGGATTGCCCAATGCCTTGACATACGATTTTGAAAGTTGACTTAGTTGCGTGGGCGAAAGCAGTGTAAAGGCTGGACTCCAAATCTTGCTCTTTGGATTGTAGAGATTAGCATAAATACGCACATCAGGTAGACCTTCTTCACTCCCCCCAAAATACGCAACCAATAAATGCCCACTAGGAAGCGCGCCCAAACTTGCAGAATGCACGCTTTGCACAGGGGGAGGCGGGATAGCTTGTTTTTCAAAAAGAGTGAGCGGGTCAGCAGATCCGGGCAAGGCAAGCAGGCAGATCAAAAAAAAAGCAAGGATTGGATCACGCACAGATACCCCATTTTAAAGGAAAATGGGGCACGATAAGTCCGGGGACTTTGGGGGTGAAGGTGGGGATTTTTTTAAGAGTGATGGATTTTTGAGGGAGAGTTGCGCGCGCTGGGAGATTGTAGATACGCAGAGCGTTATCACTAATGAAGGCTTGGAGTTTATCTAGGGCGTGGTGCGCATCAAAGAGGGTTGTGAGGGCTTCAAGCAAAATAGGGGCACTAAAAACCCCTGCTGCACAGGCGCATGCATGTTTATTTTCTATGAAGTGGGGCGCGCTATCGGATCCAAAACACACTTTGGGGTGCGCTTTTAGGGCTAGGTTTAAAAGCGTGGTTTGATCGTGGGGAGTTTTTAAAAGAGGTTTACAAAAGAGATGAGGATTGAGCGCGCCTCCTGCAAGATCATCAAGGCTGTAGCTGATATGCTGCAAAGTTAAGGTCGCATAAAGATTAGGGTATGTGTCTAAAAGTGCCACACTGCGCGCATCGCTCATGTGCTCTAAAATAATGGTGAGCTTGGGAAAACGCTTGGCTAAAGCGTGCAAAATGGGGTGAAACTCCACTTCGCGATCTAGCACAAACCCACCACTCTCTGCATGCACGCAGAGAATAAAACCCAATTCTTCAGCTACGCTAAGAATTTTTAACATCGATGGACTTAAAATATTTGCTACACCACTAGAGGAATTTGTGGTGGCGTTCTTGGGGTAGAGTTTTAATAAAAATAAACCATGCGCATGCGCTTTTTTCAATTCGTTTTCATGCAAACTCTCTTGCAAATAGAGGGCAACAAAGGGGGTAAAATTATGACTCAGATTTTGAATTTCTTGGGCATATTCTAGGGCTAAGGCAGTGTCTATGATAGGGGTTTTGAGATTGGGCATCACCACAGCCCCACTAAAACATTTAGCACTAAAGGGTAATACCTGTTTGAGCAAATCTCCCTCTCTAAGGTGCAAGTGCATGTCTAGGGGATTGTGCAAAGTGATCATCTGTAAATAAAATAGCGCACGCGGATACGAATTAGAGTTGTTGTGGTAGGGCGCGGATAATCTTTATAGGCAATGGTGATGGTTTTGAGCGTATTATCATCCAAAAGCTTATAGCCCGAGGGTGTGATAATCTTTAAACCAGTGATGTCGCCATTAGGATGGAGGTAAAATTCTACAGCATCTACGCCATCTTGCCCTAAATATCCAGCTGCGCTGGGGTATTCAAGATACTTTTGTGTGATGCGCCCAATCTCGCTCAAATTACTCTTAATAAAATCCTTTTCTGCCGTACCCAAATCTCCAAATTCTTCCCCATAGAGATCATCAATATCCTTGCGTGTCTGACTATCTAAACCTTTATCATGTTCATAACTACGGGTAGCACGGGCGTTCTGTTGTGGGGTAGGAGAGGGGGTACTTTGCTCAGAAGGCAAGAAAGAAAGATTGTTAGGATTAAAATCGTCCTGAGGGGGGGGCTTAGGTGTGGAGCTAGACTTATGTTGTGGCTTAGCAGTTACAGGTGCTGGGGCAGGGGGGTTTGGCTTGTGGGGAGCCTGCTCAACTTTTTTAAGAGCTTTATGGGTATTTTGGGCAACCTCTTGATGGTGTGGAGTTGGCACTGGCTGAGGTTCAGGGCGAGGCCTTTCTATATGGCGTTTTTCCCTAGGTTCAGGGCGAGGTTGTTCAACACGATGTCTTTCTCTATGGCGTGGCATTGTTCTGGGGCGTTCTCTGCGTACAACGCGCCTTTCTGGACTAGAGTGTGGGTTTGTAAGAGGAGCGGCCCTAGAGGGTTTGAGCGCGCCTTGTGTGTGCTTGGTAGGGTCTAGGGATCGCCCTCTTTTAAGCACTAAAAGATTACTCGGATTAATCTTGACAAGTTTGGGTTGTTTGTGGAAAAATTTATAACCATAATCGAGCAACCACCAGATCAAAAGGTGCAACAAACAAGAGAGCAATAGAGAAATATAAAAATTGCGCGTAGATCGCCTGTTAACCAGCTCTCTATCTAGGGACAAGGAGCGACGATTAGACATGGACACCTTTGAGTTTGGAATGACGCAAACGCTCCTTAGTCTCTTCTACCAAATCTTCTTTGAGGCGGTTTGGGTCTTTTTTGAGGGAAAAATCGAGATCAATTTTGTCCAAAACCACACTTTGATTCGCATTGAGTAAAATTAAATAAAGTTGATTGCGCACCTCGATAGTTACAAGTTTATGGGTTGCATCTAAAGGTTTTACAAAAGTTACGCTAGGCTCTAGACCCACTTTGGGAAAGAGGAATTGTTGCGCGCTCTTGCGTTTCACTAAAAAAAGGATTAACAACAAAACCCCAAGTACAGCTCCTACTTTCCACACATAATCCCATGGTAGAAAATTTTCCCCCTTTGTAGAAGGTACTTTGTCCAAAAAAGCCTGTTTGTTGCTGGAGGCAATTAAAGGGGTAAACTCTAAGCGTAGATAAGTCTTATCTTGCGAAAGTTTGGCATGGACACCAAAAAGAAGCGAGCTTTTGGGCACGATAAAAAGAGTATTATTCTTATGAAAAATATCTAAAGATTGCAAGACGCTCGCATTAAATCGTTCGGATTTTGGGGCAAAAGGGGTGATGTCGTGTAGAGTGATGACTTGACTAGGAGCAATCTTGGGAGTTTGTTGTAGGGGGTTTTTGAAAAGAAGATCCAAGGCAATACCAGGAGGTTCTTGATCGGAGAGCGGGGTGGCTTGTACGCGCTCAAGAGAGTTTTGAGCGTAACAAAGAGCACACAGGGCGACAAAGATCACAAAATAACTAGGGATAATTCGCAACATTCTAAATAAGTTACATGTCCTTAGCAATATAGTAGACAATGGCATTAGAATCCAAAACCTCATTAAGGCGGATTGCCAAATTTTTCTCATAGACCATTACCTCGCCCTTGCCAATCACGCGTCCATTTACAAAAGTGTCTACGCTCTCTCCAGCGGGTTTTTGCAAGTCGATCACCGACCCGCGTTCAAAGCGCAAGACCTCACCTAATGGGATAGAGGTTGAGCCCAGCTCAGCCATAAAAGTTACCTCCATATCTAATAAACCCTTATAATCCTCAATCAATTCCTCTAGGTAAGTTGTGAGTTCAATCTCTCTAGGATTTAGAGTAGGTTGCTTTTTGATTTTAGGATTAACAGGCGTGAGAATGTTTAAGGTTGGATTAGATTGGATGTTCACACCTTGTGTTTCTTTATTGCCTTGTTGATCCATGATTGCCCTTAAGTCTTTGGGCTTATTATACTAGATTTTGCCTTATGCATGCAGAGGTCTCTTAAAAAGCAATCTTTACAAAGAGGCTTGAGTGCTTTACAAGTGTAACGCCCAAAAAGAATCAATGCGTGATGGAGTCGTGCTAGATCGCTCTCAAAGAGCACGCTCAATTCCTTTTCTGTTTGTAACGGGGTTTTAGCTTGACTTAGTCCTAAGCGGTGTGCAACCCGAAATACATGGGTATCTACAGCTAGATAATTTTGACCAAAGCATACAGAAAGCACAACATTAGCACTCTTTTGCCCCACGCCCGGGAGAGTTTTGAGCTCTTCTTGAGTGTGGGGGATCACGCCCCCAAAGTGTGAGCAGACTTTTTG
>NZ_FZMQ01000004.1:18418-70062 GCF_900197855.1 Helicobacter cynogastricus | reverse complement strand
TTAACAGGCGTGAGAATGTTTAAGGTTTAGGGATTAGATTGGATGTTCRCACCTTGTGTTTCTTTATTGCCTTGTTGATCCATGATTGCCCTTAAGTCTTTGGGCTTATTATACTAGATTTTGCCTTATGCATGCAGAGGTCTCTTAAAAAGCAATCTTTACAAAGAGGCTTGAGTGCTTTACAAGTGTAACGCCCAAAAAGAATCAATGCGTGATGGAGTCGTGCTAGATCGCTCTCAAAGAGCACGCTCAATTCCTTTTCTGTTTGTAACGGGGTTTTAGCTTGACTTAGTCCTAAGCGGTGTGCAACCCGAAATACATGGGTATCTACAGCTAGATAATTTTGACCAAAGCATACAGAAAGCACAACATTAGCACTCTTTTGCCCCACGCCCGGGAGAGTTTTGAGCTCTTCTTGAGTGTGGGGGATCACGCCCCCAAAGTGTGAGCAGACTTTTTGCGCCATTTTGATGAGATGTTTAGCCTTGTTATTGGGGTAAGAAATACTCTTGATACATTCTTTAAGTTGGGTCAAATTAGCCTGTGCCAAACTTTCAATACTTGGATAGAGTGCAAAAAGTGCGGGGGTGGTGGCATTCACGCGTGCGTCTGTGCATTGGGCGGAGAGAATGACGGCAACTAGAAGTTGGTAGGCGTTGTCATAGCGCAGCTCTGTACTTGGGTTGCCAAAGTGATTTAAAAGGCGGGTTTTGATGTGTTGGGCTTTGTTTTTCATAGGGGGGAAACGCAGAGCAAAGCGGCTTCATGGGAGCGCAGAGCAATCTGGGCATTGTTGATACAGATACTAAATGTAGCGCGACGCAAGGAATGTTGTAAAAGTGTAAATTCCACGCCCGGACGAATCCCAAAGGATAAGAAACGATCTTTAAGCGCAGAGTCTGCGCCTTGAATTTCAAGGATTGTGTAGCGATGATCTTTCTGGCAGTCTAGCAGAGTCATGGTTGGCGAGTCCTTTTTTGATTTCATCTACAATAATATCAATGGGGGTAAAAATACGGCGTAGAATCTTAAAAGGAGCTTGAGCGATGTCTTTAGCTAAAGTAACTTTAACAGCAGGATTGTCTAGCGTCTTACTTACATGGACATGGGTAGAAATTTTACCACTTCCGCCCAAAATAAGATAATTAATGATGGGAATTCTATTGATCACATTGCTAAACCCCTTGATTGTAGAAATATCTAAGGAAAGATCTGTTTTTTTATTAGATAACTCAATGATTCCATTACCATCTATGTCTAAGGTGGTGCCTGAAAGCTGGATATGTTCTAATCCTAGATAGTCTGAGCTCACCCCAAAGAGCACGCGACCTTTAGAAATCTCATAACCATGTACCCCCAAACGGGGATCTCTAAAAACAATGAGGGAAGGAATTGTGTTGATAATATTGACGATATTTTGCAAGACTTTAAAGTTTTTAATAATGGTGTTTTGTAGCCGCAATTCCCCATTGAAGACCCGATTGCGATAGACCCCTGTCAAGCCATACAATCCACCCCCAATAAGGTTTTGAGAGGTAACACTCTGGATAGCCAGGTTGAGATAGTCTCCACTGAAATTGCGCGCCCGCACAATCACATCTCCATGTACAATATCCGCGCTCAACATGGCATGGTGGTAATTTCCATCAATCATAGTGCGTCCATCGCGCACAACAAGACGGATATTATTCAGAGCTAAAGGAAACGACTTGAGCCTAAGAGTGGTGTTGCTTGCACTGATAATTGTGGATATGGGTTGGATATTGTGTAATTTTTCGTAATGTTGTTTGGCGCGGATAAACGCGCTCTCATCGCGAATTTGAGCTTTTGTAGGGCGTGTGGAGTCTGGAGCAAGCATGTCTTTGATAAAGGGAATCTTAGCTTGTAAAAATTCATCGATATTAAAGTTAATATCATTGAAGAAAAAAATTTGTTGTTTGCCTTGAATGCGTCCCATAATGGCCCCATCATCGCTAAAAATCTCCACGCCCTCAGGTTTGAAAGTGCCTAAGAAAGAAATACTATTGATTCGCCTACCATCGTGGCGATAAAGTGGAAATGGCTGATGTATAATACCTACAAACTTCACATTCTTGAAATCTGGACTGCTAACATGCAAAGTGCCTTTCTTGATGCCATAGTAACGCAAAATAGGAGAGATGCCAAAGAGCTTGTGTAAATCTTTAGCATCTAAAGAATAAATTCCATTCTTCAGCCTACCTTCCACGCCCAAATTTCCTAAACTAAACGCTAGCTCTTGGGATTTTGAGAAATTTAAACTAAATTCTAAGCTGGGTAAGTTAGTGGCATTGGCATAGATCACATCTTTGCTGAAAACCTCTCTATTTTGCGCCTTGATACTAGCCAAAATATGTTTTTCTAGTACTTGTTTCCCTTGAGCAACAATATTGGGGAGATGTGCAGCATTAATGGGGGCTGGCAGGGTTTTTGGCAGAGTTCTTGAGGGGCTAAAGGGTTGCATGTTGATCGCGTTATTAGTGTTGATTTGGATTTTATGCACGCCAAAGTTGCCTTTAAGTTGCTTGGTTACAAAATCTAACATGAGGTCAGCGTCCACATCGACCATGTTGTGATATCGTGTGTGGGAAGTTGAAATAGAAACATACTTGCGCTCGGGTGTGATGTCTAGGTTGATATGAGCTTGCTGGGCATAAAAGGGGGTGTCATAGAGAAGAAAAGAGCCCGCACTCACATCTATGCTCCCTTGTATAGAAAATAAAGAGTGGCCATGTGGGAGAAATTGTACGCCCAAAAGAAGATTAGCATTTAAAGGCGCGTTCAACTTGGCAATGGGTAAAGAGATATCGTAAGCTTGAAGAATCCTTTTGGTGCTTTGAAAAGAAAGACTAGGGGCTACCCTAATATCCGCACTCAAAGACGATCCCTTACCAAGATGGTTAATTTGCACCCTAGAGTTATCCAAAGGCATGGTTTCATAAATAACATTTTTGGGTTCAATGATAAGGGCGCGATCTTTGAGTTCTAGGGCAACTTCCTTAGCATAGATGGGGGAGAGTTTATTGTGGAAGCGTACATACGCATTTTTTACAATAGCTTGTACGCCAATGCGATCTAAGAGTGTCTTGGCCATGTTTTTATCTTTAAGGTTTAAGATGGCTTTAGCCGAGCTTACTCTAACACCAGAAAAGACAATATTATCAAAGAGCCAAGCCTGCACCACGGGATGGCTACCATCAGGGAAATAGGGTTTGAGAAAGTCTAAATGATGGATTTCATTCGTGCTGAGTTTAAGAGCCAAAGTGTTGAAATCTGTCAAGCCTTGCGCATGCGCGACCAGTTGGGATTTTCTCAAATTGGCAACATCATTAAGAGGAGAAAAATCAAAATCAAAACTCAGTTGTTTTGTATGAGGGTTATAGTACGCTTGCCCTTGAGCGCGCGCATGAAAAAGGGTTGAGGTGGCTTGAAGTAGTTTTAAAGAGAGATTTTTTTGATCTTGGAGCAAAAATTTAGCCTGAATGCCCGGAAAATCTAGCTCGTAAGTTTTACCATCAAAAAGTACATGAGCCTTAGTCTTTGGGTTAAAAATAATCTCTTGGACACTAAGCTCCTGAAAATAAGAGAGAACCCACAAACTATAGCGTACGCCCTGAATGATGGTATTGAGGCTTGGAGGAGTCTTTTTAGGGTCTTTTTTTAACGCTTCACTTAAATCAAGTCGTCCTATCTGCAACACAAGTTTATTATCAAGTTTTAGATAGAATTTATTGATGTGTAGTTTTCCTAGCTGCAATGAAGAGATGAGGATGCCATTTTTGAAAACCGCAAATACGCCCCACACTAAAGCACCTAAAACTCCGCATAAAATCACCGGAAAACGCATTCTCTTAGAGATGGCTTTGATCATTTGGCTTTCGTTTTTGTTTTACTTGAGTATACCCATAAAATCACATGACGCGCTTTACATTCCAAGTGGCTCATTGCGTAGCATAGTCCGAAGTTTAGAGGGAGAACTCAATACCTTGGATCTATGGATTTTACGCACGATGAGAGCTTTGGGTCTATGGGAAACTCCAAAAAGTGGTTATATCTCCATTCCTGTTAACGCCCATCAAGAGATCAATAAGGGAAATTTTTTATACGCTCTCAGTCTTTCTAAAAAGATTTATAAAAACGCCACTTTGATACCGGGCGAAACCCTTTACTTTTTTATTCAAAATTTGGCAACCACTTTCAAGCTACCAGAAGCAGACCTTTACAAGGCCTATAAAGCCAAAGCTCCTTTTCAAGAAGCAGCTATTGTTCCTGACACCTACCGCTTTGCCTTAGGTATTTCTGCGGACTCGCTGATGGATTATCTTATCAAGCACACGAGCAAGCAGTATGAAAAATTGAGTCGAGAATTACTAGGGCATTATGACAAAAAGGAATGGGAAAAAAATTTGATTGTCGCTTCCATTGTGCAAAAAGAGGCGGCTAACACTAAAGAAATGCCCATCATTGCTGGTGTGATCTATAACCGCCTTGAAAAAGGTATGCCTTTACAGATGGACGGGAGTTTGAATTATGGCAAATTTTCCCACACCAAAGTTACCCGCGCGCGTATTCTCGAGGACAATAGTACTTATAACACCTATAAACATAAGGGTCTACCTGATGCGCCTGTAGGTAGCGTGAGTCTACAAGCCATTAAGGCGGCAATTTTTCCCACGAAAACCCCTTTTTTGTACTTTGTTAAAAACAAAGAGGGTGTACATGTCTTTAGCCAACGCTACAGCGATCATGTCCGTCATATCCACGAAGAGTGAGGGCTGTTCTATGCTACGATTCTCGTATATTGTTTTAGCGTGTGCTTTGGCTAGGTAAAATGGAAAGAGTTTAGTCTTGCAAGAGGAGAACATGAAAAAAGAAGCAGAATCTGAAAAACCCGCAGATTCAACGGAGCAACGGGCTACGATGGAGAAACTTCCAGAACCCCCGGATAATGTAATCCGCATTGAAACTCAGGATGGAAGCGGAGATTATATAGAGATTGTCTTTGATCGACCTGTAGAGGAGATTAGGAAAGAAATAGAGGAAGAAAAACGCCAAAAAAGCTTGTGGTATAAAATCAAACGCATTTTTAAGAAAGATTAACAAGGAAGCTCTATGAATTTAATCCCAGAAATTGTTGCGATGCAAGAGGAATTTATAGCCATCCGCCACAAAATCCACCGACACCCAGAATTAGGTTTTAAAGAAGTAAAAACCTCTCAGTTAGTGGCCGACAAATTGAGAGAATTTGGCTATGAAGTGCATACGGGAGTGGGTAAAACCGGCGTGGTAGGGGTGCTCAAAAAGGGCGATTCAGCTAAAAAAATTGGTTTGCGCGCAGATATGGACGCTCTGCCCATCCAAGAGGACAGCGGACTAGATTATCAAAGCCAAACCCCACAACGCATGCACGCCTGCGGACATGATGGGCATAGCGCGTCTTTACTGCTGGCAGCCAAATACCTAGCTACTCAAGATTTTAAGGGCACTTTGAATTTATATTTTCAACCGGCTGAGGAAAATTTGGGCGGTGCAAGGGCTATGATTGAAGAGGGTCTGTTAGAAAAGTTTGATAGTGATTTAATCTTTGGATGGCATAACATGCCATTAGGGAGTGATAAAAAAATTTATCTTAAAACTGGCGTTTTGATGGCCAGCTCAGACGCTTATACCCTAGAAATTAAGGCTCAAGGCGGGCACGCTAGCGCGCCAGAGAAAACCAAAGATCCGATTTTAGTGGCTTCTTTGTTAGTGTTGGCACTACAAGGTGTTGTATCTAGGAATGTGGACCCGCAAAATAGCGCGGTGGTGAGCGTAGGGGCTTTGAATGCAGGGAGTGCGCATAATATTATCCCTGATCGCGCTGTGTTGCTAGTGAGCGTGCGGGCATTAGACTTTTTGACGCGGGAGCTAGTTGCCAAGCGCATTCAAGAAATTTCTCAAGGTATTGCTTTAGCTCAAGGGGTGGAAATCACTATGACGCACGATTTTGCTACCCCTATCATAAATAACCACCCTGAAGCCACTGCCCTAGCTCAAGAGGTAGCCCTAGATATTTTTGGGGTGCAAGGTTGTTGTTTTGATCACAGGCCTGCAATGGGAAGTGAGGATTTTGGCTATTTTTGCGAGTTGCGTAAATGTGCCTATGCTTTTTTTGAAAACGAAACCACCAACTATATCCACACTTCAAACTATGTCTTTAATGATGCCCTTTTAGTCCGTGCAGCAAGTTATTATGCGGGCCTAGTACTCAAGTATTTAGGTTAATTTCTGCAGACATATAGTTCTTAAGTGAATCCCTAAAAACGAACTAGAGCCACTTTAGGGATTATTATAAAAATATAGTAATTAATATGTTGTATTTTTCTTGGCATTTTAGCAACGAAAAAAGAGGTTAGTTTTTTTTAGTATTGCGTGCAGTAGGGCATCCGTGCCATTTTTGCAGGGATCAGAAAGAATAAAAATATCCTTGAATCACTCCAATTTTTGCCAAATTTTATTTTTTCTTTTTTTGAACTTTCTTAAGAAATTTAAGAAAAAAATTAATGTATTTATCTTAGAATCCCCGCTTAAGAGATTCATCTCCATTTTCACTGAATAAAGGTTTGTCGATGGCTATTTTACCTAAGAGCTTGGCTTCTGTAGCTACCCTGAGCTTCTTGAGCACGCTTGCCCTATCCCCTCTATTGGCTGAACGCAACGCCGCCTATCTTGCGGGGGGGTTTCAATGGTCGCGTATGGAAACTAAGGAATATCTCAAAGTTGATTCTGAAGTTCTTCATAACGAGCACTATTCTGGCGACATGTGGGGCTTTAATCTTAGAGCGGGCTATAAGCAGTTTTTTGGTCAGTCAAAGCGCGTTGGTTTGCGCTATTATGTTACCTTTGACTATAACGCTGTGGGGCGCGTGTCTGGCACGGGCGATCTTGCAGACATTAACTACGGGGCTGGCATGGATTTTCTTTGGGATTTCTTTGTTCCCAAAGATAATAGTTATGCAGTAGGGTTTTTCGTGGGCTTCCAACTCCTTGGCAGTAGCTGGATAGGTTCTTATATGGCAGGTGGGGATGGAATGAATGGTCCAATCGATGGGGTGATTGAGAAAGTGGCGCATGGCTTTGGTTCACCCAACCTTAAAGGTCAGCCCAATATTGCTTATTTCCAGCTTCCCATTAGCTTTGGTCTTAGAGCAAATTTTTCTGACAAACAAGGCATCGAGCTAGGCGCGCTTGTCCCCGTTGTCCCGTATTCTTTCTACAAAAAGGCTTCTAAAGGCGATGATGTTTCTCTCTCCTACCATCGTAACGCTTCCCTTTATATCAACTATATTTTTAATTTCTAAGAGTATAGCTTCCTAAGACGCTTCCCAAGCACGCACCCAACCCCACTAAGTAGGGGATGGGCTCAAAGACCCTAAAGTGGGTCAAACTTAGCAGGCCCGCCAAAAAGAGAGCATAAGCCCCTATCTTGTTCCAACTAAAGTTAGTTCCTAGTCCTAACATAAATTTAGAGGTTGCTTTTTCTTTGGCTTGCCCCAAAGTGTTTTTGAGTTTTTGATAACCCGCTAAGAGAATCAAGAAAAAACCCACAAAACTGGTTTCAAAATTGAGTGCACCTAACAATCCCCAAAAATAGCCTACTATCCCTACACCGATTGCATTGCACAGCACCACAAAGAGGGCGCACTTAAAGCTACACATCGTGTTGACGATACTTGGGGTCTTGAGCTAGAGCGTCTAAATCTTTTTTAGCCTTTTTGTAGGCTTTGTACACATTTAAAATAGCCCCCCCCACTCCCCAAAACACGCCCAACCAAAACAACCATGCGACTCCGGTGAGTTTTTTGAGCCCATAGCCGATCCCAATTCCAATTAAAACGGCCACTACAATAGAAATCCCTAAGCTTAAAACGCTCGCTCCCTCCACAATGCGCTTAAAACTGGGTTCAGATTCCATGCGCGATTTCAGAAAAACTCTCTTGGGCTTTCTGCAAACAGGCATCGATAATATCCATATGCATGGGCGCGCATATAAAACCGGTCTCAAAGGCTGAGGGAGCTAAATACACACCTCTTTGGAGCATTTTTTGGTGCAGGCGCGCATAAAGATCTGTTTTGGAATTTTTAGCCCCTTGAAAGTCTTGCACTTCTTGTTCGCTAAAAAAGAAGCCAAACATGCTCCCTCTCACACAGCCCTGCAGAGCAATTCCATGAGAAGTTGCAATTTTTACAAGCCCCCTGACAAAGTGTTGGGCTAACTCTTCAAGGCGAGAGAAAAGCTTGGGTTCTTGAGCGATCTTTTCAAGCGCAACAATGCCTGCAGCCACTGCTACAGGGTTGCCACTCAAAGTCCCGGCCTGATACACCCCCCCCACAGGGGCGAGCATTTCCATAATTTCCGCCCGACCTCCAAAACACGCTAGGGGCAATCCGCCCCCAATAACTTTACCAAAGGTAACTAGATCGGGCACTAAGCGGTGGTAAGTTTGTGAGCCATTAACACCAGCTCTAAACCCGCTCATCACTTCATCAAAGATGAGCACAGCTTCATATTTGCTACAAAGATGGCGAAGTTCTTGCAAAAACTCAAGTTTTGCAGGCACTAAGCCCATGTTTCCGGCGATGGGTTCGATGATAACACAACCCACACCCCCTGCTTCAAAACAAGCTTTTACAGAGTCAATGTCATTATATTGAGCAATAAGAGTTTGATCACTGATAGCTTTTGGCACGCCTAAAGAACTAGGCGCGCCAAAGGTAGCACACCCACTCCCTGCTCCCACAAGCAGGCTATCGCTATGCCCATGGTAGCACCCCTCAAACTTGATAATTCTATCCTTGCCACTGAAAGCGCGCGCAAGACGGATCGCGCTCATGGTCGCTTCTGTCCCGCTACTCACTAAACGCACCTTTTCTACACCCTCATAACTCAAAACAAGCTTTTTAGCTAAAGTGGTTTCTAGCTCTGTAGGTGCACCAAAGCTCATGCCTCTTTTTAGAACTTCGATCACTCTTTCTTGAATCTGCACATCGGCATGGCCAAAGAGCAAGGGCCCCCAACTCTGCACAAAATCTATATAGGAATTCCCATCTACATCATAAAGAGAGTACCCATCGCCCTTAAAAATAAAAGGTGGTGTACCTCCAACACTTCCAAAGGCGCGTACAGGGGAGTTAACCCCCCCTACAATCACCTGTTTAGCTTCGTTAAAATCATTGATACTATGTAATAGAGCGTGGCCAAGTTGCTTTTTAGTCATATTAGTCTTTAAGACCTGCTTTAAAAGTGATGCGCACTTGAGACCAAGTGAGTTTTTCATGCTGGGCTTGACAAGCCTGAGCCAGTTTAGCAAATGCGTCTTTAAGACCAAATTCTAGCACATCTAAAAGTCCTGTTGCTGTAAGCTCGTTATTTTCAATAGTATAAGTCATGGGCACTTTGATACTCTTACCATTCATGCGCACGGTGGCTAAGATACTCCCTTGATTTTCGCCTGCAACCACATTTCTAAAGATCACCTTGAGATTCTTCTCTTTAAAGAGATCAAAGAAAGCCTCCTTAACATTTTTGCTTTTAAGCTCGTTATGCAGATTGACATGTGTTACATCGATACTAGCAGTAGCCTTATCTAACATGTGTGCTACACTTGAAGTATCTTTATTAAAGTGGTATTGCACACCATCAAAAGTACCCTCTACACCCACTTTTTTAGGAGTTTTAAAGGCAGTAAAACTCATGCTAACTTTGCTGGTATCAATGGAGGTCGCATAAACCAAACCCGTAGCTAGCAAAGCACCCAAAACAACTTTTTTCATTCAGAACTCCTTGTAGATTGTGATGTACTATGATACTACAAAAAACCTCAATACGGGGCATTAATGTTGCAATGGTTCTAGAAGAACTCTGATGCCTCCTTTAAGCACAAGGGGATTTTCTACATCGCTCACTTTGATAAAACGCACATTATCGGGAACATCAACACTGATTTTGGAGGTTGGGTTTGCGCTATGCGTAAAATCAATCATATGTAGAGATGCGTCAAAAAAACTAATTTGAGGATGCCAAACAGAGGTATTAGCCACAATTTTAAGTCGTCCACCATAAGTCATGTCTAACCAATATTCTCCGCTAATTTCCTTGAGATTGAGATAGCTCCCTGAAGGGATAATTGTGGTTGTATTGGCAAGTTTTGGAATGCGTACCCCAAAATAATAGCTCCAATCTTGAAGGCTATCTCGCTTGAGATCGGCAAAAACAAAACCCTTTTTGTGAAAAAGGGTAGCAATAAGGCTTGGATCAAGAGCGTATTCTGTTTTGAGGGCAAAAACTGCCTTGCTCCAAGAATCTTTGTAGTCCACTTCTAAAACCATGAAATACGCATAACCCATAGAAGCGAGCACACTCTGGGTGGTTTTAAGCAACAGCAAAGGCGAAGTTTTAGCCTGAAAACTCACATGAAGCATACCCGGTTTTCCAAATTTTAGAGGCAATAGCCCGTTATCTTTAAGAGTATCTACGACCTTTTTAACCTGTAATGTGTCTTGGATATAAAAAGAACGCCGGTTTTGAAACACTCTAGCGATAAAATTCTTATTAGTTTGATAAAAACGATTGCCTACAAGATTTTTGATTTTCTCATCTAACAAATCTCCGCTTAAAAACGCGATAAAGCTCCCAAGCAAGAGATAAAATCTGAGCAAAGGCATTAGCGACTCCACTCTTGATAATGTGTATAACTCACACGCCTTAGGCCATTTTTAGGCGTGTATAAAAAACGCAAGGGGCGTTTTTGATCAAAATCAAGAGTTTGACCATTAGCCTCCAAAGACAAACTTCCATGCCCAAAAGCCAAAAGCCAACGATGTTCTTTAGTCTCTAGACTGAAGGGCTCTTTGAGAGTCATTTGAGTTTTGCGTTTGGTGGTTAAATCTATACTCTCCATCCACATTTCCTCTTTAGGAATAATAAGAATGGTATTAGGTTTTGCGCTGAGAGTTTGTGGAACAGAATCCTCTTGCTCTTGTGTTGAGAGTTGTTGTGTGTCAGGTGCCTCCTGGGCAGATGGTGCAGGAGCTTGTAAGGGTGTATCTACAGAACTAGGAGGAGATGGGGGAGTGATAGCAGGTTGAGGCGCGGGCACAGCTTGTGAAGTAGGAGGCTGGGGCTGGCTTGGAGGTGGGGGAGTCTTTGAAATTTGAAGGGGTTGTTGATCGGTGTCGGAGGTCATAAAGGAAATCTTGGTGCGGTAAACATAAACTCCTGCACCTACAAGCAAAATTGCAAGCGCAATCCAAGCCCACTTGGAGCTTTTTTTAGGTTGGAAAGTCTTGAGAATTTCAGGATCGGAACGCTTGGTATCCACGAAAGGGAGCTCTTCTGAGGGAGTGGCAACATCGCTTTCTAAAGAGGAAGGAGGTTTAACAAAGAGAATCTTGTCATACTCGACAAGCCACTGACTTAAATCCAATCCATATTCTTTCTCTAAAATTTGTAAAAAACCCACTGCATGTACGCGCTGCAAGTCTTCAAAACGCTTTTCTAAAATTGCCTCAAGTTTAGGGTTAGCAATTTTAGTTGCTTTATTGATTTCTTTGAGACCTTTCTCTCTTAAGAAGGCCAAATTCTTATCCAACTCACTGAGTTTATCTTGTGTGTCCATTATCTTGCCCTATCCATTAAAATTGCTCCTGCTACACTCACATTGAGCGAGTCAATCTTGCCTTTCATGCCAATATGCACCAAGGTATCCATGCGCCGTACCAACTTAGAAGCTAGACCTGCTCCCTCACTCCCTAAAAAAATTGCTAAAGGAATTTTAAAGTTCACCTCTTTTACATCTTGTCCTTCTGTATGCGCTCCATAGCAATGCACACGAACATCTTTAAATGTCTGCAAAATGTCCGCGGGATTAGAGCAAATACAAAAAGGCACTTCATAGAGCGCGCCCATACTGGTACGCGCCAGTCCCTCAAAGGGTAGGGACTTATCCATGACAATCCCATCAAAGCCCAAACAAGCCACGCTTCTAAAAAGTGCGCCCACATTCCCTACATCGCTCAAGCCACAGAGTACAAGGAGCTTATCCAAACTTTTAAGTACGCTTAGGGTGCTAGGCTTGGGTGGGAGAACCTTAGCAAGCCAGCCTTGATGATTGCCTCCCCTAGCCATTGCTTGAGCTTTTTTAAAGTCCACGCGCAAAAGTGCGCTATGATACTCTTGCTGGTGTGCTTGTAGCAAACTAAAAGTTTTTTTATCAATTTCTTTAACCAAATAAAACTCTAAAATATAGCTAGGATAGTGTTTTAGTAAGTGCAGAACCACCTGCTTACCAAAAATAATCATGTAAAATCCTGAGCGTAGAGAGTTTTGGGAGAGATTCCCTTAATTTTGCTCAGTAACTTCGCTTTAATTTTGGGGGGTAAATCCATGTCTTCAATTTCTCTAAGAGAGAGGCTAGGTATTTCCTGCTGTGGCAAGAGACAAACTAACACCCACTCCCCCTGCAAAGTTTTAGAGGGGACACTTTGGAGTTGTGTAGACACCTCCAAAATCGTGCCTTTAAAATGGCAGGCATGGAGCTTGCTCATCTCCTTAATCGCAAAGAGAGCCCCCTCAGGACACATTGAAGCCAAATCGCCAAGAGTTTCTAAAAGCCGTCTAGGGCTTTCATAAATTACCAACGCCCTCTGAGAGCCCATTAAACTAGCGATTTTAGCGCGCCTAGCTACACTCTTTGGAGGCAAAAACCCCACAAAATGAAACTCTGCAACCTCAAACCCACTTGCACAATAAGCACTCACACAAGCACTAGGTCCGGGCAAAACCTCATAAGAAACTCCATGTTCTTGAGCAAAGCGCACCAGTCTAGCTCCCGGGTCGCTCACACAGGGCATCCCCGCGTCGCTCACAAAACCCACATGTTGGTTAGTAAAAAAACAAGATTCCACGCTTTTCAAAAACTCTTCTTGATTGTGAGAGTGAAAAGATAAAAAGCGTTTTTGACGCAAAGACTTTCGTTTTTCCCTCAACACCGACTCGACCCAGTCCTCTTTTTCAAGTAGAAAAAGCAACCTCTTAGTTACACGCACATCTTCGCATAAAAGTACAGCGCAACCAGCCAAAACCTCTAGGCTACGCAGAGTAATATCTTTTAAATTCCCGATGGGGGTGGGTATTAAACTGAGCAATGACTTATTGCATTTTATATTTTTGGCGGAATCTCTCTACGCGTCCGGTAGTGTCAGCAATCTTATCGCTACCAGTATAAAAAGGATGACAAAAGCTAGAAATATCAATGCGTAGCTCACTTTTGGTGCTAAGAACCTCAATCTCCTTACCACTTGTAACGCAAGTAACCTTGCAGGGCACATATTCAGGATGAATACCTTTTTTCATTCATTTTCTCCAGAAATTTTTCCCTATTCTAGCTAAATTTTGCTTAGTAATGGTCAGGCTTAAAGTGTTTGAGCTATAATAGCGCATAAAAAGGCTTTTTTAAGATGCTTCGTTTTGCGCCTTCGCCCACTGGGGATATGCATATCGGGAATTTGCGTGTGGCGTTGCTCAATGCGCTTGTAGCCAAACAGCTAGGTGAGTCCCTCATGTTGCGCATTGAAGATACAGATACCGAGCGCAATATTCCCAATAAAGATCGCGAAATTTTAGATCTTTTGCGCAAGGTGGGGATTTCTTGGGATCAGTTGGTTTACCAAAGCGCAAACCTACCCACACATCAAGAATATGCACAAAAACTCTTGGATCAAGGATTCGCCTTTTATTGCCATTGCACCCCTGAGTTTTTAGAGGAACAAAAACAACAAGCCCTGCGTGAAAAACGCCCTTTTCGCTACCACGATGCTTGGGCGCGTCTGCAAGAAAAGAGTAACCCTAATCCGGTAGTGCGCTTGAGGGGAAGCTCTGTAGGTCTTTGCTTTGAAGACACCATTAAGGGTAAAATTCATTTTGAACCCCATGAACTTGATAGTTTTGTGATTTTGCGATCTAATAAAACCCCTACCTATAACTTTGCTTGTGCTTGTGATGACTTCACTTACAAGATCAGCTACATTATTCGTGGCGAAGATCATGTAAGCAACACTCCTAAACAAATTCTTATCCAACAAGCCCTAGCCAAGGTGCTTGATCAGCCATTTAAGCCCATAGCTTACGCCCATTTGCCTATTATTCTTGATCAAGAAAGCGGAAAAAAGATGAGCAAACGAGACGCAGCTTCTAGTGTGGTATGGCTTTTAAAAGAGGGGTTTTTAGCCAAGAGCATTGCCAATTATCTTATTTCTTTAGGATACGCACCTCCTAGCGAGGTGTTTAGCTTGGAGGAGAGTTGCGCATGGTTTGATTTGCACAAACTCAGTGCTGCGCCCGCACGCTTTAACCTCTCTTATTTGCGCCACCTCAACCATGCACACCTCCAAGCTTTGGAAACACACCAGCTCCAAGAAATTTTAGGCTTAGACTCGCTACAAAAAGCCCAGCTTGCTCAAATTTTCTTAGAGGAATCTAGTACCTTAAACGAATTGCACACTAAATTAGAAGCCATGCTCGCCCCTAAAGATATCCATAAAGACTACGAAAATGAAAATTTCTACGATCGCTGTTTGCGCTTGCATGCCACACTTCAAAGTCTCCCCCTAGAAACCCTAGAGGATTTTACAGAGTTTAAAAAATTAGCCATGCAAAAAAGCCAACTCAAGGGTAAGGATTTTTTTAAACCCTTACGAATTTTATTTACAGGCACAACACATGGGGTTGAGCTCAACCGCCTCTATCCTTTCGTGCGCTATTTTTCTCAAGATATTCTCACTCTGAAAGGCATTTAATGGTTATGAGCGCGATTCTTGTAGCTATTGGAACTATTTTGCGTGGTCTCATCACCACTTATATGTGGGTTATTATCATCGCCTCTGTATTAAGCTTCTTGCGCCCCGATCCTAGTAATGTTATTGTCCAAATGCTCTATCGTCTCACAGAGCCCCTCTTTGCCAAAGTGCGTGCTTGGTTGCCCTTTTTAGTCTTTAATGGCATCGATCTCTCGCCTTTAGCGATTATTATTGCTTTGCAATTTATAGATATGACTTTGGTCAAACTTCTCCTTGACTACGCGCGGGGTTAATGGTGCGCATTTTATGCTTATTGGGGCTGGTATGTGTGCTAGGCGCACAAGAGATCAGCCTTGCTTTTCTTAAGAGTAAGCCCCCGGGCATCGCACGAGATTTTTATATTTGGCTTTTTCTTAAAAATCCTAACACCACTACACAAGATGCCAAAGCTGTTTATCCACTCGTGCAACGCAATAGTGTGGCGATCCAAGAGGCCATGCGCGCTAAAAAAGCACTCACTCTAGGCCCAACTAACCTCTGCGTACATCTTCCTTTAAAAGAGCTCGCCCTCAAAGATGCTTCCTGCATTGCACTGGGTCTTAAAATAACTAGAGTTTTTGAGGCGGTTAAAAATCATTCTCAACGAACCCTTTTAGAAACTATGCGCACCAAACTTACCAAAGAGCACGTTAAGCTCAGCACTTCTATAGGGATTTTACTCAGCCACGATCTTCTCAAAGAACTCTTTAGCACGACAGCTTCAACCCTAGCCTTTATCTATAATGCTCTTCCCTATGAGCAACGCCTCCAGCTTCTCGATCACCACATTAGCGCAAAACTCTTAGAAAAATCTCTCAATCAAAATAATTTTTCTCTCAATCAAATCATCCAACGCATTATTTTTGATAGCCGTTTTTTACACTTTAAAAAGTCTTTGGCACAGGCTAATATTGTCAATAGTGATGATAAGACTTTTTTTGCTTTGGGCTTGAATGCTGTGATGCATGGAAAATATGAAAAAGCTCTTGATTATTTCAAACGCACTGCCTATCAAGCTTCTAGCGCATTTCTCAAAGATAAGGCTCTCTTTTGGCAATATTTGGTTAGTCAAGACAAGGCCACTCTTGAAACTCTAAGTCAGAGCCCTAATCCCAATCTCTTTAGTCTGTACGCACGGCTTAATCTTAAGAAAAAACTAGATTATAAATTAGTTACCTCCTTACCTATCTCGCACAAAAAACCCCCTTTTGATATTACAGACCCCTTTGCTTGGCAGATTTTTAGGGATAAAACCCTCGCGCTCAAGAACAAAAACCAACTGCACCAGAGACTAGAAAGTCTTAAAACCCCTACTACTCTCCCACATTTAGCCTATTTTCTAAGCCTTTACAATAGCGATCAGCATTACTTCTTAACCCCCTATGAAAACATCATTGCGTGGAGCTCTTTGCAAGAAAAATCTCTTGCCTATGCTATCGCCCGTCAAGAAAGCTTATTATTGCCCGCGCTCATTTCGCGTTCTTACGCTTTAGGACTGATGCAAATTATGCCCTTCAATGTGGATCATTTTGCCAAACAAATGGGGGTAGGTGCTACTAAGCTGACAGATATGTTTAATCCCACCATTGCTCTTCCTTTTGGCAATCACTACCTTAACTTTCTCAAACAGGAATTTAAACATCCTCTTTTTGTTGCCTACTGCTACAACGCTGGTCCCGGATTTTTTAGGCGTCTTTTGCAAGAGAGGCATTTTTTCAGGCGTGGGCACTTTGAACCATGGCTGAGTATGGAACTTATTCCTTACGAGGAAACCCGTCTTTATGGGCAAAAGGTAATGGCAAACTATATTCTCTACCAATGGGTTTTAAACCCTAAAGCTAAACCCTTTGATATTGATAACTTTTTCAGCACTACATTGCAAACAAGGAGATAGAATGATCAGAAAATGCCTTTTCCCTGCAGCAGGTTATGGAACACGCTTCCTGCCAGCTACAAAAGCGATGCCAAAAGAAATGTTGCCTATTGTCAACAAACCTCTAATTCAATATGGCGTTGAAGAAGCAATAGAAGCAGGGTGTCAGGCTATGGCCATTGTTACTGGGAGGGGTAAGCGCGCTATTGAGGATCATTTTGATATTAGCTATGAGTTAGAGCACCAAATTAGTGGCACTAATAAAGAGCAATATCTTGAAAGCATCCGCGCCATTATGCAGACTTGCAGTTTTTCTTATACCCGTCAAAATGAAATGAAGGGTTTGGGGCATGCTATCTATACCGCTCAAACCCTCATTGGCAATGAACCTTTCTGTGTAGTTTTAGCTGACGATCTTTGTCTTAATCAAGGCCCTGGCGTGCTTAAACAGATGGTAGAACTTTATGCTAAATACCAATGTTGCATTGTGGCCATTGAGGAAGTGCCTATGGAGGAGGTGCACAAATACGGCGTGATCAAAGGACAAGAAATTGCCAATGGTGTTTATCAGGTAATAGATATGGTGGAAAAACCTAAGCCCGAGCAAGCCCCCAGTAATCTAGCCATCATTGGGCGTTACATCCTCACACCGGATATTTTTAGCGTACTCAAACACACCAAACCGGGAAAAAATCAAGAGATACAGATCACAGACGCTCTGCTAGAGCAGGCACAAAACAAACTGGTGCTCGCCTACAAATTTCAAGGAAAACGCTATGATTGTGGCAGCATGGATGGTTTTATACAGGCTACAAATGAATTTTATCAGCTCATGAGGGATTGATGGGCGACATTTGGTTTTATGCAATCTACTGGAGTGCGGGGTTTTTCTTAGCTTTTCCTATTTTTATCATCGGACTCATCTACACCTATTTCCAACCACCCACACCTCGTGTCAAAGTACCCTCCATCAGGGAGCTTAGTAGCAATGTCAAGAAATTACAGACACAAGAAGATTTTGACATTCTGTTTCAGAATTTCACCAAATACTATTTCATTTTGCCCAAAAATGTCAAAGAGGGGGAATGGCTAAGTCTTATAGAAGAGATCGCTGAAAATGAGTATATCGACATCGACTCGACAATCAAGTTTGGACACGAATTAGAGGATGCAAATCCAAAGTTACAAAAAAATATCGCCAATACGGTGGGTCTAGCTCTCAAACACAAGAAAAAAGATTAAGGGTTATCATGGATTATTTAGAGATTAAGGGTCAGCAGAGTTTGGAGGGACAAATCCCCATCTCTGGGGCTAAGAATGCCGCTTTGCCCATTTTGGCCTGCACGCTTTTAGGCCATATGGCACACATCTCTAATTTGCCCGCTGTCGCTGATGTGCAGGCTATGGCTACTCTCTTAACGCATTTGGGCGTGCAACTTGGGTGGCAAAACCCCCATGAAATTCATTTAGACGCGAGCCAAATCACTCACATGGACGCGCCCTATGAGATTGTGCGCAAGATGCGCGCTTCCATTCTAGTACTCGGCCCTCTTTTGGCGCGCTTGGGGCGTTGCAAAGTGAGTTTGCCCGGAGGTTGTGCCATTGGCGCGCGCCCAGTAGATTTACATCTCAAAGCCCTAGAAAAGATGGGAGCGCAAATACACATCGATCAAGGCTACATCGTAGCAAAAGCTAAGAAAAGGCTTAAGGGTTGCGATCTTGTTTTTGACAAGATCAGCGTTACGGGCACGGAAAATATCATAATGGCAGCGAGCTTGGCTAGTGGTGAGAGCAGGATCATCAATGCGGCCAGAGAACCCGAAGTGGTGCAACTTTGCGAGTTTTTGCAAGCAGCAGGGGTAGAGATAGACGGAGTAGGAAGTGCCGAACTCAATATCAGGGGAACGGGTGGAGAAACCCTAAATTTCAAACCTCTTAACATCATTCCCGATCGCATTGAATGTGGCACTTATCTATGTGCAGCTGCAATCACAAATTCCCCTCTAACTTGTATTCATGCCAATGCCCATCACTTAGAGATGGTGTTAGCTAAGTTAAGCGAAATTGGTTTTCATTTAACTTTTGACGAGATGGATTCCTTAGGGCATGCGATCTCTTTAAAACCCGCCTCTAAACGGATTTCTTTTGAGATTAATACAGCGGAATACCCGGGATTTCCTACAGATTTGCAAGCCCAATTTATGGCTTTGGCCACACAATGTGAGGGGGAAAGTTTAATTGAAGAACGCCTTTTTGAAAACCGCTTTATGCATGTCTGTGAATTACAACGCATGGGAGCACATATTGCGCTCAAAGGTGCGCTAGCGCGCATTAAAGGAGAGAGCGCGCTCGTGGGGGCAGATGTGATGGCTACTGATCTAAGAGCTTCTTCAGCCTTAGTCTTAGCAGCCTTAGTGGCTAAGGGTAAAACCCGCATCCATCGCATTTACCACCTAGATCGTGGCTATGAAAACTTAGAAGGTAAAATGCATGCCCTAGGGGCTAAAATCAAGCGATTAAAGTCTTAATTCATTGGCTTTTGGTAAATAGAGGGCGCAAATGAAGGCAACACCTATCACCACCGCCACATAGACAAAAAAGCCATTTTCTAAGTGGGTGTTTTTGAATTTTAGGGCGATATAGGGGGCCGTACCTCCAAAAATGGCGTTAGCGATTGCAAAGCTAAAGCCCGTGCCCAACGCGCGCACATGTTGGGGGAAGAGCTGGGCCTTGACAATTCCTGAGACAGAAGTATAAAAGCTTAAAATGCCAAATAAGCACAGCACCAAGCTAAAGGCGATAGGCGGGTGGTGGGCATAGTGCGCTAAACCTACAAAGAGGGGGTAAATGCCTATGAGGGCTAAAAAAGTGTAGATCACAATGGAGCGTTTAAAGCTAATCTTATCCCCGATATAACCAAAGAGGGGCTGAAGACACATCAAGATCGCCAGCGCGATCAAAAACAGATTATTCACCCCCGCTTTAGGCATGCCCGAATTTTCTAAAAAAGTTTTAGCGTAAGTGGTGATGGTGTAAAAGCCTAGCGAGCCTCCGGCCGTGATACCGGCTACCAGCACGCAGGCGTGCCAATGAGGTCGTAACGCCTTGAGTGTACCCCGCTGCTCATGCGCTTCTAAATTGCTAGAACTCTCCTCCATGAATTTACGCGCCACAAGCGATCCTAGAGCCAACACCCCGCCCAAGACAAAGAGAAAACGCCACGCAAAAGCACTCATTTGGTCCACTCCAAAAATGGCAAGCAAGACGCTAATGCTAGCTATGGCTAAAAACTGCCCGCCAATGAGAGTTACATACTGGAAAGAGCCATAGAATCCACGCCGATTCTTACCTGCCAATTCGGCTAAATAGGTCGCCACAATGCCATATTCTCCCCCCACGCTCAAGCCCTGAATTAACCTAGCTATTAAAAGAAAAAAGATCGCATAATCTCCTACCAACTCTTTGCTAGGCAGTGCAGCAATCATAAAAGAGCCCAAAGCCATCGTGATCACAGAGATCACCATAGACTTTTTGCGCCCAATTTTGTCGGCTAACGCGCCAAAAAACCATGATCCCAGCGGGCGCATAAAAAAGCCCGCCGCAAAAATCCCAAAAGCTTGAATTTGTTGGATAATGGGGTTAGAAGACTCGCTAAAGGCATGGGCAAAATAAGTGGCACTGAAGGCATAGATATAAAAATCAAACCATTCGACCAAGTTCCCGCTAGTTGCTGCAATGATGGAGCGTTTGCGTGTATCCTTTAGCGTTTCCATACTTTAGATAAGCCCTTGGCAATCAAACTGGGTTTTTGCTTTTTAGCAAAACGGCGCAGGGTGGCTAGGAAATGATGCCATTCGTGGATTTCCATCGCTGGGATCGCCCCGGCATAATTGGTATGAGGAGGCAAGTCCTTGCCCACCGCGCCCTTGCCCCCAATTTGGGTAAACTCTCCGATGTGCATATGTCCCCCCGTGCCCACCTGCCCGCCTAAAACCACATTGCGCCCCATCGTTGTAGAGCCAGAAAGCCCCACTTGCGCGACAATGATGGAATGCGCGCCCAATACGCAATTATGTCCCACTTGCACCAAATTATCTACCTTAACCCCCTCTTGGATATGGGTAACCCCAAAAACTGCGCGATCAATGGTCGTGTTTGCGCCAATCTCCACATGATCGTCAATACGCACAATGCCCGTATGTTCGATCTTGACATGCGTGCCCTCTGGCGTGTGGGCATAACCAAAGCCATCGCTTCCGATGACACTATTGGCGTGGATGTAGACATGGTTGCCAATTTGGGTGTTTTGATAAATGGTAACATTGGGATAAATCTTACAATGCGCCCCAATTTTTACCCCATCACCTACCACCACATTGGCCATAAGAACGCTCCCTTCACCCACTTCTACCCCCTCGCCCAAAACCACTCCGGGCATGAGCACTACGCCTGCGCCCAACTTGGGGGGGCTGGGCTCAATGGGGCGGGTGAACATTTCGGTTTTAAACGCCTCTGAAATACGCGCAAAAGCCAAATGAGGGTTGGGCGTGATGAGGGCTAGAGAGCTAGAGGGGATTTTGCTAGCATGTTCAGCGCGAATAAAAATCGCGCCCGCCTTCGTGTCTTTGAGCTTTTTCAAATAAGACTTTTGATCGACATAACTTAGGTGCTGAGGGGTCGCCTCCTCTAGGGGGGCAACTCCTGCCACTTCAAAATCTTTAGAACCAACGGGGAGACTGATCTCTGGCTGGTATTGTTGTAATAGCGCGCTTAAAGTCATGCAAACTCCTTTGTAGCAGAAATTTCTACCATTCTAGCTAAATTGTGTGCCTCTAGGCTGGCTTTGCCCACCAAAACCCCATCGACCGCGTCTAAATCTAAAATTTCTGCCACATTTCCACACTGCACACTGCCCCCATAGACGATTAGAGGGTTAGGTTTGAGTTTGGCGCGCAAGCACTCTAGGGTCTGAGCGATGTCTGCAGAGCTAGCACTCACACCTGTACCAATCGCCCAAATGGGTTCATAGGCGATCAAGAGTTTGGGATATTCCAAATCCACACCTTGAAGCTGACTTAAGAGATGTTTTAAAAGTGCCTCCTCACCCTGCTGGCGTAATTCCAGGCTCTCTCCAATGCAAAAGACGACTTGAAACCCATGTTGGGCAAAAAACTCAAACTTTTGTTGGCAGAGTACAGGGCTTTCATTCAAGAGCAAACGCCTTTCACTATGCCCAATCAACACGCTCTTAATCTGCCTTTTTTGTAAAGCTTGTAGGGTAACCTCCCCAGTGAACGCGCCCTCTAGGGCAGGGTAAGCGTTTTGTGTGCCCAAGTGGAAATGTTTATAAGGGGTGTTGATTGCGCCTAATTCCAAGAGGGGGGGGAAAACACTCACATAGGGAGCACTATCAGGGGTAAGCAGATTTTCTAAAGTATCTAAATAGGCTTTGAGGTCTAAATTGTAAGACTTGAGATTGGCTAAAATATATTTCATAGCAGACTCCACATGGATAAACTCCAAGAATCTTAGCAAAAGATGGCAAAGATAACCCAAAAAGTATAAGAATTTTGCTATCATTTTAAGAAAATAAGAAGGGAGTGGCATGCAACAAGAGGAAATTATAGAGGGCTACTATGGGCTTACTACCGAGCGTAAAAAGAGTGGGGCTTACGCTAAATTAGACTTTCTGCAGAGTGCGACTGGTCTTGTTTTAGCGTTGTTCATGATTGCCCACATGTTTTTTGTGAGCAGTATTTTAATTAGCGATCGCGCTATGTATGCAGTTACAAAGTTCTTTGAGGGCAGTTTATTTATCAAGGCAGGTGAGCCAGCCATAGTAAGCGCGGTAGCTGCAGTGGTGATCGCTATTTTAGTCATCCATGCTTTCTTGGCACTTAGGAAGTTTCCTATCAACTACCGCCAATATAAAATTTTTACAACTCACAAATACCTGATGAAGCACGGAGACACCTCTTTATGGTTTGTGCAAGTAGGTACAGGCTTTGCCATGTTTTTTTTAGCGAGCGTGCATCTCTTTGTGATGCTTACTGCACCTCATAGCATCGGACCGCACGCTTCCTCCTATCGCTTTGTGAGCCAACATTTTTGGTTACTCTATATTTTTCTTCTCTTTGCGGTGGAATTGCATGGCTCTATTGGGCTGTATCGTTTGGCGATCAAATGGGGTTGGTTTAAAAACTTGGGTGTTGAGGGTTTACGCAAAGCCAAATGGAGTATGAGCGTGTTTTTCATTGTGTTAGGCTTGCTCACCTATGGCGCGTATGTCAAAAAAGGGATCGCTCAAAAAAGTCAGGGCATTATGAGCATACAACAGGCAGTTCAGTTAGATGAACAATTGCACAAGGAAGGAAAAGAATGAAGATTATCTATTGTGATGCGTTGGTAGTGGGTGGCGGATTGGCGGGCTTGCGCGCAAGCATTGCGTGCAAACAGCGCGGGTTACATACTATTGTACTTTCTCTAGTGCCTGTCAGGCGTTCCCACTCAGCAGCTGCGCAAGGAGGCATGCAGGCGAGTTTAGGGAATGCCAAAATGAGCGAGGGGGATAATGAAGATCTGCACTTCCTAGACACCGTCAAAGGGAGCGATTGGGGTTGTGATCAACAAGTGGCGCGCATGTTTGTAACCACCGCTCCTAAAGCTATCCGCGAACTGGCTAGCTGGGGCGTGCCTTGGACACGCATTAAAAAGGGCGATCGTCCTGCTGTGATTAATGGCGAACATGTAACCATTACCGAAAGAGAAGATCGTCATGGTTATATTCAAAGCCGCGACTTTGGGGGCACGAAAAAATGGCGCACTTGTTTTACTGCGGATGCGACCGGGCATACCATGCTTTATGCGGTGGCCAACGAAGCTCTACGCTACAATGTAGATATCCAGGATCGCAAGGAAATTTTAACCCTTATCCATCATGAGGGTGTGTGCTATGGTGCCGTGGTGCGCGATCTTATCACCGGAGAGTTAAGTGCCTATGTATCTAAAGGCACGCTTTTAGCTACCGGGGGATATGGACGGGTCTATAAGCACACCACTAACGCGGTGATTTGTGATGGTGTGGGGATTGCTTGCGCTTTAGAAACTGGAGTGGCCAAGCTGGGCAATATGGAAGCGGTACAATTCCACCCCACTGCGCTTGTGCCTAGCGGGATTTTGATGACAGAGGGTTGTCGAGGTGATGGAGGCGTGTTGCGCGATAAAGATGGTTATCGCTTCATGCCTGATTATGAGCCTGAGAAAAAAGAGTTGGCCAGTCGGGATGTGGTGAGTCGGCGCATTTTGGAGCATATTAAAAGCGGTAAGGGCGTGCCCTCCCCTTATGGTGAGCATGTGTGGCTGGACATTTCCATCTTAGGGCGCGCGCATGTAGAAAAAAACCTGCGCGATGTGCAAGACATCGCTAAAACCTTTGCAGGCATCGATCCAGCCGATGAAGGCTCTAAAGGTTGGGTGCCCATTAAGCCCATGCAACACTATTCTATGGGTGGTTTACGCACCAATTACAAGGGTGAGAGCTATTTAAAAGGGCTCTTTTGCGCGGGCGAGGCAGCTTGTTGGGACTTGCACGGCTTTAACCGCTTGGGAGGTAATTCTGTGAGTGAAGCAGTGGTTGCTGGGATGATCATTGGAGATTACTTCGCCCAACACTGCGCACAAGCTAGCATTGAAATTAGCACCCAAATCGCGCAAAACTTCATCAAAAAGACAGAGGATCATTTGCAAGGTCTCTTACACAATGAGGGCAAAGAGGATGTCTATATGATTCGAGAGCGCATGCGTGAGATCATGGATGAAAAAGTTGGAGTCTTTAGAGAGGGTGCGGGGCTTGAGGAAGCCGTGCATGAACTAGAGGAACTCTACAAACGCTCTTTGCACATCCATGTCAAGAACAAAAAAACCCACAATAATCCCGAGCTTGAAGATGCCTACCGCACGCAAAAAATGCTTAAACTTGCCCTTTGTATTTCTAAGGGCGCGTTAGATCGCACAGAGAGTCGCGGGGCGCATACGCGCATGGACTTCCCTAAACGCGATGACGCTAAGTGGTTAAAACGCACACTCGCCTCTTGGAGCGACCCAGAGCAAACTTTGCCCACTTTAGAATATGAGGATTTGGACATCATGGCGATGGAAATTAGCCCCGACTTTAGGGGCTATGGGGCTAAGGGCAACTTCATCCCCCATCCCCTTAAAGAAGAGAGAGATGCCCAAATTGCTAAAATCACAGAGGAAATTAAGGCGCGCGGAGGAGATCGTTACGCTTTGCAAGAAGCCCTCATGCCCTTTGATCTACAGCCCCAGTATAAAGCCCGCAACATTCGACTAGGAGACGCGCAATGAGTCGCACGATCACCATTAAAGCCCTAAAGTTTGACCCCCAAAGCGCGGTGTCTAAACCCCATTTTAAAGAGTACCAACTCCAAGAAACCCCTTCGATGACCCTTTTTATTGCGCTGGGGATTATCCGCGAAACTTTGGATCCGGATTTGAGTTTTGATTTTGTTTGCCGTGCGGGGATTTGTGGGAGCTGTGCGATGATGGTCAATGGCCGCCCGCGCTTGGCGTGTAAAACCCTCACTTCTAGCTTTAGTGAGGGCGTGATTACGCTTATGCCCATGCCTTCTTTCCCCCTCATTAAAGATTTGAGCGTAAATACGGGTGAGTGGTTCTTTAGCATGACTAAGCGCGTGGAGAGTTGGGCACATCACCGCAAAGAAGTGGACATCACTAAGCCTGAAGAGCGCATCGATCCAGATGAGGCTCAAGAGGTGTTCGAGCTGGATCGCTGTATTGAATGCGGGTGCTGTATTGCTGCCTGTGGGACTAAATTAATGCGTGAAAACTTCTTAGGTGCTGCTGGACTCAATCGTGCCATGCGCTTTTTGATTGACTCTCATGATGAACGCACTGATGAGGATTTTTACGAATTAGTGGGCGATGATGATGGGATTTTTGGGTGCATGAGTTTGATTGGTTGCCATGACACTTGCCCTAAGGAAATCCCTCTTAAGGATAGCCTAGCGGAACTGCGTAATCGTATGGTGAAGGTTGGTAAGAGTCGTTAAAGGATTAAGCTCCTCTCTTGCGTTTTTCCCGTCTTTTTGCTTTTCTATGGGTGTTTTTGCTGGTCGGGTGCACTATCATCCGTCAGCAAGCCCCTTATTCACACTCTAAACTAGAAGCTTATAACCCTCTACAAACTCCCATAGCTCAAATTTATTCCACACAATTAGCACAACACCCCAATCAAAGTCTAGGTTTTCTTTTACAAGAGGGAGATGAAGCTCTTTTACAACGCATTGTGTTGATCCGCATGGCGGTGCACAATATTGATATTCAAACCTATATTTACAAAAACGACATCGCTTCGCGTGCCATGATGTTTGAGCTCTATCGCGCTGCCCAAAGGGGTGTGCATGTACGACTCTTGATTGATGATAATGGCTTGGATTCTGATATGTCTGATATTATCATGCTTTCCACCCATCCTAATATTGAAGTGAAAATTTTTAATCCCTACCGCGTGCGCAACAAGGGTTTGCGTATTTTTGAGATGTTAGCCGATTACGATCGCATTAAAAAACGCATGCATAATAAGCTTTTTATTGTGGATAATATCGCTCTAGTGATTGGGGGGCGCAATATCGCTGATGTGTATTTTGATAATGATTTAGAGGAAAACTTTTTAGACATTGACGCGCTTTTTTTAGGTCCAGTAAGCCTGCAGGCCAAGCAGAGCTTTTTACAATATTGGAATTTTCCCAACTCCATTCCCGTCCACCTGCTTCCCAGCCATTCTAAACTTAAAAAATACGCCAAAACTTACCAAAATCGCCTTTCAAAGATTCTCTACCCTCCAAATCGCCACACACATTACGAGGCTCATATCAAAGAATTTATGCAAGATTTTGTGCATCAAAAACAGATTGTTTATCAAGGCAAGGCAACTTTTATTGCCGATAGCCCCTATAAAATCCACGCCCATCACCCCACATCACCCATTAAACAAGCCTTAAAAGAGATTTTAAATCATACGACTAACACTCTTTATATCGCCTCCTCTTATCTAGTTCCCGGACAAACACTTTTAAAGATTTTTAAAGAGAAACTTCAAAGAGGTTTGGAGATCAATATCCTCACCAACTCGCTCGCCTCTACCGATGCGATTGTTGTCTATGGAGCTTGGGAGCGGTATGCTAAAAAACTTGTTAAGGCAGGGGCGAATGTCTATGAGACTAAAAGCGATCTCTCAAAATACGCTTTTTACACCACACGAGGACTCAAATTCAAAATACGCGGGAGACTTAAAAACTCACTCCATAGCAAAACTTTGATTTTTGATGGGAGTAAGGTTTGGATTGGAAGTTTCAATTTAGACGCACGCTCTGCAAATATTAATACTGAATCGGTGGTGGTGTTTGAAAATGAGCGCTTTGCGGGTTATCTGCAGAATTTGATGCAAGAGCAGATGCAAGAGAGCTGGCACTTGGTGTTGGAAAAACATCACCTGCATCAAAAACTTTTATGGGAGGGCGTGGAAAATGGGCATGTGATCGTCCATGATAAACCTCCTAACACCTCTGCCTTCCTGCGCTTCATTAAAAACTGGTCCAAGATTTTGCCAGAGAGCGAGTTATAATTAATATTGACTTCGCCACATAAGGAAATACCTATGAATGAGCAAGAGAAGATGCAGATAGAAATTAAAAGGCTTAAATGTGAAATAGAAGAGGCAAATCAAGAACGGGAGGCATTTCAACACGCGTTGACAAAATATCAAGAACATTTAGATGCATTACAAAATGAACGGGATCGGTTGACACACGAATTAAAAGATCGCGCAATGTGTTTAGATAAAATACGCCGTGAGCAACAAGTCTTAGAAGCTGAACTTTCTACACTAAAAACGCAAAACGCACAACTTCAAGAAGAAAATGAAGCTCTCTTGAGTGAAAATATCCAAGAAATCCAGCACAAAAATATGAAATTAACAAGCAAATACGAAACTTTGACCAAAGAGAATACAGAGCTTAGGCAAGAAAACGCCCAGCTTGAAAAACAGGTTGTAGAGCTTCAAGGAGAAGTTTCTAGGCTCAAAGAGAGCACTACAGGATTTGCCAAAGAAATATTGGCCGTTTTGCAAAAGAGAATGGCAGAGCAAACCCTAAAATCCTTGTTGACTAGAGAAAGTGGAAAAATCGGTCGCGATGAGAACTGCTAAGGAATTAAGCTAATTTTGGTTAGAATGCCCTCGCATGGGCGGTGGTTGCTTTGGGAATCACCCAAAGAGGAAAGTCCGAGCTACCTAAGACAGGATTCCATTTAACGGATGGCTAGCGTAAGCTAAGGGAAAGTGCCACAGAAACAAACCGCTCTTAAAGAGTAAGGGTGAAAAGGCGGGGTAAGAGCCCACCGCACCCCAAGCAATTGGGCGTGGCTAGGTAAACCCAATCCGTAGCAAGAAGCGCATGGTGAGTCTTAGATGTAGCGCTTCGCAAGAGGTGGGTTGTAAAACCCATCCTAGATAAATAACCACCCGCGACAGAACTCGGCTTATGCCCATGCACTATTAAAGGACAACATGCACCAAAGTGTTTTATTGCAGGAAGTGATTCAAGCGTTTGCACCACTTGCACATGCGCGCGATCCTCTGTTGATCGACTGCACCCTAGGTTTGGGCGGGCACAGCCTAGCCTTATTGCAAGCTTATTCACATTTGCGCGTTATTGGGATTGATCGTGACTTAGAGGCAGGGTCTTTGGCTAAACAACGCCTTACCCCCTATGCCTCCCGTTTTACTTACCGCTATGGGACTTATGCGGAAGTGATCGCCCAACTCATTGATGAGGGCATTTGGCAAAATTGCCATGGCGTGTTAGCTGATTTGGGCGTAAGCTCGTTGCAACTAGATAACCCTTCTCGAGGCTTTGGGTTTGCCTCCCATACCCTAGACATGCGCATGGACGCGCAAGCTAGCCTAGATGCCTTTAAAGTGATCAACCACTATAGCCTTTATGATTTAGAACAGGTTTTAGAAAAGGGAGAGGTAAGAGGGGCTAAGAAGATCGCCCATCTCATTGTAAATAGGCGGCATAAATCCTTATTTCAAAGTGGGATGGAGCTTGCGGAGTTTTTAAGCCAACATCTGCGCCGCACCCATCACCACCCTGCTACTTTAGTTTTTCAAGCTGTCCGTATGGAGGTCAATGCAGAAATACAGAATTTGCGCACACTTTTAGAATATGCTAGACAGCTTCAAGACGCACGCTTGGCAATTATCTCTTTTCACTCTCTTGAAGATAGAGAAGTTAAACGCGCTTTTAAAGAATATGCAAAATCCTGTGGAGTTTGTTTGAATAAAAAACCTATCACGCCTTGCAAGCAAGAAATACAAAAAAATCCCCGATCCAGAAGTGCTAAAATGCGTATCTTTCATTTTCAAGGTTAAGTATGCCACACCAATCTACCTTAGAAGGCGAGCAAGTTGAAGAACGCCGTTTACGCACTAGCGAGCATGAACGCTATGCGCTTTTTGGGCAAACCACAGAGAACGCTCAAGGAATTCCTTTATCTTGGTTGCTTTTAGCCATCATAGGTCTTGTACTTGCCATTGTGCTTTTTGCCCCCAAAATTTACTTAGCAAATAACATTTATTACACTAGTCGTACTATTCAAAAGCTCAAAGGACAAGAAGACTTATTAAAGGAAGAGAAACGACAACTCCAGTTGCAACTAGAGAAACAACGCTACAAATATAGCGTAGAGAATATGCCATAAGCCCCTCCGCTCAATCAATTCAAGCCTCTACATCCACGCTAGCCCAATCGCTTGACTCTTTATCCAAGCCCAAATGTTTTTGAAGGGCTTTTTTGATGCCATCTGTTGTGTTGGCTGTATTAGCAAAATTTCCCGTAACACACCCTGTAGTGAACATATGGCAGTTATCCATAATAGCCCCGTATTTTTTAGTGATTCCTACCTGACTTCGCGCGCGATCGTAGGCTTGTGGAAACTCTATAGAAGACCATTTGCCATCACTAGTGTGTTGGCAAAAAACATAAATTTTCCCCTTAAGTTTAAATTTACCCTTTTCTTGATCGCTTAGGGATGTCATAAATTCCTTAACTCCAACCTTTCTAACAACCCCATCAGAGCCCAGTTCGACAAATTCATTATTACCTACATAAATCCCCGAGTGATCTACAAAAGTGCTCAGATCACAATAAACCACTGAACCTTTTTTAAAAAAGCGATCTAAATCCGTTGCCACCATAACTCCTTAACTGAAATTTCCCCTCGCCAACACCCCCAGCCCTCTATATTGTCAGTTGCCCAATGAGGGTATGAGGGTATGAGGGTATGAGGGTATGAGGGTATGAGGGTATGAGGGTATGAGGGTATGAGGGTATGAGGGTATGAGGGTATGAGGGTATGAGGGTATGAGGGTATGAGGGTATGAGGGTATGAGGGTATGAGGGTATGAGGGTATGAGGGTATGAGGGTATGATTACATATAAAAGCTTAAAAACTTTTTAAACTATTAGCATATGTTCTGTGCTGGATTCACCTCATTAAAACAAATCTTCGCTCTGTAAATTCCATACCCGCCAGTTGTCAAAAAACTCCCCTCGAAATTTATTTTCAATGTCTAGCAAGGTCCATTTACTGCTGTCATGTTCACCCGTGAGACACTCATAAACAAAGCAATGACAATTGCGCTCATGCTTTTCTGTAGGCACACCTGCCAAAGGATAATCTAAAGTTTTACCCACTAAGGCGCGCGCACGCGTGGCCGCTTGGGGGAAACCTACCGCCTGTGTCCCCTTGCAAGCTACATAAATACTCATCGCTTGCGTCCCACTAATAAACTGCTTGGGCGAGGAAAGGCGCACTTCCCCAGAGCCTAGCAACTCTACAATCTGCTTATCACCTACATAAATTCCAGTGTGAGTTGTAGGACCATACAAACGACAATACAGAATACTCCCTAGTTTGGGCACAACCTTATCTCTAAACACATTATCAATAAAAGACTCTGCAAAGTTGAGTGCAGCAGGGACACCTAAAATTAATGGCAACATATTTTTCCTTTTCTAAATAAGTTTCTACTTTTGTCCGCGCCAATTCTATCACAAGTAAAGCTCTAAGAAATGGGAGTTACAAGGTTAAAGCTGTATGTTTGTCATTGTAAGAGAGTTATACAGCAAAGTGTAACCCCCTCTAAAGACAATACTTCTTAGGGCTAAAATTGAGCAAAAGTAAGTGGATGCATTTGGTTTGTTTGGGCGTGTTGTGTAAAATCATTTCCAAAAACAGGACTTTTGGTTTGCGCGTGCTTTATAGAAACTTGGGCATCTTACAAGAATACATAACCAACATTAAACCATTTAGTGTTGTTTAAGATTAGGAAGCTCCCTAAAAATAGAATAGATAGTTAGGGTGAGGGTATCTGGAGCTTTGTAACTTTGCTTAAAATTCTGTGTTGAATCTAAGAAATTTCCCTAAAATTAGTTTGCATGTACTCCATGGTTATGGATTTGATACATAAGAATGCCATCAAAACGATGAAATGATCTAGTAGCGATTCTTCAATATCTTTTAAGCCAAGTTTGCTAGGCATATTTCCTAGAGAGTCGCCACGCCCCTAAGAGAGAACTGCCAATTAAGATTCCTGCCAAGGCCATTAAGTGGGGTAAAGTTGCTACTAAAGATGCGCCTAATTGATTGAGCATAACCATCGCAGAAATGCCGTGATAGGCCGGTACAATCTCTAGTAGAATACGCAAGGAAGTCGGTAAAAGCTCTAAGGGCCAAATAAAGCCGACCATAAAAATCAGGGGCAAAGAGGAGATCAAGATGATCTGAGTAACATAAACAGGTCTACTTACACAAGTACCTAAGATTACACCACAACTAGCCGTTGCCATCAAGAAGAGAAGGGCTATCCCCAAAAGGGCAGTGGGAGGGGCATGAATATGGATACCATAGTAGGGAAAAAACACACCAAAGTACAGAAAAACGAAGAAAAAATAAAAAATGCTAAAGCACATGACACGCGCAAAAATAGCATAGATAGCATCTAAAAAAGACGCGTAGGTTCGCTTTTGTGCACAGGTGAGCAAACCTGCACCCATCAGCAAAGTTTGGTGCAAAATAAAGATAAAGACATTGGCTAAAGCGTAGTTGAGGTAACCTATGGAAGGGTTATAAAGAGGAATGGTTTTTAAAATGAAAAGATTATGATCGCGGCGAATTTCCATTAAGTGGCTTTTGTAAGTCTTGATTTCATTACTGAGCGCATCGCTGACATCTACAACCGCATTGGCAATTGCTCCATAGATGAGAAAGTAGTTTGCATTAGCATAGAGTTCAATCTGTGCTGGAGTGGAGGTGTACAAGGAGCGTTCAAAAAATTCAGGAATAAACACAATCCCATAAACTTTTTCTTCCTCTAAGAGTTTCTTAGCGTCTTGCAAAGAATGGCTAAAAGTCTTGATTGACACCCCCGGAGTGCTTTCTAGCATGCGGATAAATTTTCTTGAGAGGGTGCTGTGATCCGTGTCTACTACAGCCACGCTCTGCTTTGTTACAATATCGTTTTTGTAAGGGAGGGGGTAGAGAAGGGCGTAGAAAAGTGGGCCTATAAAAATAATGAAACGCACCCCCGCATTTCCTAATATCGCTTTAAATTCTTCTAAAAAGGTGTGCACGCTTTTCTCGCTTTTAAATAGGCGACTCCCAGTCCTAATGGCAAAAAGAGTAAAAAGAAAGGGAGTTTGAGCAGATACTCTTTAGCTAGTATAAGTCCATCGCTGTAGTGCCCTAGCGCAATAAAAATCTTAATAAAATAACTTACAGGCAATAGAGAACCCCAAAAAGCCCCAAGTGTGGACATGTTGGAAGCAGGGTAAGTTACTCCCACGAAGGCTAGGGAAGGAGCAGTGTAAGCTGCTAGAGCTGAAGCGACCTTGATAGGATCGCCCAAAATAGCGTATAAACTCAATGCCACGCTAGAAATGCCCAGTACCATCAATACTATTCCAGCAAGCAACAGACCTAAATGAGTGTAATGGGGCTGTAAAGAGCCTAACATCAAAATTCCCCAAAGACTAAAAATCGCCGTGTTGCAAGCAAATGCACCTAAGATTTCTTTAAAATTACGACTCTTTTCTAAGAGATTGAGCATGCCCACAGCCGCAAGAATTTGCCACATACATGGCAGAATCACCCCCAATAGGAATTGCGCGTAATTGCTGTCTTCGTTGTAAAGAGGGTGGATTTTGGCATGCACGGGGAAAGCGAGTGCTTTAGCGATATTTAAATTACTCTGCACCGCCAAATTCATGATAACATCATTTTTAACATTGAGGGTCATGAGGGTTTGCAAAAAAGCACCAGAGATCGCCTTGCCTACCAGCACAAATTCAGCATTATAGTAGAGAGCAATCGGAGTTTTTACGCCTAGTTTAGTGCGCCGTTCCAAACCGCTAGGCAAAACTACCACCGCATAAACGACTTTACTAGCCAAATCTCCCTTTGCTTGGTTTAAAGAGGGATAAAAGTGTAAAATGCGCAAACGGCTATGAGCATTAAGTGCACTTTTGATCTCCAAGCTCAAATGGCTGTGATCTAAATCCACTATTCCGATATTGAGCTTGGTGGGAAGCTCTTTATAAAAAATCCCCACCACTAAAGCCCATAAAAATAAAGGCAAGCCAAAAAGTAAAACAAGGGTGAATTTATCCTGTCCTAGCTGTGGCATTAGGGATTGACCAAAACACTCATGCCCACCCGCAAACGGGACATTTCATTTAAAGGGGTTGCTTCAATGCCAAAAGAGCGCATGTCATAGCTCTTGCTCGCGCTTGTGCTTTTCCAAGTGGCAAAATCTCCCATTACGCTCACATAGGTAACTTTAAAATCTAAAGTTTGATCCAAAGCTGGCACATAGCCCTTAAACACAGAACCCACACTGAACTTTTTTAAATATTTTTCAGGTACGCTTAAATTAAGCCACGCATGCGCAGTGTCTGTAACCAAAACTACCGGGAAACCTTTAGGACTTAACTCACCTCCATAGAGAATTACATTGCTCACTTCGCCATCTATGGGGCTGTAGGCATTTTTGTCGCGCAAAAATACCTGTACTTCATTGAGTTGCCCTAGTGCTGCCTGCTCTTTTTCTTTAGCTGCAATTTTACTCTCATGACTGGCCCCCTCGCGCGCCAGCTGGTATTGTTGAAAAGCGGCTTCTTTGTTGTAGGTTGCGCTCTGAAAGGCGGCATAGGCCTCATCTCTTTTTTGCAGACTCGCTACGCCCTTATTATAGAGTTCTTGGACTCGCCTATAAGTTTCTTGTGCCAAATCACTTTGTGCTTTAGCAGCTCGATACATATCCCTTGCACCCTGAATACTTTGAGTGCGACTCCCCTTTAGTACTTCATCTCTTAAGGCTGCTGCTGCCTTGTGGCTAGAGCTGGCCTGCAAAAGTTTAGCTTCCGCTTCTGGACTGCTGATACTAAAAATAAGATCGCCTTTTTTTACAAAATCACCCTTTTTGACAACCACCTCTTCAATGCGTCCAGCAAGTTTAGAGCTCACGCTATATTCTCTAGCTTCGATAAAACCCTGCAATCGTTCTTCTTTGTGAGTATAAGCTTGGTAATAAAGAGTACCTAGCCATCCAAAAATCCCTAAACAAACTCCCGCGATAAGAATTAAAAGGCCCTTATTTGATGTCTTTGCCATGTTGATCCTAGTGTGCGTAATCGTAGAAGAGATCGATGTGATCCCCTAAAGCCATCAGATCCACAAGCGCGCTAATATATTTAAAGGCACTTGTTTTTTGTTCGATGAGCGCGCCAGAAAGAGCGTTGCGCGCATCGATTACTAGAGAATTTGTGCCAATCCCCTCCTTAAAAGCTTCTTCTTGAAGTTTTAGATTTTCTTTAGCTAGCTCAATGCTTGTATTAAGACTATTGTATTCGCGCAAAGCAGCTTGGCACTGCAAATAGGTTTTATGTACCAAAAGCTCCATGTCCTTTCTGGCCTGACTTTGAAGCGCGCTAGTTTGAAGCTCATCAATTTTAGCAGCTTGGTAATGTAAAATGCGCCCTGTAGGAGTTAAAATGGGCAGGCGTGCTCCCACACCCACAAACCACTCTGGAATCATGTTTGTTAAGGTGGAGTTATTTTGTTTCATCACATAAGCCCCAAAAAAGTTAAAATGAGGGAGGAATTTAGAAACTTGCAATTTGACCATCTCATGCGCACTCTGTTTTTTGATCGCTAAACTTTTGAGTACGGGGTAAGAACTTAGAGTTTCTTGAATAAAAAAATTGAGATTGGGCAAACTCTTAGGATGAATATTTAAATTAGCTACAGGACTGAAATGCGCACTAGAAGCGTCTTGTTTGGAAAGAATCGTATTAAATGCCAAACGGGCTATTTCTAGGGCATCTTTGGCCTGCATTGTTTTGATTCTACTTTTTTCATAGGCCACCGAGGCACTGAGTACTTCTATGCGTGCGATCTGTCCTGCCTTTTGGCGTTTAAGCGCGTTTTGGTAATGCTCTAAGTGTCCTTTTTCTACATCTTGCAGTACACTCAAGACCTCTCTGTCTAGCACCAAGCCGTAGTAGATTTTCACTAACTCTTGGAATGTGGAAAGCCGTTTTAAACGAGAAACCTCCATAGATTCCTTATGTGCTAAAGATGCGAGTTTGCTCATATAAAAACGCGCACCGCCCATATAAAGGGGATAAATAATACTTAAAGCCCCCAAAACCACATCTTGCTTTGAAAAGAGAAGGGGTTGGTTTAGTATCCCTAGTGCACTTCCCAAACCTCCTGCCAAAGCAGCTGTGTTTCCAAGTGCATTAAGCGGAGGTGTATTAAGAGTGGTGGCCAACCCTTTGCCTAGCCTTTGCAAATCAGCACGGGCGGTCTGACTAAGTAAATTTGGTTCAATGGGCTTATTTAAATGCACATAAAAGGCACTTAGATCAATTTGGGGCAAAAAGGAAAGTTTGGCTGCCGTGCTGAGTTTTTTAGCCTTTTTTTGTGCATAATCTTGTGCCTTAATCCCATCATAATTGTTCAAAACAATTCCCCAAGCCTCTTTGAGAGAAACCTTTGTGGATTCATTAATCTCAATAGGCGCACCCCAAAGCAACCCCATCGCATATAAAATTCCGACTAAATACCGCACTTACAGATTCTTCTTCATGAGTTTAAGTTTTTTAATGCGAGCTTTGTCCATGTCAAGCACCTCAAAGATACAATGCGCGTCTCCGACCACATCCCCCACTTCCGGTAAGCGCTCCAACAAGCTAAAGACATAGCCCCCCAAAGTAACCTGTTCATAATCAGGATCAAACTTGATTCTAAGTAATTCCGCCATATTTTCCAAATCCACCATTCCATCACACTCAAAAGTGTTTTCATCTAACCGCTTAATTCCCTCTTTGTTCAAGTCGTGCGCATCTGAAATATTACCCATGATCTCCTTAATAATGTCATCCATAGTCAGCAATCCGGAGGTTCCTCCGTATTCATCCACAACTAAAGCCGTATAGACCCGCTTGTTGTTCATTTTGAGCAAAATCTGAGAAATAGACGCGCTCTCTGGAACAATAAGCATCTCTTTAAGCAAATGCCTAAAATCCTGCGTGTCTTTTGAATCGAGCAAAGATGCCGAAAGTATGTCCTTAATATGAATCATCCCCAAAACATTATCTTTATTACCTTCACAACAGGGATAACGCGTAAAAGGGTTTCTGAGCATGGTTTGAATATTGTCTTTGTAGGCACACTTCAAATCAATGCATATCATGTCCTTTCTAGGAGTCATGACCTCTCTAGCACTGGTGTCAGAAAAATCCACCGCATTCTTAATAATCTCCTCCTCCACAAAATCGATCACTCCACCTTTAAGACTTTCGCCCACAATAATTTTTAGCTCCTCTTCAGAATGTGTACTATCGTGCTGGGACTCAATGCCAAAAATCTTGAGTACGATTTTAGCCAAAAAATCAAAAAGATTCACAATTGGATAGGAAATGAGCCAAAAAGCATGTAAGGGGCGCGCAATCCAAAGAACCACACTCTCCGATCGCACGATGGCTATGGATTTGGGCACAATTTCTCCTAAAATTACATGTAAAAGCGTGATAAAGCTAAAGGCAATCATCACACTAATACTATGTACGACAATGTATAAGCTCTCAAAATGAACCCACTTTCTTAAAAATAGTGTGATGAAATGCGCAATAGCTGGTTCGCCTAACCAACCTAAACCCAAAGATGCTAGCGTAATTCCTAGCTGCGTAGCACTTAAATAAGTGTTAAGAGAAGCGTTAATTTTGAGTGCTAAAGTGGCATTTTGATTGTTGTGCAAACTGAGCTCTTCAAGTTTAGAACGGCGCACCTTAACAATAGCAAATTCAGAAAGCACAAAGAAAGCGTTTAGCAAAACTAGTAGAAAAGCTAAAAAAAGCATTAATAGCGGTTCATATAACCCCAAGAGGATAACTCCTTAAAATGTGGAGTGTGGGCTCACTTCAAAGTCGCCCCACAATATCAAAGACATCGATGAGATAATACCCCAATGCTCCTAACAAGGTAGAAATAGGCACGGTTACCACCCAAGCTGTAATAATCCTTTTAATAACAGATCGTTTGACAAGCTCGCTTTTATAGGCTTTTTTGAGCGATTTTCGTTCTTTTTTACTTAGGCCTATGGAATACTCTAGGGTATTATTGTTCTTCTTGAGTGCTTTAAGGTAAACCAGCATCTCTTTTTTCTGTTGAGGGTTAGCCTTTTCAAAGCGTTCTAAGAAATTTTTAATTACACTGGCATCCTCGCCCGCATGGGCATCTAAAATCATCTGTTTCATCTCTAGGGTGCGTCTGTGTAAAATCTCGCGCAAAAAACCCACTCCAAAAACCGCCCCAATCGTAATATGGGTTGAGCTAACAGGTAAGCCTAATTTAGAGGCAAAAAGCACCGTGATCACCGTAGCCATAGCGATACAAAAAGCCTGCATTTTGTCCAGCTCTGTAATCTCACTTCCCACGGTTTTAATGAGTTTAGGCCCATAAAGACTTAAGCCCAAAGCAATGCCCATCCCTCCAATAAGCATGATCCAAATAGGCGCATAAGTGCTTGTAGGAATGGCATGTTGTCCCCATTGTTGTAAACTCTGCACAATGGCAGCTAGAGGTCCTACGGCATTAGCGACATCGTTAGCTCCGTGTGCAAAGCTTAATAACGCCGCACCAAAAATAAGCGGGTAAGTAAAAAGAGTGTGTATACTTTCTCTAGTATTTTCCAAATTAGGAAGTTTTTTAGACACATAGGATTTAAAGATTCCAAAAACAAGCACACCTACAAAAAAACTCAAAAGAACATCCTGCCATCCCTGCATGGAGAAAGGCAATTTTTGATTTAAAACCTTAGCAAACATATACCAAGTGAAAGCCATACCCATGACACCTACTAAAACAGGCATCACATGCAAGGCGGCTTGCTTTTTATCTTCTTTATCACTTAAGACATGCTTAATTCCTGCAAGCAAACCCATAGCAATACCTCCCCCCATTACCGGAGAGATGATCCAGCTTGCCACAATTCCCCCTAAAAAATGCCATTCTACAGCCCTCATACCTCCAGCCATCAAACCCGCGCCCAACACTCCGCCCACAATAGAGTGTGTGGTAGAAACGGGCGCACCAATAGCTGTAGCTAAATGTAGCCAAATAGCCCCAGAAAGCAAGGCTGAGAGCATCATGCCCACAAAAACAACGCCATCATGAACATGCATAGGATTAATAATTTTGCCCTTGATGCTTTGCACCACATCTGATCCGGCAAGTACTGCCCCTAAAACCTCACACAGAGCTGCCAATAAAATAGCCATGCTCAAGGTAATCGCTTGTGAACCGACTAAAGGTCCTACATTGTTGGCGACATCATTGGCTCCGATATTCATGGCCATATATCCCCCTACCACAGCTGCTAAAGCTAGCAGAGGAAGATGTGCATGCGCATGCCCTAGAATTAAAGACATGCCAGCAATACATACCACGAACACAATCGCCAAAGTGATCTTGACATTGTCTCTTTGGAGGTCTTTAAAGGCTTTTTTAAGTGGAGAAGCGTCTTTGGCTTTCATTATGGGCGCACTTTAGTATAAAATAGTCTAAGAACTGCTTAAAGGGACATTTATGTTTGTATGTGCGGGCAAAATGGAAAGTTTATCGGGAGCTAAAAGCATTGGTGTAGGACTGATTGAGAGCACAATTTGTCTAACTAGACTTTGCCTTTTAGAGAGACCTTCAGAGTTAATTTTTGTGGGCAGTGCGGGAGCGTATTCTAAACAAGTCCCCCTTTTGCACCTCTTCAAGAGCAAAGAGGCTTACCAAATTGAGCAAAGCTTTGCTAAAGCGCAAAGTTACACGCCCCTAGAAAATTACCTTGAGGTGCAGAGCGCGCTTTTTGAATCTAAAGACTTACCTAGTGCCAAACTCAATTCTAGTAACTACATCCACACCGATTCTAGCTTTGCTAAACAGATGTGTCATGCTGGTATCGATTTAGAAAATATGGAGTTTTTCGCGGTGCTCAGCGTGGCGCAAGCATTTAAAATTCCTAGTATGGGGGTTTTTTGTGTGAGCAACTATGTTGGACCACAGGCACATCAAGAATTTTTACAACATAACGCACAAGTTAGGCAAATCTTAGAAACTTGCATTAAAGAATTTTAGTTATACTGAGCATGGAAACTTGAGTTTCCGATATTTTTTAGAAAGGAGAACACTATGAACAATAGCAATAATAACAACAATAGTTGCAATACCAACCACGATAAATCTCACAATAAAAGTGGCGGTTGTGGTTGTGGTAAAAACAACTAAGATCGTTTTATTTTTCCCCGCGTATGCGGGGACTTTTTGTTTTTCACCCACTGGATTTAAAACTTTCTGCTTCCGGTAAATTTTTCAAATCACCTCTTTAATTATGATGTTTAAAAGGAAAGTCTGTGAATCCCTATAGCACTCAGTGTATCGATCAAGAAGACATAGAGGCTGTGGCGCGCGCCTTGCAAAGCACACATCTGACGCAGGGGTCTTTATTAACTGCTTTTGAAAGTGCATTAGCTAGCTACTTAGGGGTACAATATGTGATCGCTTGCAATAGCGCAACCTCAGCCCTATTTATGACTTATAAGGCCTTAGGGTTCTCCGATACATACGCTATCACCACACCCATCAGCTTTGTAGCCACTACTAATATGCTGTTGGCTTGTCAAGCGACCCCCGTATTTTGTGATATTGGCAAAGATGGCAACCTTGATCCTAGTTTGTTAGAAGAAACATACAATCTATGTCCCGATCGCCAAAAAATTAAGGCTGTCATTAGCGTAGATTATGGAGGTAAGAGTGTGGAAGTGGAATCCATTAAAGAGTTTTGTGCAAAGCACAAACTTTTTTTTATTTCAGATAGTTCTCATGCTTTAGGAGGGAGTTACAAGCAACAAAAGATAGGTTCTTTGGCTGATGCAACTATTTTCAGTCTGCACGCTATTAAGTCTATCACAACCGCTGAAGGAGGCTTAGTCGCCACAAATAGTCAATCCCTTTATGAACAACTCAAGTTACTTAGATCGCACGGGGTTAGGAATGAAGGTTTTAATGTGGAGGTTTTAGACTATGGCTATAATTTTAGGATGAACGAGCTTCAAAGTGCTTTGGGTTTGAGCCAACTCTCTAAACTCGATCGTTTTGTGGCTGTGCGTGAAGAAATTGCGGCCCTTTATGACAGCCTTTTAGAAAATAGCTCGTGTGCTACTTCTATTCATGCTAGTTTACCTTCCCACATCAAAAGTTCTAATCACCTCTACTCTGTCTTACTCAATCCTACTCTTTGGGACACTAAATCTGCACTCCTAGAGAGCTTATTGAAGGCACAAATTGGCGTGCAAGTACACTACAAACCCATACATACCTTTAAGCTCTATCAGGAACGCTTAGGAACAATACATTTGCCCCAAGCCCAAGATTTTTATAAGGCCACTCTCTCTTTGCCATGCCATCCAAAAATGACACGCGCCCTAGCCAAGCATACGATGGAAACTTTTTTGAATTTGTGTCAAACTCTAGGTTAAGTGCAGTTTAGATTATAGGTGGCAACAAAGGTTTTCATCCCACTTGCATGGAAAAACATGCACTGCGCATTTGCCTGATCAAGATGCCACCTACTTAAATCTTGATTAAAACTTTGAGCATAGGCAAACATCTTGTACATGTTGGTAACTTTTTGGATATTCCAATTAGAAATATCCTGATTAAAACTTTTAGCGTAAAAAAACATTTTTTGCATGTCAGTTACATGACTCACATTCCAAGTATTGAGAGGTTGGTTAAACACAAAAGCCCCATAAAAAAGATAGGACATATTACTAACATGACTGACATTCCAAGAGCCGATAGGTTGATTAAATGCGGTGGCGTATTTAAACATGCCCTGTAGATTGGTCGCACTCATAGGTTTCCATGCGGTAATATTGCCATTAAAGTGGTAAGTGAGGCTGAACATGTAGCTCATATTCTGAATGTGGCTCACATCCCAATCATTTAAAGATTGATTGAAGTCTCGAGAACCATAAAACATGAAGCTGCTGTCTTGCACATGTTGCATTTCCCACGCATCCAAGGGTTGGTTGAAGGTGGTAAAGGCAAATGCTGCTTTCATATTGATAACACTGCTTGTATCCCAGTTATTGAGCGAGACTTCCACTTTACGCCCCATAAACATTGCTTCCATATTTTTAACATGACTCACATCCCAAGTCTCAATCCCCTCCAAATTTGTGCGATTTTCTAAGGTGCTACAATGGTTATAAAATTCCAAAATTTGGTTATATTCGCTATCTCGTGTTGCCCACAAAGAACCATTTTTAATAGGAAGTTGTTTTAGGCGCGTGTAAATACTTTCCTTGTCGCAGAAAAGATAGCTCATGTCCTCAATAAGACCCGTATTAATACTTTCTAGGGGGATTGTAGGGTCTTTTAAAAGGGCGATGAGCTCTTGTTTATTTTTGGGATAGTGGAGGAATTTTAAAAGATTAGGAGGTGTATTTTGAGAGAGAGATGGAAGAGGTTTAACTTTTGTACCCAAAAACATACCCTGTGTTTGGGCATTTTCTAAATCTTTCCACATGCGGACATTCTGTTTAAACTGCGTGGCATTGGCAAACATGTAGCTAAATTTTTGAGGGGTGGTATTGTTGCGCTGCCAACGATTCCAGCGGTTAAGAGGTTGGTTGAAACTTTTGGCTTGATAAAACATGTAGCTAAAATCCACACCCCTAGAAGTGTTCCAAGAGTTTAAGGGTTGGTTAAAGCTAGTGGCATTGGCAAACATGTAGCTAAAATCCACACCCCTAGAAGTGTTCCAAGAGTTTAAGGGTTGGTTAAAGCTAGTGGCATTGGCAAACATGTAGCTAAAATTTTTGACATGGCTAGTGTTCCAGCGTTTCAGGGAGCGATTAAAGCGCACTTGATTCATAAACATACCCTCCATATTTTCCACATGGCTCACATCCCAAGTTTCAATCCCAGAAAAATTTTCTCGATAAGGAGTGCAGATTCCTTTCTTTTCTAAGGGTGCTCGTAAGCAAAATAGATAACTCATGTCTTTGATATAGCGAGTGTTGATCTTAGAAAGAGAGATTTTCGGATTTTTTAAAAGTTCCCTAAGGTGCGCTTTAGTCCTAGGTACAAAAACATGACGATCCAAACCAAAAAGAGCGTACGGAAGCAACACCAAACACGCCAGACCGAAACTTTTTAAAGTAAAAAACATGCAACCCCCAAAAGGCGCAATATTAATTAGTCCATTCTAACATAGAATAACTTAGAATACTAAATTAATGTTTATATTCAGTATTACAAAATAAAATAAAATTTTTTTTTAGACTTTAGCAAGTATTAAGTAATATGATAATATTATCAATTAATAATAATTGAGCAAGGATTCCGCACATGGATAACCATGAGACTGAGATTTTTAGCAATTTCTACAGGCCTTGTTTGCTATGGATGCAAAGCATAGCACTAGGCGCATTGACACTTAATTCTTTAGGGGCTGTGGGAATCAGAGGTTTTGGAGATACACCTCTTACAGGTATTCCTAGCGGAAGTAGCGGAGGTGATCAGCTTCTTGAAGATGCCAAAAAAATGCAAGAGCTTGAACACCATGACCATGAGGAGGAGCATGAGCATGGACATGAACAAGCACAAAAAAAAACCGCAAAACAGCCCACAGCGGTAGTTGCTAAAAAAGCCCCCGCCAAGAAAGATGCTTGGATTGGGGAACACTCGAGTTTTTTTGCAGGCTTCAATTATCAAGCTAGCTCGATTGCCAATATGATACACTATGCTAGCTCTAGTGGGGTTGTCAACCCCACTATGCAATTTCCTCCTTTGATGGGTGCAGGGGTTTCCATCGGGTATAAGCAACTCTTTGGTAAAAAACACAATATCGGTGTGCGTTATTTTGGCTTTTTTGACTATAACCATAGTCGTTTTGGTGTGCTTAGATCGAGCGACAATCCTTTTGCATTTGGAAACACTACTTTTACAGAAAAAGATAGCTATGCCGGGCAATACTATGCTAATCTTTATACCTATGGTGTTGGGATAGACATGCTCTATAACTTTTACACCAACAAGCGTTTTATTTTTGGTATGGCGTTAGGGATTCAGTTTGCAGGGGATAGTTGGGCGAGCTCCATTCAAAAAGACCTTCGAAGTTATGCGAGTACGCATAAAAATTCTAGCTATAGCCCCGCTAACTTCCAGTTTCTTGTTAATTTTGCTCTTCGGGCACAATTTGCTAAACATAATGGGGTAGAATTAGGTATCAAAGTACCCACTATCACGCATCGCTATTTTAGTCTTACCAATGCGCAGGGGGAAACTCTAAGCGCAGATGTGCGCCGTTTATATGCATTTCAAATTAGTTATTTGCGCGACTTCTAAAGTTTAATTTTTTAAACTAAAAATTAGCAACGATTGGCCGATTTAGTAAAAATTTATTTAATTTAAATCTAAATAAAAAGGATTAAGCATGCGCACTAAATCGCCAATTGCTCTTTTTTTGACTTCTCTTTTGGGGGCTGCAGATGGAAGTGGAATTTTCATCGGAGGTGGCTACCAACAAGGTAAGGCGCAGTTGCGTATGCAAGATGGAGGCCAAACAACCGAAGTTGAGGCTCCTATGAAGGGTTTTGGATTACAGCTTGGCTATCAGTTTTTCATGGGTAGATTTATAGGCATAAAAGCCTATGGTTTTTTTGACTACGCCCATACCTCTGGTATCCAATTCAGTCGTCAGAATACGGCTAGTCCCGACCCAATTAAATGTGATTTTCAAGGTGGAAGCCCATTCACTTTTGCTACTATTCCCGGCTTTCCCGCAGGTGTGCCTAAGAATATTCCCGGTATTCCTCAGGTAGGAGGTGGTATCCCATCTGTTCCCACCCCTAAATTTAACATGCCTAATTGTCAGATTAATGTTATGGGAATTTTGCAGCAACTTGTCGGTAGCAACAAACCTGTTGAACCCAACATGCTCACCTATGGCGGTGGAGTGGATTTAATCTTTAATATCATTAATAATCAGGCGATTGCCTTAGGGGTATTTGGGGGTGTGCAACTTGCAGGCAATTCTTGGCTTTTGGCGACACCCGATTTTAAAGACCTTGCTCTGACTTATGTAGGGCTCAATAAAAAACCTACGGCTTTTCAATATCTATTGAACGTTGGAGGCAGGTTGCGTATTCTAAAACATAGCAGTATAGAGGGAGGGATCAAATTCCCTATGCTCAAAAACAACCCTTTCCTAAGAACTAAAAATGAAGGAACGCTATATATCAGGAGACTCTATTCTTGGTATATCAACTACACCTTTACTTTTTAGCGCGCGCGTAAACGGGCTGAATGAGGGGAATGTAACCCTTGTCAAAGCCTACTCTAACTAGAATTTTGTAGTTCCCCTCCCTAGGGAGGTTGAAGGGATTGAGTGTGCAAACGATCTCTTTAGGATCTTCTAAACATTTAGGTTGCTCAAGGGGGCGTGCTTTTGCCATGTCTACCAGTATCACAGAAACATTCAAAGGTGGGGTAGTCTCTTGAAGTTTTGCAAAGACAAGTCGCATTTTGTTGGCTCTAAGATGTAGATGTAAAAGAGGGGTACTAGAGTTGAGATAATAGGGAAATGGAGGGGTGAGACTCTGATCTGTGCTTTGTAGAGTGAGATTGTAATTTTGTAGAAAAGCGCGGTAATGGGCAATCATAGTGTTAATGTGCGCATCCGTATAAGTGTGCTGACTTAAATAAGAATTGTCGCTTTTAGGTGTGTACTTGATGGCCACCACTACTAGCGCGCTTACCAATAATACCCCCAGAAGCAACACGCTTAAAATACCCAAAGGCCAGTAATTTTTTTCTTTAGTCTCCATGTCTTTTGACTCCAAAAAAATACCCATAGAAAAACAGAGCTAAAAGGGTACAGAGCAATACATAAAGCGTGGTTTTTACCCAACTATTCGCGCGCTCTTCCTGAATATTGTTTTCTAGGTGTATATGATACTTCTGTGCAAGCGCATCGGCCATATAGGTGTAACCATTGAGCAATGCAAAAGAAAAACGAGCATTGTTTTTAGCCATGTCATCCTCCCACTTTCTAGGTAAAAAAGGAGCGATGCGTTCAAAGAAAATCTCGTCTATATCAATTAAATCTGCGGGCTTAGATACGATGGCAATTTTTTTAGCCTGATAATAGGCAAAAAGAGCCACATAGGGTGCAGATAAATCTTGTAGGCGTGTGTGTTGATAAGACAAGCGTTCTTGTTTTGTCTGCAATCGATCCCCTCCTAAAAAAACCACCAAGCGCACCCCAGACTTTTTTAAGAGTTCGTCAGAAACACGCTCTATCAAGGACGCACTTTTAGACACAAGATGCTGATCGCGATTATCCTGCACGAAACTCTCTTGGGCTTTTAGACAACTTAAGGCGCAAAGAAGCGCAAAAAGAATGCGCCTGCCTCTAGGCATCAGACAGCAAAAAGAAAACTTGGTTTTAAGAAATAGAGCACCACGGTAATAATAAATAAAGCGAACAAAAACAAGCCGAGCAGTTTTTCCATCCCTGTAAACATATTTATTCCTTAACTTGGTAGAATTGGTGATTTTTTTCAAACATCTCAATTTTATCAGCATTGAGGTGGTAAGGGTGTGTGGCCTCTACCTGTTGGATTTTAACAGCCTGAAAACCAAAGAAGCCTACAACACCCAAGAGGATGAGAACCACTATTAAACAACCCAAGATTCCATTTAAACCAAACAAACCATTCATTACTCTTCTCCTTGCAAGGATTGAATATAGTGTGCTAGCGCACTCACTTGTATATCATTGAAGTGTCTATAGGCGAAGCTGGGCATCTCTCCAATATGTCCTTTTTTGCCCTTGTCTAAAATCTCCTTTAAAAAGGTTTGAGTGCCATAATGAGTCAGGTCGGCTGCCATACCCCCCTGTCCCTTGCCACCAACGCCATGACAGGCTACACAGGTGTTAGCAAAAATAGTGGCACCTTTTTGGATAAGTTGGGGATTTTTTGTATGTTTTAAATCAGAAATTTTGGCCATTACAAAACTGGCCACAGCCTTAGCGTCTTCAGCAGACATCTCAAGAGGAGGCATCTCTCCTGCTTGATAGCCTAAGCCCACAGAACCCTGTGCAATGACTTCCATAATTCCCTCCTCCTTGCCCCATTTGACCAAATTCCTAGCCGTATTGTCCAAACCTGTTGCTTCTAATCCGTGACACTGCGAACATTGAACCAAGAAAATCCCTTGTCCCATTTGCTCAAGGTCTTTTTTACTAAGATTTTTCCAGCGAGTTTCAAAATTCTCATTGTAGTGAGCAACTTCTTTATTATACTCGCCAATCTGAGAGTAGCTAAATACTGGGTAACCAAGAAAAATATACCACACACCCCAAGTAATAGCCACTAAAAAACTCACAACCCAACCTGTAGGAATGTTATTGAGAAACTCACCAATGCCATCAAACTTATGTCCATTGTTGTAAAGTACGCCCTCATTGGTTTTCTCACGCATCGCCTTAAATAAAGAAGAGCTGATGCTCAAAGTTACGACCAAAATCACAAGAGCTGCAACCAGTGCGAACGAGTTAATATGATCTTTTAGGATGTCCATTTAGCCTCTTTTGTGTTGGAATAGGGAGGAACGCGGTTCAATGGGCGTATCGTGTAACTCATCTTGCAATGCCAACTGGCTATAGCGTTCGTAATCAGTAATGCCCTTTTTGTCCTTGATATACATGCTTACAATGTAGGCATAAAGAAAAATGGTAAAAAGGATCGTAAAAAAGGCATAGGCAAACCCTCTAATCACATCTAAATCCATATTCACTCCTTGTTAGCATTAGCAGGTGTTGAAGCAGAAGAGGCTAAACCTGCATGTGCCCCAGCAAAATCAATTCTAGCCTGACCTAAGCTATTAAGATAGGCAATCAGAGCTACGATTTCCTTGACTTTTCCCTCTTTAAGTGCCGCGGCAATTTGAGGGTTTTGCATGTTGTCAACAATGGCTTTAGCCTCGGCTAAAAAACGCGCCTTAGCTTCTTTGACATCTCCTAACTTAACTCCGTTAGGTGCATCATAGGGCACGCCAAAGACTTTTTTCTCTGTATAGGCTTCAGCATAAGCCGTTTCAAAATCGCTATCTTTTTTGAAGAGATGTTTATATGCAGGCATGATACTTCCGGGTACAACACTTGTTGGATCAAACATATGTTTTTCATGCCATGCAGTGGTGCGTACATCACCCACACGATGTAAATCAGGGCCAATCCTCCTAGACCCCCACAAAAAGGGGCGATCATAGGCGTACTCTCCACTTAAACTATAAGCTCCATAGCGTTGCACTTCTGCTTGGAAAGGACGAATGAGCTGAGAATGGCAATTGTAACATCCCTCTTGAATGTAAACTTGGCGACCTGCTGTCTCTAAAACGCTGTAGGGTTTGAGTCCCTCAATGGGGCGCGCTGATTTGAAAAAGTTAGGCAGAATTTCTACGATCCCCGCAATCGCAAAAGCAACTACGAATGCTAAAGTAAAGAAAAAAGGGTTTTTTTCTAAAAAACTAAACATGAGGTCTCCTTAATGCGAGCTACAGCCGTGCATGGGGGTGGCGTAAGCAGACTCTTTTTCAAGCACGCGTCCTTTTTGGATAGTCATCAACACATTATATAGGAAGATGAAAAAGCCTACAAGATAGAGACTGCCTCCAATTCCACGAATGACATAGTAAGGGATAAGCACCCGCACAGTATCAATAAACTGGTAGACCAAATTGCCATACTGATCCACATCGCGCCACATCATTCCTTGCGTGATACCTGCTACCCACATTGAGGAGAAGTAAAGCACAATCCCCAAAGTCATCAACCAAAACTGAATATCCATCAATTTGGCGCAGTAAATTTCTCTTTTGAAAACACGGGGCACCATGTGGTAAACCGCAGCAATGAGGGAGAAACCTACCCAACCTAGCACACCATCATGCACATGTCCAATAATCCAATCGGTGAAGTGAGCTAGCGCATTCACTGAACGGATCGCTTGGATAGAGCCTTCTAGGGTAGAGAGCATGTAAAAGGTGCTAGCTAAAACCAAGAATTTGATAAGAGGAGATTCCTTGAGTTGATGCCACTGCCCCCGCAAGGTCAAAAGCATGTTGATCGCTGTCCCCCATGAGGGCAAGATCAAAATCACAGAAAAAACAGAAGAGAGGGTTTGTACCCAATCAGGAACGGTGGAATAGATCAAGTGGTGTCCGCCTGCCCAAATGTAGACAAACATGAGACTCCAAAAGGAGAAAAGAGTCAATTTGTAGGAAAAAATAGGCTGTCCGCTTTCCTTGGGCAAAAAATAATAAATTGTACCAATCACGCCACTTGTAAAAACAAAGGCTACAGCATTATGCCCCCACCACCACTGCACTAAAGCATCATTGCTACCCGCATAAAGAGAAATAGAATGCCAAAGACTTCCCATATTGGCAACAAAATAAGTTGGGATGGAAAGATTATTAAAAATGTAAAGCACAGCAATACCCACATAGGTGGCAATGTAATACCACAAAGAAACATAAATGGTATTTTCACGGCGCACACCCATGCTCCCAAACATGCTAATTCCCCAAAGCACCCACACGATCACGACCAAAATATCCAAAGGCCAAGCCAATTCGGCGTATTCCTTACTCTGCGTAATGCCTGCAAACAGACTCAAAACACCCAACACAAGAGCAACAATCCAAAGCCAAAAATGCAAGTAGCCCACAGCTCTTAAGAAAGGATGATCGTGGTAGGTAATTTTTAGGACTCTTTGTCCAATATAATACCAACTTGCCCAAATGCCTCCTAAAGTGAAACCATAGATTACCCCATTAGTATGCAAGGGGCGTAAACGCCCAAAGATGCCATATTCACCCAAAATATAATTCAACTTTGGAAAGGCCAATTGAAAAGCCAAAATAACGCCAATCACCATGCCAACGACACCAAAGGCGATCATAGCGATAATGAAAAGGCGGGCGATGGAGTAATCGTACTCAGCTACGCGACCCACTTCAGTGGGTTTGGCATAGCTCCCTTGCATGCTAATATCCATATATGCTCCTCAATAAACTAGAGTTTGAAAAGTTAAGTATAGCACAATAGACATGGATAATACAATAGTCTTTAGGTTCATATCTAAAATAAAATGCTCGCTTGTGCGATCACATCTTGATCGGTGGCTAAATCCAAATAATCAAAATGCGCCCCGCTCTGTTGTGTACCTTGCAGAAGGTCGCCTGCACTCCGGTGCTTAAGGTCTAAATTGGCGATTTCAAACCCATCTAGGGTTTGACTAAAAGCGCGCAAGCGAGTGTCGTGAATATGATGAGTGAATAGAAAACAATACCCTTTTCCTCCAAGTCTTGCCACACGACCTCTAAGCTGGTGCAGAGTGGCCAGCCCCAAGCGTTCAGGCCCAACAATGACAATGGTTGAGAGCTTAGGTAAACTAATCCCCACTTCAATGAGGGTTGTAGCTAGCAGAATATGTCCTTCTTTGGCAAAACTTTCTAAGATTTCCTCTTTGTTAGCATCTTTACCACTTGCGGTATACACACCCTCAAAATGTGTCTTCCAATAGTTTTCTGCTTGTCTAAGAGACATATAATCTTGCCGCACACTCTCTTCAACAAGAGGGTAAATAATAGCGACCTGTTTACTAGAATTGATCTGAGCGTGGATGTGGCGCAAGAGAGCTTGAAAATGAGTCTTGTCAATAAGAATTGTAGCAATATCCTTTGCATAGGGCTTATTCTTAATCAAGGTTGTTTTAATAAACTTCGCCTCCATCATGGCTAAAGTGCGTGGGATAGGTGTGGCTGAAAACTGCAAATAATGCGGGCTACAGACCAAACCCCCTATTTCTGAGCGCGCATAGAGTTCCAAATCATGGCGTTGCTTGCTTCCAAAGCGGTGTTGCTCATCGCTGATCACAAGCCCCACTTCTTTTGTATCCAATGAGGCATATAGTAAGGTAGTGGTGCCAACAATAAAAGTGCTTTGATTCACCTCTTCTCTAATTTTCTTAGATGTGTTGCCTCCCAAGAGAAGAGATACCTTAATATAGGGGGGGAGAAATTTCAGAGCTTCTTGATAGAGTTGTTTGGCTAGTACACTCGTAGGAGCCATCAAAAGACTTTTATAAGGGAAGGTCAAAGCCACGCTAGCTAGAATGACGATTGTTTTGCCACATCCCACATCACCCATAATGAGTCTTTTTGTCGCCATTTCGCCTTGCATATCTGTTTGGATGTTTGCAATGGCTTTTTGTTGATCTGAGGTGAGAGTAAAGGGTAGGGCTGTAAGAAAATTCTGCAGGGTTTCTAAGTTAGCATGTCCGCTAAATTTGCTTTGAAACCTCCACTTCTTAGTGTTCAAGGCACGCATATAAACAAAAGCTTCTATATACTTGAGTGCTTGTAGATAAATTCCAAAAAATCCCTTATGCGCTTTGAATTGCTCTACGAATTCCAAAGTGGGGTAAAAAATCCTCTCTAACGCATCTATGATTTTGGCAGGGATACCTATTTGTGTCAGTTTAGCAAGACTATTAGCATGGATCACACTTAGACAAAACGCTTGATAATTCTTAGTTTTTTGCTCTTTGAAGGCGGGGATTTGCCGTGCATTTGGTTTAAAATGTAAGGCGATACTTTGAGGTTGATCGATTCTTGTAGGATTAACAATTTGGAGGTTCTTAGAATAGGGATTTACGCTGATTTTGCCATAGACAAAATAGCGAGATTGTGAAAAAGCCTTGCTATGGTAAGGGGTATAGTTAAAACAAATGAGATCAATCTCTTGATTAAAGGCAAGAGCTAAGGCTTTGATTTTAAGAATTTTGCCCGCATGAGTGCCAAGTTTACGCACTTCTAGGCAACCCTCTTGACCAATTTGAAGTGTTTCTAATAAAGTGTAAGCGGTGTAACCTTTAGGCGGTTGGAGGAGAAGCTGCAAAAAATCAGATAGGGGCAAACTAAGATTTAAATCTGTTTCCTCAATTATTTTTGGCACACCACATCCATTTAAGTTTTCATGTTATTATAGCCCAAAAAGGAGATCCATGGCCGGCTTGCTTCAATATTGCGCCTTTGCCGTGTTGTGCGTATTACTGTTGGGAGCTTGTAAGGATACGGCCAAGTC
>NZ_FZMQ01000004.1:0-18358 GCF_900197855.1 Helicobacter cynogastricus | reverse complement strand
TCTTAGAATAGGGATTTACGCTGATTTTGCCATAGACAAAATAGCGAGATTGTGAAAAAGCCTTGCTATGGTAAGGGGTATAGTTAAAACAAATGAGATCAATCTCTTGATTAAAGGCAAGAGCTAAGGCTTTGATTTTAAGAATTTTGCCCGCATGAGTGCCAAGTTTACGCACTTCTAGGCAACCCTCTTGACCAATTTGAAGTGTTTCTAATAAAGTGTAAGCGGTGTAACCTTTAGGCGGTTGGAGGAGAAGCTGCAAAAAATCAGATAGGGGCAAACTAAGATTTAAATCTGTTTCCTCAATTATTTTTGGCACACCACATCCATTTAAGTTTTCATGTTATTATAGCCCAAAAAGGAGATCCATGGCCGGCTTGCTTCAATATTGCGCCTTTGCCGTGTTGTGCGTATTACTGGGAGCTTGTAAGGATACGGCCAAGTCCAGCAAAGCCACTCCTATGGCACCAACAAAGATGACTCAGGCACAAGACCCCGCCCTAGAAAATCTTGAACATAAGATAGATGATGCAAAAACCACGCAGAGGCTTGAGCGTATCATTGATACAGAGAATGCTATTCAAGATGCTACACGATCCACAGGGCCTATGTTTACTCCTCAAAGCAATAATATTTTGCAAAATTGGAACAATCACGAGGATAATTTGAGCTCGCCTCTCAATCACAATTACTAGGACTAGGCATTTTTGCGCGTTACTTAAGCATTGTAGGGGTTTTGTCCATCTGCTTTTTGTATGCAGCTAAGAGTCGCACCTTTCTTTTAAGTCAGTACCAATTAGGGGTGATGCATTTTTATACAGATACAAATGGCACGCGTGTCAAACACACACGCATCATTGAGGGAGCGGGGATTCTTTTTGGCTATGAATACAACCCCTTAGATCGTTGGCTGTATAGCCGTTATTACGGGTTTTTAGATTATGGTTTTGTGCTTTTAGATAAAAACAGCAACATAGAAACTAACATGTTTACTTATGGAGTAGGCGCAGACATCGTACTAGAATACAACAAAAATCCTTTGAATGTTTGGGGGTTTTTCTATGGCATGATGATTGCAGGCAATACTTGGACCACTTCGCGTTTTTCTCGTAATTTTTTGATCGAAAATTACCGCTCTTTTACAAGTTTGCGCTTTAAAGATACCTTTTTTCGCTTCTTTGGTCAGGTAGGCATTCGTTTTCAAACCGTGATCCTCTACCATGATATCTCTATTGAAGTGGGATTTAAGTTCCCTTTTGACACCGAACTTGGGTCTAAATTTGTGCGCGACTATAGTATGTTTGTTTCTCACACTTGGTATTTTTAGGTTACACTTTTTAAAAAGGACGAAAATGGCAGTTCTATTATTTGGAGGACAAGGTTCTCAGCATGTGGGCATGGGTAAGGATTTTTACAATCATCTTAAATTGGCTAGAGAGATGTTTGAAGAGGCTAGTGATGTTTTAAAGACAGGCATGCAAGCCTTACTTTGGGAAGAAAATGAATTATTAAACCAAAGCCCCTATACACAGAGCGCGTTATTTTTAGTGTCTATGGTGGCTTTTAGGGCTTTTATAGCTGAAGTTGGCTCTTTTTCTGCAGACATGGCTTTGGGACACTCTTTGGGCGAAATTAGTGCCAATGGAGCTAGTGGGGCGTTGTCTTTTGAAAAGGGCTTAAAATTAGTGTTTGAGCGAGGGCGTTTGATGGAAAATGTGTGCGCGCAAAGCCCTAAAGAGTTGGGGATGTTGGCAGTCTTAGGCGCATCTAAAGAAAGTCTTATAGATTTTTGCACACAGGCTAGAGAAAAAGGGCAAGTGATTTACACCGCCAATTTTAATGGCTCTCAAGTGGTGTTAGCGGGGTATAAAGAAATTTTGCAAACACTGCAGGCTAAAGATTTAGGGGCTAAAAAGTTAGTGATGTTACCCATGAGTGTTGTGAGCCACTGCCCCATTTTGACCCCCATGCTCGAAGATTTTAAGGCAATCTTGGCGGAAAGTTTAGAGGACACCTATAGTTTTGGTGTGCTATCTAATGCCAATGGCTCACCCTATCAATCTAAAGAAGACGCTCTAAAATATTTGGGTGTGCAGTTAATCCAACCCGTGCTCTATGACACCTGCCTACAATCTTGCGAGTCTAGCACACCCTATTACCTTGAATTTGGTACTAGCGTTCTTAAAAATCTTAACAAGAGATTGAGCAATAAGTCCACTTTGAGCATCGTTGATATGCCCAGCTTACAAGAAGCTTTGAACTTTGTAGCACAAGCCCCATCTTTGTAGCGGCTCATATATGGCATTTTTGGTTACTATGTGTAGCGTGCCATCTATTTTATACAAGAAAAAGGCCATATCTTATACGGATTCTCCAAAGAATTTTGCAACAATAAAAAAGTTGCAGCGGGCTGCTCTTCTGATAAAGAGTGTAGCTAGGTAGCACCACTATCCCTAATTTAGGAGGCTTCATGCAAGATGGGTCGCATAGACGGAAAACCTCAGGGGTTTCTCTAATGATTTTTGCGGGTTCTTTGGCCTTGAGTGCTGGCTCTTTGGACGCTTTTTCCTATAAATTGGGGGGTTTTGCCGATCAATCTGCTTTCATTGGCTTCAACAACTCTAAAATTGATCGCACAAAGGGTATCTATCCTACTCAACGCTATGCTACTATTGCTGGGTATTTAGGTTTGGACTTAGATTTTTCTCCCAAAGATTCCCCCCATACGATCAAGACCAAGATCGGAGGTATAGTGGGAGGAGTGCTCTATGATGGCACCAAAAACTCTATTGAAGGGTCTGCAGTCAATGACTTCTTTGGCTACTACAATGGTTTTTGGGATGGAGACCTCAATCTTCTTGATACAGATGTAGACCCAGCATTCATATCTCACAACAAGAAAATCAACAATGCTATGTTGAATAATAATAATCGCTACTATGTTTTTAGCGATGCCTACATAGAATACAATTATAAAAATTACTTTGGTTTTAAAGGAGGGCGTTACAAATCTGGGATGGAGTATCGCAGTGGATGGACACAGGGTTTTGAGGTTTATGGGGGTGGCAAGGATTTTCGTCTAACTTGGTTTAGCTCTTGGGGGCGCGCTTTTGCGTACGGCTCCTACATTCAAGATTGGTATGCTGCACGCCCTACCATGTCCGGTAATTACACTAAAAACGCTCAAGGCGGTTGGGACGCACATGGTCATGAAATTCTCTTGGGTACGCATGCCGTGCAATTCAACTATTCACGGCACAAGCTTCAGTTAGAGGGTTTTTTTTACTTCTCTCCCAAGATTTTTAACGCTCCGGGTTTCAAGGTTGTTTGGGATAGCAATCCTAACTTTGCCGGACGAGGTTTTCGCTCTCAAACAACTTTACTTGCCTTCTTTCCCATTTATTATCCATGGATGCTTGTTAATAGTAAGGGTGCGCGCAAATACGCCTTTAATACTCCTACAACACACACGGGACAGAGTTTGGCAATCAAGCAACGATTTGATTTTGATGAATTTTTTGTTGTGGGTACTTTTTTTAAGAATTTTCAAAACCCTAATTACAAAGTAGGGAATATGGGCAACCCTGCTGGGGTACTCTCAGGGGGTAATAGTATCTATGCAGGGGGCTATGGTACCGCACTCAAGGCAGATGCTGTAACGGGCAACTTTGGTTATGGAGGGAAGCATTTTAAAGATACATTCACTTGGGAGATGCAATGGCAGTGGAGTAGTGCTCCAGTTTCTTATGATGGTAGAGTTACCTTGCTTTTAGGTTATACCTTTAATAAAATCTTAAGCGCAACCATAACTTTAGCTTATTTTGGCATGCACACCAACAAGGGATACCAAGCGGGGTGGAATAAGCCTTGCGTTTCTTCTCCCACGCTTTATTGTGGGGGCGGGTATCAAGATCGTAGTAGTCTCACTACAAGTTTGGTAGCAACATTTTAAGGATTTCTTAAAAGAGTGGGCAAACTGAGAAAAAAATCACACCTAGCATGCTATTATTACTCAAAGGTAAATATAGAGTGTTGGGCGTGCGCTAGCATTTATTCCTCATCACACATAAGGGACACGCATTGAAAAGAATTACCTTGCTTTCTAAGAGTTTATTAGCGGTGTTGGGACTACTGAACCAAGCAGAAGCACTGGATTGGCGTAATTTGGAATCCTTTGCTAAGTTTAAGGCGGGGGTGGAGTCCTTTGCTAAAGTGGGTTTTAATAACAAACCTATCAATACTGCAAAAGGGCTTTATCCTACAGAAACCTTTATGACCGTTGTGGGGTATTTGCAACTAGATTTCCCCGAATTGCTCTCTAAGAGTGCTACAGCCGATGGGCACCATCTCTCAGGGAGTTTAGGAGGCATGGGCGGAGGGTTGATCTACAATGGCACAAAACACTTGATTGATCAAGCTACGGGTAAGCCCTATGGCGACATGGCTTGGAACTACTTTGGTTACTGGGCAGGGCTAGTGGGACAGAAACCTCAGGGGCAATGTTGGTATGGGTTGGGCGGAGGCTCACAGGCTGATTATGCAGGAATGAGCGCGCAAGAGTTACAGGCTCTATCTGATTATACCGGCAATGTCGATCCTAAATCTCTTCCTAAAGGTATTAACTGGGTAAATGGTAGTCAGGCGTATAATTGTATTCAAGGCTATGCAGACAACGCGCGCCACTATGTAATTTACAACGCTTATATTGATTACTCTTATAAAGATATCTTTCGCTTTAGAGGCGGGCGTTATGAATCTCCAGCAGACTACATGAGTGGTTACACACAGGGGTTAGACATGACCTTAAAATTAGGTCGGTTTAAGTTTTGGTGGTTTAGCTCATTTGGTCGTGGTTTTGCTTATAACGAATGGTTATATAACTTTTATTCACCAAAAACTTATGTTTTGGCGAATGGCAAAAAAATCAATCCCGGGGTGCATGCTTTTTATATTACATGGCAATATAAAGGCTTTAGTATTGTGCCTTTCTTTTATTTTTCTCCCAACAATGAGTATGACCCTAACTTCACCCTTCTTTATGACAGCAAGCCGGATTTTAAAGGGGTGGGTTGGCGTTCACAAACAGACATCACGGTACTCAACCCCTTTTATGCCAAGCGTTTTTGGAACACCTATCAATTTGGCATGATTTCCAGAAAAAACGCCCATAGTCTGATGATCAAACAACGCTTTGACTACAACAACTATAACTTTGGAGGTGGGATTTATAAGAGTTTTGGCAATGCTAACTGGATGATTGGCTACCACGGGAGTCGTTTAGGCTTTGACTTTTGGACCAATAGTGTTTATGCTAATACTATCAACTCGCTTTCTTATATGATGGATGCGAACTCTTTGACAGGCTTTATCTTTGGGGGGGGGGTACATGATAGATTTTTATGGGGGTTCTTAGGGCGACTCACCTATGGACCACGCGCCAATGAGCAGGTTTTTTCTGTAAACATGGGTTATCAATTTTCTAAACATTTTTACGCAGACATCAAGGTAGAATACTACAATGTAGATATGCATAAAGGCTATAAAGTTGGTTGGAATGGTCCTTTTTTGCCAGATCAGCCCGCTACCCAGCAAGATAGAAGCCACATTTTTACAGAGATTAAGGTAAGCCTATAGAGGTTTGAATGCTTGGACGCATTTGCAGACTGGTTTTTGCCAGTGGCGTATTTTTGTGGGGGTTTGATTACCACTTGAGCGGAGCTGCCGAGTCGGTATCTAAAATAGGGTTTAATCGCTCTCCTATTAATTCCTCTAAAGGAATTTTTCCCACTGAAAGCTTTGTTACAATGACCATTAAAGCCCAAGTGGATGCCACTTTGTGGCAACATCAAGCGCATAAAATTAGCAGTGGGGTAGGGGGAGGATTGGGAGGCATTACCTACGATTCAACCCGTTATTTGGTCGATCAGAGCACCGGAAAAGTCTATGGCTCTAAAGTGTTTTACTATATGGGGCGTTGGTGGGGTTTTTTGGGCAATGCCCCTTGGAAGAGTTCAGCCGTAGAATCCGATCAGCACACGCGCCCCTATGTGCTTTACAACGCGTATTTGCGTTATGATTATGGAAAGTCTTTTACTCTCATTGCCGGGAGGTATCCAGCTAAAACCACTTTTTTGAGTGGTTATACAGAAGGCTTTGAGGTTTCTTACAAGTTTTTAAAGCATTTTCAAGCGAGGTGGTTTAGCTCTTTTGGGAGAGCGTTAGCAGTGGGGGAGTTTATTAGGGATTGGTACGCACCCATCACTGCCACTAACAAAAATAGGCAAGCAATTAATTTAGGCATCCACGCACTTGGCATAGATTACCATACCGATCACCTTGCCTTTTCACCTTTGCTATATTTTTCTCCTGACATCTACACTGCTCCGGGCTTTAAATTTCACTATAACAGCAATCCCAAATTTGAGGGGATAGGTTTTAAGTCCCTAACTCAAGTTGTAGCACTCTTCCCTATCTACAGCCCCCATGTTTACAATGAGTATTACAGAGGTACACCTTTGGGCTCGTGGGGGGCAAGTATCTACGCCCAACAGCGTTTTGATTACAATGAGTTTAATTTTGGTGGTGGGTATTATCAAAATATTGGCAATGCCAATGCGAAGATTGGCTGGTATGGCGGACCTATTGGAATTGATTACCGGGATGATAGTGTTTATGGAGGCTTGATAGACAATATGGTTTCGCCCAACGCAGTTACCGGGTTTATTTTTGGGGGCGGTGTGTACAAGAAACTTTATTGGGGTGTGTTAGGAAAACTCACTTTTTCACCCCGAGCCAATGAGCAGACCGCTTCGCTCAATATTGGCCTTAGATGGAGTCGCTTTGTAACCAGTGATGTGCGTTTTGTTTACCATGAAGTGAGCACGCATAGGGGTTATAAAGTAGGGAGCAATGCCTACGATTCAAATTTCACTCCCAACACTCAAAACCGCAGTTTTTTAATGACCTCCCTTAAAGCCCAATTCTAAGTATCTTTTAGTAACATTTATGAAACTTCGGATTTCTTTTATAACTTGTTTGCAGTTTCCAAAAGGTCTTTTCGTTAGAGAATATTTTAGAATGAGGTCATTTGTTTGAGGAGTTTAGTAATGTGTAGGCGTTTCTTAGGTCTTTGGATACTAAGTTGTCTTTTTCTAGGGGCCTTTGACTATAGTTTTTCAGGGCGCTTGGATAATTTTTCTAAGATTGGCTTTAATCATTCCCAGCTCAATTCTGCTAAGGGTATCTTCCCTACAGAGAGTTTTGTAGATGTTGTGGGGTTTGCCCAAATCAAGCTAGGTTTATTACCCAAGCACACCACAGATCACAAGCTAAGTTTTAGTTTAGGAGGCGCGGTTGCTGGAGTTCCTTACGATTCCACAAAATACTTGCGGGATGCTGGCCATGATAATGATATTTATGGCTCTGTGGTCTATAACTTCATTGGTGGTTGGCATGGCTATTTTTTTAATCAGTTTCTTGATCCTAAATATAATGGAACGGCCAATTCAGGGGCTTTTCATGCCCGCCCTTATGTGTTAGATACCGCCTATATTAATTATTCCTATAAAGATATTTTCGGAATGAAACTAGGGCGTTACGAGGCTAATATCAACTTTATGAGTGGGTCTAATCAGGGTTGGGAGCTTTACTACAGACCTGTCAAAAACTTTACTTTATGGTGGTGGAGTTCTTTTGGACGCGGTTTGGCTTTTAACTCTTGGATTTATCAATTTTACGCCACTACTCCCTATTTGCAAAAAAATGGCCAATATATTAACTATGGTTGGCATGGCTTGAGCGCAACTTATGACTATAAAGGCTTGAGCGCGCAAGCTTTCTTTTATTTTTCCCCCAAGACTTACAACGCTCCGGGTTTCAAACTTATTTACGACACCAATAAAAATTTTCAGCAAGTAGGTTTTCGATCCCAAACATTACTCATGGTAACCGTGCCCATTTATGATTCCGGCTGGTATGATCCAATTACAAAAACTTATAGTATTTGGGATGCATCTCCACATGGCGATCCGGTTGGTAAATACGGCGTAACTTTGAATATCCGCCAAATTTTCCGCTGGAATAAGTTTACTTACATCTTAGGCCTTTATAATACCTTTGGCAACTCGGATGCCTTTTTGGGTAGCCACACCATGCCTATGGGAAATAACTCTTCCTATGTGAATGACATTTATGGCATTGTAGGTTATGATTTTTGGGACAATAGTGCTTACGATGGCCTAGCGGACGCGCTCACAAATGCCAACACCACAACAATCTATGGTTCTGTGGGTAGTGTGTATAAAAAATTTGCTTGGCATATCTTTGGACGGGTGAGTAACGCCAACAAAAACGCACAAGGACATCAAGGGCGTAGCAATGAGTACTCTGCTGCGCTCAGTCTTGATTACGCTTTCACGCCTAGTATTCTTTTCCATGTCAAATTTGAATACTATGGTGTGCAGGTGCATCAAGGGTATCGTATAGGTTATTTTGGCCTTCCTCAGTTTAATAACCCTGCTTTTAATTCCAACTACCAAGATCGTAGTCATATGATGACCAATGTTACACTAAAATTCTAAAAAATTGATATGATAAATCGTTTACAGATAACACTCTTAGACACTTAGAGGAAATAGAAAACTAAGCCTTTTTTTAAGAAAAAAAATACTAAAATCGGCGCACTGGATTGGATGTCAGAATCCCCCATTCATCGTATTATAAAAGGAGTGCTTTAGTATGGAAGAAACAAGAAAGAGTTACACGCGGAGTTCCAAGACGGGGCTAGGTGGGCTTATCCCTGCCATTTTTGCCTCTTCATCTTTGGGGTTATGTGGTTTGGACGCATTGACCTACGAAATTCATGGCGATCTGATTAACTTCTCTAAGGTGGGTTTTAACAATAAGCCTATTAATCCAGTAGAAGGGCTTTATCCTACAGGAACCTTTGTAGAGCTTACCGGAAAGCTAGAGACGACCATGCATTTAGGTAAAGGCTGGAGCATAAGTGTAGGGGGGGCACTAGGTGGTATGCCCTATGATAGCACGCGCTACGATCGCTACTCTAAGAGTCTCATGCAAGATGCCGCACACACTTACATACCGGGTACAAACACGACATACCTTCAATCGTGGCAAAACCATCAGCACGATTGTAATGGCGCATGGGGCTGTGGTTCTATCCTAAATGGTAATCAATATGTGAATCAAGGAGTTGGTGGAGGCATTGCTGACCCTAGGGGGATAGGCTACATGTTTATGGGTGAGTGGAATGGCTTGTTCCCTAACTACTACCCCGCTTACGCCTACTCTCCGGGACAATCGCGACCTTACGAAGTTTATAAGGCCAATGTGCAGTATAAAAGCGACAAGGTATGGATGATCTTAGGGCGTTATGACACCACGCAAGTTGAAGACATTGACTGGTTCTACCAACTCACACAAGGTTTTTATGGGCTGTTTAAACTACACTCTAAAGTCAAGCTTCAAGTTTTCAGCTCCTGGGGCCGTGGTATTGCTGATGGGCAATGGATGTTTCCTATCTATCGCGAAAAACCTTGGGGTGAGCATAAAATCGGTCTGATCTACCAAGTGAACAAACATTTTTCTATCCACCCCCATGTATGGTTCTCTCCACAAGTTTTCACCGCTCCTGAAATCAAGCTTTATTACGATACAAACCCCGATTTTGACGGACGAGGCTTCAGGGCACAGACTACTTTCTATGGAATGTATGTTTACCAGTGGAAAAACGACTATGTTCCCGGCATTGGGCATGTTGGGCGTTTTGGGCTAGCGCGTTATAACACCTGGGACACTTGGAATCTTTATAATGGTGTTTCTAACACTATTAACCCTGCTGCTGGTGGTAACCCTAACGCCCCTTGGTGTGGCAATCGTGGTAGCAATCCTTGGTGTGGCTTGCAAGGTCCGGGCGGAGCGACCTTGCTTTTCAAGCAACGCTTTGACATCAACAATTACAACACTTCTTTTGGAATTTACTGGAACATTGGTAACCCCAACCCCAACATCGGTACCTATGGTAACCCAGTGGCCATCGATGGTGTGGAACAATGGACTGGAAGTATCTATGGTTTAGGGTTTGCAAGTATCAACAACATCACTGCCGCCGATGCCGTTACCGTGTATTGGAAAGGTGGTGGTGTCTATGGTCGCTTTGACTGGGAGCTTGCTGAACGCTATACCAACTCTCCGCGTGCCAAAGCGCAAGCTTTAGCCTTGTATATGAATTACCAGTTTGGTAAACATGTAAAAGCAGGGATCAAGCTTGAATGGTTCTTGGCTACCATCAATCCAGGCTACAACCCCGGCGTGGGCTTCTTGAGCAAATACGGACAGCCTTTCAATATGAATACAGGTCTTTTCTCCCCTAATAACTTTGCTCAAAACTATGGCAATGTGGGTGGGATGACTCATGCTGTTACTCAAGATCGTAGCCACTTGATGACTCATATTAGTTACAGCTTCTAAAAAATAAAGTCGCCCCGTACTCAAAACGGGGCAGGTTTAGCTATAATCGCCTCACTGATCCAAATCGATTAAGGGCATTCCCATCACACGCAGACTATTTTTTATTTCCTTTGGTTTTTTGTGTGCTTTCTTAGGGCGCGTTATGGCTTTTGATTTGAGTCTGACGGGCAAACTGAGCTCCTTTACCCAAATTGGGTTTGATAATAAAAAATACCAACCCTCTAAATTCATCTATCCCACCGGTAGTTATACCTCCCTGCTTGCAGAATTAAATGTCAGCATGGATATCTATAAGGGTTTGCGTGCGGAGTTAGGCGCGATGATGGCGGGCTTGCCCTACGATTCTACAGCAGCACAGGGGAATAATATCCAACCCGGGCAACCTGGCGGACCATTGGTGAATGGAGGAAGAGGTTTTTACACCCATAGCGGAGGAATGTTTTGGGAATATATTGGCTGGTATGCCGGGCATAGTGGTCAAGATGTGCAAAAACCCCGCTACGCAATGGTGCATAACGCCTATTTGAGTTACGACTACAAGGGCATTTTTGGAATTAAGGGCGGGCGTTACGAACTATCTGATTACGATTGGTTCACCTCTTTTAGTCAGGGCGTAGAAGCTTACGCCAAATATAAAGATACTAAATTCCGCATTCTGTATTCAGACGCGCGCGCTTCTGCCTCTAGCGACTGGTTTTGGCCCTATGGGCGTTATTATACCAGTGGCCAGCCTCTCATGATTGCTGAAGTGCTTTATAAAAAAAATCATTGGAAAGTTAACCCCTATTTTTATGCCATCTTTAATCGAATGTATGCCCCCGGGATCAATGTTACTTATGATACTAACCCCAATTTTAGAGATAAGGGCTTTAGATGGGTGGGGACTTTTGTAGGACTTTTCCCCTTTTTCCCTCCCTCTGGGCGGGGCTATGATATGATTTTATTTGGGCAAGAAAAGATGGGCAAGGCTGCTCAAACTTTAATGTTCCGCTCGCGTTTTTATTACAATAAATGGAGTTTTGGGGGGAGCATTTATAAGAATATTGGTAATGCCAATGGGGACATTGGAATCTATGGCGACCCGCTAGGTTACAACATGTGGACCAACACGATTTACGATGCCGAAATTAACAACATTGTAGGCGCGGACGCGCTCAATGGCTTTTTATATTTTGGCTCGCATTATAGAGGTTTTCATTGGAAAGTTTTAGGCCGACTTACAGGTTCTCCGCGTGCCAATGAGCAAAGCGTCGCCCTATTTTTAAGCTATTTCTTAAGCCGTTACAATTTGGAATTCGATCTCAAACTTGAGTATTATAATAATATCACCAAGAAGGGCTATTGTCTTGGTTTTGGCTATGGTCCGGGCCCTAATAACTGCGCTTCTTGGGACCCTGAAACTAATAATTACGCCCCCCGCCTACCCCGCAATATAGATTCCAATCGTAGCCATTTGATGTTCACTCTCACCTATGGGTTTCAACTCCTATAAAAAGCGTTGGTAGAGCAAAACCTCTACCTTATCTTTGACTTCTAAAACACCCGGGGCAATCAATGCCAGCGCGTGGCAAGCTCCTAAAGCATCGATCGCTCCCGATCCATAACGCCCACCCCTGTAGGGCACAAAAACCCCTTTTTCAACGCGCCCTAACACTAAATGCAAACGCTCGCCCTTAAAATGTAAAGGCGTGCTTAAGGGCAATTCTAATAGGGTGCTCTGCGCATTCGATCCGGCAAGCTTTTCTAACATAGGCAAAACAAGGGTTAAGCAAGTGAGCATACAGCTCACGGGGTTACCGGGCATGCCAAAAACAAAGGTAGGTCTAGGCGTGTTGGCAAAACTTGCTAGCATGATGGGTTTACCGGGCTTGAGATTAACCCCATGATAGTGGATAGTCGCGCCCTTTTGTAGCAACGCGTCTTTGAAGTAATCCTTATCTCCTACGCTCACTCCTGCACTGCTCACCACAACATCATAATCTTTCCAATTTTCCATCATCTCTTGTTGGGCGTGCAGATCGTCTTTAAGCTTGCCTACATGCGTGGCCTCATGTCCGTAACTTCTAAGCAAAGAAACAAGCATGGGAGCGTTGCTATCATAAATTTGATGATCTTGAGCCTTTGTGCCCAAAGCGACCACTTCATCTCCGCTACTAAAGATCGCAATCTTAAGAGGTTTGAAAACTTTGATGTGTGCGATGCCTTGAGAAGCTAGTAAGGCAATCAGCCCAGCGTGAATCCTCTGCCCAGCATGGGCGATCAGCTCATCCTTGAGAATATCCTCTCCTTGAAAGCGGATATTTGCCCCTTTTTTAAACCCTTGCGCGGGGGCTTGCGCTTGAGCGTGGTTGCAAAAGTCCATCGCCTCAAAGGGCACAACTAAATCCACCCCTGCAGGCACTAACGCGCCTGTCATAATCTTAGCACACTGCCCCTTTTGAATTTCTACCCCCTCCACACTCTGCCCGGCATAAATGGTATGAGCGATCTCTAAGGGTTTGCCCAAATCCTCGAATTTGAGCGCAAAGCCATCCATCGCTGAATTTGTGGCTTTGGGCAGAGGTTCTTGTGCGACCACACTTTGAGCTAGCACTCTATTTAAGCTAGATTCTAAGGGGATTTCCTCTTGCTGGGGTGTGCCCTTGATCAAATCCAAACTCAGAGCAAGTGCCAAGTTAAAACTTTGAGTAGACATTGTAATCCTTTAAAATAAAGTGGAAAGGGTTTGAAAAGCTTGCAATAGCATGTCTTTAAAGCGGTGCATCATCGAACCTATGATCATAATTAATCCCATAAGCGCGATAGCAATTTTTAAAGGAAAGCCGATCGCCAATAGATTAAATTGAGGGTGGGTTTTCATGATCATCCCAAAAACCACATCGCTTAACATAATAATCGCCAAAATAGGAAAAGCTATGCTAAAACCAATACTAAACAAATACGCAAAAGCCTTAACGCTAGCCTTGACCACATCTGCAGAAAAGATAAAACTCCCTAGAGGCACTTTAGCTAAACTATGTTGCACCCACAAAATAATAAAGTGGTGCATGGAAGTTTGGAGCATAATTAAAATGGCTAGGAGCAACACCACCTGCCCCACAATCGCCTTTTGCGCGCCTGAGATGGGATCGTAGGCACTAGCCATGGTTAAACCCATAGAAAAGCTAATAGTATCTGTAGCAAAAGTGAGGGTGCTAAAAACGAGGTGCAGGAAAAACGAAGCACACAGCCCTAAGAGTAATTCTGAAAGCAGAGCGATCAAAAAACCCTCTGTGCTCAAATGCATGGGCGCATGGGGAATGGTAGGATAAAAAACCAAAGTTAGAAAAAATCCCAATGCACCCCGCACAGAAAGGGGCACAAGATTATTATCAAAGAAAGGAAAAAAAGCTAATACTCCAGCAATGCGCACAAAGAGAAGCCAAAACCCCGTGATATTCTGACCCTGCATCCACACTAACCAATCAAGCATGGCGTATTATAGCGCGGATATTTTAGAGTTTAGTCAATCGCTTGTAATTTTAAAAGGGCGTTTTTGGGGTCTTGATGGTTAAAAAGATAACTCCCCACTACGAGCAAATTTGCCCCCTGCGCGCTCAAAAGTGGGGCGTTATGCATATTAATACCCCCATCCACTTCAAGCATACCTTGATAGTTGGGAAAACGCTTTTTGAAAGCTTTAAGCTTATCCAACACGAGGGGTAAAAATTTTTGCCCCCCAAAACCCGGATTAACACTCATCAAGAGCACTAAATCTAAATCTTGAATGATGTAATCCAAACCCTCTAGGGAAGTGGCTGGATTAAGACTTAACCCCGCCTTAATTCCCAAACTCTTGATGTAATGCACGCTTCTGTGTAAATGCGGGGTATTTTCTATGTGCAGAGTGATAAAAGCAGGCCGTAAATCTTTGTAGAGATCGATAAAAAAGAGGGGGTTTTCTACCATTAAATGCACATCTAAAGGCGTGTTATAATATTGTTTTAAATTTTTGAGCACACATGGCCCAAAAGTGAGATTGGGCACAAAATGCCCATCCATCACATCGATATGAAAAAAATCGGCTTGTTGCAATGGGTGTAAACTCTCTTGGAGGCGCATAAAATCCGCGCTTAGAAGACTGGGGGCGATTTGCATTAAAAACCTTGAAGGCTGGTGGATTCTGTAGGACTTGAACCTACGACCAATCGGTTATGAGCCGAGTGCTCTAACCAGCTGAGCTAAGAATCCCCTTTTTTTAGAATGCGCAGGATTATAACCAAAACCAAATTTAAATGCAAGTAGATGCTCAAAGACTCCAAAAAGCGCGATGAAAGTGATAAAACTACTTCCCCCATAGCTAAATAAAGGCAGGGGCAACCCTACCACAGGGGCTAACCCTAAAGTCATCGCCACATTGACACTCGCATAGACAAAAATAAGAATGGCAATCCCAGCGGTAACTGCCTGCAAAAAATGATCTCTGGGATCGCTTGAAAAATAAGAGAGGAAATGCATCACAAAGAACATATAAAAACTCAAAAGCACAAAAGCCCCCAAAAAGCCAAACCTCTCTACAAAATAAGCAAAGATAAAATCACTCGTGGCAATGGGGAGAAATTTAAGTTTTGCCTGCGTGGATTCCTCTTGGGATTTCCCTAAAAACCCCCCCGATCCAATGGCGATAATGGATTGACGCACATGGTAATTAGGCTTTTCAGCGATGAAGTCATGGATGCGCTTTTTTTGGTAATCATGCAAAGAGCCATAAATGAGGGGGGAGGCGATCGCCCCTGCCAAAATGATCGTAAGCCAAATTTTGATATGCACCCCCACCAAGAAAAGCACTCCAAAACCCATGATCAAAATCACTAGGGCTGTGCCCAAATCCGGTTGCCTTAAAATGAGCACGCAAGGAATTCCAATATACAAGCTAAATTTACCAAAAGCCTTCCACCCATAGCCTCCATTAGGAGGCGGATTGCTGCGAATCAAATGGGCTAGTAACAGCAAGATAGCAATTTTAACCGGCTCGCTAGGTTGTATGGAAATAGAAGTATCTGGAATGGTCAACCAGCGTTGCGCGCCTAGTTTGCTCGTGCCTGCAAAATTGACCAAAAGCAACAAAAAAACACAAATCCAATAGAGGAAATGGAAACTTCGATCCAAACGCCTAAAGGGGATAAAAAAGACAGACCAAAAAACCACAAAACCAATCCCAAAATAAAATACTTGTTTAAGGCTCAGAGTGGAATTGACCTCATAGATTAAGAAAGAGGAAACTCCCATAAGCGGGAGCAAAAAGAATAGCAATAAAAAATCAAAGTGGGTGATAACACGGCGATCGAACATGGTTTGCATAGCATTAGAATAGCACAAAATTTACCTAAAAAGACACGAGACTCTATCAAAATATAAATTATAACAAGTATATCAGAATACACTCCCTTTTGTTTTTACCATGATTTTTTACCTACAAACAACCGCTTTTGGATCATGTGGGTAGCTAACATTATTGTTATACTTTCACTTCTTGTAGAAACGGGGAGGGTTGCGAGGCGATGTCTAGCACATATCCAAAATTTGTCTCAAAATAGATATTCACTCAAGAAGTCGTCATATCTACAAAGTGGTGCTTATTATTTTTATATTTAAATTGAGAAAATTTATCTATTGCGCCACAAGGACTCTAAACTGGTTATTTATGCTACACTTCACGCTTTGAACTAAAGGTTTCCTATGTTTGCACCGCTATTAGAAGCATTTATCGATTCTAGTCGCTTGCCCCCACCCCCACCTAACAAAAAACCCCTAGTTTTGTGGATTAGACAGGGTGAAAATGAAGCGGATTTTAAGGACTGGTTATTTTATAAAATTTTAGGTCAACGGTATAATTTAAGTCGAGCACCAAATGATTATGTCTGCTATTTAGGCGGACATCACCGTTCTTTAGAAGAGTTAGGTCGCATATTAAAAATTCCTACAAAGCGAATCGCTTATATAGGTGAGAACGAACGCATCGACTTTAATGTCTACGACTTTGGTATAGGCTTTGATGACCTAGAGTTTAATGATCGCTATTTGCGTGTACCTCTATATTACCAAGCTATATGGTGGTGCTCTGAAATTGCCATCACCTGCGCTAACTCCCCATTTAAACAGGCAAAACTAGAAAATCTTGCTTTTGGTCCCTCAAAAAATTCTACCCCCATAGACTTTAGAACTACTTATCCACAAATAGATAGTCTTGTTAGAGAGCAAAGCGATCCATTTAAAAGAGAGTTTGCAAGCTTTGTGGCTTCTAATATTAATGCGCCTGTGCGGAATGCCCTTTACCAAATATTTAACACTTACAAACCCGTTGCGGGGGGGGGGGGGGTGTTTAACACAATTGGAAGTTTGGTACAAAATAAGCGTGAATTTTTAAGTGGCTATAAGTTCAATCTTTGTCCGGAAAATTCTCAAGGACTAGGTTACACCACAGAAAAAATCGTTGATGCTTACTTTGCCCATACTATCCCCATTTATTGGGGTAATCCACAAGTAGCCAAAGATTTTAACCCTAAAAGTTTTGTAAATGTTCACGATTTTGAGGATTTTCAAGAGGCTCTTGATTTTGTCCGTTACCTGGATACCCATAAAAACGCTTATTTAGACATGCTCTATTCTCATCCACTTAATATTTATGGGAATAAACATAGATTTTACAAAGATTTAAGTTTTTCTAAAATTCTAAGTTTTTTACAAAATGCTCTAGAATGCCCGTATATTTATCACGAGTGTACGAATTTAATAAACCTGCTCTATCAAGAACAAAACAATGAGAAACAAGAGGCGCCAAAGGAGTTAACAGGAAGACAACACCTTGCTATTGCCTTTAATAAACTTTTGCAAAAAGTTAGGCGTGTGTTGACTTGATGTTTGAAGAAGCTTTTGTCAAGGTTTTTAATTGTTTCAAGAGCAAAGCGTGCTCTAATGACTGCGGATTTTGTAAAATTCAATTCTCTCCTATGTGCGCATAGTACAAGTGGAGTAGCTACTGAGAATGTCTCCTTAGAATCAAGACACAACAAGATTGATGATAATATATTTTAGACTTTTACTGCGACATAAAGTTTACTACAAGGGTTGATTAATTCCTAGAATCGCATACAAACAATAAGAAACCTAAAAAGAAGAAAAACACTTTAAAAACAACTCCCCCGCATCACCCTACTTTCCCACCCTTGCAAAGGGCAGTATCATCGGCGTTAGAGAGCTTGACTTCCAGGTTCGGGATGGGGCTGGGTATTTCCTCTCCACTAGGGACACGGGGAAAAGCAAGAAGCTTTTCTAGGTGTTGCTAGCTCAAAAAGCCAAACTCTAAGAGTTTTAAAAACCCTCAGAGAGGCTAGACCCCACTAGGCTTGAGTTTCTCTTAAGAGAGAAGGGCAACACCCCTTGAAAGACAGATGCCATTCTAGCAATTTGTCCTCAAGCTGTCAATAACCTACGCTCCAGTTCCTACAAAGCTTTGATTACACTCAACAAGGCGGTGATACCTTATCAACCAAACAAGCCAAACGCTCTATTAGTAGTGGTTAGCTAAATGCATTACTGCACTTACACACCCACCCTATCAAACATGTAGTCTTCATGCGAGCTTCAGGGAAAGCTTATCTTGGAGTTGGCTTCGAGCTTAGATGCTTTCAGCTCTTATCACAACCATGCGTAGCTACCCAGCGGTGCTCTTGGCAGAACAACTGGTGCACCAGTGGCATGTCCATCCCGGTCCTCTCGTACTAGGGACAGCTCTCCTCAGCTTTCCTACGCCCACAGCAGATAGGGACCGAACTGTCTCACGACGTTCTGAACCCAGCTCGCGTACCGCTTTAAATGGCGAACAGCCATA
>NZ_FZMQ01000006.1 GCF_900197855.1 Helicobacter cynogastricus | reverse complement strand
TAGAGTTAGCAAAGACTTCTTTTAAGCGTGTAATCTGATTGCCCCGCTGGGTGCGGATTCTGAAAGCTTTAAGCCTCATGGGCCACTTTGCGCAATTTCTCTAACTCTTCTTGCTTTTGGGCTTGAATTTGCAGAGTTTGGGAGGCCTCCTCGTATTCTTTGGGGTCTTGGAGTTCGGCCAAAATGCTCTCAATCTCTTCGTTAAGAGTTTGGATAAAAGGCGCGTCTAGGCGGTGTTTGCGCTTTAGGATATGGGGCAAGCTGTAGAGCTTGTTGCTGATGGTCATGGCGATGTCTTGCAGGGCTTTAGCAATGGTGTCAAAGGTTAATAATTCGCCCACTTTTTCCTTGTAGCTTAACTCTTTGAGTTTGGCATCGGCTAGCTCTTTGCGAGCACGCGCTATGCCCAAGTCTGTTTCTTCATTTTGGAGCTTATAGGTGATGAAGCTACTTAGTGATTGGGTTAAGTCCCAATCATCATGATCGCACTTGACAAAAACCCCCGCTTGGTGGAGTTGGTAGATACGCGCTTTAGTCAGTCCGACAATTTGACATAGGGCGTGCGTGCCGATTCTATTGGGGTCGGGCTCTTTTTGGGCGCGCAGGTGGTTGATGTAATTTTGCACGCTAGTACAAAAATCCCATCTTTTGGCGTTTTGGTCATTGACACAAATGCCTAACTGCTTAAGCTGGTAGATGGTCTTTGTTTCTACGTCCAAAAAGGCGGCCAACTCTTCCGCGCTTTTGGTGGTAAGGTTGCGAATTTGGCTTAAAAGCGCGCTCACTTGAGCCTTTAGATCGCGGTTTTCCTGATCGCACTCGTTTTTCACTTCGGCTAGCTCAGTAATGCGCTCTTTTTGCAAGCACACGCGCCTATCTTGTCTTTTAAAGGCCTTAAGCGCGCGCCCCTGCTCGCTTACAATCTTGCCTAGTCGTTTCACTTCGTCTAATTGGGGCTGTAGGTGTTTGGTGTAGGCTAGAATGCTTAAGCGGGTGTTGTATTTGAGCGCAGAGCAGATGATAGGCTTGTCGCCTTTGCCTACATAGAACACGACGGAGCTTGTCGCCTCGAACACGCCTTTTTTTTCTAACTCTTTAAATTGGGGGATGCTTAGGCCTAAGAGCTCTTGAAGCTCTGTCGCGCTGCACATCTCGCGCATAAAGTCGTTAAATTGGGGGTGCAGTTGGATTTTTTGAATCATTTTAACGCCTTGACTTTGGAGCTAAACACCGGATGAGGCCCGCCTGTAAAGGCGCAAGTGCACTCACCTGTAACCACTCCGGCAGTGGCAGGGGCGTTTTCTCCTCCTAGCGTGATGTCTGTTGAGTTAATGATAGCCTTGTCTGTTTTGATAGTGGCGTTTTGACACTCTATTGTTGCGTCTTTGGCGATTTTGAAAAGGGCGTTTTCACACTCTAGTGTGATCTCTTTAAGGCTCTCGACCTTGAGAGTGCCATCGCTGTAGGTGATAATCGTGCCATCAGCGTATTCTGTGCGCTGAGTCTTTTCATCTTGCTTAGATTCTTGATCTGCTGAAAGTATAGATGTGCCCAAGACTACGCCAAACTGCCCCAGCTTGAAATAAAGGACAATCTCGCCTATAGTAGGGGGGCTGTAGGCAGTTTTAAAGGCATTATGAGTTTGAGTATAGGGCACAAAGTCGCTTATTGTGTTGTTGTAGCGCACTTTCACGCTGGACTTTTTCACTTCAGCGATAGTGGCTAGGTAGATGTTTGGCGTGCCATAGGGCATGAGAGGCCTTTTTAACGGAGTGCTTATGAAAAACTGCTAACCCGCACTTTGTAAAAAATATTAGCAATATTTTAGCATAAACTTAAAAAAATGATTCGCCATGCCCGGAAAATGAACCCATGAGTGTGGCATGCAAAAAAGAAATGCGGAAAAATTTTAAAGCCAATTTTAAGGGTGATTAGAGCGCAATGAGACAAAAGGCAGGGAGCGGGTTAAGGTTAGAAAAATGGTAAAAATGGGCACAAAGTGCGTATTTTTGGGGATTGGACGGGCATTTTTGGCAAGTGTAAGGGGTCAAAAACTTAATAAAAAACTGCAAATATCGGGGGCTTCCCTGCCCGCGTTATAAATATCCCCGGCAAGGACCCACCCCCTTGCCAATCGAAGCTAAAAGGTCTTCACTTTGCCCCGCACAACACCCACAATCTCAAACTTGTCATCTGCCCCACCTATTAGCTCAAAATCTGGCCGCTCATTGTTCCTAGAAAAAAACCTAATGTCCCCCGTGATGGGATTCTTCTCCGCCCGCCTAATGAACATCTCGCCAGCATATTCAAAGACAACAATGTCTCCACTGCGCATTTGCGAGCACGGCTCTATTAGCAAATAGTCTCCCGCCTCTACAAGGGGACTTAAACTATCATTTTTAAAGCGCACAACTACTAACTCCCCTTGCGGTAACCCTAGCGCAAGGAGGGCATTCTTTGGGTATCTAGCACGCAATTCTAAACTTAGCATAGGGGCTTTAGCACTCCCCAGCGCGTTAAAGTCATCATAGACCTTAAAAAGGACATCCCCATGCTCTCTTTTATGCGCCTGAATAGGGGGTTTGCCCCCCAAAATCCCGCTAACATCTGCAAGTCTAGAGAGTTTGGCAAAGAAGCCCAAAGAAGGCATCCCATTTGTCTTTCCGCTAGAATACGCCCTAAGTGTGCCCGCTGGAGTATCCATAGCCGCCCCCATCTGCGCCCAATTCTTAAACCCATGCGCGCGTCTTGTCTCATGCAGCAACTCTGCAATCTGTTCTTTGTTGTAGCTCTGAACACCGCTGGGGGGGGGGGGGGGGGTAGCCTCTATCTCAGAAAATAGTCCCTTTTGGGGGGCTTGCTTTTGTTGAGGATTTTGCTTTTGAGAGCGCAACTGCTCAAACTTATCAACCACAGAATCAGGAAACTTCTTAGCCCTATGCCAAATATTAGCCCTGGCCACAGAAAACCCCATTGCTTTAGCCACCGCCTTCACAGAGCCCACCCCAAAAAACGCCTTCATCTCGCGGGCCAACTGCTTAAACTCTGCATGCGCTTCTTCTTTGAGCGCGGGCTTTTCCCCCTTTTCTTGTGCCCGGTAAAAGGCCAACACCGCCCTATCAGGCACGCGCCCGCACAAATACCAACTAGACGCACTATTGCGCGAATACCCCAAAAGCTCGGCAACTTCCCCCAAAGAGCCCACCCCAAAAAACGCCTTCATCTCGCGGGCCAACTGCTTAAAGTCCTGTGTCTCAATTTTTTCTTTCATCGTGCAATTATAAATCTTTTAACCAGTTCTAACGCTTAAACATTCAAAAATAACATTTCAGCTATAATTAATCACAATAATAAAATCAGCTAGGAGCTAAAAAATGTTAGTTTTCACCCCCGACATTCCCAAAATCACATGCGACTTTGGCAATATCTGCGCGTTTTCCAAACACTACAAAACCCCCTACACCAGCGTGCGAAAGTATTTGTTGCAGGGCGACACACCAAAACGCATGCGCTCCCAAACACTGCAGAATTTCAAAAAGATGGAAACAGACGGCTATGTCCGCATAGACTACAAAGCAGATTGACATACTCCCCATAGCTAAAGCTAGCTATTTTTATCCCTTAGAATGCCCCACAATCGTTTTAATCCCTCTAGGGGGTATCAGAACACCCTCTAATCTCAAACTAACGATTTAAGGCCAATCTAACGCTATTTTTTCATCTCAAAAGCTAACGGGGGGCTCGGGGGGTTATCCCCCCGCCTCAATTCTTTCTGTAAGCAGTGCGCCAGCACTGCATTCCGATCCAGTGAGCGTAAAACCTTTTTTCTTAGGCGTTTTTGCCTCGCGCGCTCGTAAGAATTTTTTAAATAATTTATTAAAATATTTATAGGCGTTTTTTTTTTTCGTTTTCAGCCCCGCACCGCACGTGTCTACGAGGAGTTAAAAAAAATGATTTAAGGGGCATTTTCCGCTTCTTAAGGGGCATTTTCCGCTTTCTTAAGGGGCATTTTCCGCTTTCTTAAGGGGCATTTTCCGCTTCTTAATGGGCATTTAAGTTTAATGCCATTATAAAGCTATAGAAATTGGCACTAAAGGGAGTAAAATGGAGCTCATGGAGCAACTTCAACAAAAGTTTCAAGAGCTAGAAGCTTTGCAAAAAGCCATAGACAACACCCAAGACCCTTTTATCAAGGGCATTTTGCAAGAAAAACATGCCCAACTTAACGCTTTTTTAAATAGCTTAACCCCAATCCTGCTAGCACTCTTACAAGAAAGATATAAAGCACTTATAACTGCAATAGCGCAAAAACTCTTAGCCCCTACGCCTCAACCCTTGCCCCAAGAGCCCCCCAAACAAGAGCTAATCCCAGCCTCTCAAGAACCCATCCCTGCTAGCAAAGTCCCAATTTCTAGCCCCGGGCAAGTGGTGGTCCACAATGACATTTATAAGGTCAATTTAGGCAAGTTAGGTGCGCGTGAGCTCAATCTGCTCTTTTCTCTATTCAACCGCCTCAAAGATCAGCAAGGCACCCGTATTCGCTTTAGCCCCCAAGAAATTAGAGGAATGATGGCCGCCCCCAAACTTGACCATGCGGGCCTTTTAAAGGCGGTGCGCATGCTTTTAAAAAATGTAGAGTCTGCTAATTTCCGCGAAATTGCCCGTGTCGTTGAGAATGGCGAAACTTTGCCTGTTGAGTCAACCTACATGCTATTTAGCCACTACAGCATCGCCATGAATGAAGAAAAAACTCAGCTTCGCTATCTTGATGTAGGGGTCAACACCCATTTTTATCTACACCTATTTAATCAGCTAAGCGCCAATTTCACCACTTTTCAGCTCAAAACATTTTTATCTCTAAGAAGCAAATACGCCAAAAACCTTTACCGCCTCTTAGTGCGTTTTGAAGATGTGAACAAATTGGGCGAATGCGAGGTGTTGACCTATAAGGGCGATTTTGAGGGGTTTAAGGAGTTTATGGGCATTCCTGCAACTATGCGTACAGACTTGATTGACACCTACATACTTAAACCCGCCTGCCGTGAGTTAGGGGTAATCTTTGAGGAGGGCTACGACCCCAAAAACCCTAACCGCAATCTGCCCTATGAGATGATTTTTTATACGAAACAAAAGAAAGGCAAGGGGGGCAAAATAGTCGGCATTACTTTTCACTTCAAACCCCACCCGCACGCAGACATGCAAAAGGCCATTTTAAAACGCCACTCTCAAAACCGCGCCCAAGATGTCAACCTTAAAACCCAAAAAGAGCTAGAAAAGCAGAAAGAAAAACTAGAAAGAGAGCAAGAAAAGGCTAAGCGGCCCCACTACAACAAACAAGAGCGCAAAACCCTTAATGGCTTTTGCGGATTAATCGGGCCCTTGCACATCTCCATTCCCGACTACACCTTTCAAAATGTCAGGCTAGTAAGCGTCAAAACAGGACTAGATAACGACCCCTCCATCATAGGACTTTTTGAGATCATCAACCCCATCTCCAACGACTACCTTTGCGCTCGGTGCTGCAAAGAGCACATGGGAGCATTTAAAGTGAACAAAAAGGACCACTTCACCCATGTTTTTAAAGACGTTGAAGACTTTGTGGTTAACTTCTCTAGCAATGCACGCTAGAAATTAAAGGACTTAAATGAGCGCACAAGATGACCCCAAAGCCCAAACTCTAGGCCTATTTGACCATCTTCAAGGCATACAAGATGCCCTCAAGGCTTTTAATATCTCTATGGAGGGGAATGACAACGCCATTCTCCAAATTCTAGCCCAATTATTGGCCCAACAAAACCCCCCTCAAAACCCCCTCCCCAAAGAAACACAAAAAGAAATTAGCACCCTAGATGGCAAATTGACAAATATGTCCCAATTCTTAGAACTAGCCAAAAACGCCAATATCCCCCCAAGCCCCCAAACCACGCCCCCGCCCCCTCCAATAACACAGCCCACTCAGCAAACCCCACCCTCAAGCACGCAAGAACTCTTACAACAAGCAGGTAAAGAATACGCCGCTGTAATGGCACAAAAAACCTTAGCCCCTACGCCTCAACCCTTGCCCCAAGAGCCCCCCAAACAAGAGCTAATCCCAGCCTCTCAAGAACCCATCCCTGCTAGCAAAGTCCCAATTTCTAGCCCCGGGCAAGTGGTGGTCCACAATGACATTTATAAGGTCAATTTAGGCAAGTTAGGTGCGCGTGAGCTCAATCTGCTCTTTTCTCTATTCAACCGCCTCAAAGATCAGCAAGGCACCCGTATTCGCTTTAGCCCGCAAGAGGTTAAGAATCTCATGAATGACCCAAAAAGCAACAATGCCGATCTCTTGAAGGTTGTAAGAACACTTTGGAGCAACATTAAGGCGGCCAATTTTCAGCAAATCGCCCATGTTGTTGAGAATGGCATGGAAATAGTGCAGGAGCGCGATTTCAACCTATTTAGTGGCTCTATCATTGCCATGAACAAAGAGAAAACACGGCTACTCTACCTTGACATAAAGGTCAATACCGATTGTTACCTGCACCTATTTAATCAGCTAAGCGCAAATTTCACCGCCTTTCAGCTCAAAACCTTTTTGTCTCTAAACAGCAAATACGCTAAAAACCTTTACCGCCTACTCGTGCGTTTTGAGGGTGTGCGCCAAGTGGGCATGTGCGAGGTGTTGACTTATAAGGGCGACTTTGAGGGGTTTAGAGAGTTCGTGGGTGTCCCAAAGGGGCTAACACTAGGAGACATCGAAGAGCGCGTTTTAAAGCCCGCCTGCCGTGAGCTAGCCCCCCTCATGCTCCCCCCTAGTAAAAAGCCTAGAAAAAATGAAGTGGCAGAGTATGATCCAAAAAATCCCGACCGCTCCCGCCCTTATGAGTGTATTTTTTACATCAAAGAAAAAAAGGGGCGGGGCAACAAAGTCGTGGGTATCACTTTTCACTTCAAACCCCACCCCCACGCAGACATGCAAAAGGCCATTTTAAAACGCCACTCTCAAAACCGCGTCCAAGAAGCCAATACTAAGATGCAAAGAGAAGCCGAAAAAGAAAAACACAAACTAGAAAAAGCGCAAAAAGAGGCGCAACGAGGGCACTACAACCAACAAGAGCGCAAAACCCTTAATGGCTTTTGCGGGCTAGTAGGAGGGCTCTATATCAAAAACCCCGAGCACCTCTTTAAGAGTGTCAAGCTAGCCAGTGTGCTTACGCGTCGTGGGAATAATCCTAGTATTGTAGCCTTATTTGAGCTCATAGAGCCCAGCCCTAACGACACCCATGTTGCTCAATTCTGCACGGAGCACTTAGAGCGTTTTAAAACAAAGCAGGCGGGCTATTTCACCCATACTTTTAACGACCTTGAGGACTTCATGAACAATTTCATCAAAGATGCGCGCTGAAAAACACACGCTAGAAGCATTTTAAGCCCTTTGAAAATGAGGGCTGTACCCTTATCCTCTTAGGCCTTGTGGCCAATACAGAGGCATACAGGCACATTTTCACAAAATCACCCCCCCAATGCTAAAAGTGCGCGTAAAAAAGCTCACTTTGTTTTGAGCGACTAAAACCCAATCCTTGACACTGCTAGAAAATTTGTCAATGATAATCTTTTGTGTGCGCGTGCTCTCCAAAGTGGAAAAGCGCAAAGGTTTACGCGCCTCCACTTTGGCAACCAGCCCCTCAAAGTCTTTTAAATGCTCTAAATACAGAGTCGCACTAAAGCTAATACGCCTTTCATTAGGCCCTAGCTTCAAATAGAAGTTCTTGCTTAGAGTCTCCACTTTCTGAATGCCTAGAGAATATTCAAAGTCCAAACTAGGCACATTGTGCTCTGTCTTGAAAGTGTATTTGTCAATCTTGATGATTTTGCCAATATCGCTCATTCTTGACTCCTATTTGCTAGAATGCTCAAATTGCACGCGCATACTCCAACTATTTTTATCCAAGCTATGCTCTGTTTGCGTGATGATGTGAACCTCCTTTTGGCCCCCCTTGTGCAACTCTAAAAGTCCGCCCGCAAAAAGCACCTGCCCTAAAGCCTGCAAAGAGCCTTTAGTCTTTTGGGTGTTGAGTTCTTTGAGTTTGGTAACCCCCGCGATGTAGGCCTGTTGGTCATTTTTGGCCTCAATAATCAAAGTTCTCACAGGGACACCATTGCCCACTTTTACAATCTGCTCTTTGCCCGCCTTATCCGTGTAGTGCACTTCTACGCTCCGGTAATGCTTGGTGGTCAGATATTCAATTTCCAAGCTGATACACGCATCCGCATTTATCTTATAACGCCTACGCTCATAGTTCTTTATGTCCCTATCGTAAAATAAGATAGTGTCATTCTTCACAGAAAAGCTACACCCGTATTCTTTAGCTAGACGCGTGCAAAAGGACATGTCGCTCTCATCTATTTGTTCCATCACATCTAAGACATTGTCAGCAAACTTAAAATTAATGCGATTTTTTAGCCCGTGCTCTCTGGCAATAACTCTTATAATATCTGCGACCCGTATATTATTAAAGCTTCGGCTTTTGCGCACGGCCATCTCTTTAGTGAAGTTAATCGCGGTCGCATCAATGCTATA
>NZ_FZMQ01000003.1:13703-41963 GCF_900197855.1 Helicobacter cynogastricus | reverse complement strand
TTGATCACATAGTTAGCAAAGACCCCCACTGTGCGTCTGAGGGTTTGCATGCCATAGTCGCCCTTCTTAGCAAGACCTTCTATGTTTTTGGTTGCTTCAAGCTTGACATAGGGGTCATCAATGGTGGGGATGCGCACACCAAACTCAAAACCTTGATGTTTGGTAAAGTTCATTCTAAAGCCAATGTTAAATAAGAACTGCACATAGGTAGGAGAAAAGGTAGCTTTTACCCCATCAACATCGTTGAAACCTGCTACGGCTTGTTTAGAAGCTTCGTTCAAAGTTTGGCAGTTGCCATTGTTATCTGTGATTGCGCATTGCCCATCGTATTTAGCTTCACCCATCAGCCATGAGCTCCCTCCAATCATTACACCGACAAAAGCCCCATAGGTTTGATCAGAGTTTTCATAAAAATTATAGAGAAAATCCGCACCCACGCCGTAAAATAAATTTGCAGCGGGTTGATTGACCTTAGCCGTGTAGGGATTGCCATTTTCATCATATAGCTGCGTGGTATACGAACCGCTCCCTCCCTGTCCGCTGAAAAAGCCATAATAGCGTAAACCAAAAATCTTACCTCCCCCAAAGAATTGTTTGTAACCAATTTGAATATCCGCACCAAAGAGGTTGCCAGAGAAAGTTGCATATTGTTTTGCCACTTCTGCAAATCCTGCACCCTGTGTTTTTTGACCATACTGAAAATTGGAATACTGAAAACCGCCCTCTATAAATACGCCATTATCTTCTGCGCTTAAGGGAGCAAGAGAGAAAAGTGTAAGAGTGGTGCTTAGAGCGAGCGCGCAGACGCTAGGCTTGTGGCTTGTGGCTTGTAAGAGACATACGAAACCTTTCTGTCTAGTTTAAAATAGACTTAGATTCTAGCGCACCTTAGTGCGCTTGTCAAGAGTCTGTAACTAAGAACTCTAGCCATTTTTTTTGCAGGCAAGTCAATTCTAAGAGTGAGGGATTTAAAGAAATAGGGAATGGTGGAGTGTAGGGGGCTCGAACCCCTGACCTCAACGCTGCCAGCGTTGCGCTCTCCCAAACTGAGCTAACACCCCAAAAGTGTGCATTCTAACATGTTTTAGCTAAGATTTCAAGCCCTCATTTGCATGATGAGCGACTCTATGAAGTTGTGCCTTTATAAGCCACACATTGAAATCTTATTTGTTTTTCTTAGAGAGTTTTTACCCGGCATTTGTTAGAATAGGGCGAAAATTAGAGGTAAGATATGTTAACCTTAGAGCAAGCTTTAAAGCTTTCCCCCCAAGCTTTAGAAGAATTTAAACAACAACTAGCCCAAGAGGTAAGTGAAAGATCGGAATTAAACGCCTATGTCGGCGCGCCTAAGTCTAGCGGGGCGGGAGTGCCTATTCTTATTAAAGATAATATTAATGTAGAGGGTTGGGAGATCACTTGCGCAAGCAAGATTTTAAAGGGCTACATCGCTCCTTATAACGCCACAGCGATCAATCGCCTACACCAACATGGCATGTGCGCCTTTGGCCTAGCCAATATGGACGAATTTGCAATGGGGAGCACGAGCGAGTCTAGCTGTTATGGTCCGGTTAAAAACCCAAGAGACTTGAGTCGCGTCCCCGGGGGAAGCTCTGGAGGGAGTGCAAGTGCAGTCGCTGGGGGAATTGCCATTGCCGCACTGGGGAGCGATACGGGAGGCTCGATTCGCCAGCCAGCGAGTTATTGTGGCTGTGTAGGGCTCAAACCCACTTATGGGCGCGTGAGTCGCTATGGTTTAGTGGCCTATAGCTCTAGTTTGGATCAAATTGGGCCCCTTACCCAAAATGTGCGCGATTGCGCGCTTTTATTCGATGCTATCAGCGGACACGATCCTAAAGATTCTACTAGCGTAGCCCTAGAGCCTAGCCAGACTTTCAAACATCTCAACCCTAAGCGGGTTTTGCGTGTGGGGGTCTTAGAAGAGTCTTTAAAAGATGCTAGTGCTGAGGTGCAAAAGGCCTATACAGATAGCCTACACACTTTAGAGAAAATGGGGCATACTCTAGTGCCTCAGCGCATGGGCGATCACAAGCACCACATCGCTGCATATTATATTCTGAGCACCGCAGAAGCGTGTTCGAACTTGGCCCGCTTTGATGGGGTGCGTTATGGGAATCGCCTAGAGGGCAAAAATCTTAAAGAACTCTATGTAAAAACCCGCTCGCAAGGGTTTGGGGCTGAGGTCAAAAGGCGCATTATGTTGGGCAATTTTGTGCTCAGCAGCGGCTATTACGAGGCTTATTATCTCAAAGCGCAAAAGGCGCGCGCCCATATTGTGCATGAGTATAAAAAACTCTTTGAAGATGCGGATGTGATTTTTGCCCCTGTTGCGCCCAGTGTCGCTCCTAAGTTCAACGCGCATGCCAGCCCTCTAGAAATGTATTTGAGCGATATTTACACGGTGGGGGTGAATTTAGCCGGCTTACCTGCCATTTCTATGCCAGTGGCTTATGCGCATAAATTGCCCGTTGGCATGCAATTTATCGCGCCTGCCTTTGAAGAACAACTCCTTTTAGATATTGCCTATGGCTTGGAAGATACCCTAGATTTATAAAGGAAAGGATAGGCATGCAACTTTTACAAACAGCCCTCACCTTTGAAGATGTACTTCTTGTGCCCGCTTACTCGGAAGTGTTGCCCAAAGAGGTAAATCTCACCTCCCATTTGAGCGCGCATATTGGTTTGAATATCCCCTTTGTGAGCGCGGCGATGGACACGGTGACCGAATTTGACACCGCGATTGCGATGGCGCGCTTAGGGGGCATAGGAATCATCCATAAAAACATGGAGATTGAAGAGCAGGTACAGCAAGTGCTCAAGGTCAAGAAGAGCGAGAGCGGGGTCATTCATGATCCAATCTATATCCACGCACAAGCTTCTTTGGGTGAGGCAAAAGCCATTGCGGACAATTATAAAATCTCTGGTGTGCCCGTGATTAACTCAGAGGGGGTGCTCATTGGGATTTTAACCAATCGCGACATGCGTTTTGAAACCGATTGGAGCAAAAAGGTAGGCGCGGTGATGACTAAGGACAAGTTGATCACTGCTCCGGTGGGGATAAGTTTAGATCAAGCACAAGCCATCATGCACCAACACAAGATTGAAAAGCTACCTCTAGTTGATGATCGCAAGGTGCTCAAAGGGCTTATCACGATTAAAGACATTCAAAAGCGCATTGAGTACCCCCATGCTAATAAGGACGCTTACGGGCGTTTGCGCGTGGGGGCGGCCATTGGGGCTAATCACTTGGATCGCGCGCGCGCTTTGGTCAAGGCGGGAGTAGATGTACTGGTGCTAGATAGCGCGCATGGGCATTCGCGCAACATTTTAAACACCCTTGAGGCGATCAAAAAAGAGCTAGAAGTAGATGTGGTGGTGGGCAATGTGGTAACAGGTCAGGCAGCTAAAGACCTCATTAGCGCGGGCGCAGACGGGGTAAAAGTGGGCATTGGTCCAGGGAGCATTTGCACCACGCGTATCGTGGCTGGGGTGGGTATGCCCCAAATTAGTGCCATTGACGCGTGCTATCAAGAAGCCAAAAAACACCAAATCCCCGTGATTGCCGATGGAGGGATTCGCTACTCTGGAGATGTGGCAAAAGCTCTAGCGGTGGGCGCATCTTGTGTGATGGTGGGTAGCTTAATTGCTGGCACCCAAGAATCCCCCGGGGATACCCTTATTTATCAGGGCAGGCAGTATAAGAGTTATAGAGGCATGGGGAGTATTGGAGCGATGAGTCGGGGTAGCTCAGATCGCTATTTTCAAGAGGGCTTGGCTTCTGAAAAGCTCGTACCAGAGGGCATTGAAGGGCGCGTACCCTATCGAGGTAAAATCGCAGATATTCTCTACCAATTAGTAGGGGGGTTGCGCGCCTCTATGGGTTATTTGGGCGCGCCAGACATCCCCACATTGACTCTAAACGCGCAGTTTGTGCAAATCACGGCCGCAGGCTTAAGAGAGTCCCATGTGCACGATGTGGACATTACCAAAGAATCCCCCAATTACCACACCTAAAGGAACGCTATGCAAATTAAAATCAATGGAGAGATTCGCCATTTTAACCAGTCTTTGAGCGTACAAAAACTCATTGAAGAGTTGGGCATTGATGCGCGCGTGTGTGCGGTGGCGCGCAATGGTATGGTGGTCAAAAAAGAGAGTTGGGCATGCACCCAATTGCAAGAGAATGACCATTTAGAATGTCTGCAATTTATGGGGGGAGGGTGAATCTCCCCTCTTTGCACCCTGAAGCGATCTTTATTGCAGACGCGCACCACAAACCCCGCGCGTGCGCTCTCCCCAAACTCTTAGATCAGCTCTTAAGTGCCCCCCCCACACAGGTATTTTTCATGGGAGATATTTTCCATGTATTAGTAGGCTCTATTAAGAGCAGTATAACCCCCCACAAAGAGGTCTTGGCACAAATCCACGCCTTGAGCCGTGTCAGTCAAGTTTTTTATTTTGAGGGCAATCATGATCTGCTCTTAGGGTCTTTGCGCGCCTTAGAACATGTGCGCGTGTTGGCGCGCGCAGAACAACCCGCTTTTTTTCTCTATCAAGATCGCCTCCTCGCCCTAGCCCATGGCGATCTCTTTGTGGGTTGGGGCTATGGACTCTATATTTCCTTGCTACGCTACTCTGGAGTGCTCTACTTCTTAGGAGGTATAGACTATGCCCTACCCGCGCTCTATCCTCTTGTACAAAGGCGCATTGATGCCAAACGCATTCGCAATTTAGAATTGACACACACTGCTTGGGCGCGCTTTGCTAAGCAGCGTTTAGCGTGTTATGGCGCGTGCGCGCGCCAAAAAGGACTAGAGTTGGGCGGGGTGATTGAGGGACATTTTCATGTGGGCAAGGGCTATCAGAGTAAAAAGGGGTTTTATTACGCTTTACCTAGCTTTTATGGCGCGTCTCTAGCCCCTACTTTGGCATGGATGTCTGAAAACTGGCGAAATTAGGGTAAAATTTTGCCAAGACCACTATAGGGTATGCTATGACCGAACAGAGTTTGGAGACGGCTTTAAATTTAGGTGAAATCGAATTAGTGGATTTTCGTATTTTTGGCCTGCAGGGCGATCAACCCTATGAGGGCATTTATGGGATCAATGTCGCCAAAGTGCAAGAGATCATCATGATGCCTGAAATCTTTGAATTTCCTACACATTTAGATTATGTCGTGGGGGTTTTTGACCTACGATCTGTGGTGATGCCCCTCATTGATCTCTCCATTTGGCTAGGTATTGTAGAAGATAGTAGCCGCATTGAGGAAAAGGTAGTTGTGATCACTGAGTTTAGCCATGTGAAAATGGGTTTCATCGTACATGAAGCCAAGCGCATTCGGCGTATTAGCTGGAGCGATGTTAAGCCTGCTGTTTTTAGCGCGCATAGCAATGCGGGCAAGGATCGCATCACCGGCACCACTAAGATCGAAGGGGATAAAACCCTGTTGATTTTGGACTTAGAGAGTATTTTAAATGATTTTGAGGTGCATGTAGAACATGCGCACAGAGACACCTTAAAGAAACAGCACACTAAAAAATTTGAGGGTACGGCGTTATTTTTGGATGATAGTAGAGCAGCGCGCAAGATCATTAAGAACACTTTATTGCAATTGGGCTTTGATGTGGTTGAAGCCGTAGACGGAGAAGACGGCTTGGCCAAATTAGAGCAACTCTATGCTCAACATGGTGAGAATTTAAGCCGTGTACTCAAACTGATTGTTTCGGATGTGGAAATGCCCAAAATGGATGGGTATAATTTTTATTCCAAAATTCAAGACGATGCGCGTTTTGCTAATATTCCTGTGCTATTTAACTCTTCCATCTGCGATGATTACAGCGCGCAAAAGGCTTTGGATTTGGGCGTAAAGGGCTATTTGGTGAAATTTGATGCGAATCGTTTTGCTGAGGAAGTGGGCAAAATTCTAGGATAAGCAAAAAGAAGTATAATTTAATAAAAAGCAAAGGTGCTAATATGGATGATATGCGCGAAATCATGGAGGACTTCTTAGTTGAAGCCTTTGAGATGAACGAACAACTTGACCAAGACTTGGTAGAGTTGGAGCACACTCCGCACGACTTGGATTTACTGAATCGTATTTTTAGAGTGGCGCATACAATTAAGGGCTCTAGCTCATTCCTCAATTTGGACACACTCACCCATTTAACCCATAACATGGAGGATGTGCTCAATCGCGCCCGCAAAAGTGAATTGCAGATCACCCCGGATGTGATGGATGTCGTCTTGCGCTCAGTAGACATGATGAAAACCCTCTTGGTAACCATTCGCAATACCGGATCGGATGCGAACGCTGGACTAGATATTTCTGGCATTGTTAAGGAATTACAAGCCATCGCCCAAAGCAATCCAGAAGGCGCGCAGGAGAGCCCTCCTTCTCCTCCCCCTCCTCCTGCAGAGAGCGCGCCCACTACTCCGCCCCCATCCTCTGCAGATAACCCTCTCTCAAGCGAACCAGAGGCAGATTATGCCAATATGAGCCCTGAGGAGGTGGAAAAGGAGATCGAGCGACTCTTAAAAATCCGTCAAGAGGCCGATAAAGCCCGCCGTGCCCAAAAAAAAGAGGAGAGCGCGCAAACTCCCACTCCTCCCACCCCTGCTCCCAAAGCCACAACCCCCCCACCCCCTCCCCCCTCCAAGCCTGCTACTCCATCTGCAAATCCACAGAGTCCAGCCAGCGCGCCTAAGGGGGCTAAGAAAGAGCAGGATAAATCAGTCGCTCTAGGTGTGGAGCAAACCGTGCGCGTGGATGTGCGCCGTTTGGATCACTTGATGAATCTCATCGGGGAATTGGTGCTAGGAAAAAACCGCCTCATCCGTATTTATGGAGATGTAGAAGAGCGTTACGATGGAGAAAAATTCCTAGAGGAACTCAACCAAGTGGTCTCCTCTATTTCTGCGGTTACCACAGATTTGCAGTTAGCTGTGATGAAAACGCGCATGCAACCTATTGGCAAAGTGTTTAACAAATTCCCCCGCATGGTGCGCGATCTTAGTCGCGAACTAGGCAAGAGTATCGATCTAGTGATTGATGGGGAAGAGACCGAATTAGATAAATCTATTGTAGAAGAGATTGGCGATCCGCTCATCCATATTATCCGCAACTCCTGCGACCATGGAATTGAAAAACCCGAAGATCGCAAGATGTTAGGCAAGCCTGAGATGGGGCGTGTGGAACTCAGTGCCTACAATGAGGGTAACCATATCGTGATCAAGATCACCGATGATGGGGCGGGGCTGGACCCTGAAAAACTCAAAGAAAAAGCCATTGAAAAAGGTGTTATCACCGAGAGGGAAGCCAGCACGATGACAGATAAAGAAGCCCTCAATATCATCTTTAAGCCCGGCTTCTCCACTGCTAAGACCTTAAGCAATGTCTCTGGGCGGGGTGTGGGCATGGATGTGGTTAAAACCAATATTGAAAAACTCAATGGGATTATTGAACTTGAATCAGAAGTAGGGGTAAAAACCACCCAAAAACTCAAAATTCCCTTGACTTTGGCGATCATCCAAGCCTTGTTAGTGGGCGTGCAAGAGGAATACTATGCCATCCCACTCTCCTCTGTGCTAGAGACCGTGCGCATTAGCCAAGATGAGATTTATAGCGTGGATGGCAAGAGCGTTTTACGCCTGCGCGATGAAGTGCTCTCTTTAGTGCGCCTAGCTGACATTTTTAAAGTGGATGCGATCTTAGAGGCTTCTAAAGAAGTCTATGTGGTCATCATCGGCTTGGCCGATCAAAAAATCGGGGTGATCGTGGACTATTTGATCGGACAAGAGGAAGTGGTGATCAAATCTCTAGGCTACTACCTTAAGAGCACTAAGGGGATTGCCGGAGCGACTGTGCGCGGGGATGGCAAGATTACACTCATTGTAGATGTGGGCACAATGATGGAGATGGCAAAAAATGTCAAAGTGAATGTCAACCACTTGATTGATCAGGCCCAAAGCAACAACGCCAAAAACGCACCTAGTGATTATGTGATCCTCGCTATTGATGATAGCAGTACCGATCGGGCTATGATGCGCAAATCTTTAAAACCCTTAGGAGTCACCGTGATTGAAGCCACCAATGGATTAGAGGGCTTAGAAATGGTCAAAAACGCGGACAAAGTGCCCGATGCCGTGCTAGTGGATATTGAAATGCCCAAAATGGACGGCTACGCTTTCGCCTCTGAAGTGCGCAAATATAACAAGTTTAAAAATCTGCCTCTGATTGCAGTAACTTCGCGGGTTACAAAGACCGATCGTATCCGCGGGGTGGAAAGCGGGATGACTGAATACATTACCAAGCCCTATAGCCCAGAATTTTTGGCAAATGTGGTCAAGCGCAGTATCAAATTATAGGATTAAGGAGAGAGCATGAAGGACGCGATGGCACTCAAAGAAATCTTTGACAAACAGAAGAACAAGGACGAGATCAAAGCAGGAGACACAGAGGAGATTCTGCAGTTTATCGGCTTTATCATCGGAAGTGAGGAATATGCCATTCCTATTCTAAATATTCTAGAGATCGTCAAACCCATCGATTGTACCCGTGTGCCCGAAACCCCCAAATATGTATTAGGGGTTTTCAATCTGCGCGGGAATGTCTTCCCCCTCATTAGTCTGCGCCTCAAATTTGGCTTACCCTCTGAAAAGCCCAATAAGGACATGCGTTATTTGGTGGTGCGCCACAACGATCAAATTGCCGGTTTTTATATTGACAGACTCACAGAAGCCATCCGTATTAAACAATCTGACATCGATCCGGTGCCTGAAACTCTCCTAGAAAATAACCAGCTCATTTTTGGGATTGGCAAGCGCGAAGATAAACTTGTCTCCATTTTAAAAGTAGAAGAAATTTTGAAAAAAGATTTTTAAAAAACAGAAGTTTTTAGGGAGGTTTTATGTTTTCTAAATTGGGGATTGGCACCAAGATCATCACGGGAGTTTGTTTTGTCGTTGTGCTTGGTATCGCAGTTTTAGGATTTGTGATTGGAAGACAGGTTAGAGATGTTACACGGGTGGATACAATTGATCGCCTAACCAGCAATGTAGACGAGGGCGCGGCGCGCTTGCAACGAGTAATGAATAGGATGTTCGCGCGCCTTAACACTTTAGGGAATGATTTGACCTCCATAGACCTTGAGCATGATGAGCAAGAGCGGACGCGTTTGGTGCAGAGATTTTTGATCGATGTATCTACCACCAATGTCAAACTGATTAGTTTGACTTTACCTAACGATCCAAATGGATCGTATGTCATATACCGAAGCGGTTCTTCCTTCACAATAGTGCGAAAAAAAGACCTTTATAACCCAGAAATCTATCACCAAGTAGCAAGAACTCTAAAACTCATTAAAAGTAAACCTTATTCTAGAAAGATTGATGGTCAGGAGGTTTTTGGCTTTGATTTGAGTGTACCCCTAACACGAGGGGAGCACGATCATGCGACATTTGTAGGCGTGATGACCGCCTTTGTGGATATTGATAGCTTTGCAGACATTGTCATGCGCAAAAGAAATGACACATTTGTGATGGGAGAAGATGGGTATTTGTTGCTTGTGCAAGATAAAAATCTTCAAGGAAAAGTTTTAACTGAGGTCAACCCCCATGCAAGCGCACAGCATCTTATGGACATGGTCAAGGCAAGGGGATCGGGTGTGCTAGATTACTACTCCATCAGTGAGGCTAAAGATGCTTTTTTGGTCGTTAAAACTTTCGATATTTTTAGCAAAATTGGTCCGGAGGACTTCAAATTTAATTGGGCCTTAGCACGCTTTGTGAGCAAAGATGAGGTGTTTACCGCGGCCCATTATCTGCAAGGCTTGATTTTGATCACTGGAATTGTGGTTGTTTTGGTCTTGATTATTACGGTGTACTTCTTGGTGCGTTATTTGGTGGGTAGCCGTATTATAGTAGTTTCTAAGACTTTGAGTGGTTTTTTTAGACTACTCAACGATCCTAGAACCACCCAAAATGTCCATATTGTTGAAGCTAGAATGCTTGATGAGATCGGGCAGATGCAACAATCTATCAATGACAATATCCGCAAAATTTATGAAAACACCAAAGCTGATAGTGCCACCATTGAAGACATGCTAGGCGTGGTGCGTCGCATTAAAGAGGGAGACTTTACCCAAAAAATTGTCGCCACACCCAACAATCCTGATCTCTTGCAACTCAAAGATCTCTTTAATGATGTGGTCTTTTATTTGCAAAAGCACATTGGGTCGCATATTGCCACTATTAACAATGCCTTTGAACGCTATCAAAGTTTGGATTTTACTCAAGGGATACCCAACCCCACAGGTGACATGGAGAAATCTGTAGATGCATTAGGTATGGAGATCAAAAAGATGTTACGGGCTTCTTTGGAGTTTGCCAGCGCGCTCACTAAAGAGTCTCAGGGACTTAAAGCCTGCATTGATAGCCTTGCCAAAAGTGCTAACCAGCAAAATCAAAGTCTTATTCAAACCTCTCAATCTATTGAACAAATAGTCCAAAGCATTACTAGCATTGAGCAAAAAAGCGAGGAGATGATCGCGCAAGGGCAAGATATTCGCAACATTGTAGAGATCATTAAAGATATTGCCGATCAAACCAACTTGTTAGCTCTGAATGCTGCTATTGAAGCTGCACGCGCCGGTGAGCACGGGCGTGGCTTTGCAGTGGTGGCTGATGAAGTGCGCAAGCTAGCCGAGCGCACCCAAAAATCTTTGGGTGAAATTGAGAGCAATATCAATGTCTTGGCTCAAAGCATTGGAGACACTAGCGAGTCGATTCGTGCGCAGGCAGAAAATGTAGAAAGCATTAATTCTACCCTAGATACTTTTAAAGCAGATACGGCGCGTAATTTGGAGATCGCGCACACTTCTTTAGAAGTGGGAAATAACATCGATCGAATCTCCTCAGATATTTTAGAAGACGCAAATAAGAAAAAGTTCTAGGGGCATGATACAGATTCTAAAAAAAATTCTTTGGGTTCTCTTCATTCTGCCCGTGCTTATTGGGGGCGTGGTGGGTGGAGGGTATTTGCTCTTTTTATGGGGTGAGGCAGGCACAGAGGTACAAAAAATTGTGCATTATAAGCCGGATTTGGCTAGCAAGATTTTGGACACAAAGGGGCGTTTGATCGCCAATCTCTACGATCGGGAATTTCGTATTTACGCTCCCTTTGAGGAAATCCCCCCTAAGATGATTGAAGCCCTCTTGGCAGTGGAAGACACTCTCTTTTTTGAGCACAATGGGATTAACTTAGATGCGATCATGCGCGCTTTTGTGAAAAATTTGCGCCATCAAAAATACAGCGAGGGGGGGAGCACGCTCACCCAACAGCTAGTAAAAAATATGTTGCTTACGCGTGAGAAAACCCTAGATCGCAAGATTAAAGAAATGGTACTTGCGCTTAAATTAGAACAAAAGATCAGCAAAGAGGCGATCTTAGAACGCTACTTAAATCAAACCTTTTTTGGGCATGGCTTTTATGGGGTCAAAACAGCCAGTTTGGGCTATTTTAAAAAGCCTCTCAATGCCCTAAGTTTGAAAGAAATTGCCATGCTTATGGCACTCCCACGCGCGCCCTCTTTTTACGACCCCACCAAACATTTAGATTTTTCTCTCACGCGGGCTAATAGCATTGTGCGGCGCATGGCTAATCTGGGCTGGATCACCTCTCAGGAGATGCAAAGCGCGCTCTCAGAAGTTCCTAAGGTCTATCACACCACCACAACCCAGAATGTCGCTCCTTATGTGGTAGATGAGGTGGTGCGCACTTTGGGCTTTTTGCCCGATCTTAAAACCGGTGGCTACACAATTAAGCTCTTTGTAGACTTGGATTACCAAAACCTCGCGCGTCAAGCTCTCATACATGGCTATGAAGATATTAGTGCCAAATTACATGAAGAGAGTGATGACACTCTTAATGGTGCGATTGTGGTAACAGACTCTAAAAGCGGGCATATTTTGGCAATGGTAGGGGGAGTGGATTATGCCAAAAGCTCTTTTAATCGAGCGACACAGGCTAAACGCCAATTTGGGAGTAGTATTAAACCCTTTATTTACCAAATTGCCTTTGAGCACGGGCTTTCTAGCGCGTCTTTGATCCCAGATGTGGCGCGCACCTTTAATAGTAGCGCGGCTAAAAATTGGCAGCCTAAGAATTACAATCACAAATTTTCTGGTTTCATCACTCTTAAAAAAGCTCTCATCAATTCTGTCAATTTAGCTACCATTAACCTTGTAGATACGATTGGCTTTGATACCATTTATCAAGGTCTTAGTGGCTTTGGATTTGCGGATTTGCCCAAAAACATGTCTATCTCTCTGGGTAGTTTTGGAATCTCGCCTTTGGAAGCGAGTATGCAATACTCCCTTTTCTCAAACTATGGCACTCTCTTAGAGCCCGTTTTAATCTCAGAAGTGATCGATGCCCATGGAGAAGCGAAGTTACTCCAGCTCATCCCTCCTAAAACGATTCTCCCCCAAGCGCAAGCTTTTTTAACTCTCTCTATTCTTAAAGAAGTCGTGCAAAGAGGCACAGGCAAGAGGGCACATGTGCCCGGTATTGAAGTTGCCGGTAAAACAGGCACTTCTAATAACTATGTAGACGGGTGGTTTTGTGGTTTTAGTCCTAGTTTGCAAGTCATTGTGTGGTATGGGCGCGATGATAATAGCAGTATTGGACGAGGAATGGGAGGGGGCAATGTTGCTGCTCCGGTTTTTGCAGACTTTTTAAGAAACGCCTTAAAGCTCAACCCAGCTCTTCCGCGCCATTTTCCCGTTCCTGAAGGAGTAACCAGCCAAAAGATTGATGGGGAAACTTACTATGGCACATCTAAAACCCCCATTGAGCAAAACCAACAGACCGAGGAGAGCACAGCCCCCCTCCTTTTTTAACCTAATTACTTGGCAACGATTTGTTTGTAAGTGCCTAAATTGGGATCAAAAACTAAAAAGCGTTTAGGTTGGTTTTTATACTTGATAAGAGCGCGGTTAAAATCCTCCACGCTACGCACAGCTATCATTTCAATTTGGGCAATAATATCGCCGCGTCTAAAACCGACTTCTTCTGCTTTAGAATTGGATTTTACATCCTCAACAAAGACTCCTTGAATCTCTTCAGGGAGACGCATGCCCTTGCGCATTCTTGGGGTAAGGGTTTGAACTTTAAGGCCATTGAGTTGCCCATCTGTACTTTCATGGGGCGTGCTGGCTTCGGTTTTATTAGGATTTCTGCGCTCACTCAAGACAAGACTAATCATGTGTTCTTTTTTGTTGCGCATAAACTTAAGTGTAACGCGCTGATTAGGACTAAGCGATCCAATGGTATTGCGCAGATCGGCTGCATTTTTAATCTTTTTGCCATTCACATCTGTAATCAAGTCCCAAATCATCAAACCTGCTTTTTTAGCCGGAGAATCTTTTTCAATACTCACCACAACTGCCCCCTCTTGGCCATTGTAGCTATTAGCCAGCTCACTACTTACATTCTGAACGCTCACACCCAAATAACCCCTATGAATAGTGCCGGTTTTGATGAGCTGGGCGACCGTGCTCTTAACCGTATTAGAAGGGATAGCAAAACCGATGCCATGATTGCCCCCCGTATTAGAAAGAATGGCCGTATTGATTCCTACAAGCCCCCCGCGACTATCAATAAGCGCACCCCCCGAGTTACCCGGATTAATAGAGGCATCGGTTTGGATGAAGTTTTCGTAATTGTTAATGCCAATGCCGTTTTTATTTAAAGCTGAAACAATCCCCTGTGTAACCGTTTCGCCCACACCAAAGGGATTGCCAATAGCAAAAACCAAATCGCCCACTAAAATATTACTACTATTGGCAAATTTGATGAAAGGAAGACCGGTTTTGTTGATCTTGATGACAGCTAAATCTCCATCTGCATCTGTTCCTACCAAAGTAGCAACATATTCTTTATTGCTTCCCGGGAGAGTTACCGTGATTTTATCTGCCTTGTCAATCACATGGTTATTAGTAACAATATAGCCATCCGAAGAAATGATCACCCCACTCCCTAAAGCCCTTTCTACGCGATCCTTAGGAATGGAATTATACAAATCGCCAAAAAATTGTTGAAAAAAAGGATCGTTAAACAAGCCTCCACCCATAAAACCACTTTTGATTTTCTTTTGTGTGGAGATATTTACTACAGCTTTAGTTGCCTCTTTAACCGAAGTGTTGTAAGAATAAATGGTGCTAGAGCTATTGTCTGCTCCTATGCGCTTTTGGACTTCTGGCATGTCTTGAATCTGAATATGCCCTCCTCCAACTGCATACAAACTCGCCACTAATGCCACGCCTACTGCCATAAATCGCATAAAATTCCTTTTAAGTAATGAGTGTAGGGGTGCATTGTATCTAAAATTTGCAAATTAAAGCCCCTGCTGGTGCTGGTAGCCCCATTTGTCTTTAGTAAAGTAATAGCCCACATAACATAAAATGGCATACCCAATTGTTAAATACGCCCCAGTGCGCTGTTCAGGGTCCATATACGCCCCAATAACCCCAATAATAGACCCACTGATCCCAATTAATTGAATCAAGGGCAAGAAAGGCGCGCGGTAGGGGAGCTCGTCTAAAGACTTGCCCGAAGCTACAAATTGCTTTCTAAAATTGTATTGCGCCACGCTTACACTAATCCACACGATAATCACACTAAAGCTAATAATGTTAATCAGATCTTCCATCATCTCTTTGATCTTGCCACTTTTGGCGTATTCATTGCCAAACATGATCAAAAGGGTACAAGCCATGGACAAATACATCGCATAAACGGGCGTGCCTTGCTTGTTGAGTTTAGCAAAGATAGGAGGGAACATCTTTTTTTGGGCTAGACCATAGACCATACGGCTAGAGGCGTAAATTCCTGAGTTGGCTGTAGAGAGAATGGCGGTGATGATGACAAAATTCATAATGTCGGCTGCATAGGGGATACCCGTGCCAAAAAAGGGCAAAGGGATACGCTCTAAGGTGCTTACAAAAGGGCTTTTAGTAATGCTAGAATCTGTCATGGGCAAAAACACTGAGATGATGATCACAGAGCCTAAAAAGAAAAATACAATGCGCCACAAAGTCGCTTTAATGGCTTTTGGCATTGCTATATCGGGGTTTTTAGCTTCCCCAGCGGCTACACCTACGATCTCTGTGCCCGTATAGGCAAAGATGACTGCCAAGATCGCTCCAAAAACCCCGTGAATCCCCTTAGGAAACAACCCCTCTTGGAGCTCTTTGGTGGGGTGTTCTATGTAGAAGTTAGCAAAAATACTCCCTATGCCGTGCAAATAGATTTGATAAATCATCCCAATCACGCCTAGCACAATGAAAATAAACACCGCAAACACTTTCACAGAGGCCAAGAAAAATTCTCCGCGCGCAAAAACACGCACCGAAAACACATTTAGCAAGAAAACTAACGCCACGCAAGCACCTGCCCAATAGCTAATGGGGATGACTTTTGGATCAACCCAGCGTTGCATCAGCACACCCACAGCAAAATATTCCACCGCCACGGTAACAATCCAGCCCACCCAATACATCCAAAACACCATGTAGCCAGTCGCTGGACCAATAAAACGCGTGGCATAATCTCCAAAACTCCCCGTGCTAGGATAAACGCTTGCTAGCTCCCCTAAAGAGAGGATAATAGAATACACAATCACCCCACCTGCAATATAAGCTAGCAGAGTGCCTAAGGGTCCGGCGTTGGCAATATTGCCCCCCGTGCCCACAAATAACCCCGTCCCAATTGTCCCCCCCAAAGCAATCATCAAAACTTGCCCTAACTTGATGTCCCGCTTTAAATGTTCTTGTTGTTCCTCTGCCATAAGTTCCCTTTCACAAAAAACCACTACTTAAGCGTGCCCGAGCCGTTTTAAATCCGCCTTAATAGGGTATGCCAAGCAGAGAATTTTAGGTAGTGAGGGGGTAAAGTTGTGTAGCCTACACACATGCTAGGCAAACCACATCCATTTAGCGCAAATGACAATCCCCACGCCCAAAACCAACACAAGAGGATGAATGATAGAGGCTAGAGGGTTGGGTTTGTTAAGAAATTTGCACGATAAAGAGAAAATCACTAAAGCAAAAATTACGCAAGCTAGAGTTACCTTGAGTAAGAGAAGTTTTTGAAAAGGGGTTTCTAGCCACCCTTTCTCTCCCCCTACATAGCTACTTAGCATCATCCCTCCGGTGAGCAGAAGAAGTAAAACACAAATGGGCATGATCTTAACTGCATGCATTCCAATCGCTTCTTCAATACGATTAGCCAAATCAGGAGGAAAATGCTTTTTGGCCTGCGAAAGGATAGCTACATCAAAAAAAAGATAGCCAATAAACACAATCGCACAGAAAAGATGCACTACGAGCACATACGGATAAAGAGCTTGCATAGCCAAACTTTAGTTTTAAGATGAAATCAAATCCGATTATATCCTAAAAAACCGGCTAATCTTGATCGCAATAAAAGATTGTGATATAATAAAAAATACTTTCTTGTAATACTTTACTTAAGGGATAGTGGGTTAATGATGGTTAATAATTCTGTGTGCGTATTATCAAAAGACATTTTTCTACGATTTGGTCTTTGTGCGGCATTAGGAATAGGGCTTCTCCCCGCAGAGAAGAATGCAGGGTTTATAGGAATCAGCTTGCAGGTAGGGCGGGCGGATAAAAAACTCGATGGGCGAAAGAATGGGAGCATTTTCCAAATACCACAAGGCACGGTCGATCTCACTGCAGCTAGTGCCAGAAATGGTTACGATCCTAGCACTCATCAACCTACCGATGACACGATCGGAGCTAATGATTGTGGTCCAGGAAATTGTAAAGCAGAGTGGAGTAGCGCGATGATGTCTAGCGACAATGCCAAAACCCCACAAGGTGCAGAGAATCCGGGGAGAAACGCGCCCATGTTTGGCGTGGGTGTGATTGCCGGCTACAAACAATTCTTTGGCAAAAAAAGGTGGTTTGGCTTGCGTTATTATGGCTTTTTTGATTATGGGCATAGCAATTTCTCCAACGCCACTGCCTCTAACTACACCAGCGTCTTTTTTCAAAATGATGATAAAGTGGATATGTACACTTATGGCGTAGGTACGGACATGCTTTTTAATATCCTCAATAGAGATAAATTTAGTCTAGGTCTTTTTTTAGGCGTGCAATTTGCAGGCAATTCTTGGACTAGCAACAAAGTAAGCCGTTTTAATCAAGGTTATATGATTGGCACGGTGTCTGGGGAGTGTGCCTATATCCCAGATAGTGGAAATCCTTGCGCGCCCGGTTACAAAGGAGGTGAGGTGGGCACCAATGGGGACATCAACTACGCTAGCATGATAACCACAGGACCTCTTAAAAGTCATGTACAAAGCACGCATTTTCAATTCTTAGTCAATGTGGGGATTCGCACCAATATCATTGAACACCACGGGGTGGAGTTTGGCGTTAAAATCCCCACCATTCCCCTTCTTTACTACAATGGAGGCACTACCAAAGGGGGCGACCGCTACACTTTGAGCGAAACTTTTAGACGGCAATACTCCATGTATCTGCGCTACATTTATAGTTTCTAGCGTAGTTGGTAGCCCAAGACTTGGCTTAAAACTTGGCTGCTGGATTGTAAGAATTTATCCATAAACATTTCTAAGCGATCTTTTTTAAGCCAAATGGGGTTGTTAACTTGAGTGAGTTTTTGTAAGGCTTGGATAGCCTGATCGTAAGTGCCTACATGATCGATGAGATGCAAGCTAGCCGCTTGTGTTGCGCTAAAAATCTTGCCCTCAGCAAAGACATTAGATTTCTTAGGGTCTAGTCCCCTAGCTTTAGCAACATCGCTTACAAACATATTGTATTGCTCTGTAAGCAAATTGTCTAAAAATTGCTTTTCTTTATCCGTCCAAGCGCGCGTAAAAGTCCCCACCTCTTTATACTCCCCCTTAGCCATGCCTTGTGATTTGATTCCTAATTTGTCCATCAAAGCGGCAATGTTAGCTCCACTAAAGATTACCCCAATAGAACCCACCAATGCGCCCCGATTGGCATAAATCAAGTTAGCCTGCATGCCCGTATAATAGCTCCCACTAGCCATCACCCCCTGCACATAGGCGACAACCGGCATTGTTTTTTTAAGCTTAGCTACCATGTCGCTTAACTCCACGCTCGCGCTAATGCTCCCCCCGGGTGAATCGATGAGTAAGAGCACCCCCTTAATGCTAGGAATTTTAAGCACTCTATCTACCTGATCGCGAAAACTCTCGCTCTCAAAGATAGGTCCATGTAGATAGATTTTAGCTAAGTTTGGTTGAGTGTGTCCCTCGTCTTTATTGAGTGAGAAAGCAAAAAAAAGAATGCTCAAAAAAACGAAAGTTTTAAAATACTTGGTGATAAAATCCAAGGGAGCGGTGATGATTTTGAATATTTTGGACATAATTTTCCTTAATAGGGTGGATTTAAGACATGCTATAATAACAAAAAAGAGATGATATGGCATGTAAGTTCTGTCCCAAGATTAGAGGGAGCGATCTCTTATTTGTGCTTGTGGCCGGAATTGCTTTTTACGGGGTATATACCTACCAAATGCGGCAAATTGAAAAAGAAACAGAAACCCAACGCGCGCAGGCTTTTAAAAAATTGCAGGAGGCTTGCGTCTTGGAGCACAACAAAGAAGCATGCCAAAAAGTCTTCCCGGGCAAAGGACCTTAGTTGTTAAAACAAATTCTCCCTCTTGTGTTCGTTTCTTCGTTGCGCTTTTTAGGCCTTTTTATTGTTTTACCCGTCATCTCTCTTTATGCGGCCAGTTTTCATGCATCCGCTTTGATGATGGGTTTAGCGGTAGGTGGGGCTTATCTAACGCAGATTTTGCTACAAACTCCTATTGGCATGTTAAGCGATCGTTTTAGCCGTAAAAAAGTCGTGGTGTGGTGTTTGGGGGTCTTTGTACTAGGCTCTTTGATTTGTTTTTTCGCACAAAGTGTAGGTTGGCTCGTGGTGGGGCGTTTTGTGCAAGGCATGGGGGCTGTGGGGGGAGTTTTAAGCGCGATGGTCGCCGATGTGGTGCAGGAGGAAAAGCGCACGCACGCAATGGCAATGATGGGGGCGGGGATTTTCTTTAGCTTCACAATAGCGATGGTCATAGGTCCGAGCGTTGGCATGACCTTTGGGGTGGAGTGGTTGTTTTTTCTCACCGCCCTTTTAAGTGTCTTTGCGATGATTCTGATGGCTTTTAGAGTTCCTGAGCCTCCCAAGATTCTCTACTCTTTAAAAGAAAAGCCACGCCTCAGTGATGCGCTCAAAAACAAAGACATTTTCATTATTAATTGTTGTTCCTTTTTTGAAAAGTGTTTAATGACTCTAATTTTTGTCCTCATCCCTCTAGCCATCGTGCATGAGTTTCACATGGATAAAAGCGTGCTTTGGAAAATTTATACAGCAGGGGCACTGCTAGGAATGGTGAGTATGGCTCCTGCGGCTATTATTGCAGAGAAATTTCACAAAGCTAAGGCAGTTGTGTTAGCAGGAGTGGCGTGCTTTTTGTTCGCTTATGCATGTCTGGCCTATGCCGATCATAACACCGCTTCACCTATCCCTTGGCTTTTTATCATGGGAGTTATGATTTTCTTTGTGGGTTTTGGCACACTAGAACCCATTATGCAATCACTAGCAAGCAAATTTGCTAAGGCGCATCAACGCGGGTTAGTTTTGGGCATGTTTGTAACCTATGGCTATATGGGTTCTTTTGTAGGAGGGCTCTTGGGAGGTGTGGGTTATACCTACTTAGGCGTAGAAAAATCTGCTTTTATTGTCATGGGAGCATGCGTACTTTGGAGCATTTTAGTTTTCTGCCTCAATAACCCCAACAAACAGCAAAATGTCTATTTTCCTTTGGATGCCTTTGAACGCCAAAAATTCAGCGCATTAGAAGAGATGCATGGAATTATAGAATGGTATGTTAATGAAACTCAAAATACCATCATTGTTAAATACAATGCCTCTTTGCTGAGTGAGGAACAAATTATCCAACACTCTCAAGCGTTTAGAAAACCCTATTCCACCTAAAAGGACATGCATGCCCTACACCATTAGTAAAAAGATTCTCAATATCGTAGGACGCACCAATGCCCATTATCAGCTCATTTCTGAGGGCGATCGGGTCTTGGTAGGCTTAAGCGGGGGCAAGGATTCGATCTTGCTCTCCTGTTTGCTTGCGCGCATGCAAGCACACGCCCCTTTTAAATTTAATTTTAAAGCGGTAACGATACATTATGGCCTCAATGAGGACTTAGCATGGCTCTCTGCACTTTGTGCGGAGCAAAATATTCCCTATGAAATCGTACACACCAATATCGCTCAGACAATCCGCGAAAAACGGCGCGAACAGAGCTCTTATTGCAGTTTTTGCTCGCGCATGCGGCGCGGGGTGCTCTATCAATATGCCCTAGAACATGGTTATAATAAGCTCGCCCTAGCGCATCATTTAGATGATGCAGTAGAAAGTTTCTTTATGAATTTTACTTATAATGGGAGTTTGCGTAGCATGCCCCCCATTTATCGCGCCGAAAATGGACTATTTGTGATTCGCCCCCTCATTCACATTAGAGAACGCCAAAGTATTGACTTTGTAAAATCCCAAAATATCCCCACTGCGCCGGATTGCAACTGCCCGGCTAAACAGCCAGATTCCGACAAACCTCCCATTGCCAGAGCCGCTACGAAATACTTCTTACAGGAAATGGAGCGTAATAATCCGATGTTATTCACTTCTCTTAAAAACGCCTTTTGTAATGTGCACGCCAATAGTTTTAGCGATCAAATTTTCTTAGACGCACAGGGGGCTTAATATGGGTTTAGATCTCATTGTTTTCATTGTGTTTATGGTTGTTGCCCTCGTGATCGACTTTAAAGCACACCAACAAGACCAAGTTGTAACTCTCAAGAGTGCGGGGCTTTGGTCTATCTTTTGGGTAGGAACAGCTTTAGTCTTTGCACTCTATCTACTTTGGCACGATGGCAAAGAAAGCATGTCTCTTTTTTTAACCGGGTATGTGTTAGAAAAAGCCCTCTCTGTAGATAACCTCTTTGTGATCATGGCAATCTTTGCATGGTTTAAGATTCCTGAAATTTATCGCCACCGCGTGCTCTATTATGGCATTTTGGGCGCGATTGTCTTTAGGCTCATCTTTGTGCTCATTGGAAGTGGCCTTTTACACCTCTCTGGTTATGTAGAAATTCTCTTTGGGCTCTTGGTGGGTTATAGCTGCGTGGTTATGCTCAAAAACCAGAGCAAGGAAGAGAGCGAGCAACATGAAGAAGACTATTCCAAACACATGGCGTATAAATTGGTTTATAAGTTCTTCCCAGTCTACCCTAAATTAGTTGGGCATGATTTTTTCATCAAGAAATCTGCACTACAAGATTTAGAAAAAAACCTAGAGGGCAAAGAAGTCAACGCCTTCCACCACCAAAATGCCTTTGAAAAAGCCAAAATCATCGCCACACCTTTATTTCTCTGCTTGGCCGTGATTGAGTTGAGCGATGTCATGTTTGCCTTTGATAGTGTGCCTGCTGTGATCGCCGTGAGCAAAGAGCCCTTAATCATCTATAGCGCGATGATGTTTGCGATCTTGGGGTTAAGAAGCCTTTATTTTGTTCTTGAAGTGCTCAAGGGTTATTTGGTCTACCTAGAAAAAAGTGTGATTGTGGTACTTGCCTTCATCAGCCTTAAGCTCATTTTAGGCGCGAGCAAGCACCTTTTTGGCTTTGGCTTAGAAATTAGTCCCACAGCCAGCCTTTATATTGTCTTGGGCGTGCTGGGCGCAGGTATCTTAGCTAGTGTGCTCAAACCCAAAAAAGATTAAAGGATGCGCATGCATAAAATATGGCTCGTACTAGGTTTAGCCGGCTTGCTGGGGGCGCAAGAATATGATGCAAATCGCATTGCCGACATTTTCTACCGCCTCAATGGCGATCCCACCCATCCACATAAAAAAATTAACCACGCCAAAGGTTTTTGCGCAGTTGGAGATTTTACCCCCAAAAATGCGGGGCGTTTTAACATTCCCCTACTCAAAGAAACTCGCCTTAAGGCGCAGGTGCGTTATTCACTAGGCGGAGGGAATTTGCATGCTAGCGATGCCTCTAAAGTGCGCGGGATTGCTCTCACTTTGCAAGGGGCTAAAGAATCTTGGATTATGGTTATGGCAAATACGCAAATCAATTTTGCACGCACACCTGAGGAATTTGGGCGTTTCTTTGAAATGCGCATCCCCAAAGAGGGTAAGTTAAATCAAGCCTATATCGCTGAACAAATGCAAAAAGTGCCTTCCTATGCTAATTATGCCCATTATCTGCAAAGCGTGGGGGTAACTTCTAGCGTGGCGCATACCCCTTATTACAGCATCCATACTTTCTTTTTCAAAGACTCTAAGGGCAAGTTAATCCCAGCTAGATTTACCTTGCAGCCTCTAGCGGGTGTGCGCACTCTTAGCCCAACCGCGCTTAAAAAAGCCCCTAGAGATTTTTTAGAGCAGGATTTTAAAACTCAAGTGGCTAAACACCCCATAGGTTATAAATTAGCCCTCATTCTAGCCAATCCTAAAGACCCCATTGATAACACCACCAAGCTATGGCATGGCAGGCATAAAGAAATAGAATTGGGACACTTAGAAGTGCGCCATTTTAGCGGAGATGGGTGCAATGCAGAAGTTTTTATGCCTAATACTCTGCCTAGCGGGATTGAACCCCCCAAAGACCCTCTTTTTGAAGTACGTAATGAAGTCTATGGCATCACCTTTTCAAGACGGCAATAAGTGTTAACCCTCTCTTTAAGCAAGAAGCTCTTGGGCGCACAGGGGCTTTTTACTCTAGAGGCACATATGAGCTTACCCACTGAGTGTATTAGCGTGATTTTTGGTAGCTCCGGGGTGGGTAAAAGCACGCTTTTGCGCCTACTTGCTGGGCTTGAACAACCCGATCAGGGCAAAATTTCCTTTTGCGATCAGCTTTGGCTAGACACTAAGGCTAAATTTTGTCTGCCCACCCAGCAACGCCCACTGGGTTTTGTCTTCCAAGATGGCGCGCTTTTTCCGCATTTGAATGTGGCAGACAATTTACGCTTTGGGAATAAAGAGCCTCAAATTTTTACCCAAGTGGTGGAGTTTATGGAGCTAGGCGGACTTTTAAAGCGATCTATTCACACCCTCTCAGGAGGGCAAAAACAGCGCGTTGCTCTAGCGCGCGCTCTAGCGCGCGCGCTTGGAACAAAGAACGCATTATTATGTTTAGATGAGCCTTTAAGTGCACTAGATGCACCAAGTCGCAACGCACTTCAAGAGGAGCTAAAGCGATTAAGTAGGCATTTCAAACTCACAACTCTAATTATTACCCATGATCTCCAAGAGGCTATCTTTCTGGCTGACTATCTTGTCCACATACACACCCAAGAAGGCAGGCATTTTTGCACATCTGGAGATTTAAAAACTCTTTTAAACGCCCCAATGTCTCCCTCTTTGCTTGGTCGCGTCCTATGTGTCCAAGATGGCATGTTAACCCTTGCTCTAGCACAACAACATCTCCAAGTTGTTTATCCGCCAACATCTACTTTGCAGGCTGGAGATTGGGTGTGGGTTTGCTTTGAGGCTTCTTGTTGGACATTGCGTAAGGCGGCCTCATGAATATTCATGCGCGCGAAGTGAATGCGGAGCTTCTAGGGCAACTTCAAAAAGTTTCACTTTCCATGTTTAGGAGAGGTTGTTTTAGCATTCTTAGAGGCTCTATTTCTGCGCGTGTGAGCGCGCGCCGTTTTGTGATTAATAAAAGAGAGGCGATTTTTGATAGCTTAAGTGGGGATTCTTTTATGGTCGCTCAAGACACGCCAGATTATCGTTGGCAGGAAGCAAGCAGAGACACACCCATCCACGCGCGCATTTATCAAGGTTGTAGCGAAGCGCGCTTTGTGGTTTATGCCCGTCCACCTTATGCGATTGCCTATTCTTTGGGGCATGCACGCCTTGCGCCACTAGATTATATGGGGCGTACTATTTTGGGGAATACGATAGAAATTTACGATCCTAAAGGTTATGGAGAGTGGCAGGAGCGCGCGCCTGCAGATATTTTACGCCAATTGCAAGAGAGCGCGCGCAACTATGTTTTCATTAAGGGGTGTGGGGTGGTGGCTTATGATCGCGAATTACCCGGTCTGTTAAAAACCCTTGATTTATTAGAAAGCAGTTGCCAAATACTCCAATTAGCCGGTATGATGGATCATAGTTATGAAAACGATAAACGATTTGAGGTGTAACACATGGATACTTTAGACATTTACTTTATCTCCTTAAAAGAGAGTCCACGCCGTAAGGTCTGCCAAGCTACAACAGAAAACCCTCCTTCATCTGAAGGTTACAGCTTGCAATTTAACTTTCATCTCTTTGATGCGATTGATAAACATAGTCATTATTTTAGAAATGATTTAGGTTATAGTGGGTTGATTGAGAATTCTTATTCATCCCAATGGCTTAAAGAAAGCGAGTGGTTTAACGATATACATGGACGGGAGTTGTTGCCTGAAGAATTGGGCTGTTATGCGAGTCATTACATGTTATGGATTAAATGCATCGAGTCCAATCGTCCTCTTGTGATTTTGGAAGATGATGTGGAACTCAAGTCTAACTTCTATGAGAGTCTTGTGCACTGCATGCAAAGCCCCTTTGACTTTGTGCGCCTATTTGCAACATTTTGGGAAATCAAAACTAAAAAGTCTTCTATCGCTCAGGTTGGTGGTTCTCAAGTGTTACCCACAGACCCCAAAGTGGAGGTCATTTTAAAGGAGCATTTTTATCTTTCGTGTTTAGAAGTGTTTGCTGCCTCTGCTTATTATCTCACCCCTAAAGCCGCCAAGGCTTTTGTGAGCGCGAGTTTGCATTTTACAGAGCCTGTAGATAATCTTCTCTCTTTAGTGCATGCCCATAAAATTCCCAACATCACTTATATTCCTATAAGTGTGGGATTCAACCAGTACCATGCCATCTCTACTATCTCAGGAGGCGATTCGGACAACTTGCGCATGAGCACCGACAAATTCTACAGGGCGCGTCTTATTACACGCAGACTACGCACACTTTTTTATCAAGCACGCCGTTATTACTATTACCGCCACTTCCTCAAACGATTTGCCCACTTGCGTTGAGGTCTTCTAGAAACTTTGGAATTATTTTTTCATAGGTGAGGTCTTGTATGCGTTTGTGTAAAATTTGGGCGATCTTTTGATAGTACGAAGAGTCGCTTAGCAGGGAATCAATTTTCTGAGCCATCTCTGCGGAGTCGCGTACTAAAAGTTCTGCGCATAATTCTCTAACATGTTCTGCAACCATGCACACAAAAGGCATGCCATACTGCATACTTTCTAAGATCACCATAGGGTAGTAAGCATGTGGACTGGCATGCAAGAGTAATGTTGCATGCTCAAAAAGCTTTAAAATCTCTTGGCGCTTCAAGGCATAAAGAAAGAACACTTCTTTAAAGCCATGTTTTGTATCCAATTGTTGCTTGGCTCTCTTTAAATGTGCCAAACATCCAGCAATGTCTAAGGATCCTACAAAAACCAAGGGAATTTGTGCTGCAGAGAGATAATAAGCCTCAAGAATGCGGTCCTGGTTTTTAAGAGGGTTGTAATTAGCGACATTAAGAATAAAAGGTTGTTTTAAAAGAGCTTCAAATTCTATTTCTTTCTTTTCCTCTCCTCTTTTATACGCGATTTCAAGACTTTTAGGGGGGCGGATATTTTCCACTAGAACTCCATCGGACAAAACACTAACACGCGCACAGAAGGGGGGCAAATGGTGTTTTTCGCTTGCATCCTTTCCCAAGAAAAACACACAGTCATAATACTTGAGATATTTTTTAAGAGTGCTTCTAAGCCATGGAATATAGTTTTTCTCTGGATGATGCCTATATAAGCAAAACTTGATGCCATCTTTCAGAGTGTACTTGAACCATGCTATAGAAGAGTCTAGATTCACGCTTTTATGATAGAAGTGGCATTTATGCAAAACGACCTTGCACAACTCTTGAAAATGGTATTTTGTTTCATGGTACTTTGTTTTTAAATTGGAGCTGGAAAGATTAGGAGTATCTTTGACTCGAAGTGCCTTCTTAGAAGCTTTAATTGTAGGAATTAGATCGTAGATAAGATTGGAAGTCCATTTGTGCATATATTTATCCACCACTTCTAATTGTAAAAAGAGATCGCATGTAAAGTGCATTACAAAATCCCTGAAGGCACTGATCTCACCCTTAGTCAAATCCGCTTCACCATAGACATGGAAAGCCACCACAAATAAATTCGGTGTGATTTCTACCGCTTCTTTAGCGACATTGCCTGCACTTACAGAGTGCTTAACACCCTCTCTTTTAAGAGTTTGTAGCTGAAAAATATCTCCTGTGAGCACAAACACTTCGTGGCCTGCACGGGCGAATGCTAGACTCAGATTGTATGAAGAGATAGCCGGACCTGTTTGTAAAGGAGGATACTGGTTAGTGCAAAGCAAGATACGCATTAGAAGCCCCCGTTTGACAAATGTACAACAAAAAGCAAGTTATTTAAAGATTCTCTTAAACCAAACCCTAAGAAGTTCCCCCCCCCCCCATTCAACTAGGGAAAGAGACATCGCTTGCCCCAAAACGAAATGCCACATTAACGCCTAGGATTAGCCTCTGTAACACGGATTGTGCGACCCATAAAATCCGTATTGTCTAATGCGCTGATCGCCTTGAGCGCATCTGCATCCTCCATCTCTACAAAGCCAAAACCTTTGGGTCTCTTGGTTTCACGATCTTGAATGAGCTTCACAGAGCGCACTACCCCAAACTGACTAAAAAGCTCTTCGACCTCTTGTTCTGTCGCACTATAAACCAAGTTCCCAACATAAATATTTTTCAAGGGCTATCTCCACCAAATTTCTCTCTTGCTCTTTTTTTAAGACCAAAAGACTCCCTGATTTTATTAAAATGTAGCTTAAACTATCCTCATTCATTACGCAAAACTGCGAGCGCATCTACACTTGCCGCCTTGCGCGCAGGATAATATGAAGAGAGTGCTACAATGCACAACGCCCCCACTAAAGTGCCTATAAAATCCACCATTGAGAGGTCTAGGGGCAGTTTGTCAATTCCATAAACATCGGCAGGTAAAGAGATGATAGGAAAAGTAGCAAGCACCCACATCACAATAAAAGCTAGGATCACGCCCAAAATAATACCCCCCACTCCAATCACCGCCCCCAAATAAAAAAAAGCTCCTTTGATCTCTTGGGTGGTCGCACCTAAACTAAGTAAGAGGGCAATTTCTTTGCGCCGATTCATCACCACCATGAGCAAAGAGCTAATAATATTGAGGCTAGCCATTAAAATAATGAGCATTAAGACGATGAAAAGTGCGCGTTTTTCTAAAGCCATCGCGGAAAAGAAATTGCCATTTTGTTGCCACCAGCCCTCAATGTCTACCCCATCATTAGGGATACTTTTGAGTGCCTCTTTAATTTTTGGCATGTCTTCCATGGCGTGGGTAGAATAGATATGCACCCCATCATAGATTCCCGGGGGTAAATTGCGAATCGCACTCAAGGCTTCTAAACTTGTGTAAAGATAGCTATTGTCATAAGCGCGTAAACCCGATTCAAAGAAACCATCGACCTTAAAGCGTTTCATCGTGGGAGAGAGCACAAAGCCGGTGGGCTCTAGTTTGGTGAAAAAAAGATCGATCTGAGAAGCATGTCCTAGCAATAGAGACTGGGCTAAAGTCTTACCCATGATGATGTGAAAAGGATTGCTCTTAAAAGATTCGATTTGTGTTGGGGAAAGCCCCTTTTTTAAAACGCTATTAAGCTGTAATTCCTTATCAATGTCTATGCCAAATAACATGCCCCCACTCACCATGCCCTGCGAGCGCACCACTACTTGGGCTTGCAAATAGGGGCTAAAGCGCAAGTTGGGGAATTTTTTCTCTAATGCGTTTAAAGTGCCCTGTGAGATGCCTGCATAGCTAGTTGTGTAGAGAGTGAGCGGGTAGTTCATCACAAAAAGTTTATCCTCAAATTCCTTACTCATGCCATTCATGATTGCCATCGCGACAATCAAGACCATCACACCCACTGCCACCCCAAAAARRMYGGACTAAAAGGGACGGGTGATACCTAGATAAAAGGGTCTGGTTTTTATCAAAGCGCAGATAAGCGC
>NZ_FZMQ01000003.1:0-13643 GCF_900197855.1 Helicobacter cynogastricus | reverse complement strand
TGGGCTAAAGTCTTACCCATGATGATGTGAAAAGGATTGCTCTTAAAAGATTCGATTTGTGTTGGGGAAAGCCCCTTTTTTAAAACGCTATTAAGCTGTAATTCCTTATCAATGTCTATGCCAAATAACATGCCCCCACTCACCATGCCCTGCGAGCGCACCACTACTTGGGCTTGCAAATAGGGGCTAAAGCGCAAGTTGGGGAATTTTTTCTCTAATGCGTTTAAAGTGCCCTGTGAGATGCCTGCATAGCTAGTTGTGTAGAGAGTGAGCGGGTAGTTCATCACAAAAAGTTTATCCTCAAATTCCTTACTCATGCCATTCATGATTGCCATCGCGACAATCAAGACCATCACACCCACTGCCACCCCAAAAAAGGCTAAAAGGGCGGTGATACTGATAAAGGGCTGGTTTTTATCAAAGCGCAGATAAGCGCGCACCAAAAAGGAGATCAAGGCATGGGCTTTCATTCCGGTTTAGCAAAAATCCCTTTTTTTGGTCCGCTTTTGGCATGGCAGTGCTTGTATTTCTTCCCGCTCCCACAATAACAAGGAGCGTTTCTAGCAATGCTTTTGGGGGTATTTTTAGATTCCATCTCCCAGTTGCTCAAACCCAATTCAATGTCAGAATCATTAAAATTAAGCTCTTCTTGCGCTTCCTCTAAATCTGTAAAGTAGCGTTCTGTCTCCTCGTGGCTGCGCGCGCCTAATTCTAGCTTATGGAAGGTTTTGATTGCTTCTAGTTTAATGGAGTCGATGAGCTCTAAAAAGAGATTATAACTTTCTTTTTTATACTCCACTAAGGGGTCTTTTTGGTTATACCCTCTTAGACCTATACCGGTTTTGAGATTGTCCATCGTGTAGAGGTGTTCGCGCCAAGCGTTGTCTAAAATTTGAAGATAAATAATGCGCTCAATCTTGTTGCGATCCTCAATATCTTGCATCTTGATTTCGTATTCTTCCTCTAACGCTTCCACAATAAAAGCTTCCAAGCCACCTAAACTAGCATCCTCAAGAGATTCAAAACTAAGACGGGCATTAAATTCCTCTTGCAAAATATGGGCGATGTTCTCCAAATCTTGCTTACTAAACTCTTGAGCTTCAAAGGCTTGTTGAGCCTCTAAGATTTTCATCACGGCATATTGGCGATTCTCTTGAATGCGCACACTAATATCACAAGTTTCATCTAATAATTCGTTGCGGAATTTATAAACCGTCTTTCTTTGCTCATTGGCCACATCATCGTATTCTAAGAGATGTTTACGGCTTTCAAAATGCAGGGCTTCGACCTTTTTTTGAGCGTTCTCCACAGAACGGGTTACTAGCCGCGACTCGATAAACTCCCCGTCTTTAAGACCCAATTTCTCCATCACCCCCTTAATGCGATCGCTTCCAAAAATACGCAACAAGCTATCTTCTAAACTCAAGTAAAATTGGCTCACCCCGGGATCTCCCTGCCGCCCGCTACGCCCCCTAAGCTGGTTATCAATACGCCTGCTCTCATGCCTCTCTGTGCCAATGATATACAGCCCGCCTAAAGCCTTGATCTCTTCGCTCAGTTTAATATCCACCCCGCGCCCAGCCATGTTAGTAGCAATGGTTACCGCCCCCTTAAGTCCGGCATCTTTGATAATTTCAGCTTCTTTAGTGTGTTGCTTGGCATTAAGCACCGTGTGAGGGATGCGCTCTTTTTGCAACAAGGCATGCAAGACCTCGCTTTTTTGAATGCTTGCCGTGCCCACTAAAACCGGTTGCCCATTGGCGTGCAATTCTTTAATTTTAGCCACCACCGCTTCAAATTTTTCTTTCTCACTTTTATAGATGAGATCGTTTAAATCCTTGCGCTGAATGGGCAAGTTTGTAGGCACAGAGACCACCTCTAAATTATAAATCTCTAAAAACTCGCTCGCCTCTGTTTGTGCTGTGCCCGTCATACCCGCTAATTTTTCATAAAGTCTAAAATAGTTTTGAAAAGTGATGTCAGCTAGGGTTTGGGTTTCCTCTTTAATCCCTACTTTTTCTTTAGCCTCTAGGGCTTGGTGTAAGCCCTCACTAAAACGCCGTCCCTCGCTCAAGCGTCCGGTAAACTCATCTACAATCACCACCTCGCCATTAGCTACCACATAATCTTTATCTCGGGCAAAGAGATAATGGGCTTTTAAAGCCTGATCTAAATGGTGGGAGAGGATCGCATTTTCTAGGCTATAGAGATTATCCACGCCAAAAAGCTCTTCAGCCTTCTTAATGCCCTCCTCACTAATGAGAATCACGCGATTTTTCTCATCAATGCTAAAATCCTGCCCAGCTTGCATGTTTTGGGCAACCTTGTCAGCCCGCTCATAATTTTCCATGCGCTTATTCACAGGCCCAGAGATAATGAGCGGGGTGCGGGCTTCATCAATCAAGATCGAATCTACCTCATCGATAATGGCAAAGACATGTTCTTTTTGCGCCCTTTGCTCTAGGGCGTATTTCATGTTATCGCGTAAATAATCAAACCCAAATTCATTATTTGTGCCATAGACAATATTGTTAGCATAAACCTCTAGGCGCGCTTCATCGGCAATTCCAGCTGTTACAACCCCCACGCTATAGCCTAAAAAGTTGTAAAGAGGTTCCATTTCCCTGGCATCGCGCTGTGCCAAATAGTCATTCACGGTAACCACATGCACGCTGTGCCCACTTAGCGCATTTAATGCCACTGCTAAAGTAGCCACCAAAGTTTTCCCCTCGCCTGTTTTCATCTCAGCGATCTTGCCCTCATGCAAGACCATCCCCCCAATGAGTTGCACATCAAAATGGCGCATGCCCAAAATGCGCTTAGAGGCCTCGCGCGTGATTGCAAAGCTCTCAGGTAAGACCTCTTGTAAGGTCTTTTCCTCATTTCTGACTTGGGTTTTTAAGTCTTCAAATCGGGATCGCAGTTGCGTATTATCCAGTGCTTGGATTTCTGATTCTAGGGCGTTGATTGCCACCACGCGTTTTTGATAGACCTTAAGGGCACGCTGATTCTTAGTACCGATAATTTTACTTACAAGGCTTTTAATCATGTTCACCACTCACTATTTGCGTAAGCAAGGATTTTAACAAATTTTTATACAATCGCGCCTAAAAGAAAAAGGGGCTCTATGGGTTGGGTTTTGGCCTTTTGCTTGAGTGTGGTAAGTCTTTGGGGAGTGGAGTTGCATGTCAAAACTCTCAAAGCGCATTTTAAACAGGTGGTTATGGGCGAAGGTCCTATTAACCCCGTTTATGAGGGGGAGCTCTTTGCCAAGATTCCTGATGCCGCTAAATGGGTTTATGACAAACCCTCTAAAAAAGAGATTTATATGCGCGATAACCATGTCGTCGTGTATGAACCCAGATTGATGCAAGCCACCCTTGCTAAACTAGATCAATCTTTGGATTTATTTACTATTCTTAAAAAGGCCAGGTTACAAAAAGACGGCCGCTATAAAACCAAAGTCAAAGGCACAACCTATTACTTCACTCTGCAAAACCAGCTCCCCCATACCCTAGAATTCAAAGACAAACTTCATAATAAAGTAGAAATCACTTTTAGTGCTATCAAAACCGACATGCCCCTAGAAGACTCCATGTTTGTGTTCACTCTGCCTAAGGGTGTGGATTTAGTGCGTCAATAAATCTTTTTAAAATCCTCAATCGCCTCCTCATACATCACTATAGCTTGCTTAATCGCCTTATCTAGGGTGTAGTGTGTGGCATTTTGTACATAGCGATCCTCTGCTTGCAAGCGTTCTTCTGGGTGATCTAGCCACCAATCAATTTTATTAGCTAAATCTCTAGGATCGTTGGATTTAAACAAAGAGCGATCGTCTAGGGCAAATTGATTGGTCGCGCTGATCTTGCTATCTGAGATAATGGGTACAATCCCACAAGCCATCGCCTCCAAACACGCGATTGCCTCCCCCTCTACATCGGCAGTGTGCACATACAGATCGCATTGATAAAGCAATTTCACAAGCTCGCTAGGTTCTAAAAAGCCAAAATCTACCCGGTGGGCCAATTTGCTCGCATGCTTTTGCAAAGAGGCAAGCTGAGGTCCCTGCCCCTTGAGATGTAATTGGATTTGTGAAGCATGTTTGCTCAGATGAGTAGCCTCTATGAGCACCTGTTGGTTTTTTTCTGGAGAATAACGCCCAACCATCGCAATATGATAGAGATCATCACTCTTAGTGTTGTGAGGACGGGGAGCATACATAGGATCAAAGCCATTTGAGATAGTGTATTTCTTCCCTCCATAATTATGTTTAACTAGCTCGGCCTTGATAAAAGGTGAAGGGCAGTGGATATGTGTGAGGTGCTGATAATAACTTTGTTTAAACCACCAAAAAATAAAGCGGTTAAGCCAACCTAGATTTTGTAATCCCATATTGTAGGTAATATGCTCAGGCTGAAGGTGAAAAGCTCCTACAAAAGGAATCTTCATCGCGCGCGCTACCTTAATTGCCACTTTTTCTAATTTAAAAGGTAAAAAAAGATGCACGATATCCGCTCCTTCAAAGGCTTGGTGCAAAATTTTTTCATGGGGCTTGCCAAAGAGGATATGTTGCTTGTGTGCCAATTCTGTCACTAAAGGAATATAACGCTCTTTGAGAGCATAAAACTCTTCTCCCTGCACAAAAGGGGCAACCACGCGCACGCTATGCCCATGTGCCTTTAAAGCCTTATAAAAACGCGCAGCGGTCATGGAAGTCCCATTGCTCTTATTCTCAAAACTATCCACAACCAAAACAATAACCACTAATTCTCCTTAAAATTAAACTTAAAAGGGCGTTTTTCAAAGACTAAAATCTCAAAATCTCCATCAAAAACCTTGATCTCCATAAACTCCCCCTCTACGCGCACGCTAGATTTTTTGGAGCTAGTGTGCGTGATGGTGGCATTAAAATAGATTTCTTGTTTGAGCTCAATGGGAGCTAGGATATTGACTTTCATTGAAGAGATCAAACTATTCTTTTTATTGAGCGCGCACAGGGCTGCAAAACTCGCCGCACCCACAATAAAACCCGCATGCACCACATCTTCTTCACAAAGCATAAATTCCTTAGGAGTCAAACAAACCGTGGCTTTGCCCGACCCAAAAGAGATCAATTCTGCACACAGATTTTGATCTAGTTTAGCACAAACTAAAAGTCCTTCATCTAGGGGAGTGTCTGCCATACTCATCCTTTTGTCAAAATAAAATACCCTCTACAAGGGGCAGGATAACCCTCCACACTCCTAGAAGTATCAGCGGAATCTAAAAAAGATTCCAGACTCAAACCCTCAATCCAAATTGTTTTGTGTTGCTCTTCTAAGGTAGTTAGGCGTTTTGTGAGCATAGCACAGCTAGTAAAACCGGCTTTAAAAGCCCAATTCTCTAAAGCCTTAGGGCTTGGAATAAAAAAAACATTGCTCATTTTAGCATAAGTGCGCGGGCACAAAGCGATCTCTAGGGGACTCTCATAAATAAGAGTATCCAAGACCAACACCCCTCCTTTTTTCAAACCCATGTGCAAGGCTTTAAGCGCATTATGCGGGTCTTTGCGATGATAGAGCACGCCTAAACAAAAGATCGCATCAAAACGCTTAGAATAGGCGCGCAAGTCCTCTACTCCCAAACTTTCATAAGTGATAGGAAGTTTTAAGAGATTATTAATGAAGTCAAATTGGCGTTGATACAGCGCACTAGGATCAAAGCCAGTTAGACTCTTAGGATTTTGCTTAGCCATGCAAAAGAGATGGTAGCCATTATTGCAACCCACATCAGCGACATCCTTATCTTGCAAGGACACCACGCCTTTAAGAATCTCCCATTTAAAATCACTGCGCCACTCGCTATTAATTTTAAAGCCTCGATCGCCTTGTTCAATCATAAAAGGACCTTTGCGCCAAGGTCGCAAACTCCAAGCTTCTTCATAAAGATCGCGCTCAAAATCCTCTACAAAAATGCGAATGCCCGCTTCAATGCTAAAACTCGTCAAATAAACTCTTTGAAGTGTGTTTAAATGTAAGCAGATGAGGGATGTGTACATCACCAAAGATCAAGCCTAGAGAAAAGGGCTGATGCAATAAAGTTTTGAGATGATCTAGGTCCTTATAGATATGGCAGGGAGTGTCTAGGGGCATGGGGCTAAAGATTTGCAGCATATGCCAGGGGGCTAAATTATGGATATACTCTAACAAAGCTTGCAGACTCTCCACCTCTAGCCCGCCAACTAAAATCTTATGCCCTTGCGCACTGGGTTCTAGGGCATCATTGACATAAAAGGGGCGCATCAAGGCTACACTTCCTAAGTGTTCTAGGCGCGCTTCTAACCCGAGCATTTCACAGGCAAGCAAGGCCTGCGCCAAATCAGGGGCGTAAAAACTAGGTAAATGGAGGTCTAGGCGTTGATCTTTATAGAGAATACTCAAAGAGAAAAGTTGTTCTAGCAAGATATTAAAGGGCTGATGTGTTGGCAAGGTGATCTCTTGTTCAAAATAGCGTTTTAGTTGGGGATTGTAAAAGATCACATGACCCATTTGATCTAAATCAAGATTTAAAAGTTCCACTTCTGCGCCCTCAAAAAAAAGCACCTTTGAATTTTCTGTAATTTTAGAGAGGATTATAAAGGTGGCTTTGGACACATAGAGCGCGCAAACGCCCAAGAGATGGTAGCGCAACAATCTAAAGAGGGCTTGATCCAAATTAGAAACATAAATCCAAGCGATCTCAGCATCGCTAATTTCTACACTTTGATCGTATAAAACTCCATACGCTCCATTTTCTATTGCCGCTTGAATGTCTTGAGATTGCAGGGCTAGAAAAAGCGCGCCCTTTGCTCTCTTTGGGTTGGTCGTAGCGTGCGCAAAGGCGCGGATATAAGGCGTGCTTTGAAGCACCCCCCTAGTGATCTCTACTACCTCAGCCACATACACTAGCTAATAGAACTCCCCTCTTTAACCGCGCTACAAGGGGCGATGAGGTGCAAGCCTTCTTGATCTTGTGCGCTTAGAATCATCCCTTCACTCACCACGCCCAACATTTTTCTAGGCTCTAAATTCAACACTGCACAAACCTGCTTACCCTCTAAATCTTGGGGTTGGTAGTGTTTGGCAATGCCTGATAAAATGGTGCGCGTGCGATCTCCAAAATCTACTTTCAATAACAAGAGTTTATCACTTCCTTGAAGCCTTTCTGCCTGCAAAACGCGCCCCACGCGCAAATCCAACTTTTGAAAATCCTTAATACAGATGGTAGGCATGCTAGAAGCTGGGGCGGGGGCAGGGGTTTTAGGGGGCTCTTGGCGGGGGAAGAGGGGCGGAGTTTTTTCTAACACAAGGGAGAGGGGCTTTTGCTCACAGATCGCACTAAAGCCTTTAGGACTCAATTCCACACCCAGCAATGTGGCTAATTTTTGCGCACTCTCTGGGATAATGGGGTAGAGATAATAGACAGATTTAGCTAAAAGCGTAGCTATCAAACCCAATAACGCCATGATCTTTGTTTGATCTTGCATTTTCCAAGGCTCTGTGCGCGCAATTAAGGCGTTCGCACCCTCAAAGACCTTCCATAAATCCTCAAGGTATTTATGCGGTTGCATCGCCTCCATATGCCCATCTAAGGGGGCAAAAAGCGCGTGCAAAGTTTCATAGTCTTCTTTGTAGTGCTCAAGAGTATGAGTGCTTTGCACACGCCCCTCAAAATAACGCCCCGCCATTCCGCTCAGTCTTTGCACCAAATTGCCCAGCGTATTGCTCAAATCTGCATTAGCGCGGCGCAAAAGGGCTTCTTGGGAGAAATCCCCATCTTGTCCTAGAGGCACTTCTCTTAAGAGAAAATAACGCAACACATCCTTGCCATAGGTTTGTGCTATGCTTTGAGCACAGAGCACATTGCCAATACTCTTACTCATCTTCACCCCCTCAATGGTCCACCACCCATGCACGCACAGATGTTTAAAAAGAGGGAGTTCTAAACTCATTAAAAAAGCGGGCCAATAAATGGCATGGAAGCGCAAAATATCCTTGCCCACGACATGGATTGCGTGATCAAAATAGCCCATTTTCCCCCCATTAGGGTAACCTAGCGCGCTCACATAGTTTAGCAACGCGTCCAACCACACATAGACAACATGTTTGGGATCGTTGAGTTTTTTAGGTAACTTGATCCCCCATTCAAAACTTGTGCGCGTAATAGAAAGATCGTGCAAGCCCTGTTCAATGAAGCGCAAAACTTCATGGGTTCTATAAGTGGGCAAAATCGCCTTAGGATTTTCAGCATAGAAGTCTAAGAGGCGATCTTGATACTTGCTCAGGGCAAAAAAATAGCTCTCCTCTTCTAAGATACTTGTTTCTCTCTGGCAATCTGGACAGCGCGCCTCCCCAGTTACAAAGCTCTCACAGCTCACACAATAAGCACCCTTGTAAGTGCCCTTGTAAATATCTCCGCGTGCTAGCATCGCCTCAAAGGCATGTTGCACGGCAAACATATGAGAGTCATCCGTGGTGCGGATAAAATGATCATAATCAATCCCAAAAAAATCCCATTGACCGCGAAATTTAGAGCTGATCTTAGAGGCGTATTCTAAAGGACTTACTTGGTGTTTGGCCGCACTTTGAGCGATCTTTTGCCCATGTTCATCGGTGCCGGTGAGTAAAAAAACATCATCGGTGCGCAAGGCGTAATATTTTTTAAGCATATCCGCAATAAAGGTTGTGTAAGCATGTCCTAAGTGCGGGACATCATTGACATAATAAATAGGCGTGGTGATGAGTTTTTGCATGCACTTCCTTAAGTCTAAAAGCTTATAATAGCATAAAAGGATATGCAATTGTTAGCCAAGATGTTATTAAAATCCAAGCTCAAAACCTTTAAAAACGGCGATTACCGCGTGATTTTTTGGGATAAAGAGGTCTATGTCAATGGCACAAAAACCCCAAAATTTACCATCAAATTTAACCGCAAACTCAAAAGAAGCGACATCAAAAAGGACATGTCTTTAACTATCGCTGAAGCCTATATGAATCAAGTCATTGACATAGAGGGGTCTATAGATGAGTTAATGCATGTTCTTTATTTGCACACTAATTACACCCATTTGCACAGGCATGATGGCGCGCTTCCCATCCAAACCTCTTCTAAAGAGCGTGCCAATATTCAGAGCCATTACGATTTAGGCAATGATTTCTACCGACTTTGGTTAGATGATACCTTAAGTTATTCCTGCGCCTATTTTAAGACCCCTCAAGACACCCTCCATCAAGCCCAGTTAAATAAAATCGATCACACTTTAAAAAAACTCGATCTCAAGCAGGGGGAGAGACTCTTAGATATTGGTTGTGGCTGGGGTTATCTCTCTATCCGTGCCGCGCAAGAATACAATGTCAATGTCGTGGGTATTACTATCTCTGAAGAACAATTTAAAAAAGCTAGCCAACGGGTAAAAGATATGGGGTTAGAGGATAGTGTTACCATCAAATTACTCAATTACCAAGATTTAGATGGCATGCATGAACGCTTTGATAAAGTTGTGAGCGTGGGTATGTTTGAACATGTGGGCAAGGAGAATCTTCCCTTTTATTTTAAAAAGGTGAAAGAAGTTTTAAAAGTGGGAGGGACTTTTTTACTACACTCTATCTTATGCTGTTTTGAGGGCACTACTAATGCTTGGATTGATAAATACATTTTCCCGGGCGGGTATCTCCCCTCTCTTAGAGAGGTGATCTCTATCACAGCTGAGAGCGATTTTCACTTAGTCTTTGCTGAGAGTTTGCGCCTGCATTATGCCAAAACCCTAGATATTTGGCTTGAGAATTTTCACCAGCACCAAAGTGAGATCACTAGCATGTACGATGCGCAATTTGTGCGGATGTGGGAGCTCTACCTTAAAACATGCGCTTCGGCTTTCCGCGTAGGTAGCGTGGACATTTACCAACTTCTCTTCACCCACAGCGTGGATAATAACATTCCCTTAACCCATGAGTATATTTATCAATGAATGTTCCACTCAATGCCTTAGAAAACCAAGCCAATTTCTGAGCTTTAGTTTCATATTAGTACGAAACCTGTTGAGCATTAGTTGTAGATGTTCACCCTCAGTGCACGATTCTAGTATGTCGTTGCGACTTGGAGGTCGGCGTGCGTACATGCTGTTACTAAGCACATTGATCTGCTCGTGGTAAATATGTGGGCTTTCAATGGCATTGACTAAAAAATTTAAGATAGCATTGAAACTTAAATTGTTGTAGAATTGTGGCTTACCCTCTATAGTGTTGAGCGGGTGGGCGTGCAACATTTCTAAATAGGCATTATCATGGGTGTCCAAATAGCGCACAAAATCGATCGCCTCAGCCAAACTATCAAAATCATGCACATTCACAAAACTTTTAGGGTTAAAATCTAAATGCACGGACGGATTGCCCCAATAAATGGGGATGGTGTGGGCAAAATAGGCATCCACGATCTTCTCAGTGGTGTAGCCCATCCCCAAAGAGTTTTCAAAGCACAAATTGAACTTGTATTGGGCTAAAAAGTCATGTTTATTAGATACGGGTTTTCCTATAGTGTTAAACACTCTCCCACCCCCAGCCACAGGGCGATACTCGTTGAGTTGCTGGTAAAAATTATTGCGCATGGGGGCTCCCCAGTTGGAAGCCACAAAACTAGCAAACTCTCGTTCAAGAGGATTTTTCTGTTCTCTAGCTAGGGCATCTAAATGAGGGTATTTGTCAGCAAAAGAAATTTTAGTGCATGTGGAGTTAAGGGGTAGATGGAGTGTCAAAGGAGAGTGTAGCATCTCGTGCGCTCCATCCAGTCTAAAAGGAGGATTAGACGCATGAGTAACAATGTGCAAGAACCAATGGAGAGACTGGTAATAAAGAGGCACGCGCAAATAGCGATCTCCAAACTCCAAATGATCAAAACTCATGGCAAAGTCGTAGACATTAAAATCAATGCGCTCATTTTCTCCCATAAACACAAGACGCTTTTTGGGATTAGTCAAGGCTTGGTACAACTCTTCTAGTGTTCTATGGTGCACTCCAAGGAGGCAATCATAATCCGCCTTTTTATCAAACGAGACATTATATTGGTGCTGGAAAATGTCATAAAAAAACCACCCCTTAAAATCATTTAAATCGCGATACCATTGTAAGTCTAAATTTAAAGGCTTTTTGTGGGGGGGGGGGGGGGTAGCTTGGTGCTCTCAACAAAGGCATCTAAGAGGGGTTGGAACATGAAAAACCTTTATAAAAATTCTCTAAAACTTCTTGCACGCAACACACCAGTGCGCGCATGTCTTTTTCAAAAAGCGCGTAGACATCTAGCACCACGCAATCAGAGCGCACCACTCCAGCCACGCCCCTTTTATAGAGGGCATGATAAAGGGCTTTGCAATCTATATTAGCTTGTATTTGCACCCCAAAACTCTCTAAATCTTCCATCTGCACGCCCCCGCCTACACGCGCCTGCGTGGGGATCACAAAGGCTTTTAATCCGGTTATCTGACTTAAAGCGCGGTGCAATTTCAAAGCTTTATTGAGCAAAGCGTCTTTATCTTGCTCTAAAAAAGCCTGCAAAGGGGTTTTTTGCCCTTGTAAATAGCCTTGTAAGCTCTTGGTGAGTAAAAAAAGCGTGATTTTATCCACCCTAAAGGCGCGATAAAGCGGGTGTGTGCGCAGAACTTCTATACATTCTCTTCCCCCTAGCACAATCCCAGCTTGCACACTTCCTAGTAACTTATCCGCACTAAAGCTCAATAAATGCGCGCTCTTAAGGGCTTTTTTAGTGTGCTCAACGCTTTGCACACTCCCCAAGTCCTCATAAAAGACAAGGCCTTTTTCTTGGGCTAGAGCAAAAAGAGATTTGGAAGACGCGCTAGCTACAAACCCCTGCATAGAAAAATTGCTCCAATGCACGCTAGCAATTAGTGCGCTGGCATCGCTGCAAGCATTCTTATAATCGCGCAAATAGGTTTTATTGGTGCTACCCACCAGTTTAAGATGAGTCACACTCTCTAAGAGTTCATGCGCTCTAAAACCTCCCCCAATTTCTACCAACTGCCCATAAGAGAGCAAGGTTTGTCTGCGCTTAGATTTAGGAGCAAATGCGCTCGCCACCAACACCAACGCGCTGGCGTTGTTATTCAGAATGAGCGCATCCGGGGCGTTAAAAAGTGCTTTTAAGAGATTTTGCGCCTGAAAAGCGCGCTCAAAACGCATAGCGCGCTCCAAATCCACCTCCAAATCCACATAACCACTTAAAATTTCTAGCTCTCTAAGCGCGCCACTCTCCAAAGGCGCGCGTCCTAAATTGGTAGAGAGCAATACGCCGGTTGCGTTATAGACTTTTTTAAAAGGGGGGGCTAACAGGGCTTCATAGCGCGCTTGGAGCGCATCACACCACTGGGCTAAGTTTTCATAAGCGTATTGAGTTTGCCGACACTCCTCCAGTAACTCATTAGCCAAAGCCTTTAGAATTGCGCGATCGTAGCCCGTAAAACAAGGGGTATTTAACAATGTGTGCATAGCGGGTAAAGATTGCATAAGGGTATTGTAACCAATTTTTTAAAACCCTCTGCTACAATACCCCCTTTTGGAGCGTCCCCATGCCCTACATCCACAACACCCTTTTTACTCCCTACACTTTAGAGCAGGAATTGCCTAAACTCTATCATTTTGAGCAGACAAAAGAGCAAGCTAAAGCAGTCTTAGAAAAAATGACAGCCCTCAAGTTGCAAAACTTTAAAACCAGCAACGAACACCAGTTTGAAGATGGCTTCATTGCTAAGGTCTTAGAACTCTTGGGCTGGGAGTATCTACGCCAAGAAGAAAAGAGCATTCAGGGCAAATTAGAAAAGCCAGACTTCTTACTCTTTGCTAGCCCAGAGTTAAAACAAGAATACCAAGCCCTCAACAAAGCAGAAAGATACGCCAGCAACGCCTTTTTCAGCGTGATCTGTGAGAGCAAGGCATATAGTGTAGAAGTGGATAATAAAAAAATCACCCACAATCCCCATTACCAACTTTTAGACTATCTCAATGCCCTAAGACATAATTACGGCTTTTTAACCAATGGGAGGGTGTGGCGTTTTTATGACGCGCGTAAGCCCACCTATAACAAAGTCTTTTTTGAGATCAATTTAGAACTCATCTTGCAGACCCAAGACTTAAAGCATTTTCTCTACTTTTACCATCTCTTTAACGCCGCCAACTTCCTCTCTCAAGAGGATCAAGCCCCCCAAATCAGTGCCACACTCCAAGCCAACGAGCAACACAAGAGCGCTGTTGAAAAAGATTTACAAAATCTCATCTATGGCACAGAGGGCTATGACTTCTCTTTATTTGAAGACATCGGCAAAGCCCTATACGCACGCAACCCTGATGCAAAACTAGACAAGATTTATCAAAACACCCTCTATTTTCTCTTTAGATTACTTTTTATTGCCTACTTTGAAGACAAGTTTGAGGACACGCTCAAAGAGCACATTTGTTTTAAAGACTATTTGAGTGTCCGCAAATTGCTAAAAATGTTAGGCGATAGAGATAATAGTTATGTGGGTATGGGGCGAACTCGAACAACTCTTTGCCATCTACAATGAGGGCAATGAGAATTACGCCATGCCCTTGTTTGATGGCGGACTCTTTGAGCCTGAAAAA
>NZ_FZMQ01000002.1 GCF_900197855.1 Helicobacter cynogastricus | reverse complement strand
GAGCGAAAAAATAGAGATTSCAGCCACTCCGCTTTTTAGCATGGTGCTTGAATTTGACCTACTCTTTTTCACACCTAGTTTTAGGAGCTAAGGCGTGTATTTGTTGAGCGTAGAGGAAAATATCGCACGGCTCTTGAGCACCACTAAAGGCTCGCTAGTGCTAGCCCCGCAAGTGGGCTTAAGCCCCATCTTCATTGATAGAGTGGCTCTAGAGGATGACCTGCTCTTAGACCTCAAAGATGAGATTTTAGAGAACTTAGAGCACTTTGAGCCCCGTATCACTGAGGAAAATTTGAGCATTGAGCAGAGCGGCGCGGAGGTGCTCTTGCATGTGCGCGCCGTGCAAACAGATATGAGCGTGAAGCTATGATCTCTATGCCTAATTTCTTGCAGCCTTTAGACTTTGAGGGGGCGCGCGCTGAACTCACAGAAGCCTTTGCAAAGGCCTACAAGGAGCGCACAGGGCAAGATTATCAGCCCCTAGCCTCTGATGATGTGCAAAGCTTGATTAATTGTTTTCTCTACTACTTGGGCAAACAGATCGACAAGTGTAATCACACTATCGCACAAAACTTTTTAGAGTTTTCCACCGGGCCATACTTAGATGAGCTAGTGAAGCTTTTGGGCTTAGAGCGGCGTTTAAAAGAGATGCCTACAGCTAAGATGCGCATTAATGCAAAAGATAGTGTCTACTTGCCTAAGAATACGAAATTTGCCAGCGCAGATGGGGCAAACGCGTTTACCATTGAGGATTACCACCTAGAAAAAGGGGAGAATATTATACAGGTGGTGGGCGACAAAGAGGGCGAATGGCAAACCACGATTTTAGAAAACGCCAACCCGCTAATCCTCAAAGTAGAGATGTTGAGCAGATTTACTAATTTGCAAGATTACGAAGAAGATGACGCGCTCAAAAAACGCTATTTGATGGCTTTAGCTGGTTTTAGCACGGCTGGAAGTGTGCAGAGTTATACGCATTTTGCGAGCGTTAAAGGTGTTGGGAAAATTAAGGTGGTGAGCCTTAATATTGGCGAGGTTACTATCTACTACACGGCGGACAATTTAGACGCGCCTAAGCTCATTGCCAATGCCATTAAAGACAAGACACCTCTCACAGACAAGGTGCTCATAGAGCAGGCTAGCAAAGTGCCTGTAAGCCTCAATTATACTATTGAGCTTAAAAACACTCTAGTCCAAAAAGAGATTATTGAGGCTACCAAAGAGCGCGCCTTTTCTCTATTTAAAAGCCTTGAAATTGGGCAGGGCGTGAGTGAGAGCAAGTTAGCTAGTCTGGCTTTTGTGGATAGAGTGGTAACAGACTGCTCAGTAGATGCTATTAATAAGCCTGCTATGCACGAATGGCTCTTTTTGGAGTCTGTGCAAGTGGACATTAGGACACCCACATGAGCATTTTGCCTAGCAATTACCCTAAAGAGATTCGCGCCTTAGATGAGGCTTTGGGTAAATTAGTAGCCAAAAGCTTCAAAATGCCCTTTAAGCACTTCTACAACCCTACACAAAACCCACATTTAGGCCTTTTAGCCCACTCTTTTGGGGTGGACTTAGATACCAAATTGCCCATTAACCAGCAACAAGCCCAATTAGAAGCTCCGCTTTTGAAAAAAATCTATCTGGGCACAGAGCGCGGACTCAAAGAAGCCGTTTTTAAGGTCTTTGGAGAGGTGCAGGTGGTTACTTTTGCCAATAAGGAGGTTTTTGAGCGCGAAACTCAAACTAAGAGCGGACTACAACCCTTTGAGTATTTGGTAACTATTGCCCCTGATTCGAAAAGCACAGTGGACATGGAGCGCGCCATAAACGCTATTAAGGCCATTCAGCCCGCGCGCGATCGCTTCAAGTCTTTAAAAATTGACTTTCCTATGAGTTCTCTGCCATTAACACTGCAAGGCTCTTTTAGACTGCAGTGCAACTTTAGCGCGCCTGCCTCAAAATATAGCACATATGAGGTGTTAGACTTAGGATTTAAAGGTGGGGGGCAAATACGCCCCGCTTTTGTAGGCCACAATGTCTATAACGCTTCAGGGCGCACGAACATCTCCATTACAGGGGGCGCACATCTGTTTTTAACCTTCAGAGGCGATCAAAGGAGCAAGCCATGATTTTTTCCGTGCCTACAGCTAAAGGCATTGAGGTCTTAAGCGCAGAGTTTCAACAAGAGGCTAAGAAATATCTATTGGTGGGGGCGGACACGACAGAAGATGCTGAACTTGACCGCCTTATAGGGCGCAATCCAGACGGACAGGGAGATACTTATGTCTCTGAGCTAGAGTTTAATGCCATTGAGAACTATGTCTATTATGAGGGGACAATAGACATCGCGCGCTATGATGAACAGAGGTATCTGACCTTTGAGATCAATCTTGGCAAATTGAACACAGACAAATATGTCTATGCTTGTCTTATTGTAGATGATGCTAAGAATATCTTAGCCGTTGTGCCTTTGGCCAAAGTGGTTTTAAACGCGCATGTGGGCGGGGTTTTGGTGATTAAGTTTAGCGTTGTGGGGCGGCAGCCCGGCGAGCTGGTGTTTTTGAATAGAGATTTTCCTAGTTACCAAGAGTGGACAGATTTTAAGGCACAACTTAATAACGAATTTGCTCAAAAGACGCGCGAATTTGAGGCACAAAAAACCCTTTTCACTAACGCCATTGATGCCAAAATGCTCGAGTTCAACACCCAAAAAGATACTTTTACTCAAAAGCTTACAGAACTTGAATCTAGTCGCGCTAATTTGGCCCAAGAGTTTGCTAGCACACTCAATATCGCTAAAGCTAATGCGCTCGCTACTATGAGCGGTCTGACGCATTTTGAAAAAATAGACTTAACAGACTTTGTGCAGGTGGGGAGAACCAACACATGGACAACATCTTTTGTGGTGGAGCCGGGGAGTTTCATCATCATGTGCTTTTCTTTTGTGCAGGACTGGGCGGATTGGCATCTTCGTTTTAAATATGAGGATGACCACAATATAACGGCTTTCCCTGACATGAATGCCGATGAGGGGATACATGATACCTATGCGGGCTTTTTTAGTGTTCCTTACTGGAATGATAGCGCGCGGCGTGTTAGAGTGTTTTGGCGTGGGTGGTATACAAGGAGTAGCAATCTCTATTACTACAAGATTGGATAAGGCAAGAGCATGGACATTGAACTAGACTTTGAAAGGGTGAAGCAAAAGTTAGAGCCTAGCGGGGAAATCTTACCAGCGGGAGCTGTATTGACCTACAACAAGGCGACAGATACATGGGGGGTTAGAACTTCTAAGCCTCTTAGCGTAGGGCAATTACAGAGCGCGCATATTCTTTTGCAGAATGCGCAGATTGGAGAGCTTAAGCGAAATTTGGTGCTCAAAATAGATGCCAAGACGCAAGAGTCTTTGAAGCGCGGGTTTAGCAGTGCGGCACTGGGCAGTTTGCATGCCTACGATCTGCGCCTAGAAGATCAGCTCAATCTAAGTGGTGCACTTCAAGCAGGGTTAGATACGCCCATTAGATGCAAAGGACAAGATGAGGCCTTTAAAAGCTACAAAATGCACACAAGAGCGCAACTAGAAGAGGTGTTTAGTGCGGGGATGGCACACAAGGCCAAAGTGCTTAACTTCTTTGGGGCGCAAAAGGCGCAAGTTGAGACACTGAGCGACTACCCCAGTCTTAAAGCATTTCAAATACAAGACTTCAAGGACTAACATGACCAAAACACACCAAAACATCAACCGTATTGTCATTCATTGTAGCGACACCCCAGAGGGACGCCCTCATGACAAATGGGACATTGATAGATGGCACAAAGAAAGAGGCTTTGATCAGATTGGCTACCACTATGTGATCTTGCTAGATGGAAGCATTGAAAAAGGCAGACAAGAGCATGAAGTGGGCGCGCATGTTAGAGGACACAATAGCGGGAGTTTGGGCATTTGCTACATTGGAGGCAAGGATGCCAAAACCCTTAAGCCCAAAGACACGCGCACCCCTGAACAAGTTGAGGCTCTTAAAAAGCTCTGTGTTGAGCTTGCCAAAAAATACCCTTCAGCCACCTTTTGCGGGCATAGGGATTTAGACAAGGGCAAAGAGTGCCCCTGTTTTGATGTCAAAAGCTTCATTAAAGAAAGCGGGATTGCCTGATGAAAGAGGTCAAACCCCCATGCGCGCAGGTGTCCATGCGCAAATTAGATCGCATGGTCTCTATTGGCTTTTTGCTCATTTTGCTCAATGCTTTGCAGACGGGCTCTTTGGGCTTTTTAGTCTATGAAATTGGCAAAACAGAGGAGCGATTAGACCGTAGTTTAGTAAAAGTGCAGGTTTTAGAGCAGAAGTTAGATAGTTTGCAAGGAAAAATTAGACGGCACTTTGAGAATGACTAAGCAGGATTTTCTTATTTTGGGCGTGGAGTTTCGCGCTATCTTGCCCTATATCTTAGTGCTCTTTGTAGGCTTTTGTGTGGGCTGGTTGTTTGTGCTCAAGTCTATCAAAGATGAGGCCTTGAGCGGGCTAGGAGATAGGCTTAGATATGTGATTTGGGGGGTGGGCTCATCTATGATGACTACTTGGGTGAGTTTTGAGTTCATTGATTACTATTTGCACTTGCCCTTAGGCCTAGCCACTGCCATTAGTGGTGGCGTGGGTTATATGGGGGCTGAAGTGGTAGGAGAAGTGGGTTTAAAGCTCATCCGTAAGAAACTAGGCATTAGCAAAGAGGAGGAGGGCAAGAGTGCCAAGTCCTAAGTTGGGCGTAGCGTTATTGAGCGGACTGCTGGGCATAGCGTGCGTGATCTATGCGATCTCTTGGCTACGCTCTTTTATTG
>NZ_FZMQ01000011.1:183356-251631 GCF_900197855.1 Helicobacter cynogastricus | reverse complement strand
CCCCCCCCCCCCCCTTAAAAGCACTTTAATCCTATTTAATATTATTTTTAATTTTTAATAATTATTATTATTAAATATAATAATATTATTATTTATTTTAAAAAGTTAATAAAAAGTAACAAAAATTGGAATATAATCCCCTTGCTTTTAAAATTCAACACAAGGAGTAAGAGGTGAAACTCACACCCAAAGAGCAAGAAAAGTTCTTGTTATATTATGCAGGCGAAGTGGCAAGAAAGCGCAAAGCAGAGGGCTTAAAACTCAACCAACCCGAAGCCATTGCCTACATTAGTGCTCATATTATGGACGAGGCGCGTCGTGGCAAAAAAACCGTTGCTGAGCTTATGGAAGAGTGCGTGCACTTTTTGAAAAAAGATGAAGTAATGCCAGGGGTGGGTAATATGGTTCCCGATCTAGGTGTAGAAGCCACTTTCCCCGATGGCACAAAGCTGGTAACTGTGAATTGGCCTATAGAACCAGATGAGCACTTCAAAGCAGGCGAAGTGAAATTTGGTTGCGATGCAGACATCGAGCTCAATGCGGGCAAAGAGGTAACAGAACTTGAGGTTACCAATGAGGGCACTAAATCCCTGCATGTAGGTAGCCATTTCCACTTCTTTGAAGCCAACAAGGCGTTGAAATTCGATCGGGAAAAAGCTTATGGCAAACGCCTAGATATTCCCTCTGGTAACACGCTACGCATTGGGGCAGGACAAACCCGCAAAGTGCAGTTGATTCCCCTTGGTGGCAGTAAAAAAGTAATTGGCATGAACGGGCTTGTGAATAATATTGCGGACGAACGCCATAAACACAAAGCACTAGACAAAGCAAAATCTCACGGATTCATCAAGTAAGGAGACTCCCATGAAAATGAAAAAACAAGAATATGTTAACACCTACGGGCCTACCAAAGGCGACAAAGTGCGCTTAGGAGATACCGATCTTTGGGCAGAAGTAGAACATGACTATACCACTTATGGCGAAGAGCTCAAATTTGGCGCGGGTAAAACTATCCGTGAGGGCATGGGTCAGAGCAATAGCCCGGATGAAAATACCCTAGATTTAGTCATCACCAACGCGATGATTATCGACTACACCGGGATTTACAAAGCCGACATTGGCATTAAAAATGGCAAAATCCATGGCATTGGTAAAGCAGGGAACAAGGACATGCAAGATGGTGTAAGTCCCCATATGATCGTAGGTGTAGGCACAGAAGCACTTGCAGGGGAAGGCATGATTATTACCGCTGGTGGGATTGATTCACACACCCACTTCCTTTCTCCCCAACAATTCCCTACCGCTCTAGCCAATGGGGTTACCACGATGTTTGGGGGTGGCACAGGCCCCGTAGATGGCACGAATGCGACTACCATCACTCCGGGCAAATGGAACTTGCACCGCATGTTGCGTGCGGCTGAAGAGTATTCTATGAATGTAGGCTTTTTGGGCAAAGGCAATAGCTCTAGCAAAAAACAACTTGTAGAGCAAGTAGAAGCAGGCGCAATCGGCTTTAAATTACATGAAAACTGGGGCACAACACCAAGTGCGATCGATCACTGCTTGAGCGTGGCAGATCAATACGATGTACAAGTGTGTATCCACACCGATACGGTCAATGAGGCAGGTTATGTAGATGACACCCTAAATGCGATGAACGGGCGCGCCATCCATGCCTACCACATTGAGGGAGCGGGCGGAGGACATTCACCTGATGTTATCACCATGGCAGGCGAAATGAATATCTTACCCTCCTCTACCACCCCCACTATTCCCTATACCATTAATACGGTTGCAGAACACTTAGACATGCTCATGACCTGCCACCACCTAGACAAACGCATCCGCGAGGATTTACAATTTTCTCAAAGCCGTATCCGCCCCGGCTCTATCGCCGCTGAAGATGTGCTCCATGATATTGGCGTGATCGCGATGACAAGCTCCGATTCGCAAGCAATGGGGCGTGCTGGGGAAGTGATTCCTCGAACTTGGCAGACTGCAGATAAGAATAAAAAAGAGTTTGGTAAGCTTCCTGAAGATGGTGCAGATAATGATAACTTCCGCATCAAACGCTACATCTCTAAATACACTATCAACCCCGCTTTGACCCATGGCGTGAGCGAGTATATCGGCTCTGTGGAAGAGTGCAAAATTGCTGACTTGGTGGTGTGGAATCCTGCCTTTTTTGGCGTAAAACCCAAAATCGTGATTAAAGGTGGCATGGTGGTCTTCTCTGAAATGGGCGATTCTAACGCGTCTGTGCCCACCCCCCAACCAGTTTATTACCGCGAAATGTTTGGGCATCACGGCAAGGCGAAATTTGACACCAGCATCACTTTCGTTTCTAAAGTCGCCTATGAAAATGGTGTGAAAGGAAAACTAGGCTTAGAACGCAAGGTGCTACCCGTGAAAAACTGCCGCAACATCACCAAAAAGGACTTCAAGTTCAACGACAAAACGGCAAAAATCACCGTCGATCCTAGAACCTTCGAGGTCTTTGTAGATGGCAAACTCTGCACCTCTAAACCCGCCTCGCAAGTGCCTCTAGCCCAATGCTACACCTTCTTTTAGGCACAAATGCCCCCCTGCGGGGCAGTCTTTATTGCGCCTTTAAAAATTAAAATAAATTTTAGCTGAAATTTCCTTTCTTTTTGTGTTAATCATGCTTTAGTGGGTGCAAACTTCCCCATATTTGGTTAATTGCCTTCTTTAATTAATATAATTCTAATAATTGCTATTATATTATCAGCTCTCATTTTCAAAAGGAGTCTTGCATGCGTAAATCTTTGGCCTTATTATGTGGGAGTTGTTTAGTGTTGAGTGCACAAAAGGACATTGAAACCCATCGTCTAAAAAAAATAGAAGCCACAGGTGCAACCATCAATGAAGAAGCCCCCAAAAGCTGGCGCAGTCCTGAGGTGAAAAACTACTTGGGCAGCCAAACTATCATCTCACACAAACAACTCACTCAACAGGCTAATCAAAGCATTGAAGAAGCTCTGCAAAATGTGCCCGGGGTGCATATCCGCAACGCCACGGGTGTAGGGGCGGTGCCTAGTTTCTCCATACGCGGATTTGGGGGTGGGGGCTCTGGGCATAGCAATACGGGATTGATCTTAATCAATGGGATTCCAGCATATGTCGCGCCCTATGTGGATATTGGCATGCCTATTTTCCCGGTTACTTTCCAATCAGTCGATCGTATCAGTGTGATTAAGGGTGGGGAGAGTGTGCAGTATGGACCTAATGCCTTTGGAGGGGTGATCAATATCATCACTAAGCCTATTCCCCATAAATGGGAAAACCAAATCTCTGAGCGCATGACCGCTTGGGGGCGGGCAAACAATGGGGGTTTTGCTGGACCAGCTAGCAAAAACCAATCTTTTATCCAAACCCTTGCCAATAACTTTTTATACAATACCTATTTAAAGAGTGGTGGCATGTTCAATAACCACTTTGGTGTGCAGGTCCAAGCTAACTACATCGCCGGGCAGGGTTTTCGTGCCAATAGCCCCACTAACATCCAAAACTATCTTTTGGATGCGATTTATCAAATCAATGAAAACCACAAGATCACGGCTTACTATCAATATTATAAATTTTTCTTAACCGATCCGGGCTCTTTGGGCGTGCAGGCTTATGAGCAAAACCGCTTCCAAAACAACCGCCCTAATAATAAAAAAAGCGGTAAGGCGATGCGTTGGGGAGCGGTGTACCAAACCTTTTTTGGAGACACTTCTAAAGTAGGTGGAGATTTCACTCTCACTTACTATGGGCATGACATCAGCCGGGATTTTCAATTTGACTCTAACTTCCTAAATGTGAATACAGACCCTGGTTTAGGCCCTGTTTACACCGATCAAAACTATAAGGGGTTTAACATTGGCGATCACCCTCGCAATTATCTCATCAATGCCATCGAACCCAATGCAAACTTAGTATGGCAAACTAAACACATTAAGCACACTTTTAAACTTGGCATGCGCTACATGTCAAGCAATATGCGGTTTCGATTTTTGCAAAATAAATGCCTGTCTGTGGACGATGGCACTTGTCAAATGTCCGGGTTTTTATACGATCAAAAGGCAAGCCAAAATTTAGAGATGTTTAACAATTATGTTGTGTTTTATATGAGTCATAAATGGGAATTTTTACAAGGTAAATTGACACTCACTCCGGGGTTTCGCTACACCTTCTTAGATTATAAAAAAGTGTTGCCTGAAAATGTCAATGCCACAAATGGAGATTTTAGTCTCTCTAAAACCATTAAAAAGACCGACAACCAGTGGAGTCCGGCAATCAACTTAGGCTATAAACCCTTAGAGGGTTGGGTAATGTATTTTAACTACCGCCGTAGCTTCATCCCGCCCCAAGCCAAATCGGTGAGTATCTTTTCAACTGATTACAACCAAATTTTTAATGAATTTGAAGTGGGTTCACGCTACTCCTATAAAGACCTTTTGAGTTTCAACGCCAACTATTTTGTCATTTTGGCACACCATTATTACAGCGGGGGATATGGAAGCAATAGCTTGGACATTAATGCCAAGAGTCAGGGTGTGGAGTTAGAGCTTTATTATGCCCCCATCAGAGGTTTGCAATTCCATGTTGCCTATACTTATATAGACGCGCGTATCACTAATAATGCCAAAGACAACCCTAGCTACTTTGAGGGCATTGTTAACCAGCCTTTCAACCTTAAAGGCAAGCGACTCCCCTATGTAAGTCCTGATCAATTCATCTTTGATATGTCCTATACCTACAAGAAAACTACTTTTGGGCTTTCTAGCTATTTTTATAGCCGTGCTTACTCTTCCATTCTTAACCAAGCCAGTCCAAAAACTGCTTGTTTTAAATTTGTGGGCTATAGTGTTGATGGAGCGACTTATGGCTGTAATAGTGTGGGGCTCTTGCCTTGGTATTGGGTGTGGAATGTGCAACTAAGTCAAGTGTTTTGGCAAAACGGGCGACATCAAATTACAGGCAGTTTGCAGGTGAATAATATCTTTGACATGAAATACTACTTTAGGGGCATTGGAACTAGCCCTACAGGCAGAGAACCCGGCCCGGGGCGATCGGTTACGGCATACTTAAACTACAACTTTTAATTTAACCTAAGAAAAACGCCAGCCATTGAGGTTTAAGATATTGCGATCGGCTTCCTCTAGGGGGGTGTAGCCCTTGCTTAAAAGCCCGTTGATGTAGATTTTATTGTAAATGAAAGCCATCACAATTTGAAAAATCCAAGACAAAGCAGCTAAGCCCGGCGAGGATTCACCCGCCATAACACCAACGATGATCCCTACGGCTAAAAAAATCCCAAACCATTTCCAATCTTTACGGAACAAAGGCACGAAGAAACCAAAAAACAAAGTGGTCCAACTAAAACCCACCTTGCAAACTCTACTCTCTCCAGCTTCGTTTCTTAAGACCACTTTCCCAGCCACCATGCACTCCTTAATTTGAATGTAGGCATTGTAACACAAAGTGTCTCTAACTTTAAACGCTCAAATTCAGCTATAATACGCCCAAAAATACTCAGAAAGGGTACATGTGGCAGAAAAGAATGTCTTTGAAAAAATTATTGCTGGAGAGTTGCCTTGCAAAAAAGTTTTAGAAAGTCCAGATTTTTTAGCTTTTGAGGATATTAATCCTAAGGCCCCCGTGCATGTGCTTGTAGTTCCTAAAGTGAGTATCAAAGATTTTAACGCCATTACTCCTAAACTCTCTTCAGACATTAATGCCTTTATTTTAGAGGTGGTTCAAGCTTTAGGGCTTGAGCAAAAAGGCTACAGACTCGTTACAAATGTTGGTAATGACGGGGGGCAGGAAGTGCCTCATCTACATTTTCACATTTTGGGGGGAGCTAAGCTTACATGGCCCAAACTCCACTAGAGACTAGGGAGAAGCAACGCTTTTTAGCTCAAGCTTTCGCACCCCTACTTAAACGGCAACCTAAAATTCAACAGCTTGCCTATGTGCGTGAAAGTCTCCTCTTAAAAGAGGGTGTGCGTTACTTTGACTGGACAGCTTCAGGGTTGGCTAGCACTTTGATTGAAAAACGCGTGCAGAAACTCTTACCCTTTTATGCTAACGCGCATTCGGAATTTTCCAAGCATGCGGCCTTGATGCAGTGTGTGTACACAGAAAGCAAAATGCGCATCAAAAGAAGTTTAGGTTTGAGTGAGGATTTTATTATCTTAACTTCTGGATTTGGCGCCAGCCATGCTATCAAACGCTTTCAGGAAATTCTAGGGATTTACATTCCTCCTAAAAGTCGCCAAGTTTTAGGTAAACTTGAAGATATTGCTCTACCAAAAGTCATTATCGGTCCTTATGAACACCATTCCAATGAAATCTCTTGGCGTGAGGGATTGTGTGAAGTGGTGCGTTTGGGGCTAGATTCTCAAGGGCTTTTCTCCTTAGAGAATTTAGAACGGGCTTTACAAGAGGCACAAGGGCATACCAACAAATTCAAACCCATAGTTTCTGTGGGTGTGGCTTCTAATGTTACGGGTATGATTGTGCCTTATAAAGAGATTGCCAAGCTTTGCGCACGCTACCAAGCGCATTTGGCTTTTGATGTGGCAGCATTTAGTCCTCATGACAATTTAATAGACGCAGATTTTGATGCGCTCTTTCTCTCAGCGCACAAGCTTTTAGGAGGCGTGGGTGCATGTGGGATTTTAGCTCTCAAAAAACATTTGGTTGATTCAACTCTACCTCCTAGTTTTAGCGGAGGAGGTGTTGTCAAGTATGTGAGTCGTAGTACGCAAGAATACGTGGAAACACTAGATACGCGCGAGGAAGTGGGTACTTATGGCCTTATACAACTCTATAGAGCAGCTTTAGCGTTGCAATTACGCGATGAGGTAGACACTTCTGTGATTAGGCGGCGTGAGAGCATGCTCTCTAAGGTCTTTATGCATGCTTTAGGACAAATCCCTGCTGTACAAATTTATGGCAATTCTTATGTGCCACGACTGGGCAATGTGGCTTTCAATGCGAGTGGAGTATCTTGTTATGCTTTAGCGCAGTTGCTCAGTTGCCAATTTGGTATTGAAACTCGGGCAGGGTGCTCGTGTGCAGGACCCTATGGACATGATTTGCTTGATATGGAAGATAGTAGCTTTTGTGCGTTGCAAGAGAAGGGGGTTAAACCCGGTTGGGTGCGTGTGAGCTTGCATTATAGCCACACCCTAGAAGATGTAGATTTCTTGGTAGATCGAATCGCTAAAGCGATCCAAATATTGCGTGGAGGTTGAAATGGAAGAAGTTGTACAAGAAGTGGCATGGATGGAGCTAGAAGAGTTTTTAGAGGTTTCTAAATTGCCTAAAGAGCGGGTCTTAGCCCTCATTCAAGATCAAAGTATTTTGAGCAAGCATGATGAAGAGCATATTTGGGTGGATTTGCACAGCGCGACCCAAGTTTTAGCCAAACGCATGGTGGGCAAGAATGTTGTGCCCAAAACGGGCTATCCAGCTGTGTTGGAGAACATGGGGACCAATGCGCTCGATCCTGTTTTTGTGGAAAAGACCATTAATACCATCTTGAGCTTGCATGACAAGGTAATAGGGGCTAAAGACGAGGCGATCTATGCGTTTAAAAATGAAAATATTTTCTTAAAAGATGCGGTGATCTCGATGCAGGAAGTTTATGATGAAGATAAGCGTACAATAGAAGTTTTACAAGACGAGCTCACTAAGTTACGCGAAGAGATCGATTTTATGAAGCGCAAATACCGCCTGATGTGGGGTAAAGTTACGGATATGGGTAATGTCAAATAGTTAGGGGATTTTGTTTAAGAGTTGCTTGAGCTGGGCGTTGAGTTCAGAGATGTCGCGCACCTTATTAAGGTAGGCTTTAAAGAGCTCTAGGGGGGCAATCTCTTTGAGATGAAAAGTATCCCTGATTTCATCAACTGCCTCTTGACTGAAGCTTGAATCTAAAGTGATCTTGTAGCGCCTACCACCAATATTCACTTCAATGATCTGAGTAGGCAAGGAGTTACTCATGTTTCAAACGCTTTCAAAACCTTGTCATAAAGTTCTTGGAGGCGCTTATCCTTATTAGCGATTTCCTCATAAAGAGCGTTGATTTGACGATCCTTTTCTTCATGTTGGGTGGTTAAGGTAGCATTTTTGAGTTGCAAGTCTTTATTTTCTTCTTCTAAGAGAGCGAGCTTGACTAGCAAATCATCTATTTTTTCATGGATTTGATCTAGAATATCTTGCCCCATTGGCATCCTTTATGCTAGCTAATAAGGGCGTATTATAGCAAAATGTGCGCTAAGTGGGGAAAGGGATTTCCCCTTGGATTCTTTAGGTCGCCTCAAAAAAACTAACCTGCAGCTACATTCTTGCAAAATCCCATCTATCTCCATCAAAAATTATACACATAGTTAAAATACACCGAAGCATTGCGCCTAAAGCCTATTTGTTGCTTGTAAGTTCCCATTTCTGCATAATCTGTAGCCATAGAAGCGTAGTAATAAGGCATGGGCAACAAAGGAATGCGCGTGCCGATCTCAAAGCCATTGTGTTTGCCTATGTTTGTTCTAAAACCAAAGGTTAAAGGCAGTTGGAAATAACTTTGTCCCATCTGTAGTTTACAAGTCTTGTTACTCTTGCATGTATTCAAAGTCGTTGCTAATGCTTTGCTATCAATTGTCCATGAGCTTCCCACTAGGATCAAGCCTAAGAAAATTCCACTTGTGGTGTTATAACCCTTGCTTTCAAAGAAGTTATACAAACTATCTACACCCACTCCATAAACAAAATTGCTGATCCCATAGTTTGCTTTACTGCTACTCCCTCCTGCATTATAACTAAAACTGCCATAATAGCGCAGTCCCCAGCGTTTCTTTTTGCCAAAGAATTGTTTATAGCCTACCTGTATATTAACCCCATAGAGATTAGTGTTGCTGTAGCGGTGTTGCATGGTGGGGAGAAATTTTGGAATAGCATGGGTGTACATTTTTAAAAACTCTGCGCGGTGGGTTTTGTAGTATTCTGCTAAGACTTGTTGGGCGGCTTGGGCAAGGACAAAGACTTGGCTAGAGTTGTCTTGGATAATAGTGCTAATGGCTTGTCTCTGATTCTTGTTGGATATGGTAGGTTGTTGATTATGCGCGCTAGCGAGTGTATTAAACAGCGTATTGGTCAATGTGTTGGCCGCATTCTCTAGGTTAGAAACTTGAGTTTGTAATGTAGAAATAGTCGCACTGCCCTCAAGAGCTAAAAGAGATAGCTCATCCACTCCTAAAGCTTTAGCTACTTGTTGAGCGGTTGTATCAAATGCCTGAAAAGCCGCCCTAAGCTGGGGGATTTGATCAAAGTTGCTTGCATTGTTGTTCACATGAGTGGCAGCTGAACCCAACGCATCAAGAATGTTCCCCACAATACTATTAAGCGCATCAGGTGTGGCTTTTTGAGCACTTTCAATGGTATCAGCTACCCAAGTAGACATTAATTGTTCTGAGTTTTGTTGATACCCTGCTTTGAGCGCACCAATATCAGTTTTTCCGTTCCAGTTGGCCAATTCTTCTAAATCGCGGACGCGCTCCACAAATGGGTTATCTCGCTGATTATTAAAGTGTATATCTCTTGCTGCGGGTGCTGTCCATTTATTATCTGAAGGAAACACTTTATTAAAATTAATTGAGGTTTGTATGGCTTGAGAGTCCACCTTGCTAGTAGCCTCGCTAGTAGCTTTATCTTGGGTGATATTGGAATATTGAAACCCCACTTGTGTGTAAAACCCATTGTTTTCTGCACCCAAGCCTTGCAATAACATTACCAACAAAATTCCGCGCATATGCACATATATTCCTTTTGTAACAGCTAAAAATAACAAGCACGCACACCCCTCACTTAAGAGGCTGGCTTCTGGGGTGTTTTTCTGGTTTTACTGGTTTAATCTCACTGAAAGTTAAGAGTGGCAACGCGCCATATAACTAAACGCGACCAGATTCTGCCATTCAAACCCAAAAACAAATCTAAAGTTAAAACAAATAGGCATAAGAGGCAATCCAGTAAAAGGCGCGCAAACTTGTAGAAGGTTTTTTAATAGATTTCACTTCCCCAAAAGGGAATTTTACTCCTAGTTCTACACGATGTTGTTTTTCTAGTGTGCCCCCTACTCCAAAATCAAACACGCCATTATACCCCATGAAGCTACGCGTTTGTATAGGGCTACTCAGAGTCATCGCACTTTGAAAATACCCAAACCCAATATCTGCATAAACTCCAATGAGCATTTTTTTGGAGAGTTTATAAAAATCGCTAACAACACCCATATTCCAACTTAACAGCGAATCCACCTTTGTATTAAAGGCAGTGGGTTTGAGGGTTTGGAGATAATTAATAGCGGTGCGCAGAGAAATATATTGCCTAATATCATACTGATACCCGCCCTCAATACCCCACGAAAAGGCGTTATCCCATGGGGTGCTAGAAAGTTTAGCGGTTCTAAACCCCGTCATTACACCAATGAAAATACGATTCTTCTTATCGTTTATCGCGCCACTAGCCCCCCATAAACTCCCTACAAGCAAGAGCCCTAAAGCCCATGCTCTCATCGCGACCCTTGATAGAATTTCTTAAGTTTGTCGTCTAAGGGAGCTAAAAGGCGATAAAAAATCGGCACAACCAACAAGCTTAACGCCATTGAAACTAATAGTCCCCCACTCATCGCAATACCTATAGGCGACTTCATGGCCGAACCCTGCCCGACTGCAATAGCTAAGGGCAACATCCCACACACCATCGCGATCGTGGTCATCAAAATGGGTCGTAAGCGCGACTCGCCAGCCAAAATGATGGCTTCTTCAATACCATGCCCTTCTTTACGCCGATCGTTGGCGATGTCAATGATGAGTGTAGCGTTCTTGCCAACCATCCCAATAAGTAAAATCAGTCCCATTAAAGAGAACAGGCTCAAGGGTTGGTGTACTAAAGTGAGCGCGAAAAAAGCCCCCGAAAAGCTCAAAGGCATGGTAACCATGATAATTAAAGGTTCTAAGAGCGACTCATAGAGGGCAGCCAAAATCATATAAATTAGCACAAAGGCAGTCGCGATCGCCACCCCAAAGGCTTGGTTAGTTTCTTGGAGTTTGTCTGAGTCGCCTGTAAATTTAAAGGATGCCCCCTTAACAAGCCATTCGTCCTTATGTTTCTCCACTTGACCTAAAAGTTCGCTTAAATTCACGCCAATAGCCGGGCGGGCTAAGACCGTAACACTTCTTTGGCGGTTGTAGCGGGTGATATTGGAGGGCACTTTGCGCTCAATCACCTCAATCAACCCGTCTAAAAACATCAATTTGCCGTCTTTATTTCTAATCTGTAGGCGTTTGACATCATCTATGCTCATTTTTTTACCAGCAGGGACTCTAATAATGATGTCGTATTCCTTACCATTTTCTTTAAAATAGCTCACCCGATTCTCCCCTGAAAAGGCGTTGCTCAACACAGAAGCGATCGCTTGTACGCTTACTCCATACTTGGTCGTGGCTGCCCTCAAAATGCGTAATTGATACTGGGTTTGTTGATCGGAGGTGTTGGTGTGATAACCATCTACTTTGCCTTTCAACTCAGGGCTTTCTAGCAAGAATTTTTGGAGTCTTGCCACACTTTCATCCACGAGCTTTTGCGTGGGGGCATAGACAAAGACTTGAAACGCCGAGCTGTCCCCTCCACCAATTAAGGGCACTTGAGCTAGATTGATCGAAGCTAGGTCTTTGGCTTCGGGAATGGCTCTTAATTTGTGGCGCATCTCTTCCATAATGACAAACTGGCTTCTTTTATGCCCTTTCTTGAGCTTGACATAGAATTTACCCTTAAAGGTACTTTGGATACTGCCATAGCCCACTTGCATAGAGTCAAAATCCACATCAGGATCTTTCTCAATCACTGCTTGCAAAGCCTTCATTTTGGCGAGCATCGCTTTTAAGCTAATGTCTGTATTTGCCTTGACAAAAACATAAAACATGCCTCGATCTTCTTTGAGCAAAAACTCCATACCCAGTTTGCCCGCAAAGTGCAAAGAAGCCCCAAAAATCCCCGCTACAACTAATCCCACAATGAGTTTATGATTTAAAAGCCAGCCAAGCAAACGGGCGTAAGCTTTCTCCATGTTAGTAAAAAAGGGCTCTGTGCGCTTGTAAAACTTGGATTGTTCGGGAGATACAATGATTGAGCTAAGCATAGGAATCACGGTAACCACAACAAAATAAGAGATCGCAATAGCAAGAGCTACAGTGATTCCAAAGCTTTGGAAAAAGCGCCCCACCATTCCGGTCATATTGCCCACAGGAATAAAGACAGACAAGAGCATCGCTGAAATAGCGATGATGGCAAAGGCAATTTCATGCACGCCCTCATAGCTGGCGGTTCTTTTATCCATGCCTGCCTCTAGTTTTTTGTGGATATTTTCAATCACCACAATAGCATCGTCTATAATGATCCCAATGGAGAGCGTGAGTGCGACCATTGTCATCATATTTAAAGAAAAGCCCATCCACTGGATGAGCGCAAAAGTTCCCATAACAGAAATGGGGATGCTTACGGCTGAAACAAAAGTGATAGAGAAACTGCGTAAAAAGAAAAAGACCACAGAAACAGCCAAAATCCCCCCTAAAACCAAGTCAAACTTGACATCTTTAATGGAGTGGCGGGTATAGTCTGTGGTGTCTAAAAAAGGACGCAATTCATAACCCGGGCTGACTGCACGCATGGCATCCATTTCTTTATACACTGCATCCACGATTTGGATTTCATTTGCCCCGGCGATCTTTTGCACTTCTAAAACAACACCCTGATCATGCCCATAGCTAGCGTAAGTGATGTCTGGGTCAATGCCCTTCTCAATCGTGGCGATATCGCTTAGGCGGACATGATTACCAATTTGAATGTCGCCCAATTCTTTGAGTGTATAACTATTGCCATCCACCAAAATGGCATAGTTTTTCTTGGAGCCGACAATCTTGCCTCCATCCATTTCTAAGTTTTGGGTTTTTAAGGCATTGTAAAGGTCGATATAGGTCAAGCCGTATTTATTCATCAAACTTGGATCGGCATAAATGCGTACTTGCTTTTCTTCAAAGCCCTGTAGCTGTACTCCGCCCACACCCTCGACCTTTTGCAACATGGGCTTGATGATATTCTTAGCGTGGTCGTTGAGCTCGGCGGGAGTTTTGGTCTTGCTGGTTAAAAAAATGGAGAGAATCGCCTGTCCGCTTGTATCAACCTTATCAATGGCTGGACGACGGATGTTGGGATCATCAAAGCTCACCGAAGACACTTTGTTAATGATGTCATTTAAGGCGGTCATGATGGGCTTTTCAAGTACAAACTCCACGGTTACAATGCTGATATTGCGCGCGCTGTTGGAAGTTACTTTTTTGATCCCATCCACTCCCATCACGGCTTCTTCAATTTTGTCTGTAACCTTACTCTCTACAATGTCTGCACTCGCCCCCGGGTAAGCGGTCTTAACCACAATAATAGGAAAGTCAATATTAGGAAAAAGCGCGACGCTGATTTTTTTAAGTGCCATTGTGCCAAAGAAGACCACCATGCACGCAAACATTAAAGTTGTGATGGGTCTTTGGATTGCAAATTTATACACAAAAACTCCCTATTGAATAAAGCCGTCCCCAAAGACACCGGGGACTAAAGTACTATTAGGGGGTAAAAGGGCTTCAGCACTCACCTTACGCGTACTCACATCAATGGTAGGATAAATTTTGGTGATAGTAACTTGTTGTTTTTCTGGCTCACCATCGATACTATAAATAAATTTATCCCCCACCTTAACATCGGGGAGATATTTGGAATCAAACTCTAGTACCATTTTTGCTTTCTTGCTTACAAGGCGAAAAAGCACCGTGTTATTAGCCCCCATCCCTTCACCTAGTTCAATATTCTTACTAGCAATCACCCCATCAAAAGGAGCTTTTAAAATGGTTTTTTCTACCACAGCTAGAGCGTAATTGCGATCAAATTCCAATTTCTTGTAATCTGCATAGTATTTATCTAGCGTATTTTTATCAATCGCACTTCCAATCTTTTTATAACGCTCATATTGCTTTTGCATGAAATCATACTGCTGAGTAATAGAATTAACTTGGGATTTTTTGTCTTTGTTATAAAGAGTGAGCAACACATCTCCCTTTTTAACTTTGCTTCCCACATCAACATAAATTGCATCCACAATGCCCGAAGAATCTAAAGTTAAGTTCGCATCTTCGAGTGCTTCCACATTGAAGATCGCATACACTTCTTTAGCTTGAAGCCCTATTAGCAATAATAGGGCGTATAAAATCACTTTCATTATCAATCCTTAACGCACATAATCTTGAATGTGGTGGCCGCTGTAAAAAATGTAGTTGGCTTTTTGCATTTCGTAATTGTTTAGAGACTGGTTATAAATCACTTCTGCATCAAAGCGAGTACGCAACGCTCTCAAATAGGTTGTAAAATCTACCAAATTGGCGTTATATTTTTTCTTGATACTTTCATAAGAGAGGGTAGCAGATTTCAAACTCGCTTCAGAACTACGGATTTTAGAGCGCGCCATGTCTAAAGACTTGCGGTAAAGCTGCTCATCTTTTTGTTGCTCCAACTTTTTGTAGGTGAGAGTTTTTTCTTGGGCAAGCTGTCCTAAACGGATAGATTGTTTTTGCAGACTTAGACCAATATCGCTTAAGATGTCCAGACTCACTACAACTGCCACGGTATTTTGTTGGTTAGGAAAGAGATTGCCTAACCTATTGTTCGCGCCTCGGGCAAAAGCAGGCTTTTGGATATAGTATTGCCAATCATCGGTCAAATCAACACTAGGGTAGTAGTTGAGTTGCTTATTTTGATAGCGAATGGCCGTAATTTGTTCTCTCAAGGATCGCAAATCAGCGCGTTCTCTAATGCCCAAATTAGGCTCTAAAATAGTGGTGCGCTTCAAAGAAGGAATTTTAGAATTGGTCAAATACTCTAAGGTAAGGCGGTTTTGCTCGATAGCAAATTCCATATCAGTAATATCATTTTCACTAAGAGCCCCTTGAGCCTTAGCGCTCTCTAGGTTGTCGATGGTAGTCAGTCCCTGATCAAAGAGCTGGCTCACTCGTTTAATATCTGCGCGTAATTCGGCTAACTTACGCTTGAGAGCGACAAGTTGTGCCATGTTATTAAAGTATTGATAGTATTGTTGCACCACTTGCAAATAGATGCTCTGCCTTGTGTATTCCATACTGGCTACATTAGAGCGGTAGGTAGCAGACTTTTCCTTGATGCCATTGATCGTGCTAAAGCCCTTAAAAATATTGAAATCAAGTTTCGTATTGAGGAGTTGCATGTCGTATTCTGGAAACTCTAAGGTATTCCTATTGCGGTGGTTAAACGAATAATTACTATTAAGGGTAGGTAGAAAAGCTGCCTTAGCGATGGTGTGATTTTTAAGAGCCTGACTAACCTGTAAGCGAGCCGCTTGCAAAGAGTAGTTGTTGTTGGCATTTTTGATGAGTTCGGCCAAGCCTAAAGATCCGCTTGTCGCCATCGTTGAGAATTTTTTATCATCCATAACTTCTAGTTCCTGAATGGCTAAAGAGTCAGCGGGATGATAGGTGTCTAGCTCTAGGGCGCACACAAGCGAAGCACACAAGCCATACAACCATAAAAGAAGCTTGGAACGCATTTAACTCCGTTTAATATTACGCATTGGGATTTAGATGATGGTGTCCTTGGCGGGATTTGAACCCACGGCCTCACGATTAGGAATCGTACGCTCTATCCAACTGAGCTACAAGGACAAGTGCGCCCAAAGGCGCACAGAAACTATTTCTTCTTTTTTCCAGTTTTAGGAGGGGTGGCCACTGCGTCTTTGAGGATTTTACCGGGCTTAAACTTAGGCACCATTTTGTCCTTAGTCGTGTAAGTCTTGTCGCTCCCGGGCACTTTGCCTTTTTTGCCTTTTTGCAACACAGCTTCGAATTTGCCAAAACCTACTAATTCTACGCTCTCATGTTCGCTCAAAGCTTTCTCAACGGCTTTTACAAATCCATTGAATGCCAACTCGGTATCCTTCTTATCCTTAAAGCCCCCCTCTTTTTGCATCAAATCTATGAACTCTAATTTCTTCATAACCATCCTTCGAGCAAGTTTAATAAAAACAAAACGCGATTATACTACAAAAAACTCTCAATCGTGTCAACTCCGTATTTAAGAGCCCTTCAAGTTAGCTATTGTATGATACACGGCTAGTCAAAACTTTGTATACCAAATTAAAGGGGCTAAGTTGGTGCGTGTAGCGATCAATGGAACAGGGCGTATTGGTCTGTGTGCCGCGCGCATCGTAACGCAACATGAAGACATGGAGTTGGTCGCTATCAATTCTACTTGCGATCTAGATGCTTTGATTCATCTTTTGCGTTACGATTCTTTGCATAAGTATAGTGAACGCGTAGAAAAGGTCAATGAAGAGGGTTTGTGCATGGGCAATAGTTTGTTTGTGCGTGTTTTGCATGAGCGCGATCCAGCCAAACTAAATTTTGGCAATGCGCAGGTAGTGCTAGAGTGCACAGGACAATTTAACGACTATGACTTGGCCAAAGTCCACTTAAAAAATGCTGTGCAAAAAGTGATTATCTCTGCACCTGCGACCAATACTCCTACTTTCGTTTATGGAGTGAATCACATGAATTATGCTGGAGAATCTGTGATTTCTAATGCTTCTTGCACCACTAATGCGCTAGCTCCTTTGTTGATGGTGCTCGATCAACATTTTGGCATAGAACACGCCTTAATGACGACTATTCACAGCTACACTAATGATCAAAATCTCTTAGATTCTAAACATAAAGACTTGCGCCGCGCTAGAGCGGCCGCTCTAAATATCATCCCTACAAGTACGGGAGTCAACAAGGCTTTAGCGCACATTTTGCCCCGTTTAGCCCCCAAGATTAAAGGCTTGGCTTTGCGCGTGCCCACTCCAGTAGTGAGTTTGATTGATTTGAGCGTGCATGCCCATCAAGAGATGAGCTTGGAGGGTATCCATGCAAGCATGCAATTAGCAAGTCACACCAGTTTACAGGGCATTTTAGGTATTGATGCTCACCAGCGCGTTTCTAGCGATTTTATCGACAGCCCTTATAGCGCAGTATATATTGAGGATCAAACTTTAGTTTTGGACAAACACCATGCTAAAGTATTGGCATGGTACGATAATGAAATGGGCTATTCTCGACGGCTCATAGATATGGCTTATCACACTATAAAAGGATCAACATGTTAGCTGGAATCAAGCGCATGCAAGAAGTTTTAGGAATCCAAGATGTAGAGGTACGGGGTAAAAATGTACTCATCCGCGTGGATTTTAATGTGCCTTTGGATAAGGATTTTAATATTATGGAAGATACGCGCATGCGCGAGAGTGTTCCTACTATCAACTATTGTATTGACAATGGGGCTGAGTCTGTAGTTTTAGTAGGACATTTGGGTCGCCCCGATCCCAAACTAGATGGACAACATGGGAGTCAATTTTCCCTTAGTCATTTGGTAAAGCGTTTGGAGCGTCTTCTCAACAAGGAAGTCTTCTTTGCACATTCTTTGCCAATGGCACAAACACTCCAAGTCGAACATAAGCACCCTGTGATTTTAATTGAGAATCTGCGTTTTTATAAGGGTGAAAAGGAAAATGATCCTGAGTTTTCCAAACAATTAGCCAGCTTGTGTGATATCTATGTCAACGATGCCTTTGGTACGAGTCATCGTAAACATGCCAGCACTTATGGAATCGCCCAATATGTGCCCACTAAAGTGGCTGGTTTTTTACTCAAAAAAGAGATTAATTCTTTTGCTAAAGCCCTTGCTAACCCTTTGCGCCCAGTGCTCTTGATTGTGGGAGGCGCTAAAGTTAGCTCAAAGCTGACTTTGTTGCGTAATATTTTGGATCGAGTAGATAAAATTATCATTGGGGGAGCGATGAGCAACACTTTTTTAAAAGCCCTCAATTACAACATGCAAGCCTCTTTAGTAGAAGAGGATTTGATTCAAGATGCCTTAGAAATTTTGCAGATAGCCAAACAAAAGGGCGTCCATGTTTACTTGCCTGTGGATGTAGTGAGCACAGCTCACCTAGAACACACAGATCAGGTACAAATCACCCCAGCTCAAGACATTCCTTTAAATTACATGGCTGTAGATATTGGCCCAGCCACCTCCAAGCTCTTTTCTTTAGTGATTCAAGGGAGTCAAACCATCATTTGGAACGGCCCATTAGGTGTTTATGAAGTGCCTCTTTTTAGCCGAGGTTCGTTCCAGATCGCCCATAGTATCTCCAATACCTACGCTTTTTCTTTGATTGGAGGGGGAGATACTATTGATGTTTTGACTCGCGCAGGTTATAAGGATAGCGTGAGTTTTATCTCTACGGGTGGGGGAGCGAGTTTAGAGTTGTTGGAGGGTAAGATTTTAGTAGCCTTTGAGGTTTTGGATCGCCGATCATGAAAGAGAGTGTGCCGTGCCCATCAGGATGCAGGAGAGTTGGGCATGATCAATGTCTTTGCTAAAAATAATGAGCTTGTTGAGGTTTTTGCGTTTCAGGACTTTGAAAGTTTCCCCTTTGAAGAGCAAAATATTCTTTGGTATGAACTCATCAACCCGACTTTTTCTGAACTCTATTGCATTGCTCAGAATTATGATCTCAACCTCTATGAAGACCCTGAAAAAAGTGCGGTAGTCAAGTATTGGGAAAACAGCACTTCCATTACCATCAACACTTATTTTATCTATAAAGATTCGCCCCTAGCTTTCCATACAGAGGCAATCACTTACTTTATCTCTAACAATATTCTTTTCACTCTTTATAATGGAGACTTTCCCGTTTTTCAAGATGTGCAACGGCGTGTATTAGCTAGCCCTAAGAAATTCTATGATGGGTTTGACATTTTGGCTAAAATCCTAGAGCTTTATTTTGAAAAAGGGGCAGACTGCTTAGAAGAAGTCAATCGGGAAACTAGCGCGTTACGCAAACAAATTGTCTTTGATTTAGAGGCTTGCACCCATGAAGAAACTTTAATCGCTCTTTCTTTCTTGCAAGAATTCAACATGGAATTGCGCGACTCCCTCTTTGATAAACGGCGCATCATCACTACTCTATTAAAGAGCAATAAGGTAGATAGCGAGGCCAAGAATGACTTTAATATTATTGTTAAGGATTTTAACTCCTTAGTAGAATTTAGTACAGCTAATCTCAATGCCCTAGATAATATCCAAAATCTTTTTACCTCTCAAGTGAATGTGGAACAAAACAAGATTATCAAGCTTTTCACCGTGGCAACAATGGCGATGATGCCTCCTACCTTGATTGGAACAATTTATGGAATGAATTTTGAAGTAATGCCCGAGTTGCGTTGGGAATATGGTTATCCTATTGCGATTGTAGCGATGGTTGTTTCTACCATTCTGCCTATTTTATATTTTAAAAAGAAAGGTTGGCTCTAGGATAGCGCAAGCAAACTTCCTAGAACAATCAAGCCTAATACAAATGCCCCGATGATGCCCTTAGCATTTTTACGCTTAAAACCCATGAGCAAGCCACTGGTATAAAAGAGGGTTAAGAAAATTCCAAAAAAGACTCCAAATATCTTCAAGGCTTTGCTTACTTTGCCCTTATGCACCTGCATAAGTAGCCCTAACAGGCTTCTATGAATGCTTGTAACAATGCTTGCATTTCCCCTAGAAGTCAAATTGATTTCATAACTAGCCGTGCCAATGATTAGCACACCCCTATGCTTTCTTGGCTCAATTTTAGAGGGTAAGGCAATGCTTTTCTGCTTTAAGAAATCTAAGAGAAATTCTAATTCTTTGTCTTTGGGCACGAAAGGCACATTCCAGTGCTTAATTTTAGCCCCGCTGTTAGAGTTAAAATCTAATAAGAACGCCACCCCACTGATCACAAACAGCAAGGCTATAGGTAGGAAAAATACACTTGCATAAGCGTGGAATCTATAAATAGCCTGCAGACGCATTACTGCAAAACATGGCTGACAAACTTAGAGTAATTATCCATCACAAGCCCCCCTTTACGAAAGCCCAACCCGCACGCCTCGTAAGCAAAAAATACATTAGGTTGGTAATAGAATTCTCCCACCTTATTAAGTGGAGCGTATTCTTGATACACCGGTTTATGATTGCTATAAACCCCTCCAGTTTCATGCAAAACACTGAGATCGGGATTAAGGATTTGTACATTAGCTCCCTCACGCCCAAAAGCAACTTTGCGCACTTGTTTTTTATTTCGTAAGGGCTCATAACTAGCTTCTAAAAGCAAAGGATGATTAGGATAGCGTTCCCAAAGCACCTTTAAAAAGCGTTTGCTTTGGAATAGTAGCGTGTAGGCAGGGTTTAAAAAAATGGTATTTTGATTGACCATCATGTCATGCATGAGTAAAGTCAATTCAGGCTCATCAATGGCGATACTCTCCCAAGGCACCAGCTTAAATAAAAATTCGTAATTCACGCCCTCAAAAAAGACACCCGCTTCTGCATTAAATTGCACTTCATCCATATAAGCAAAATGTGTCTCAAAGCCCGCGCTTCGTGCAGCATCTTGTAAAAATTTTACACTCCTTTCTTCCTCAGAACTTCCCCGCACACTAGAAAAAAGAATTTTCCAACCTTCATACATGCTTTCAAATTGACTCACATCTTCGCTTAGAGTAACAAGGCGTTTAAAATTCTGCATGAGAGCTTCATGGATATTATTAAACTGCAAATCCTCATTATAGCCATTATGTTTAAGTAATGCCCACTGAATCACGGCACTCTCATAGAGCATTGTAGGCGTATCCGCGTTAAATTCCAAAAGTTTGATGGGTTGCCCATCCAGCCCTCCAGCCAAATCAAAACGCCCATAAATATGCCAATGCACTTCCTCTTCAAAACTCTGCTTGATCATTGGAATCAGACTATTAGGGATGTCCAGCTCAAAAAAGCGTTCCTGATTAATGATCATTTCTGCAGTTTCTACAAACATGTCATATAGCTCATTGCACGCCTCATAATAGGCGTTAGCCTCTTGCTGAGAGACAACAATCAAATCATTGCTCAAATAAGGGCTTTGATCGGGATCTGTATGCCAATCTAGTCCAATCTCTTCTAAGGCATGGTGATTTAGGGGTTGTAAAGTTTTAATTTGCATAGGATTCCTTTATGAGACTGCGTTGCCACTATGTGAAGAGCCAAAAAATCCGCTACGCCCCTGTGTAGGGCTAGAAGAAGGCGCACTTTGTGGGCGCGGAGCAGTGGTGCTAGATTGGCTAGGGGTGGTAGGAGTGGTAGTGGTTGGCGCGCTAGGTCTAGGCGCGCTAGAACTTGGATTAGAGGGGTTAGAGTTGAAGAAGCCACTACGATTGGGACTGGCTGGAGGCACGCCCCCTACTCCTCTAAAATTATTTTGACTGCGTTGATAGGCTTGCGGTGAGCTGTAATTTCTTTGGGCGTTTTGGGTGTAATTGGGGTTATTAAAAAGTTTATTGCCTATGTAGCTCCCCAAAATCGCCCCAGCCGCGCTCCCTAAAATGGCTGCTCCAATGCCAAGCCCTGATCCTCCCCCCTCAGCAGGGGGTTTGGTGAGTTGGCTGGTATTATTATTCACCTTAGCCTCTTCCTCTTTGATGAGTTTTTGTACCTCCTCATCAGAGAGCATGCGCTCCTTGCCTTGCATATCGCGCACCACCACCCGTGTTTTATCGCTAGGGTACTCCTCAGCGACCTTATAACTTTTATCAGGCTGTTCTTGCAAAATTACCAACGCGCCCTTTTTGATCTGCTGGGTTTGATTACTGGATTCTTTGGGTTTTTCTTGGGTGTTTTGTGAGTTATTATTGCAACCAGCTAAGGCTACCACCACTACCGCACTAAGTCCTCCAACAATGGCGTAATCTGAAATCTTTCTAAATGGTGTTTGCATCTTTATCCTTATCTTGTAAAGTTCCTATGCTAGCATAATTTTACCTAAGCCTATATTTTAAATTGCCCAATATCTGCATCTAAGTCTGTAGTGGAAGAATGCAAGGAATTTGCCAATTTGAGCACTTCATTAGCGTTCTTAGCAGATTGTTGGGCGTTTTTCTCAATTTGATTGAGTTTGCCAATCATCGTGTTGATATTCTCACCTGTTTGTGTGTAATTGCGTATAAATCCATGCGTATTGCTCACCATAATTTCTATATCCGAGCTCATGCCCTTAAAATTCCTTTGCACCTCCAAACTATTTTCACTCAAACTCTTGATCTTTTTAGAATTATGCCCCATTTGAGTTGCAACATCATTGATTTCTTGAACAATCAAACCAATGGTAGAGTTGATTTCTGCTAAACTTTTTTGCGTGCGTGCAGCCAGATTTCTGACTTCATCAGCCACTACAGCAAAACCTCTTCCATGTTCACCTGCTCTTGCAGCTTCAATAGCAGCATTCAAAGCCAATAAGTTTGTTTGATCGGCAATATCATTGATGATATGCAAAATGCTTTTGACACTATCTGCATTTTTACTAAGTTGCTCAATTTGTAAAGCGAGAGCTTCTTCGGTTTGGGCAACCTCTAAAATGTGATCTAACATGCCACTTAACGATGTGTTAGAAACATTGATCGAGTCTTGGGTTTTGCCTAGTTTATCACCCACCCCTTGTGCCTCCTCTATTAATACCTTCATGGTATTAGAAAAATCCAAAGAAGAAAGATAAAGCTCTTTAATGGTTTGCACATTCGCCTGAGTATTCTTGGTAGCATTGGCAATGATTTTTTGCAATGAATCTGCTAGTGCTCTATTTTCAATACTATGATATTGGATATTTTTCATAATCTCATGGATATTTTCTACAAAATGGTTAATATGATTACCCGCCTGCCCAATTTCATCTTTAGAGTTGTCCACTTTAAAACGACTTGTTAAATCCCTATCCCCATGCGTGAATGCGGCAATCTTTGTAACTAAATCTTTCAAGCGATTAAAAATAGTGAAATACATCAAAATAGCCGAGATAGCGATGATGCCTGCCATGATGCTCATATTCCACGCGACTAAAATTTTAGAATCATGCCTATCCTGCCTTTTTACTCGCGATTCTAAAGTATCAAAATCCTTAACAATATCGCTGTAGTAGGAAGTGATAGCAAGCACAATATCTCCGGAGGGATCGTAATGGGCGTAAGCTACTTTAGATTCGGGTCTACCTCCTAAACTTTTGGGAACTTTATAGCGCACATACCACCACCCGCATTGGCCTGCTCTATAAATTTTTTAACATAGTAGACTCCATCCTCACTGATAAAACCATTTCCATCTTTGCCTGCGTTACTAACATTAGCTGGATCTAAAAGCACCTCCCCAGTTTTCTTGATTGCCATAATGTAATAGATACTGGTGTCTCCATTAATTTCTTTAAGTAATTCCAAAATGGAACGAACCGCTTCTTGTTTGTTTTGAGTTTGGTAAAATAAACGCAAGGAACGCTCCAAGAGTTCGTACATGTATCTAAGGGCGTATTCTTTCTTGTGAATATCATCTTGTTCAGTCTCTTGGACAATATTTTGCACTAATTTATGTCTTTTATAATCTGCAACAAAAACAAGAATAGTACCCAATACCACTAGAGATAAAAAAAGATTACCTGTAATTTTGAGACTCAGGCGCATAGATACTTCCTTTCAAAAGTGTTAAGTCTATAGAATATATCACACAAATACCTAAAAGCAAAGCAATGCTTAAGGTAACTTGATCCGGATTTGTCCGGATCTTTATCTTCTATAGTTTGAACTGGTTAATATCAGCATCGAGCTCTGTAGTGGATTTATGCAAAGAATTAGAGAGTTGCAACACCGCTTTAGCGTTGCTTGCAGATTTTTGAACGCTATTTTCAATAGCCGTAAGATTGTCGATCATTGTGGTAACATTTTGACTGGTTTGGATGTAGTGCTGGATAAATCCTTGCGTGTCTTCTAGCATCCCGCCCATTTCTGCGCTCATGCCTTGGAAAGTTTGTTGCACCTCCAAACTATTTTCACTCAAACTCTTGATCTTTTTAGAATTATGCCCCATTTGAGTTGCAACATCATTGATTTCTTGAACAATCAAACCAATGGTAGAGTTGATTTCTGCTAAACTTTTTTGCGTGCGTGCAGCCAGATTTCTGACTTCATCAGCCACTACAGCAAAACCTCTTCCATGTTCACCTGCTCTTGCAGCTTCAATAGCAGCATTCAAAGCCAATAAGTTTGTTTGATCGGCAATATCATTGATGATATGCAAAATGCTTTTGACACTATCTGCATTTTTACTAAGTTGCTCAATTTGTAAAGCGAGAGCTTCTTCGGTTTGGGCAGTTTCTAAAATATTCTTTAACATATTGCTAAAAGAGCGGTTAGAAGTTTGCATAGAATCCTGTGTCTTGCTCAATTTATCGCCCATTCTTTGTGCTTCGCTCAAAGATGTTTGGATAGTTTTAGAGAGGTCTAAAGAAGCGGTGTGGAGATTTTTAATTTTTTGGATATTCTCCCCCGTCGCGGCTGTGGATTTTGTGATGATGTCATGCAAAGAATCGGCTAAAGAGCGATTTTGTATGCTGTGCGCGCAGATGTTTTTCATAACCATGTGAATATTTTCTACAAACTTGTTGATGCAAATGCCTGCCTGCCCAATTTCATCTTTAGAGTTGTCCACTTTAAAACGACTTGTTAAATCTTTATCGCCATAAACAAAAGCCTCTACCTTAGTTACAAGGGATTTGAGACGATTAAAGATTGTTAAGCGCATAAATACGGCTGAAATGACCAAAACGACCACAATAATGACTAGATTCCAAAGCACTAAATCCTCTGAGTCTTTAGAGGCTTGTGCATTAGCGATATTTTCTAAAACCTTAAAATCTTGCTGAATATCGCTATAGTAAGAAGTGATAGCAAAAATCAAGTCTTCTTGAGGATCGTAGTGAGCGTAGGCTACCTTAGGCTCGGGCGTGCCACCGGCCATTTTTGGCATCACATAGCGCACATAACCTCCACCTGCTTTAGCCACTTCTAAAAAGCGGCGCACATAGTAAACTCCATCCGCACTCTTTGCATCCAAACCATTTTTGCCCTGCATATTGGGAACAACAGGATCATAGATCACTTTACCAGTTTTATCCACGACAACGATGTAATAAATATCCGGATCGTTGTTGATTTTAGAAATAAGATTGAGTGCAGATTGCAACGCTGTCTCTTTATCTTGAGTATTATTAAAAATATGCAAGGAGTACTCTAAGATGTTGTACATATGCTTGAGGTTGTACTCTTTTTTGGTGATATTTTGCTGTTCAGTCGCCTTAATGATATTGTGTGCAAACTGGTGGCGTTTGTGATCGGCAACGACGCTTAAAATGATTCCTATAGTCAACATAGACAAAAGGATATTAAGAAGGATTCTAAAACTTAAACGCATCATTTTTTCCTTGATAAAGTGAGCTAATGCCCACCGCTTTGGAGTTTAGGTTTTCAAGTTAACATAGCTCTAAAACCGATAGTGTACCGCCAAACCATAGTGCATGCCCTTCTTTTCATCTAGGCCAATTTCTGGGTAAATTTCCCAATTACGGCGGTATTTGGAGGTAAATAAATAGGCAAAACCCCAGCCAATCAAGCTTCCGATCACAACTTGCAAAATCGTATGTTTGCGCGCTACCACACGGCTGGCATCTGTGAGTACGGCCAAAGCAATCACGGGTAAAGCAGGTTTCCAGCCATAGCGATAAAAAACAAACCCAGCCGCACTCCACGCACCCCCAGCATGCCCGCTAGGCATTCCTCGCCAACTATCGCAACAGGGGCGTTTAGCAAAGGGGACTTTAGCCCCCCTTTCATGCGCGCTTGCAAAGGCTTCTTTCACCCCATAAATCACCCCTTGAGTTACAAAACTCCCTACGGCCAACTCTGCCATGCCCCGATAATCACGCATGCCAAGGCTCACTACCCCTACAAAAATGGGCATCAGGCGCAATACATCTCCAATATCCTCTAAAACCTTGACTTCTTGCGCATTGGGCGCGCCCTCTAAGCGTACACAGAGTAACAACGCCAAACCCACCCGTATGATTTTTTGCATAAATTTCATTATAGCATTTTTGTTGGGTATAATGTGTCTATGTTTGCGCTTTTACTCAGTTTTTTCTGCGCGTTAGGGGTGATCCTCTACTCCCAACGCGCCCAGCTCTTTATAGACAACGCCCATAAGCCTCAAGGCTTTCATACCCAAAAAACCCCGCGCGCGGGGGGTTTAGGGATTTTCTTAGTTTTCTTATGGGGAGGTTGGGGAAATGTATACGCCTTGCTAGGGACAATTTTAGTTTTTATGAGTGGGTTTTTAGAAGACACCAACCGCCCTCTAAGCCCTAAAAAACGCCTATTTCTGCAAAGCGGAGGGGTTGCCCTTCTTGTACTCCTAAGTCCGCTAATTTTACGCGATTTTAGCCCCCTGTTGCAATTGCCCACATGGCTTGCCCTGCCCTTTAGTGTCTTTATGCTCGTGGGCGTGATCAACGCGATCAACATCATTGATGGCTTTAATGGGCTAGCTGGAGGTTTGAGTGTAGCCATTTTAGGCATTCTCTATCTAGTAGAGCCCAACCCCCACCTCTTAACCCTCTTGCTGGGCGTGGTGGGCTTTTTGTTGCTCAATTTCCCTAAGGGCTATATTTTCTTAGGCGATGGGGGGGCGTATCTCCTAGGACTGGTGTGTGGGGCAAGCTTGATGGATTTGGCCCTAAGAGAGGTGGTGAGCGTATGGTTTGGATTGGCTTTAATGGTGTATCCGGTAACTGAAGTGCTTTTTTCCATTGCACGGCGTAAACTCCAGAAACAAAAAGCGACCATGCCCGATGCGCTCCACCTACATACCCTGCTTTTTAAATACCTCTCTGGGCACAGCGCCCCCTTAAATCCCAACGCCCTCACCGGCCTTATGGTGGTGCTTTTAAACCTGCCTTTTATGCTGGCAAGCTTTGCTTGGCGACACCAGCCCTATGGACTCTTGGGATTAATAGCGGTTTTTGTATGCGGGTATTTATGGCTCTATCAATGGCTTTTACACTATTCTAAGGAACAACCATGCGCTTAGGCTTGAATATTGATCATATCGCCACACTCAGAGAGGCGCGTAAAATCCACGAACCAGACCCCCTAGAAGCGGTTTTTATCGCCAAAAATGTGGGGGTGGACTTGATCACTCTGCATTTAAGAGAGGATCGCCGTCATATCCACGAAGACGACTTAAGAAGTGTGATCAAACATGCGCCCATGCCTATCAATGTAGAATGCGCGATCGATCCCCAAATCACTAAAATTATCTGCAATTTACGCCCTTTTAAAGTTACCCTCGTGCCTGAGAAGCGCGCAGAGATCACCACAGAGGGCGGACTCAATTTAGAACACCCCCAATTGCTCCCAACTATCCAAACCTACCTAGAACATGGCATAGAAGCCGCGCTTTTTATTGATCCAGGTCTAGAGAACCTAGAGCGCGCGCGCGCTCTAGGTGTGCGCGTGGTGGAACTGCACACAGGGCGTTTTAGCAATCTTTTTAATAGCTTGCATTCCAACTTTAAACACCATAAAAACCGCCTAGATTTTCCCCAAGAGCCTAGCTCGTTAAAAGCTCTTTTAGATGAGAGTTTGCAAGAGCTAGAGCAGAGCGCTTTAGCGGGAGAGAAAATGGGGCTAGAGATGTGCGCTGGACATGGACTCAATTATTTTAGCGTAGGATTGGTGGCGCGCATACGCGCCCTGCAAGAACTCAATATTGGGCATGCCATCATGAGTAGAGCGATTCTTGTGGGTTTGGAGCGTGCGATCACAGACATGCAGGAAGCTATCCGGCGTGCGCGCTAAGATTGCTATCTCTATTGGAGATATCAATGGAGTAGGTCCTGAGATCGCGCTTAAAGCCCATAGCGTCATTAGTCAAATCTGCCAACCGCTTTATTGTGTGCATGCCAAATTGCTCGAGCGCGCCAACGCGCTTTTAGACCATGCCTATACCCACGCACTAGAGAGCATGCCCTGCATAGAGCCCAAAGTCCCTCCGCCCTCCATACAGCCTGCGTGCATACAAAAAGAAAGCGGGCGCTATAGCCATGCGAGTTTTTTATGCGCGCTAGATTTAGCAGACTCTAAAGAGGTGAGTGGCGTGTGCACTTTGCCCATCCACAAAAAGGCATGGCAATTAGCAGGAGTACATGCCCCCGGACACACCGCGCTTTTAAGAGAACGCTACAACCAAGAGGCGATCATGATGCTAGGTTGTCCTAGCTTATGGGTGGCACTTTTTAGCGATCATATCCCCTTGAGCGCGGTGAGCGCGTGTGTGTGCTTAGAGCCTTTAGCAGAGTTTTTATACATTTTGGGGCGCGCCCTGCCCCATGCGCTACAAATTGTGGTCTTGGGCATTGACCCACATTGTGGAGATGGGGGAGCGATTGGAAGCCAAGATCAGATCGTGCAAGAGGCGATCACACAGACTAACGCGCGTTTAAATCTCTCTAAATTCTTAGGGCCTGTCCCTGCGGATAGCGCTTTTGCGCCCCATTTTAGGCAGAAATACCGCTATTTTGTCGCGCTCTACCACGATGTAGGGCTCGCCCCGCTCAAAGCCCTCTATTTTGAAGAGAGCATCAATGTGTCCTTAAACCTGCCTATTAAACGCGCCAGTGTCGATCATGGCTGTGCCTTTGACATTGCCTATCAAAATCAAGCCAACACAAAAAGTTATGAAATGGCAATAAAGTGGCTGGTGGGAGATTAGCCTTTTAAAAGAGCATCCTCCCCCCTTTTTTTTATCCCTGTTTGGGGCGGGCAAAACCCTTGCCTTCTACGCACACTCCGCCCACAAGTCCCCAAAACCAAGGCCAAATTTTCTTGGTAATCTTGGTATTGACAAGCTCCCATTCTCTTGCTTTGGGTTCTGTTCCGGGTTTAAGTGCCCCATTATTCGCCAAGACCGCTTTTGATAAAGCTACCCTTTGCTCGCCTTGAGCAAAGACATTCATTTGTTCTTGCATATGTTGCATGATTTCCTGTTTTAGGTCATCAAACTTGCCATAAGGCCAAGTAAAGCTTTTACAAGCAGACCAATAAACACTTTTTGTATTGCCTGTTAGCTATGATACAAAAGTTTTAACTTTTAGCAAAACTTTTAGCGATCGTGCTTTTAGATAGGCGTGTGTTTTAGGGGGTGCATTCTCAAAGGGGAACACCCCCTAAAATTTTGGACAAAACACCCCTCAATTGCTGTATTTAGTTACTCTGTTGGGCTTGAGTTAGGCGTTCTTGCTCCTCTTTGAAGGCAGCTTTTTGGGTGCGCTTGAGCATTTCGCGCCGACGAATCGCGCGCTCATGGCGTTCTTTTTCTTTTTCAGTTTGGGGCACAAAGGGGGGCATAGGTATGGTTTTGCCATCCTTAACCGCCACCATTGTAAAATAACAGCTATTGGTGTGTACTGCTGTTTTAGCCTTGAAGTCTTCACAGACAACTTTAATCCCTACCTCACAACTCTTTGTTCCTACATAGTTAATACTGGCATAAAAGGTTACCAAAGTACCAATAGGAATAGGGTGTTTAAAGAGTACGCGATCCACGCTCAAAGTAACCGTAGGACATCCACAATAACGCGTAGAGCACACATAAGCCACCTTGTCTAGCAGGTTGAGCAACTCACCCCCGTGCATCACATTATTAAAATTAACCATTGTAGGGATTACTAAAAAAGACATGGTCAGTTGTCTAGGATCGCCAATGCTGGCTGTGGTGTCTGCCCGCAAATGTTCTTGTTCGCTCATGAAAAACTCCTTGCAAAAATAATTTTATTTTAGCCAAATTTAGATAACATTTATCTAACAAACTTTTCCAATATGGACCGCAATCTAAGACCATTACATTATAATTAACTCTCATTATTTTGGTTTTTTGATGTGGTTTTGTCCAAGACACAATGAACTCTTATAGGACAATGGAGGTGATGAATGTCTCAAATAAAAAAATTTTTAAAGCAGGTGCATGGCAAGATGAGAACTAACACACATTTAGAGAGATTGAAGAATGATATTCACCGCTTGATCAAGACTTGTAAGTCATTCTCAAAATGCTTGATACTTTTAAGCTTGAGGGTAATGTGGCATCTTTTCCCTGATTTCTGTAGAACTAATTGTTTAAGAATTTTGAAGGTTCTATGGTGGTTTGCCCGGCGCGATTCTGGTTTGGACGCTGACTTGAATGAAAGAATTTGACAACAAATGATGGATAAAGTAGAAAATTGGTTGCAAGAAAATGAAATCTCAATGAGAACACTTCTAGCTCTTGTTCCTCTTGAAAAAGCTGGTGAACGCCTTTCTGCCACCTATTGGACATTTGGAGATATTCGTCTTGTCCATGCGGAGCGTATGGAATTGCTGGTATTTAATTTAAAATTCTTACAAAATTTGCGCGCATATGACGGGTTTGAGCGTAAGGATTTTTTAATTTCGCAGGGTGTGGAGTTTTACACTTTGAGAGATGCGGGGGAGGGGGAGGGGGTATATTCTTTTTGCTTAAAACGAAAACGCGATTTTTATGTAGAGGGTTTTTTAATGTTAGAAATTTCTTATGTAAAAGAAAATGTTTCCACACTATATCACTCTTCATTTTGTATCACTCCTCAATTACACTTACTTATTGCTAATGTGCAAGGAGGAAAAGGGTTAACGCAAGAACATGTTAAATTCTTGGATAGATATTGTTGTTGCCAGCCAACTTTTTTTATTGTAGAGCTATACAAAATTCTTACTAGAGTTTTGGGACTCAAGCAGACTCTAGGTATCCCCAATACAGGACAGGTTAGTTGTGTTAAGTATCAGGGGCTTTCACGCAATTACAGCGATCTTTTTGTCCAATGCAAAGCGGATTTAGTGGAGATTGAGGGACGCTCCTACTATAATCTACCCCATGTCCATAAAGACATTTCACACTACCCCCAAAAAAGACGCGCCATTCATAGAAAACGCTTGAGGCTTTTAGACGAAATGGAAGATAATCTCAAGAATAAGATTGACAAAGCGTGGTTAAAAGAACAGGGTATAAAAATAGAGAGCTAAAAATTACAAAATTAATTTTGCTTTGTTTGAGCAATAAGACTAACTAACTGAAGGGTTTTTATTGTCACAGAGTATAGTCCTTTGGGACTGACTGTACAACTCCCAAAGCTAAATTTAGATAACATTCATCTAAAAGGGGCTTATATGTTAGTTTTTACGGGGGGTTGTGGTTATATTGGCTCATCTGTGGCACGGCTTTTTTTAGAGCGCACGGATTATAAAATTCTGCTAGTGGACAATCTCAGTACGGGTTTTGAAATTCACGCCCAAACTCTCAAACATTACCACCCAGAGCGCATAGAATTTGCGCTTTTAGATTTAAAGGACACTCAAGCCCTAGACACCCTTTTTAAAAGCAAGCGCAATCAAGGGCAAGAAATTAAAGGGGTGTTGCATTTTGCAGCTAAACTCTTAGTTGAAGAATCCACGCGCTTACCCCTAGCCTACTATGAGAATAATGTCTGCAACACTCTGCAACTTGCCAAACTCTGCGCCCAGCATGACATTCAATATTTTCTCTTTTCTTCTAGTGCAGCGGTTTATGGGCAGGCATGCGCGCATGTGAGCGAACAAACTTCCCTTGATCCTATTAACCCCTATGGCGCGTCTAAGATGATGAGCGAGCGCATTTTACTAGATAGTCCCCTCTCCTGCGCTATTTTGCGCTATTTCAATGTGGCTGGAGCGACCCATTTTAACGACTATTCTACCCTCTTTGGCCTAGGCCAGCGTGCCCAAAACGCCACGCATTTGATCAAAATCGCCTGCGAGTGCGCTACGCACAAACGCTCTTCTATGGGCATCTTTGGCACGGATTACCCCACTCCTGATGGCACTTGTGTACGCGATTACATCCATATAGATGATTTGGCTTTGGCGCATTTAGAGGCGTTCAACACTTTGCTTAAAACCTCTCAAAGCGAGATTTACAATGTTGGCTATGGGCGCGGCTATAGCGTGCGCGAAGTGATTGAGAAGGTCAAAGAGATTTCAGGCGTAGATTTTAAAGTAAAGCTACAAGGACGGCGAGCAGGCGATCCAGCAAGCCTCATTGCAGACAATACCAAGATTTTAAGTCAGACAGCTTTTAAACCCCAATTTGATAACCTAGAAAACATTATTAAAAGCGCATATGAATGGGAAAAATATTTAGGAGTACAACATGCCTAAAGTAGTGGTGCTTACAGGGGCTAGCAGTGGGATTGGACTAGAATGCGCGCAATTACTCCTTAAAAAGGGCTATAAGATTTACGCCCTCTCTAGGAAAATGAGCACCATTAAAGAACTAGAGCACCCTCAATGCGTGCGCTTGGATTGTGATTTGTGCGATCTTGCCCAACTAGAAGCGTGCGCGCAAGAGATTTTAACCCAAGAGTCCTGTTTAGATGGTGTGATCCACAATGCTGGGCGCGGGCTTTTTGGTGCTTTGGAAGAACAGCCCTTAGCGCAGGTAGAACAACTTTTTGCCCTCAATCTCTTTAGCATTGGGAGACTAAATTCTCTGCTTTTAAAGGCATTGCGCGCTAATTCTAATTCCTCTAAGCTCATCCATGTGAGTTCGAGCGCGGGACGATCTATTAGCATGTTCTTAGGCTGGTATCATGCCAGTAAATACGCCCTAGAGGCGTATAGCGATGCTCTGCGTGTGGAGTTGGCCCCCTTTGGAGTACAGGTGGTGCTCATTGAACCCGGGGCTATTCAAACCAAGTGGGGAGAGGGGGCTTTTGGGGCATATGTGAGTCAGCCTAGCCCCTATAAGGTAGAGCTGGACAAGAGCGCGCGCTTTTACGCAAAAACCTACCAAAGCGCAGATTCGCCCCTACTGGTAGCGCGCACGATTTTACAAGCCCTAGAGAGTGATCGCCCTAAAACCCGCTATTTGGTGGGCAAATACGCCCATTTGCTAGTGTGGGCAAAGAAATGGTTACCAGATAAACTCTATGATACAATCTTAAGAAAACGGATTCTAGGATAAAAAAGAATTGGTGCGGAAGAGAGGAATCGAACCTCCACGCCTTGCAGCGTCAGATCCTAAGTCTGGTGCGTCTACCAATTTCGCCACTTCCGCATAAAGGGCGCATTATACCCCCCACAAGTTTAAAACCCCCTGAAGCTAGAGCAATAATGCTCCGATCGTACCAAAGGCAATTAAAGGGATATTGTAGACTAAGAAAGTAGGCACGCAAGTATCGTAAATATGGCTATGTTGACCATCAGCATTAAGTCCTGTAGTAGGGCCAATCGTGCTATCTGAAGCGGGCGAACCTGCATCCCCAAGAGCGGCTGCAATGCCTACTAAAAGAATAGTCGCTGAGGTGCTAAAACCAAGTGCTACGCACAAAGGGCAATAAAAAGCGGCGATGATGGGGATCGTACCAAAGGAAGTGCCAATACCTATGGTGATGAAAAGCCCAATGGCCAACATCAATAATGCCCCCTCTAACTTGGTGGAAACTAAACTAGAGGTTGCATTCACTAAATCTGCGATTGCGTGGGTTTTTTGGAGCACCTCCCCAAAGCCTGCAGCCACTAGCATCACAAAAGCCACAAAAGCCATCATTTTCACACCCTCGTCAATCACGCTATCCATCTCTTTCCATTTGACCACGCGCCCAGCTAACATCACCATCAATCCTATAAATGCGCCCAATGGGAGAGAGCCAGTATAGAGTTGCACGCCAAAGGCGAGGGCTATTCCTACAAGGGTAAGATAATCGCGCCGTTCTAATTTAAGCACTTGATCGCTTTGTAAAGCGAATTTATCTTGATAGCTACGGGGTTTTCTATAGAGCACCAACACTGCTACCACCAAGCCTACCAACATTGCTAAGCCTGCAATAGACATCGCGCCCACCACTTGGGATAATGTTGTAGGGATGCCATTTTTATTTAAATTCTCTACAAGGAGATTTTGAAAAATCAGCCCAAAGCCCGCTGGGATAGTCATATAAGGGGTTTGTAGCCCAAAAGTGAGCGCGCAAGCTACAGCGCGTCTATCCAGTTGTAAGCGATTCATCAAATGCAACAAAGGAGGGATGAGAATAGGAATAAAGGCGATGTGCACGGGGATGAGATTTTGAGAAAAGCAAGCCACAAAAGCGATCAAAAAGCAAAACACAACCGCTCTTTGATCCATAATACAAATTAGCTTATGCAAGACAACTTTAATGAGATTCCCACTTGAGATCATCACTGCAAGCGCACCCAAAAGAATATAACTTAAAGCCGTCTCTAGATTGCCCTGCATGCCCTCAATCATGATCTGAATGGTTTTAACCACGCTCAAGTGCCCCATCACGCCCGCCACCAAACTAGCTGCAATGATGGCAAGCAGAATATTTAGCCGTGCTAAACTCAAGCCCACCATCACCACCACAGACACCACAGCCGCGTTACTTAAAATCATTCTATCCCTTGTTTAGCGTTTCTTTTATTCATCTCATCTTCCCTGTTTCATAGATATTTTCAAAATTTCTTATTACTTCTGCAGTGGCTTGTAAGAAGGACTGATTCACGCCATTATTCTTTAAATTAATAATTTTGCCCTGATATGTCCTTGCTAGCTTTTCAAACTTAGACAAGACAAGCATTCTAAGGATATAGCACTGGTAGGGTTGATTCGTACTATCACATATTTTGCCTGTGAAGAGGGTGGAGTGTTCTCCTTGCAATGCCAAATTGTGAGCGACAATTGCAGCGCACATGAAATATATGGCGAGCATCTCCCTATGTATCAGTAAATTTACTGAAGTATGAAGAGGGGTACTCAATAGAGAAATATTAGATGTCGCAGAAATCAGCAACACCCATTTTAACACTCTTAAACGCACAGCTGTCCTATTCTGACTTGATTAAGATGCCACTAGGACTCTTCTACCACCCGCTTTAACAGATCGCCATAAGCGTCAATGCGACGATCCCTAAAGAAGGGCCACATTAGGCGAGTTTCCCTACTTTCTTCCAAATCAATGCACGCGTAAATAATCTCTTCTTGCTCGCCCCCGCGCACTAATTCCTTCCCAAAAGCCCCATAAATAAAACTTGAGCCAAAAAACTCTAGCCCCTGCGTGTGCTCTGAGGGGTCTAGCTCCACACCCACGCGATTAGACCCTATCACTGGAATCACATTAGCAATACTATGCCCGCGTTGCACCCCCCACCATGCCTCTCTTTGCAATACTTTATCCTCATCGCTCTCATCTTGGTCGTTAAACCACCCAATCGCGCTAGGATAAATGAGCACATCTGCTTTTTTAAGTGCCATAATGCGCGCAGCCTCTGGATACCATTGATCCCAACACACCAAAACTCCCAAATTCCCCACGCTCGTTTGGATAGGCGCAAAAGTGTCCCCGGGAGTGAAGTAAAATTTTTCATAAAAACGCGGATCGTCTGGAATGTGCATCTTGCGCTGTGTCCCGGCTATATTCCCATCTCTTTCAAACACCACCGCCGTATTAGAAAACACCCCCTCCATGCGTTTTTCAAATAAAGAACTCACCAACACGACGCCATAAGTTTTTGCCAAATTGCTAAAAAATTCGACATCTTTAGAATAATTTTGCGCCAATACGAAGTGCTTGGGGTCTTCGTTTTGACAAAAATAGGCATAGGGGTGTAGTTCGGGCAAAACTACCAAATCTAATTTGGAGTGTAGTTTTTTGGCATGCGCTAGCATGGCCGCGCTGTGTTCTAAGGTAGAATTGCGATCGCCACAATAGGCGTGCTGTAAGATAGCGGTATGGATTTTCATAGGTTTCAAGATCGTTTCCTTGTGTGGCTAATCCTCTTCATCAATCTCAAACCCATCCAACTCCTCATAGTCATCTTCCTCATAGTCGCAATAAGAATCCTCATCCTCTAAATAGTCGTCTTCATCGTAGTTAAAGGGATAATCTGCATGCATTGCTGCCTCCTAAATAGAAAAACAATTATAGCTAAAATCAGAAGGGCTAAATTAAACCATTTTATGAGCATGTGCTATAAATCTCTATCTTATTAAAAGGTATTTTATGCTTGATCTGAGTGAGCGAGCCCTCAAAGAACGCTTTGCAAAGAATTTAGAGTTTTTTCAAATCCACCTGCCTAAACTTCACGCGTTATTACTCACTCCGCCCTCTGCTTATAATCTCCTCAACAGCCCGCAGGGTTTTAATATTATCCACCTTGAGAGCGGCGATCTGCTTTTTCCTTATGAAGATGGAGAACATAAAATGCTAGAAATATCTCAAGAATGGGCGCGCGATATTTGGCACAATGCAAAATGGCAACTTAAAGGAAATGGAGTAGAGCTAGGGCATTTTGATTTAGAAAGCCTACCCTTCACCCACAAAGCTTGTCAAGAGATTTTTCAAACAGGGAGTGGGCAAGATGTATGGGATTTTGGGGAAAATTTTTACCCGCCTAGCGCGATTTTTGGTTTGGCTGGGGGGCTATTCTTAGCTCTTTTGCTAGAAGAGGGGGCTTTTTTTTACGCCGTGTATATCTTTGAGGAGCATCCCGATTTGCTGCGTTTGAGCGCGTATTTTTTAGACTATGCCAAACTTTTTAAAGCCACACCCCCAAAAGGGTGTGTTTTCTTTTTAAAAACGCTCTCAGAGCCACTTTTACACAGGATTTTTAGCACCAAAAAGATCACCCATAGTTTTCTGCATTTAGAGTTTAAACCTTACATGAGCCCGGCTAGTGCGCGCGCGTTAGAGAGCTTTAATGCCCAAAAATCTAGCGCATTGCGCGGGTGGGGAAGTTTTGAAGATGAGATGTTGGGGCTCAAGAATACTTTTAAAAATCTCAAAAAAGCCCCCCTAGTTCTCAACCCCAAAACCTGCACGCGCGCAGATGTACCTATTTGTGTGGTGGGCAATGGTCCTAGTTTGGACACTCTGCTAGATTTTATACAAGCCAATCAAGACCGCATGATCATTTTTAGTTGCGGGACAGCCCTCAAACCCCTTAAAGCCCGCCAAATTACCATAGATTTTCAAATTGAGATCGAACGCATCGACTATCTTAAAGATGTCCTTTTGCAAGCTCCCCTAGATCACACCCCCTTACTTTATGCCAATATGTGCAATCCGGGCGCGGTTAGTTTAGCTCAAGAGAGCTACATGTTCATGCGTGGGGGGAGTGCGAGTGGGTATGCCCTTAAAGAGTGGGCTATAGAATACAGCGCACCCTTTGTGGGCAATGCGGGGGTGAGTTTGGCATGTTTATTTTCTAAAACTTTGATTTTATGCGGGCTGGATTGTGGCTATATTGAGGGGAAAAGCAAGCATGCTAGGGGTTCGTATTATGGGCATGAAGGTGTGGAGATTCCACAAGGGGCGTTAGCCATCCCCTCTAACTTTGGGGATCGCGTTTTTGCAGACGGACTTTTTATTCTCTCTAGGGATCAAATGGGTCTGGCCTTTAAACAGCATAAAAGCGAGGTTTATAATTTATCTAGCGGGGCATTGATTGCCAACACGCGCCCTACACGCCCCAAAGACCTACAATTACCCCCCATTAACAAAGCGCGCGCGCTAGACCACCTCAAAACAGCTTTTCAGCCCGCCCCTCAAGCCCAAATAAACCCCAAATCCTATTTTTCTTTTCACGCCCAGATACTCAAGATTTTCCAACAACCCTTTCAGACTAAAAGAGATTTATACCAAGTGGTGGATCAACTCAGCATACTTAGCATGGATTTGAGCGCGCAAGACCCCTTAATGGGGATTTTATTTGAAGGATCGCTAGCGCATATCTGCCAACATCTGCTAGCAAGAGGGCTTTTGCTCCAACAAGCAGAATTGCCAGCTTTTTACGTCCACGCGCAAAGTGTGATTTTAAATACTTTAGAGCTGATGAGAGTCTCTATGTTGCAAGAGACTTAAAACCGCCTGCTTATATTTTTGAGCGCAGGCTTCGTCTTTGCCCTCAAAGCGGGTTACTAGCGTGGGCGTGGTGTTGCTAGCGCGCACCAAAGCAAAGCCATGTTCAAAAACCACGCGCACCCCATCGATGTCAATCACCTCCACAATGGGCGGAAAATTTGAAGGAAGTTGTCCTTTTAATACATCTTTAAGTTGCTCAATGAGGGTAAATTTTTCCTCTTCTAAGACATGGATTTTTTCTTCAGGGGTTTTATACGAATAGGGCAGGGCGTTAATGACGCCCTCTAACTCTGTAGGCGTGGAGTGTAAAAATAGCTCTAAAATGCGCAGAGCGGCATAGAGAGCATCGTCATAGCCAAAGTAGCGATCGTTAAAGAATAAATGCCCGCTCATCTCAGCAGCAAAATGGGCGTTAATTTCTTTGAGCTTGACTTTTAAATTGCTATGCCCTGTTTTATACATCAGCGCTTGACCTAGCTGGTTAATGGTGTCATACATCACCTGCGAGCATTTGACCTCGCCAATCACAAGGGGTTTAATCCCCTCCCTTGCTAGGTTCTGAGCAAAGAGAATGGCTAACTCATCGCCCGCGTAAATGTGATTTTGTGTGAGCAGGGCAACGCGATCTGCATCCCCATCAAAGGCGATCCCTATGGGGATGTTGTGTGTTTGCATGTGTTTTTGTAAATCTTGTAGATTTTTAGCTTCGCTAGGATCTGGGTGGTGGTTAGGAAAAGTGCCATCTGGGTTAGGATACAAACTATCAAAGTTGATATTTAACGCTCTTAGCACGGGTTCTAATCCTAATGCCCCCACGCCATTACCAAAATCTAGGGCGATTTTATAGGAGAAGTCTTTAAGATGAGAAAAGGCGTGAATGAGGTAGCTATGGTAGGCTTGCTTTGCCTTGAGCTTGTGGGCTGTGGTGGGTTTAGGGTTATAGGGCGTGGGGTTATCCAGCATTTTAACTTTTAACTCTTGGATGGCTTGACCATAGAAGGGTTTTTGATTTAGAGTGATTTTAAAACCATTATATTCAGGGGGGTTGTGCGAACCGGTGATCATAATAGAGTGGGGGATTTGCACGCCCTCAATGGCGTTAAAGGTAGCAAAATAGGCGACAGGGGTGGGGATGAGTCCTAAATCATAGACCTCTACAAAGTTTTCAAGCCCGCTTTTAAGCCACTCAAATAAAATGGGTGAGTGGATGCGCGCGTCATAGCCTAGTGCTACTTTAGCACAACTCTTAGCCATGAGCGCGCCCAATTCTAACCCGATTTGGCGCACGCAAGACTCGTTTAAATTTTGCCCAAAAATGCCCCTAATGTCGTATTCCCTAAAAATGCTCGAATCTAATTGCATCAAAATCCCTTATGGAGTAGGTTTATTGCGCTTAAATATAAGTTTAAAATTCTTGGGTTTACATAAAGCCAGGCACGCCCGCCCAAATTTATAAACATCACAGCACACACGGCGACAAAAACGCAGGGATTCTAACATAAGATTATCTGAATACACTTCCCTAGAGGCAAAAAATTCCTTTAAGGCCACCTTGCGCCTATCTTCAGAGTAATGGGGTGGCAGAACAATGTCGCTAATATGGTGATCCGGTTTAGCTTGTCCTAATCTTAATCTTTCTTTAATTTCTGCACTCAGAGCGTTTTTATGTGGACTTAATGGCACAATTTGTGTCAGGAGAGTGTCAGGCACTAGAGAATAAATGGTAGCAAATTCTGTAGCCAATTCAATCGCCTCAATGTCTAAGTTTTTGCTGTGAGCAGGATCGGTATGGATTTTAAAAAAGGTACTCCTGTTGGGATAAAAATGTCCGGGCCCATCTGTATAAAAGTCAATACCTGCCAAATAGATTTCTTTATACCCTAAAGCGATGGCGCAAATAAGCATCACCACACCGGAAGTAAACCACTGGTTTTTAAAATTCATAGATTTGGCATGTAGGCTATAGAAGGGTTCTAAGGTTTCAAGCAAATTATGAGTGGTACGTACCCCTGTATAGTTTTTGTCTAAAAAATCTCGTATAGAAACTGATTTACCATTTATATAGTGGTGTGAGTTGTTGGTTGTGCAATACAAATCGCATAAATCGTATTCTCCCTGATTGTACAAAAGGCGCATAGTGTGCATCTGTAACTCGAAATAATTGGGATTAAAAAATGCTCCTTTAATTTCTTTCCCTAGGTAATACTTATCCTCAAAATAAAACTGGTTGCACCTGAAGACTTCAAAATCTGGAGGAAAAAGGTTATAATCTAGGTTTTTAACACTTGGACCATTGCCAGCGACAATGAGAGGTTTTTGTTGTGGGGGGGGGGGGGGTAACATTGATTTCCTTTGGCTTTCATGGTTGCAAGAGATTCAAGGCTTGTTGGCAGAGATCTTTCCAAGCGGAGGTATTTTTGATGGCTAAACAGGCACTAAAAGCCTTTTGACTCTCTTGAATTTTATTTTGTTGTTTTAAAATACTCCCTTGCATGTAAAGTGCATGTTGCCTCTCTTGAGAATCTAAACTCTCCTTGAGTAAAGCTTGATTTTCTTGAAGTGCGCGATCTAGTTTGCCTTCTCGCATGAGTGCGCTAATAAGTTGTTGTTGGGCGTAGGGGGTGAAAGAATCGTTTTGATGGGTTTTTTGCAAAGCAATAAGGTTTGTAGCATAGAGTTGCAGAGTGGTAGGGTTATTGGTCGTTTTGGCTTCATTTTGCAATAAAAGCCCATAGACATCAATCATGCGTTTATCGTCTTTAAACCATTTTTGGAGTTTAGGAAAGAGATCAAGGGCTTGGGTGGGGTTGTTAGTGCGCATATAATCTGCAAACAACACAAAGCCAATATCATAGTAGCGTTTGGCTTTTTTAAGAGTGGCTAGAGTGAAAGCATCTTTAGCTGCAAGTAAGGAATCTTGAAAATTATCAAGCTTATAAAGATTGTTACCTTGACGATAAAGCCAATCGATTCGTTTTTCAGGATTTTCTGGACTCTTTTGCAAACCATTTTTGGCAAAAACCTCTGCTTGATTGTAAAGCTTGGCATTATAAAGACAATCAAAGGCCTCTAGTTGCTCTTCTTGAGTAAAAGCATCTGGTTGGAGGGGTACCACTTGCACGAGGTAATCTACTGCACTTTTACAATCACCCTCTTTGACTGCGTTTCGCCCCAAAGCTAGCAAGGCCTGTTGCATGGGTTCAGAATCCATAGGGAGATCAGGAGCCATGCCCAAAACTTGGCTATAATAGCGTTCTTCAAGCAACATTTGAGCCTTGTAGTCTAGGGCTTTCTTATGCTCATTAGAGCCTGCGGGGTAGTCTTTGAGAATTTGATTAAAACGGGCAAGTTTTTCTTCAAAACTTCCATGCATTAAAAAGAGGACTTCATTATCTCGTTGTTTGACCAAAGAGATGCGTGCAACATTATTAAAATTATCCAAATATTCTAAATTAGCCACATGGGCTTCGTTAGGCTGGTTATTTTTAGCATAAAGAAATCCTAAGTCAAAAGCGGCCTTTTCTTTAATACTGGGATCATTATCTTGATCGCTTAAAATTTTGGCGATGGCGATGGCAGGGGCAAAGAGGGCATGTGTTTTAAGGTTAGTGAGGAACTCATAGGATTGTATAGGGTAGTGCAGAAAAAAGTTAGGATTAGCCTCCAAGATTTTATGAACAAGAATAGGGGCGTTCTTGCCCCCATAGGTATTAAGATCAAAACGCGCCCAAGAAAAAGCGATCAAACTTGCGCTTTCTATATCTTTAGCTGCGCTGTAAGCTTTTTGAAAAAGAGTGAGTGCGCCGCTATTATTACCCTCATTGGCACTTTGTTCAGCTAAACGCATCTGGGAGAGAGGAGCGTAGCGACTCTGCGGATATTCTATAATAGCTCGCTCAAAATGGTTTTGTGCTTGTCTGGCGTGGTTAATATGATCATAGGCTGTACCCATTAGGTAAAGCACATGGGGCACTTCAGGGTCTGCTGGGTAAAGCTTAAGCCAACGCTCTCCAATTTGCAATAATAGGTCTTGGCGTTTGTTGAGCTTATCTAGGGCAATCATCTCATAAAGATAGAGATCTTTTCTAAAAAGGGTATTTGGATAAGTTTCAAAAATACTTCCAATCGCCTTAAGTGCTGCCAAATAGGATTGTTCACCCATAAGTTTTTTGACTTGCAAATAGCCATCTAAATCCGCTCCTTTGGAGTAATTTAGAGGTTTGTTATCCACGCCAAGTTCTTGGATATAGGGAGTTTGAGCATCCTCAATTAGAATAGGAAAATCTAAGCCTTTGTAGGATTCTTGAGCAGAGTCTTTGGAAGTAAGAAAAGGAATTTTGTTAGTGAAGCCCACTATTTGCCAAGTATCGGAGGTTTTTATGGGAAGATTTTGAATAGGAATGTGGCGTTTATAGTCATGGGGGAGGGCAAAAAGTTGTTGTTGGAATTTAGGCTTGATATACAAGTAAAACACATAATTTTTAATATCATAGGAGATGTTAAAAAAGGCCGTATTCATGGGCGTAAAACCGGGTTTTGGAATGGAGTGAATCACACAGGTGATTGTTGTAGGAGGAATGGGGTTTTGCGTACAAGTAAATGGAGAGTCGTTTTTGAGCGTGAGGGTCGCAAAATCTTGATCTTCTTCTTTACCTTGAGTGATGCTAAAGGTGAGGGCAAAAAGAGGGGTGCATAAGAGCACCAAAAACAACAAAATGCGCTTAAAGTGCATAGTATTGGAGTACAGAAATAGAGCCTATACAAAGAAAAGCCATGCCACAGAGGACGGCATAAACTGGATAACTAGCGTTTAAATGTTTTGGGGTACTAGGAGTTGCAAAAAACATCGCTACACACAAGCGCAAATAATAGCAAGCTGCAATGGCACTATTAACCACCATCACGATCGCCAAAAATATATTGTGCTGACTGAGCAAGTTTTGCAAGATCATCACTTTTCCCCAAAACATAGAAAAGGGGGGAATGCCCGCTAGGGAGAATAAGAAAATCGCTCCTAAGAGAGCCAAGAAAGGTTTGGCATGAATAAGGCCATTAAAACGCGCAAAGGGGTAATCATAGTGATGTGCTAAAGCATCCTCTTTGGTACTTACACCCCAAAACAGAGCAAAAGCTCCAATATTGGTGATTAAAAACAATAACCAGTAGGCAAACATCGTTTCTGCCCAGCCTCCAAAGACACATGCAAGCGCAAAGCCGGTGTGCGAAATAGAACTATAGGCCATCATGCGTTTAGCATCTCTTTGTAAGAGAGCCATTAGGTTTGGAATGGTGATAGTGAGGGCTATTAAGAAATAAAATAGGGCATGTATAAAAACAATTTGAGTGCTTAAGAAAAAAGCAAATACCCGCCACGCCACCACAAGTCCGGCAATTTTAGGCACAATGGAAATAAAGCCGGCAAAAACGGGGTTATTGCCCTCATAAATATCAGGCATCCAAGTGTGGAAAGGCACTAAGGAAACCTTGAAACCCAACGCGCCTAATAAAAAGATTGCCGCACATGTGCACAGCAAGGCGGGGCTAAAATTTTGCGTAAAAGACATGGTAGAGAGGTCCAAACTACCCGTAAGAAGATAGAGTAATGCTGTGCCCATAGAGAAAAATACGCTAGCTAACATCCCCATCGTAAAGTACTTTAGACCTGCTTCAAGTCCGCCATGCTTATTGTTCAGTGCCATGATAACGCACATAGCTAAAGAAGCACTCTCTAGGCCTAAGATGATCATCAATAAGTGATTGCTAGAGACCATGAGCTGAAAACCCACCACCATAAATAAATAAAGAGGGTAAAACTCTGGAGTTTGAAACTCTGCAAAGCGCTCTTTGCTTAAGACAAGACACATTAATAAAAAACTCGCTACTACAATGAGCTTTTGTGCCATTAAAGAGATGGGATCGGTAACGATCAAATTAAAAAAACTAGAGGGGGCACTTACCGGCCCCAAAAGAGCCAAAAAATCTAAAGCAAGAGTAAAGAGCACTAGAAAAACGCTAAGATTGCGTGAAAATTGCTGTTTACAAACATTGGTTAGGAGGATATACACTCCCCCCACCATACCAATTAGCATGGGCAAAACACTAGGAAGGTTAAATTCTTGAGTTGAGAAAGAGAAATCCATAGCAATCCTTATGGAGAGACTTGTAGGCGGGTGTGAGCATTTTGCACCAAGAGTTGGGTACTGGCCTCAAGCGTGCTAAGCAAAGGCTTGGGATAAATACCAAAGAATAAAATAGCCGCCATCAGAATACCCAAAACACCTCTTTGACCCCAAGAGAGATCGCCTAAGATGGCCTTTTTTGGCAAACCAAAAAAGACCTTTTTGTACAAGACTAGCATGTACACAGCCGATAAAATAATGGTGCTTCCTGCCACAAAGGCTAAGATAGGGGCTCTTTGGAAAAAGCCCAAGAGACTTAAAAACTCTCCTACAAAGGCACTTGTAAGAGGCAAGCCTACATTGGCTAAAGTAGCGATCATAAAAAAGGTCGCATAAACAGGCATAGAATGCGCCACACCTCTAAAGGTGGCGATCTTGCTTGATCTATAGCGTTGATAAAAAATACCTACTAGCAAAAAGAGTGCGCTACTCACAAGGCCATGCGAGATGAGCGTAAAGAGCGCCCCCCCCACACCCTCCACATTGAGCGCATACATCCCTAAGAGAGCTACACCCATGTGCGACATTGAACTATAGGCAATGAGGCGTTTCATCTCTTTTTGCGCGCAGGCCAAGATGCCTGCATAGATCACCATGCAGAGTGCTAACACACAAAGAGGTAAAAAGAAAGTTTGCACCCACTCAGGAAAGAGGGGGATAAAAAAGCGCAATAGGGCATAAGTGCCCATTTTAGAGAGCAGAGCGGCTAATACTACAGAACCTAAAATAGGAGCGTTGCCATAGGCATGGGGTAACCAAGAATGCAGGGGGAAAATGGGAATCTTGACCGCAATCCCCAAGAAAAACGCTAGAGCAACCCAAAAACGCACATGATCGGGCAAAACTATCTGCCCTAAATCATAGAGATCAAAGCTCCATCCCCCAGAAACGCTCGCATAAGCATAACCACAATACAGAATACCCAGTAACATAAATAAAGAAGCCACAAAGGTATAAAGGAAAAATTTGAGTCCAGAATAAACTCTAGGACCTACCCCAAAACGCCCAATCATATACAAGACGGGTAATAAAGAAACTTCCCAAAAGAGATAAAAAAAGATCAAATTGAGAGCACTAAAAACTCCCATTAACATGCCCTCAACTAACAAGAGGGCGATTAGCATGGATTGTTGGTTTTCATGCACATAGAGCGCGCATAGAAAAATCACAAAGGCACTGAGCACTAACAAAAAGAGCGAAATCCCATCTATACCCACATGGTAGGCAATGCCATATTGACTTAAAAATCCCAATGCACTCACTTCTTCAAACTGCATGCCCGCTTGAGCAGGATCAAAAAGCACCCAAAGCCAAAACACTAATGCGAGTTCCACACCGGCTACCATGACACCATAGGTTTTGGCATGATCATCACGCATGCCAAAAAGAGGTAGTGCTCCCACTATGGGTAAAAGAATCAACACGCTCAACAAGTGGGAAGGCAGTAATTGCAAATAATCCATGTTATCTCCAAAAACTCAAAATCGCCATTAATAACGCCATTGCCACCCCAAAAGCCATCCATCTTAGCGCACTGCTTAAATTCCCACTTTGCATGGGGGTTAGCATTTGCCCTAAAAGAGCGGGGATTTTAGCGATGGCATCTATGAAGGCATCGAGTGTGCGCACCTCAATTTTACGCCATATCCAAAAAGCAAAATTTAAAAATGCTTGAGAAATCGCGCCATACAAGGCGGGGATATAGTATTGATTTAAAAGCAGACGGTAGAAAAACCCGCCCTCTTTGTTGCCAAAGCCTTTTTATATTTTTGCACGGCGTAGGCAATAGAAAACAAGACCCCGATTGTGGTGAGGGCTAACAAGAGCATTTTAGGTACGGGGTAATCGGCAAAAGAGGGCACGCTGATCGCCTTTGAGACAAAATGAAAAAAGCTGTGCTCAAAAAACCCGGCAATTACGGCTAAAATGGCTAAGGGCAACATCGCTAAGAGCATAAAATTTGGGGCTTCGTGGGGGTGCTCGATGTTGTGCGCTTTGGGGGCAAAGAACACCAACATTAAGAGCCTAAAGCTGTAAAATGCCGTAAAGAGCGCACCAATAAGCAAGGCTAAAAAGAGCCCATGATGCCCCGTAGCAAAGGCAACTTCTAAGATTTTATCCTTAGAGAAAAAGCCGGCAAAGGGGTAGAGCCCACACAGAGCTAAGGAGGCTAGCCCCATTAAAATCGCCGTGGTTTTCATAGGTTTATATAGAGCGCCCATTTTAGTGATATTCAATTCATCGTGCATGGCGTGCATGACATTGCCCGCACCCAAGAATAGCAGGGCTTTAAAAAAGGCATGGGTGAAAAGATGGAAAAGCGCGATCCAGTAAGCCCCAAGCCCCGCGCCCACAAACATATATCCTAATTGTGAGAGTGTAGAATATGCCACGATGCGTTTTAAGTCCTTATTCACTAACGCCATGCTTGCCCCAAACAACGCCACAAACGCCCCTAAGCAGGCGATAGCATAACCTAGCTCAGGCAGTGCGCTATACAAGGGGTGTGCTCTAATCACCAAATACACCCCAGCAGTAACCATAGTCGCGGCGTGGATGAGCGCAGATACAGGTGTGGGGCCCTCCATCGCATTAGCTAGCCAAGTGTGCAAAGGGAATTGCGCGCTCTTACCCACCGCGCCTATAAAGAGCAAGAGCCCGATGTAAAAGAGGATATGGGGATCGGTGTTGGCAATGTTGGCAAAGACGACCGAGTATTGCACCGAGCCAAAAGTCCAATACACCAGCAAAATCCCCATGAGCATCCCCAAATCAGCGATGCGATTCATCACAAAGGCTTCAATGGAGGCGTTGTTAGCACTCTGCTTTTCATACCAAAACCCGATGAGTAAATAAGAGCAAAGCCCCACGCCCTCCCAGCCCACAAACAGCCCCAAGAAATTATCACTCAGCACCAAGATAAGCATAGAAAAGACAAAGCCAGAGAGGTAGCTAAAATAGCGGTTATAGCCCTTATCCTCGTGCATGTAACCGATCGAATAAACATGCACCAAGAAAGACACGAGTGTAACGACCACAATCATCACTGTGCTGATGGGATCGACCCCAAAAGAAAAGCCCACACTAAAGCCCCCCAAGGTCATCCATTCAAAAAGCGTGGCTTCGATTCGTTGTCCATGCAGGCTCAAATTTAAGAGATATAAAGCTCCCAAAAACGCCAATCCTAAGAGAGTCGAATTAATAACCCCCACATGCAAACTCTTTGGGCTCGTCCCCCATAAACCTGCATAAAGAGCCCCCAAAAGAGGCAGAAATAACACCGCCTTTAGCGCAATAGACGCGCACATGCCAGCTTCCATGCTTAACCTTTCATGCGAGCTAGAGTGTCGATGTCTAAGGTTTTGTATTTTTTGTACCACAAAATTACAAGACCTAGTCCTACAGCCACTTCAGAAGCCGCTACTGCGATCATAAAAAGCGCGAAAATCTGCCCATCAATGTTTTTTAAAGTATGGGCAATAGCTACAAAAGCAACATTGATCGCATTGAGCATGATTTCCGTAGAAAAAAAGAGCATCAACACATTCTTGCGTCTAAGCATGCCAAAAAGGCCGATACAAAAGAGTAAAGAGGCAAAGACTAAATAATGAGCAAGGGTAATCATCAACATTCCTTCTTATGGCTTTTCTTGAGCGCGCCTGTAATAGCTCCCACTAGGGCTACTAAGAGCAAAAGTGCCCCTACCTCAAAAGCCACAAGGTATTTAGTGAAAAGCGTAAAACCGATCAATTTGGTGTTTGATGAAATCAAATCCGGGGTTAAACTCTCTTGTAGATTATGGGCATACTCAGAGATAAAGGGCGCGCCCAAGATCAGCACTAAAACAAGCGCAATTAAACCAGCTAAAACTACCACCAACTTAGGCGCATGCGCTCTTTCTACCACATCCTCAGAGGCGTTAAAAAACATCATCCCAAAGGCATACATCACCACCACCGCGCCCACATAGACCAAAATTTGCACCACGCCTAGAAACTCTGCATTCAAGAGAAAAAAGAAAGCGGAGACAAACACCATGCTAGTAGCTAACGCGCTCATTGCGTATAAAATATTAGTAGTGGTTACAACGACTAGAGCCATACCCAAAGTTAAAGTAGCGAAAAAGTAAAAGGCAAGGGTATCAAACATGAGAGTCCTTGTTTGCTTGCACTTCTTGGGAGTGTTCCTCTGTATTGGCATAATCTAGTGGAGTTTTTTGTAGTCTTTGGCTGGCATTGACACTGGGCGCACCAAAGCCGGCAAACTCGACATGGCTATGATCTTTTGCGCTTTGTATGTCGGTTAGAAACTCTGCCTTGCCTCCAAACTGGGAGCGTTGCACGCTGCTATTTTCAAAGCGTTGCCCCATCACAATGGCAAGCTCGGGGCACACCTCCGCGCACAGCCCGCAGTAAATGCAACGCCCTAAATTGATGGTGTAGCTATCTATATATTTACGCTCATCCTCGCCCTTGTGGGTGATGATGCGGATGCAATTACTCGTGCAAATCTTTTCGCACAGCCCGCACCCAATGCAACGCTCCGATCCGGATTCTAAAAGCCTTTGGAGGTGGTGCACGGCGCGATAACGTGGGCTTAGGGGCAAGACCTCCATAGGATAATGAATGGTAACCTCTTTGCTAAAAAACTCTTTAATGGTGAGTCCCAAACCCTTAAACAACTCCAATCCAAAGCTGGTTTTGAGCGTGTCTAAGAATTTGCTAGCCCCACTGCTAGGCTTGCTTGGGTCTAACCATTTGTAATTTTGTTTTCCCATTGTGCCTCCTAAAGTAAAATGATAAGCCCAGTAACTAGGATATTGAGTAGGGCTAAGGGCAACATGATCTTCCAGCACATGCGCATGAGCTGATCGGGGCGCACATGGGGGAAGGTCGCGCGCGCCCACATGGACAAGAACACAAAGAAACAGACCTTAATTAAAATGGCAATTCCTCCGGGAATAAAGCCCCACGCATTGTAACCCCCAAAGAAAATCAAAGAGATCACAAAGCAGAAGGCGAACAAGTGGGCGTATTCGGCTAAGAAAAACATCCCCCATCTAAGCCCGCTATACTCCGTGCAAAACCCGGCGACAATCTCGGCTTCATGCTCTAAGAGGTCAAAGGGGGTGCGGTTAAGCTCAGCATAACTAGAGATCAAGAATAAAAAGAAGGCTAGGGGCTGTTTAAACACGAGCCAGTGCAACATCCCGCCCTCTTGGTAGTGGTTGATTTCCACTAAGGACAGAGAGCCTACCACCATGATCGGGGCTAAGATCGTTAAGGTGCTCACCACTTCAAAGCTTAGTAGCTGTATGGTCGCGCGCGCCGCCCCAATGAGCGAGTATTTGCTATTAGAGGCTAACCCAGCTAAAAGGGGGGCGTAAATGCTCGCTGAACCCACTGCCAGGAAGAATAACAAGCCGACATTGATGTCTGAGATGATGGGCTTGATGGTGTGCCCAAAAATAGCAAAATCTCCAAAAAAGGGAATGGGTGCCATGCTCACAAACGCGCTCACCATCGCGATCACGGGGGCAATGGAGAAAATCAAGCGGTTCGCATTCTGAGGGATGATGTCCTCTTTAGTGAAAAGCTTGATCGCATCAGCGATCACTTGCAAGAGTCCAAAAGGACCCACATAGGTCGGACCTAATCGGCGCTGAAAATAGGCTAACACCTTGCGCTCTAAATAAGTCCCAAACGCCCCAAGCCCAGCAAAAACTAAAACCACCACTAAGATTTTAATTAAGGTTTCTATGATCTCAGCACTCATGCGCGCTCCCACTCTAAGCTTTCAAAGGGGCTGCTGGTAAAGACTTGCGCTTGATCGAGGCTAGGGCTTACCATAAACACGCCCTTTTTTAGGCTGTGATCGATGTAAATTTTGCCCTTGAGTGTGCGCCCCTCTTTGCTAAGACTAATGAGCGCGCCCTCTTCTAGCCCCAAACTCTCTAAATATTCCTTAGAGGTATAAATGCCCTCTTTGAGTTGCAGGTTTTGGCTCTTGAGCGTGTGGGTGTTAAATTGTGTTTCGGCAAATTGCAAGTAGGCGTTAAACTCGAGCACGCTCTCAAGCGGGCTGATGGGTTGGCTAGCCTCTTTGCTTTGGCTAGGGGTATTTTGGAGTTTATAACCCCTGTGGTTGCTCTTGTCATTGGCGTAAAAGTTCGTCAAATCATCGTAGTTAATGGGTAAAAAGCCCTTTTCTTGGGGTAATAGATGGGTGTATTCAATGAGGCTCTCCCCATACAATCCAAAGTGTTGGGCGATGTCGGCTAAATCTAGCCCCTCATAGGCTAAAGCCGGGCGCAGGGGCAAGAGCCGTCCCTCTAGGTTTGTCATGGTCGCCTCTACTTGATTGAAACTTGGCAAAATAAAATCCACCGCATTTTGTGCCACTCCATTTATATCCACACAATCGCTATCTAGCACAAAATCCCCTTTAGCGCGCACGCCCACACTAGGGCTAGCCTTGTTGTCTTTTTCAAGCTGGCAAATGGAGACAATGCCTAAAGCATTCGCACTTGGGGGGATCAAAAAGATTTTTAATTTCTCTAAGCTGCTTGCCTCTTGCAGCATTAAAGCGATATTTTTAGCTTTGGGGTGGGTGTAAATCTCTGGACCGATTAGAAGAGCCACACTGGGGGCTTTTTCAATGAGGGCTTTGATTTTCTCATAAGTGGGGCTGTCTAGTTTGGCACTTTCTAGCATAGCATAGACAGGGGGTTTTGACTCGGGCTTGGTTTCAGCTTCCTCTATGCCACAGGCATGCTCTTCATCTTCTATAAGGGCTCGCTCTTGGCTTGTTTGAGGAGCTTCTTGGATAGGCTCTAGCTTGGGCTCGGGCTCTTGAGTGATTTGACTATTTTTTAAACTCTGCAAACTCGGGCTATCAATCCCTAAAGCCATTAAAAACGCCCCTAAGATGATCTCCTCAGCCCCTACTGCGTGGCACACAGGCACCACGCTACGGCATATTTTCTCCAGCGCACTATCTTCTAGCGGGTGGGCGTAAATCAAACTTGTGCCCTTATTCACTTTGAGCGCATTGGCTAGAGCGTATTTGAGTAAGGGGTTTTCATTTTTAAGGCGCGATCCTAGACTTAGCACACAGCTAGATTTTTTTAAATCGGCCAAATCGTGCCATTTAGGGTTAAAGACACCTAAAAACTCTTGGAAGGCGTAAAGTTTGTCATTATGCAGGCTAAAGCCACAAGATTGGCGCATTTGCTCCACCAAGTAAGCTTCTTCATTGCTAGTATCTCCCCCGATATACACCGCCTTAGCTTCTTTTAACTTTTGCACCGCTTGCTCTATGTTTGTGCTCCCCTGCCTAGAGGCGTGCAGATCAAAGGCAAAACGCCCCGCCCCACAAATGGGGTTGTGATAAAAGTCATTGCCCACTCTAAAGATTCTTTGTTGCTCGCCTAGCGTGTCAAAGTGGCGCACTTGATAATCCAGCAAACACCCGGCTGCACAATGCATGCAAGTCGAGTCGATGTGTTTGAGCTCCCACGCGTTTGCCTTGTAGCTAAAGTCCTTATAGACAATCGCGCCCACAGGGCACACAGCAATGCACTCCCCGCAATCATAGCAAGGGGTGGAGCCCACAAAGGCGATCATGCCCTTTTGTTTGCGACTCCACACACTAAAGGGGTCTTTGGGCATGTCTGCCTTGCATTTATCCGGAGCATGTAAATTGGCTTTGCTCGCCTTTAAATTACTATCCCCGATATTGTCGCTACAAGTAGTAACGCAGCGTTCACACATGATACATAAGTTTGGGTCATAGGAGGCTTGCGCCCAAAAGGCAAAGGGCTTTAGATTGTCGCGTACACTAAAGGGTTGGCGATCGACTAAAGTTCGATGGGTCATGTCTTGCAATTCACACTCCCCGCTTTTATCGCACACCCCGCACTCTAAGGGGTGATTGACATCATAGGTTTGCATGATCATCTGCCGTTCTGCAATGAGGGCGGGGGTGTTGGTTTCTACCTTGCTACAAGCCTTTGGTTTGGTGTTGCAGGCATAAACCCTTTTGCCCTCCACCTCCACCATACACATTTTACACGCCACCGTGGGCGCGCACCCGCTCAAATAGCAAATGGCCGGAATATAAACGCCAGCGCTACGCGCTGCCTCTAAAATGGTCTGCCCCTCGCTAAACTCTACCTTTTGCCCATCAATTTCTATGCTTGGCATGCATCAGCCCTTTTTACCACTAAAGTCCAATCCACCCGATTAAAACGCAAAGAGTTCATCAACACATCCCCCCGATCCCTGATCGCCTCTGCGCTCTGCTCCACAATGTCAAAATCCACCACTTCAAACATAAAAATCACCACCTCCCCGGGGCTAACGCTTTCATCTAAAATCGCCCGCATGCGCGCGATCACCGCGCTATTTGGCTCATCTCTTAAGTGCCTTAAATCAAAACGCTTCATCGATCCACCTCCCCAAACACCGCATTGCTCGAGCCAATGATAGTAACCGCATCAGCCAAATACTGCCCCACTAAAATATCTTGCATAGAGCCTATATGAAAAAAGCTAGGCGCACGGATTTTTAAGCGATAAGGGTAGGGCTCGCCCTCTGAGTGGATAAAAAAGCCCAACTCGCCCTTAGGCGACTCGGTGGGAGCATACACCTCACCTTGTGGGGGGCGCATGCCTTGAGTTACCAGCACGAAGTGTTGCATTAAGGCGTAGTTTTGAGTCATAATGTCCTCTTTGGGCGCGCTAAAATACTGCGGGGCGTGCGCCATAATGCTAGGGTCTGTGGGGGCGTGCATGGGGATTAATTGCTCTAAAATGCGTAAAGACTCCAAGATTTCTAGCATGTAGAGTTGGTAGCGATCGTAACTATCCCCATTGTTGCCCACAGGAATATCAAAGTCTAGCTCGGGGTAGAGCTCATAGGGCTCTTCTTTACGCACATCATAGGCAATCCCCGTGCCTCTTAGCATGATCCCACTTGCCCCCCACGATTTGGCTTGCTCCTTTGTGATCGTGCCCACATTCTCTAGGCGGGCTTTCCAAATGCGATTGCTATCAAGCAGTCCGCTAATGAGCTTATGCATCTCTCTTACTTCTTTAATGAAAGCTTTTAGCCCCTCTAGCCAATTAGGAGGCAAATCTAAGGGTACGCCCCCGATTCGAATGGCGTTATGCGTGAGCCTTGCCCCGCAATAATCCTCCATCAAGTCCAGCCCATACTCGCGGGTTTTAAAGCAATACAAAAATACCGACATTGCCCCCACATCCAGAGCATGCACGCTCAAGAAAAACACATGGGAGATCACGCGGTTTAATTCTAAAAGCAAGGTGCGAATCACCTGCGCGCGCCTAGGAATTTGCACGCCTAATAAAGTTTCTACCGCGCGGGCGAAGGCGTAGTTATTGCTGGTCGAAGAGGTGTAATCCAGCCTATCAGTGGTGGGCATGTATTCATTGTAAGTCATGTTCTCGCCCAGCTTTTCACAGCCCCGATGCAAGTAGCCAATCTCTGGCGTGGCTTTGGTGATTTTCTCGCCCTCGAGCTCTAAGATCAAGCGCAGCTGCCCATGCGAAGAGGGGTGCTGGGGACCAAAGTTAATCACCATTTGTTTATCATCGCGCTCAAAGAGGACATTTTCAAATTGCGGTTTGAGTTTGGTAAAGATTTGTGCCATTTAAGGGCGCTCCTTTAGCTCTGTGGGCTCTTGGCTGTGTAAATCCTTGACAAAAAGGGATTTTTCAAAGCTGTATTTGCCCGCCTTGTCCTCTAAGGGCAAGCCTTTAGCCTGCTCATGCCCCACTTTAGAGAAATTAAAGGTGTCCTTTTCATCCACCCGCGCGCTATCTCTTTGTTCTGGTCCTATAATCTCTCGATACTCTTTGCCAAAAATCTTATCCACCTCATACCACGCAGCGTGCTCATCGCCTTTAAGCGGATAGGATTTTAATAGCGGGTGGCCTACCCAATCATCGGGCATTAAAATGCGCTTTAAGTGCGTGTGCCCCTCAAAGACAATGCCAAACATGTCATAAGCCTCCCTCTCGCTCCACAGAGCCGAGCGGTATAAGTGGCTTAAAGTGGGGGGGGTTTCTCCTTTTTTAAGGACGGCTTTTAAGCGCACGCGCCGTTTATTGGCATATCCGGGCAAATAGGATAAAAATTGGTAAAACAGCTCAAACTCCCCGCGCTTTTCTAAAAAGTCGATCGCGCTCATCTCGCTTAAGCTCTCATAGCCCAAATTCTTTAACCTTTCAGCCACTTGTGCCACCTCGCTAACCTCGATGACAAAGACCGCGTTGCCTAGCTCAATAAAACTTTCTAGCACCTTGTGGTGATAGCTGATGTGGTTAAAAATCACCTCATAGGGCGAGCCCACAATGGGGGTTTTGGGCGTGGGGGGGACGACATAGAAACGATCGGAGTAGTGGACTTGCTTTTGGACATTGGCGTTAGGGCGTTGTTTTCTAACCATAGTTAAGCCTTTAGATCAAGCGTTTGGGGTTGTTTTCAGGCAATGCCTTTTGGCGGCGGATTTTATCTTGCAACACCATTAAGGCGTATTGCAGGGTCTCAGGGCGGGGCGCGCACCCGGGCAGGTAAATATCTACAGGGATCACTCTATCCACGCCCTGCACGGTGGCGTAAGTGTTAAACATCCCTCCCGTGTTCGCACACGAGCCCATCGAGATCACCCATTTAGGTTCAGGCATTTGGTCGTAAAGACGGCGGGTAAATTCGGCGTGCTTTTTGGTGAGAGTGCCCGCGATGATCATCACATCCGATTGTCTGGGCGATGCCCTAAAGATCGTGCCAAAGCGATCAAAGTCAAAGCGCGAGCCCCCCGTTGCCATCATCTCAATCGCACAGCACGCCAAGCCATAAGTCAAAGGCCATAGCGAATTGCTACGCCCCCAATTTAGCAAGCGATCTAAAGTCGTCAAGGCGATGGGTAACCCCCCATTTTTTAAATAACTCACTGCATGCTGTGCCATTCTAACGCTCCTTTCTTTAGGGCATACACAAAGCCTACCACAAGCAAGCCAATAAAACTTAGCATCTCAAAAAAGCCAAAAAAGCCCAATTCTTTAAAATCCAAAGCCCAAGGGAACATAAAGACAATCTCCACATCAAAGAGAATAAAAAGCACCGCCATCACATAGAATTGATGGCTCACGCGGTTTTGTTGCTTTAGGGCGAGTGGTCCACACTCATAGGCGGCAAGCTTGAGTTTTTCATTTTGCTTGCGCGCCAACTTACGGCTAATGAATCGCTGTATGCGCAAGGTCCAATTAAAAACTAGGAAACTAAAGACCAATAAGACAAACACCCCAAAGTAAGGATGTGATGCAACGCCACTGACTCCCACCACTAGCTCCATTCTGACGATATTAACGGAGTATTAAAGCATAATTTGATTAATTCTAACTTTTGGCAAGATGTCGGAGTTATTGAGCTGACAAAATAAACTCAAACATAAACCTCCGCATTTGGTTTTTAATGCAGATTCTGCAAGGCGAAATGTGTTACAATGCTGCGCTTTGTGAAAGGAAATATATGAAAACCTGCTACAAGCTTTAAGAGAGGTTGGCTATGTTACCTCCTAAACCTTATAAACTTGTGTGCTCTTGTGGGTATTCTAGAATTGTGCGCTTCAAGAGTGATTGCTTGAGTGGAGCGGACTTAGCGCAAATGGGCGACACTTGTCCCAAGTGTGGACAAAGCATGCGCGAAGTCCCTCTTAGCTTATTTGATCACCTCTTTAAAAAGAAATGATCAMCCCCCCCCCCCCCCAACAAAACTAACTCTTCTAAAAATCTTGTCTGCGTCATCATGCCTAACTGTGTCTCAGCTCAGTTGGCTGGTTTACAGTTTCTTGCTCGTGTGAGTGCTATATCTGTTGGCTTAAATAAGATTTTTCAACAAAATTTGTTGCAATGGGCTTTTTGTAGCAATATTGGACTTTGTGATGTTTTGGACCTAATAGAGTATAGAAGAATGGAGATTTCATGCAAAAAGTGTCGTTAGTTGTAATGCTAGGTCTTTTGGGGTTTATTTTAGTCCCTCTCAACGCTGAAAACAGCGGAGTTTATGGAGAAATTGGGTTTCAGTATTCTAATAATGACCCAAGCTACTAAGAGCCAAGTAGGTCCTCAGTTGCAAAAGAATCCTTTCAGCTCTACAGCTCCAGTAACTGCTGTGAATGTAAATAACTTCCTACAGCAATCAAACAATAATAATCCAAAACAAAACCGCCAATGAGTCCTTACCCCCCCCCCCCCCCATTTGTAAAGCCTCAGACTTTTCCTAAGTTTCATTTCAACTGCACTCTAAGATCATTTGATCTAAATGAAGGCAATTTAGTTAGCATCGCTCTAGCACAGATAAAGCCGTGGTGCAAACACAATAAGCGATGCTTGCTCTTTTTTATGCTCAGAGTTTTTAGATAGCCCTACCCTTAACCCCCCGATGTTTATACCTAGATTATCAATTTACTAACAAACTTTTTTGTGATGGGGTAAGTAGCCACATACAAAAACACAACCAATAAAGGAAATTTTGTGAGAAAGTCATTTAAGCAAATCAATAGGCACTCTTTGCGCAGATATTCAAGTTATCCTTTGTGTCTAGCACTTGTTGTAACTCTCTTAAATTCTTTTTTACAGGGGATTGAAAGTAAAGATATGAGAAACACAAAGATTGTAGACACAAATTTCTTAACCAGCCAAACCTTAGTGTCAATGTTAAATCCTCAAGTTTTTGTTCTTACAGAATCGCAACAACTCCAACATCTCCTAAGTGCCGCACAAGGACAATTAAAGAATGCCAAGCAGGTCCTAGCAAATGCTAGAGCCAATGTAGCCACTGCTCAACAAGCACTTAACATAGCCCAAGAAAAGGCTAACCAAGCTAATGCGGCTTTGCAGAGTGCAGATGCAAATTATGCGGATGCCCAAAAACAATTTCACAAACAACAAGAGACACTTGGGCAAGCCCAGTCAAATCAAACCCTTGCCGAGATACAAGTAGGAGAAGATCAGGGTTCTATGAAAGGATACCTTGAATTTATTCAACAATCCAACAAGCGTATCCAAGATGAAAAAGAGGATATTGTTAAAAATGAACAAGCACTTAAGGTGAATCAGCCCAAGTTAGTGGCTGCACAACAGGAAATCAAGCCATGGTTGGATAAGTATCAAAAAGCATCGAATGCCTATGATACAGCAAAAATCAATTATAGCAATGCGCAATTTGAGGTTGAGCAAGCAAAAATGAATCTAAAATATCCAATGTCTTGGCAGACTACAAGTAGCTTAGAGGCGGCATTAAAGGAGGCAGAAGCAAAACTTGCCCAAGCAGATACCGCCTACAAAGCAGCAGAGGCAACACTGCAATCTGCAACTGCAGCTTATAATCAGCAGATGCAAGACAAGGTATCCCCAATACAGAACAAAATAGATGCAGAACAAACCCAAATACAAATGGATCGAAACGACATATCTTCTAGGGAAGAGACTATACAAAAGACACAACAAGACTATGCAGACGCTAAAAATCGCCTAATAAAAGACCAAGTCGCACTGCAAAAAGCGCAACAAGCCGTAACCACTGCACAACAAGCACTCAGTGTGGCGCAAGGAAAGGTGCGCCAAGCCAATACAGCTCAGGAGACAGCAAGCTCAAACAATTTAGACGCGCAAAATCAACTCATCGATACTCAAGCTGCGTTACAAAACACTAAGATAGATCAAGATAACGCTAGTATAAATGTAATTAACGCGTAACAGGCGTCAATACAGCACAAGATAAGCTCAAGCAAACCGCTACAGCTTTACAAACGGCACAAACAAACCACGCAGATGCGCAAAATCAACTCAGCAAAGATCAAGCAACGCTTAAACAATCTCAGTTGGAAGAAGCTAATGCCAAACAAGCAGTCAAAACAGCACAAGCTTCTATTGCCAATCTTCAAAACCAAATACAGAGCCACAACTCTCACCCAACCTCTAGCCCAAAAACAAACTCAGGAACAGGTGTTGGTCATGATAAAATAGCTTCTACTAGCAACAAAAAAGAAGGGACAACAAGCAACAAAACTTCCAACACTACATCTCTTGAAAATCTCATTGATTCCTTGATTCATAAAACAGAAACCAACATCCAATCAGCTATAGATAACTACTTTAGTCAGGTGGAACAAACAATTAAAAACGCTGTGAGCACCATCATCAGCAGTTTGGATCAGAATACACCCGCTCAGGCTATACAAAGTATTATATCCGGAATGCAAAAATATGTCAGTATGGATAGTGGCTTAACCAGCCAGATAGCAAGTGCAATTAACCCCTCTTTCCAAAAGAACCTTGCAAATCTTGAACATAGCATGCAAGATAATATGATAGATTTAAAAGCCATGCAAACTAATCTCCATGTTTTGGTGGCTCAAGCTTCTCAAATGCGCGCCACCTTATTAGAGGGCTTGGCTAGTGGAACTATCCCATTGGCAATTTCTGCAAAATTACCTGCAAATTCCATACAACAAGAAACCCAGTCGATCATCGAAAATCTTAATAAACTCTTGATTTACCTCAAAGCCACTCAGCAAGAACTGCAAGCCTACCAAAAAACCAGTCCTCAAGAGTTTTTAGCGACAGCTGGGGGGATAGGTTTAGCCAACCAAACCATGAATTCTCATGCAAACATGTATGGAGTGGATGTCCAAGTCGGTTATAAACAATTTTTTGGCAAGAAAAAACGCTGGGGTTTGCGCTATTACGGCAGTTTTAGTTACCAAAGAGGGGTATTTTATGACAAAAATATTGCAAGTCTAAACGACCTTGTCTATGGCGTGGGTATGGACGCCCTTTATAACTTCTATGAAAGCAAGGATGGCAGATACATCACAGGAATGTTTCTAGGCTTTATGCTTGCAGGGAGCAGTTGGGTTGTTCCAAGCTACCACACTTTGCATACAGAAATGAGTCGCATCAATGAGCAAGGAGGTAAAGCCAAAATGAATTCTACTTATTTCCAAATCCCTCTCAACATTGGGTTTAGAACCAATGTAAACAAGCACAATGGCTTTGAAATAGGTCTGCGCATCCCTCTAGCCACAAACTACTACTTTAAAGGTAATCTACATGACTCTAGCCTAGAAACTACCTATAAACGCAATGTGGCGATGTATTTCAACTATGTATACAATTTCTAGGCGGTTTGTAGCGGTTGCCTTCATGCCTTCCCTGTTTTACGATTGTTGCCCCTGCCACATACACTAAATTTTATGTGTTATGCCGAAAATTAACCTCTAAAAAGCAATTATTTGCACTATTTTCCCAGCCCCCTGTAGGCTTTTTGCAGTAAAATAATGCATCACTAAAAGGGGTTTGTTGTGGTGAATGTACATGCGCGGCGTTGGCGGGCGTTTAAGGAGAATAGGCGGGCGTTGTGGGCACTTATTATATTTCTTGCTCTCTTTGTGCTCTGCTTAGGTGCAGAGTTGTGGGTCAATGATAAGCCTCTTTTTATCTACAAGGATCACAAGGCGTATTTTCCTATCTTTAAAGATTATCCTGAAACCACCTTTGGGGGAGATTTTTACACCAGTGCGGATTATAACGACCCCTATGTCAAAAACCACCTGCTCAAAGATGCTTTTGTGATCCGCCCCCTTATCCCCTATTCTTATGACACCATTATTATGGATTTAAAACAGAGCGCGCCCACGCCTCCTAGCTGGGAACATTGGCTAGGCACAGACGATCAAGCCCGCGATGTGCTGGCGCGTTTGATCTATGGGTATCGGGTTTCAATCCTCTTTGCGCTTCTGTTGAGTGCCTTTAGCGTGGTGGTGGGTGTGGCTGTGGGAGCGTTGCAGGGGTATTATGGCGGGCTCTTAGACCTCTTGGGGCAACGCTTTATTGAAATTTGGAGCGGGATTCCTATGCTCTTTTTGCTCATCATTCTTTCCAGCATGTTCACCCCTAGCTTTTGGTGGCTTTTACTCTTGGTGCTGGCCTTTTCTTGGATGGGGTTAGCCCAAGTGGTGCGCACGGAGTTTTTGCGCGGGCGCAATATGGACTATGTGCGCGCCTCTTATACTTTGGGCGTGAGCGATGCGCGTGTGATTTTTTATCACATCCTGCCTAATGCGATGGTGGCCACCACGACTTATATCCCCTTTATCATGGCTGGGAGTGTGGGCGCGCTAGCCAGCTTGGATTTTCTAGGCTTTGGGATGCCTATTGGTAGCGCGTCTTTGGGCGAATTGCTCGATCAAGGTAAAAACAATCTTTATGCCCCACATTTGGCCTTAGTGGGATTTTTTGCCATCGCGCTTTTGTTGTCTATTTTGGTTTTCATCGGAGAAGGAGTAAGAGATGCCTTTGATGCCACCAACTTCAAATAAAGCTTTGTTGCACCTAGAGAGCGTGCAAGCCAAAGTAGGAGAGGGGTTTTTGCTCCAAAATATTAGCTTGAGCGTGGAGGCAGGGCAGAGGGTGGCTTTAGTGGGAGAGAGCGGAAGTGGGAAAAGTTCGCTAGCGCGCCTCATTTTGCAATTAGTCCCCTTTGTGCGCCCCTTGAGTGGCAAGGTGCTTTTTGAAGACACCGATTTGCTCACCCTCAAGCCTAGTCATCTACGCAATATTCGGGGTAAAGACATCGCCTATATCGCCCAAGAACCCCTAAGCGCGCTCAATCCCTTACATAAAATCAAGCACCAAATTATTGAGAGCCTGCGCTTGCATAAAACCTGTCCCAAGCAAGAATTTAGCGCACGCCTTGAAGAGGCGATGAGTCAGGTGGGCTTAGGGATGGATTTGTTAGAGCGTTATCCCTACCAACTCAGTGGGGGACAAAACCAGCGCGTGAGCATTGCCATGAGCATTATCAATCGCCCTAAACTTTTGATTTGCGATGAACCCACCACCGCCCTAGACGCGCAGGTACAATTACAGATTTTAGAACTTCTAAGAACCTTGAGTGCGCAGCACAACATGGCGATCTTGCTCATCAGCCACGATCTAGGTGCGGTGCAGTGGCTGGCTGAATATGTCTATGTCCTGCAAGAGGGAAAATTATGCGAACACAATGAGATTAAAACTCTCTTTGCCAACCCTGCCCATCCCACGACTAAAATGCTCCTAGAAGCGCGCGCCCTCCCGCGCAAAAAGCCCTTAGAGCAGGGCGAGGAAACCTTGAGACTACAAAATTTTGGGGTGCACTATGTGCAAAAACGCTTCTTAGGGGCTAATAAGGTGCGTATAGCCATTGATGGGGTGAGTTTCTGCCTGTGCGCGCGCCAGACTTTGGGCATTATCGGAGAGTCGGGCAGTGGGAAAAGCTCACTAGCTTTGGGGATTTTAAAGCTGATTGCCTCAGTGGGGGAACAATTTGTTTTAGGTAAAAGCGTGCACCAACTCAATCGCAAAACCTTTAAACCTTATCGCAAATCCTTACAAATGGTGTTTCAAAACCCTTATGCCTCTTTAAATCCGCGTTGGAGTGTGCAAGAGATTTTACTAGAGGCTTTTCATGGGGCGGGTATTAAGGGGAGTGTAGAGGTGGCTCAAAAGAGTTTAGAGGCGGTGGGTTTGGAAGCCAAGCATTTGACCTTCTACCCCTTTGAGCTGAGTGGGGGACAGCGCCAACGCGTCGCCATCGCGCGCGCGATCATCGTGCACCCGCAGGTGGTGGTGATGGATGAACCCACTTCTGCGCTGGATAAGAGCATGCAAAAGATCGTACTAGGATTGCTCCTAGATTTGCAGGAAAAACTAGATTTGAGCTATCTTTTTATTAGCCATGATTTGGATGTGATTGAGAGCATTTGTGATTCTGTGTTGGTGGTAGAAAAAGGGCAGGTAGTGGAGAGCGGCAAAACTAGCGAAGTCTTTGGCGCGCCCAAACACTCCTATACCAAAAGACTGCTTGAAACAAGGCTTTAGGGCTTGACTTTTTAGATAAGTCCTGCTAAAATTGTGGTTTTTGCGGGAATAGCTCAGTGGTAGAGCACGACCTTGCCAAGGTCGGGGCCGCGGGTTCGATCCCCGTTTCCCGCTCCATTTTCAAATAAAAAAAGAGAGTTGTGATGCGATTAGTTAAGCTTGCTAGTGTGTGTGTGTGTGTGTGTGTGTGTGTGTGTGTGTGTGTGTGTTGGCATTTTGATTAGTGGTTGTGCATCACCTTTGCCACAGGGTACTTTTTGGACAGGGGTGACCATGCCGGTCTCTGGAAATGATGTAAGGCACTCTAAAGAAGGGCGTGCTAGTTGTTGGAGCATTTTCAGTCTCATTGCCGGTGGTAATTGTTCTGTAGAAAAAGCAGCTAAAAATGGTGGTGTCGTTAAAATCAAAATGGTAAGTCGTAAGGCAACCAACTTTATAGGTATTTTTGGCAAGTACACAACAATCGTTCAGGGCGATTAGTGCCACTAGGCATCTAAGCGCAGTCTATTAGTCTTAATTCCACTCTAGGCGTAAGCCTAGATTAGCCCAGGTGGTGGAATAGGTAGACACAAGGGACTTAAAATCCCTCGGTAGCAATACCGTGCCGGTTCAAGTCCGGCTTTGGGCACCATGGCGACATAGCCAAGTGGTAAGGCATGGGTCTGCAAAACCTTGATCCCCGGTTCAAATCCGGGTGTCGCCTCCAAATTTGCAATTCTATTTTTGTTTATGACGGGAGATGGCTGAGTGGTTGAAAGCGGCGGTCTTGAAAACCGTTGAGGGTAACACCTCCGGGGGTTCGAATCCCTCTCTCCCGGCCAGCTCTACTGAATAGGAATCTATGGGCCATTCCCTACTTAGTCTCTCTGTCCCTCTATTTGTAATTTTTATGGTGATCTTTACTAAGCGGGTCGCTCTCTCTTTGTTTAGTGGCATGGTGTTGGGCGCGCTGCTAGTAACCAATGGGCATTTGTGGGATATTGTTCTCTACATTTATCATAAAATGAGTGCTGTTTTTTACCACGCCACACCTCAAGGTATACAGCTAAATTTGAGTAGTTTGTTTGTCTTTGGTTTTTTGATCATTTTGGGCATTCTAAGTCAAATTATCGCTGCCTCTGGAGCGATCAACTCCTTTGTTCAGCGCGCAAGGGCTTATGTGAAAAGCGCGCGCCAATCTGAGGGTATCGCCCTTCTAGCTGGGCTGGTGATTTTTATTGATGACTACTTTAACGCCCTCATTGTGGGGCAGATTAGCAAGTCTCTCAATGACGCGCACCAGAGCAGTCGGGAACGTTTGGCTTACATTATCGACTCCACCTCTGCGCCCGTGTGTTTATTAGTGCCCATTTCTAGTTGGGGGGCTTATATTGTGGGGGTGATGCAAAATGAAGGCTCGCCTTTACTAAAGGATAGCTTTGCGCTCCTCTTAAGCAGTATTGGGAGCAATTATTATGCATGGTTTGCGCTCATAGCTGTCTTTTTAGCCATTGTGTGGCAGATTAACCTGCCCGCCATGCAAAAATATAAAAATGTTGGCGTAACAGATTTGCAAGAATTTGATTTAACAAAACACGCTCAAAACGCCCCCGTGTCCGTGTTGCTTTTGAGTATCCTCGCGCTCATTGTAAGCATCACCGCGTTAATCATCTACACGGGCTATAGCACCAGCGATCACAAAAATTTATTAAGCATTTTTCAAAACACAGACACCGCCTTTGCCCTCTTTTTTGGCGGGCTTTTTTCTCTAGGATTTGGAGCTATCTTGGCATATGGGTATTTGCCCCCCAAGGCTTTTCCCTCTCTTTTTCTCAAGGGGTTTAAAAGCATGGCTGGGGCGATTTGGGTGTTAATCTTGGCGTGGGCTATTGGACCGATGATTCGCGATGATTTGCAAACAGGCGTGTATTTAGCTGGTTTGATTGCCCATTTTCAAGGGGTGTTTTTGCTCATGCCCTTACTCTTGTTTCTCATCTCAGGTTTCATCGCTTTTACTACAGGCACTAGCTGGGGCGCGTTTGCGATCATGTTGCCCATTGGGGCGGGAATGGTGAGCGTGGTGGGGGGAGATATTGTGCTAGTCATTTCTGCGATTCTATCTGGGGCTGTTTATGGCGATCACGCTTCGCCTATTTCTGACACTACTATTCTTTCTGCTACTGGAGCAGGTTGCTCTGTGCAGAGCCATTTTTTGACCCAGTTACCTTATGCTACTCTCACAGCGGGGTGTGCAATGATTGCCTTTTTGGTAGCCAGCCTCACTCTTTCCAAAGTTACAGGGTTTGTGGTGGGCTTACTCTTGCTGGTAGGACTTTTTTATTTTCTTAAGCGTGCCCATTCTACGCGCTAGATTCACCACTTTTACAATCCTTTATTACAATTTGTAACGGCAATTTGGCAATACTTGTGCCCTACTTCTCTTTCCTACCAACTATGTTAATCTAGGCTAGGTACGATCCTATTCTGTGGATACCTAAATGTCCTAATCTCTAAAATAAGATCAAAAGGAAGGTATATGAGTATTTACAAGGATCATAAGCAAATTTTCAAATCCCGTTATGAGAACTATATTGGCGGGGAGTGGGTCAAACCTATCAAGGGGCGGTATAAAGCCAATAAAAGCCCCATTAATGGGGAGATGCTCTGTGAAGTGCCCCTATCTTCTGCAGAGGATATTGAAAAGGCTTTGGACGCTGCCCATAAGGCCAAAGACGCTTGGGCAACCACTCCTGTGGCACAAAGGGCACAGATTCTCTTCAAAATCGCTGATCGCATGGAAGCGCACTTAGAAAAGCTCGCCTATGCCGAAACTTGGGACAATGGCAAGCCTATTCGCGAAACCCTAAATGCTGACATTCCTTTAGCTATCGATCAGTTCCGCTATTTTGCCAGCTGTATCCGCGCCCAAGAGGGGGGTATTAGCGATATTAACACGGATTTAGTGGCATATCACTTTCATGAGCCCCTAGGTGTGGTTGGCCAGATCATCCCTTGGAATTTTCCTCTCTTGCTAGCGGCTTGGAAATTTGCGCCCGCGTTGGCTACGGGCAATGCTATTGTGTTAAAGCCCGCTTCGCCAACGCCTGCTAGCCTCTTGGTACTCTTAGAAATTATTGGGGATTTATTACCCGCTGGTGTGGTCAATGTAGTCAATGGTAGCGGAGGACAAATTGGTAAACACTTAGCTACCAGTCCTAAAATTGCTAAGGTGGCATTCACCGGTTCTACAGCTGTAGGCAGACAAATCATGCAATTTGCCACAGAAAATATCATCCCCTGCACTTTAGAGCTAGGAGGCAAGAGCCCTAATATTTTCTTCCCAGATATTTATGAGCATGAAGATGAATTCTTAGATAAGGCGATTGAGGGCTTGGTACTCTTTGCGCTCAATCAAGGTGAGGTATGCACCTGCCCCTCGCGTGCCCTCATCCATGAAAAAATCTATGATAAATTCATCCACAAAGTCCTAGAGCGCGTGAAAGCGATCAAAGTGGGCAACCCCTTAGAGCTAGATACCATGATGGGTGCGCAGGTGGATGAAAACCAGGTTAACACCATCTTAAACTATATGCAAGTGGCTAAAGAAGAGGGTGCAGAATGCCTCATTGGTGGGGGCAAAAACCATATTAAAGGGTTGGAAAAAGGATGCTACATCCAGCCCACCATTTACAAGGGGCATAATAAAATGCGCATCTTCCAAGAGGAAATCTTTGGCCCCGTGCTCGCAGTAACCACCTTCAAAGGTGAAAAGCAAGCCTTAGAGATTGCCAATGACACTATGTTTGGCTTGGGTGCGGCGGTGTGGACAAGGGATATTAATCGCGCCTACCGCGTGGCGCGCGCGATCAAAGCTGGGCGTGTATGGACCAACTGCTACCATGTTTACCCCGCACATGCTGCCTTTGGGGGCTATAAACAGAGCGGAATTGGGCGCGAAGGACATAAGATGATGCTAGAGCATTACCAACAAACTAAGAATATTTTGGTGAGCTATAGTCCTCATAAGCTAGGATTCTTCTAATGTCAAAGCGCGTGGTCGCTACCGAGGTAGCGCGCGCGTTCATCACAGAGCTTAAAAACATCCACCCGGAGGGGTTTATTTTTTATCACTCCTGCGGGTGCTGTGATGGGAGCGCGGTGCTTGTTTATGCTGAGGCGGATTTTAAGCTAGGCTCTAATGATGTGTGGTTAGGCGAAGTGGAGGGCGTGGGCTTTTATCTGCATGCAAAACAACAAGAATATCAAGGGCACACTCAATTAATTTTAGATGTGCAAAACATCGAGGGAAGCGAATTTTCCCTAGAATATGGCATGGGCAAGAGTTTTTATCTCAAGAGTCGAATATTTACGCCACAAGAGTTGGCACAATTAGAAGCCCAAAAAGATTAAAAGGAGGCAATGAGTTGGGTATAGAGCGCGCTACGATCCTGATACCCACCCCTGCAATAGGTTTTACTCGGATCGCAGAAGTTGTTTAACCCTGCTTGATAACCCTTGTTGGTGTGTATCCCATAATAAGAGATGTCTACTATTCCTTTTAAAAAGCTCGTGAATTGATAGCTTAGTGATACAATCATTCGCCCCTCATAAGCCACTGGCGCGCTACTCCATTGCCAAGTCATGCGCCATGCAAGCTTCTTTTTAAAATGCACTCCTCCGTAGGTGATGGCACCGGTAATAGCATTGGCTTTTAAGGCTGTACCCTCATACCCTGCCCAAACGCTGTTGCCATAGAGTTCAACCCCAGCTGGATTACCAGTGTTGCCTATGTAAGCATTAGCATTTTTGAAGTTTTTATAAAAAGTCCCCACAATGTAAAATTGGTTGATATCAAAGCGTTGTCGGATAGTTAAGCTTTGTCCATTAGCACTTACGGGGTTATCGTAACGATAAATGGTAGTGCCATTAGACTTAATCATCATCCACGGAGGGTAAAAGGGGAAAAAGGCGATGAGCTCGCTATTGGACCGAAAACCTTCCCCATTAAAATTAGGATCGCTATCCCAGCCAACTTTAAAACCCGGAGCGTTAAACATTTTGGGCGAAAAGTAGTAAAACCCCTCCAGTAATAAGTGGTGTTTTTTGTAAGTGAGTTGTACAGCGTGAGTGCCTAAAGAAACTTTATGTCCATGTGGAGTAAACCCCCCTAAGTCATTTTTGCTGTAACCTTCACTATAAACCACTCGTGAAGCCCACCAATCACGCACCAAAGGTCCTGTAGCATAAGCACGCCCCCAAGAACTAAACCACCAAAGGCGGATTCTTTTATACTGCCCCCACACTTCAAAACCCTCTGTTTGTCCGCTTTTATAAGAAGCAGTTGAGAGGTAACGCCCAGCTTTAATCCCAAAGTAATCTTTATAGGTGTAATTCAAATAGGCATCACTGAATACATAATGATGGCTAAAGTTAGAAAGTTTGCTGTTTTTGACAGCAATCGAGTCGCTTTGTGAAACATCCGCGCTTCCGCCATAAAACCCATCGTAGTAGCCAAATCTTTGATACACAACCGAGCCACCTAAAAAGCGTTTAGTCCCATCAAAGAGTACACCTCCAACTATCCCTCCAACGAGCCCTTTTAAGCTATGCCCTTTGCTTTCTAGCTCTTTTGGCAATAAAGAGAAGCCCAAAGAGAGATACCCTGCAATAGTAGCGTATTGTTGCATCGGATAAATTCCCTTATTTTTCTCCACAGCATGCTGGTTAAATCCAATAACAGAAGCTTGGTTGGCAAATCCGCTTATTTTATAATCAAAAGCCGAGCAAGGGGGAATACATACAGCAAAAGCGTTTCCTAAAAGTATTTTGAAAAAGAAGCGACTACTTGTAGAGTGTGGTGTGTGCATGTCTATCCTTTTAATGAACGCATACTAGATTGGATTGAGGCGCACCAATCTTTGTTATTTTAATCAAAACAGGGCTTATATTTTTTTTAAACAAATCACAAAACGGATCGCAAATTGCAATAAAAAGACAGACACAACGAGCCTCGATAGCTATCGAGGCTTTGAATAGTTAGAAATAAGGGCTTAAATCAATCAAGCTCCAAAAGACTTTTTCATGTCAATGACATAGCGAAAGAAGGCGTTAGAGTGCGTGAGGTTATGATAAACCCGATCAATATCT
>NZ_FZMQ01000011.1:167798-183296 GCF_900197855.1 Helicobacter cynogastricus | reverse complement strand
CTCCGACTCAGCCTGCAATAGTAGCGTATTGTTGCATCGGATAAATTCCCTTATTTTTCTCCACAGCATGCTGGTTAAATCCAATAACAGAAGCTTGGTTGGCAAATCCGCTTATTTTATAATCAAAAGCCGAGCAAGGGGGAATACATACAGCAAAAGCGTTTCCTAAAAGTATTTTGAAAAAGAAGCGACTACTTGTAGAGTGTGGTGTGTGCATGTCTATCCTTTTAATGAACGCATACTAGATTGGATTGAGGCGCACCAATCTTTGTTATTTTAATCAAAACAGGGCTTATATTTTTTTTAAACAAATCACAAAACGGATCGCAAATTGCAATAAAAAGACAGACACAACGAGCCTCGATAGCTATCGAGGCTTTGAATAGTTAGAAATAAGGGCTTAAATCAATCAAGCTCCAAAAGACTTTTTCATGTCAATGACATAGCGAAAGAAGGCGTTAGAGTGCGTGAGGTTATGATAAACCCGATCAATATCTTGACCAGTAACAAGCTCAATTTCAGGATAGATATTGTGCAGAATGGAAAAATCTAGCATTTCTTGGGTTTCTTGAATGCCTCCAATGAGCGAACCATAAACCCTCTTATTGCCATGTTTAATTAGAGCTGAAGCACTTAGGGCAGGAGGGTTATCTCTTGGGGGCAGACCCACAACAGCTAATTCTCCCCCATAAGCTAACACATCTAAATAATCAGCCATGTTGTAGGGAGTTGGAATGGTGGAGATAAGAAGGTCTAAATTCGCCCCCTTAGCATCCTTCACATTGCTATAATAGCGTTTAGCTCCCATTTTTAGAGCTTGCTCTTTCTTGGCCTCACTGCGTCCAATCACACTCACCTCAGCTCCCATTGCCAAAGCGTATTTCAAGGCCATGTGCCCTAACCCACCAAAACCAGCTACCCCTACTTTAGAGCCCTCCTTGACTTTAGAAAATCTTAAAGGAGAATAGGTAGTAATACCCGCACAAAAGAGGGGGGCAATCTTTTCTAAAGGCGCATTGTTAGGAATACGAATAATGTAATCCTCGTCCACCACAATGCAATTAGAATACCCACCCATATGAGGTTCATTATCATGGAAGTGATCAGGACAATCGTAAGTAAAAACCACTTTTGGACAAAATTGTTCGTAATGGTCAGCACAAGGGGCACATGCTTTGCAGGAATTGACAAAACAACCCACGCCAACCTGATCGCCCACTTTGAATTTACACGCATGTGCGCCGACTTCTTTTACTACGCCAGCTATTTCATGCCCGGGAATCATAGGGTAAATTCCGTCATGCCACTCGCTGTAAGCTGAATGCACATCGCTATGGCAAATTCCGCAATAATGAATATCAATCAAAACATCTTTCTCGCCCAAAGCGTGGCGGGTGAAGTGATGCTCTGAAAATTTTCCATCCTTAGAGTGGATTGCAAAACCTTTAGCTGGGATGCGTTGCATGGTTAACCTTTATACTTGAAGTGAAGCGGGATTCTAGCATGTTTTGGGGGTTTGTAAAACCTGCGCGATGAGCTCTAGAGGATGGAGAAATTGGGTAGGCGCATCTATTTGGTGCAGAGCGTTATTGAGTTGCACGCGGCAGGCCGAACATTCCGCGCTCACTACTTGGGCGCGTGTGTGTGCAATGTCTTGGGCTTTGGGCAAGCCTGCTTGCACGCTCAAGGGGTAGTGATCGCTTTGCATGCTCACCCCTCCAAAACCACAGCAGCGATCGCTCTCAGCCATTTCAGTGAGAGAAAAATTTGTTTGTAAAAGCGCGCGCGGTTCTTTATATACACCTAGAACCTTTTTAGCATGGCAGGGGTCATGATAGGTGAGTGTTGTAGAGTGTTGCGGATAGTTTTGAAGTATCTTTAAAAGGGGGGTTTGATCGTGTAAATAGGTAGAAGCAAATTCTAATTTATCTGCTACCTTCTCCCAGCGTTTTAGCCACTCTGTGCGCTCTATGGGGTCGTCCATGCTCTCAAAGACATGGCAGTAATCCTTTTTGAGCATACTAATACAGGTCGCCTCTGGGACTAAAATTTTCTCTGTAGGCACGCCCTCTAAAAGACTGACATTTTTTTTGGCCAAAAATAGGGCGGTGTCCATATCTCCAGTGAAAAAAGCAGGCGCGCCACAACAAAACTGCTTGGGGATATGCGCGCTAATATTGAGTTTGTCTAAGATGCTCAATAAACTCTTGCCAATATTAGGGTAATTGTAATTGCCTAGACAACCGATAAAAATTCCTACGCTATGAGCACACATGCCCTCTAGGGGAGCTTTAGGGGAGATCACGCCTTGATGGGTGCGCAAAAAGCTAGTACGCACAAAGGGAAATAAAGCGCGCTTGGCAAGAATCTTGGGTGCAAGGGCTTGAAAACGCCACTGCATTTTATCTCCCACGCGCTTAAAAATGCAGGGCGCGCTTACAGCGCAGAAAGAAAAGACAAGATCCATCAAGCGGGGGCGTTTGAGCAGGGCAAAATAGAGTTTTTTATGCCATGTGATTCCATGCTGGTGCGCGCTTAAAACACGTGCCTTTTCAATCATGCGATCTATGGGTAGATGAAAGGGGCAAACTTGTACGCATGTGGTGCATAAAAAACAACTCTCAAAAATGCGCTTTAAAGAGGTGTCTAACTCTAGACTCTCTTGTTTGACAAGAGCAATCAGGTCTAAAAAACCACGCGGAGAGGTAGTTTCATCCTTGTGTATACGGTAAATGGTGCAACTAGGCACGCACTTAGCACATTTTACGCAGGCTTGTGTAGTGCGTGTAATGTCCTCATCCAGCCACGCTTCTAGCCTAAAGGGTTTTACTAAATTTTTGATCTCCACGGTGTTTTTCCAAATACGCATCAAAAACCATCGCGATATTGCGTACCAACATCGCCCCCGTAGGGCTGGTCTTTAAGCCTTGAGAATCTAGCTCTACCAAACCCTCTTGTGCATAGGGTTTTAACGCCTCTAAGGACTTAGCAAAATGGGTTTTAAAATCAATGCTAAAAGCTTTTTCAATGGCGCTAAAATCCAGTTCTAAATGATTCATCAAGCGCATGATCACTTCTTTACGCAGGCGATCCTCTGCACTGAGCACAAGCCCGCGTTCTATGGGCAATCTGCCCTCATCTAGGGCGCGTTCATAAGCTTTTAAATCCTTAAAATTTTGGGCGTAATAGTCCAATCCCTCTCCGATGCTAGTAACCCCCACCCCAATGGTTTGAGAAAACTTTTTGGTGGTGTATCCTTGAAAATTGCGCCGTAATTGCTTGGTCTCTAGGGCTTGATAAAGTTCATTGTCTGCCTTGGCAAAATGATCCATGCCAATCATTTTATAACCATGATCGGTTAAAAAATTAATAAGAAATTGCAAAATTTCTAGCTTTTGGCTAGGCGTGGGCAGAGTGGCGGGGTCTATTTTCATGGTGTGCTTGATCCAGGGAACATGGGCATAATTAAATACCGCCAAACGATCAGGATTAAGACATAGTACCTGCTCTAAGGTGCGTTTAAAGCTATGCACAGTTTGAAAAGGCAAACCGTAGATAAGATCAAAATTGAGCGAATTAATCCCAAATTCACGGGCAAGTTCCACCTTTTGGCGTACTAACTCGAAGCTTTGCAAGCGATTGATCGCCTTTTGTACCCCCTCTTCAAAATCCTGCACTCCAAAACTCAAGCGGTTAAAACCATTGTCTTTGAGTACACGCATTTGATCACGCTCAAAATGACGTGGGTCAACTTCACAAGAGATTTCCGCATCGGGAGCAAAATGGGGGAAGATTGTCTTAATGTCTGTAATAATCCGCTCTAATTGAGCGGCACTAAAGAAGGTGGGTGTACCCCCGCCAAAATGCCATTGTACCACTTCTCTGTTGGGGTTGAGGTGTTGTTGGAGTAATTCTAATTCTTTGTGTAAATAGAGAATATAGCGTTCTTTTTTGCGCTCAGAACTACTATAGATCACATTACAGGCGCAAAAATAACATGGGCTCTTACAAAAAGGCAGATGAAAATAGAGTGAGAGGGGGGTATTCTCTGGTGTGCGCGCTAGAGCCTCAATAAAATCCCTCTCTTGGAAACCTGCATGGAATTCTACAGCAGTGGGATAACTGGTGTAGCGTGGACCGGGCTTAGAATGATGGGCAAACTGCTGGAAATCTAGAGTTTTCACAACTAAAAGGGGATATCCTCAAGATTTTCAAGATGCAAATAGTCATCTCGCTTGGCTTCTAAAAATTCCGCCAAGTTAAAAAACAAATTTGGGTATTGTTTTTTGAGATCGCGTACAAAATCTAGTGAGGAAATCTTGGGCAAATTCCCATCACTCCCGCGCATGCCTTCTAATTTCTTGAGTGCGACCGCCATCGCATCCTTGAAATCTACTGGAGTCAAAGTTGCCATGTCGCGCTCTAACTCCACTACGACCTTTTCTTCATAGGCTTGTTGGATCACCTGCACAATATACTGTAAGAGCATTTCAGGCACGACCACAAAGCGTTGATCCTGCTCATCTTGCACAAGCCATGCCTCTTTGGTGTTGAGCGCGCCCTCTTGGGACTCCAAGAGCATCTGATTGGGGGCGATTCGCTTGGCACAGACCTTATTTTTACCCGATTCTAAACTTTGATAAATTTCTTGCATATCGCTAGGGTTCAATCTAGCTTGAGAAACATTGTCCATACTTAACTCCCTTTGGCTCATGTTAGCACAAAATCCCTAATAGCCATAATTTTTCTTGAGTTGCTCTAGGCGTGCATGCGTGTTACTCAGCACAAAATCCGCCAAGACTAAGGCGCATAAACTGGCACAAACCACACTGCCCCGAATGGCAATACAGGGGTCATGCCGCCCTTTTAAACTTAGCTGTGTAACTTCTCCTTGCGTAGTGAGACTTTCCTGTGTGTGAGAAATACTAGAAGTGGGCTTAAAATGCACCCATATCTCTAAGGGCGCGCCATTGCCAAAGCCTCCCAACACACCCCCACAATGATTGCTCTTAAAGCCATGCAAGCCTAGTGGATCGTTATACGCGCTCCCTTGCATGCGCGCAGCATTCTGATCGCCGATAAAAACCCCCTTAACTCCATTGAGTCCCATAAGCGAATAAGCAAGGCGCGCGTCCAAGCGATCGGCAAATTCCCCCAATCCCAACAGTGCGCGCCCATGCGCGCGCACCAACACAACCCCCCCTAAACTATCCCCACTTTTTTGCGCCTGCAAGATCGCCTCTTCTTGCGCGCCCTGCAGCCGCGGGTCTAGGCTAAAAATAGGGCTTTGTTGGGCGTGGGTAAAATTGAGTTCTTGAGCCTCCACTCCCCCCACGCTAAAAAGCCCGCTTTCTATCTCTATACCCACCTCTTTTAAGAGTAATTTGGCCACACCTCCTGCACCCACTTTGATCACGCTCTCTCTAGCCGAGCTACGCCCCCCCCCACGATGATCGCGAATGCCATACTTAGCAAAGGTGGTAAAATCCGCATGTCCGGGGCGAAAACTCTCTTTGAGATTGTCATAATCTTGAGAGCGGATATTTTTATTGTGCACCAAAAGCCCTATAGGCGCGCCCGTGCTCACCCCCTCAAAAACCCCGCTCACAACCTCAAGCTTATCTTCTTCTTGGCGTGGGGTGGTGAATCTATTCACACTTTTACGCTTGTTTACCTCCACTTGGAGGTAGTCCATGTCAATCTTAAGTCCAGCGGGCACACCCTCCAACACACCCCCTACCAAAGCCCCATGCGACTCTCCAAAGGTGCGCAAAATTAAACTCATACACTCCCCTCTAAACGCAGGCGTTGGTATGCCATTTGCGCGCAGAGCTGTTGGGCTTCTTTTTTACTTTTAGCACTACAAGTGCCATAGAGTTTATCCAAGATAAAAATCTGCATTTCAAATTCTTTGGCATGATCTGGACCGCTCTCGCTCTTGAGTGTGTAAGTGGGCACAACTTTAAAACGCGCTTGAGTGAGCTCTTGCAACGCGCTTTTATAATCCATAAAGGTACTTTGCAATGAGAGATCAGGGTAAATCTTGTCTAAAAAGCGCGTCATGAGGACTTTAATGGGTTCTAGCCCGCTCTCTAAATAGATCGCCCCCATCAAAGCTTCAAAGGCGTTAGCTAAGATAGAGGGCTTGGTATGCCCATGATTATTCGCCTCTGCTGAGGAGATCACGATATAATCTTGCAGTTCTAGCAGGCCAGCCAGCTTAAAAAACGCCTTTTCATTCACTAAAGAGGCGCGCATTTTGGAGAGATCGCCCTCTTGCAATTCGGCAAAACGCCCAAATAAAATTTCAGCCACCACTAAGTCTAGCACCGCATCGCCCAAAAATTCCAACCTCTCGTTATTGGCATGGGATTTGGTGCTTTTATGGGTAAGGGCTTGTTGGAGCAAATCCCTATCTTGAAAAACATAACCTAAATTTTTTTGCAATTGATCTAACATACAACTCCTTTACTCTGAGTTTTGTAGTATAACGCTTCTGCTCTAGCGCGCTGGTCGCATCGTTCATTTTCTGGATGTCCGGCATGCCCTTTGATCCAATGGGGAGTGATGCGATGTGGCGCAGAGAGGACTAAAAACTCTTGCCAGAGATCGACATTTTTCACCCGCGCAAAACCGCGTGCTATCCAGCTAGATAGCCATTTGGAAATTCCATCGCAAACATAGGTTGAATCGCTATAAAGGGCGATCTGGCATGGGGTTTTGAGGGCTTTAAGCCCCTCATTGAGCGCACTGAGTTCCATGCGGTTATTAGTGGTGTGGGGCGCGCCCCCGCTAAGAACTTTTTCTGTCTGCTTATAGCGCAAGATCGCACACCACCCCCCCGGCCCCGGATTGCCCAACGCCGAGCCATCACAAAAAAGCTGGATTATCTTCATTTGGCCTCCTAATTGAGATTGAGTTGTTGGCTGTAATCTGGGCTTTGTGTACTCAAATTTAACACCACCTCTTTAACCCCCAAAACCCCGCAGAGCGCACAATAGTGACTCTCAAAGGGTGAGAGATTTTTACACGCACTGCATTGGTAGCTAAAGCTTAGATCAATGGGGTATTTGTCCTTAAAGGTATGGAAAATCTCTAGTTGCAAATGCGAACAAGTCCCCTCTAAAAAGCCCTTTGCCACGAAGATTTCGCGTACTTGGGGCTGAAGTTGATCTAGCAGGGGTGTAACTTCCTCTAAGGGCAAATCCCAAAGTAAATCCACGCATTCCAAGCCCTTGTTTAAACCGGGGAGTTCTTGCAAAAATAGGGCGCGGTGATGCGCCTTGCAATGCCTTAAGGCGATCTTATAGAGAGCCTTATGTTTATACCCCAAAGCTAAGATCGCTCCACTGCGATCGCGCAAAGAGAGGTCCTCCTGAATGAGAATCTGCATTTGCAAATAATGATAGGTGTCTAGCAAACCCTCTGCCTCTAATTCGTCCAAGCATTCTAGCACCTCTAGCGCTTTTTGTGGAGCGCAAAGAATTTCATACACCCGCACCATTTCTTTAAGGGCTTCCGCATTACGCGGTTCCATGCACAAGACCTCTAACAAAATATCATGCGCCTTTTGCACATAACCCATGCTAATGTAGGTATGGGCTAGACTTTTGAGCAACACCACGCGATCTTTGGGATATTTGGGTAGCAAGGAGAGATAAATTGTAATGGCCTGCTCCCCACTACCATGGTTATTATAATGTTTTGCTAAAAAAAGCCATGTCTTAATGCCTAGCACCTCTGCAGGACTCTCTTTTTCTTTAGCCAAGAGTTGTTGCACTTCAGAGGCGAGATCGATGGGGGTATAAGAGAGAGAGAGGGCATGGAGGGCTTTAAGATTTTTCTTATGTTTAAAGAGGGAGCGGAAATAATCTAAGAGAATCACCGCTCCAATGACGGCAATCAGAATGGCGACACTGAAGAGCGAATCTTTGTAGACATAGGCTAATTGCTCCACGCGCCCCTAGTGTTGTAGAAATTTAATCTTGGCTTTAACACGGAGTTTTTCGTAGTATTCAGCTAGGATTTTGTCCTGCTGTTCCTCAATCAATTTATTGGCAATAAAATGTTTGGCTTGATTAAAAGAAACATCCTCTTTTCCCAACTTCTCTTTAATGTAGAAAGATACAAAATTCCCCCCACCCGCGTTCAAAATTGGGGTAAAAGTGTGCTCTTGGGTGCTTAAAAACATTTGGGCGATTTGAGGATTGAGGGTTTTAATATTAATTTTTTCTTCGCCTTTAGTAACTCCGGGGATATCTAAATTCCTGTTTTCTAGGGCTTTGGTGAGGGCTTGGGTGTCTTGAGCGGTGTAACGGATGGTGATAATTTCACTAGGCACACTAAATTCGCTTTTATGAGAATTGTAGTATTCGCGCATCTTGGTTTCGCTATTCGTGTTAGTGTTGAAAAGCAAGATATTGCGCAATAATTCCCTAGTTTCTAATTGTTTTTTAAGTTGCGCTTTGTAGGTCGTTGGATTAATTCCCTCACCTGCTAGAGTGCGCAAAAAGTCTTGCATGTCCATACCATTATGCCGTGCGATGTTTTCAATTTCCGCATCGATTTTGTCGTCCTCAATGTCAATTTTAAGCCGCTTGATCTCTTGGGCTTGAATGCGTTGCAAGATCAGCGCGTTAATGGCTTGTTGGCGGTTAATGTGATGTTCTTTTTCTTGCGTTTCAATCTGATAAATGGTGATGGGATCGTTGTTGACCGTGATGGCAATCCCTCCTACGATGCCCTCTTTAAGCTCTTTTTGTTCCTCCTGATCTTGATTGGGAGTTGCTTTAGTAGTTTTTTGCGAAGACTTGTGCAACTCTTGGGTTTTTTTAGGAGATGGTTTTTTAAGCGAATCTCTCACTTGTTTATCTAGGTTTTTACTCCCAACTCCACTGCCTGTTACAGACTCCACTTTAGAACCTGCCCCCTGTAGGCCTACATAAAACAAAGAAAGCAGCGCAAAAAAAAAGCAGACAGGTTTTAAAAAATTTGACAAACTCTTTCTTTAATGTGGAATCGCGCGAGTCTAATATAATCGCACTAAGAAAAATATTAAAAAATAAAGTTCCTTCGAGGGCTTATAACTTATGCTTGTGTCGTTGTTCAGCAGATTAAAATTTATGCTACAATGTGAAACATAGCATTTTCAAAGAATTTTGAGAAAATAAAACAATTTGGAGTTTCAAAAGATGTTATTAAAATCAAATTATTTGCTATCTAGGGTTTTGTTTGTATTTTTGGCTTCTAGTGGTGTTGTGTACTCTCTTGATGGGAGCAAAGATCAGGGCGGAGAATTGCATTTTGTCGTGGGCAAAAAAGCCCAAGCTGATAAGGATTATACTCGAGCCTTAGAATACTATGAAAAAGCCGCCAAAAAGGGCAAAGCTGAAGCCTATTATAAATTAGGAGGCATGTATCGTGATGGACAGGGCGTTAAACAGGATTATTCTAAAGCGTTGGAATACTTTCTTAAAGCTGCTAAGATGGGGTATGCAAAGGCGTATTTCCGTTTGGGTTTGATGTATGACAATGGTAAGGGCGTAGCGCAAAGTGATAGTAAGGCTCTAGAGTATTATGAGAAAGCCGCTAGTATGGGCAATGCCAAAGCTTATTATAATTTAGGAGCAATGTATCGTGATGGACAGGGTGTAAAACAGGATTATTCTAAGGCTTTTGAATATTTTAATAAGGCCGCTAGAAAGGGAAGCGCAGAAGCTTATAACGATTTGGCTTTCATGTATGCTAATGGACAAGGCGTTGCGCAAAATTCCCTTAAAGCTAAGGAATATTGGAAGAAAGCGGGGAGAATGGGAGATGCAGAGGCTTATTTTAATATCGGAGTGATGTATTTTAATGGTTTGGGTGTCTCCAAAGATTTAGCCAAAGCTAGGGAATACTTAGAAAAAGCGGCTAAGATAGGAAGCGGAGATGCCATTGAAATTCTCAATAGAATTAAATCCAAGGGCGACTAGAGAGAGTTTAAGAGGGGGTTATCAAAAAATCCAAGCTCTGCTTTAGCAGTTGTGCGCCCTTTAGAGTCATAATGCTCTCAGGGTGGAATTGGTAGGCTAGGGCTTTGTCTTGTGGGTGGTAGATTCCCATGACAATGTCTTGGTAATGGGCGATCACTTGCAGGCAGTCGGGCAAATCGCTCACCATTAAAGAGTGGTAACGCCCCACTTGCAAACAATCTCCCAGCCCTTTAAAAGCCTCAAAAGGTTTTAGAGTGATGGGGGAGCTTTTTCCATGTACAATGGCAGGACTGCGCACAACCCGCGCGCCATAACTCTGTGCCAAAGCCTGCAACCCTAAGCAAATCCCCAAGATAGGGAAATGCCCGCGTGTCTTAGCTAGAATGGGGAGCAGTTGTCCGGCATGCTCAGGGTCGCTAGGTCCAGGGGAGATAAAAAGAAGGGTTTTTTCTTTTTCACCTTGCATCATCTCAAAAAGCGTGTTGGCTGGGGTAGTGTTGCGCAAAACCAACACAGAATGCCCCAAACCCTCTAAGTCATAGACAAGATTGTAAGTAAATGAGTCGAAATTATCAATGAAGTAAATTTTCATGCATGTGTCTTTAAAATGGCAGAAATCACAGATTGTGCTTTTGCCTTTGTTTCGGCAATCTCAGCTTCAACAAGACTATCTAAAACAATGCCCGCACCCGTTTGGATAATAGCCCGCCCATCTTGCACAAAGGCGGAGCGGATAATAATGCAGGTATCCATTGACCCATCAGCGCATAAATAGCCTATCGAACCCCCATAAGAACCCCGCCTCTTGCCCTCAAGTTGAGCGATGAGTTTGAGCGCGGCGATTTTAGGCGCACCGCTCAAAGTCCCCGCATTCATAAAACTTCTATAGGCATGCAGAGCGTCTAAACCCTCTTTGAGCTCCCCTTGCACGGCTGAAGTGAGGTGCATCACATGGGCGTATTTTTCTACTTTTAATAATTTGCTCACAAGTCTTGTATGGGGTTTGGCAACTCTAGCGATGTCATTGCGGGCTAAGTCCACTAACATGATATGTTCTGCCCTCTCTTTGGCATCACTTTGTAAATCCAGCTCAAGACGATTATCTAGGTCGTGATTAATCGTGCCATCCGGGTTTTTACCCCGCGCTCTTGTGCCTGCAATGGGGTAAATTTGCACCAAATTAGTAGAGGCATCGTATTTTAACGCGCTTTCAGGGCTAGCCCCAAAGAGGGTAAAATCCTCCATTTGCAGATAAAACATATAGGGGCTAGGATTTTGCGCCTTGAGATAAAAATAAGCACTCAAGGGGTCTTTACAAGATAAATAAAAACTCCTAGAGGGCACAGCTTGGAAAATCTCCCCAGCCCTGATTTCTTCTTGGAGCTTAGAGACCATGCATCCAAAAACCTCATCGCTACAATTTGTGCTTAATACGCTCTCTTGGGGGTACGTTTGTGGGTTAAAATCTCCTTGCGTGGTGCTGACAAGCTTGGCAAGCTGCGCGATTTGTTCTTGAATTTGTGTTTGGCATTGTGGGGTAAAACAAGCCCCAAAAATTTGCGTGCTCTGTTTTTGATGATCGATGAGGATTAAAGTTTGCGCTACAAGAAAAACAAAATCCGGCGCGCTATTATCTTGCACGCTTAAAATGGGTAAATCCTCAAACGCGCCGATGAGCTCAAAGCCAAAAAACCCCGCACAAAATAGCCCATAGGGATTTTTGGGGCATTGCTCTACACATGCAAACACGGCGCGCAAAGCATCTAGTGGGCTGGGCATTTGCAGTTTTAAAAACTCGTCCTGCAATTGCGTATTTTTGGGGTAGTGTAGGCTTAAACTCTTGTCTGTGGGACTCACACCTACAAAGTTAGCGAGTTTGTGCAAAAGGGCTTGCCCGTTTGCATTCAAAGCTTCGATCTTGACGCTGGAATGCTGGCAGACGAGTTTCAAGCAGGCTTGATTTAAGATGATAGATTTGGTGTGCGCTTTATTGTCCACTTGAGCACTCTCTAACAAGAGAGTGTTAGGTCCTTGAAGTGCGGCATAAAGGGCAAGCGGATGGGGAATATAGGGGGCATTTTGCTCCAAAACAATCATTTCTATCCTTTGGGTCGTATTGTAGCGCAATGGACTTAACCCAACTTTTTATCATTGTATAAAATCTTAGTCTGATAGAGTATACTCCAGTTTTGATTTTGAGAATTGACATTAATATTTGGAGAATACATGGAAGAAATTATCGTAGCGTTGGTGGGGCAACCCAATGTGGGCAAGAGCTCGCTCATCAATGCGATCAGCGGGGCACACTTGAAGGTGGGCAATTTTGCCGGGGTTACGGTGGAGAAAACTCAAGTGAGCACGACCTATAACAACACCAAGATCACAATCGTAGACTTGCCCGGCATTTATGCCTTAAATGATTTTACGATCGAAGAGAAGGTCAGCAGGCAGTTTTTAGAGAATGAACGCTTTGATTTGATCTTAAATGTGTTGGACTGCACTAACTTAGAGCGCAACTTGAGTTTGAGCATGCAATTACTCCACACGCCTCATAAGGTACTCATGGCACTCAATATGTGGGATGAAGCCCAAAAAGAGGGGTTGCAAATTGATGTAGACGCACTTTCTAAAGATTTGGGAGTTCCTTGTATTCCCACCTCCGCACACGCACATTTTAATATGGATCATCTCTTAGAACAACTCATCACTTTGCACCACCAAACCCAACGCCCCACAACTCTAAGTGCCCAATCTAAAGAAGAGATGGCAGTATTTTGCCACGATTTGGCCAAAAAAGTATCACATCGTGGGGCGGGCATGCCCACCTATACGCAAAAAATAGACAGATACCTCATGCACCCTATTTATGGTGTCCCTATTTTTTTAGGCTTGATGTTCATTGTGTTTTTTATGAGTTTTCTAGTAGGTGGAGGGGTACAAAGCTATGTAGATGAGGGGTTTGCATGGCTGGCTGAAACTCTTAAAACCAATATCCCCAACGCCCAAATTGGCTCACTTCTAGGCGATGGGATCATCGGGGGGGTGGGGGCGGTGCTCTCTTTTTTACCCTTAATCGTGGTGTTGTATTTGGGAATCTCTTTACTAGAAGCTACTGGGTACATGAGCCGCGTGGCGTTCTTATTAGATGGGATTTTTCATAAATTTGGCTTGCATGGCAAGAGTTTTATCCCCTTAATTACGGGCTTTGGCTGTTCTGTGCCTGCTTATATGGCGACACGCACTTTGCAAAACCAACATGAGCGACTCATTACCCTCTTTGTGATAGGTTTTATGAGTTGTAGCGCGCGCCTGCCTATTTATGTGCTCTTTGTGGGGGCGTTTTTTCCGGATAAATACGCGAGCTTGGTGCTCTTTTTGATCTATGTCTTGGGGGCGGTTGTCGCGCTCTTGATGGCGAAGTTTCTTAAACTCAGCGTTTTTAAGGGGCAAGAAGAGTCCTTTGTGATGGAAATGCCCAAATACCGCATGCCCAGCCCCAAAGTGATTTGGTACAGCATTTACACCAAATCCCTCTCTTATCTCAAAAAAGCGGGCACTTACATTTTAGGCGGGGCGATTTTGATTTGGTTTGCTTCGGCCTACCCTAGAGACACAAAAGTGTTGGAGAATTATCAAGCCCAGCAAGCTCGCATTGAAGCTAGCCAGTTAGATAACACAGCCAAACAAGAAGCCCTAGCTAGTTTAGAGGAGAAAAAACAACAAGATATTTTAGAAAATAGCTTTGTGGGGCGTGTGGGGCGCAACATTGATGGCTTGTTTAAGCCGATGGATTTTGATTGGCGGCTCTCTATTTCTCTAGTTACCGGTTTTATGGCTAAGGAGGTGGTGGTGTCTACTTTGGGTGTGCTTTACTCTCTAGGGGATACTAGCCAAGAGTCTAAATCTTTCCGTAATGCGCTTAAAAACCATGTGAGCGTGCCCTCAGCCATTGCCTTTATTGTCTTTGTGATGTTTTATATCCCCTGTTTTGCCGCGACAATTACCTTTGGTAAAGAAGCCGGGGGGATAAAATTTGTGTTTTATCTCTTTATTTTCACCACAGCGGTTGCCTATTTATTCTCATTAATAGCTTATTATGCAACTAAGTTATGCCTTATTTTCTTTTAGAGATGGTTTCTATTGACTTCTATTTCTCATTTATGATATAATAATGATACAAACTAAATAAAGGAGTTTTGTATGTTGCCTTCAGAAACAATTAAATTACTTAACGCACAAGTTATGGATGAGTTTTTCTCAGCCAATCTGTATATGAGCATGAGTTCTTGGTGCTATACGCATAGCTTTGATGGAGCGGGCTTGTTCTTGTTTGAGCATGCCAGCGATGAATATGCACACGCAACTAAAATTATCACCTACTTGAATGAAAATGAAGTGGGTGTACATCTTAAAGAAATCAAGGCCCCTGAGCACGAGTTTAAAAATCTCGTAGAGGTTTTTGAAAAAGCCTATAAACACGAGCAACACATCACCCACTCAATTAATACCCTTGTTGATAAAATGCTCGCTACCAAAGATTACGCCACTTTTAATTTCCTACAATGGTATGTGGCCGAACAGCATGAGGAAGAAGTGCTTTTCAAAAACATCCTAGATAAGATTAAATTGATGGGTGAAAGCGGACATGGTCTATATTTAGCCGATCAATATATCCGCAACATTGCCAAAAATCAAAAATAAAGACTCGTAATAACCCCCTTTGGGGGCAATCGTATTTTTTAATTTTTTTTCCTATTAACTCTCCGTTAGAAATCTTTTTTTAATACTCCGCTAGCAATGTAAGTTGCTAAACCAACAATAGGAGTTTTTATGGGTAGCATTGGAAGTATGGGTAAACCCATTGAAGGTTTCTTAGTTGCAGCGATTCAGTTTCCTGTTCCTGTCGTGAATAGTCGGGCGGATATTGATAAGAACATTGAAAGCATTATTAGAACCTTGCACGCCACAAAAGCAGGTTATCCGGGCGTGGAGCTCATTATTTTTCCTGAATACAGCACGCAAGGGCTAAACACCGCTAAGTGGCTTAGTGAGGAGTTTCTCTTAGATGTTCCCGGCAAAGAAACTCAAATGTACGCGCAGGCGTGTAAAGAGGCGGGAGTCTTTGGGGTGTTCTCTGTGATGGAGCGCAATCCTGATCCTAATAAAAATCCTTACAACACCGCTATTATTATTAATCCTAAGGGTGAGATTGTTTTAAAATACCGCAAACTCTTCCCTTGGAATCCTATTGAACCTTGGTATCCCGGAGATTTGGGTATGCCTGTGTGTGAGGGTCCGGGTGGCTCAAAACTGGCTGTGTGTATTTGCCATGATGGCATGATCCCTGAGCTAGCGCGTGAAGCCGCCTATAAGGGGTGCAATGTTTATATCCGCATCTCTGGTTATAGCACTCAAGTTAATGACCAGTGGATTCTCACCAACCGCTCCAATGCATGGCATAACCTAATGTACACCGTGAGCGTGAATTTGGCGGGGTATGATAATGTCTTTACTACTTTGGAGA
>NZ_FZMQ01000011.1:110456-167738 GCF_900197855.1 Helicobacter cynogastricus | reverse complement strand
CTCCAACTMAGACYGCTAAGTGGCTTAGTGAGGAGTTTCTCTTAGATGTTCCCGGCAAAGAAACTCAAATGTACGCGCAGGCGTGTAAAGAGGCGGGAGTCTTTGGGGTGTTCTCTGTGATGGAGCGCAATCCTGATCCTAATAAAAATCCTTACAACACCGCTATTATTATTAATCCTAAGGGTGAGATTGTTTTAAAATACCGCAAACTCTTCCCTTGGAATCCTATTGAACCTTGGTATCCCGGAGATTTGGGTATGCCTGTGTGTGAGGGTCCGGGTGGCTCAAAACTGGCTGTGTGTATTTGCCATGATGGCATGATCCCTGAGCTAGCGCGTGAAGCCGCCTATAAGGGGTGCAATGTTTATATCCGCATCTCTGGTTATAGCACTCAAGTTAATGACCAGTGGATTCTCACCAACCGCTCCAATGCATGGCATAACCTAATGTACACCGTGAGCGTGAATTTGGCGGGGTATGATAATGTCTTTTACTACTTTGGAGAAGGACAAATCTGTAACTTTGATGGCACCACTCTTGTTCAAGGGCATCGCAATCCTTGGGAAATTGTTACGGGCGAGATTTACCCCAAAATGGCTGACAACGCCCGCTTGAGCTGGGGCTTAGAGAATAACATTTACAACTTAGGCCATCGTGGGTATGTCGCCAAACCCGGAGGCGAAAGCGATGCGGGCTTGACCTATATCAAAGATTTGGCCGCTGGAAAATACAAACTCCCATGGGAAGACCACATGAAAATCAAAGACGGGTCTATTTATGGTTATCCTACCACTGGCGGACGCTTTGGGAAATAGGTTTTAGGCAAGTAAGGAGGGGGAAATTCAAATTCTTTTGGTAAAATCTAGGTAAAAAACCAAGGGGATTTTTCGTGTACAAAAAGGTTTTTTTGGCCATGGTCGGGGGCGTTTTGGGCGGCTTACTTTTTACTGGTTGCTCACCGGTCATAGATGCCAGAGTGCAAGGCTTTCAATATACTATTTATTTCAATGCCAATGATTTTAATATAGGGCGTGTTGTCAGTGCGGAGATTCCCTACGATCCGTCCAATCCTCATATCTACGAAATGTTGCTCAATAAGGCCATCGCGGATAATAAGTGTGATACCATCATTTTTCCGCGTTATGAAATCATTGGGAAGACCTTTGGGCGGGATAGAATCCGCCTCACTGGCAGGGTAGCGACTTATAAGGGGAAATAAGCCCCTAAAACTTCTTTTTGTTCGTATCCTCCAAAATATCTGTGGCGATGCGTTGGACATCCTTGCTTATGCTCAAACATTCATTGGCGATTTCAATATTATGACTTAAATTTCCATCAAAACGGGCAATCACTTGATTAATATCCAACACAGCATCGGCTTGTTCTTTGATCGCCATAGAGTTATCTGCAATGCTTTGTACCAAAACATTGATATTGCTCTCAATCTCTCCTAGAGATTTTTGTGTTCTCTCGGCTAGTTTTCTCACTTCATCAGCCACCACAGCAAAACCTCTGCCATGTTCTCCAGCTCTTGCAGCTTCAATAGCTGCATTGAGCGCAAGCAAGTTTGTTTGATCGGCAATATCTCTAATCATCTCTACCACGCTTTTAATCTCTTGACTTTGAGCAATCATGCTATCGCTCTTATCGCTCACATCGCTAATGCGTTGAGTGATGGTTTCAATGCTTTCTGTGGTGTTTTTGATTTCTTGACTTTGTTGTGCTGAGTTTTGCGCCAATTTGTCCATACTGGATTTAAGACCGACAGCTTTTTCACTCAAAGCGTTAGCAAAACTTAAAGACACATGGAGCATTTTTGTGATCTCTGTACCTAATTGATTAATGGCTAGTTCCACATCTCCGCTTGCATTTTCAATATTGCTTGTAAAATCTAAATTTTGATAAGCATGCACTACACTTAAGATTTTTTGTAAATCCGATCCGACATTTTTTTCTAAACTAGCGATCATGGTGTGCAGGGTTGTAATGAGTTCGCAAATTTGAGGAGTAGTTCCCTGCTCGCATTGCAAGCTCTTAGCTACAATCAAGCCTTTTTCTACATTAGTAGCACTCAAAGTGGCCTGACCTACCATCTTGTTGTCAATGTTAAAGGTGGTTTGGATTCGGCGGACATTCTCCATAATGCCTTCAGACATTTTTCCAATCTCGTCGTTGTAAACTACCTGATAAAATTGGACATTCTCGCCTTCATGGCGCAAGAATTTAAAGAAAGATTCGAGCATGCCCCCCATGCGTTGGAGACGCCTCAGCACCTGATTGTGTAGGAAGAAATAGAGCGCGATAATGATACAAATCATTGTTAAGAGGCCACCAAGAATGATGATTTTACGCATCACATACAAATCGCCAAACACCTTTTTCTTATCCAATACAGACGCAATCACCCAATTAAAATTGACATTGGGCAAAATTTTAGAAAAGGGAGCAAAGGCATAAAGAGTAGCAATGGTTGGGGCTTTAAAGATACTAGAATACCATTCCACAATCGCTAAATCTCCGGGTCTAGCTTCTTTGCGAAACTCAATGATCTTTTGTGCGCTAGCATCTTTCATCACATCTAAAAAGTTACGGCCCTGAACGCCGTGATCGGCATGGAGGGCTAGAATAGTATCACGCCGTCCAAGTAAGAAGCCATTTTGTTCCCCCTTAGGAAAGAATTGTTCTTGGATGCGCTCAAAGTCAATCAGTATGCCTACAACAGCGATCATTTTTCCATCACGCGTGATGGGTAAGGCGATGGTGTTACCAAAAATTGTGTCTCCATTTAGGGCTTTTATCAATGCTGTAGGACTTCTAGCACCATCTTTAGTTTCTAACACCTTGTGCACTATAGCTGATTCGGCGATATTAGTGCTATTGTGGAAAACTTCAACCTTGTTATCCTTTGTTTTAAAAACTCCCAAATTTTTCTGAGGATTGGATTGCGAATCTAGAGTAACTAGGAAAGCCTCACGAATGTGCCCCCTATCATTGGTTTCAATAAGGTTAGTGAGCATGGCCTGTATTTTGGCATCCTCTAATAAAATTTTAGGGTTAGATGCCATATAGCTTGTGAAATTTGTGATAGCACGGCTGATATTGCGCAATGCACGCACAAGCGTGCTAGCCTTGATCGTGGTTTGTTCCCTCAAGATTTTCTCAGCATTGTCCCTAAGCATAGTGGTCGCATTCGTCAGCAAAACCGCGCCTAAAACCCCATACGCAAAAAGTAGCACCAAAGAGATCACCAAAATAACCTTTGTGCCTAATTTCATATTTTTAACCATGCAGCTTCCCTTTATTTAGTGATTTGACAGCAACGCTTTAAAAAGTTTGAATATGATGGCCTTTGTAAATGAGTTGTGAGTTGTGAGTTGTGAGTTGTGAGTTGTGAGTTGTGAGTTGTGAGTTGTGAGTTGTGAGTTGTGAGTTGTGAGTTGTGAGTTGTGAGTTGTGAGTTGTGAGTTGTGAGTTGTGAGTTGTGAGTTGTGAGTTGTGGCACGTTGATCCTTAAAATTTCTTTTTATTAGTATCATCTAAAATATCCGTAGCAACAGCCTCAATATCTTTGCTAATATCCAAACACTTATTAGCGATGCTAACATTATGGCTTAAATTGGCATCAAATTGTGCAATCACTTGATTAATATCCAACACAGCATCGGCTTGTTCTTTGATCGCCATAGAGTTATCTGCAATGCTTTGTACCAAAACATTGATATTGCTCTCAATCTCTCCTAGAGATTTTTGTGTTCTCTCGGCTAGTTTTCTCACTTCATCAGCCACCACAGCAAAACCTCTGCCATGTTCTCCAGCTCTTGCAGCTTCAATAGAGGCATTTAAAGCTAATAAATTGGTTTGATCGGCGATGTCAGAAATCATCTCTACCACGCTTTTAATTTCATGACTTTGAGCAATCATCGAGTCGCTCTTACTACTCACAGCAGCAATATTTTGAGTGATTGTCTCAATGCTCTGTGTCGTGTGCTTGATCTCTTTGGATTGTTGTGCAGACTGAGCTACAAGTTCGTCCATACTAGATTTTAAACCTTGACACTTTGTATTGAGGATATTGGCAAAATTTAAGGAGGTGCGCAACATCGCCACGATCTCGCTACCTAATTGGTTGGTAGCGACCTCAAAATCACCTTTGGGGTGTGGAATCTTAGAAGTAAAATCTAAATTTTGATAAGCGCGTACAACTTCTAAGATCGCATTTAAATCCCCACCTACGCGCCGCTCCAAAAAGGCAATCATCGCGTTAGTTGTCAGTATCAATTCAGAGAGACTAGGGGTCTTGGCCTGCGCGTACACGCGCCGGGTGATATTTCCCCGCTCTATTGCAAGTGCCACAGAAGTTACATCTTGCATCACCGCGTTGTCATTCTTAAATGTTTCTTGGATATTGGTGATGTTTTTGTTAATCGAGCGCAACATATCTGCGATCTCATCCGTACCTTTAGGCTCAAGCATCACAATTTCAACATTCTCTTCATGATTAAGAAGTTTGAAGAAACTTCTAAGAGTTCTGGACACGCGTGCGATACGGCGCACAATACTATGACGCATATAGAAAAAGACTGCGATCATCGTAACAACATAAATGGCTGCAATAATGCCTGCTACTCCAAGACGCATGCGCGAGACATGCGATAAAGCTCTTTTTTGGAGATAACCGCACCAATCATCCAGTTATGATCTTGAGGGATGGCTTTCAGAGGGCGGAAAGTATAAAGAGCCAAAATTGCTTCTGAGTGCAACACTTCAGAATAAAAATTTGTGAGTTTTTGGCTATTGGGAGGGGCGTTTTCTCTGAACTCCTCAATCTCTTGCACTTCTTGACCCTTCATCACATCGCGAAAATCTCTACCTTGAAGACTATGATCGCGATTGATTGCAAAAAGACGATTGCCCCCTCCCATGAAAAATCCATTTTCAATACCTGTTGTAGGAAAATACCGATCCTGCACCATTTCTATACTCACAAACACACCAGCTACAGCAACAAGCTCTTGATGCACATCAAAAATAGGCATAGCCATGACATAACCAAAATGTTGTTTGCCATTAAGCAGGAGGGTTGGCCCAGTGGAACGGCGAGCAGGTCGCCCTGTAGAGATCACCTTTTTAAGCAATGGAGATTGCAAAATGATCGGCGTATTGCTATATAAGCCCACGCTACCATCAGGTCTTTCAAAGGCTTCGTAACTGAAATAGGGTTGTTTTTCATGCAGAAAAACTAACCACGCTTCACGTACAAACTCTTTATTGAGCACTAATTTTTTAACATTATCTTGCAGGCTTTGTTCTTTAGCATTTTTTAAAAATGCAAAACCATGACCGGAAAAATAGGTGGTGTAATTGAGTAAAGATTGCGTTACAGCATTAAGGTCTAAGGTAATCTTGTCAACTTTATTAGAAGCCTGTTTAGTAACTGATACATTGGCATTATGGAGTAAAACCTCAGTGGTTTCATGGACAAAATAAGCCCCCAACGCCACAAAAGAAGCAATCAAAATGATGGACATCATCAAGACGCTTTTAGTTCCAAGTTTTAACTTAGGCATTTAAATCCTTGAGTGGGGATTGCAGGCTTTTTGGCACACTTTCTAAATAAACACTTTGAGAAGGGAAGGCAAAGCTCAAGCCCAGCCCCTCTACAATTTGCATGATTTTTAGCATAACATCTTCCTTAATAGCTAACCATTCTCCCCAAACGACACTTTTGGAGAAACAATAAACTAGAATATTGATCGAGCTGTCTCCAAAATTATCTACAAAAACAAATAAGTTAGATTTGTAGCCCATTAAGTCATCAATAGAAACGATGTGTTCACGATCCATCATATAATCGTGCTGGGCACTCAGCTCGCGTTTTGCAGAGGCATCCAAATCGGAAACCTTAGCAATATGGGGATGTTCCTCTAGCATCGTGCGGATTGCTAGCACACATTGACTGAGTTGCTCCCTAGTAGAGCCATAGGTAAGACCAATACTCATTTTGATTCTGCGCCCCACTTTGCGGCGATTCCAGTTACGAATAGACCTACCTGCTAGTTCTGAGTTAGGCACAAATAAAAGGGCATTATCAAAGCCTCTCACCGTGGTGCGTCTAAGTCCCATCTCTACCACCGTCCCTTCTACCTCCCCGCACACAATCCAATCTCCCTGCCCAAAAGAATTGTCTAAAAGCAAGATCACAGAGGCAAAGAAATTGGCTAGTAAATCCTTAACCGCCAAAGCGACTGCCAAACCACCGATGCCCAAAGAAGCGATGATGGCCGAAATATTGAAACCTAGCTGTTTGAGCATAGCCAAAATTGTGATGGTAACGATGAAGAAATAAGCCACTTTCAAAATAAGATTCACCACTTCTCGCCTGAAGCCGTTCTTCTTAGAAGCCAAACTAGCTAAAAGAGCAGCACCATAAGCTTTAAATAGCGCAATTCCCAGCCAACCTAGCAAAGAGATGTAAATTACACCCAGATACATATTAAATTTAATGGGAGCGGGGTGAGGATAGTGCAAAATATCTATAGAAATGTCAAAGCTATAGATGAGTAAAAAAGTGGAAATGGGGGTGATAATGCTATTGCGGATTCTTTGCTGCACCTGTTCATTTTTACGACTGAAGCGCACAAAGAGATCTAAAAAGCGGATAAAAAGTGTAGTAATGAGCTTTCTTAAGGCAAGCAAAAAGAGCAACAAGACAAGGGAAAGTAAAATCTTAGCACTTTGTAACCCATGTGAAGAGGGAAAAAACTTATTAATGGTGGTAGCAATACGCTCCAAAACCCATTGCATATCAATATTAAAGAGGATATTCTTAGCAAGAACCTGACGGGGATGTTTGTGGATATAGTGAAGCACTTCTAAGTAGGTTTTAAGCTTGAGTTTGTAGTCGCTTAAAAGCTCTTGGAGCTGTTGCGCTTTGATAGAATCAAGGTTGGCTGGGATCACATAATGCCTAGAAGAAGCATCCTCGAATTTAAGCAGGGTAGCCATGCTGAGTGCATTAATATCCTTCTCTTGACTAAAAAAGTCAAGAGAAGTGCGTAACTTTTTTAGAAAATCATACATCTGCTGATCAGCTTCTAAGGTTTTGAGCTCGAGAGTGCTGCGCATATACACGAAAATATCATTCGTATGACTGCTCTTAAGTAAGGCCTTTTTGAGCTTATGTTGCTGTTCTAGGTTAGCTTTGATATTGATACCTATTTGTTCTTGACTATTGAGTAGGCGGAGTGCAAAGGTATGGATGAGATCATTTTTTTGATCGCTATAGAGGGGAATTTCTGAGCGTTTTGTGGGGTCTTGCTCATAGCGGGCAATCACTTGGTTAAGCTGATTAATCTGTTTTAAAAGCAAATAAAGATCAATGGTATCTGGATCGCTCTCTGCGCGCGCCAAAGAACACGCACACACAAGGCAGAGGAAAAGGATGCGTAGGAGCTTCATGGGGCTAACACACATGCCCTAAAGAGATCGCCCCGCTCTTGATAAGAGCTGAACTGATCTAGACTAGCCGCACTAGGTGAAAGAAGCGCGACTTGATCCTCTTTTAAAGAGATTTTAATTGCGTCCACCGCGTGCGCTAAATCTCCACATAATAGCGCGCTTACGCCATATTGATTAGCCATCTCAACCATCAAGTGTGCGCTAGCCCCAATGGTGTAAATGCGCGTTTGCATACCGGTTAAAACCTCAAAGAGCGGGGTCAAATCCACCCCTTTAGTGTCCCCCCCTACAATCAAATGCACAAAGGAATCTGTAAAACATGCTAAAGCCTTAAGAGTGGCATCTACATTAGTTGCCTTGCTGTCATTGATCCATGTGCGACCTTGTGAATCGGTGATCTTTTCTAGGCGATGGGGTTTTAGAGTGTAGCTATTGAGGCGATCGTAATCTACCTGCCCTGTCATCAGTTTAGTTGCGCTCAAGGCCAATAAAGCATCGAGCAAGAAAGGCTCTTTAAAGCGCACACGCGAGCTATCTAAACCCATATTCTTAGCTAAGTGGTTTGAATCTTCATAAAAAATTAGATCAAGGTCTTTGGCCTCACGCACTAAAACATGATCTCTAAGACTCGCTTGCAGAAACACGGGGCTTTTTTTGTCCATGAGGCGCAGAGGTTTTAACTTTGCTTCTACATAAGCTTCATAACTTCCATGCCAACTTAAATGATCTTGAGCTAGAGGAAGCAAGACATAGTAATGAGGAGCGTATCGTTGCGTGTAGTGTAGGCTAAAAGAGCTGGTTTCTAAAATCCATAGCGGGGCTTGTGGAAAAAGATTGATGAGGGGCGTGCCGATATTGCCCCCCACAACACTTCCAAAAGGGGCACAAAGCAGACCTAACATTTCTGTTGTGGTAGTTTTGCCATTCGTGCCACTCACAAAACAAGTTTTAGGCACAGACACACGGGAGGCAACATAGTCGTATTCGCTAATAAGATGTTCACTAGCCAAAACTAAGGGGTGTTTGGGGGGAAATCCGGGGCTGACAATCTCCAAGCAAGAAATTTGAGGATCAAAAAGAGTAGAGGGGAGGAGAGGTTGACCATACAAATCGCTTTTGGGTGTCAAGGTCGCATCGTCATAAATGCGGTAAGGAAGGGCACACCGGTGTAGGTAGTTAGCGAAAGCCCGGTTAGTGCGCCCATATCCAAGCAGAGAGATCATATCATCCACCTATAACCTAACTTAAAGGTTTCCATTCTAACATAGAAAGTCTGAATTTAGCGCACTTTCAGACTGAGCAAGGCTACAAGATTGCTTAGAATAGCCACAATCCAAAAACGCAAGATGATCTTATTTTCAGGCCACCCTTTCGATTCAAAGTGGTGATGCAAAGGTGCCATGCGAAAGATTCGCTTTTTGCGCACCTTATAGCTCCCCACCTGCAAGATAACCGAAGTAGCCTCTAATACAAAAACTAAACCGATTAAAAATAATAAAATTTCGTTATTGGTGATGATAGCCATGTAGGCAATAAAACCTCCAATGCCCAAACTCCCACTATCTCCCATAAAAACTTCTGCTGGAAAAGCATTGAACCACAAAAAGCCCAATAAAGCCCCCATCAGTGCAGAAGAAACTACCACGACCTCCCCGCTGTGTACGACCTTTGGGTAAAGCAAATATTTACTAAACTCTGCATTACCCACAACATAAATAAAAACACTGAGACTTAATAGGGCGCAGACACTAGGCACGGTTACCAAACCATCTAAACCATCGGTTAAATTAACGGCGTTTGTTGTAGAGAGAAAAACAAGCACCCAAAAACCTAGCAACAAGAAAGGATGATCTTGGAAAGAAAAAACTGGGTTTTTCAAAAAGGGCACATAGAGATTTTTTTCTTCCATTAGAATATACAGACAATAAGCAATACTCAAAGACACCACAAACAGCAAGCCCATTTTGAGGCGTGCAGAAATACCAGCATTCTTGTTTTGACGAATTTTGGTGTAATCATCTTGCATGCCAATAGCACCAAAAGCCAACAGGCTGAAAATGGCTAAAAGCACGAATGGATTATCTAATCTGGCCGTAAGCAAAGAGGCTATAATGGCCGTACCCAAAAACACGATACCTCCCATCGTGGGGGTGTCTTTCTTATTTTGGTGGGGAATGTAGTTAGAAATGGGCTGACTTCTCTTGGTTGCCTTAGCCCAAGCAATAAATCTAGGCATCAAATAGACACAGGCAAAAAAACTGATAAAAAAGGCCAAACCCGCACGAAAGGTGAGGTATTGGAAAATATTCACGCTAAAGTAGGTGTAAAGGTAGTAGAGCATGGCCAATCTTTAATGAAGTGGAATGTCAAATTCTAGCACAAGCACCTTAGCTTTAAGCTTGTAATCTCTGAATTTAAGTGTAATAAAGTAACTCAGACATTCATTCATCCTTCATAGTATAAGCAATGGGTATCTTGAGGCGCACGGTTTGTTTGGGTGTAGGAAAGAGCCTAGAAGCCTCTTTGACTGCCTGCACAGCCGCATGGTTTAAAATATCCGATCCTGAACTCTTGGCGACTTTAATATCTGTGGTCGTGCCATCCATATTGAGTACAAATTCCACCAACACTTCTCCCTCAATTCCGCGTATCATTGCCATGCGAGGGTATCGATTTCTTGAAGAAATGGCCATTTGTATTTTCATCAAAAATTCATTACTTACCCCGGGGTTATAGGCCATAGCACTTGTTTGTGCACCCTCAGATTGCTGGTTGGATGCTTCTTGTTTTTGTTGTTTGCGATCAGTTTTTGTAACACTCTTGGCAGGTTTGGCATCGCTGTTGGCATCGTGAGAAGTTTCTTGGGGTGCAGACTTGGCAGGCTGGGGTGCGGGTTCTGGCTTAGGAGGAGTTGGCTCGGGTTTGGGTTCTGGTTTGGGAGGTGCTGGCTCAGGTTTAGGCTCAGGTTTGGGTTCTGGTTTTGGCTCAGGTTTGAGGATAGGAGTAGGTTTTGGGGTTGGTTGTGGTTTGGGTTCTGGTTTAGGGGTGGGTTTAGGCTCGGGTTTGGGTTTAGGCTTTGGATGAGGCTTTGGTTTATGATGGGGTTTATGTTCTTCTTTTTTTGGTTTTTCTTGAGGTTTGGGTGCTGGTGCTGCGGGCTTAGAAGCTTGGGCATGTTGGAGCTGATCAGAGCGTGTATTAATACTGGCCAAACTCATGGTCATGCGCTGTGTGCCCATATGCGCTAATTGCTCTATTTTAGGCGGATTAGTCAAGAAAAACCACAGGCCTAGGGCATATACTCCAACAGCACTTAAAAAACCTGCGCGGTTAGAAAATTTACTTTGTTGCTGTAGAGATGGAGAAGTTTTCATGATTTTGAGCTTTGAGAATATCCATAATCTCAATGAAAGTGCCAAATTTAGAGTCTTTATCGCTACGCAAATCCACTAGGGTTTTAGGGTCGGCCTTGGCGATCAAGTTTTTTAAATCCTCTAAACTTTGTGGTTTGTCATTCACATAAATCTCATCAGATTTGCTGACTACAATGGTGATTTTTTTCTCTTCCTGGTGTATTTTCTGTGCACTGCTTGCACTAGGGAGATTAACCTTGATCTTGCCCTCTGCAATAAAAGTAGACACGCTCAACACCAATGCCAAGAGCACAAGCATTACATCAATGAAAGGCACAACATTTAGGCCGTCCCCTCGCCTTAGTCTAACCTTCATGTTCTAAGCCCCTTTTTTATGCAGTTTAAAGCGTTCTGAAAGAATGTCTACCTTGCGCAAAAAGGCATTATAAACAATTAGGGTAGGAATAGCCACCAACAACCCAAAAGCGGTGGCTTTAAGTGCTAAGGAAAGCCCTAAAGTAATGGCTTTAGCGTCCAAACCGGTCGCGCTTGTGCTCATGTCATAAAAAGTAACCATCACGCCTAAAATCGTGCCCAAAAGCCCCACATAGGGAGCGTTAGAGTAGATGATATAAAGCATGGTGAGATTTTTTGTTAAATCCATATCCAATCTATCCGGGTCTTCATAAAGGCTAAAGTCTATACGCGCGTAAAAGATGATGCGCTCAATAGTGAACCATAGTGCCAAAAACCCCATAATCCCTAGTGCGCTAAAAACCCCAATATCTACATATTCACCGACTAGCTTTGCTGAAAACCCTTCACCCATCATGTACCCTTCAATGTTTAATGTTTAAAAATAGGGAAAGATTGTATTTGTTTTGTAATAAAAAGTCAAGTTAAAAAAAATTTTCGGTAATACTATGCTAGAAAAGATACGCATAGCCTAAAAAAAACTGGCTAAGAGGGGTAATGCTCAGAGTTTGCGTTAAGGTTTGTTGTGTGCCAGGATTACTATTGCCATAGTTGTACCAGTTTTGCGCGCTGAATTTATAGTAAGGAAACTTCCATCCTAGAGTGAGGCGGTTACGCTTGCCTACATAGAGTTGTGTGCCCACATTCACAAAAAAGCCACTCCCTGCAGCAAAAAAACGGGTTTTCTTGCCCAACGCCTGATTGACAAAACGATCGCTCCAAAACATTGTGTATTCCACACCCCCACCCACAAACACGCCCCACTTCAAAAAGAGAAATTTAGGATTGTGCTTTCTCACCCAGTAATCTATAGGCACATTGAGAAAAAAATCAACATTTAAACCCAAAGAGATCGCATTGGACGGGTGTTGGAGTAAACTCTCTTGAGGGGTTGGAGTGGGACAAAGTCCTAGAGGATTACTTGCACCCAATCTAGCGCAAGGGGAGCTGTAGTTATTAGGCACAGCCAAATCACCCCCCACATTTTTAAAGCCATCAGGGGGAGGGTTGCCATTTGTAACCGCTTGAGGAATCACATTTCCGGTAGTTGGATCGATGGCTTTGATGTATTGAGGATCGTAATTTTTGCCCCCTTTATTTTCCACCTTGTAACGCTCTCCTAGTGTTGCATTAGTGTATTGCATTGTCCCATAAATACGCAATCCACTAATAGCCAATTTATCAAAAAAAAGCTCATCACCCACCGCGTAAGTGAAGGCAAAACTAGGCTGTTTGGCATGGGTATAAAAACCCACAAGTTCATCACCCTTACAACTGCTATTAGGGCAGGCAGATGATCCATCCGGTTTGGTGCTCGGATTAACCATGCTCGCCTGTTGGCCATAACTGCTATTAAAACCCAAGCTTCCCCCCAAACGCGCGCCTGTAAAAATATGATTGCTCACCCCCATTAAGGGCAAAAAACTCACCCACAAAACTATTGAATTTTTAAACATTGATTAAATACTTTGGTTATTTAAAGAAATAATCTGATGGAGATCGCGTAAATCTTGCGCTTGACTAAAAAACTCCTCCACCTGCGCGCGTGCGATGAGCGGATCGCTCATGCTATTGACCACTCCCTTAAACGCGCTTGCTCCAGCATGCCCTTTAGCATAGGCGTGTAAATTCTTGCGAAACATCACCACCCCCCTGTCTCCATAAAATTCCACCATCTTATCAAAATGTTCCAAGACCAAATCTTTTTTGAGCACAGGAGGTAATTCCTGCGTATTGTGTTTGATCTGCCAAAAAATCCAAGGTTTGATCAAACTAGCCCGCCCGATCATCACCCCTTGAGCTCCCGTATAAGCACGCACCTCTTGGGCTTTGGCTACGCTGTCAATCTCCCCATTGACAATCAAGGGCCTATTTAAGATAGAGCGCATCAAGCGCACACTTTCATAATCAATCTTTTCTTTTTTGTAGCGATCTGCACGCGTGCGCGCATGCACCACCACAAAATCCACAGGGGCATCATTGAGCGCATGCGCGATTTCTTCTGGAATTTTGCGCTCAAAGCCTAAGCGCACTTTCACGCTGGTATAAGGTTTATTAGTGTGCTCGCGCACTACGCTTAAGAGCTTAACCAAATGCTTTAAGTCTTTGAGAAGTCCGCTCCCATTGCCATGGTTGGCCACTTTGGGGGCTGGGCAACCACAATTAAAATCTATAATGTCGATTCCTTCCACCTGGTTGAGCAACTCGACCGCTCTTTGCACAATCTCTACTTTAGAGCCGGCAATTTGCACGCTAAAGGGGTTTTCATGGGGGGATTTCTCTAGCATCTTAGCAGTTTTCTCAAAAGCATGCACGAGCGCGTGGCTACTCACCATCTCACTCACGGTTACATCTACCCCAAAGCGTTTCACCACACTTCTAAAAGGCAAATCCGTATAACCCGCTAAAGGGGCTAAAAATAATAAATTATCAAATTGGAGTTTAGACATGCGAGGCATTTTAACTAATTTTCTCTTAACACGGGGCATTCTTTGGCATATTGCAATAACGCTTCTCTCTGATTGCACACAACCCCGCACATTACCCCCTCCAAACACGCTATTAAAAGCACGCCCACTTGCGCGCCTTGAAAACCAAGTTCTAACAAGTCCGTGCCCTTGATCGCCAAATGGCGCAACGCATAAGCTTCGCGTTTGTGCAAAATATCTTTAAGTTCACTTTTTAAGCGCGCGCTTAAAACGGGGTCTTGGGTTTGATAAAAGCCTAGCAAAGCGCGCAGTTCGCCTAAATACAAACTTTGTAATTGTGTTTTGAGCCAAAGGCGGAGAGGCTCTTTAGGCTCTAAGGGGAGGTGGGCATGCAGTTTGTGTAAGGATTGGGTGAGTTTTTTAGAAAATTTTAAACGTGTGCAAAAATCACGCAGGGTTTGGGTATCCCAAGATTGGGCTAAATAGAGCAAGCGCGCGCGCAAATTCAAAGGGGTGTTTTCTAATCCCTCTAAGGGCTTTAAGCGCGCTTTTAAAGTCTTTTCTAAGAGAGATTGAAAAGGCGCACAAGAGCGCACAAAATCCCCCAACAAGAGTTTAAAAAACTCCATGCAGATGCGCTCTTTGGCGATGTGTGTTAATAAGGGAGCTTGTTTCCATAGAGCTTTTTGAGTAGCGTCTTCCAAACTAAAACCTAGCACGCTAGCAAAACGCAAAGCGCGTAAAATCCGCAAAGCGTCCTCTTGCAGGCGCAAAGTCGGATCACCCACTAATCTTAAAACCCCCTTTTTTAAATCTTCCAACCCACCATATAAATCTAAAAGTCCTTTTTGAGGGTGGAGGGCTAGGGCGTTGATGGTGAAATCACGCCGTGCTAAGTCGCTTTCTATAGACTCTACAAATCTTAATGCGCTAGGGTGGCGGTGATCTCTATATTCTCCCTCCTGCCTAAAAGTGGTGATCTCAAAAAGCCAGCCCTCAAAGCTCACTCCTAAAGTGCCAAAGGCGCGCCCTAGCTCTATAATTTTTATCCCCTCTATGCCCTCTAGGAGAGCTTTTAACTGGTCTGGAGTCGCGCTAGAGGCTAGATCGTAATCTTTGGGCTTTTTACCCAAGAGCAGATCGCGCACACTTCCCCCCACGATACATGCTTGATAACCGCCCTGCTCGATCATGGTATGCAAAGTTAGCAGACTGGAGGGCAGAGCGCGTTTTAAGCGCAAAAAAGAAGCGTTCCAATCTGCCATGTTATAATGATTCTAAAAGGTCAATCATGTTTCATCCCTTTGATCTAGCAAAAATGCTCGCCATTCAAGATTTTAAAACACACACCTGTGTGATCTGCTTTAGCGGGGGGCAGGATAGCACCACTCTAGCCCTTTGGGCAAAACGCGTTTTTGAACAAGTTTATTTATTGGGCTTTAATTACGATCAAAAACACGCCATCGAACTCGCCCAAGCGCGCAAAATCGCGCGCATGCTAGAGTTGCCCTATAAAGTGCTAAGTTTACCTTGTTTACAAGAAATCAGCACTTCTGCCCTTTTTGCCCACACTTCCCATGCGCTCAACACACCCCACCCCCAAGCTCAAGACCTGCCTAGCTCTTTTGTGCCCGATCGCAACGCGCTTTTTACCACGCTAGCGCACGCCTACGCTTTTAATTTGGGCGCGCAAGCGGTGTTGCTAGGGGTATCTATGCAGGATTATAGCGGGTATTTTGATTGTCGGCAGAATTTTATAGAAAGTTTGCAAATTAGCTTGAATTTGGGGGCTTTTGGCACACAAGAGGGGATCAGTTTGCTAGCTCCCTTGATGTTTGCTAGCAAAGCCCAAGAGTTTCAGCTCGCTCACGCTTTGGGGGGGTTAGAGCTGATCTTAGAGCACACCCATACATGCTATGAGGGAGTGCGAGAGAGTCGCCATAAGTTTGGTTATGGGTGCGGGGTTTGTCCTGCATGCCAACTGCGCCAACAGGGCTATACAGAATTTTTAGACACTAAATAAAATTGATAGTATAAGACTAAAGTTTTATGCTATAATGATTCTAAATTTTTAAAAAAAGGATCACAATGGGAAAGAGTCTCTACCAAACTTTAGAAGTCAGCGAAAACGCCAGTCCTGAAGAAATCAAGCGATCCTATCGCAAATTGGCGCGCAAATACCACCCCGATCTCAACAAGGGCAAGGAAGCCGAAGAGAAGTTTAAAGAGATCAACGCCGCCTATGAAATCTTGAGTGATAACCAAAAACGCGCCCAATACGATCAATTTGGAGATAGCATGTTTGGGGGGCAGAATTTTAGCGATTTTGCCCGCACACAAGGGAGGAATGCCAATTTTGATGACATTATATCCCAAATTTTTGGGGGAGGTTTTGGAGGTTTTAATACGGGTTTTAGGAGTGCGGGTTTTGGTTTTAATCGAGAAATGCTAGATATTCAAATTGATTTGCAAATCAATTTGAAAGAGGCAGTGCTAGGCACGCAACGCAAGATACAAGTTTCTGCCAATGAGAGTTTTGAGATCAAAATTCCTGCGGGTGTGAAAGAGGGCGAGGTGTTGCGCGCGCGGGGCAAAGGACACCAACAAGCGGGCATGCGCGGGGACGCGCTTTTAAAAGTGCATGTGCTAGAAGACACAGAATACACTAGGAAAGGGGACGACCTGATTAAAAACTTTGATGTGCCTTTAAAGACGGCGTTGTTTGGGGGTAAAGTAGATGTTCAGACCCTCTATAAAGATGTGTCTTTGAAAATTCCCCCCAATACTAAAAACGCCCAAAAATTCCGCCTCAAAGAACTCGGGGTTAAAAACCGCAAGAGCGGACAGATAGGAGATTTATATTTAAACGCCAATGTGATCTTGCCTCACACCGATCACATGAGCATAGAGGTCAAACAGGCTTTACAGCAACTCCCCTAAAGGATCGCCCATGCTAGATTATGATGCGCCGCTGTATTTAATTAGCGTGGTGGCTAAGATTTTAGGAGTGCACCCCCAAACTTTGCGCCAATATGAAAAAGAAGGTCTAGTAGAGCCCAAGCGCACGGATGGCAAAATGCGCCTCTACTCACAAAGAGATGTGGACAAAATCAAGACAATCTTGCGTCTCACGCGCGATATGGGTGTGAATTTGGCCGGAGTAGATATTATTTTGCGTCTTAAAGATCGCCTAGATGAATTAGATCGCTTAAATGAGGAGCTTCAAACTCATTTGCAAACAAATGTCCCCACAAAGCCCGAAGTAAAGCGTCTTGAAAAGACCTCTTATGAATTGATTTTATTTAAGAAAGCTTGAGAGTTTTGCCCCGCCTGTAAGGCAGGGCAGGCAGACTACAGAACTATTTTTCTTTAAAAGTTGCCGCTCTGCCAGTAACTCTGAGTACAGGCTCTTTGGAACCTTGACGCACAACTTCATATCTTGGCAAAAGAAGTGTATCGCATTTGCAAGCCCTAATCGCTTTGCTGAGCAATAATTCAGTCAGATTAGGATTAGCAGGATTGTAGGGCATTTCTGCACTAACTACGCCACCTATTTTAAAATCATTACTACTAAATTGCACAGAATAGTTGACATTGCGATCGAACTTTGCTGCCATTACTTTTTTCACCGGTGGCGCACATCCACTCACCAACAAAGCCACACCAATACCCGTCAACAACAGCTTTGGATGCATAAACGCCCTTCTGTAATAAATTTCCCCCAACTTGAAATTATACTCTATTTTTCAACCAAAATCTGCATTTTACCCTTTTCAAGTGCCACAAAAAGGACTTTAGTCCCATGAGAGGAATAGACAAGTTTTTTATTCTTGTAGGCATCGTAGTCTTGATCAAAAGCAATACGGAAGATGCGCTTATGGTCGTTATTGGGGTAAGGAGTGATATTGACTTTAGAGAAGCGGATAGTTTTATCCTCATTTTTACCAAAAACATGGGTTTTAAATTTTTCATAAGTCTTATAATCCATACCATTGGCGTGCTTGAAATCTGGAGCATAAAAACTCATGTAGCTCACAAGGTCATTTTTCGCCCATGCACTGCGCCATGTATAAAGGGAGCTAAGCAAGGTCGCTAACTCATCTTGAGTTGCGTATTTAAACTCTCCCTCATAAACAATGAGCAAGGTTTTTTTATCCTTGAGGCGTGTGCCATAATCTTTTAAAATGGGGTTTTGTATGGCAATGCAACCTTTGGTGTTGAGCTCATCGCGCTTGCCATCTAAAGGCAGCCCATGAATCCAAATACCATGTCCGCTTCGCTTACGCGCCACATCAAAAGGATTAGGGTAATTAGTTTCTAGGGCAAAAGGTCCATAGTAGGCATTTAAACCTGTGAGTTTTTTTAGAATCTGATAAACCCCAATAGGCGTGGCCTTATCCCCTTCTGTAATTTTCTCTCCCGCTTTAGAGCCTACTAAGGCGGTGCTCTCATTGACCTTAACAATCTTTTCGCCCTGCAAAGCATATAGAGTTAATTTTGGATCGGCCTTATTGATGACAAAAAGGTAATCAAGATCTTCATAGTAGCCATAGCTGATGTCATGTTTTTCTAGCACATCTTCCCAAAACTCTTTTTGGGTCAAATAGGATTGCAAGAGCCGTTCGATAGAGGCGATCCCTTTTTTATGATAGGCCTTAACAAAGCCCATCAAGGTGTCTGCGCGCAGACCCACAGCGCAAAGAAATGCAACTAACAAAACCCTTGCCCATAAAACCCTTTCTAACATAAATACCCCTATAAAATTAAAAAATGTCCCTATTCTACCACATAACCCATTTTTTTTAACCCCTCTCTTTCCCTACTCCAATTTTTACACACCACAACCTCCAATTGCAAAAAAACTTTTTTGTCCCCCAAAGATTCCATCTGTAAGCGGGCTGCACGCCCAATTTTTTTAATAACATTCCCCTCCTTGCCAATGATCATCTTTTTTTGACTTTCTTTTTCCACAACAATTTGTGCTTTGATGCGATCGAGTTTGTCCTCCTCCTTAAAATGCGTCAATACAACCGCGCTCGCATAGGGAATCTCCTCACTCAAATACACAAAAAGTTGTTCGCGGATCATCTCTGCATAAATCTCTTTTATTTGCGCATCGCTTAAACTTTGGGGATCGTAGTAAAAGGGAGATTCGGGCAAGAGTTCTGCCACATTGGCTAATAAAATGTCTATGTTTTTATATTTGCTCGCGCTCAAGGGCACTAAGGCATGGAATTTATCGCTATAAGCCTGATAGGGCGCGATCTTGGCGAGCAGATCTGCATGAGTGAGGGTGTCGATCTTATTGAGAGCTAGAATGTGGGGTTTTGTGCTAGCATAACTTAAAAAGTTCTCATAATCTCTTAAGTCATCATGCACGCTTGCTAAGAAAAGCACCAAATCGCAATCTTGCAAAGCCCGCATACTCTCCTCTTGCATGGCTTGCTCTAGAAGTTTTTTGGGCGAAGCGATTCCAGGAGTGTCTACAAACACCATTTGGCAGGCATTTCCTTGAGAATCTGTATAAGGCACAATGGCTTTAAGAGCCTTGCGTGTGGCGTGCGCTTTGTGCGAAGTTAAAGCTAAGTGTTCATTCACCAACGCATTTAACAAAGTGCTCTTACCCGCATTGGGGCGACCAATGAGGGCAATAAAACCGGCTTTGCTCATAAAATAAAACGGGCGCGATCCACATTATCCACAAGATTTTCTAGCTTCTTAGCAACATTTTCTTTTGTGATCAACACTTGTTGCCCCTTGTAGCTAGACGCATTGAAGCTCAAATCTTCTAAGACCTTTTCAATAGTGGTGTGTAAACGGCGCGCACCAATATCTTCGGCATTTTGATTGGCCAAATAAGAAAGTCTAGCTAGCTCTCTAAGAGCCTCCGGGTCAAAGACAAGTTCTACGCCCTCCACAGATAAGAGAGCTTGATATTGTCTGATGATCGAGCTTTTAGTGCGTGTGAGAATAGCAAACATGATCTCCTCAGAGAGACTTTCTAATTCCACCCGCAAGGGGAAACGCCCCTGTAGTTCAGGAATGAGATCGCTAGGCTTGCTTAATTGGAATGCGCCCGCTGCAATGAATAAAATATGATCAGTGGCCACAGGGCCATATTTGGTATTGATCACACTCCCCTCTACAATGGGTAAAAGATCGCGTTGCACGCCCTCCTTGCTGGGGTCTTGGCGGCTTCCCTCTTTGACACCAACAGCGATCTTGTCAATTTCATCAATAAAGATCACCCCAGATTGCATGGCGCGCTCCACGCCCTCAGCCTGCACGCGTTCCATATCCAAAATCGTTTGGGAAACATCATGGCGCAGAGCTTCCTTCGCCTCCTTGATACTCATCTCTTTGCTGACTTTCTCCCCCTCACGATTTAAGACTTTAATCAGACTCTCTTGCACTTTAATAATTTCAGGAGGCACGTTAAAGTCTCCCTCTAAATGCTTTTTACGCAACTCGATCTCAATTTGCACATGATCTAAAGCCCCGCTCTTGATCTTCTCTTTGGTTTTTTCAAAATTGGAGGCGTATTCCTCCTTTTTGGTCTCACTCACCCCATTAGGCAAAGCCGGGAGCAACTTTTTAGCAATGCGTTCCACAATAAGCTCTTCGATCTTTCCTCTATTTCTTTCCTTGTGTTCGTTCTCCACTAAATTAATGCTCGTGGCGACCAAATCGCGCACCATAGACTCCACATCGCGCCCCACAAAACCCACTTCAGTATACTTGCTTGCCTCCACTTTGATAAAGGGTAAGCCCATCATCTTGGCCATGCGCCGTGCGATCTCTGTCTTGCCCACCCCCGTTGAGCCGATCATTAAAATATTCTTAGGGGTTACCTCTTCTTGCAACTCTTTGGGCAGTTGTAACCTGCGCCAGCGGTTGCGCAAAGCAATGGCGATCATTTTCTTAGCGTCTTTTTGTTCGATAATATAATCGTCCAAATAATCTACAATCTCTTGGGGAGTCATCTCTAATTTCATGGTAATTCCAAGATTTTAATGTTGGTGTTGGTGTAAATGCAGATTTCTCCGGCAATTTTGAGCGACTCTTCTACTAAAGTTTTAGGGGGCAGTTTGGCGAATTGATCTAGCGCGCGCGCTGCACTCAGCGCGTAATTGCCCCCACTCCCAATAGCGGCAATCTTACCATCCTCAGGTTCGACCACATCCCCCGTTCCACTCAAAATAAAGATGGATTGCTTGTTGAGGACAATCATCATCGCCTCTAAACGGCGCAAAAATTTATCTCTGCGCCATTCCTTGCTAAAATCCACCACACTTTTAAATAAATCCCCTTTTTTGCCCTCCAAAATGCGCTCAAACATATCAAAGAGACTAAAAGCGTCCGCAGTGCTTCCAGCAAATCCGCTTAAAATTTGTCCGTGATAGAGGGTGCGAATCTTGGTCGCGTTGCCCTTGAGGACACAATTCCCAAAACTCACTTGCCCATCGCCCCCGATGATGGCGTAATCCTTGCCCTCAAAATGCGTTTTATAGCCTAAAATTGTAGTTGCATGGAACATCTATTACTCAGCCACCACATCAATTTTTAACACGCCATGCACCCCAGACCCTAGTTTGACTTCGATTTCATAAATCCCGGTGCTCTTGATAGGGGTTTTTAGCTCGAGTGTTTTTTTATCTATCTCTAAAGAATGTTGCGCGCGCAGGGCTTCGACAACTTCTTCTTTGGTGATCGATCCAAACAACGCCCCATTTGCCCCCACTTTTTTAACGATTTGTAGAGTAATGCTCTCTAACTTTTTGGCAATCTCTTGTTTGTGGGCGAGTTCTTGGGCTTCTAACTCTGCGCGTTTTTTCTGATTAGCCTTGTAGTGGTTGATAGCAGCTGAAGTGGCAAGTTGGGCTAAATTTTTAGCTAAAAGAAAATTTTGACCATAACCATCTTTCACCTCGCACACATCCCCTGCTTTGCCCAAATTTTTCACATCTTTTAGTAGCAAAACTTTCATGCAACTCCCTTTTTTGTTAAAAGTGGCTATTATAAAGCATTAGATTTAAAATGCCTTTAATAAAATCCTGCTTGCTTAAGGGCTAAATGGCTTGCTTTCTACACCCATAAAAAGGGGGAGACATTCCCAAGCTCACCTGTAAAATCTTATGTTTTTAAAATTTCATCTCTGATATGGCTTTCTAATTCTTGTTTTTCCAATAGTGGATCAAAAGCACTCAAATCAAGAGAATCTGGATTTTGTTTAAAGGCTTCGATTGTTTCAAGAAAACTTTTAAAATCTGGACTTATATCATACAACTCTGCGGCTAAAGAACGCTCCAATTTCAAGTTTTCTTTAGTTTCAGCTTCATGGAGTATGTTACTACTACTAATGTCTTGCAAGTTAAACAATATGACTCCAATTCCAAAGCGACAAGCTAGGCGTTCAAGTAAGTTCATTAACTCTGTATCATTTTGATCAATTTTTTCAGCCACCAAATAGCCTTCATTTGCCCAAGAGCTGTTATGAAAGGCTTGAGAAAAGTAATCCTTGCAATTATGGCGACTAATTTCTCTTTTAAGCTCAAAAGAAACTATCTTAATGGGTGGTTTATTAAAACTCTCCAAAATATTGGAGCTTTTGCGACCAAAAGACACGCCAACCATATCTGGATGTGACCATTCATGGATGTGTTTTTCGCCTTTTTGACTCTTCTCATGATAAATAGTCTTAGTACGCAGTCCCATTTTGTGAAATGCAAAATAAGTCAAGAGAGGGTGTAGGGCGCGTTCCCCGTAACTTTTATACTCTTCGTAAATTTCTAGCGTAGAAGATGCTTGTTGCTTTATGTGCGTGTTTTCTTTTATCGTGGGCATTTTTTCAACCGCTGGTGCTAGTGGTACTTTTCTATTTGTCATTTCTTTTGGAGCAGTTTTAGGGCGACCTGTAACCCTAAAATCATCTTGTGGAATTGCGCTGAACACAGCCATTAAATCTATAAAGTAATCCGCAATTTCTCCCATAGCTATGTCTAAACTGCAGTTTTCGTACCCATAAAGAAGATAACCCTCACTGCTAAACAATTTTTTATAAGCGATACATTGCTTACATGCTTCCAAACCATCATTAGCGCGCCCTATGTAAAGGTCAAAAATTTTAGGCTGCGCCCTGCGTGAATACTCAAACCAAATATAAAAACCTTTTCTAGGAGTTGCCTTTTCAGAGTTAATAAATCCCTTCCCCAAAATATCTTGTCTGAAAAAAGCAATTGCGGGCACATTAGCTAGGTTTCCAAAACCCGGACTTATAGTACATACATAGCCCCACCTTTCTAAAAAAGCATTGATTCTTTTTTGAAGCGCGTTACATGCGCCCTTTGGAGCTATTGGAGCTGGGGTTTCCCCTTTTACCTTCCATTCTCTCACCGCTTCATCTACCAAATTCACAAATTCTTGCAACATCCCACGAAACACCCGTTTTTGCTCTTGATTCCATGTCGTTTTTTCCACAATAATCCTTCGTTGTAAAGATAATTTGCCAAAATGAAATCCTAGAAGAACTCATTGAATACCAGCCTTCTTAATTTTAATAAATGATCAACAATCCTCTACTTGCCTTCTAAAAAAGTGCGCCGATTAAGGCAACAAAGAGCTTTGGAGATTGAGGCACTAATCCCATACCTCAACCCAAAAAGACTAAATTCTAATCCTGTGGCCTCTAGGGCAAGTTCGGTTTGCAAAGACTTAAGGTTACCTTGAAAATCTGCTTTTTTGGCATCTAAATAGGCGCGTGCGTGCGCGTCGTCTGTGTAAAGCGGTTCGCCCACAATGGGAAAGCCTAGCGCACTCAGATGCAAGCGGATTTGGTGAGTGCGCCCGGTTAGGGGGGTGATTTTAAGGCGCGTGCGCTGAGAGTGGGGACAAAAGTCTAAAATTTCTATAGTGGTCGCGCTAGGTTTACCCTCTTTGGCAATTTGGCAACGAATAGCTAAATCCGCGTGCTTGATCTTGGGTTCTAAAATCTTTAAAACCACACTAAAAGCACCTTGTGCATAAGCACGCACATCCCCCTGCACCCACGCCTCATAAGTTTTACAAATTTGACGCGCGCTAAAGAGCTCCCTTAACACATTTTCATAACGCTTCTGTGTGCTCACCATCACCAATCCGCTGGTTTCATAGTCAAGACGATGAATCAATCTAGCCTCAGGATTGTGCGCATGCACGCTTTCATAGAGGCTATGGCTATTGTAATTTTTAGGGTGAGAGTAGAGATTTTTAGGTTTATAGTAAATGTCAAAATAAGGGCTACTAAAGGTGGGATGCAATTTTGCAGACTCTAGGGCTTTAAAGTATAAAAGAGCGACTTGACCGACTATATGCGCAGATTTGCGTACACGCGCACCCTCAAGAGTGCGCAAACGCCCACGATCAATATGGCTTTGGGCGCGTGCAGGAGTGCAGTTTAATACCTGCGCGACAAAACGCCATGCAGGCGTAGGAGTGCTAACTTCAAAGATTTGTTGGACAAAGGGCATTAAGACAGGCTTGGATAAAAGCAACAAAGAGCGCATTGGGAGCTAGAGGCCTAGAGGTAAATTCAGGATGGTACTGCACACCTAAGAAAAAGGGGTGCGTTCTTAAGGCTAAAGCTTCCACAATGTGATCTGTGCCATCCACGCTATTTCCCACCACCTCTAGGCCATTTTGCACATAGGAATCCAAATAATCCGGGTTGATGGTGTAGCGGTGGCGGTGGCGTTCTAAGACCTCCAGCTTGCCATAAGCTTTAGCAATTAGGGAATCTTTTTGGAGAGAAATGGCGTGTGTGCCCAAGCGCATACTCGATCCCTTGTGTGTTGTGTACGCTTGACTATGTAGCAAATCCACGACTTTATGGGAGGCTTTCTTATTAAATTCACTTGAATGTGCATCTTTTAAACCTAAAACATGTCTAGCAAACTCTACGACCATCAACTGCGCCCCTAAACACACCCCTAAAAAGGGGATGGCTTTTTCTCTAGCATAAGTAATAGCATTGATCATCCCTTCAATACCTCGTGATCCAAAGCCTCCGGGTACCAAGATTCCGGCCAAATTTAAACTTTTAAGAGTGGTGGCGATGCGTGTGCTTAATTGTGCTGGATTTTCCCCAGCTTGCATTTCTAATTCCTCGCTATTGATAAACACCACTTCTATTTTAACCTGCAAATGCGCCCCAACACAGACCATACTTTCTAGGTAGCTTTTATAGGATTCGCTCAAATGCACATATTTACCCACAAAACCAACTTTGATAGTGCGTTTGGGATTAAGGATATTATGCACTAATCCTTCCCAACGCTGGAGAATTTGGCTATCTGGATTAGCTTTGATCTCAAAATGCCTAAAAATAGCGTCTAACAAACCCTCTTTGAGATATTCGGAAGGACAAGCATAGATACTGGGCACATCTCTAGCTTGAATGACATTTTCTACAGGTACATCGCAACTACTGGCGATTTTCTTTTTAATGTCATCACTTAACGCCTGAGAGCAACGCGCCAATATGATATGTGCGCTCACTCCCAAGCGGCGCAATTCAATAATAGAATGCTGGGTAGGCTTACTTTTGAGCTCTTGGCTGGTGGAAATAAAAGGAATGAGACTCACATGCACATTGGCCACCTGCTTACGCCCTAGCGTATTTTTGAGCTCTCTAATAGCCTCTAAGTACACCATCCCCTCAATATCTCCTACCGTGCCCCCCACCTCCACAATGAGAAAATCCTTACCCTCACCAAGTTTTAAGATTCGCTCTTTGATCTCATCTACGATATGTGGAATAACCTGAATCGTTTTGCCTAGATATTTTCCCTGCCGTTCCTTTTCAATCACGCTTAGGTAAATCTGCCCGGTGGTGAAATTATTTTCTTTGGAAAAATCTTTGTTTAAAAAGCGTTCGTAATGCCCAATGTCTAGATCTGTTTCACTTCCATCAGCAGTAACAAAGACCTCTCCATGTTCAAAGGGGCTTAGAGTTCCTGGATCAATATTAATATAGGGATCGATTTTGAGAATATCCACCTTAAAATTACAGAGTTTAAGCAAATGGGCAAGGCTACTGGAGGCTACACCCTTACCCAAAGAGCTTAACACACCCCCAGTGATAAAAATAAATTTCGTTGTTGACATATTACTCCTTTTCTAGTAGAGGGTAACGACCAGATAGTTATCTTTTTGAGCAATCTTATAACTATAGCGCCCATCAAGGGCAATGGCAAATCTATAAAAATTTGTGTGAGTTGTCAGCACCACTTCATTAACCCGTTTTTTGTAAATCTTGAGAGTTTCTCTTAGCGTAGGTTCTTCCCGATCGATGTCAATCACAATGCGATAAGGATCAAGCAAAATAAAAGATCGCTGGATTTTGGAAGTGGTGCGCAAATAAAGCTTGTTTTCACGAATCCAAAAGCTGAAATTGGCGATCTGATAAGTACTTTCCTCAGGTTGCAAAAATGCCTTTTCTTGAGTGAGCCTAAGGGGATAGTGCCAGTCGATGCGTTGGCCAATATTGATCTCTTTGGTGTGTATAGAGGCATCGAGGTCTTGATAAGTGATAGTGATTTTAGTGAGCACGCGCGCGGTGGTAGGAAGAGTAAACTTGATGGATTTAAAATAATCAGCCACATTTTCTTCAAGCATGTCTAAGTGATTGTCTACTTTTTTGACTGGCTCAAAGGGATCATCTCTAGCTACAAGTAGGCAAAACATAAAGACGATTAAAGGAAATAAAACGCGCATTAGGGCGTACTTAAATGTGGTTCAAGCTCTTTGAGCTCAAAGAGTTGTTTTTGCAACTTAGCGTTTTCATATTGCAGATTCTGCGCGGTGGTTTGCAAGCTTGCCTGTTTTTCTTTGAGAGTATTGAGCACCTCAAAAGAAGTATCTCCAAACAGCAAACTTCCAATATAAAGCCCTAAAACTACAAGTCCTACAAAACCAACAAGTACATAGCGATACAAATAAGTCAATCGCCATAGAATTAAAAGCATGGAAATCCTTTAAGAAAGGGGCGAGGCTTTCTGGGAAGAATGCAATTTCTCCTTAATTTTTGTCTCAATCTCTAGGGCTAGTTCTTGGTTTTCCTTGAGCAATAGCCTAGAAGCCTCCTTGCCCTGCCCTAATTTCCTATCTTGGTAACTAAACCATGCTCCATTTTTTTCTACAATATCAAGTTTCACCCCATAATCGATCAACTCTCCAACACGACTAATCCCCTCGCCATAAATCACATCAAATTCTGCCTCTTTGAAAGGCGGGGCGACTTTGTTTTTGACTACCTTAACCTTGACGCGATTGCCTATAGATTGATCATTTTGTTTGAGGGTAGCAATACGACGGATATCCAAACGCACACTAGCATAAAATTTTAAAGCATTGCCCCCAGTGGTGGTTTCTGGACTCCCATAACCCATTGTACCAATTTTCATGCGGATTTGATTAATGAAAATGAGGGTGGTATTCATTTTGTGCAAAACCCCCGTAATCTTACGCAACGCCTGACTCATCAATCTGGCTTGCAAACCCACATGTTGATCTCCCATATCCCCTTCAATTTCAGCGCGTGGAGTGAGCGCAGCCACAGAATCCACGGTGATAATGTCCACAGCCCCGCTTCTGGCTAAGGTTTCTAAGATTTCTAAGGCCTCTTCTCCCGTGTCTGGTTGAGAAATCAAAAGGTTGTCAACATCCACCCCTAACTTTTTAGCATACTCCACATCTAAGGCATGTTCGGCATCAATAAAAGCGCAAACTCCACCATTCCTCTGCGCTTCAGCAATAACATGCAAAGTCAGCGTAGTTTTTCCACTTGACTCAGGTCCATAGATTTCTATGATGCGCCCTCTAGGTACACCTCCAATGCCTAGTGCCATATCCAAGCCTAAAGAACCTGTAGAGGTGGCTTCGATGGGCTCGATCTCTTTATCTCCCCAACGCATGAGCGCACCCTTTCCAAAGGTTTTATCAATTTGTTTGATTGCCAAATCTAGGGCTTTTTGCTTTTGTTCGTCCATGATTTTCCTTAATAAAAGTTACCATTCTAACAAAAGTATCGCTAAAACAAACTTAGTCAAAATAAAGAAATATTTAACTTAAATATGGCAAAATCGGGCATATTTTTTGCGTTTTTCAGGAAGTCCATGCTGAGATTACTAGGGTTTATGTGCATGTTGTGCTTGATGGGGTGTTTGCAACCCATGCAAGATCCACAGGCAGAGAAAGTAGATTCGCAGGTGCAGTGTGGTTTTGGTTCAAGTGGATGCTAGAAAAGGATTTGATTGTCAGGTGAGGTGATAGGCATTAAAAAGGCGGGGGTACTTTACGATGTGCAGAGTGCGCAGGAATTGGGCTATTTGCGTGGGGAAGAAATTATAGAGGGTGAGAGAATCAGCTTTGGAGAAAGTCCAGAGGCCTTAGAAATCTTAAGACATTCATGTGCGCACCTTTTGGCTCAAGCAATCAAACAGCTTTATCCAGACGCGCAGTTTTTTGTAGGCCCTGTGGTAGAAGAAGGTTTTTACTACGATTTCAAAACAAGTGTCAAAATTTCTGAGGAAGATTTAGAGCGTATCGAAGCAAGAATGCTAGAAATTGCCAAGCGCAAACATACCATCACTAAGATTCACATGAATCGTCAAGAGGCCTTAAAGCGCTTTGAGGGCGATCCTCTCAAACATGCAGTGATGTCCAAAATTGAAGGAGATCACTTCAGCGTTTATACTCAAGGAGAATTTGAGGATTTGTGCCGGGGGCCTCATTTGCCCCACACCGCCTTTTTGCGTTATTTTAAGCTCACAAAATTAGCCGGGGCTTATTTAGGTGGAGATGCCAGCCAGGAGATGCTCCAGCGCATCTATGGAATTGCCTTTGCGACAAAAGAAAGTTTGAAGGACTATCTCTTTCAAATCGAAGAAGCTAAGAAACGCGATCACCGCAAGTTGGGCCAAGAACTTGGGCTCTTTAGATTTGATGAAGAAGTGGGAGCAGGATTGCCTATTTGGCTACCAAATGGTATGCGTTTGCGCCAACGCATCGAGAATCTTTTAAGTGCCGCTCTTTTTAAATACGGCTACGAGCCCGTGCGCGGGCCTGAAATCCTCAAAAGTAGTTTGTGGAAAATCAGTGGGCATTATGACAATTACAAAGAAAACATGTATTTTACGACCATTGATGAAACTGAATATGGTATCAAGCCTATGAATTGTGTTGGGCACATTAAGGTCTATCAACATGCCCTGCATTCTTATCGCGATTTACCCTTGCGTTTCTATGAATACGGCGTGGTGCACAGACATGAGCAAAGCGGAGTTTTACATGGGCTTTTGAGGGTGCGTGAATTTACACAAGATGACGCGCATATTTTTTGTCGTTTTTCTCAGATTAAAGATGAGGTGCGCGCCATTTTAGAATTCACCAAAAAAGTCATGTCAGCCTTTGGGTTCAGTTATGAAATGGAACTTTCTACCAAACCTGATAAATATATTGGAAGTGATTTGGTGTGGGAGGAAGCAACAAAAGCCCTTCAAGAAGCCTTAGAAGAACAGGGTGTGTTTTTTAAGATCGATGAGGGTGGGGGAGCCTTTTATGGACCTAAAATTGATATTAAGATTACGGATGCACTCAAGCGCAAATGGCAATGTGGCACGGTGCAGGTGGACATGAATTTGCCTGAGCGATTCGATCTAAATTACACCAATGAACAGGGAGTATCTGAAAGACCGGTGATGATTCACCGCGCTATTTTAGGGTCTTTTGAACGCTTTATTGCTGTGCTCACAGAGCATTATGGAGGAAACTATCCCTTTTTCATTGCGCCTGTACAAGTCGCTCTTGTACCTGTTTCTGAAGATCAAGCTCCCTATGCAAAAACCATCCAAGCCCAACTTAGCACGGCTGGAATTTTTACAGAGTTTGTTGATAAAAATGAAACGCTTGGCAAACGCATCCGCACATTAGAAAAACAAAGAGTGCCTTTAATTGTGGTGGTGGGGGCTAAAGAAGTGGAGCAACAAAGCTTGGCGATTCGGGACCGCTTGCAAGGGAAGCAATACGAGTTAGATGCAAAGGAGTTTATCAAAATGTGTCAAAAAAACATGGAAGAGGTTAGTTTTTGAGCAAAGAAGTCTTGTTAAATGAGTCTATAACCTATAAAGAGGTGCGTTGTATTGGTGATGGGGGTGAGCAGTATGGAATTATTTCCGCAAATGAGGCGTTGCGCATCGCTAGAGGGAAGGGTTTAGATTTGGTGCTCATCTCGCCCACAGCAAAACCACCTGTGTGTAAGGTGATGGACTATGGTAAATTTTGTTACCAAGCTGAAAAAAAGCAAAAAGAAGCTAGAAAAAAACAAAAGCAGATCGAAATTAAAGAGATCAAGCTCTCCACGCAGATTGCCCAAAATGACATTAATTATAAAGTTAAGCATGCAAGGGAATTTATCCAAGAGGGCAAGCATGTAAAATTCAAAGTGGTGCTTAGGGGGCGAGAAAGCCACGATCCCAAAGCTGGCTTTGCTGTACTTGAAAAAGTAGGAGCGATGATGAGCGATATTGCTAATGCGGACAAAGAGCCAAAAACAGAGGGGCGTTTTGTGATGTGGCTCTTTGTACCTCAAAAAAAACCAAATTCATAGAAAGGAGAGAGTATGCCAAAGATGAAAACCAATCGTGGGGCAGCCAAACGCTTCAAGGTGAAAAAAAACCTCATCAAGCGTGGGAGTGCTTTTAAAAGCCACATTTTGACTAAAAAAAGCCCCCAAAGAAAAGCCAATCTCAATGGCCCCCACTATGTGCACTCTACCAATATGCACTCTGTAGCAAGCATGTTGTGTAGGGCGTAGTAAATCCCCCTTGCGTGCACACACAAACAGGGAAAGTTTGATTTTAATCACACCTATAGGGTAAAGGAAAGTAATGAGAGTTAAAACCGGAGTGGTGCGCCGTCGTCGCCATAAAAAAGTCTTAAAACTAGCGCGCGGATTTTACAGCGGTAGGCATAAACATTTTAGAAAAGCTAAAGAGCAACTAGAACGCAGTCTGTGTTATGCCTTTAGAGATCGCAAACAAAAAAAGCGCGATTTCAGAAGTCTTTGGATTGTGCGTATTAATGCAGCATGTCGCATGCACAACACAAGTTATTCTAGGTTCATGCACGCCTTGAAAAGCGCAAATATTGAACTCGATCGCAAAGTCTTAGCGGATATGGCAATGTCAGATGCGCCCGCTTTTAGTGCATTACTAGATCAAGTCAAAACTCATCTTTAAGAACAATGTGCGCGCCTAGCGCGCACCAAATATCTTTAATAATTTCACTTTCACGCGCTTTGCTAATCCATGTAACCCTCCAGCTAGAAGATGTGCTTTGACGGCCCTTAGATACTGATACAAGAATTTAAGAGGAATCACAAAGATAAGCGTTAGAGCGGTGTTTTTCTTGGAAAAGTAGTACTGATGAGCAAGCTGTTTTGCGATATTTGGTTGCTCATAGGCCAAATTTTTGAGAAAACCTGTATCTAGGATAGTTTGACAAAGAGTTTCTAACCACAGACCACATCTCAAGCTAGGGGTAACTTAGGTGTTCTTTTGCGTGTTGTAGACATGTTAATAAGGAGCGAATTGCTACCGCCGCTGGAATGCGATAATTGCGATCGAAGGCTAAGGCGATGGGGATATGGTGAGTATACACAAAGACTCCTTGCGGATTTTTAAGACTCTAAAAATACTAAATTCTAGCACAACGCATTTGAAGTTGCTTGAATGGTGGCGGTGTATTTTTGTTGATTAACCCTGTTATTATATAATTTAGACATGCCGTGTTTAAAGAGTTTTTAGTATGGATTCAGCGCATTTGTATTTCAATAGGGAGCTTTCGTGGTTGCAGTTCAACACGCGGGTCTTGGATCAGGTGTGCGATACTAAAAAGCCCCTTTTGGAGCGACTAAAATTCTTGGCTATCTATGGAACCAATTTAGACGAATTTTACATGATTCGGGTGGCTGGGCTCAAACATCTCTCTGAAGATCAAGGTCTCAAGGTGGGTGCAGACCAAATGAGCCATGACAAACAACTCAAACATATCCGCCACTATTTACGGACAGAACAACATGTAGTTGAAGATCAATTTCTACAATTAAAAGAGAAGCTCGCCACTTGTGGACTCTTTCTTGTAGATGGTATGGACACGCTCTGCAAGGCACATTATGAGAAACTCCAAGACTATTTTGAAACTACTCTTTATCCTTTAGTCGTGCCCATTGTCCTAGACCCCGTACGCCCTTTCCCCTTTTTAAGCAATCTGAGTTTTGGACTTGTTCTGAGTTTAAAACGCCACAAGCATGCCCACAAAACGCATGGGATTATCAAAATTCCTTCTGTAATTGAACGCTTTATAGAGATTGAAAAGGGGATGTTTATCCCTGTGGAGGAAGTGGTGCGTAAATTTGCACCCTTGTTGTTTGAAAAACATGATGTGCTTGCTAGCATGGCATTTCGTGTAACCTGTGATGCGGATATGGAGATCATCGAAGACGAAGGGCACGATTTAGCAGAATTGATTAGTGAGGGTTTAAGAACACGCAATCGGGGCGATGTGGTGCGCTTAGAGGTGAGTGGGGCGCATGAAGGTTTGTTAGATTTTATCCGTCATAAAATGGCCAATGTTGATGTTTATAAAAGCCAAATCCTTTTAAATTTAGGTTCTTTGTGGGAGCTTGTCAACGCCAAAGGCTATAGCACGCTTAAAAATCCCATCTTCCATCCTAAAATACTTCCCCCTTTAAGTGATCTAGAGACTGGCAGAGCCTTTTTTGATCTGCTGGATAAACAGGATGTGTTTCTCTTTCATCCTTATGAAAGTTTTGACCCAGTGGTACAATTCATCCAAGATGCAGCCAAAGACCCCCATGTGTTAGCAATCAGGATGACTCTTTATCGTGTAGGTAAAGAATCTCCCATTGTCAAAGCGTTGACAGAGGCTGCACCCCATAAACAAGTGAGCGTACTTGTAGAGCTCAAAGCGCGCTTTGATGAGGAGAATAATCTGCACTGGGCTAGGGAATTAGAAGATGCAGGCGCGCATGTCATTTATGGCGTGCCTAAGCTCAAAGTGCATGCCAAGCTCGCCCTTGTGGTGCGCAAGGTGGATGATCAAATTAAAGAATATGTGCATTTAAGTACGGGTAATTACAATATCCAATCAGCTAAAGTTTATACTGATATTAGTTTGCTCACCTCTAATAGACAAATCGCCTACGATGTGTTAAAACTATTCCACTCGCTAAGTACTAGTGTTGCTAGCAAAACCCGGCTACAGACCCTCTTTATGGCCCCCAAGCAAATCCGCAATCAAGTTCTTGATCTCATTGCTACAGAAATGCGTTTCAAAGAAAAAGGGCACATTATCCTCAAGGCAAACGCATTGGTTGATCCAGAAATCATTCAAGGCCTCTATGAAGCTTCTTGTGCGGGCAATAGAATTGATTTAATTATCCGTGGGATTTGCTGTCTACGCCCTCAAATTCCCGGAGTGAGTGAGAATATCCGTGTTTTTTCCATTGTGGGGAAATATTTAGAGCATGCCCGCATTTATTATTTTGCTCATGACCACGCCAAACTCTATTTTTCTAGTGCGGACATGATGACACGCAATTTAGACAAACGCGTAGAGTTGCTTATCCCAGCCCCCTCTAAGACTATTCAGCGTAAATTATTCCATATTTTGCACACCCAACTTAGGGACAATGTGCAGTCTTACGCGCTTGAACCTGATGGCACTTACACTAAAATACCTTGCGAGGGAACATGTTTTGATGCGCAAGCTTTTTTTGAGCAAGAGGTAGAAAAAGTGCATGGCTAAACCTTATGATACCATCAAAAGATTCTTATTCCAATTAGAGCCTGAGAGCGCGCACATGCTAGCCGAGCAAGCTTTAAGAGTGCTAGGCTGTTGTTCTTGGCTGACACGCCCCTACAAACACTTCATGTTAGAAAATACGATTTTGGGCATGGACATGCCCAATCCTATTTGCCTAGCTGCTGGATTTGATAAAAACGCCACCATGTTAAAAGGGTTAAATCAGTTGGGTTTTGGGGGAGTTGAGGTGGGCACGGCCACCCCCCGCCCTCAATATGGCAACCCCAAACCCCGTTTGTTTAGATTTGCCAAGCAAGAGAGCTTGCAAAATGCAATGGGCTTTAACAACAAAGGGGTAGCGCGCTTGGTGCGACATTTAGAGCGCGTCAGCCCTCTTGCATGCCTTGTGGGGGTTAATGTAGGCAAAAATAAAGACACCCCCCTAAAAAATGCTCTTAAAGATTATCAACAAGCCTTGCAAGCCAGTTTGGGCGTGGGAAATTACTATGTTTTTAATCTTTCTTCCCCCAATACTCCCAATCTTAGGGATTTACAAAATAATAGTTTTGTGGGCGAACTCTTTTCTATGGCGCGTGGTCTCACACATAAACCCCTTTTTTTGAAAGTTGCACCAGATATGTCTACAGACGCACTTTTGAGCGTGTGTGCAGGCGCACTTGAGCATGGCGCGCATGGCATTATTGCAACTAATACTACGATGGATTATGGTCTTTTGCCCGGGGCAAAATCTTTTGGAGGGATCAGCGGGCGAGTTTTAAAGGCAAAGAGTAGAGAAGTTTTTAAGCAGATTGCACAGGCGTTTTTTGGAAAAGCGATCTTAGTTTCTGTGGGAGGGATTGATAGCGCACAGGAGGCTTATGAGCGCATTAAAATGGGCGCGCATTTTGTGCAAATTTTCACAGCCTTTATTTATCAAGGTCCCTTGATCTGTAGACAAATCAATCAAGATATAGTAGAATTGCTCCAAAGAGATTCTCTAGCTTCTTTGAAAGAGGCTATCGGGATTGGGCGGTGATTAGGAATGTTAGCGTGGATTTTGCGAGTTTTAATCTTAACTCTAGTAGGAGCGTTTATGGCTGATGCAGCAGAACAGAAATGCCCATCTTGCGCGCTTTTGCCCAAGTATTACAGCACGACCTTAGACAATGGTTTGCAGGTGGTCGCTGTGCCTTTGGCCAATAAAAGTGGCGTGATCGAGGTGGATGTACTCTACAAGGTAGGTTCAAGAAATGAAGTGATGGGCAAGAGTGGTATAGCCCACATGCTCGAGCACATGAATTTTAAAAGCACCAAACACCTTAAAGAAGGTGAGTTTGATTCTATTGTCAAGAGTTTTGGGGGGGTGAGCAATGCCTCTACGAGCTTTGATTACACCCGCTATTTTATTAAGGCAAGCAACACTCATTTGGATAAATCCCTAGAGCTTTTTGCAGAAATGATGGGATCTTTGCAACTTAAGGAAGAAGAATTTTTGCCCGAGAGAGAAGTGGTGGCTGAAGAGAGATTGTGGCGCACAGATAACTCCCCTTTAGGTTATTTGTATTTTCGCTTCTTTAACACCGCTTTTGTTTACCACCCTTATCACTGGACTCCCATTGGTTTTATGGAAGATATTAAGAACTGGAAAATTAAGGATATTAGAGATTTTCACTCTCTATACTACCAGCCAAAAAATGCTATCGTGCTTGTAGTGGGAGATTTAGACCCTAAACAAGTATTTGAGCAGGCCAAAAAGTATTTTGGTCCTATCAAAAATAATACGGCTAGTAATATCCCCGGGGTTTATATGCAAGAGCCTCTACAAAATGGCTTGAGAGAAACCACCATCCACAAACAAGACCTTTCTTTGGAATGGTTGGCTATAGGATATAAGGTCCCTCCTTTTGCTCACAAAGATCAAGTTGCTCTCAATGCGTTGGCCAAATTGCTCACTCAGGGTGATAGTAGCTTACTCAAAAAAGACCTTGTAGATCAAAAACGCTTGGCTTCTCAGGTTTTTGCGCAGAATATGGAGCTCAAAGATGCTAGCGTGTTTTTATTCATTGCTGGAGCAAACCAAAATGTGGAAGCACTCAAGATCAAGCAGGAAATTTTGAATATCCTAGATCAGATCAAGCATGGGGGTATCACCCAACAACAATTAGATAAGATTAAGGTTAATCATCGGGCAGACTTTATTGCTAGTTTGGAAGACTCTTCAGATGTTGCTGAGATTTTTGCCGAATACCTCACACAAGGGGATATTAAAGACATTGCAGAATACCAAACTCGCTTTGATGCCCTAGAAGTGAAAGATATTGTGCGAGTAGCCAATGAATACTTTCGCGATGAAGTCTATAGTAGCGTTGTGCTAAAACCTTAAGGTTGTGCCATGCATGCACTGAGCGCGTTAATCACCCCCTTTAAAGCGGATTTGACTATTGATGAGAAAACTTATACAGCCCTCATTGAGCGTCAAATCAAACACGGCATGGATGCGTGTGTGCCTGTGGGCACAACTGGAGAATCAGCCACCCTCACTCATGAAGAGCACATGCGTTGCATTGAAATCGCCACTGAGGTATGCAAACCTAAGGGTATCAAAGTCTTAGCAGGTGTGGGGAGTAATGCCACAAGCGAGTCTGTCATGCTTGCTAGCTTTGCTCAAAGGGCAGGTGCTGATGGGATTTTGTGCGTCAGCCCCTATTACAATCGCCCCACCCAAGAAGGGCTTTTTGAGCATTATAAAACGATTGCCAATTCTGTGGAGATTCCTTTAGTCCTCTATGATGTACCCGGGCGCACAGGGGTACAGATTGCTACACAGACGGCTGCTAGGCTTTTCAAAGAAGTAAAAAATGTTGTGGGCATTAAGGAAGCTTCTGGAGCTGTGCAACGAATTGCAGATTTAGATCGCTTCGCGCGGGGGATTTTGATTTATAGTGGTGAGGACAAGCTTAACCATGCTATTCTGGCCTGCGGAGGTGTAGGGGTGATTTCTGTAACTGGAAATCTGCTACCTAATAAAATCTCTGCATTGGTACAAGGCGCGCTTAAGGGGGATTTAACTATTTCGCGTGCAATCCAAACAGAACTTTATGACATCAACACAGCTCTTTTCTGTGAAACTAATCCTATCCCCATCAAGGCAGCGATGCATATGATGGGCTTGCTCCCCCATCTAACATATCGGCTTCCTCTAGTAGCTCCTAGTTTGGATCACATGCACTACCTAGAAACCATCTTAGAAAAATATGAGGTACCGGTATGAACACAGCAGAAGCAAAAATGCAGGGTAAAACTTTAGTAGTAAGTGGAGCGACTCGAGGGATTGGCAAAGCTATTCTTTACAAATTCGCTCAAAACGGCGTGAATGTGGCTTTTACTTACCACAAGAATGAAGAAGAAGCTCTCAAAATTGCCACAGAGGTTCATGAGCTCTATGGCATCAAGGCTAAACCTTACCGCTTGGATATTTTAGAACCCGAGCAGTATGTGGAACTTTTTAAGCAGATTGATACAGATTTTGAACGCGTGGATTGTTTTGTTTCCAATGCGATCATTTATGGCCGTTCTGTAGTGGGCGGATTTGCCCCTTTCATGCGCCTTAAGCCTAAGGGATTAAATAATATTTACACAGCCACGGTGCTAGCTTTTGTAGTGGGTGCACAAGAAGCTGCTAAACGCATGAAATTAGTAGGTGGAGGGGCAATCGTCTCTTTGAGTTCTACGGGCAATTTGGTTTATATGCCCAATTACGCTGGACATGGCAATTCCAAAAACGCAGTAGAAACCATGGTCAAATACGCTGCTACAGACTTGGGTGAGTTTGGAATTCGCGTAAATGCAGTGAGTGGAGGGCCTATTGATACGGATGCGCTCAAAGCTTTCCCTGATTACGCCGAAATTAAACAAAAGGTAGCAGAACAATCTCCCTTAAAGCGCATGGGAAATCCTACGGATTTGGCCGGAGCAGTGTATTTTTTATGCGACCCTACTCAAAGCGCATGGGTAACCGGGCAAACCATTGTCGTAGATGGTGGCACAACTTTTAAATAGTCAATGCGCGTACAAATTCACGAGAGTTACGATCTTCAGCTTGCTAGGAAATATATTTTGTGTTCTAGCCTCCTATGGCTGACAATGCTTCTTGTTGCCCTAGTAGCAGCAGCAGTCTTGTTGCCTAAGATGGCTCAAATGACTCAAAAAGATTTTGGTAAAATTTTAAGTACACCCTGGATAGGTTTTTATCTCGTGTGCTGGTTGGCCATGTTTATAACCCAAGTTACTGGCTACTATAAATTAGCCAAAGCAAGTCGCAATCTTTTGCTCTTTAGATGTATCGCTTTTCCTTATATCGCCGATGCAATTCTCTCTTTAATAGCACTTCTTGCTTTCAAAGATCCCCATTCTATGCTTTCCTTTAAAACATTGAGCTTTTCACTCTATGCCTATTATAACTATCGTCTTTTTGCAGAGCTCAGTCGCGTAACTCAAGATCAGGTTTTTAAAAATGGGATTATACTCATTGGAATAGGTTTAGTATTTGCGCTTTTGGTGCTGGTGAGTGGGGGTTCTGGAGGCTCGAGTTTTTTGTTTTTGGGTTTAGGATTGTTCTCTTTGGTGGGGGCATTAGTAGGGTGGGGAATGATCTTTGTGGGTTTTGTACGCTTCAAAGAGATTTCTTATCCTTAGAGGGGCATTATGCTAGTCAAATTAGCCCGCAACATCCCCAATATTTTGACTATCTTGCGTATTTTCTTGGCAATTTTTTTACTCTTTTTTATCTTGCATGGGGAATCTGTATTTAAAATGTCTCGAACTGATATTAACCATGCCGAAGCTCTTATTTTTTTAAGTGCCGCGCTCACGGATTTTTTGGATGGCTATATCGCTAGAAATTACCATCTTAAGACCTTATTTGGGGAAATCTTTGATCCTCTAGCTGATAAAATCCTCATCTTGGCTGCATTCTTAGGCTTGCTCTATTTGAGTCGCATTAATCCGTGGATTCCCTTTGTGATCTTGGGACGGGAGTTTTTCATCGCTGGACTTAGAATTTCAGTCTCAAATATGGGCAAGAGCATTGCGGTAAGCCGACTAGGCAAGTATAAAACCTTTTTGCAAATTGTCGCCATCGCTTCCCTTTTAGACAACCTGCACCTAGGAAATGTTGTAGTGGGGCATTATTTGGTCGCACTGGCACTTTTTGCTACCTTGTATTCAGGCATGGATTATGTAATCAAATACTACCGCCTTGTGCGCGCTTTGGAAGTGTGATGGGCTGGTTTGCCTCTGTTTTAGCCTTAGGTTTTTTAATTTTTTTTCACGAGTTGGGGCATTTTTTGGCTGCGCGTGTGTGTGGAGTGGGTGTAGAGGTTTTTAGTATCGGTTTTGGACGCAAGCTTTGGACTAAACGCTTAGGCAACACCCAATACGCCCTCTCTGTCATCCCACTGGGAGGTTATGTTAAACTCCAAGAAAGCCCCGCAGAGAGCCCGCGAAGTTATCCCAACCAGCCCCTTTTCAAAAAACTTATCATCTTAAGCATGGGTTCTTTTTTTAATCTTTTGCTTGCTTTTGGGATTTATCTGGGCGTAGGCTTGGTAGGACATGCCAGTTTAGCCCCTGTGGTGGGCGCGCTCACCCCTGATATGCCCGCTATCAAAAGCGGGATCAAAATAGGGGATCGCATTGTTGCAGTAAATGGCACGACTATTAAAGATTGGGAGGCCCTCTACAAGGCAATCCAGCGCGCACAAGGGACTATTACTCTGCAAATTAGGCGCGATCATCTCCTCAATATCACTCTTACTCCCATCATTAAAACAACTCAAAATGTTTTTAAAGAGAGTGTGCAAACCAAACTTATAGGTATTACCCCCACCCAAGAACAGGTGTGGGTGCGCTATGGGTTTTTAGAATCTATGCAGCGCGCCTTGGGCCAACTTGTAAATATGTGCGCGTTGATTATCAAGGGGATTGAAAAGTTATTTACAGGTGTGGTACATATTTCTGAAATTAGCTCTGTGGTAGGAATTGTAGACTTTATGGCACACCAGCAAAGTTTCGCCCTGCTTTTGAGTGTTGCCTTTATTTCCATCAACTTGGGTATTTTAAATCTCCTGCCTATTCCAGTTTTAGATGGAGGACAGATAGCCATTGTGCTTTATGAGAGTCTCACTAAGCATAAACTCAAAAGTGAGCACCTAGAAAAACTTAACTTGCTAGGCATAGCTTTACTCATTGCCTTGATGATTTTGGGCTTGTTTAATGATGTGCGGCGCTTGATAGGTTAGTGCCTATGCACAATACATCGTTAATATTTGCCTTTGCAATCTTGTGGTGGTCTTCAAGCAAGAGAGCTGAACAGCTAGCAAAACCCCTACATAACTGCCACCAAAAAAGAGCATATTCTCCAATGATTTGGAAAGTTAAGGAACAATTTTTTAGTGTGAATTTCTGCTTTAAGAGACTCTAAGAGTCTTGACAAATATTTAAGGTATTGCTACCATGCGGATTTATTTCATATTGATAAAGGAATTTATGTTATGCTGAAACCAGCAACCAGACGCGTCCGCCCCCCCCCCCCCCTTAAAACTCTACCTTTCTAAAACTCTTTTTATGGGTGGATTAACCCTTTTGACTTTGATCCCCCTGGGCGCAGAAAGTAATGGCGGATTTATCACAGCAGGGATTAATTACTACTCAAATTTTTCAGGTGTTAGAACTTCTGTTATAAAACCAGTGAGCGTGCAGGAGTTGATCCAAGTAGAAAAACAAGATTATATTGAATGGCTTGTGAGAGAGGGAGACACGCTAGAAAGAGCGAAGGAGCTCGTGCAACAATGGCTTCCGGCTAGGGAAAATGCTATAAAAAGCAAGCATCCCAATGGCATACCCGGCTCCACGACCAAAAGCAATTATAATGGCAATCTTTATGGCGGGAATATTCAGATTGGATACAAGCAGTTCTTTGGCAAAAAAAAGCGCGTTGGCTTGCGCTACTATGGTATGTTTAGCGGACAGGCGGGGAATTATTATAATGCCAATGACCAAACAAGTCAGCAAACCGATCAAAACAAATCATATGCCCAACCTTCTGCTAACCTTTTCTATGGCGTAGGGATCGATGTGCTTTACAATTTCTACCAGAAGGATCACCAAACTTATGGCATTTTTGGTGGCGTGATGGTTGGAGGCAGTACCTGGTTGATGGGAGAACCTCTTATAGACCCCACACAAAAAGATAAAACATGTGTTTATACAAAAAACGGGAATTGCGCAAACATGAACGATGGCTTCAAAAATTTAGCAGAACAAACCAATAAAGAAGGCATCAGTAAAGCCTCATTTTCTCCTACCTATGTACAATTCGTGTTCAATTTTGGCTTTAGGATGAATTTTACCAAACATCAAGGATTTGAATTTGGAACGCGTATCCCCACAATCAATGACCCTTATTATAAAGCGACACAAACAAAAATGACAGAAACAAGTAATAAAGGGAGTGAACTAACTCTAACCTTTAGACGCAACGCATCTCTTTATTGGAACTATGTTTATAATTTCTAAATCGTGGTTTTTGTGTCTATTAGTTGGGAAGATTGAGAGTGGATGAATTTATGGAAGGGTTGGCTAGCCACATGCAGGGGGGTGTGTTGTTCCCCTTGCACCCAAAACGCACCCCCATCAGGCATGCCATATACGATCGCTTGAGGATTGAGGGCTAAAAACTCTGTAATTCTCTCTTGACGACTTTCTCCCTCGTGGTTGGATTTAGCGGTGGGAAAATGCGGATTAATTTGGTAGGGCACTAAATTTAAGGCTTGTAAGCTTGGGGGGTAAGTGATGGGCATATCGTTGGTGGTGTGGATACTGGGCGTAGCCACATTAGATCCAGCCGACCAGCTCAAATAAGGCACACCCGCTTTAACGCGCTCTCTAATGGTCTCCAGTAAATTATGTCGATACAAGCCCTCTAAGAGCTTAAAACTATTGCCCCCATGCATCACAATCCCAGCGCAATTTTGCAACACCTGCGCCCCTCTATACGCACCCACCACCTCCACGCCAAAATCTTTTAAGAGCGCGCGCATATTGGTTTCGCATTCCTCTTGACTTCTAAGCACACTTCCATAGGCAACCAAAGCGAGTTGCTTTCTTTTAAGTTGGTGCACCTCTATAAACTTTTCCATCCAAGGCAGTGCGTAGGTCAAAAACTTGCCCTGATAGAGCGCGCCTGAGAGTAGGAGCAAATTCATGCCTGATTCTCTAGTTGTACAATCCGATTCCAAGTGGCAATGACCGAGTCAGGGTTGAGCGAAAGGGAGCTAATGCCCTGTTTGACCAAAAACTCTGCCACCTCAATATAATCGCTGGGGGCTTGCCCGCAAATCCCACAATACTTGCCATGCCTTTGGCACGCTTCAATAGCGCGCTTAAACATCTCTAACATCACCGGGTTGCGCTCATCAAAAACATGGCTGACTAATTGTCCGTCCCGATCCACGCCTAGAGTGAGCTGGGTTAAGTCATTAGAGCCAATGGAAAAGCCATCAAACAAGCTCAAGAAGTCATCGGCTAAAATCACATTGACGGGCAACTCACACATGATGTAGAGCTCTAATCCATTTTTGCCCGATTCTAGTCCGTTTTTGCGCAGAATTTCTAAGACCTTCTTAGCCTCCTCAATGGTGCGCAAGAAAGGAATCATAATTTTCATATTGCTCAGTCCCATTTTTTCACGCACCATGCATAAAGCCTCGCATTCCCAAGCAAAGGCCTCTTTATAGAGGTCAGAATAATAACGACTCGCCCCTCTGAAGCCTAGCATGGGATTTTCTTCATGGGGTTCGTATGCGCTCCCTGCTAACATGCGCATGTACTCATTGGATTTAAAATCGCTGGTGCGCACAATCACCGGCTTTGGATAAAAGGCCGCACTAATCATGCCCATCCCCTCGGCGATCTTTTTGACAAAGAAATCTTTGGGACTCTCATAGCCAACTATGAGCTTTTCAAGTTGAGCGCGCTCAGGTACACTTTTATTGTGGTGTAAATCCACTAAGGCTAAGGGATGCGCCTTAATTTGATTGAGCATGATAAGCTCCATGCGCGCTAGCCCTACGCCATGGTTAGGTAATTGGGAGAATTTAAACGCCTTCTCTGGATTGCCAATGTTAAGATAAATTTTAGTTTTAGGCTCTTGCATGGCATCCAAAGCGATGCGCTCCACTTCAAAGGCATGCGCGCCCGCGTAAATATAGCCCGTTTCCCCCTGCGCACACGAGATTGTAACCTCCATGCCCGTATAAAGTGATTCTGTCGCCCCAATGGCCCCTACAATGGTGGGCACGCCAATTTCTCTAGCCACAATGGCGGCATGGCAGGTGCGCCCGCCCCGATTGGTAACCACCGCACTCGCCTTTTTCATAATGGGTTCCCAATCTGGATCGGTGTTATCTGTTACTAGAATCTCCCCTTCCTTGAAAATGTTCATGTGATCTAGACTATTGATCACGCGCACTTTTCCAATGCCAATTTTGCCCCCAATCGCCTTACCCGTGAGCAATACTTCTTTAGGGGGCGCGCCTTTGAAGTGATACTTTTCATACACCTTTTGGCTCTGTTTTTGACTCTGCACGGTCTCTGGGCGCGCCTGCACGATGAAAATCTCTCCACTATCCCCATCTTTAGCCCATTCAATGTCCATGGGGCGGTATTGCCCAGCTTCTTTGGTGTAATGCTCTTCAATGATGGCCGCGTTGCGCGCCAGATTTAAGATATCGCCATCGCTCAAAGAAAAGCTTTGCTGTTCTTTGGAGTTAGTAGAGATGGTTTTGGTGGGGTGTTCGCTTCCTCTAGAGGCATACACGATTTTATGGGTTTTATCGCCTAACTGGCGTTTGATAATGGGCTCTTTGCCTTGAGCTAAAGTGGGTTTAAAGACATAAAACTCGTCTGGATTGACTAATCCCCCCACCACGCTCTCCCCCAAGCCCCAAGAAGAAGTGATAAAGATCGCGTCTTTAAAGCCCGTTTCCGTGTCAATAGAAAACATCACCCCCGCGCTGGCTTTATCTGCGCGCACCATTTTTTGCACCCCCACACTCAAAGCTACCTTTAAGTGATCAAAGCCCCTAGAAGCGCGGTAACTAATAGCACGATCGGTAAAAAGCGAGGCTAAACACGCCTTGATGTAGTGGATGAGCTCGGTTTTGCCCTTGACATTTAAATAGGTATCTTGTTGGCCCGCAAAGGAGGCATCGGGCAGGTCTTCTGCCGTAGCCGAGCTGCGCACCGCTACATCGGCTTCACGCATGTTGTACTCATCACTGAGTGTTTGATAGGCTTGCAAGATTTCATCGCGCAAGTCTGCAGGCAGGGGCGTACCAAAGATAAGATCGCGAATCTGTTTAGAGCGCATTTTGAGCACATCTAATTCGGTCGCATCTACGCCCTCTAAGAGCTCTACAATCTGGGCTTTAATGCCCCCCTTTTCCAAAAGATACCAATAGGCATCACTGGTAATGGCAAAACCATTGGGCACTTTAATCCCGCTGGGCACGAGTTCTTGAAACATCTCCCCAATGCTGGCGTTCTTGCCACCCACTAGGCTAACATCTTTATTGTTGATTTCTTTATAAAATTTAATATAGCGCATAAAACCCCTTTAAATGTGGTATGGAAATTATAACATGGGCTTTTCTAGCTGTAGCTCTACCACCCCTCTAATAGCGTTGGTAGCATAAATCTTAGAAGCTCTTTTTAAATCCTTTAGGCTTAATTCTTTAGGAGTGCAACGCCCCGCCTCAATCAAGCCAGTAATCCCTACTCCCTTTAAAAGCCCTCTATCAAAAGCGGGGGTGTAGAGTTGCCCCTCTATTTCTAAAAGCAAATTGCTACGTGCTCCCTCGCTCAAGAGTCCCTCAGGAGTGTAGTGCAAGACATCAAAACAAGCCCCTCTTTGGATAAGCGCGCGCGCCTCTTCATACCACGGGGTGTAGGTACTCTTGTGGGCCAAAAAGTCGTTATGGGGGTCTAGGGGTTTTTGGGCCAAGAGGAGTTTAGTGCTCTTGGGAGGCTCTAGGGGGCTATATTCGAGGCTATGGCTTCCATCCTTATGCCATAAAAGGCGTAAAATGCCATCTTGGCTAGGTAGGTAGGTTTCTAGCCAATTTTCATAGACAAAGTTAAAATAGTGCGCGCTTGCTTTTAAACGTTGCGCGTGTAGCTTTCTATGGCAAATGTCTAAATGGCGCACTAGCATGGTTTCAATCAGGCTAAACTCCACTTTAGGCAGAATAAAGAAACTCTTTAAATAGCACTCTTGGTATTCGGATTCGAGCTGGCTAGCTTGAGTTACCCCACTGCCCACGCACAGAGTGTAGGTACAACTGCGCGCGGGCGCGCATATGGTGCGGATGGGCACATTAAAGAGAGCGCGCTCAGAGTCCACTACCCCAATCGCTCCGCAATAAACCCCCCTTTGATGTTGCTCTAAATCTGCAATGAGTTGCATGCTTTGTATTTTGGGTTCGCCAGTAACCGAGCTGGAGGGAAAGATTGCCTGCAAAATGGGAAAAAGCTGGGGACTTTTGAGCGCGCCCACTAGCGTAGAGGTCATTTGAAAGAGGGTTGGGTGGGCTTCCACTTCGCACAGCTGTGTAACCTCCACCTTGTGGGCGATTTGGGCGAGTTCTTGAGCGAAGAGATCGACCACCATCGTATTTTCGTTGCGGTTTTTAGGATCGTTTTGCAAAAAGGCGCGATTGTGCGCGTCTTGCTCGGGAGTTGCCCCGCGCGCGATCGTGCCCTTCATGGGTTTGACTCGTATGCTCTGCGCGGCATAATCCAAATCAAAAAACAATTCGGGCGAAAAGCTTAAAATACTCTCAAAGGGACTAGGCAAAAAGGCGCAATAGGGGGTGTGTTGGTTGAGCAACACTTGCTCAAAAATAGCGCGTGCGGGGGCGTGGGTTGTAAGATGCAAGGGCAGAGTTAAATTTACCTGCGCGCATTCTCCCTGAGCAAATGCCTCTTGAATGCTCTTAAATTGATGGGCATAGGTGTTAAAATCTATGGGGGTTTTAATCTGGGGATAAAAGGGCATGTGTTTTGGGGGTGTGGGCGTGTAGGCTTGTTTGTGGGCAAACTGGGTAAAGTAGGCGATGGGGATAGTGCTATGGGTTGTGCTTAGAGCGTTGTAGTGGATATAGCCCACAAAATAACCTCTATGGCGTTGCTCATCAATGCGCTCTAATAAGTCTTGGAGTTGGGCGTGGTGGAAGGCTTGAAAACTCTGCAGAGGCTGGGTGTAGTGAAACTCCCCAAAGATGGCTTCTTGCATGTTAATCCTTATAGATGGCGTGGAATTTTTCCAATAAAAAGGCGGGATGATAGCCCATTTTAGCTTGGCGCAAGCCCTCAATGCCTAAATCTTCTTCTCTATTGACAAACGGGCAATCTTTAAAGGTGTGGGCTAGGAGTTGCTGGTTGATCATCTGGTAAGCCCCGCGCACGCGCGGATCGGCTTTTTCAATGTGAATCACTGCCATCTCTGCATTAATTTTTTCCCCAAAACTTAGTGCTACAATACACCCCTCTATGCAAATAACCCCCCCCTGTAATTGCAATTCCTCAAAAACTTCTAACGCGTCTAAAATGCCTTGATGTTCATGATCTAGCGCGCTGTCCTCCTGCCCTAAGGCGCGCCACTCTGTGAGGACATCTATAGTCTGATTGCGGTTGTGCGCGCTGATGGGCTCGTAGGTGAAGTGGGGGTATTGCTTTAAAAAGGCGTTGAGGTGGTTTTTCTTTTTGTGATATTTTTTGCCCTGTAGGGCAATGAGCTCGGCGGTGCGATAGACATAATCAAAGCGATCCCGCTTGGCTTCAAAGTGAAAGGTATTAGGAAAATAGGTTTCTAACTCCTGCTTGTGCCGCTCCTCTAGGGCGCGTAATTCTAGCTTAGACTCTAGTTCTAGGAGGGTTTGAATAAGTGCTTTTTTATCTCCTGTACCCATAGGATAGAAGTAAAAGGGAGCGCTATTGGGGTAGCGCGTGCGAATCAAGAGGCAATCATGCGAGGTAGTGTAGGCAATTTCGCGGGATTTGCGCCATAAATAGAGATTGTTAAAGACTACATCAGAGACTAAAAAATGATCTTGTTGTAAATAATGTTGCACGCATGCCCTATCTTCTAGGGCAATGGGTTTAAAAGTCATGGAGTTTCCTTATATGGTAAGTGCCCAGCACCACAGGGCTCAGATTCTCTAAAGAAGTTTGTAAATTTGCAGGGACTTGCAAGAGAGTGTATTCTCCCATATCTAAGGCGTGTATAGAGGGTTCTAAGAGATCGCACAACACTTCTAAACATGCATGGCAGTAAAGCCCCACATAGGGCGCACTAGGATCACTAGGAGCAGTAGAGAGCGCTAAATAATTAGTGTGAGGGAATTGGAGCATTTGAAGAGGGCGTATTTGCGGGGTGTTGATCAAGGGTGTTAGGCAGAGTTGCGCGCTCAAGCGCACACAGGCTAAGTCTAAGCGCCTTTGCAAAAGCCCTTCTAAAAGCTCTTTTAAATCCATCTCCAGCAGTTGCGCACACCCTCCAAACGCGCGCCGTACCTCCAGAGCATCGCCACAAAAACCGATGCGCTCCACTTGGCTCAAACTGCGCGCATGCCCTAAAATCTCAGCATAAATCCCCTCTAAGCGCGTCCCCACTTTGGCATAAATCTGTGCCTCTCTAGCAGGGCTATAGATGGGCAAATTTTGTGCGCGCTTTTGCTGGGCAATTTGACCAGCCACCTCAAAGCGTTTAGTCAGTAACGCGCTAATCTGGCTATCTAGGGCATTGATTGCTATGCGTGCATTTTCTAAACTCTCTGTTAAACACACCTGCTCATCTGTGATCAGGCTATTAAAATCCTCTCTGGGGCGAATTATGCGTGCCTCTCCCCTCTCAAGGGCAAGCTCTAAAATCTTAGGACGGCTATTATAGTGGCTTGCCATGCTCGCTCCATAAGCCCCCACCTGCTTAAAGAGGAGTAAATCCCCCCTAGTTACCCCCTTTAAAGACACTTCTTTTAAAAAACAATCCGCGCTCTCACACACCGGGCCCACGATGTCATAAAGAGCCTCCTCGCCCTCTTGGGCATTGAGCGCCTCCACACTATGGCGCGCCCCATACAAGGCAGGACGAATCAAGTCATTCATCCCCGCATCCACGATAATAAAATTCTTACGCGCCCCGGATTTGACATATTGCACACGGCTCACCAATACCCCACTATCTGCCACAATTCTGCGCCCGGGCTCACAGATTAAAGTGAGGTCTAGTTTTTGTGCGATACTTTTAAGGGGTTTAGCGTAGTCAGCAATACTGATCGCGCCCTTGCCCTCATCCACGCCCAAACCCCCGCCCATGTCTAAAAACTTGAGTTCTACTCCGCTAGCTAATAAAAAGCGTGCTAAAGCGTGCATTTTTTCGCCCGCTTCCTTGATGGGTTCTAACTCGATGAGTTGCGAGCCAATATGACAATGCAAACCCACGGGTTCTAAAAAACTAGATTGCTTGGCAAACATGAACATTTGCACGGCTTCTTTTTCTTCCACGCCAAATTTATTTTCCCAAAGACCGGTAGAGATATAGGGGTGAGTTTGGGCATTGATATTAGGATTGACCCGCACACTGATACGCGCAGGGGTGTTTAATGCTTTGGCGACTTGCTCAATGAGGCGCAACTCGGCAAAGGATTCCACATTTAAAAATAAAATCTTGCTCTCTAGGGCTTCTTGAATCTCACTCTCTAGTTTGCCTACCCCACTAAAGATAATCTTGTAGGGGGGAATGCCTGCTAGCAGGGCGCGGCGCACTTCATAAATGGACACACAATCAGCCCCCGCGCCCAAGCGCGCTAAATGGGCTAACAAGCTCAAATTAGAATTCGCCTTTAGAGCGTAGCAAATCAGAGATTTGCCCCCGCTAAAGGCATTCTTAAACTCTAAAAACGCCCCTTTGATCTGATCAAAATCATAGAGATAAAAGGGGGTAGGGTGTGCGCGCGCTAGGCGCGCAATGCTGTCTTTATTCAAGAGATTTTTTTGGCTTCCAAAGCCTTTAGTGCGTGCGCTTGCCCAATTTCAAAGGCTTTTTTATTCAGCTCTGCTACTTTAGCGGGCACTTTAGAGATCATCGTTTCAATCACTTGAGCGCGATCCACGCATTCTGTAAGAGTGATCGTGATCGCTAGGGCGACCACGGATTGGGTGATGATATTGCCCACCTCATCTTTGGCGATGGTGATGATGGGGATTTTATAGAGCGCAAACTTGTCTTCATCCTCTGGGGTGGGGTGGACTAAGTTAGGGTCAACCACCACTACTCCCCCGGGCTTGACATCTCCCTTAAAGAGGTTATAACTGCTTTGGGCTACTGAGAGCATAAAATCGATTTCGCCCTGTTTGGCATAGGGGTAAATGATCTCCTCAGAGCTTAAAATAATATCTACCTTAGTGGGCCCACCCCTTACTTGGCTGGTGTAGGTAGAGGTTTTCGTGCCAAACCCACCAGTAGCGATCTTAGCTTCGGCTAAAATCTCCCCAGCTAGCAAAACCCCCTGCCCGCCTACGCCCGTAAAACGCAATTCTAAACTCATGCGCGCCCCTCTCTTTTTTCCATCGCTTTGGCGATCACGCCCTCATAAGCTTCACAATACTCCACCCTAGAGGTGTCGTGTTTGAGCACACCGGTAGGATACTTGCCCTCTCTCTCCTCTGGGCTCAAGGCCTCGTATTGGCGTTTGCTCACTAAGCGGGATTGAATCCACGCTAGAGTTTGGGCCGCTTCGCCCATTTTGTTTTTACGCCCCAAATTGATATGGCAATTGCTATGTACATCCACAAAGCTAAAGCCCTTATGACTAAAGCCCTCTGCCAAAGTGCGCTCCAATCTCTTAGGATCGAGCACGCTCTCGCGCGCCACAAAACTCGCCCCAGCTGCCATGGTGATCTCGCAGGGGTCAAAGTGGTTGTCAATATTACCCCCTTGTGCAGTAACCGTCCACATGCCATTAGGCGTTGTGGGGGAGGTTTGCGAATTGGTCAGTCCATAAATGAAATTATTCACCAAAACCAAATTTAAATCAATATTGCGCCTGCAAGCGTGGATGGTGTGATTGCCCCCGATTGCAAAACTATCCCCATCTCCAGAAACCACGATTACATGTTTTTTAGAGTTGGCTAATTTGATTCCCGTGGCATAAGCTAGCGCGCGCCCATGTGTGGTGTGCACGGTGTTGCAATTCACATAAGAGCTCATGCGCCCGCTACAACCAATCCCACTCACCAAGCACACATCATCCATATTCCAGCCCAAGCTATCGATCGCGCGGATAATACATTTTAGGATCACCCCATCCCCACAGCCCCAACACCAAAGCGTAGGGGTTTTATCCACGCGTAAATATTCGTCATAATCAAATGCCATTTAGAGCTCCTTTATTTTTAGCGCGATTTGTCTAGGAGTAAAGGGGCGACCATCTGCTTGCAATAACGCCTCCACCCTGCGCCCCATGGCATGCTCAACCTCTAGGACATACTGCCCCTTATTGAGCTCTACCATCAGAATTTTTTCAAACTTTTTCCCCAGTTCTGCCAATCTAGCGCGCGGGCTGGGCCAAAGTGTGAGGGGGCGGAAAAAGCCAATTTTTTTATTAAACCCTTGTGCCTTTAAATCTCTAAGGGCTTCTTTGATCGCTAACGCGCTAGAGCCATAGCCAATGACCAACACCTCTGCGTCCTCTAAACCGATTTCTTCATTTTGGCACACAATGTGACTCTTAGAGTCAATCTTATTAAAGAGCCGATCGATGAGCGCGCCCCCAATTTGGGCGTCTTCTGTGGGAAAGCCAATGGGGCCATGGTGTAGCCCTGTAATGTGGTAGCGATAACCTTTAAAAAAGGGGTTAAGAATGGCCGATTCATCTTGAGATACGGCATAGGGTTTATAATCCTTAGGATCACCCTCAAAGACACGCCGATTCACCACGCTTTTTTGCACTTCCTGCAAATCGGGCAGTTGCACCCGCCCATACATGTGCCCGATGGTTTCATCTAGGAGTAAAAAGACCGGAGTCATCAACATCTCTGCTAAATTGAAGGCGCGCAGGGTCTGGCTATAGATTTCCTCTAAATTGCCCGGAGCCAAGGTTACAGATTTGAAATCTCCATGGGAGGGGTGTTTCAAAAAACTCACATCTCCCTGAGCTACGCGGGTAGGCATCCCTGTGGAGGGACCTGAGCGCATCACATCCACGATCACAAGAGGGGTTTCTGTCATGAAGGCATAACCAATCTGCTCTACTTTCAAAGAAATTCCCGGGCCTGAGCTAGCCGTCATTGCCTTTACCCCGCTCATGCTAGCCCCCAAAGACACGCACACGCCCCCAATCTCATCTTCCATTTGGATAAAATGCCCCCCATGTGCGGGCAAAAGTGTGCTCATCGCATGCATGATGTCTGAGCTAGGAGTAATGGGATAGCCTCCAAAAAAGCGGCAGCCCGCATCAATAGCTGCACGCGCGACTAAATCATTGCCATCTGAAATCACTTCTCTCATTGTCCCCTCCCCTCAGCTACACTCTCTTCTAAGAGCATGTAATGATTAGCCCGCACCCTAGCCCCTCTCTGCTCAGCATCCTTAGACACTTTGGCAAATTTAAACTCTTTTTTCTCCGCGACATAAATGGCAAAATCTGGACAACCCAACTCGCATTTACAACACCCAATACAGCTCTCTGGGTATGCCACCTTAGCCACTTTTCCCAAGATGTGATCCAATCTCACACCCATACCCAACACCCCGGCCGGGCACACAGACACGCATAAATCGCAACCCTTACAACGCGCCTCATTTACCCAAACGGGCACGCCTTGGGGAGCTACCATCTTGGACATTAAAACTCCTTATCTTGCGAAAAAATCCCGCAATTCTAGCATTTAAATGTTAAAATGCAACTAATGTTTTCACTTTGCCGTGTCAACAACCTCTACTTTAATCTCTCCCTCTTTGGGAGGGGGGAAGAAAATATCTAAATTAGGCGAAATAAACACACGACTACCCTCCCTAATCACGATCACCGGGTTTAATTGACTTTTATCTCTTAGAATTTGAGCCACGATTTGATTTAATCCCATACCGGTTTGGCGTGTCATCTGCATTAAAAGATAATCTCCAAAAAAATTATTTTTACCCGTTTTATCTGCAATTGCAGAGGTTAGGGCAATCAAAAGGCCATTAGAGAGAGTGGAAACCAGCAAGGGCAAGCCATAGCGTTGAAGATTGTGAGTCATCATCTCGCCTACAAGACCACTATAACCTTTAATATCTGCACCTTTCGCATTAGTGAGCATAATATTAACCCCTTTGGGCGTGATGATTCGAGTCCACACGATGTCCAAGCGGTATTCCCCTACTTTATTAGTGTTGTTGTAATACCCAATGACCTTAGAACCCTTAGGGATCAATATGATGTTGCCCATACTAGCAAACACATCGCTTTCTACTTGCGCGATAGCCTTGCCTGCTAATTTAGAGCTAATAGGAGTGATTAAAAAAGCTGGGATCATTTTATCGGCTGTAATTGTCCTAAAAAGTCTATTTTCATGAGTGGCAGTGTCTTTTGCTTTGAGGTTATCAAATCCTTCTGTGATATTTTCTTGCATCTTTTCTACATGGTCAGATTCAAAAGCTTGGATGCGTGTTGCTAATAAATCGCTTCTTTGAGTGTCCTCTTGGGGCGGTGGAGATGATGGGAGGCTTTCAGAAGCAGATATTTTACGATCTAATTCCTCTTGCAGTTGTTGGATGCGCGTGGTAGCTTCGCGTAGCTGTGTTTTAAGATCTGCATAATCAAGGGGAGTTTGCGGGGGAGGGGGAGGGGGTTTTTGAGGAGGAATGAAATGGTAATCTGCTAGAGGGTATTTAGTCTCTATGAGTGGGGGTGATTGGGGAGTTTTAGGGCGATGCACCCATAATGAAAGGGCAATGATGGCAATGGCGATTGCACTAATGGAGAGAATTTTTTTAAGCCATGTGTCTTTCATTGTGCGGATTGGCGGGTGCGCCGGATACAAGCATGAAGTTTGCCCTCTCGAAGTGTCCATTTATCCGCAATGTCTTCAGCAACGAGATAATCACCTACAACGCGCGTATTAATAGGGTTGTCATAGCCATCTACAACTTTGTAGGCGACAGGAAACTTGATTTGAGAGAGAAGATGGTTGAATTTAAAGTAAGTAAAATGCGTGTCATTGAAGATCTCTAAGGGTTTGATAGGCTGTTTTCTAGCCACTTTGCATAACCACAAACAAAACCATGCCCGTTTTTTAGCTCCAAGCACTTTATAATTGCGTTGGATTTGGGATCGATCTATGCGCATCGCGTTCACTCCCTGTCCGATGATCAAATAGCGTTTATTGTCTGTTGCAGGTTGATATGGAGCTTGCTCTGAATTTAAAAGTGCTAGAGAACCTGAAGTGTCGAGGTGATGTTCAAAGAAATGCCGATCGGAGACATAAATGTTAAGGGCAGGGTTTTTATTGCTGGTGTAGGTTGTAGAAAAGATATAAAAGGCATAGACTTTGCCACTTTTGCCAATGACATTCAGATTAGAATCGATCCCAATTTGCAAGGGTTTGAGCAACAAAACATTGCTATTTTGCTGTGTTTCTCTGAGCATTTTACTACTAAAGCCTATCGAATCGCCCAAGATCACTTCCGCGATAGGTTCATTAAAAATAAACATGCTAACCATTGCATAGCGCAGGCGGATTTTATAGGTTTCACCCAAATGGGCATCAATAAAGAGAGTGTTGTCTAAATCTGTGCGTTGCTTGTAAAAGAAGCTTTCTTGAATGGCATGGAGGTCTTGCATGGAATGGGATGGCTCATCCTCCTCTTGCATCTCCTCTTCATCAGATTCTTCTGTGTGGGTGGGTGGTGGCGTGATAACGGGCGGATCAGAGATCGCTTTTAATACAGAGAATCCCATGAATAGAGCTAAGAAAAAGAGAGGTGCTTTGAATCGACACTGCAAAAGAAACTCATAGACCAGCTTTGGCATATGTTGTAAAAAATAATGCCTAGCTATCTTGAGTCTGTGTTGCGTTATAAAGGTTTTGTAAACTCCAGAGAACGCACATGCGATCGGGATAATAACTTTTGTTCCACGCTTTAGCGTCCATAAAATTAAGATAATACAAGCTTACTTGGTTTTGAAAACTTGCAAAGTCAACAATTTTGGCTAAAATGACCTTATAGGTTTTCTGTGTGGCGAGCTGATCAAAATTATCATAAAGGGCGTTAAAATCAGCGTTTTCAAGCTTCAAGAAAGCCCCCACATCTAGGAGGGCTTCTTTAGCTTCTTCTTGCAAAAACCCCGGTGCGTAAGCCAACACAAAGAAAAATTCCACAAGTTTAAGGCGTTTTTTGTATTCACCATGCGCAACCTCCATGAAGTGCATACAAAGATCCTCTAGGGGGGGAGTTTCTGAATTTTCATAGAGTTCTTTTAGCTCTTCTTGTTGGTTTAAAAAGAGGCCAATGAGAGCTTTTTTGAGAGGGCTATCTGGCATGCGTGTTGCCACTTGCGCCATCAAAAGAGTGGTGATACCCACTTCGCTTTGGCGCAATTTTTCCTCAGGAGTGGGTAGAGCACAAAAGGCGGGAGCTTCTGACACGGGTGATGTAGATGAAGGGGCGTGCAAAGGGTTTTTCAGATAGTTTTGCAAAGTGTAGTAAAGATAGATCAACACTGCTGCGACAGCTACCACTAAGATCACTTCCATATAACCTCACTTAAAAAAATTTATGATCGAATCGCTTGTTTCTTTCGCGCTCTTTTTTGTAATCCCGCTCTGTAACGGCTTGAGAGAGTCGCTTTTTCTCCGCTTTTTCTTTCTTTTTTAGATCCATCTTACGCTCGTAATTGTGTTTGAGCTGTTGGATATAGTCTTCACGCTTTTCAGGTGATTGGAAAGAAATAGGCTTGAGCAATAAAAGGGCCAACATAAACAAAAAAATAAGCAAGGAGAGTTGGGCCGAATCCTCTCCATTGATCGCATACCATCCCATGCTCAAGGCCATAGCAAAAAGAATTTTTAAGCCTATCTGCACTTTAGAATCCTTAGAGGAAAATAAAAGGATGCTGGTGTGCGTCTAACCCAAGCGTGTGGGCATCTTTTTCACCCATTCCAAGCAGAAGGAGTTGGGATAAAAAGAGGGTACTGGTGCTATCATGATCTCTTTGGCAAACTTTGGAGGCTTGTTTAGCCAAACTATCCAACATGTGGAACTGGCTTATAGAAGTGGTGAGTAAAAAATCAGCACCTAGATCGATGGCATCATAGCGCATCGCTCCAAAACGCTTTAACGCTAAAGGCGTGTTAATATCTAGCAGATGGGCGCATGCCTGTTTGGCAAAGAGAGGGGTTTTACAAGTCAGTTTCAAGGAATCAAAAAGGGGCGTGTAACTTTCTTCTTCGGGAGCAAATAGCACGCTTGAAAAGCCCTCAAAAACCTCTTTGAGCTCTAAGCCTAAACTTTTCAAGTGCGTGTTCAAATACACTAAGGACGCGTCTTGATATTCCAAGCCATAGGAGAGGAGGGCAGTATTAATTTTCTCTCTAAGCTCCTGATCTTTTAAGAGTTCTTTGGCATAGAGCGCATTGGCATAGGAATCTTGATCGCACAACAGCAAGGGCACGCCCATTTTTTGAGCAAGAGCCATGTTATAGGCGTTGGCACTTAAGAATTTTTCCAAATCTCCTAGTCGTCCCCAATAACCCCCATCAAAACAACATTCCATTTCAAGTATGTGTATCCCCAAACGCTTTAAGAGAGCTTTCACACTTGTTAAAAGTGGGGCACTATTAAAGGCTTTGTCGTAGGCATTAAAGAGTAAAAAATCGCCTTGATCTTTGGAAAGAGCAGGAGTTTTGAATTGGTACTTGGATTCTAAATTCTTGTTTAAGTGAGCCCAAATATTGCTGGCCACTGGGCAATTAGAACTTTGAATAAGCATTTTTTGCAGATCGTAAATCTCAGTATCAATGCGCGCACTTGTGGGGTAAAGATAAGGATAGGAGCTCACAAATCCCATCACGCCGTATTTAGGATCGGCAATACTTTGGAGCAAATCCTTAGCGCGGTGCGGGTAGCGACCCATTAACCATTTAATATAGAGAAAAAAGCCATCTCCAAAATACCCCTCAGGATAGCTAGGCTGGATAAAATTGATATTAGTGTATTTGTTCAGCGCACAGCGTTCCTCTTGAGTGAGGAAGGGTGCACTATGGAAAAACCGCTGATACTCTTCTAAAATTGCCCCTTCATCCATAAGCAGGTCGTGGCGGGCGTATTTTGTGCTCAAGGGTTCTAACACCCACTCTTTAGAAAAGCGCGCTACTAAATCTAAGATAGGTAAATCCTCAAAAACAGCCATCTCATTTAAGCGCAACCCTAAGTAGGTTTTATCGTAGCCAAAATCTCTAAGGGGAATATGACTTAAAACATCACTCAAACGCCAGTCTGGAGCGTATTCTACGATGCAGGGCTGATAGGCAGGGTTGTAATCTTTGGTGGCATCAAATCTAAAAACCTTGAGATGTAATTTTAAGATACTCATTCATCACCTTGGAGAGTCTGCAAGACTTTTTGGTTTCTAGGATCGGCTAAAAAAGCGTCCTTAGAGTCTTGAATCTGCGCTTCATTATTATCTGCAAAAATATTTTTAGGATCGGAGCGATTAAATAACACCACATTGGCATCGTTTTTATCCTTGATGATGATTTGCACAATCCCTTCAAGGGCGATATTCACCGTGGTTTCAATATCATCACCTAGCCCAGCTTCAAAGCTGATTTCTTGGTGTTGGATTTTAAGGCTCTCAAAGGTATAGCCTGCGAGCACAAACAAAACAAAAGTTCCAAAACCTTCTAAGAGATCCCGAGGTAACAAAGGCTCAAAACGCACTTTAGAGAGATCGCAAAAGACGCTGAAATTCACACGATTGGCGTGTAGAAAATGGAGGTTATCCAAGCAGTGTTGGTTAACCATTGCGTTATAGCGTGCGCTCAAATCCCTCAAAGCAAGCCCTCAAATTCGCCTAGCATTTTTTCAACCTCACCCATGCCAATTTTCCAAAACTCTTTATCAGCGATGTCTAGCCCAAACATGCCTACCAACTCTTCAGGGCTTTGGCTACCCCCCTTGCTTAAAAATTCCGTATAGGTTTCCACAAAAGCCTTTTTCTCGCTAGGGGTTTGTTTTTGGCGGTACAACCCAAAGAGGGCGAGCACTAAAAGTTGCCCATAGCTATAGGCATAGCAGTAAAAGGGTGAATGGATAAAGTGGGGGATATAGCTCCACCAACGGGCATAGTTTTTAGTGAGCTTAACACTTTTACCAAACATCTTGGCGTTTTCTTCCTGCCAAATAGTGTCAAAATCCTCTGCTTTGAGCTCGTTCTCCGTGCTGTGGATACGGCGTTCAAAATTGGTCATCACCACCTGTCTAAACATGGTTGAAAACATGTCTTCTAGTTTGCCTGCATAGATATTGCGTAATTCTTTTTTATTTAAACTKTTGTTTTAAGACTTTTACAAACAAAAAGTCATTTCACCAAAAACAGAAGCGGTTT
>NZ_FZMQ01000011.1:0-110396 GCF_900197855.1 Helicobacter cynogastricus | reverse complement strand
CTTTATCAGCGATGTCTAGCCCAAACATGCCTWCCAGGGCTTTGGCTACCCCCCTTGCTTAAAAATTCCGTATAGGTTTCCACAAAAGCCTTTTTCTCGCTAGGGGTTTGTTTTTGGCGGTACAACCCAAAGAGGGCGAGCACTAAAAGTTGCCCATAGCTATAGGCATAGCAGTAAAAGGGTGAATGGATAAAGTGGGGGATATAGCTCCACCAACGGGCATAGTTTTTAGTGAGCTTAACACTTTTACCAAACATCTTGGCGTTTTCTTCCTGCCAAATAGTGTCAAAATCCTCTGCTTTGAGCTCGTTCTCCGTGCTGTGGATACGGCGTTCAAAATTGGTCATCACCACCTGTCTAAACATGGTTGAAAACATGTCTTCTAGTTTGCCTGCATAGATATTGCGTAATTCTTTTTTATTTAAACTTGGTTTAAGACTTTCAAACAAAAGCATTTCACCAAAAACAGAAGCGGTTTCTGAAGTGGTTAGGGGTGTGTTGGCGTTTAGATAGCCCACTTGTTTGCTCAAAGTTTGGTGAATCATATGCCCAAATTCATGGGCGATAGTAAAAGCTGAACGGCGGTTATTGGTAAAATTTAACAGCACAAAGGGGTGCGCGCTAGGCACGGTGCTATCGCTAAACGCACCTCCGCGTTTTAAAGGGCGCGGATGCGAATCCACCCACCCGTGCGCCAATGCTTGCTCGGCGATGCTGTGGAATTTAGGAGAAAAGTCTTTATAGGCTTTAAGAACAAGATCAAGGGCTTCTTGATAAGTGATGGGATTTTCTTTGGTATCAATGGGTGCATAACGATCGTAGTCTTTGAGTTTGTAGCCTAGAAGTTTGGATTTGATTTTGTAATAGCGTTGCACAAGAGCGTAATTGTCATTGACAATTTCTAACATGCTATCCACACTAGCTTGAGAAATTTGATTGGAAAGGTGGCGGAAACTCTCGGGTTTTTCATAGTGGCGTAACTTGGTATCAATATGCAAGTCTTTACGCACCATATTGAGCACATAAGTAAGCACCATTTCGTTCTTTTTAAGGGCTTTGGTGAGGGCTTTTTGGGCTTTTTTGCGCAATTTGCGATCGGGATTGTGCAATTCTGAGAGGATTTCTTCCTCACTTACGAGGCGATCTTGAAAGGGAATTTTGAGAGCAGTCAGGGTTTTATCAAAGAGTTGAGAAAAAGCATCCACACCCACGCTAGAAGTCGCTAAGAGCACTTTCTCTTCAGCCAAACTTAAAATATGCGCCTTTTGTTGTAAGAGTACGCGCAGAGTGTAGGCATACTTGGGAGTAGCCTGAATCAAAGCTTCTTGTTTGGCACTATCTAGGGCGCAAAATTCATTTTCAACAAAGAGGAGATGTTGCCCTAGTTCGCTACATAAAAGCTGGTATTTGGAAGCCAAATCGCTCTTTTCCATATCTGTTGACAAGATGAGGAAAACATAACTCATCGCCCTAGATATACCCTCGCTGAGCTCTTCATAGTCTTCCATAGCCTTTTTAAAGCCCCCGGCCTCGAGCTGGGCAAAGCTATTGGCGTATTTTTTTTCATAGGCTTTGATTTTTTTATCCAAACTAGCCATGTGTGCATCTAGGTCTTCTACACTCTTAAAAAGCGCGCTTAAATCCCAACGATGTTCTAAAGCTTGAGTCTCTGCGGAGGTTTCTTTTTTGCTAATTTTAGTAGGGCTCATCACTGATCCTTTATCATAAATTTAGGGCGTATTTTAGCATGATTTGCGGACTATATCAGTTCTTAGCCTTTTTAGTGCTTTGTATGCTTTCTTTGTGCAAGATAAAACCGGCCAAAGAGTCTAGGTATTTGAGCATAAACGGAGTAACTAACATAGAAAAAATAATCATAAGCACCAAAAATTGTTGAATGTCTTGAGGAAGCACATGGATGATGCCTTTCTCGTTTAAAAGAGCTAGTAAACCCTGATGTTTCTGTAAAGTCAAAATATGTTGCTTGCTCGCTGTTAGAAAAACAACAAGGGCGAATTCTCCAATTTGTGCTAAGGAAAGGGCTGTTTTGATGGCACTTTTAGCATCTCTAAAAAAACGCAAGATTGAGTACAAAATTGCGATTTTCAAAAACATCGCCAAACTCAATAAAAGCACGACAGCAAAGAAGTTGGCAAATAAGAATTTAATATTAATTTGCATACCCACCGTTACAAAAAAAAGCCCTAAAAAGATATTTTTAAGAGGTGCAAATTCGTCTTGAACCTTGACATGGTAACGGGATTTGGAAATAGCCATACCCGCTATGAAAGCACCCAAAGACATAGAAAAGCCAAAAAAATGGCTCAAACTTGCCGCTCCAAAAACAATGAGCAAGATAGTCGCCATGAACAATTCGGGCAAGCGCGTCTCTGCTGCCAAGCTTAGGACTTTTGTAGCTACTTGTTTTCCGGGCAATAGCAAGATGAGAAGAATAATGGTTGCTGAGACCGCTGTTTTGACCAAGAGGTTTACCAAATTGGCCTGCGCATCTCCCATTAGCACTAAAATCAATAACATAGGGATAGCAGCAATGTCTTGAAAGATTAAAACACCGACTACGATTTTGCCTACAGGTGTGCTAAGTTGCCTGCTCTCTTCAAAAAATTTTAGCACAATCGCTGTTGAAGAGAGAGAAAAACCCATGCTAACCACTAAGGAAAAACCCCAAGAAGCCCCCATCACATAGTAGCCAAAGATGACAAAAATCAAGGAGGTAACCACGACTTGTAAGCCACCAAAGACCAAAACTTCTTGTTTCATCGTCTTGAGTTTGTCAAAATTAAATTCTAGGCCAATCATGAACATCAGAAAGACAATTCCAAAATCCGCAATATCTGAAAGGGACTCAAATTCATCAATATGAAAGACGGCAACCAGAATGAGGCCTGTTAAAATATAGCCAATGATAATGGGCATATCCATACGCTTGAGCAAGAGCCCGCTCACCACGCTTAACCCAAGTCCTGCGACAATAACATATAATATGTGTACTTCCATGCGCCATCCATTAAAGCAATGCTTAAAAGCCTATATTGTATAATAAACAGACAAATATGGAGAGTTTCTTGGAACAAACAATCGCCTTGGCCAGTGTTTATGAGTTACAAGGCCTCAAATCACAAGCTCTAGGGGTTTATCATAGCGTGTTAGAGAAAGATCCTACCAACTCGGAGGCTTTAGGTGGCGTGAAACGTTTGAGCCAGCCTGGTGCCCAGTTGCATGAGTACGCTCCCTTGCAACGCTTCGAGCTCCAAAAAATGCAAAAGCTATTCATCCAAGCTACAAGCTCTGATGAGTTGCGCGCAATTGAAAAATGGTTATTGGAATGGAATTAAAAAATATTATCGCGCAGACTTTAGATGAGATCGATCAAAAAGGCCCTAAGCCTAAGGTAGTAGCTGAAGCTAAGCCCTCTGTGCGCATGTCTCAAGAGGAACAGGCTTTTTTAAAAGACCTTGAGCAAAAGACTTTAGTATTGTTTGAAGGTCTTAGAGCACATCAGATTAAGGATTTGCCCACTAAGCTTGATCTTGTGCTCAACTACTTGCAGTACCAACTTTTTGTGGTGCAAGAACGGCTTAAAGTCTACCAACAAGACTAGATTTATTGAAGGTATAATAAGATGTTTGGGCGAATTTTTTACAAGGTATATTTGTGATCAAAATCTTGATGATAGAAGATGATGTTGAGCTTGCTGAGATTTTGAGCGAGTTTTTTCACCAACATGGCATCGCGGTTGTGAATTATGATGAACCCTATACAGGCATCAGCGCAGCCACGACCCAACACTACGATCTTTTGTTATTGGATTTGACCTTGCCTAATTTGGACGGCCTTGAAGTGTGCCGTAAGATTTCCAAACAAAAAGACATCCCCATTATCATTTCTTCAGCTCGTAATGATATTGATGACAAAATTAAGGCACTTGAGTATGGAGCAGATGATTATATCCCTAAACCCTACGATCCTAAGGAGCTTTTAGCACGAATCCAGTCCCTTTTGAGGCGTTATAATAAAAAGCCTATATCCGAAGGCGAAGATGCTTCCAAAAGCCATCTTTTTAAGATTGATAAAGATGCTAGAGAAGTCTATATGCACAATAAAAAACTGGATTTGACTCGCGCAGAGTATGAGATTTTAACCTTGTTGATCAGTAAAAAGGGCTCTGTTTTTTCCAGAGAGTCGATTGCCATTGAGTCTGAATCCATCAATCCAGAGAGCTCTAATAAGAGTATTGATGTCATTATTGGGCGTTTGCGCTCCAAGATTGAGGACGATCCTAAAAAACCCAAGTATATTATCTCTGTGCGAGGAGTGGGCTATAAACTAGAATACTAGCCCAAACAGCTTTGTCTATTTTTAGCAAGATTGTTTTTTTATTTGTGATTTCTCTAGCGAGCTTTGGGGCGTTCTCTTACTATTTTATCCGCTCTCAAATCGATCATGAAAACTTCCAAACCCAAATCCGCCACCAACAATTTGTAACCACCATTAACCAAGTTTTAGCCGACCAGCACAATCGCTACTCTGCTGAGGTTTATTTGCACGAATTAGGATTTCAAGAAATCACTCAAGAAGAGTTGCGTGAAGTGTTAGCAGCCCAAAATGGCAAGATTGAACGCGATGACAATCCTCTAGCGAGTATTCTCAAAGTAGGTAATACGATTTTTATCTCCCTTAAGGGCAATGGGGGTTCTGTGCTCTACCATGAGATTCAAAAAACCTCTTATCATAACTATTATTTCGCCATTTTTGTAGGGGGGTTTTTGATTACGATGATCTTCGTGTTTGTCTTGCAAGGATTTATGCCCATCAACGAATTGCGCAAAAAAGTACATCGCTTTTCTAATGGAGAGATGGATATTGAGTGTAAAATTGCCCAACAAGATGAAATCGGGGATTTAGCCTCTGCTTTTGATAGTGCCATTAAAAAAATTAAGGGGCTCAATGAATCGCGTATTTTATTTTTGCGCGCTATTATGCATGAATTGCGCACTCCTATTACAAAAGGAATCATTGTCGCCGAGATGGTAGACAATCAAACTCAAAAAGAGAGATTGGTGCGGACTTTTCAAAGATTGAACGCTCTTATTGAGCAATTTGCTCGCATCGAACAACTTTCATCTAAAAACTATAAAATCACAACAGAAATCTTTACAATGGAAGAGCTCTTAGAACGGGTAAAAAATATGTTGTTGTTAGAGCATAATAGCACCTCTATATGTGCTGCTGTGTCTAATTGCACTTTTCAAACAGATTTTGAACTCTTTGCGCTTGTTTTTAAGAATCTGTTGGATAATGCTCTCAAGTACAGCCCTAATAAGCAGGCTAAAGTTACCATTTTGGGGAAAAATTTAGTTGTTTCTAATCAAGGGCAACCCATGAAAGAAGAACTAGCCCATTACTTTAAGCCCTATTTTCAGCACAAGCACCAAAGCGAGGCGCATGGTTTTGGCTTAGGGATGTATATTATCAAAACAGCCCTAGACACTTTGGGACTTACCTTGACCTATAGCTATGAAAGGGGGATAAATGTGTTTAGCATTCAAAACTGCATTATGCGTGAGTTTTCTCCCCTTTTTACCCCCCCCCCCCCCAACAAGAAAAGCACCTAAAATAAAATAAAAACTAAAAAGGATACCTATGTTCAAACGCCTAAGACGCTTGCGATCGAATCAAGTTTTACGCGATCTAGTCTGTGAAACACACCTGCACCCCCATGATTTTATTACTCCCCTTTTTGTACGCGAAGGCGAGGGCAAAACACCCATCGCCTCTATGCCCGGCGTGTTTCAAATGGGATTAGATAGCCTTTTAGAGGAATGTACCCAATTACAGAATATGGGTCTGCGCACTATTTTACTCTTTGGTTTGCCTAAACATAAGGACGCTAGGGGTTCAGTTGCCTTAAGCCCGAATCACCCCGTTGCCAAAGCCACGCAGGTCATTAAAACACGCTTTCCCTCTTTGTGCGTGATCGCCGATTTGTGTTTTTGTGAATACACCGACCATGGACATTGCGGGATTTTAGATTCACATCAATGCCTAGATAACGATGCTAGCTTAGAGATTTTAGCCCAACAAGCTTTGATTTTAGCCACAAGTGGGGTGGATATGCTAGCCCCTAGTGCTATGTTAGATGGCATGGTGAGCACTTTGCGCCATGCCTTAGATTCTCATGGCTTTACCACCTTGCCCATTATGAGTTATTCGAGCAAATTTGCCAGTAGCTATTATGGTCCTTTTAGAGATGCCGCCCAATCTGCGCCCGAGTTTGGCGATCGCAAGGGCTATCAGATGAATCCAGCCAATAGACGCGAAGCCATTTTAGAAAGTCTGAATGATTCAAGCGAGGGGGCGGATATTTTAATGGTCAAACCCGCATTAGCTTATTTAGACATTGTGCGCGCGATTAAAGAGCGCACCCTTTTACCCCTTGCCCTCTATAATGTGAGTGGAGAATACGCCATGTTTAAACTAGCTCAATCTCATAATCTTATGGATTACGATCGCTTGCTTTTAGAGACCATGACAAGTTTTAAGCGTGCAGGAGCGGATATTATCATTAGCTACCACGCTAAAGAGGTGGTGCAACTCTTACAAAAAGGATTTTAATGGGACGCGCTTTTGAATACAGACGCGCAGCAAAGGAAAAGCGTTGGGACAAGATGAGTAAGATTTTCCCCAAATTGGCTAAGGCGATCACTATGGCAGCCAAAGAGGGTGGGGGCGATCCAGGGAGCAATGCCAAATTACGCACGGCCATACTCAATGCCAAAGCCCAAAATATGCCCAAAGATAATATTGAAGCAGCCATCAAGCGGGCAAACAGCAAAGAGGGGCAGTTAGTAGAAGTGAGTTATGAGGGCAAGGCTAATCATGGGGTTTTGCTCTTTGTTGAATGCATGACAGACAATCCCACGCGCACGGTGGCTAATCTCAAAAGCTACTTTAATAAGACCCCCGGGGCTAGCATGGTGCCTAATGGATCGTTAGAATTTATGTTTTCGCGCAAAAGTGTTTTAGAGGGGCATTTAGAGGATTTAAAAGTCCTCTCTCTTTCTTTAGAAGATTTAGAATTAAGTTTAATTGATTATGGATTAGAGAGCCTAGAAGTGGAAGAAGAGAGTTTTTTTGCAATCGGGGATTATCAAGACTTCAAACAACTTAATGAGGGTTTTGAGGCACTCAAACTTCCCATACACAAAGCCACACTACAACGCCTCCCTACCAGTCCCATTAGTTTAAATCCTGAGGCTTTAGCAGAAACTGAGAAACTTTTAGATCGTATCGAAGAAGATGAGGATGTGATCGCTCTTTATAGTAATATCGGAGATTAAGACTTGCTATAATCCCTTATTCCAATTAAGGAGCAAATATGGATGGTTTGGCAGGTGTTGTCGCGGGTTCTTCGGCGATTTCCGCTGTGGGTACAGGTGAGGGGCTCAATTACAGAGGGTATAGCATTGAGGATTTGGTGCAAGGGGCAGAATTTGAAGAAGTCGCCCATCTTTTGCTTATAGGACATCTACCCAGCGAATCTGAACTTTGCGCATTTAAGACTAAATTGCAAGAATTTAGACAGCTCCCCTTAGTGGTGCGCCAAGTTTTAGAGGCTCTGCCCATCAGCACGCATCCTATGGATGTGCTCAAAGCTGGGGTTGTGGCTTTGGGTTGTGTGGCTAGTGAGGCGTTGGATTTTTCTGATCAACATGTGAAAGCGGTGCAAATCTTAGGAAGTTTACCCTCCATGCTCATCTATTGGCATCACTACCACAAGCATGGTCAAAAAATATCTCTGTGCTCTGATAAGAGCATGGCTACTTATCTCTTAGAGTTTTTACGCCAACAGCCTCCCTTGCCTGTAGAAGTCAAGGCGATGGATTCCATGCTCACCCTTTATGCCGAACATGAGTTTAACGCCTCCACTTACGCCAATCGCATCACAGCGAGCACTCTTTCAGACATCCACTCTTGTGTAGCTACTGGCATTGGCACTTTAAAAGGGCGTTTACACGGGGGAGCTAATGAAGTGGCCATTGCTTTTATTTTGCGTTTTAAAAGTGTGCAAGAAGCCCTGCAAGAAGTCGATGCTCTCTTTGCCAAGAAAGAAAAGATCATGGGCTTTGGGCATCGAATCTACAAAGAAGCCGATCCCAGAAGTGCAGTGGGGGTTGAGCTAGCCAAACAGCTAAAAAATTTAGGCGACCCACTTCTCTTTGACATCGCCCTAGCCATTAGAGATAAGGTTAAAAAAGAAAAGGGCCTGCCTGATAATATTGATTTCTTCGGGGGACTGGTCTATCACTACATGCGTTTAGAACGGCTCTATTACACCCCACTTTTTGTGATGTCTCGTGCAGCTGGGTGGATGGCACATGCCTTAGAACAGAGAGCTAATAACCGCATCATCCGCCCTAAGTCTACTTATACGGGGGTGTCTAAACGCCCCTTTGTGCATCGCAAGGATCGCTAAAATACGAGGAATTAACTTAATTTGTTATAATGCCAGCGGAGAGCGAGCATGGCTGGTGCGTGCCTTGGGCTTCAAACCCAAAGAGCGTTTAGGTGTCCTAAGCGTTGCAAAGTTCGATTCTTTGGCTCTCTTGCCCTTAAAGGATTTCCATGCAAGAAATTTTTCTATGTTCTATCTCTAATGTCAGTAGTGGAGATTGTAGCGAGGATTGCGCTTATTGCACCCAAAGCTCGCATCATCAAGGCAAAATTCGGCGTTATAAGTTTAAAAAGACTGAAGAGGTGGTTTATGAGGCTAAAACCCTGCGCGCTTTTGGAGCGTTGGGCTTTTGTTTGGTAACTTCTGGGCGAGGCTTAGATTCTAAAAAATGCGATTATATCGCTGGTTTAGGACGGGCAATCAAAGAGGAAGTGCCCGATTTACACTTGATTGCTTGTTGTGGGCGTGCCGATGTGGAGTCTTTAAAGTTTTTAAAAGAAAATGGTATTGACAGCTACAACCACAACTTAGAAACCTCGCAAAATTTCTTCCCTCAAATTTGCTCTACCCACCCTTGGGAAGAACGCTACCAAACTTGTGAAAATGTTCTAAAAGTGGGCTTGAGTCTATGCAGTGGGGGGATTTTTGGCATGGGTGAGAGCTATCAAGATCGCATTGACATGTTGCGCGTTTTACAATCTCTAGCCCCAGCCACCACGCCCATTAATTTTTTTATCCCCAGCCCCTCTCTGCCTATCAAACAACCCATTATGAGCCCTGAAGAGGCGTTGGAGTGCTTGGTATTAGCTAGGGAGTTTTTGCCTAAAGCGCGCTTGATGATAGCAGGCGGGCGCGAAGTGGTTTTTAAAGACTCGCAAAAAGAAATCTTTGATTGTGGTGTGCAAGCGATCGTATTAGGGGATTATTTGACCACTAAAGGGGATGCGCCTGCTAAAGATATTGCCATGCTTGAGGAGTGCGGTCTACAAATCGCCACCACCTGCCATTAATGTCCAAACTTCGCCTTTTTTGGGCGCGTGTTTTCAAGCGTGTGTGCGCCCTATTTTGTTATTGTCTTTGTTTCTATCAATCCAAATTTGAACCCCGTTTTGATGAAATTACTAGGATTTTCTATTACGCCTCTTCTTTGAGCTTTTATACTATTCTCTCCCTTTCTCCGGTATTGCTCTTCATTGCCCTCATCTTTGTTAACCCCTTTTCTAAAGCTTTTGAGGTAGAAACCTTTTTCTTGCCCAATAGCCCTGACTTTATGAAGATCGGGGATTTTTTCTTGCAGTCTTTTATGCGCAACAACCGCACGCTTGGAGTTATTGAAATCAGCTTTATTGCTTTGGCCTTTTTCTTATTTTGTGAAAACTACCGCTATATTGCCTCGCAGATTCTCAACGCTCCATCTCGAAAGTATATTCATATAGGCCGTGTTAAAATCTTTCTTTGCTGGGGGTTTGGAACAGGTCTTGTGCTTGTAAGCGCGCTTTCACTGCTCATTTTGTTCAATATTTATATCCACCGCAATATTCACAACCCCTATTTGTTAGCTTTGTTACGATGGGTAGCCATCTATGCTTATTTTTTACTGCTTTTTTCTATTCCTACAAAAAAAGCGTTCAAGCGCAAATGGCATCTTTTGGCATGGAGTGGAGGTACAAGTCTTTGTTGGTCGCTGATGAAGTGGGGCTTTGTGTATTACATTCTCTATAATAGAACCTACCATGAGCTTTATGGATCGATTTCTATTTTGTGGTTCTTGATGTCTTATATCTATATATCTTGGTTATTGCTCTTACTAGGACTCTATGGGATGCAACTATGTAGTCATTCAGACTAGCGTGCTATACTTCGAATCTATACTTCATTGAAAGGGGTCTCATGATTAAGGGTTTTGCAATGTTGGGCATTGGCAAAGTGGGCATTATTGAAAAAGAGCATTTAGAGTGTGTGGTACCTGTGCGTAAAAAGCTTGAATGTGGTCCGCGTGATGCTATTGTGCGCCCAATTGCAGTCGCACCCTGCACCTCAGATTTGCACACTTGCTATGAGGGAGGGATTGGGGAGCGCACAGATATGTTTTTAGGGCATGAGGGGGTAGGGGAGGTTTTAGAGGTGGGACACTTGGTAGAGGACTTTAAACCCGGGGATAAGGTGATCATTCCGGCTATCACCCCTAATTGGAGCTCTTCGGGGGCACAAAGGGGTTATCCCCAGCATGAAGAGGCTCCCCTAGCAGGTTGGAAATTTTCTAATTTTAAAGATGGGGTTTTTGCTGAGAAAATCCATGTCAATGATGCGGATGGAAATCTAGGACGCTTGCCCGAAGGTGTCGATCCTAGCGAAGCGGTGATGCTTAGCGACATGGTTACCACCGGCTTTCACTGCGCCGAGTCTGCAGACATTAAACCCGGCGATCGCGTGGCTGTGGTAGGTCTAGGTCCAGTAGGGTTGATGGCTTTAGCAGGGGCAAACTTGATGGGGGCTAGCGAGATTTACGCGGTAGATTGTGTGCCTTTTCGCTATGAAGTGGCGCATAAACACTATGGCGCAACACATTTTATTAATTTTAGCAAAGCTCCCATGCAAGAGCAAATCATGGAATTGACTAAGGGAATGGGGGCTGATAAAATTTTGATCGCTGGGGGAGGTACGGACATTTTAAGCGATGCCTGCGCATGTGCCATTAACGGCGGTGTAATTTCTAATGTCAATTACTTTGGTTCAGGGGATTACCTACGCGTTTCACGCCTAGATTGGAATGTAGGCATGGGGCATAAGACTATCAAGGGGGGCTTGACTCCGGGGGGGCGTTATCGCATGGAAAAACTCGCGCGCCTCTTGCAAACTAAAAAACTCGATGTAAAGCCCATCATCACCCACAGACTTGAAGGAAAATTTGAAGAGGTGGCTCAAGCCCTCGCATGGATGAAGGACAAGCCAGCTAATTTCATTAAACCAGTTGTCAAAATTAAATGGTAGAGGTGTTGGTTTTAGGAGGGGGTTATGCCTCTCTCTCTTTTATTAAAAGTTTGCCCGCTAAGGCGCGCGCTCAATATCGTATCCGTCTGATTTCTCAAACTCCTCTGCATTATTTCAGTGTGCTTTTACATGAAGTGTTAGCCGGTCTCAAGGGACAATACACACTCCCCTTAAGCGAAATTTTGCCCAAAGAAGTGGAATTTATACAAGATCGCATCTTAGAGATTCAAGAGGGGCTTGTCATCGCTCAAGAGGGAAGCTATCGCTATGACAAACTCGTTGTTGGGTTGGGTTTTAGAAGTGAGAGTTTTGGTGTGCCCGGGGTAGAAGTGTGCACGCAAAGCATCACCAATTTTGAGAATGCCCAAGAGACGCACCAAAAACTTTTAAACGCCTTGCAAAACTTTCGTGAGCAACGCCCCTTTAGTGTGGTGGTGTGTGGTGCGGGGTTTAGCGGGGTGGAATTGGTGGGAGCTTTGAGCGATACCCTGCCTATAATCTCGCAGGGTAAGGCGTTTCAAATCACCTGTATAGAAGCGATGCCCACTATTTTGCCCATGTTTAAACCCACGCTAGCTCAAAAAGGGTTTGATTATCTGCAAAAATTAGGCGTAACAATGGAAGTGGGGACAAAAATTTTAGCATGCAAATCTCATGGCATTTTGGTAGAAAAGGAGGGCGCACAAAGGGAGATTTTGGCAGATTTTCTAGTGTGGACATGCGGGGTGCGTGGGAGTGAAGTTATTGACCATTCGGCGTTTTTAAAAGGTGTGAGGGGGCGTGTGGAAGTCAATAGCTTTTTAGAACCCGTTCATTTGCCGGGCAAAGGCATTTTTATTCTAGGAGATTGTGCAGGAGTTAAAACTACACAGGGGCGTTTTTACCCCCCTACTGCGCAACTTGCTCGCCAAATGGGGATTTATTTGGCTAGAGAATTTACCCATGCGGACACTGGCCAATCTAAAAATCCTTTTATATTCTCACCTCAGGGTACCCTTTGCTCTTTTGGTACATGTTACGCAATAGGACAAATAGGTCCTTTTTGTGTGCGTGGTAAAGTAGCAATTTGGATCAAGAAATACATCGAGTGGAACTGGAAGAGATTTTTATTAGGCCATTAGCCCCAAACATGGATATTCCGTTTACGAAAGTAAACGGAATATACGCTATAGTAGCCCTATGAAGTTTCAAGGTAACTTGATCTTCAAATATACGAAAGGAGACAAAAGCTATGAGCAGCAACAGCAACAACAGCAGCAGCAATCGCAATAACAGCAATAACAGCAACAATAGCAATCGCAATAACAGCAATAACAGCAATAACAGCAATAACAGCAATAACCAAGACTAGTTGCAGGTCTCCCTCCCTTTTTGGGAGGGCATGCAAAATCAAAATTCTACCTCAAACTTTTACTATTTGTCAAGGCTTTTAGTCTAAATCCCATCGCATTGCGATATTTTTTTGGTTTAAAAAGCTCTGAGCGTGTGAAAAAATGCCACTACCTAGAAAAAATGGGGGTCTGCGCTGAGCCAAAGGGCTTGGATGAGGTGCGCTTAGAATCAAGTGTTGAGGATTGGAGTTTAAAAGCTTGATTTTTTCTTGAGCTACACGCCCTAAGAAAATAAAAACTAAGGGTCTTTGCAAGTGAGAAAGTTGTATCAAAATTGAATCTGTAAAACTCTCCCACCCTAAGTGCCCATGCGATTTGGCTTTATTTTTTTCCACACTCAAAATAGCATTGAGCAATAGCACCCCCTGTTTAGCCCAAGATTGCAAATTGCCATGTGTGGGCAGAGAGATATGCAAACTCTGCTGTAACTCTTGATAAATATTTTGTAAGCTCTTAGGAATAGGCGCATGGATGGGTACGCTAAAGCTCAAACCCATTGCAAGAGGGTGTTCTTGATTTTTATAGGTAAAGATTCCATGGTAGGGGTCTTGTCCTAACAGAATTGTATGCAGAGATTCTAGAGGCGTAGCCTCAAAAGCTTTAAAAAGCGCGTTAGGAGGAGGGAATACACGCGTTTGGCGAGCTTGCGCATCGCTTAAGGCCTGCATGTAATTTTGATTTAAAGTAGCAAATGGCGCGCTTTGGGTAATAGGCTTTAAAAACTCCATCCACGGATTGTTCTTGAGTTTCTCTAGAGCGTGAAAAAGCATAGCTAGCCTCTCTTGCACAGGACTTTTCTGCAAAGCCTTTATTCTAACATGATAACTTTGTTTCTTAAGAAAAATTCATGCGTATTATCTTTATAATTTTACTTTGAAAACTAGGAACATGGAGCTAAGATGAGCAAATTGGGCCATTTGTTTTGGGGCTTGGTGGCTATTGTAGGGGCGGTGTGTTTGGGGGTATTGGCCTTGCATAAGGGGGAGACTATCAATACGCTTTGGCTAGTTGTAGCAGCTATTTGTATTTATTCCCTAGGGTATCGTTTTTATAGCCATTTTGTCGCCTACAAAGTCTTAAGGCTAGATGACACACACGCCACGCCCGCCTGTGTGCACAACGATGGGCGCGACTATGTCCCTACAAACAAGGCGATCACTTTTGGACATCATTTTGCTGCCATCGCTGGGGCTGGCCCTTTAGTAGGACCAATTCTGGCCGCCCAAATGGGGTATTTACCCTCTATTTTGTGGATTCTCATTGGGAGTGTGCTAGGAGGCTGTGTACATGACTTTGTGACTCTGTTTATGTCCATGCGGCGTAATGGCAAGTCTTTAGGCGAGATGGTCAAGGATGAAATGGGTTCAGTGGTTGGCTGGTTTGCGTTGTTTGGAATCTTGGGGATCATGATTATCATCATTGCGATTTTGGCAATGGTGGTGGTCAAAGCTCTAGCCCATTCCCCTTGGGGACTCTTTACTATTAGCATGACAATCCCTATTGCAATTTTTATGGGACTTTATATGCGCTTTTTACGCCCGGGCAAAGTGCTAGAAGCCTCTTTAATTGGTTTTGGATTGCTGTTGTGCGCGATCTACTATGGCAAAGTTGTAGCCAATGATCCTACCATGAGCGCACTTTTTACCCTCAAAGCGACCACACTTGCATGGGTTGTGATTGGCTATGGGTTTGTTTCCTCTAATTTGCCCGTGTGGTTTTTGATGGCACCCCGCGATTATTTGAGCACCTTTATGAAAATCGGGGTGATTTTGGTTCTGGTAGTGGCTGTGATTGTTGTCGCCCCTCCTTTGCAAATCCCCAAAGTTACCGCTTTTATCAATGGTAGCGGACCAGTCTTTGCCGGAAGTCTTTTCCCTTTTCTCTTCATCACTATTGCCTGTGGGACTATTAGCGGTTTCCATGCCTTGATCGCCTCAGGCACGACACCTAAGATTATTGAAAAAGAGAGCCACGCGCGCGCAGTGGGTTATGGAGCTATGGTGATGGAATCGGTGGTGGCGATTATGGCTTTGATCATGGCAGCTATCTTGCACCCCGGGCTTTACTTTGCAATCAATGCACCTGAGAGTGCGATTAGTGCAGACATTACCCAAGCTGCCAAAGTGATCAGCTCTTGGGGCTTTACCATCACTCCCCAAGAAATTCAAGAACTGACCCGCAATATTGGCGAACACAGCATTTTAAGCCGCACAGGGGGCGCGCCCACCTTTGCGATCGGGTTGTCCATGCTGGTTTATCACATTGTGGGTAACCCCGCTGTGATGGCATTTTGGTATCACTTTGCGATCCTCTTTGAGGCCCTTTTTATTCTCACCGCCGTAGATGCAGGTACACGCACTGCGCGCTTTATGATTCAAAATATCTTGGGACATATTTATAAACCCTTAGGGAATACCAGCTCTCAAATGGCTGTTTTGGTAGCGACTTTCCTTTGTGTCAGCCTTTGGGGGCATTTCCTCTATCAAGGAGCAATCGATCCCAAGGGGGGTATTTACACCCTTTGGCCCTTATTTGGCGTGAGCAATCAAATGTTAGCTGGTATAGCTCTTTTGCTAAGTACCACCATTCTCTTTAAAATGCAACGCTTTAAATATTCGCTTGTTACAGCAATCCCAGCGGTTTTGATCTTAGGGATCACCTTTTACAGCGGTATCTTAAAAGTTATGCCCAAAAGCGATAATGAGGTAGCCAACCATGTTTCCCATGTCGCCACTGCACAGATTCTCTATGAAAAAATCGGCCACACGCAAGATCCTGAAATCCTTTCTCTCTTAAAACAAAGTCTAACCAACCACATTATTGATGCGATTTTGTGTGTTTTCTTTATGGTGGTAGCGTTCATGGTATTTATTGCGAGTGTGCGTATCTGTTATAACGCCTATCGCTACAATAAAATCAGTCCTCCGCTGTGTGAAACCCCTCAAATACAAAGCGTTTAAAATTAGGAGAAAAGATGCATAAAACCTTGTTATTTAGCCCTTGGAAAATCAGAGATTTGGAGTTGAAAAACCGCGTAATAATGGCACCTATGGATCAATACAGCGCGATCAATGGCTACACCAATGACTGGCACGCCCACCACTACACAGCCCGCGCGATCGGACAAGTGGGCTTGATCATCTTTGAAGTGGCCGCAGTGAGTGCCAAGGGGCGAATCGATCCGGGCGATCTAGGCATTTATGAAGAGGGGCATGTGGAGGGTTTAGCCAAGATTGTTAGCGAGTGCCACAAATACGACTCTAAAGTGGCGTTACAAATTGGGCATGCGGGCAGGAAAGGACAGCTGAAAGACACCCAACTTTTAGCCCCTTCTGCTTTGCGTTTTAACGATCAATACGCCATGCCCAAAGAGATGGATGCACAAGACATCAAACAAGTCGTTTTAGAGTTTAAGCAAGCCGGGCTTAGGGCAAAGCAAGCGGGTTTTGACGCGCTAGAAATCCATGCTGCGCATGGGTATTTGCTCAGTAGCTTTTTATCCCCTTTGAGTAATCAGAGAAGCGATGCCTATGGAAAGAATCGCGCATTGCTTTTACAAGAAATCTTGCAAGCCCTAAGAGAAGCTATAGACTTACCTCTAATCGTAAGGGTGTCGGCTACAGACTACCACCCACAAGGCAATACCCCACAGACCATAGCACAACTCTTAGAGCCTCTAAGTCCCCTTTATGACGCTTTGGATGTGAGTAGCGGGGGTGTAGTGGAAGCTCCTATTAAGGCTTATCCGGGCTATCAAATCCCTTATGCAGACTATCTCAAAGAAGCGTTGGACAAACCCACTATTGGGGGTGGGTTGCTTGAAGAGCCCAAGATGGCGCAAAGATTGGTAGGTAGTCAAGTGGTGGATGCGATCTATCTAGCGCGCGCTCTGCTCAAAAACCCCTTTTGGTGCTTTAACGCCGCCTTGAGCTTGGGGCAAGAGATCGACATCCCCAAACCTTACGCTCGTATGGTGCACCTGTAGCACCACTTCAAAATGCCCTAATCTGCCCTTTTTAAGCCACTTCAGGCTAGAATAGGGGGAAAATTCCCAAGGATTTTTATGCATTTCCCCCCTTTTGATTCAGCCTTAGAAAAGCATTTTTACCAGATTTGCCAAGATCGGGGCTACTTTGAGGTGGACAGCGATTCTGCCAAACCCCCCTTTGCTATCATTATGCCCCCACCCAATGTTACGGGGCGTTTGCACATGGGGCATGCCCTTACTCTTAGTTTGCAAGATATTTTAGTGCGCTTTAAGCGCATGGATGGCTACAGGGTGCTCTATCAACCCGGTTTAGATCACGCTGGGATTGCGACTCAAAATGTGGTTGAAAAACAACTTTTGGCCCAAGGGATCAAAAAAGAGGAGATTGGAAGAGAGGCCTTTGTTAAAAAAGTGTGGGAGTGGAAAGAGTCTTGTGGGGGGCAGATTGTAGAGCAGATGCAAGAATTGGGGATTTCTTGTGCGTGGAGTCGATTGCGCTTTAGCATGGATGCTGGCTTGGAGAGGGCTGTAAAAATCGCCTTTAAAACATGGTTTGATCAAGGTTTGATCGTGCAGGACACCTATATGATCAACTGGTGTTGTAAAGATGGGGCGCTAGCAGATATTGAAGTGGAGTATGAGCAAGAGGCGGGCAAGCTGTATTATTTGCGCTATCCATTAGAGAGAGGTGGGGAGGTGGTGGTCGCCACCACGCGCCCAGAAACCTTTTTTGGAGATGTCGCCTTAATGGTGCACCCGGAGGATGAAAGATACCAACACCTCATCGGACAAAACGCCCTTTTACCCTTGAATAAGCGCCCCATTCCTATCATTGCCGACTCTTTTGTAGACCCTAGTTTTGGGAGCGGGTGTGTCAAAGTAACCCCTGCGCATGATCCCAATGACTATGAAGTGGGCAAACGCCACCAACTAGAACCCTTAGTCATCTTTGATCAAAAAGGGGTTTTAAACGCGCATGCAGGGCAATTTGCCGGGTTAGATCGCCTAGAAGCACGAGAGGGCATTGTGCAGGCACTTAAAGCAGGCGGGTTTATTGTAGAGATCAAAGATCATCTACATCAAGTGGGCAAATGCTACCGCTGTGCTAGCTCCATTGAGCCCTATATCTCCAAACAATGGTTTGTCAAACAAGAAGTCGCGCAGGGCTCTATAGAGAAAATGGCGCAAGGTTTGGCGCAATTTTACCCCTCCCATTGGCGCAATAATTACAACGCATGGATGCAGGAGTTGCGCCCTTGGTGCATTAGCCGCCAATTATGGTGGGGGCATCGCATTCCTGTTTTCACCTGTTCTAAGGGGCATCAATTTGTGCCCCAAGATTTGCCCACCCACTGCCCACAATGCCAAGACACCCACCTAGAACAAGACCCAGATGTCCTAGACACTTGGTTTAGCTCTGGGCTTTGGGCATTTAGCACTCTAGGTTTTGCCCAAGAAGGGTTAGAGGGCTTTGAGGGGGTGAAGTTTCATGCTGATGACTTGAAAGACTTCTATCCTAATAGTGTGCTCATAACCGGCTTTGATATTCTCTTTTTTTGGGTGGCTAGAATGCTTTTAAGCGGGGAGAGTTTGCTAGGTGCGCTCCCCTTTAAACACATCTATTTACATGCTTTGGTGCGCGATGAAAATGGGGAGAAAATGAGCAAATCTAAGGGGAATGTGATCGACCCCTTAGAGCTCATTAAAACCTATGGAAGCGATGCCCTGCGTTTTGCCTTAGCGATGTTGTGCGTGCAGGGGCGGGATTTATGTCTAAACCCCAAAGTCTTAGAGCAAGCCCGACATTTCAGCCACAAACTCTACAACGCTGCTCTGTTTTTAAGCACACAGGAAGCTCAAGAGGTTATAGACTATCAAACCAATTTAGGGCTTTATGCCAAATCCCGTTTAAATGCGACCACTAAAGAGGTGCGTAGCGCACTCGAACTCTACCGCTTTAACGATGCTGCCACTGCCCTTTATCGTTTCTTTTGGGGAGAGTTTTGCGATTGGGTTTTGGAGTTTTCTAAAGCTTACAAAAATACGGAGCAATCTAGTCGGGTTTTTGGCGAACTTGTGAGCGTCTTTAAAGAGGGTTTGTGTCTCTTGCACCCCTTTATGCCCTTTGTGAGCGAATATCTTTACCAACATCTCAATAAAAGCACCTTAGAGCAAAGCCCCTCCATTATGGTGAGCCCCTACCCAATAGATACCAAACAAGATGAGGCTTTAGAAACGCGCTTTAAGTTGATTAAAGAGAGTGTTACAGCTCTAAGACGGCTAAAAATTTTGCTCAACACCCCCATTGAACAGGCTTATATTGAAAGCCAAATCGCCCTAGAAACTGAGGATAGACACTTTATTAGCAAACTGAGTAAAATTGCCCATGTGCACTTAAGCAGTAGCAAACCACCTAAAGCTTTGAGCGACACGGGCGAGCTAGGCGTGGTGCATGTGAGCTTAGAGGGGGTAGATGTGAGCGCGCTTGTGGGGCGTTTAAAAGCACAATTAGAAAAATTGCAAAAAGAACAGACTAAATTGAATTTAGACAACCCACAATTCTTAGCCAAAGCCCCCAAAGCCCTCTTAGATAACTTGCATGAACGGCTCAAAGCCATTCAAGAAAAGCAAGCCCAAATACAAAAAGAACTCTCTATGTTGCAAGGATAATACATGTTTGACACCCTCACACAATCTTTTAAAAACGCCTTAGGCAAAATCCGTTTTCAAGATGACTTAAAAGCCCTAGAAAAAGCCCTAGATGAGCTTAAAAAGGCTCTTTTACGCAATGATGTCCATCACAAGGTCGCCAAAGAGTTAGTGAAAAATATTGAGGCTAAAACCAAAGCTAAGGGCATTGGCAAACAGCAGTTTTTAGATTCTCTGCAAGAGAGTTTGTTAGAAATTTTGAGCGTGCCCGGGGCTTCTAGTGGTTTTGTTTACGCTCCCACGCCTCCTACTATTGTTTTAATGTGCGGACTGCAAGGGGGGGGTAAAACCACCACTTGTGCCAAATTAGCCAACTACCTTAAAACCCGGCATAAGAAAGTGTTGTTAGTGGCGTGTGATTTAGAGAGATTAGCCGCTATTGAGCAGTTGCAAGTTTTAGGGGAGCAAATTGGCATAGAGGTTTACCACCAAGAGGACAGCGTCTTAGACATCGCTAAGGGGGCTTTAAAGCGCGCCCAAGAGGGGCAGTTTGATGTGGTGATTGTAGATAGCGCGGGGCGTTTGGCCATTGATAAACCTCTGATGGAAGAGCTTAAAGCTTTAAAAAACTTGTTAAAACCCCTTGAGACCTTTTATGTGGCTGACGCGCTCAGTGGGCAGGATGGGGTGCGCTCGGCACAAACTTTCCATACAGAAATAGGTCTTAGCGGGGTGGTGTTAAGCAAGTTTGATAGCGATTCTAAGGGCGGGGTAGCTTTGGGGATCGCCCATCAATTACAAATTCCCTTGCGCTTTATTGGGCATGGGGAGAAGATTCCAGATTTAGATGTGTTTGTGCCTGAGCGCATCGCTCAACGCTTGATGGGTGCTGGGGATATTGTGAGCTTGGCAGAGAAAACAGCCAGTGTAATCGATGTCAAAGATGCCAAGAATCTGTCTAAAAAGCTTAAAAAAGGGCAATTAAACTTCAACGACTTTTTAGAACAAATTGAGAAAATCAAAAAATTAGGCTCGCTGAGTTCTTTAGTGTCTATGATTCCCGGGCTTAGTGGGGTGGCGGGCACGCTTAAGGGCATGGATTTAGAAAACTCCACAGAGATTAAAAAAATTAAAGCGATGGTCGCCTCTATGACGGCCAAAGAGAGGGAAAATCCGTCTATTTTAAATGGAAGCCGCAAAAAACGCATCGCTTTGGGCGCGGGGTTGGATGTGGCTGAGATCAATCGTATTTTAAAACGCTTCGAGCAGATGGGTCAATTTGCCAAAAAACTGAGTGCTAAGGGAGCTATCCCCAACTTTTTGCAAACTCTGCAAAAAAAAGGGGGCAAGGTTTAATCATTGCTCAATAAGATTATCAAGTTGCTTTTCTAACATCACAATGGCTTGGAGCTGTGTAAGAATATCGCGCATGATTGGCATGCAATCTTGCAAGGGTGCGGTGTGTTGCATGTCTCTAGCGATGGATTTATAGCCCTCCAAAATCCCTTCTAAATAATTAAAGAGGCCGTCGTTGTGGCCATAATAATCTTGCAAAATACGGAAGAGCGCAGTGTTTTCTCTAAACACTTCAAGAACACGCGCGCTAGAGATGTCATCCATCTGCACTCTGCGTGCACGGATATCCAAAACGATGATGCTTAACCTGTTATTCAAAGTGCTAATATTGTGTCTGACTTTGGCCTGATAGAGTGCCATTTGATAAATCGTGTTTTTGATATTCTGAACTTGAAAAGATGGTGCTGCATGCACGCCTAGAGACAAACAGAGAAAACACAAAAAAGCGCGCATTGCAGGCCTTTTTAAGTCGTATTCTACACTCTCTATGCTATACTCAAACTTATTTTTTTGCGGAAGGCCATTTTGCAATCCCTACTATTCACCCCCGGACCAACCCCCATTTATCCTAGTATCTCTAACACCTTAAGCCAACCCATTTTGCACCACCGCACTCCTGAATTTGAAGCCATTTTTGCTTGTGTGCGCGACAAATTAAAAGAGATGATCGGACTTGCTGAGGTGCTAACTTTAGTGAGCAGTGGCACAGGAGCAATGGAAGCCGCTCTTTTGCAATTTGTGCGCCCTACAAAAGAGCCCGCTCTCTTGGTGCTTAACAATGGCAAATTTGGAGAACGCTTTGCCAAGATCGCCCAAGCGCATGGTTTAAGTGTGGTGGAGCTTAAGAGCGCGTGGGACACCCCCATCACTTCTAAGCAGGTGCTAGAAACTCTGCAAGCTCACCCCACCATTCACGCTGTCGCCTTGCAGGTGTGCGAATCTTCGGGGGGTTTGCGTTTGGATTTTGAGGGGATCACTCAAGTGCTCAAAACTTATAATCCCAAGATCATCACCATCATCGATGCGATCACCGCTTTAGGAGTCGAACCTCTCCAAACAAATCATGTCGATGTGCTCATTGGGGGGAGTCAAAAAGCCTTTATGTTACCTGTGGGTTTGAGCTTTTTGGGTTTGAGCGATTTTGCCCTCTCAAAGTTAGAAAATAAGGGCTATTATTTTAATCTTGCCCTAGAGTTGAAAAACCAACAAAAAAACACCACCGCTTTTACTGCTGGTATTTCTCATATTTTAGGATTGAAAACATACTTTGATAGCCTGCAGGATTTGGGCGGGCTGGATGCCTTGTATGTAGCCACAAGAAAGCGCGCACAAAGCACTAACTTAGCCCTTGAGGCTTTAGGGTTTTCTCTCTATCCTAAAAGCCCTGCTCCTTGTATGTCTGTGATCTATCACCAAGAGGCCAGTCGTATTAGAAAACATTTACACCACAAATACAGGGTGTTGGTGGCCGGAGGGCAGGACACCTTAAAAGATTATCTTTTGCGCATTAACCACATGGGGATCATCGAGGTTTATCAAAGCGCGTGGGTAATCAACGCCTTAGAGCAAAGCTTAGTAGATTTAGGTCTGCGTCCTAACTTTGAGGGGGTGGGGATCAAGGCTTTCATGCAACACTACTACAAGGGGATTTAATGCGTCTCTACTATGGTTATAATGAGTTTAGGCAGGATGTGGTGGATTTGGCTAAAATGGTGCAGAAAGACTTCAGACCCCAAGCCATTATTTCTATTTTGCGTGGGGGGATGACTTTAGCGCATTTTTTGGGCTTGCACTGGGATATCAAAGAAGTTTATGCCATCAATGCGAGCTCTTATGGCACTGATCGCACACAGGGAAAATTAGAAATTGATAATATTCCACTTTTAAAACCTCAACACAAAAGTGTTTTAGTAGTGGATGAGATTATTGACAGCGGAAAGAGCTTTATTGGAGTGATGCAGGTTTTGCAGGAAAAATACCCCCAAATGCATTTTAGAAGCGCGGTGCTCTTTGCTCATAAAAACGCACAATTCCAAGCGGACTACACTTTAAAAGAGGCCACTTCATGGATCGACTTTTTTTGGGAAGTAGACACACAGGGAGATTATATTGCCTAAATTGCATTTAGTCTCTCTTGGTTGTTCTAAAAACTTGGTAGATAGCGAGGTGATGCTAGGCAAGCTCGCCCATTATGAGCTCACTTCAGAGATGGGGCTAGCCGATGTGATTATTATCAACACCTGCGGGTTTATCCAATCTGCCAAAGAAGAGAGTATTAGGGTTTTACTTGAGGCCATCAATGGGCGCAAAGAGGGGGCATTGGTGGTGGCTAGCGGATGTTTGAGTGAGCGTTACAAACAAGAACTGGCTAAAGAATTGCCAGAAATTGACATTTTTACAGGGGTGGGCGATTATGATAAAATCGACACGCTATTAGCCCAAAAACAAAGCCAATTTTCCAAACAGGTTTTTTTAGCAGGGGCACAAAAGCGCACCATCATCGGATCGCAAGTGCACGCCCATGTAAAACTCTCAGAGGGGTGTAACCAGAGTTGTAGTTTTTGTGCCATCCCTAGTTTTAAAGGTCGCTTGCAAAGCAAAGATATAAAGAGCGTATTAATAGAGATAGAACAATTAGCCAAACAAGGTTTTAGCGATGTGAGCTTCATTGCTCAAGATTCTAGCTCTTATCTTAAAGATAAGGGTATAAAAGACGGATTAATCCAGCTGATTAAGGCTATTGACAAGCAGGACGCACTTAAAAGCGCACGCATTTTCTATCTTTACCCCACCACAACCACCCTAGAACTTATTGAGGCCATCGCTAATTCTCCCATCTTTATGAATTATTTTGACATGCCCATCCAGCATATTTCAGATTCTATGCTTAAGACCATGCGCCGTAACTCTGATAAAGCCACACATGTCAAGCTTTTGGAGGCTATGCGCGCTGTGCCGGCTAGCTTTTTGCGCACCACGCTATTATTAGGCCATCCTCACGAACAAGAGAGCGATATTGCAGAATTGCAGGAGTTTTTACAAAGTTTTAGTTTTGATCGCATTAATCTTTTTGCCTTTAGTCCTGAGGAAGGCACAAAGGCTTATACAATGCCTCAAGTCCAAAACAAGGTTATTAACACTCGCTTGGATCAAATTAATGCCCTTGTGCAAGCGCAAGTAGAAGCTTCTATGCAACAACTTGTTGGGCAAACTTTAGATGTTATTGTAGAGGGTTTGAGTGAGGATGGGCTTTTTTTAAAGGCGCGCGATAGGCGTTGGGGCTTGGAAATTGATGGGGATATTTTGATCAATGAAAGCTTCTTAGATCATACGCCTCCCGGGCATTACAAAGCCCTTTGCCACACCTATGAGGGCGGAATTTTGCTTGGCAGGGTGGTAGAGTAGTCCGCGCTAACTCTCTATCAATCTTAATATGCTAGAATAAACCTTTTGATTTGTGATTAAAGGAAATTCATGAGCATCTATGTCAAGAATCGCATTCGGGGTAAGATTTCCTTGCATGAAAGAGGAGAGGGAAAATATAGAGTGCATTTTGAAGCACATCAAGTGGTAGTGCAGGCTAAATGCAGTGCTAGCGAAGTAGAAAGCTGTCAGGAGGACGATGATATCACAATTGTCCTCAAAGTGATCGAAGTTCTTATCCCCAACTTTAGCCAGCGACTTAAATTAGATCCTATGGCTTTTAATGGAGTGATTATAAGTATGAAAGCTGACCGCAAAGAACCTAACATGCAACGCGTAGAAGTCGCCCTAAATGATTGTAGCGTGGATTTTGTGCTCGATCAAGGCTCGATCGAGCTCTACCACTTGGAAAATGGTAAGGAACTCGTTCTTTTCTGCAAACCTGAACATGTAACTATCTATTGATCACCACCAAGGCCCATACATCATGGGCATGCCCATTGTCATAGGATACATCCCATAAGGGTACATATTCATCGGATACATCCCCATCATCGGGGACATGCCATACATTCCCGGGTACATCATAGGATTCATGGGGTAGTAGGGGATGTAACCCCCTCCTGTAGGAGGCAGATCGGAAATAGAAAACTTGCCCCCATGTGCCATTTTCACACCATTTAAAGAAATGGTGTGAAAACTCCCCCAATTTTTAGAGGGTGAGGTGGTGGCGATATCACCATTTTTATTCCCACGGCATTCGTCTTTAATCTGTGCGCATTCATTCAGCGTATCTATGTCTGGAAGATTGGGGTCTACATCGGCAGGATCGCCCACCCAACACCCCCCTACAAGTACCGCCACGCCTAGGTGCGCTAAAATTTTAACATCCATAATTAGTGCTTCGCCTTTTGACTCCAATCCTTCACACCCACATTCACGACATCCATGAAATTTGAACGAAACTCTAGGTTTTTACTGGTAAATATGGGTTTAAAATTATTCTTAACTACAGGTTGGGCATTTGCTTGAGGGGCGTGGCATTGCGTGCAGTTGAAACGCGCATCGCTGATTTTTCCTTCCTTAATTGGATGATTGTTGCGGAAGTCAAAGAGATGGGAGGGAGGCACTGGGGTTGCGCCCACACTGCTGGCTACATCGGGCATATGACAACCCAAGCACTGGTTATTTTCCTTTGTGATGGGTAAAAGTCCTGTAGTGTCATGAGGAATCATGGGCGGGGCATTTTCATAAGCGCGTTCAAAGCGTTGGCTCTCTCCGGGAGGTTTTCGATGAAAATCATAAGCCTTCAATACAAGGTCTTGCTCATCCTCTAGGGGTACTTTGCGTAATCCAATTTCTGTGTCGCTCAACAAGGGAGCTGGTTTTTCAAGAGCCTTTTCCTCTTTATGAGACTTATGATGATGATTTGTTGCCCACAAACTCCCTAACAAAGCCACCCCTAACAAAATTGTAAACCGCATTCTGTGTTGCATCTATAATCCTTATGTTCGTTTTTAAAACAATAAAAATCACCCGTATATTTTAGCATGGATAGTAAAAATCCACAGCTCCAATTTTTCTAATTTCTACAACTCCCTTCTGGTACAAGTTTTGTAAAGTTTGTGTGGGTAGATAAAAGTGAGCTTCCTCTATACTCAAGGGACGGCGTTTAAGCAAATCTAAAAAAGACTGAGGTTCTAAATCTGCTAAAGAAAAGTTTGGTTGCGCAGAAGAATCCCGTAGGGCTAAACTCACGGGCAATCCCTCAAAGTATGTCGCCACTTTTAAAAGTTCTGAAGTGCTCAGAGGTTTGGTGTTGTGAGAGGGAGGGCGATCGATGGTACTCAAATCAATACGGGCTAATTTGAGCGGACGCAAAAAATCCACAATGGCCTGAATATTTTCTAAACCATCGTTCACTCCTTTAACTAACAACACTTCGGCAATGAGCATGCCCTTATAGCGCGCGCTAAAATCAACAATCCCCTCTAAGAGTTGCTCTAGGCATATTTGCTTGCTGGGTTTATCTACTTTGGCAAAAGCCTTAGGCAAGACGGCATCTAAGGAGAATTTTACGATGTCATAGTGCATTAACGCCTCTTGCACCTGCAAATTTGCAAAGCGCGATCCATTGCTTAGAATCAAGGTTTTTAACCCGGGGGGTGTTTTTAACTGGGTGATAAAATCGTAGAGATAGGGATAGAGTGTTGGTTCACCATTGGCAGTGGTAGTAAGCACATCTAAAGGCGTATTTCTATAGGTTTCTAGCGCGCTGTGTACCGCCTCTAATAACGCGCTCAGAGGGATTACATGTTCCATTTTGTCCATAGGTTTTGCCACCTGCAATTCGCAATACACACAATTAAAATTGCATTGTTTCACCTCATTGCTTAAATCAATCCCCAAAGACCAGCCAAAACGGCGCGACTTTAGAGGTCCAAAGACAATACCTGCCATCACGCCTGCTCACTCTCTATTTCTATTTTTGTATGGCATTTTAAACATTCTTGTACGCTAGGTTTTTTCTTATAGACTTTAAATACGCGTAAACCCCCGCACACCAAACAAGGCTCTAAAACTGGCTGGTAATTTGAGATAAATTTGCAATTTGGATAGTTGTCGCAACCATAGAATATGCCTCTCTTGCCCCTTTTAGCGCGTACATCGCCCCCACATTCTGGACATTTAGCAAGAGAAGGGGTGTTTTTAGTCTCTTCGTTGCGGATATTTTTACAAGTGGGATAGGCACTACAAGCCACAAATTCCCCAAAGCGTCCTCTTTTGCGCACCATCGCTTCGCCACATTTTTCACAAGAACCCAAGTTTTCTGTTTGAGAAATTTCAGATTTGATGAATTTGCATTTAGGATAAGCACTACAAGCCACAAACACCCCATATCTACCCGTGCGTTGCACTAAAGGAGCACCACATTTAGGACACAACTCGCCTGTAGGTGCGCTCACTTTTTGGGAGACGATTTGAATTTTGCCCTCTTCAATTTGTGCCATAAAGGGGGTGTAGAATTTTAAAAGCATCTCTTGCCAATTGAGCTCGTGGCTAGCGATTGCATCAAGCTTATCTTCTAGCCCGGCACTAAAAGCCGCGTTCACAATCTCACTAAAGTGCTTTTCTAAAATCTCTATCACGCTAAAGGCATTGGGAGTGGGCGTGAGCTGTTTTTGCTGTAGGGATACATAATCGCGGCTAAGGAGTAGGGCGATAGTGGGCGCATAAGTGCTAGGCCGTCCAATCCCTAGACTCTCTAAAGTTTTGATTAAAGAGGCCTCTGAATAACGCGCGGGAGGTTGCGTACTACATTCTTTGGCTTCTAAACTTTCTAAACGCACCCCTTGGTGGAGTTCAAAAGAAGGCAAAAGTGTATCTTTATCCCCATTGCCTAAAACTTTATAGAATCCTTCAAAAAGCAATTTATGTCCGCTAGCTTTAAACACTGCCCCCAATGACTCACAAGCAAAGTACACGCTTTGACTTTCAAGGCGTGCATCGCTCATTTGGGAGGCTAGAAAGCGTTGATAGATAAGGGTATAAACTTTGTGTTCTTCGAGCTTGAGAAAATTTTTAGCGATGGTGGGGGTGAAGGCTAAATTAGTGGGGCGAATCGCCTCGTGGGCTTCTTGCGCGCTTTTGTTTTTGGAAGTATAAACTTTGGGTTTTTTTGGCACATAAGGCGCACCATAATTCTGCTCAATGAAGGTGCGTGCGGATTCTATAGCTTCTTTGGCAATGTTGAGGCTATCGGTGCGCATGTAGGTGATCACCCCACTAACTCCCTCTGGAGTCATCACGCCCTCATAGAGTTTTTGGGCAATACCCATCGTTTTAGAAGGGCTATAACCCAATTGATTAGACGCGCTTTGTTGTAGAGTTGAGGTCATAAAAGGGGGTGGGGAGGGGGTATTTTTCTCTTTGGTGCTAATCTCTTGGACTTGGTAGGTTTGTGCGCGCAAGTTAGCCACTATTTCTAAGGCTTCTTGTTTGTTGCGTGGGCTTTGTTTTTTGATTTTTTCATGTTGATAGCTTTGTAAACTCACACTCGTTTGTGCGATCGCGCCTGTAATCTCATAATAAATGATGGGTTCGAAAGCCCTAATTTCGCGTTCGCGATCCACCACCAATTTTAGTGCTGCACTCTGCACGCGCCCCGCGCTCATACCCTTAGAGATTTTAGAAGCCAACAGAGAGCTTAAGCTAAAACCCACAATGCGATCTAGGAGTCTGCGGGCTAGTTGGGCGTTGATTTTATGTACATCAAGAGTTTTAGGGTGCTTGAGCGCGTGCAAGATAGCAGACTTGGTGATTTCATGGAAGACAATGCGCGGGAAGGTGAAAATGGGATGGGGGGTTTTAGTTTGGCTCTGATCTTCTAGGGCGCGCATCTCTTCTAAGGGGTCTTGGGATTTGTGTCCTGCTTGATCGATGAGATAGGCGATGTGATAGCCAATAGCTTCGCCTTCGCGATCCTCATCGGTGGCGATATAAATTTCTTGCGCGCTTTTAGCTCTTTGTAAAATTTGCGCCACAATTTCCTCGTGGCCTTTATCTATGGTGTACTTGGGAACAAACTTATTGTCCTGAACCTTAATTCCCATAGCGTACTTATTCAAATCCCTAACATGGCCTTTAGAAGCAATCACTTCGTAGCTGTGATCCAAGAAATGCGCGATAGTTTTGGCTTTAGTAGGGGATTCTACAATGATGAGTTTGGTGTTTTTGCCCATGAATACCTCGTTTTTCTACATTATAAACTATTTTGGTGCATGGATTAGATCTAAACATGGAATAGCTATTGCTTTGTGTGAGCATATTACTGCAAAGGATGCAACGATGAGTTTTAGAATCAATACGAATGTAGCCGCGCTGAATGCACACACTATTGGGGTACGCAACAATCGCGATCTCTCTACCTCTTTAGAAAAGTTGAGTTCTGGCTTGCGTATCAATAAGGCCGCAGATGACGCATCAGGGATGGCGATCGCGGATAGTTTGAGAAGTCAAAGTGCGAGTTTAGGCCAAGCCGTGCGCAACGCTAACGATGCGATTGGGGTGGTGCAAACCGCCGATAAGGCGATGGATGAGCAGATCAAAATCCTGGACACGGTGAAAACTAAAGCCGTGCAGGCTGCTCAAGATGGGCAAACTGCTGAAACCAGAAAGGCATTACAAAGTGATATTTTGCGACTCTTAGAAGAGTTGGATAATATTGCCAACACCACCAGCTTTAATGGTCAGCAGTTGCTAGCTGGGAGCTTCTCTAATAAAGAGTTTCAAATTGGGGCGTATTCTAACACCACAATCAAAGCTTCCATTGGTCCTACAGGTTCAGATAAGATTGGGCATGTGCGCTTTGAAACCTCAGCGATGGATCGCGGTGGCATGGAAGTGAGTGCGGGCGCACATAACCTTCAAGAGGTTACACTCAAATTCAAGCAAGCAGACGCGGTGAACGATTATAAGCTCGAGTCAGTCAAGATTTCTACCAGCGCAGGTACTGGGCTAGGAGCTTTGGTGAATGTGATCAATAAAAACTCTGGTGCTTTGGGTGTGCGCGCCACTGCTGTCGTCTTGGGTACGGGTGAAAACTCTGTAGAATCAGGCACAATCAGAGGATTAACCATTAATGGAATCTTGATCGGAAATGTGAATGATGTCCAACATAACGATCGCGATGGGAGATTGACTAACGCGATCAACTCTGTAAAAGAGCGCACCGGTGTAGAGGCCTACACGGATATACAAGGCCGTATTAATCTGCGTTCCACAGATGGGCGTGCTATCTCTGTGCATGCAGATGGTAACACTGGGCATGTCTTTGGCGGAGGAAATTTTAAAGGCATCTCAGGGAATGCGCACGCCATTGTAGGGCGTTTAACTTTAACCAAAGAGAACGCGCGTGATATTATCATCAGTGGGGTGAATTTTAGCCATATCGGTTTACACTCCGCACAAGGAATTGCGGAATACACGGTGAATCTACAGGCCATCCGTGGAGTTTTTGATGCCAACGCGACGAGCGCGGGCGGAGGCAATGCTAATGCCGCTCAAGCTGCTTTTAACTTTAAGGGTATTGGAGCTGGGGTTACGAGTTTGCGCGGGGCGATGATGGTAATGGATATGGCGGAGAGTGCACGCATCCAGCTAGATAAGATTCGCTCAGACTTGGGTTCTGTGCAGATGGAGTTGGTAACCACCATCAACAACATCTCGGTAACTCAGGTGAATGTGAAGGCCGCTGAATCGCAAATCCGCGATGTGGATTTCGCCGAAGAAAGTGCGAGCTTCTCTAAATTCAATATCTTGGCCCAAAGTGGGAGCTTTGCAATGGCGCAAGCCAATGCGGTGCAACAAAATGTCTTGAGACTCTTGCAATAGAGGGGGTGGGGTAGGCTTGTCTAGCGTTTATGAGAAAAATTTAGGGGTTTTGCAACACAAAGACCCCCTCTTGGCTTTGGAACTGAGTAAACTTAAGAGCAATCTTAAGTACGAAGTTTTCATGCAACAAGATGCCTTCAATATTGTGGATATTTCCACCAACACTCCCCTTTTTGCGCACAAACCCTTAGAAGAGAATTTAAAACGCTTTGAGGAGCTCAGCGCACATATGTACATCCCCTATCTGTACTTTTATGGCGCGGGTAATGGCATGCTCATGCGCTTATTTTTGGGTTTAGAACAACTCAAACGCTTAGTAGTGATTGAGCCCGAATTAGAGATCATTTTTATTGTCTTAAATTTACTAGATTTTAGCGAGGAAATGCAAAGCGATCGTCTCATCTTGCTGCACTCTGGCGCGTGCAACTATCCATTAATCGCCTCGCTTTTTTTGATGGACAAACATGCTAAAGTGTATGCTAAGGTGTATGAGTTGGTCATTTCTCATTCTTATTATGAGCAATATGTCCAAGATTTCACCCTTATTAACCAACACTTTGTCAAAGCCCTTGAAAATGCGGTGATTGGCGTGGGTAATGATGCCAAAGATGCGATCATTGGGATCAAACACCATGTGCAAAACCTCCCCTTTGTGGTGCAAACCCCCACTCTTATTAACTTAGTGCAAGCCCTCAAGACGCGCAACGCGCGCTATAACACCGCTATCATTGTTTCTACGGGGCCTAGTCTGAATAAACAACTCCCCTTGCTTAAAGAGATCGCCCCTTATGCAACCCTCTTTTGCATTGATGCCTCTTTTCCTATTTTGCATGCACATGGGATTAAACCCGATCTGGTCTTTTCGCTTGAGCGCGTGGAAGCTAGTGCTAAATTTTACCAAGACACGCCCAAAGAGGCTCAAGAGGGAGTGATTTTTGCCATCACTTCTATTGTGCACCAAAGTTTGCGCCAAGCCATCAGCAAAGGTACTATTCAATTTAGCCTACGCCCCTTTGGTTATACCAGTCTGTTTAACTTGCATGATTATGGCTATTTGGGCATTGGCATGAGTGCGGCTAACATGGCCTATGAGCTCGTGGTACACGCGCGCTTTAAGCGTTGTGTTTTCATCGGACAAGATTTGAGCTTTGCACCCAGTGGAGAGAGTCATGCCAGTGGAGCGATCTATGGGGCACAAGAGATCAAGCCCAAAGAGGAGGGGGAGAAAATTTTTATTGAAGCCTATGGAGGAGAAGGGCAGGTAGAGAGCACGCGCATTTGGAAGCTCTTTTTAGACTTCTTTGAAAAGGACATTTACCACACGCCCTATAATTTAGAGGTGATCAACGCCACAGAGGGCGGGGCGCGCATTAGGGGCACTTTAGAACTTCCCTTTAAAGAAGCGATCGCACGCATTAAAGCAGATTTGCCCGCCTTAGAGCCCAAAGCTCCCATGCAACTCACCCCCCCAAGCCCAGAGCAGAGCGCGCGCTGGTTAGAGGAAGCTAAAAAGACCTGTTTAGATGCGATTGAGTATGCCCAAGAGTGCAAGGAAAAAATCGAAGCCCTCTTTTTGGAGATAATGGCATTCTTAGAGGAAATCGAATCGCTCAACGCCCAAAATGACCTAGAAAAATTGGATTTAAAGCGCATAGAGGTGTTGAGTGAAAAAATTGATGATTTAAAAACCCTCTTTGAGGAAGTTAAATTCACCCAATGTTTTAATGACGCGATTCAATCCTATATCTTCCATCAAGAACTAGACATCGCTAAAATTGTGATCAAACCCACCTTTAGTCAAGAGGAATTACAAGCCAAACAACTAGAATGGATTTACGCTCATAAATACTGGCTCTTTAGTTTGGCAGGGGGGATCACCTGTGTTAAAGAAATCCTAGAGGAAGCTTTACAAACTTGGGAAACCCCCTAAAGAGCCTCTTGGGTGCGGACATCCCCACCCCTAAAAAGAAAACTTAAGGCAGGTTTGGCAGTAAAAATCTCTTTTACACCGCTTTTAGAGTGGGGCGCGTTTGCATAAACACACCTTCATTACCCCGACCGCAATTAGGACATCTGCTTGTAGCACGCCAAACTTTTTCTTGCACGAGTGCAGAGGGCATGCCAAAGCGTGCAAGGTATTTTTGACATGTGTCATTCCAAGAATCTTGGAGGTTTTGCGCGTCTTGATCCCCACGCATGCCAAAATAGTGGAAGTGGTGCAAGAAGTAGCCAAAAATTTCTTGGCAATCTTGGGCGTATTTTTGTGTGTCCAAAATATGATAGTGCCAAAAATCATCGACATCTTTAGGAGGCACGATTGCCTGATCTCTATTCTCCAAACAAAGCGTAAGGAATCTCTTATACTCTTCTGCGATAACTTGAGCATATTCTAATTCCCAACCTAAACCTTCTTCCTTGTCCATTATTTTGACGATAATGGGCTCTAAATCCAACTTATTAACAGCAAGACTCATTTTGAACTCCTTGTAAATTTAGGTGCAAAGCTAATATACGAAAATATTTCTTAATTATCACTAAAAAAGCGACTATATTTCGCTGTTTAAATTAAAGTTAAAAATACATACATTCCCGCTCAACAAATTTTTATGGAAAATTGCTGTGGCGTCCCCTGTCAAATATACTCAAAGAGATAAAGCTAGGATTCTTAAGATTACCACCCGCACCCTGCAACGCTGGCGTTATACCAAGCCAGAGCTTTTTGCTATCATTGAAGCGGGTTTCAAGATGTTAGAAAAGCTCCAAAATGAAGATGTCTATCATCAAGAGATTCAAGAACTTATCAGAAAACTTGATCAAGCCCCAATCACGCGCCAATAATGCTACAATAACGCTAGCGGGTTGACCGCAAAAATCTTTTTGGAGGACATATGAAAAAGCATGTGGTGTTTTTTGAGGCAGTGGGCGGGACAGACAAAGGCAGGGACGGGCACAGACGCGACACCATGCCCATGATGGACTATCTGAAAAAACTCGGATGGCAAGCAGAGGTTGTATTCCTCACCGATGAACTCTTGAAAGATGGCGAGAAAACTAAGGGCGTTTATGAATATGTACAAACGCACGCCGACGTCTATGTTTCTCGCGTGAATCCGGGCAACTTGAAAGAGGAAAAACTCTATTTTGACCTCTTGCGCAAACTCTGCGATCATGGCGTGATTGGCATGCCCCATCCAGACGCGATGATTGGCTATGGAGCAAAAGATGCGCTCACCAAACTTGCCGACACAGATTTAGTGCCCGATGACACCTACGCCTATTATGACAAAGAGGAAGCCAAACGCATCGGAGTCACTTGGGCGGACAAGCATGACTTTAAAAAGACATTCCCTAAAACTTTAGCTAAGGGTGAGAGGGTGCTCAAACAAAATCGCGGCTCAACCGGTGAGGGCATTTGGCGCGTACAACTTGAAGAGCCTCTACCTGCAGGGGTGAGCGAAGTGCCCTTAGACGCTAAAATCAAGTGCACCGAAGCAGTGGACAACCATGTGGAGCACCGCAAATTAGGCGAATTTATGGATTTTTGTGAAAAATACCTCGTGGGGGATAATGGAATGCTTGTGGATATGACCTTTTTACCCCGCATTAAAGAGGGCGAAATCCGTATTTTAATGCTCTACAAACACCCTATTTATGTGGTGCATAAAAAACCCGCTGAGGGCGCGGACGCTTTTAGCGCGACTTTGTTTAGCGGCGCAAAGTATCGCTATGACAAGCCTGAACAATGGGATAACTTAGTGCATTACTTCTTAAAACACCTCCCCCAAATCCAAAGCAAACTAGGCAATTACGATCTGCCTTTGATCTGGACCGCAGACTTTATTTTAGACACCGATGAACATGGCAAAGATCGCTACATTTTGGGCGAAATCAACTGCTCTTGTGTGGGCTTTACCACCCCTGTAGAATTTTTGGATAAAACCGCGCGCAAAGTGGCCAACACCATTATTGACATTGTAGAGGACAAACTGAGCTAATTAAGGATTGTCCATGCCACCCCTAATTTTGGCTTACCGACTGCGCGCAAGCGCTCTAAGTCTTTGATTGACAATGCCATTTAGGGGGATTTACGCTTAAATGGGGGCGTATACAGGGGATTTAAAGCGGTGCAAAACCTAAAAACCTTGGGTTACTCCCTCATTCCTATAGGAAGGTGGCCACCTTTGTTTTTCTTCTGCACGCGTCTTGTTGGCACGCATGACAAGTCAAAGTAAAGTGGGACTTAAAAAGTGGGGGATTATTTTTAATCTCTATGCTACTAGGGTTTTTCTAAAGCGCGCTCTAAGTGGCTCAACAGGGTTTCTAGCACCTCACCATCATCCTTACTGGGGGCTTGTAGGTATATGGGCTTAGGTAGGTGTAAGGTGATGTGTTGTTGGTGCTGGGTGATTTTAGGAATTTGAAGCTGGTTGGCTAAAATTTTAATGCGCACAATGCTCAAAAACTGCGCACTCATGGCATCTAGTGTGCCGAATCGATCTTCAATTTCGTGTGCGATCTCCACCACTTGCGCGCTCTCTTCACACAGAGCCAAACGCCGATACAGCTCCAAGCGCAAAATATCGCTCTCAATCAATTCCGCGTTTAAAAACCCGCTTACTTGTAATTTAAGCTCCACTCCTGCGCGCGCCCCTAACGCCCCACTTTTTTCCTGTAACGCGTCTTCGAGCATGCGCGCATACAAAGCATAGCCAATACTCTTAATATGCCCGCTTTGATGAGAGCCTAGCAAATTTCCCCCACCTCGAATTTCTAGGTCGTGTAAAGCAATATGTGCCCCGCTCCCTAAACTCGCATTTTTCTCTAGGGCTAAAAGGCGTTTGGTCGCGCTCTGAGTTAATGCTTGCTTGTCCTCTACTAAGAAATAACAAAAACCCTCATGTATGCCCCGTCCTACGCGCCCACGCAGTTGGTGCAGGTCAGCTAGCCCGAAACTATCGGCGTGATCGATGATGATGGTATTGGCATTGGGGAGGTGAATCCCTGATTCGACAATGCTGGTACATAACAAGAGTTCAAAACCCCCACGCGCAAACTCTAAAATAAGGGCTTCGGCTTGAGCAGGCGGAGTTTTGGAGTGCAAGATTTCTATGCAGATATGGGGTAAAAGGCTTTTTAGGCTCTTTTGCACAAAGGGCATGCTTTGGATGTGGTTGTAGATATAGAATACTTGCCCCTTACGGCGCAACTCCCTTAAGATAATTTCCTTGAGCAGGGCAGGGGTTTTTTCTTTTACAAAAGTGCGTACAGGAGGTTTAGTCTCTGGAGGGGTGGCTAGGTAGCTGATCTGCTTAATGCGCGCTAAAGCCATGCTCAAGGTGCGCGGAATGGGGGTAGCAGACATGCTCAAAAGGTGCACATTTTGGGCTAGAAATTTGATTGACTCCTTTTGCTTGACTCCAAATTTATGTTCTTCATCCACCACTACCAGCCCTAAATTTTTAAACTCTGCGCCCAAGAGCGCATGCGTGCCCACCACGACATCAACACTCCCCTCTTTTAAGCTCTTTAAAACCTGCGCCTTATCCTTGCTGAAGCGATCCAGTTTGGCAATACGCACTCCAAAGGGACTTAGACGCGCATGCAGGGTAGCAAAATGCTGGGTGGAGAGCAGGGTTGTGGGCACAAAGAGGGCGCTTTGGTACTTCTCTAGAGTGAGCGCGTAGATTGCCACAAGCGCGACCTCCGTCTTGCCAAAGCCTACATCGCCATTAAGCAAGCGATCCATCACCTGCGCGCTGGCCAAATCGCTTAAAATCTCCTCTATGGCGCGGGTTTGATCTTTTGTGAGCTCAAAGGGGCGCGCGCGCGTGAACTCTTGCAACTTGGCAACAGAGGGGGTAATTTTAACCCCCTCTAGCAACATGCGCTCTGCATGCGCGCTGATAATCTCACCGGCTAGCCCTAAAAGCTCTGCGCGCACTTTGGCTTTGAGTTTATTAAAACTCCCCTTGCCCAGTTTGTCTAGTGTGGGAGTGTTGGGGGCAATGTAGCGCTCTAGTAGGTGCAGATTTTCTACAGGGACATAGAGGCGATCGTGGTTTTGATACTCAAGGGCAATAAAATCGCGTATACTGCCCAAGATATTTTGCTGCACCAGTCCATGAAAAAGTCCTACGCCATAGTCTTCATGCACTACAAAATCCCCGCTATTAAGCTCACTTAAAGCGAAGTTAAGGGGCTTGGTTTGGGGGGGCTTGGGGTAATTGTGCAGAGAGATAAAAATTTGCGTAGGGGTGCTAAAGTGTAGTACGCAGTCTGAAACTTGCGCGCGCATATGGGGCTCTAGAGGGGGCAAAATCTCATAAGTGCGGTGCAATAGCGTGATTTGTTTTTGGGCATGCAGAGCGCAAAAATCGCTCAAATTCTTTAAGGGCAGTTTGAAATCCTCATAACCTTGCAAGGTGGGCAAGCAGGGCAGGGCGAGAATTTTTTCTAGAGCAGGCAGATCTTCTAAGCTGGCATACTCTAGGGCTTCTTGGCGCGCCTGTGTGCTCAAAATTGCAGGATATGCTTCCCAAAGATAGAGTCCAAAATCTTGCAACACCCACCAGCCCAAAGAGGCCAGATCGGGCACAAGACTATCATGATTTAAATTTTGCAGGCGTGCTAAAAGAGTAGCATGTTGCTCAGGATTGAGGCTAAAGAGCGCGGGTGGGATTTCTAGACTTTCTAAAAGCTCAGGCTGACTAAGCTGGGTAGTCAGATCAAAGCGTTTAATATCCTCGCATTCCTCTCCAAAAAAGCTTAAGCGGTGGGGTGTGGAGGCATTGGGGGTAAAAATGTCTAAAATGTCTCCACGCAAACTAGCTTCCCCGACCAATTCCACCATGTCTACAAATTCGTAACCATAGGCGATCAAGCGCGCGCGCAGATCAGAGAGAGGGTAGGCCTCTAAAGCTTTGAGAGTGAAACTTTGGCATAAAAAAGGCTTGGGTAGGGGGTGGAGTAACGCGCTTAAAGGAGCGATCAGTAAACAATCTTGTCCTGCCTCTTGGGCGTTATAAAAAAGGCGTAATTGGCTTAAAAGCGCGCTAAGTTCAGAGCTAAAGGCGCGCATGTCATCTAAATAATGGGCACGCAACTCTGGGAAAATAAAAAGGGTTTTTTGAGGGGCAAAAAAGCGCGCCACTTGGGCGCACTGGCGCGCCTGAGCATGGTTAGAAACGATCAAAATAGGGCTATGAAGCCCCTTTTCTAGGGCGTGATAAAGGCTGGCTTGAATCAAGAAGTTTTCTTCTCAGAATTGGTTTTATTTTCTAAAAGAGCGTGAGTCATCTCTTTAGGACGACTCTCTCCAATCAAAATTCCCTTACGCTCAATAATAAGCTCAGAGCTAACAATCTTGCCATCTACAATGCCCAAGGGCATGATCTCAATCACATCGGCTTGGGCATTGCCATTAAGCTTACCATTGACAACCAACCTATAAGCCACAATATCTCCTACCACAATCCCATTCTTACCAATAACAACGGTGTGAGCAGAATGGACACTCCCCTCAATCACGCCATCAATGTGTAAATGGCAATCAGTATTCACTTCGCCTTTAAGCTTCGTGCCTTGTGCGATGATGGTAGCGGACCCATTAGTAGGTTGTTTATGGTCGTTAGTAAAGATGGCCATGCAATATTCCTTTCCTGTGTAAAAATAAAGTCAAAGTTTTTCATATTCCAGCGAATAAAATGAATAGGGTTGATGGGCTTATCCATAAAGCGCACTTCATAGTGCAAATGCGGCCCTGTGCTCATGCCTGAGCTCCCGCTATAGGCGATGAGTTGCCCTTTTTTGACAAACTCCCCATCTTTGACCACAATTTTATGTAAATGTGCGTAATAGGTCTTAAAACCAAATGGATGATAGAGCTTGATGAGTCGCCCATAGCCTCCATTCCACCCCCTACCAGCCAATCCCACCACGCCATTAGCCGTAGCATAGACGGGGGTATCTATGGGCGTACTCAAATCCACGCCTGTATGGTTTTGCATGCGATGCAAGATAGGATGATAGCGGTGTTGGAACTCGCTAGAAATGCGCCGGTAGCTCTCTAAGGGGTTATCATTGGGAATAAAGCGCATAATAAAGCTCTTTTGTGCCCCGGTGATGCTGGCCACATCCAAGCGCGCGCTAAGTGGGGCGTTATCCTCTTGAGGGTTTTGTATCCCCACAACTTCTTCAAGATCATTGACTTTTTCCCCAGCCAAAAGTAAATCTTCTAAATAATTTTGTAACTCTTCATTAAGATGTGCGTGGGCTTTTAAACCTTTACTAATCTCTGCGCGCAAAGTTTTGGTTTGCGCTCTAGTCTTTCCAATTTCGCGATCAAAAACATAGAGTACAAACACTAAAAACAAGATCACGCTGAGTAAAAAAAGTAGCCCATAATACGCGATTTGTTTGTAAATGGCGTGTACATTGATAGATTTACTCCCATCTTGGTAGGTAAAGACTAAAATTAGGCGTTTATTGAGCCACATGGGAATCTTTCATAGGAGCGGGATTGCGGTAGTTTTGGGTTTGAGTGATGTCTTGAATGCTATAAAAAAGATTTTTCCAATTAATACTAGGATCTGTAAAAAGTGTATTAAAATTCTCTAAATTCCAACTCAGATAAGAGGGCATACCCACAACCTGACCTAGAAAGCGGATTTCATAGTGCAATCCCTGCGCGCTACTATAACCCACAAGCGCGCCTTTTTGCACAAAACTATGAGGTTTAAGCACAATCTGATTTAAATGTGCATAAATAGAACTAAATCCAAAGGCATGTTCTAAGCGTACCAAATTTCCATAACCCTGCTTACTCAACAACACCACATCTACAATCCCGCTTGCACTAGCATAAACAGGCGTGTTGGGGGGTGTAGTGAAATCATAACCAGCATGGTATTTAGGAGGCGGAGTAAAACTTTTATGCGTGTAGTTGGCTAGAGGGATACCATTAGGAATAAGGGCTAGAGCTAAAGTTTTGCTTGCCATAGGAAGAGCTTGCAAATCTACATGGTTGTAAGCGTCAGAGTTGAGTTGTGTACCCTTTTGGACATGTAAAATACGCTCTAAACTCTTGATTTGCTGTGTAACTACAGCAATCTCACGGCTTTTTTGGTGAATTTCCCCTTTGAGCTGTATGTTTTTATGATAAAGTTCTTGATGTTGGGCTTCTACGATACTTTTTTCTAAACTCATTCTACCTAAACGCTTGACTAGCAGTGCTAATCCCACGCCTCCAATCACGACTCCCATCAAAATTACCAAAAACACCACAAGCGCGTACAACTTAGCATTCTTGGAAAGTTTGAGCTGTTTAGATCCGCTCTCATCAATGATAGTAAGCACTAATTTATTTTGCATAGTAGCCTCTTAAAAATACTTCTACCACGCGAAAAGATCCCCCCACCACCCAAAGGCAGTCTGCTTGTAGTGCATAAAATTTTTTCCATGTGAAAAATTCCCATGCTACATTAAGTTTTCCTAGCAATCTCTCTAATGCACCCAACTCCATCATCTGCATATCGTCTACCTCTAATATCCACACACGCGCAAGGATGGGCTTCAAACACTTCAAAATCCCCTGTGCATCTTTTCTTGCATAACTATTATAAATTAAGTGAATTTTTTGGCGGCCAAATCTTTTTTGCAAGGCTTCTTTCAATACTTGTGCTCCACCTACATTATGCACCACATCAACAATAACATTAGAAGCCAATTTTTCAAATCTTCCATGCAAATTCAAAGCGGGGGTGGTGGCCGGATTATAAGGAATTTGGAGCGCATCTAAAGTGTCTAGGGCAACTTGAAAGTTTTGTGCCAAAAAGAAGGGGTAGTCGTGTAGATCAGCATAGGCACGAGCAATAGCAGAGGGGGCTTTGACTTGGTGAAGAGCCAGCGCGTGGCTTTTGGCTATTTCTTGAGCCTGAAATGCTACACTAGCCTCTTGAGGAGCTAGAACAACGGGTGTATGAGGGGGCAAATTGCCCATGGCTGTTAATTTTGTGTGGGCGATTTCAGCTAGGGTATTGCCTAGACGATCGGTGTGATCTAGACTAATGGGGGTGCAAACCAGCGCGCAACGATGGCGTAAATGTGTAGTGCTATCTAACTCCCCTCCCAATCCAGCTTCCAATACCATTAAATCGCAGTCTTTGGCCAGCACTACGGCCAGAAGTGTGGCGTATTCAAAATAGCTAATCTTAAAGTCTAAACGCAATCTGTGCAAATGAGCATGTGCCTCTTGCAAGGCATTATCAGAGACAATAGACCCCTGCGTGTAAAAGCGTTCATTAAAACTCAAAAGATGTGGAGAAGTGAAATGTAAGACTTTTAAACCCGCTTGCTCTAAAAGTAGGGTAATAAAACGCCCTGTACTGCCCTTACCATTTGTGCCAACAATCTGGATTTTGGGCGTGTTATCGCTGAAGCGTTCCAAAAAGCGCGCATAAATTCTAGGAAAATGCGTTGGGTCAAAGGGAGTATACTCCAGCGCACGGGAGGCTAGAAACTCTGCCAAATTCATCTATTCAGCCTACCTTCGTAAGCAATTTGAGAGACAAATTGGGTGAGAGTTTGGGTGAGGGCTTGAGAGATTGCATAGAGGCGGTTATTGTAAGTAGTAAGGGGGTTTTGCAAAGAGACGGCGTAATTATAATAGCCACTATCGCTAAATTTTTTCACCACGCCTTTTTTATTGTCATAGGTGTAGTCCACATAGGCAGTCGCGCGATAAAAGGTCGTAAAACCCTCTTGATTCTGACTAATAGAGGTGTCTATTACTCTAGTAATTTCTATGGTAATGATCGAATCGGCTTTCTCTTCGCTAGTAAGAGTGTTTTGAAAGCGCTGTACGATGACGCGGTTGAGCATGTCCTTAAACTCTACGGAGTTGCGTGGGTTGGGCAAATTCACTATCAGGCGCACAAAAATCCCCTCTCCTAGGGCATTGTGTGCAAAGGTGGCAATAGGTCTATACCCACATCCGCCTAAAATGAGCGCGCACACAAGCCACCATCCCTTCATTTGAGAACGAAATTCACCAATTTAGCAGGCACGACCACTTCTTTAAGGAGGGTTTTCCCCTCTAGCCATTTGTGTACCTGTGCTCTGGATTGCTCTAAAAGATCTGCGCGCTCTATGTCCTTATCCACAACCAAGCTACCACGCTTTTTGCCATTGATCGTAATGGCGATTTCTATTTGGTCTTGTTCTAGCGCGCTACTATCCACCTCTTGGGGCGCGAAATTCACACAGCCAAAAAGCCTTTGGGCGATCTCAGAACACACATGTGGAATTAGAGGTTCTAAGATATGGGTCAAGATGTAGTACGCCTCGCTCCAAAGCGTGGGGTTAGTGGTTTTTTCTAAGGCATTGAGGGCTTCCATGCACGCGGCAATGAGGGTGTTAAAGGGGTAGCCGGGTTGTTTTTTCTCAAAAATGGCATGGCATTTTTGCAAGGCGGTGTGCACCTTAGCGCGCGCCTCTTTTTCAGTAGGGTTTAGATTTTCTGCTTTAGGGCGTTGGGTGTAAGGCTGGGCTAGAAAAGACTTTTCATAAAAGCGTTTAAGAAAGCGCGCGCTACCCTCTAGGGCTTGATCATTCCAATCGAGTTCTTTACTGGGCGGGGCGACAAAATGGATATAAAGGCGCGCGATGTCCGCGCCATACTTGCTTAAAATCTCTTGAGGGCTAACCACATTTCCCTTAGATTTGCTCATCTTCGCCCCCCCCTTAAGCACCATGCCCTGGGTAGTGAGGCAATTAAAGGGCTCATCAAGCTTTAAATAGCCTAAATCGCGCAAGACCTTTGTAAAAAAACGCGCATAAAGTAGGTGCAAGATCGCATGTTCTACCCCACCAATATACTCATCTACTCCCAGCCAATAAGCGAGCGCAGCAGGCTCAAAGGCTTCTTGCTCCCATAGCTCTTTGGGCGTTGTATAGCGCAGAAAATACCAACTGGATTGAAAAAAGGTGTCCATCGTGTCGCACTCTCTTTGGGCGGGCGCGTTGCACTTAGGGCACTTGCAGGCTTTAAAGCGGGCATGTTTTTCTAAGGGGTTGCCCTCCCCATCGATATTCACATCTTCAGGGAGCAAGATAGGTAGGTTTTCCCTCTTTTCGGGCACCAGTCCGCAGGTTTCACAGCGTACCATAGGAATGAGCGCGCCCCAGTAGCGTTGGCGGCTAATGCCCCAATCCTGCAAGCGATAATGCGTGATCCGCTTGCCTATTGCGCGTTGCTCAAAGAGATCGCTTAGGAGTTCACGCGCACGCTCTGGAGTCAGTCCGTCAAATTCCCCACTTTGTTCTAAAAACCCCTCTTCATTGATCACGGATTTAATAGGAATGTTTAAGAGTGTAGCAAATTCGCCATCGCGTAAGTCATGCGCGGGCACACCCATAAGTGCTCCGCTTCCATAGCTCTCTAGCACGAAATTAGCCACATAAATGGGGATACGCTCTTGTGTGAGAGGGTGCATGGCATGCAGGGGCAATAAAACCCCCTTTTTTTCCATAGAACGGGCGCGCGCACTAGTGTTTTGCATGGCCCTAATGGCTTGCGCGCTTTTGTCATCTAAATGCCCCCCTTGTAAGAGCGCGTTCACGATGGAATGCCCGGGAGCTAGGGCGAGGAAAGTTACCCCAAAGAGAGTATCAATGCGGGTGGTGAAGACCTCAATTTTGGCATGTGTTTTTAAAAGGGTTGCGCTCTCAGAGGTAAGTTCAAAATGAAAACTCAAACCCTCAGATTTGCCTATCCAATTTTCTTGCATACGCAACACTTGGCTAGGCCAATGCCCCTCAAGACTTTTGAGCTCAGACAAGAGTTCTTCGGCGTATTGTGTGATCTTGAGGTAGTATTGAGGCATTTGTTTTTGCACCACAGGGGTATCACAACGCCAACATTTCCCCTCTACTACCTGCTCATTGGCTAGAACCGTGTGATCTTTAGGACACCAATTTAACCATGCCTCTTTTTGATAGACCAATCCTCTTTGATACATTTCTAAAAAAAAGCCCTGTTCGATCTTAGTATAGGTAGGATCGCAAGTGGCCAATTCGCGACTCTTAGAGAAGGAAAAACCCAGCACTTGAAACTGCGCGCGCATGCTCTCCATATTCTCATAAGTCCATTTTTTCGGGTGGATTCCATATTGAATGGCGGCATTCTCTGCAGGCATACCAAAAGCATCAAAACCCATAGGATGGAGAACATTATAGCCCATTTGGCGGTAATAACGCGCTAGCGCATCCCCTATGGCGTAATTGCGCACATGCCCCATGTGGATCGCCCCGCTAGGATAAGGAAACATGCTTAAAATGTATTTTTTAGGCTTGCTAAAATCAGCATGAGGTTCAAAAACCCCACTTTGCTCCCAAAGAGTTTGCCATTTGGCTTCGATTTGGTGGGCATTATAGACTTGCATTAATACTCCGTATCTGTAGGTTTACTCCCATCAATAATCAACACAACTATACAAAAAACATTGCTTAATAGCGCACCGATGACAAGCATGTAAGCAAAGATAGAATTATTGAGAATTTGCAAAAAGACAAAGGCCGGGATGAGGTGCAAGAGAGCAGCAATCGATCCTCCAAGTAGTTCAGAGGCAAAGCGTTTTTGCACTCCAATTTTTAGAGTTGCGGTGATAAAATTCAAGGCTAAGGCTGTAAAAAGTGTTACCACATTGGGTTCATACAAAAAACCCGCCAAAGAAGTGGTGCTCCCCAAACTAAAGATTACAAAGGCAACACGACCCCAATCCATGCTTCTCCTTTAGACGCGTCCATGCTCGTAGAGTTGGCGCAAGCGCGCCTTTTCTTGTTTGCGCTTGAGTTTTTTAAGCGTATTGTCATGGTAGCGACTCAAGTCAAAACCCAAGAGCACAGCGATTTTAGGGGCGACAAAGATCGAACTATAAGTACCCACAATCGTGCCTACCAACATGGGCAAAGAAAAGCCCACTAAGATTTTAGAGCCAAAGATATAAAGCACAGCGAGCACAAAAAACACCGTCAAAGAAGTTAAAAGGGTGCGACTCAAGGTGTGCGAAATGGCTTGATTGATGAGGGTGTTTAGATTCTGTTGTTTGCGCGCGAGCATGCCCTCACGGATACGATCAAAAATAATAATGGTGTCGTTAATGGAGTAACCTAGCAAGGTCAACAACGCAGCGATCACCTCTAAATTCAGATCGATATTAAAGACGATCACGCTCACGGCTGTAATGAGACTATCATGAGCTAAGGCGATCACTCCAGCTAGAGCAAAACGCCATTCATAGCGCACGCTCACATAGATCATCATGGCAATGATGGCCAGCACTAAAGAGAGAATGCCCTTTTCTTTGAGTTCAGAGCCTACTCTAGGTCCTACGCTGTCTAATTTGCGAATTTCAAACTTGCCCAAGGGTTGGAGTAATTGGCTAATTTGCACGCCCAAATCCTGCTTGTTACTCTGCTCAGAGGCCAGCAAAGGGATTTTAATCACCACCTCTTCAGGCGCGCCAAATTCGCTCACCTGTACGCCCTTAAAATCCTGCGCGACTAGCGCGCGCACCTGCGCGACTGGAATTGCCTTTTCAAAGCGCACCTGCACTACACTGCCCCCGGCAAAATCCACCCCCAAATTAAAGCCCTTGAAAAACATTAAAAACACGCAGGCACATATGAGTGCGCCAGAAATGAGCAGAGTGAAGCGGGAATACCCCATAAAATCCAAGACGCGCACGCGCTTAAAGAGTTCCATGCTTACCTCTTTTTGCATGAGTTTTTAAAGAAATGCCAAACCAAAAATACAAATTCTTTTTCTTAGAAAGTTTGGGAGCGATGGCTTGGTAAAAGCCTTGCGTGCCGATAATGGCGGTCAAAATAGAGGCTAAAATACCTATGCCAGTGGTGAGCGCAAAGCCTTTAATAGAACCCGTACCATAAGCATAGAGCAGAAAAGAGGCGATTAAAGAGGTGAGATTGGAGTCAAAGATCGCGCGCGAAGCATTGGCATAGCCTGAATGCAGTGCCTGCAACACGCTCTCATTGCCCTTAAGCCCCTCGCGGATACGCTCATTAATGATAATGTTTGCATCCACAGCGATCCCTACAGTGAGCACGATTCCTGCCATGCCCGGTAAGGTTAAAGTCGCTCCAAAGAGTGCCATCACCGCGATGATTAAAAAGAGATTGACCACCAGCGCGACACTGGCAATCACCCCTGCCATAGAATAATAAAGAATCATAAAGGCGATGACTAACACAAACGCCCCAGCCAGCGCGATTAAGGAAGTGCGGATACTATCTGCCCCCAAGCTAGGCCCAATGATGCGCTTTTCTAGCACAACAATGGGAGCGCGCAAAGACCCACTTCTAAGCGTAATGGCTAGATCGCTGGCCTGCTCCACGCTAAAGCTCCCGCTAATCTGCCCGCTCCCCCCTCCAATGCGCTCTCTAATATAGGGTGCAGAATAGACCTTATTATCCAATACCACTGCCATGCGCTTGCCCACATTATTGCCTGAAAAATCCCCAAAAATCTTTGCCCCACGCGAATCCAAACTAAAACTCACCACCGGTTGGTTGTTATTATCATAGGCTACCTGTGCGTCTGTGAGCATTTCTCCATCTAAGATGGGAATTGCCCTTAGGAGCAAAGAACCTACTCCCCCGCTCTGGGGCGCATAGGGCAGTACAATATCGCCTAACTTGTGGATTTCCTCTGGACTGAGCTCTGCTAAGTAGGGGTTTTTTTCTTCATCCACGGCCATCATCTGCAAATGCGCAGATTTGGTGATGAGATCTTTAGCGCGCTGTTCTTCAGCTAAAGTTTTAATTCCGGGCAGCTGGACCAAGATCGCATCTTTGCCTTGTTGTAAAACCGTGGGCTCAGCTAGTCCGAATTGATCTAGGCGGTTTCTGATTGTATTGATGACTTGTAATAAAGTTTGGTGCTGGAAATCTTGGGCTTTTTCTAGGCCTAAAAAGAGGGTATAGCGCTCTGCAGTGTGTTCAACCTGCACGCCGTCCTTGCTAAAATCCTCTAAGATTTTATTTAAAACGGGGGCTTCATCTGGGTCTAATAGCTCAAATTCCACACCTTGTAAAGAGGATTGTAAATCTTTAACAAGGATATTTTGAGATTTAAAGGCATAATCTAGGGAAGTGGCGATAGAGGTGTATTTGTTCTTTAACGCCTCTTCAACTTGCACCCCTAGCAAGAGACTTAAACCTCCGCGCAAATCTAGCCCTAGCGTGATCTTAGGCCCTTTGGTTTGTAGTAAACTAGGTAAGGAGAGCCCCACTCCAAAAGCAAGCGCGATCACAAAGACCAGTAAACGCGCGTTAAACACCCGCCCCAAAGGCTACTACGCCCCTTTCTTTAAAGAAACTGGGTTACTCGCCTCCTCTTCATCCAGTTTATAGGCGACATAGTTTTTAGCCAGCTTGACCTCTAGACCCTCATTCAAGCGCACCTTAAAAAAGTTGGCTTCCGGCTTGATCACCTCACAAATAAGACCCCCTTGTGAGACGATTTTATCGCCCTTTTGCAAGTTCTCCAACATTTCTTTATGCTTCTTAGCTTGCACGCGCTGGGGACGGATAATCAAAAAGTAGAAGATGGCAAAGAGCACTAAAAGGGGTAAAATAGAGGTCAAAATTTCCTTAGTTTGGTTCATAAAAACTTCCTTTTAAGATTCAAAACTTCTAATTATAATAACTTTACTTAAGCTTTGGCTTTAAGTTTTGCGATCACTATCAAATACAGCGTACCTAGTATTCCAGCAATGAGTGAAGCCAGTAAAATGGCAACTTTAGACACCTCCATCGCGTCTTGATTATTGAAGGCCAGATTAGACATAAACATAGACATGGTAAAACCAATGCCCGCGAGCATGCCCGCACCTAAAATTTGCCCCCAACTCACTCCATCAGGGCGTTTGGCAATCCTAAGCTTTTCGGCCAAAAAAGTGATCCCCAAAATACCAATAGGTTTTCCTACCACCAGCCCTAAGATCACGCCCCATAAAATTTCATCGACCTTAAAATTCAAGTCTTGATTAATAGCTACGCCCGCATTAGCAAGCGCGAACAAGGGCATGATGAAGTACGCGCTATAAGGGTGCAGAGCGTGCTCCAAACGCTCTAAGGGACTTTGTAAGTTTTTAGTGGCATCTTGGAGAGTGTAGAGAATATCGCGTTGGGCTTGATCTAGGGGTTTGTTATGGCTATGGGTGCGCGGATCAAAAGCACTTTTGAAATGCGCCATCATCGCCCCAAAGCTGTGTAAAACTTGTTTACGTTGGGTGATCCTAATGGGAATGGTAAAGGCAAGCGCGACCCCGGCAATGGTGGCATGAATCCCACTATTATGCATAGTGATCCACAGCCCCACGCCCAAGAGCAAATACATCCACAAATAGCGCACTCCCAGCGCGTTAAGCAAGATGAGCACAAGCAAAATTCCCCCCGATCCAGCTAGCCACATCAAATCTAAATTAGAACTATAAAAGATCGCAATCACCACGATCGCGCCCAAATCGTCTGCCACCGCTAAAGTTACCAAAAAGACTTTAAGCGCGGGAGGCACGCGCTTGCCCAAGAGCAAGATCACCCCCAAGGCAAAGGCAATATCAGTGGCCATAGGGATTCCAAAGCCATGCGCGCTGGGCGTGCCTGCATTCAAGCTATGATAAATGAGTCCAGGAACGATCATGCCCCCTAACGCTGCAATGACTGGAAAAGCCGCCTTGCTAAAGCCACATAGCTCCCCATACATCACTTCGCGCTTGATCTCTAGCCCGACCAAGAGGAAGAAGATTGCCATGAGCACATCGTCAATCCAGTGGTGGATCGAAAAGCCAAAAAAATGCCCCCCCAAGCTAAAGCCTAAGTTTAGATGCCAGAGCTCAAAATAATAGGAGGAGAGAAAAGAGTTGGCATAAATCATCGCCCACACGGCACTAATGAAGAGGAAAATCCCCCCAAAGGATTCACTCTTAACGAAGTCTAAAAAGAGATTTTTAGGCGGTTGTGTCATCGCTGTCCTTATTAAGAGATAGGGCGTACCTGTATACCTGTGGGCAGGGCGTAGATGAGTATTCCATGCACGCCGTATTTAGGGTAGATGCGCTCCACGCTCTCTTGATAGCTTAAGATTTGTTGTTGGTGCGTGTGGGAGTAGGTAGACCCACTTTTGTAATCTAAAATCCATAGTTGCTTTTCTTGGGGGTTGTTAATGAGCATATCCATGCGTAATACATGTTGATCGATTTTAAAAGAGAGTTCTACACTAAGTATCCCTTGTTTTAAGAGGCTGTTAAATTTTTCTTCTTGTTGCAAGGCTTGTAAGCGTGCGAGCACCTGAGCGTTTTGCACACCCATAAATCCAAAATGATATTGCAAATAAGGCCGTAACTGCGCTAACACAAGGTCATAGCCATAATGCAGTTCTAACGCCTTATGTAGGGCTTGCCCAAAATACAAAGCAAGGCGCGAATTTGAGAGGTTATGATCTTGCTTGCGCAAATGATCGTCTTGTCTGCCAAAAGCCTTTTGATTCTCCAAGAGTACGGGGGCGTTGGATTCTAATTGTTGGGGAGGGATAGGGGCTTGTGTGGGCATGATAGAGCCTACTTGCCTCTCTTCCCAACCAAAGACGCTTTCTTGCGGATCTTCAATCACAATCAAACTATGTTTAGCGCGCGTGCAGGCTACATAGAGGACATTTTGATCCTCTCTAGCATTGCGCTCTTTGAGAATATCTGAGGCTTTGGCATAATCTGAATCAAATTTTTCTCTATGTTGTTGTCGGTAAAAAGGTCTAAGATGTTTTTGATCATAGAGGGTAAAGAATTTAGAAGTATCCGGTTTTTTGTTGCTAAAGGGTTCGACCACAATCACATGCCCAAATTCCATGCCCTTAGATTTATGGATAGTCATGATCTTGATTCCTTGTGTGGCCGTGTGGTTAAAACCTAGCGCCTCTTTTTCTAGTGCTGTGATGAATTGCTCAATGTCATGTTGGTTAAGAGAGAGCTCTAGTAAGTGGCGTGCAGGATCGCTATAAAGTTTGAAAGTGCGCATGATAGCCAAAAGATAGGCACTAAGATTAGAGTCAAAATGAGGGAGTTGTAGGGGCGTGTGTAGAGCTAGACCTAAGAGTTTGGCCATGCAGGCAATGTGATAGGGTTTGTTCTGTTGGGGTGCTAAAACATACTTGAGGGCATGCAGTAAAATTTTTGCCTCTCTTTGGGCTAAAAGACGCGTGTCTGTTTCGCTTATCAAAGCTACGCCCTGCAAAGTTGCATGGGAGCTCTTGAGCAAGAAATCTCTGATCGTAGTAACATCCTGATTTTTAAAGCATAAAATGGCGATTTCTTGGGGAGAAACTTCAGATTCCAATAGAGTACACACTTCATTACAAAGAGTTTCTAAAAGATCGTGGGCCTTACACACTTTCACAAAGCCCTCTTTAGCATTTGGATGTGCCTTTTGCGCGCTGTATTGTCCCCCAAATTTTTTAGAAAAAGTGGTGTTGACAAAGTCAAGCACAGCTTTATCACTGCGGTAGTTTGTGTCTAATTCGCTGCTAGAAAATTCCGCGCACGCATGGGTAAAGAGATCGCTGTAACTCCCCCTAAAACCATAAATACTCTGTTTGACATCGCCCACGAAAAACACGCTCCGATCTGCTAAACTCTGCCCCCTGCCCGCCTTGATTTCTGCAATCAAGGGTTGCAAAATTTGGTATTGCAACACGCTGGTGTCTTGAAATTCATCCACTAAAATGTGGCTAATGCGCCCATCCAAACGGAAATAGAAAAAATCCCTATCTACCAAATTCCCTGCTAAGAGGGCATGTGTTTTTAGAGCGATGGCGTTAAAGTCTAATTGGGTAGGGCTGTGTGTGTGGGGCGCATAGAGGTCTAAAAAATGGGCGACTTCTTGAAAGATCAAAATTTCTTGCCATTTGTAGTAAGAAATAATTTTCTCTTTGAGGGCCTCAAAGGCAGGATTTAGGTCTTCAAGCTTGTGTTTTTTAAAATAGTGATAACTAGCACCTTCTGTGATGGGTTTGTGGCAAGAAAACACTTCTTGAAGATTGGCACATTTAAACATGTCCCTGCCCTTTTGGGTGGGGACGCGCCTATCAATTTCTGTTTTGATAGCCTTTGCATCTTCAAGAATTGCTTCTCCTAAGGCAGATAAGTCGAGGTCTTTTTTGGGGATTTGCACACTTTGCACCTGCACGCCACTATAATAAAGGTCTAAAATAGAATTTAGGGCTTCTGTGGCATTAAAACTTTTGCTTGTATTCAAAACATGCGCGCAAAAACGCCTTAAACTTTCTCTGTCTTTAGGTTTAAGGGCTTGGACAAAGCTTAAAAGTTTTTCTTGAGGGTTTAAATTGCTCAAAGCAAATTGTGCGCTCACCCCCACAAAATAGCTAAATTTGCGCAACACCCTTTGAAAAAAGGCATCAATGGTCATGATTTGGGGTTTATCTTCCATAAACTGCGCATAAACAGCAGGAATGCAAGACGCGATAACACCTAAGTCAAATCCGTAGGTATCTTGCAAGGCCTGTAACAAAGCGGGGTTTTTAAATTCTGTAGCATTTTGTTGGTTGTTTATTGCATCTGCCATTAAATCTTCGAGCGCATTCACCACGCGCATCTGCATTTCAGCAGCGGCCTTATTGGTGAAAGTGATGGCCAAAATTTCATGGGCACGCACTCCCTGCAAGAGAAGAGCCACATAGCGCAACACTAACGCAAAGGTCTTCCCACTCCCTGCTGAAGCGCGCAACACTAAATGAGGACTTGTATTCACGGATTGTTTCATGTGTCTAATTATAGCAAACTCGCCTGCACCACACTCTGTTTAGCAATTTGGGTAATTTGATCCCATTGCCCCTTTGTTATCAAGTCTTGAGGGGTGAGCCATGAACCCCCCACACAAGCGACATTTTCTAAGGCCAGATAATTACGCATATTCTCTAAACTGATCCCCCCCGTAGGGCAAAATTGCACACCCGCAAAGGGCGCGCTAAAGGATTTGAGCAATTTCACCCCCCCCACCGCTTCTGCTGGGAAAAGTTTGAGCGCGCTAAAGCCATATTCTAAAGCTAACATCAATTCCCCCGCGCTCGCCACTCCCGGAATCAAGGGAATATCCACGCTCTTAGCCTCCTGTGCAAATTTGGCATTGATCCCCGGGCTGATAGCAAAGCGCGCCCCTGCCTTTTGGGCTTGCTCCAGCATGGAAACATTTAAGATTGTGCCCGCGCCTACGATGGCTTCAGGCACTTCTTTAGCAATCAGAGCGATCCCCTCTAGCGCGCCCGGGGTGCGCAAGGTGATCTCTAAAATTTTAATCCCGCCCTTGAGTAAGGCTTGAGCAAGGGGTATGCCATGTTTGGGCTCTGGCAAAGTGATCACAGGGATAATTTTCCCGCAATTTAAAATCTCTAAGGCTTGCATTTATTCTCCTTAATTTCCAAAACTAGTCGCTCCAGTTTCTGCACTGGTGGCTACACTTCTAAAGGCGGCAAAGAGCTCGCGTCCACTGCCAAAGTGATCGCGTGGGGCGGGCTTAGGCGTTCTGCTCTCCCATTCTTTAGAACCTACTAAAGCTTGTAAGACCCCTTCTTGTGCGTCCAAAAGCACCTCATCGCCTTCTTGCAAAAGCGCGATCGCCCCGCCTAACAGAGCTTCCGGGCTCAAATGAATGGCTGCAGGCACTTTGCCCGATGCCCCACTCATGCGCCCATCAGTGATCAACGCCACCTTAAAGCCCTGATCTTGGAGTGTGCCTAAAATGGGGGTAAGTTTGTGCAATTCGGGCATGCCATTGGCCCGGGGGCCTTGATAGGGCAACACGGCGATGAAGTCGCGATTCAAATCCCCTTGTTTAAAGCGATCTAAAAACTCTTGTTGGGAGTGGAAAATGAGCGCGGGGGCTTGGATTTTTTGGTGTTCCTTAGCCACAGCCGAAACCTTGATCACCGCGCGCCCTAAATTGCCTTTAAGTGTTCTTAGGCCTCCATCTAGGCTAAAGGGTTCTTTTATAGGGCGCACAATATTAGTGTCTAGACTCTCCAATACGCCCTCCTTATAGGTGAGCTTGTCCTCCAGCAAATAGGGGTTTTTGGTGTAGGCATGTAGCCCCTCTCCCATGATTGTCTCACAATCCTCATGCAAGAGCCCGGCACTTAGCAACTCGCGCACCACAAAGGCTAACCCTCCGGCTGCCTCGAATTGATTCACATCGGCTTTGCCATTGGGATAGACGCGCGTTAGCAGGGGGGTCATCTGAGAAATCGCGTCAAAATCATCCCAATTAATGATAATCCCTGCGGCCTTGGCAATCGCTACAAGATGGATAGTGTGATTAGTTGAGCCTCCTGTCGCCATCAAGCCCACCATCGCGTTCACAATATTCTTTTCACTTAGCAACACCCCAATGGGTTTAACCTCTTGGGTAGCCATATGCGTAGCAGCTGCTTTAACTAAGGCCTGCCTCAAGGAGGTAGTAGGATTGATAAAGGCAGAATTTGGTAGGTGCAAGCCCATGAGCTCCACCATCATTTGGTTAGAATTGGCCGTGCCATAAAAGGTGCAAGTGCCCACAGAGTGGTAAGATTGCATTTCACTCTCTAAGAGCGCGTCTCGTGAGATTTTGCCCTGTGCAAAGAGTTCACGCGTTTTAGACTTTTGTGCGTTAGAAATCCCGCTACTCATCGGCCCTGAGGGCACAAAAATACTGGGCAAATGCCCAAAATGCAACGCCCCCATGAGCAAACCGGGCACGATCTTATCACACACCCCCAAGTAAAACGCCCCATCAAAGACATTATGAGAGAGCGCGATCGCGGTGCTCATCGCGATCACATCGCGCGAAAAAAGACTGAGCTCCATGCCCTCATACCCTTGTGTGATCCCATCACACATGGCCGGCACGCCTCCGGCAAATTGCGCGCTCAAACCATGTTTAAAAAGCTCTTCTTTGAGCAGATCGGGATAAGTTTTAAAAGGCTGGTGGGCGGAGAGCATATCATTATATGCCGAAACAATCGCAAAGTTGCGCCTTTGGGTGTCTTTGATAGTGTTTTTGAGATGAGCGGGTAGGCTGGCGTAAGTGTGGGCTAAATTCGCACAACCCAAGTCTTTACGCGCGATCTTGCCTTGATGCCCAGCGATGCGCTCTAAGTAAGCTTGACGGGTGGATTTACTGCGCTCCATGATAAGTTTTGTAACATGGTTGAGGGCTTTTAGTGCCATAGATGATCCTTATATGTCTTGTGCATGCGCAAAGTATGCTATCTTTTTGGTAAAAATATCCCATGCGTAGGCTGGGTTTAAAGGATTTTCATGCGTGAGGGTCATTTTATTTTGCTGGGCGCAACGGGGGATTTAGCCCTACGCAAAATATTCCCCGCCCTTTATAGGGCCTATAGGGATCAATTATTAACCCCTAATATTTTAGCCACAGGGCGCTCGCGCTTCACCCAAGAGGAATTTTTACATGTATTAGACTCTAAGGTCAAAGCAAAATTTGCCCCAAAAGAGCAAGATTTGTGGGAAAATTTTACCCAAAAAGTCCGCTATGCGTCCATGGATTTAAATAGGGCAGAAGATTTTAGAGCCCTCCAAACCTCTACCCTCCACCCCAATACTTTAATTTACTTTTCTATCGCCCCGGAGTTTTTTGCGCTCGCTTGCGCACACTTAGCCCAAGTGGGGCTGAATGCGCCCTCTGCCAAAATTGTGTTGGAAAAACCCTTAGGCGTGGATTTGCATTCCGCGCGCGCCATCCATGAGAGTATCGCCCAGTATTATCAAGAGAGTCAGATTTATCGCATTGATCATTACTTAGGCAAACAGAGCGTGCAAAACCTCCTAACTTGGCGCGCTTCAAACCCTTTGCTCCAAAGCCTTTGGAATAAAAATCATATCGATCATGTGCAAATTAGTGTGTGTGAGACTTTGGGAGTGGAGAGTCGGGGCGGTTTTTATGATCCCATGGGCGCGTTGCGCGACATGCTCCAAAATCACATGCTCCAAATGTTGAGCCTGCTCACCTTACCTCTGCCAAACAAGCTAGAAGCCCCCTTAATTCGCCAAGCCAAGCTCACCCTACTCAAAAGCCTCAAACCTCTGCAACCTAAAAACCTCGCCAAACAAGTGATTCGCGCCCAATATAGCGCGCATAGAGACTTTGTAGGTTATCGTCAAGAACCCCATATCAATCCACAAAGCCAAACGGAAACCTTTGTCGCGCTCAAACTAGAGATTGATCGCCCTGAGTGGGCGGGCGTGCCCTTTTATTTGCGCACGGGTAAGCGCATGGGAGACTCCTTTGTGCGCGCTAGAGTGGCTTTTAAAGGGGGTAATTTCCTAGAGTTTCATGTCCAACCCAATCCCTCTCTCTGTTTTAAGCTTGCTCCCTTTACACTTTCTAGCGCGCTAGAAAGTGGCATGGACGCTTACCAACGACTCATCTTGGACGCGTTTGACTCCAACCAAAGCGCGTTTAACCACCAAGACGAGTTAGAAGCCGCTTGGGTGTGGCTTGATCCCATCTTGCAAGCATGGCAAGCCAATGAAACCCCCTTGTATTTCTACCCAGCGGGGAGTTTTGGTCCCAAAGAGGCTTTTGATCTGCTGGAGAAGGAGGGGCGTGCGTGGTTTTGAATTTTTTAGAACTTACCGATATGGGTACTCCTCAAGGATGCCTAGATAGTTTTGGATGCCATGCTAGTGCATTCACGGATGATCTAGACTATCTTTATGCCACAGACGATCACCAAATCCATATCGCCTTTTCGGGAGGCAAAAGCCCGATCCCCTTTTTAGAATATTTAGCAGGTCTCACTTGGTGGGATGAATACACTCTTAGTTTGGTGGACGATCGCATTGTCCCCCCCGATCACGAGGATAGCAACGCGCGTTTGATCCATAGGCATTTTTTAGATAAGGTGCGCTCTAAATTTAACATTGATGTGCCCTTTACCCCCTTAGTTGCAGATGCCAGCCTCCCTCCCGAGATGATCTTACAAAAGGCCCTGGAGAGTTACAAGCAACCCGATTTGGCACTGCTTGGCATGGGCTTGGACGGACACACCGCCTCGCTTTTCCCCGATGCACCTGAATACGAGCATGCCCTAAGCACAACCCAGCCCCTTGTGCTCACCACACCAAAAAACGCCCCCCACAAGCGCATTAGCATGAGTTTGCACGCTTTAGAGAGCTGTAAGGAATGCTGGTTACTCATCTCTGGAGAGGAAAAACGCAGGGTTTTTGATGAGGCTTCTAAGGGGATCAACCCCCAACTTCCCATTTCCTACATCTTACATTCTGAAAAGGTGAGTTGTAATGTCTTCTATACTCGATAAAACTTACCCCCGCCTGCTTGCCGACATTGGAGGCACGAACGCACGCTTTGGGCTAGAGGTTGCCCCCCAACAGATTGAGCATATTGAAGTCTTGCCATGCCAAGACTATAGCACCGTTGTTGATGCGATCAAGGCGTATCTCTCTAAGGTCAAAAACCCCACGGTGAAATACGCCGCGATTGCCATCGCTAACCCGGTGATGGGGGATTGGGTGCAGATGACTAACCACCATTGGGCATTTTCTATTGAAACCACACGCCAAGCCCTGCGCTTAGAGGTGCTTATTTTGATCAATGACTTCACCGCTCAAGCGCATGCCATTTCTCAGATCAGCTCCGAAGAGTTAGTACAGGTGGGGGGGAATGTGTGCGGGATTGATGCACCTAAGGTGGTTTTAGGACCGGGTACAGGCTTAGGGGTGAGCGCGCTCATTCCCTGCTGTGATGGCTCTTACACCGCCTTAGCTGGAGAGGGGGGGCATGTGAGCTTTGCGCCCTTTGATGATACCGAGATTATGATTTGGCATTATGCGCGTAAAAAATATGGACATGTGTCTGCTGAACGCTTTTTAAGCGGTGCAGGCTTAGTGCTTATCCATGCCGCCCTAGCTGATCGAGAGGGCGTTAAAGTCAATCATATGACCCCTGAGCTCATCAGCCAACAGGCACTCAGCGGTAAATCACCTCTATGTCGTCTTACTTTGGATATTTTTTGCACTATCTTAGGCACTGTGGCCTCCAACATGGCCTTGATTTTAGGTGCGCGCGGAGGGGTGTATTTGTGTGGTGGGATTATCCCACGCTTCATTGACTATTTCAAAACCTCGCCCTTCCGTCTGCGCTTTGAAAATAAGGGGCGTTTTGCGGCGTATTTGGCGGCCATTCCAGTCTATGTAGTGCTCTCCAAATACCCCGGTATTAAAGGCGTAGCGGTCGCTTTAGAAAACCATTTAAAGGCAAAGGCATGAATTTTACCGCCCTGCCCGCCTTTAAGGCCTTAAGCGCGCATTTTACCCACCTCAAAGAAGCGCACATGAAAGACATGTTTGCCAAAGACCCAGAGCGCGCCACGCGCTATTTTCTCAAAGTGGGCAGTCTCTGTTTGGATTATTCTAAAAACCGCATCAGTGATGAAACTTTGAAGCTTTTGAGAGATTTAGCTCAAGGGTGTGGTCTAGAGCGCAAGATTGAAGCGATGTTTTCCGGGGAAAAAATCAACACCACAGAGGGGCGCGCGGTCTTGCATACGGCTTTGCGCAACCAAGCACACGATCCCATCGTGGTAGAGGGGGAAGATGTGATGCCCAAAGTGCGCGATGTGCTTGCGCGCATGGCAGATTTTAGCGACGCTCTGCGCTGTGGGCGTTGGCTAGGTTATAGTAATCAAGTGATCACTGATGTTGTTAATATTGGGATCGGAGGTTCAGATTTGGGGGCATTAATGGTGTGCAAAGCACTCAAACGCTACGCTCACCCGCGCTTAAACATGTATTTTGTTTCTAATGTAGATGGGATTCAAATTCAAAGCGTGTTGGATAAAATCCATCCGGAAACCACACTCTTTATTGTCGCTTCTAAGACTTTTTCCACTCAAGAAACCTTAACTAACGCTCTGAGTGCGCGCGCGTGGTTTTTAGATCACGCCCATGATCGCGCCCATATTGCCAAACATTTTGTCGCCGTGTCCACCAATAAACAAGCCGTGCAAGATTTTGGGATCGACACGAAAAACATGTTTGAGTTTTGGAATTGGGTGGGGGGGCGTTATAGTCTGTGGTCGGCAATTGGGCTCTCCATTATGATTTATCTAGGCAAGGAGAATTTTCAAGAGCTTTTGGGCGGGGCTTATGAAATGGACATGCATTTTAGAAATACTCCCTTTGAGCATAACATGCCCGTGATTTTAGCCCTACTAGGGATTTGGTATGTGAACTTCTTTGATGCGGGCAGTCATTTGATCGCCCCTTATGATCAGTATTTGCGCTATTTCCCTAGATTTATCCAGCAGTTGGATATGGAAAGCAATGGCAAGCGCACGACTTTATGTGGGGAAGTGGTCAATTACGATACTGGCCCCATCATTTGGGGTGATTTGGGGATCAACTCCCAACATGCCTTTTTTCAGTTGCTCCATCAGGGTACACATTTAACCCCCATTGATTTTATCGCTTCTTTGAGCAAGGAGGGCAATTTACCCGGCCACCATGAAATTCTTTTAAGCAATGTTTTTGCTCAAGCGGAAGCGTTCATGAAGGGTAAGGATTACACAGAAGCCTATCAGCAACTCCTAGATAAGGGCATGGAAGCAGAGAGCGCGCGCCTGATTGCGCCCCATCGGGTTTTTTCAGGCAATCGTCCTAGCAACATGCTTTTATTGGACGCGATCACACCTAAGAGTGTAGGTAATTTGGTTGCGCTCTATGAACATAAAATTTTTGTACAGGGGGCGATTTGGGATATTAATAGTTTTGATCAATGGGGCGTGGAGCTGGGCAAGGAATTAGCTAAGGATATTCTCATTCAGTTGCGCGAGGAGGAGTCCAAAAACCCCCATGATAGCTCCACCCAGCACCTCATCAATCTCTATAAAACCTACAACAAAGGAATTTCACATGCAGACCAAGAGTAACAGCTTTGCGCTGGGTGCACTGACGGCACTATTTTTTGCCATGGGTTTTATTACGGTTTTAAACGATATTTTGATTCCTCATCTCAAGAGAATTTTTGATCTCAACCATTTTGAAGCAGCTTTGGTGCAACTTTGTTTTTTTGGGGCTTATTTCATCACTGGAGGGCCTTTTGGAAAACTCCTAGATAAGATCGGGTATCCGGCAGGCGTGGTGGGGGGTTTTTTGCTCACCGCTTTGGGTTGTATTCTATTCTACCCCGCTGCCTCTACTGCCTCTTACCCTATCTTTTTAGGCGCATTTTTTATTTTGGCTAGTGGAGTCGTGCTTTTGCAAACTGCAGGTAATCCTTTTGTGACTCTGTTGGCCCCGGGCAAAGAGGCGAGCGCGCTCACTTTGGTGCAGGCCTTTAATTCACTAGGCACGACCTTAGGGCCTATTTTTGGGGCATCGCTCATTATTGCAGATACCACTCATATTGTAGATAAGATCAAAGACGCGCAATCTGTGCAAATCCCTTATTTAATGATTGCAGGGGTGCTTGTCTTATTGGGCATTCTTGTTTATTTGCTCAAGCTTCCGGATGTGCGCGATCGTGCTGAACAAATTAGTGAGGAAAATCACGATGGTAAGCAAAGTCTCTTTGAATACCCCCATTTGGTGCTAGGAGCTTTGGCGATTTTCTTTTATGTGGGCGCAGAAGTATCTATTGGATCATTCCTTATTCTAACAATGGAAAAAGTTGCTAACATGGATGCCAAAGTGGGGGCAACCTATATCAGTGCTTATTGGGGTGGGGCGATGGTGGGTCGCTTTTTAGGGAGTGCGATCATGCAAATTATTGCGCCCAATAAATGCCTAGGTTTTAATGCTGTAGTAAATGTGTTGCTGATTGCGCTTGCAATTGCATTTGATAATCACTTCACGATTTACGCCCTACTTATCATAGGGCTTTTTAACTCCATCATGTTTCCTACTATTTTCTCTCTAGCTACTAAAAATTTAGGCAAGTTCACAAGCCAAGCTTCTGGGATTATTTGTATGGCTATTGTGGGTGGGGCTATAGTACCTCCTACACAAGGTCTTGTAGCCGATCACATGGGTTTGATTGCTTCTTACCTAGTGCCTTTAGTTTGTTATTTTTATGTCATCTTTTTTGCTCTTTATGGCTATAAGATCGGCGCAGAGGACGACTCTTAGAGTATGAAGGAAGGAGGGGGCATACTTTCTTTAAGACACTTGCGCAATGCATCTATCTCCATAATAGGAATACCTTTTTTTTTGGCCTCTTCTAACTTACTTCCGGGATTTTCTCCACATAGTAGTAGGTGAGTTTTTGCGCTCACTTGGCTTTTTACCTGCGCGCCCAAACTCTCTAAAAATTGGCTTAATTGTTCTCTGGGCATGTTAAAGCTTCCCGTAATAACCACCACCTTGCCCTGAAAAAACCCATGCGTGTGTGCGCTCTGCTTAGGCTCAATACTAGGCTCAAGCAGGCACATCAAATGGGCGATCTGCTCTTTGTTAAGGCGTACAAATTCCCAAAAAGAACGCGCGCTTTTATAATCACCACTCTTGCCCGCAAAGACTTTCTTAAATGCCTCTTGATAACCCTTTTCATCTTGATTAAATACTTCTAAGCCTAGAATGCCCGCGAGCTTCTTACTCGCCCCCTTGCCGACATTTTCAATCCCCAAAGCGTTAATAAAACGCCATAAAGGAGCGTGTTTAGTTTTGGCGATAGCATCTAGCAGATTTTGGGCACGCTTGTGCTTCCAGCCCTCTAGCTGGAGCAAATCCTCCAATGTGAGCGCGTACAGATCGCTAATTTGGCTCACCAAACCCACTTGCAATAATTGCCCCACCACTTTATCCCCTAGCCCGCTAATCTCTAGCCCCTGCTTAGAAGCGAAATAAACCAAGCTGGCATGTAGTTTCGCCTTGCAAGAGGGATTAGGACAATAGAGCGCGCGTGTGTAGGAACTCAAGTCTAAGTTACAGCGATAACAAAAGGGCTTATATTCTAGGGCTTGCGCGCATAGGGGACAAGAACGCGCGTTTTTGAGGTGGGTATGGGGGGCAAAACGCACACAAGAGGAGCAAAAATTAGGCTTATCTTTAAGTAAAAGAGGCAAATGGCATTGTGGGCAGATATTAAGGGGCTGTTGTTTTAAGAGAGTCTTACAACTGGGGCAGTGGGTGGGGGGAATGATGGGGGCTTGTGAACCATCGCGCCAATGGATCAAAGGTTTGATCACTTGAGGGATCACATCACCGCTTCTAAGCACGACCACCATGTCATTAAGCCTTAAGTCCTTTTGCTGAATATCTGTATAACTATTGAGTGTGGCGCGCGCCACCTGCGCCCCATCTAAGTTAATGGGCTCTAGGCGCGCGACAGGAGTGATCGCCCCGCTACGCCCTACTTGAGCTATCACCTCTAATAAGCGGGTGTGTTTTTCAAGAGCGGGAAATTTGTAGGCAATGGCAAAGCGGGGGGCTTTGAGGGTGAAACCTAGTTCTTTTTGCATGGCAAAATCATCCACCACCACCACCATGCCATCCATGCCCACTTTGGCGCGCTCTCTTTGGGCATGCAGTTCTGTATAAACCTGTTGGATTTCCTCTATAGCGCTACAAAGACTAAAAGGCATGGGTAAAAAGTCTTGTAATAAGGAGTCCATCATGCCTTTAAAGCTGGAGCTAGAGGGGGTGCAACGCCCTAAACCCCAGGGAGTAAAATTAAGTTTACGCGCCGCGCTTATACGCGGATCAAGTTGGCGTAAACTCCCTGCTGCTGCATTGCGCGCGTTAGCAAAAAGGGGCTGGTTTAACTTTGCTCTCTGCGCATTGATCTTTTCAAAATCTGCGCTCTCAATGGTTACCTCTCCGCGGATTTCTAGGGGGTTTGTGGATGCAATGCGCAAAGGGATAGAGCGAATCGTTTTAGCAATATGAGTAACAAGCTCGCCCTCAATGCCATTGCCTCGCGTAGCAGCACTGATTAATTTACCTTGATCGTAGAAGAGATTGAGCGACACTCCGTCTAATTTGGGTGAACAAGTGAAGCGCGCATGGGGGTATACCTTAAGAATGCGCGCTATCCATGCTTGCAAGCCTTCCAAATCAAAGACATTATCCAAGCTCCACATGCGTTCTAAATGGGTGTGTTTGGGCAGATACGAAAGCAGAGCGTCGCCTACGCGTTGGGTGGGAGAATGCTCTAAAATCTGTTTTGGGTGAGCGCGCTCATACTCTGCAATTTGGGCATACAGCGCATCATACTCAGAATCGCTTACCAGTGGATCGTCTAGCACATAGTAGTGATGGGCGTATTTGCAGGCGCGTTCTACACAATTTTGGTAATCTTGAAAAGTTTGTATCATTGTCCAGTCTTTGCTATAATGGCGGGCATTGTAGCGGAGTTTAGGTTAAAAAGGACAAGCTTGATTAGCGATGTGGATTCTACTATTTCTTTACACCTCAATAATGAGGCGCAGTTTCTCTGCTTCACTCTGGGCGATGACACTAACCATGATGCCGAGCTTTATGGGATCAATATCTTTAAAATCCGCGAAATTATTTACTATGATGGAGATGTAACCGAGACTGTGGGGGGCAATGAGAGTATGATGCTAGGGTTTTTGACCATTCGGGGCGAATCTGTGCCCCTCATTGACATCAGCCGTTGGTTACATTACGATCCGCGCTACCCTACAAGGGATTTAAGCGCGGTGTCTATCCCCGGAGAGGAAAACCTTGTGATCGTGTGCGAGTTTTCTAGCTGTGTGGTGGGCTTAAAAATCTTTGCCATTAAGCGCATTGTGCACAAGAGTTGGGCAGATGTGAGCGTGGGGGATAAACAAGGTTTTAGCGCGGGGGACAAGGTGAGCGCGATCACGCGTTTTGAACAAGATCGCGTGATGCAGATTTTAGATGTAGAGCGCATGCTCGTAGACACTTTCCCAGAAATGCAAGAGATCGATCATCTCAGAACCCAGCTAGTAGAAGCCATCAAGAGTGATAAATTGATTTTAATCGCTGAGGATTCCCAAGTAGCCATGCGCCATTTAGAGCGCATTGTGGACAATCTGCATTTGAAATACCAAACCTTTTCTAATGGGGACGCATTGCTTAAATTCCTCTTTGCAGAGGGGAATTTAGAGCAGGTGGGCGCGATCATCACGGATTTAGAAATGCCCATGGTTTCGGGTTTTGAGGTACTCAAGCGTATTAAAGAGGACGCGCGCGCCAAGCACTTACCCGTGATCATCAACTCCTCTATGAGCAGCGAATCCAATAAACAACTCGCCGATTCTCTGCATGCCGATGGGTTTGTGATCAAATCCCATCCGGATGAAATCCGCGAACTCTTACACGCGTATTTGCAAGCTTAAATGATAAAGGAATAACCATGTTAAGGACACATTTATGTGCCCAAGTGGATGAATCTCTGCTAGGGCAACGCGTAGAGCTATGCGGGTGGTGTCATAATTACCGCGACCATGGGGGGGTAATTTTTATCGATCTGCGCGATAAAAGCGGGTTGGTGCAGTTGGTCTGCGACCCGCAATCTCCAGCTTACCAAGAGGCTAATCTCGTGCGCCATGAGTTCGTGTTGATCGCACATGGAATCGTGCGCTTGAGGGGGGAGGGCTTGGAAAACCCCAAACTCAAAACCGGAAAAATTGAGGTCGTGCTAGAGAGTTTGCGCATTGAAAATAAGAGCTTGACTCCCCCCATTGCTATAGGTGACTCGAGCGTGAATGAGGATTTACGCCTGCAATACCGCTTTTTGGACCTGCGTTCCCCTAAGAGTTATGAAATCTTTAAAATGCGTAGCCGTGTGGCTAAAGCGGTGCGCGATTGTTTGGATTCTTTGGACTTCTTAGAGATCGAAACCCCCATGCTAGCTAAAACCACCCCAGAGGGCGCGCGCGACTTTTTAATCCCTAGCCGTGTGCATGATGGCGCGTTTTTTGCTCTGCCCCAAAGCCCCCAACTCTTCAAACAGCTTTTAATGGTAGCGGGGATGGATCGCTACTATCAAATCGTAAAATGTTTTAGAGATGAGGATTTGCGCGCGGACCGCCAGCCTGAATTTACGCAAGTGGATGTAGAGATGAGTTTTTGCACCCAAGAGGATGTTTTGCAAGTGGCAGAAACCCTCCTAAAATCCGTCTTTGCAAGTGTGGGCGTGGAAGTATCCGCCCCTTTTGAGCGCATGGATTACATGGAGGCGATGGAAAAATACGGGAGCGATAAGCCCGATCTGCGCTTTGAGTTACCCCTTGTGGAAGTGGGCGATCTCTTTGTGCAGAGTAGCAATGAGATTTTTAAGAGCATTGCTAGCGATCCCAAGAAAAATCGCTTTAAAGCCCTGCGCGTGCCCGGGGGAGATAGCTTTTGTAGTCGTAAGTATTTGAGCGAGGCAGAGGCCTTTGTGCGCAGCTTTGGCGCGCAAGGTTTGGCTTATTTGCAAATCAAGCCAGAGGGAGCTAAGGGTCCCTTGGTGAAATTCTTAAGCCCTGAGCATTTAGAAGAACTCTTGGCGCGCACGCAGGCGCAGGTAGGGGATATTCTCTTTTTTGGCGCAGGGGCTAAAAAGGTTGTTTGGGATTACATGGGGCGTTTGCGCTTGAAATTGGGGCAGGATTTGGGATTGATAGATGAAAATGCCTTTAATCTCCTTTGGGTGGTGGATTTCCCCATGTTTGAGAGCACGGAGGGGAAACTGAGCGCAGCACACCACCCCTTTACCATGCCCAAAGACCTAGAGAACACGGATTTAGAAGAAATGCGCTCGATCGCCTATGACATCGTGCTCAATGGGGTAGAGTTGGGCGGGGGAAGTGTGCGCATCCACAAAGAAGAGACTCAGGCTAAAGTTTTTGAACTACTAGGCATTAGCCCCCAAGAAGCCCAAGAAAAATTTGGCTTTTTCTTAGAGGCTTTGAAATACGGCGCACCTCCCCATGCGGGCTTTGCACTAGGACTCGATCGCTTGGTGATGTTGCTTGCCAAAGTGCCCAGTATCCGCGATGTGATCGCCTTCCCCAAAACCCAAAAAGCCACTTGCCTGCTCAGCCAAGCCCCTAGCGAGGCTTCTGAGGAGCAATTAAGAGAATTGCATATCCGCTTAAGAAATCCTAAAAGGACACATTCATGAAAAACCTATTTTTGATCATCGGCGCGCCCGGGAGTGGTAAGACCACAGACGCACAGCTCATTGCACAGCGCAATAGCGAGCAAATGGTGCATTATTCCACCGGCGATCTCTTGCGTGCAGAGATTGCGCAACAAACAGAGCGCGGAAAACGGATTGCAGAATTTACCAATAAGGGCGACCTCGTGCCTTTGGATATTGTGATTGATACCATTATTAGCGCGATTAAAAGCGCGCCTAAGGATGTGGTGATCATTGATGGCTATCCGCGCAGCGTGGAGCAAATGCAAGCTTTAGATCGCATGCTTAAAGCCCAAGAAGAAGTGCGCTTAAAGGGTGTGATTGAGGTTAAGGTGAGTGAGCCGGTGGCTAGGGAGCGCGTTTTAGGACGCTCTAGGGGAGATGATGATAATTTAGAGGTCTTTAACAAGCGCATGCAGGTTTATAGCGAGCCTTTGGAGAGTATTTTAGAGTTTTATAAAGCCCTTGAGGTGCATCAAGAAATCAATGGGGAGCGGGGCATTGAAGAGATTGTGAGCGACATTGAAAACTATATTAAAACTAATCTATAAGGAAAGCTATGCAAATCCAACACATTAAAACCGGTAAAAATCCCGATGCGATTAATGCGATCATTGAAATTCCCTATGGCTCTAAAGTGAAATACGAGGTAGATAAAGAGAGTGGCGCGGTGGTGGTCGATCGCGTGCTCTACCCTTCTATGGTCTACCCAGCTAATTATGGCTTTGTGCCCCACACTTTGGGAGGGGATGGCGACCCAGCCGATATTTTGGTGCTCAATGACGATCCTCTGCAGGCCGGCAGCGTGATCAAATGCCGCTTAATTGGGGTGTTATTTATGGAAGATGAGGGCGGGGTGGATGAAAAGCTTTTAGCAGTGCCTGTAGAAAAAATTGATCCGCGCTATGCTAAGATCCAAAGCCTAGAGGATCTCCCTCCCATCACCTTAGAAAAAATTAAACACTTTTTTGAAACCTACAAAGACTTAGAAAAAGACAAGTGGGTCAAAGTAAAGGGGTTTGGTAATAAAACTCAAGCCCAAGAGGTTTTAGCCAAAGCGACCTTAGATGGCCTAGCAGATTAAGAATCCACCTTAAAGGGGGGCGTTCATTCTGCTATTTGTCTTCGCCCTAGAGCCAGTAAACTTAAAGCTTTTCTTTACCCAACTTTCTCAGTGATCTTTGAGCAAGTATGGGTTAGAATCAGGGTTTTAGAGGATGGTGTCTATGAGGTTAAAATCTAATCATGTCGGTTACATTGTACACAAAATTGCCCAAGATTTGGCACGATCCCCTCTGTTAGAATTGCGGGGAACTCTTGAAGAGATCACAAGTATTATTGCCAGCGCGCTCCAAAAAAATGTCACACAAGAAGCGCACATTGATGCACGGGCGCGTGAGATTTTAGAAGAACATTTAGATGAAATCGAGTTTATGCGCATGGATGAAAGATTGCTGTTTTGGGAGATTAAAAAGCAGTTGGCTTCAGAGGAGGAGTTTGTTTTAGGCTGGGAGGATCGTTGCAACACGCTCTCTCATGCGATTTTAGAGAGTATTTTGGACGCGGACTTGGTAATGTTTTCGGTTTCAGAAAATATGATTCGTAATGTTATTTTTAAATCTATGGATACCTACGCTAAACTTTATGAGAGTGTAGAGTTAGAAGTGGCTGAAAAAATCAAGCATTACAAACGCAAGCTCCCTGTAGGTAGCGATGCTTATGATTTAGTATTTGAGCGCATGTATGAGGAGGAATTGCGCCGTAGGGGCTTTTTATAATGGCCTCTTTACTTTTTGAAAATGGGCTTTTTTTGGAGGGAGAGAGCTTTGGAGCTTTAGGCGTGGCAGTGGGAGAGGTTGTTTTTAACACGGCAATGTCTGGTTACCAAGAGATTGCTAGCGATCCTAGCTACTATGGTCAATTCGTGGTTTTTAGTGCGCCAGAAATCGGGGTTGTGGGAGTCAATGATCAAGACTTCGAATCTTCGAGTTGTTGCACGGGTATTTTAGTGCGCCATGCTCCTAAGCTTTACTCTAATTTTAGGGCCCAGGGAAGTTTAGGCGCATGGCTACAAAAAAGACAGGTTTTGGGCATTTGTGGCTTGGACACGCGCGCCATTGTAGGGATGTTGCGTGATGAGGGAGCAATGCAGTTAGTTATCTCCACGACTCCTATGGAAAAAAGTGCGCTTGAGGAAATTTTAAAAAATACGCCCCCTTTACGCGATTTGAATGTAATTCCTATGGTTTCTCACAAAGCGACACCTCCAACACATGGGCATTATGATTTTCACACTTTAGATTATAAACCCCTTGCACGCGCTAAAAAAAATATTGGGGTTATAGATTTTGGCATTAAACAGAGTATCCTCAATAATTTAGGGGCTGTGGGTTTGGGCGTACGCCTCTATGGACATGAAAGCAAGGCAGAGCATATCTTAGAGGATTATAAACAAGGGTTGATTGGGGGGGTATTGCTCTCTAATGGGCCGGGCGATCCGCTTAAACTCAAAGAGGCGATAAGAGAAATCGCACTCTTAATTGAGGCGGGTATTCCTCTTTGTGGGATTTGTTTAGGCCATCAGCTCTTAAGCCTAGCACATGGCCATCCCACTTATAAACTCAAATTTGGACACCATGGAAGTAATCATCCGGTGTTAAATTACCTCACCGGGCGCATAGAAATTAGCGCGCAAAATCATAATTATTGTGTCCCAGAAAGCTTGGCTAGTATCGCCACCATTACACATAAAAACCTCTTTGATGGCACGATTGAGGGAGTCGCCTACAAGGATTCTCCTATTCTTTCCGTACAGCACCACCCAGAGGCTAGCCCGGGACCTAGCGATGGTTTGTATATTTTTAAGGAATTTGCCCGCCTTGTGGGTAACCACACTTCTAAGAATTGATTCTAAGTTTTTTGTCTGTATTCCTCTATCCATGTGGCAACTTGGGAGGCACTTCCTTTAGCTAGATAGTCGCGCAATTTTTTGGCTTCTTGCACAAAATGCACCCTATCCATTTTCGTATAGACTTCTAAAAGGTTTGCAGGGTTGACATCCTCTTGAATAAATTCTTGATGTAGCATAGTTTTTCCTCTCCCCGGGGGTTCTTGGTGCAGGGCATTATAAAAGATATTGGCAAGTCCGATACAAGTGAGTTTTACTAAGTGTTTGACAATAAAAAAATCTAGGGCTTTAGCCTTGTAAGCTAGCACAAAGGGCGTGCCAATGAGCGCGGCTTCTAAAGTCGCCGTGCCACTACAAATAAAGGCAAAACTAGCTTGATACAAGCTTTCATGCGTGTTGTAAGAAATCTCAAAGAGATCAATCTCTGCACCATAGAGGGCTTTTAAATCGCTCCCTTGCAAATGCGCCGGCACGACTAAAATACGCCTCTGTGAAATTGTCTTGGCCACCTCTACAAAGATAGGGAAGAGAGCGCGTATTTCTTGTTTTCTGCTCCCAGGCATAAACACCACCCCCTGCCCCTCATGGCTGTCCTTGTAATAAGCAATCTCATCTAAAAGCGGATGCCCTACATAACTAGCTTTTTTGCTATAGTGTTGCAATTCAAAGGGCAAAATCGCGCCCAATTTATCACAATAGCGTTCTAAAGTTTTAGCGCGCCAACTTTTCCACGCCCACACTTGGGGTAAGATGTAATAAATAATAGGTTTTTGTGGGTATTTTTTCTTAATACGCTTGGCTAGGGGAAGGTTAAAGGAGCTAGAATCCATCAGCAAGATCACATCAGCTTCTTGGGCTAAAAGGCGCATTTTCTGCAACATTTGATAAAAGAAAAAAAGTTTGCCAAAAACCTCTTTAAAACCCATGACAGAAAAAGTCTTGGGACTAAAAAGTGGGCGATCTGTGGGCTCTATAGGCTCATAAATGCCCAACCATTCTATATCTTTAAGATGAGCGCGCAAAACTTTTAGATGCACATTCGCGCTCACTTCTAACGCGCTCACCAACACTTTCATTGATCACCCCTAGAAGACTCCTCTTCTAAATACCCATTCACTCTCAAAAACTCTTTAGTTTTGATGTCTCTGAGCTCAATTTTTAAAGTGCTATTTTCTAAATCTAACTCAAAAATGCGATCCTTGAGGGCTTTATTTTCCCGTAAAAGAACGCGGTATTTGCGATAAAGTTGATCGCCAAAAAAACGCTTGGCTGGGCGCGCTTTGGCTACACTGCGATCTTTAAGATAAATTTCTACAAAACTCACCGGTTGGGGCAAGAGCTCTTCATCTTGCTCCAGGCGTTCCTCTCTATTTTTCTGCTTGAGCACCAAATCCCGTTGCACCTTGTGCGTAAAAAGTTCTTGCTGGAGGGTTTTAATCTCTTCTTTCTTGTTTTGGTGGCGCGCTTCTAAATCTTTGAGGTGGTTTTTAGCTTCTATTAACTCCGAACGCAGAGTTTTAAGCGCGCTACGCGCCTGAGCAATCTCATTTTCATAAGCCTGTAATTCCTCTTGAAACTTTTGGCGTTCTTCTTCAAAGAGGCGCACAATCTCCCATTTTTCCTTGATGTCGGGAGCTTTTTGGATAAATTCTTGAAAAATGGAATCGTTCATAACATTTCTAAAGAAAGGAGTTTCATCTCTGTCCCCTTGCTCATGCGCACCGCCCCCCCACACTTCTGACATGCGCTATAATCTAACCCCTCAGGCATAAAGACATGCCCGCATGCCAAACAAGTCAACTCTACCTTTTCTTGCACAATGTCTAAAATCGCTTCCTTGCAAATCTCTAATTCCTCCTTGAAAGTTTCAAATGCGCTCATAAACAGATGTTTATCCATCGCGCACCGCTCCCCAATGCTCACCACCACCCGCTCGATCTTGGTGGCGTTGTGCTTGCGCGCATGCGCCTCACACAAATCCATCAAAGAGGAGACAACAGAGTACTCATGCACGCTAAGCCCTATTGTTTGAGATTGAGCAAGGTGTTCAAAATCTGATCGGAGGTGGTTACGGCCTTAGAGTTTGCCTGAAAGCCTCTTTGCACCACAATCAAATTGGTCAAACTCCGACTCAAATCCACATTGCTTGACTCCAGCTTAGAGCCTGAAACTCCCCCTCTGCGCCCCGTATTAGCTGCCCCAATCAAAGCCTTGCCCGAGTTACCCGTTTCTGAAAACACGCTCCCCCCGATGGCTTGCAAACCCGCATCATTAGCAAAGCTAGCCATAGCCACTTGGGCAAGGGCTAGGGTTTTCCCATTGCTGAAAGAACCCAAGAGCGCGCCATCTCCATTAAAACGCACATCCATCAGATCCCCGGCCTGATAGCCGTTTTGCTCAATGGCGTAGGTTTCTGAAATCTTATCTACACTAGTAATGCCATCAAAGCCTCCGGCTGTACCCATGCTAAGAGTGATACGCTGAGGGGCTTTAGAACCATTTTTAGGATCAAATTGCAAAACGGGAGGATTCATGCCCGCTAAAGAGCCATCTTTATTAAAGTGCAAACGCCCTTCTTCAAAGACATTAGGGCGCGCGGGCGATCCTCCTACAATTTCTCCGGGCTCAGGCACAATCACTCTAAAACGCCATTCAGCTTCCCCACTTTTGAAAAACTCTAAACGCATAGTGTGTTTAGTCCCCAAGCTGTCCACCAAGTCGATACTGCTTGCATGCATGGCGTGGCTGAGTTTGGAGGTAGCTGTAGATGCTCCACCCTCAATCAAAGAGGCAGTGTTGAGCGCGCCCATTGTTTTCCCAAATAAAACATTGCTGGTAACCTTATCTGAGGCATAGTTAGTAACAAAGATACTTAAATCTTCTCTAGTGGGGTTGCCATCGTCTTTATTGGTGATTTCAAACATCCCGTTCTTATTTACCACAACTGAAACAGAGGCTGTCGAATCTTTATAATTACCCTTAAGTTTGGGATTTTTAACAATATTGGCATCTCTTTGCATAAGAGCGCGTAAATCTTCAGTCGTTTTAAATTGCCCTGTAGTGGGATCGGCTTTCACGCCCTCAGTGTAGCGGTATCTAAAGGCGGTAACATCTTGATCTCCTTTAGCAAATTGGGCAAAAGCACCCGTGCCCGCACCCGTAATGACGATATTTTTAACATGCTCATCGCCTTCTCTATTATTTTTATTTTCTAGACGCAACTGCCCATTGTCAATATAGGCTTCTACACCGGTCTTATCTTTGACGGCATTGATGGCTTCTTGAGCTGCTGTTAAACTAGAAATACGGCTTACAGCAGAATCGTTAGTGAAAGAGATTTTAGTCCCATTGAGCTCAAGAGTGCTGTTAGAATTAGAAACATTGATAGCTTTGGTCATAGCAGCGTTTTTATAGCTCACCCAAATCCCCTGATCTTCATTGAGCAAAAACGCGTCTCCATCTTCATTAAAGAGTGATCCCATGTCTTCGGCAAGTTGGGTAAGATTGGTTGAAGAATCGTATTGGGGTTTGACACCATCTGAGGGAGTTTTACTAGAAGAATCGAGCACAAAAATACTACCTGTTTGTTCAGCATGTCTTCCTGCGTTTAGATTGGCGCGCATGGAAATTTTGCTACTGGATCGTGCAGGCATTACCATACCCGGATCGATACGGATACTTTGCAGGGGTTTTGTGTTATCAATTTTGAGCATATCGGTTTCACTTCCCTTAGAGCCCATGTCTTTTGGATCGCGTACCCAACCTTGCACCACATACCCCCCTGTGGTTACTAAATTGCCCTCAGCATCGAATAAAAACTCCCCACTACGGGTAAAATTGCGCGTGATACCGCGATCAGGGCTAATGACAAAAAAACCATCGCCTTCAATGGCTAAATCTGTTTTTACATCCGTATTTTGCAAGTTACCTTGAGAGAAAATTTTAGTGGTGGCATCCACGCCCACACCCAAACCTACAGAGAAATCATTTTGCCCGGCTAAGCCATTTTTGTAGGGAGCTGTAGCAATCAATTTAACTTGAGAAAGCATATCCACAAAGGATGCACGGGAATATTTAAAGCCGGTAGTGTTGACATTGGCAATATTGTTACTTTCAATGTCCAAAGCAATTTGGTGGGCTTGCATTCCATTAACGCCAGACCATAGCGATCGAAGCATGGGGATCCTTTAGTGAAAAATTACTTTTACTAAAGCAAAGATTATTCCTATTTTAGGTTTCTTGATTGTCGAAAGAATTTATTATGATAAAGCTTGATCGCCCATGCGCACACATCTAAGTTCTTGATCTATGGGATCATATTCTCCTACTAGGCAGAGTGGCACACCTCTTTTAAAAAGGATGTGATATTTAGAGGGGCAAAACCACCATTTGCACACTAAACAAGCGGTGCTATCTTCTAAAACAAGTTCTACATGTTGTTGGGCGCGTCCTAGAAAACGCCATGACTTCAAAGGCGCGCAAACTTCAAATAAGGGCGTGGGATTACCCACCCCATAAGGCTCACCTTTTTGGTAGAGGGCAACAAATTCAGGATTAAAAAAGATTTCTAAATTGAGGACTTTAAAGAGCATTAAAGAGCACTCAAAAACTCTAAGGCTTGTTGAAAATCGCTTTGGCGATCAAAAACTAGCCCACAAGCCTGTTTATGCCCTCCGCCCTGCACAGCAATACCTTTTTCTTTGAGTTGTCCAAAAAGAGCAATCAAATCTAACTCTTTAGCCCGTAAAGATGCCTCAATACTTTCTCCCTCATAACGCCAACATAAGGACACATGCCCCCCGCCTTCTAAGAATTGATTGGCAAGCACACCAAGTAAACCTCTGGGGATTTGCCCGCCCGCGTGCACAAGCCCCCCTCTTTGTGTGGGTTTTAAGGTCTTTTTGATTTCTTGGATATACTCCTTGCGCTGTTGGTTGGTTTGCACTAAGAGCAGGGCATAATCTAGGTTAGCCTCCTTGCTTGCTAGCAAATCTACAACCAAATTACAATGACAAAACCCCTTAATGCCATCAAGCCTGCCTACGGCATTGATCAAGGGGATGATGTCCCAAGCGAGCGCGCTGAGTTTATAGGGGGTGGGGTATTTATGGGCTTGGTAAAGGGCTTTAATCGAATCGGGCATTTGGGTTTTTAGGGTGCGATCCATGCGTTGGACAAGTTGGCGGTTATAGGGCGCGCTTAAATCCATCATGTCGCCAATAGTGCTAAGACCAGCTAAAACCTGCATGTATTGCAGTTGATCTAAGCGCATTTTTACTTTATAGTGTTTGGCATAGGCGAGCATGAGCAAATAGCCCACACATGCCCCGCTAATACCCTTAAAGGGGTGATCATCGCTTAAGAGCGGGTGCACAAAGGCATCGCAAGCAGGGATACGCCCCTCTAAAAATTCGTGGTGATCGCTTAGGATTAAGAGAGTATTGTGGGCATGCAAAAAAGCGCACACCTCATCGGGGATGGTCGCGCCATTGTCAATGGTGATAAAAAGACTATTATTAAAATCTAAGGCTTGCCCCCCAGTGAGTTGCCCATGAATGTAGTGTGTGCGCACAAGACGGCGTTTGCAAGCGTATTGCTCAAAGAGTTCTACACTCATGCCATAGCAATCGGTGTTACGGCGCGGGATGATGTAGTTAATGTGGGGGTAGTTTAGCACCTCTTTAAAGAAGTAAAGCACCAAAGCTGTCCCACTCATTCCATCACAATCATAATCCCCCCCAAGAATGATCTGTCTTTTTTCCTGCAAGGCTTGGTGCAATAACTCTAAGGCGCACGCGCCATTACCCATAGTGAGCAGGCTATCTAGGCTAAATTGATGTGTGCCGTCCTCTTTACTGATGGTCTCAATGTGTATGCGGAAAGCTTCTAGCATCAACGCCCCGGCGTGTTGCCCCAAAGTTGGATGTGTAATCTCTGCCCCAAAGAGTAACCATGCGCTAAACACACGCTAGATAAGCTATTTAAACCCTCTTGCAGGGTATGTTTATCTGTAGCTAAAGGCATAAGATAGACAAGTGGGGGAGCTTTAAAGTGCAAACGCGCTAATAAAGCTTGCACCTCATCTACATCCGTAGGGCAATGCAGCACAAATTTAAACACCACTTCTAAGGCGTGATCTAAAATATTTTGCAAAGGCTTTAGGGGGATTTGTTCTTGACTAAAAGATAACTTAGGGCTTAAGGTAAAGCGCAATGTGTCTAAGGGAGGTTTAAATTCAAATAAAACACTCCCATTGCTCTCTACCCAAATGGCATGCCCTCTTTTTAATAAAATCTCTAAGGCTTCTAACAAAATAGGGTTTTTAAAGTGCAAACAGGGTTCACCACCGGTTAGCACGATTAAGGGGGGACGATCTGAATTAAAGGGGGGTAATCTGTCTAATAATTCTTGTGCGCTATTTAGATATTGCCATTGGGCATTAGGATAGATCGCATACGCACTATCACAGCCTAGCACTTTTTTACCTTCAATATAGCTTTGTACCCCAAAGCCAGCGCATTTAAAATTGCACCCCCCCAAGCGGATAAAGATACTAGGTTGCCCCACACAAGAACCCTCCCCTTGCAGACTATAAAAGCTCTCTACAAGGGGCAGATTCATGGAATTTGGGCTAGGGGCAGCGGACTTGAAAAAGGTTTTTTGGGCGGACAAATGGCGCACTCTAGGGTGTTGTAGTAGGTTTTAAGTTGCTCCAAAAGATGAGGATTAGCCATCTCCTCTAAAATCCCCTGTGAAAACTGCACGCTCTCCAAGGAGATTGCATGCATTAAGTGGGGATTTTCAAGGTCTTCTTTAAAGCTTTGAGCATAGCCATAAGAAGTTTCATGCACGCGCACGGAGCACACGGACACAACCTCACCATTGTGCAATTCTGTGGCTTGCAAGATTGCATCTAGGAATAGATGAAACATCAAGGCATAATGTTCTGCGCTAGGGTTAAAGCTAAGTTTGACATAGCGCGTGCAAGTTGAGGTGATGAAGTCTTGAAAATCTTGAGTTTCCTTGTTCCAAAAGTGGTGGGCATGATCAAAGCAATCAATAAAGCTAGCAATCTCATTTTTAAAAATCCCAAAATCAAGAGCCATGCCCGCTTTATCAAGCTGATGAGCTTCTAAAAAAACCTCAACTTGGTAATTGTGTCCATGTATGCTAGTGGCGCATCGTTTAGAACTGCAGTTTCTGACAATATGGCTAGCACAAAAGTGAAATAGACGGCGGATTTGCATATTAACGCTGATAACAGGGCATGTAGAGGGGCAAACGACCATAGTAGCGGTAATGCTCCGAGCGGGTGAAATCGATGCGCTTAATGGTGCTTTCAATCAAATCTTCATAGAGGCGGTTATAGCCACAAGTGTTTCCACTTACACTTCCATCAATGTAAAGCACCCGTTTATTGAGCACATTATCCCACCAATCTAAGATAAAATGCGATCCTACCAGCATTTTAGAATAGACAGAATACCCATTCACGGCGTAAAAATCTGTAGGGACTTTAGAGCAGTAAAACTGCCCTCCATGCCAGTAACAGCGGTTACTTCTAGCGTGATCGATGAGGGTGTAATTGTAAGTATAAACAGGCAGGGCTGAGATATTGCGCACCACATGCACATAGATCACATTTTTAGCTTGAGATAAGGGGAAGTCTTGGGCTTTAAAGACATTATAAAAGCCCAGCTGTTGCAATTCGTAGATGATAAAAGAGAGATAATAGGAACTTACCATATCCTCTTTGTCATGCACCACTACAATGGGCGAATTATAATTAAAGGCGTAATCTCCGCGTACCTCAGAGAAATAGCCCATGTTAAGGCGGTGGCAACCGGTGAATAAAAACATGGCAACTACCGACACAGCTAAAAAATGATAAAACCGCATGAATATCCTCACACTCCCATTTTACTACAAAGTTTACGCATTATAGCCATTCCTGCAAAGTTTGCAGATCGGCATAACTGGTTAAATTGAGCGTGATGGGAGTGATGGAGACAAAACCTTGAGCGATCGCCTCAAAATCGCTTAGATCCCCCTCTCTATCTTCCCATTTTAAGGGATTGAGTCCCAACCAACAATATTGTTTACCCTTAGGGTCTGTTTTAAGATGGATATTATTAGCATAAAGTCGTCTCCCCTTCTGTGTGATTTTAATGCCTTTGTGGGCATCTTGAGGAATATTGACATTGAGGAATTTGCGGGCATTGGGGCCAAAAGGAAAGCCTCTTTGTAAAAAACGCTGGACTAATTCTAGGGCAACTTGAGTGGCATGTGTAAAGTCGTGTCGGGCAAATTTAGAGCGATCTTTGATACTTTGAGATAGGGCGATGGAGGGGATTTTGTGCAAAGTGCCCTCAATAGCTCCAGCCACCGTACCCGAATAGAGCACATCCTCGCCCATATTAGAGCCATGATTGATGCCTGAAATCATCAGATCAAAGGGACGCTCACTCATAGAGACCGCCAAACACACGCAATCACTAGGCGTACCATCATCCACGCGAAAGTAATGCTGCCCAATTTCTTCTATGCGCAAAGGTACACTAATGGTAATCCCATGCCCGCAAGCGGATCGTTCGTTCTTGGGAGCAACCACCATGACATCGGCCACAGCACTTAAGGCCTCTTTGAGAGCTAAAAGCCCTCTAGCTTCATAACCATCATCATTAGTCAGCAAAATATGAGGCTTCATGCTAATTCCTTAAGCAAAGTCTGTAGGTAGAAAGCCAGATTGATGGGGAAAGCTTGTAGCACCCCTAACAACTCTCCTTTGAGGTTTTGCAAGTAATCCTGTGCGCCCTCTAGGCCTAATAGATTGACATAATTATTTTTAAAGGTGTCTAAATGGGTGCTTTTGCCCGATTCTTCAGGGCTTTGAGTGTGATCAATGATATCATCGCGCACTTGAAAAAAAAGCCCTAATTTGAGTCCAAAAGCAAAGAGGTTTTGGGGTAAATGGGGCTCTGCGCGCGCCCCTACTACCAACGCGCCCATTTTTAAACTAGCGGCAATAAGCGCACCGGTTTTTAAGGTATGCAGGTGTTCTAACTGGATGCGTTCTAACTGGATGCGCTCAAAATAGCAATCTATGGCTTGGCCTAGTACCATACCTCCAATCCCTCCACATTCGGCTAAAGTAGCAATAAGAGCGACTTTTATACCATCTGCAAGGGGAGCGTTAGCTAGAAGCACAAAGGCGTAGGTGTTAAGTCCATCGCCCACTAGGGTCGCAGTGGTTTCATCATAGCTTTTATGCAAAGTAGGGTGGTAACGCCGTGTGTCTGCGTTATCCATGCAAGGCAGGTCGTCATGGATGAGCGAATAGGTGTGTAACACCTCTAGGGCGAGGGCGACTGGAAAGCAGGCATGCACAACTTCTGTGTTCTCTTCATAGGCGCAAAGCACGGCTAAAAACAATTTGGGTCTAAAGCGTTTGCCCCCATTTTCTAGCATTTCCCAAAAGGCTTTTTCAAAAAAAGGGTGGAAGGTGTCTAATCTTGGTTTAGCTTTGTGGAGATACTCTTCAAAAGCTTCACAAACATGGGTATAAAAATTTAAGGAGACTTTAGAGACGGACATAGATTTCAAGTCCTTTTCTTAATATCAACATCTCAATATACCCTTGCATAGAGGCCGCACTTAGGGCGCGCTGCAAGGCGCGCTGAGGGGGGAGCCAGTTGACTAATACCGGCCTTTTGTTAATCCATTTGATGCGATCCCCAACCCTAAGCACATTGAGGGGATAGCGAAGATGGCGCGCTTGCTTGATAGTGAGCTTGTCATCTAGGATAATTCCAAAGCGTTCCAAAAATGTATCAGGCAATAAAAAACCTCCATAACGGCGACCTACTTTGACCTTAAACTCTTTGAGCGTATCGCCTCGTTTGATGGCCACACGGGCAAGACTTCCATAAGTCAAGTTGCTCACCACCCACTCAAAGGCATTAGGATTAGCAATATGCTCCCCATTGATACTTACAATGACATCTCGTTCAACAAAAGGATTATTCACAAAAAAAGGATCGATACGCTCTACAACCATCCCCTCTCCCACGCGCACCCCAATATCTCCGTAATAAGGCGTCTTTTGTGCCAAAAAGCGTTTGAGGTACTTAGTTTCTATGAAAGAATGCCCACCCACCCCTATACCATAAATTTGATAACAGATATTGCTCACCACCGCATTAGCCGGCATGGGTGCAGAGAATTTAGCAAAGTCTAAAAAGCCTTTTTGTCTTTCCAAAATCTTGCCTAGCAGCGCGCTTTGTTTGATGCTTGCTAAAGGGTATCTGTAAGCCCTAGAATCAATATCTAAGAGGCGGTAAGCAAACCTAGTCTTGGGGGTTCCAATAAGATAAAAACCCATAAAAGGATCGGCTTTAAGAATTTTTACCCCTTTGGGAGGAGTGAGAGATCGCAAAAATATAACCTGATGTTTTTGCCACTCTAGTGAGAGGCTGTTCCCTCGAGTGGCTAAGTGGTGGTAACGCACGCATTGTGAAAAATTATAAGCCCCCAAAGGTGCAAGAAACACAAAGGCAAGATAAAGATTTTTAAATGTCAAAATCTATTTGCCACTAAAAGGATTAAGACCACCAAGCATTCCAAAGGCCGAATTCTTGCGCCCCTCCTCTACTTGTTTATAAGCTTCATTCAACGCGCTCATTAAATAAATTTGTAGAGCTTCCTTATCTTCTAAGAGGCTATCGTCAATTTGGATGTCTAAAACTTCTCCCATGCCATTAAGCTTAACTTTGACAAGCCCCCCTCCGCTTTTAGCGTTAAACTCCGTAACCTTATTTTTTTCTTCCATATCTTTTAATTGGTCTTGGAGTTGCGATAGAAGTCCACCTAACTGACTAAAATCTAACATGAATCCTCTTTTTGCAAGATAGTGTTGTTATTGTCTAACAAAACGACATGGGGTTTGTGCGTGGAAACATTATCGAGGGGAATTTGTGCATAAGCAAGGATAATCACCTGATCGCCAATTTGCACCTTACGGCTAGCTGCACCATTGACACAGATTTCGTTATTCTCACCCATGATAGCGTAGGTGCTGAAGCGTTCCCCATTATTAATATTGACCACATCTACTTTCATCCATTCTTGGATTTTGGCCGCCTGCATGAGGTGTTTGCCAATGGTGATAGACCCCTGATAGTGCAGATTTGCATCTGTTATTACCGCACGATGAATTTTTGCGTAGAGAACAGCGACAGAAAGCATCGATTTCCTTAGGTATCCCGGATTTTTTTATAACTCTTCTGTTTGGAGACTAGGCAAATTTCTTGTTTTTTCATAGAAATTCGCACTCCTCCACCTTCTTTGAGTCCCCCAAAGAGGATAGCATCACTGAGTTTGGCTTTAATGTGATCGTGTACTAATTTTTGCATCACCCGGGCTCCCAAAGGGTCTTTGAGGCAAAGGGAAGCTAGGTGTGTGGCCACGCTTTTATCTAAGGTAAGGCTAATATTTTTGGGAGCTAAAAGAGCTTCAAGTTTGCAAAACTCCTTGTGTGCAATACGCTCCAAATGTTCTAAAGTGAGAGGGTTGAAAGTTAGAATCGCGTCCAAACGGGATCGTAGTTCAGTGCTCAGTAAATCTTTTAAAGCCCGATCGTATTTATGGCTATGGTCTTCTAAGAAACCCAAAGACCCCAAAGTACCACTACCGGCATTGGAAGTTAGGATCAAAATGGCGTGTTTAAAATCACCTTTCCGTCCGCTATTGTCTGTGAGTGTGGCGTTATCTGTGATCTGCAAGAGTAAATCATAAATATCAGAGTGAGCTTTTTCGATTTCATCTAGCAAGAGCACACAATGAGGATGTTTACGGATGGCATTGACCAAGAGCCCGCCCTGATGAAAGCCCACATAGCCAGAAGGCGCGCCAATGAGCTTAGAAATGCTATGTGGCTCTTTGTATTCGCTCATGTCAAAGCGTTCCAAATGCAAATGCATATGTTTAGCCAAAGCTTTAGCCAATTCTGTTTTTCCTACTCCACTAGGTCCTACAAAAAGAAAACTGGCAATGGGTTTTTGCTCCCCTATCAAACCAGAAGCATGGACCTTAATGGCTTTTACAAGGCGTTCGATGGCATCATCTTGTGCGACCACTTCTTTTTTGAGTTGTTCCTCTAAATTCTTAAGATGATTTTTATGTTCAAGGCTGATATGGGATTTAGGAATAGCAATCTTAGCAGAGAGGGTATTTTCTATATCATCTTTAGAGATCAGGGGTGTTTTGACACTTGGGGCGTAAATCTTTTTAAACGAGCCCGCCATGTCCATTAAATCAATAGCCTTATCTGGGAGAAAATTCTCATGCAGATAATGCATTGAGAGATCTACGCAAGCCCTAAGTGCTTCCTTACTATAGCGTACATGGTGGTGGTGCTCGTAATAGCTTGAAAGGTCGTCTAAAATGCCGTAACAATCCTGTTTAGAAGGTTCTAAGATGTCAATTTTGCTAAAACGGCGACAAAAAGCCTTATCTTTTTCCAAAACTAATCTAAACTCTTCAAAGGTAGTTGCGCCAATACAGCTCAAATTCCCATCAGCGAGCATAGGTTTTAAAATATTAGCCCCATCCAAAGCACCTACACTAGAAGCCCCAGCACCTAACACGGTGTGGATTTCATCAATAAAAAGAATGCTCCCTTTGTCTTTTTGTAATTCTTTTAAGGTTTTTTTCAGTCGCTTTTCAAACTCTCCGCGATATTTACTCCCGGCTATCATGCCACTCAAGTCTAGGGAGTAAATAGTGCGCCCTAACAAAAAAGAGGGGACCTCTTTTTGTACAATTTTAAGAGCCAATCCCTCAGCAATAGCTGTCTTACCTACTCCCGGTTCTCCTACTAACAACGGATTATTTTTCTTGCGACGACCCAAAACCTCAATGACCTTAGCAATTTCTCCATCTCTATGGGAAACTGGATCGATGCGCGCTTCTTGTGCTAACGCGTTAAGGTTTTTGGCATATTTCTGCAAAGCTGAGATTTTCTCTTTGGAAAAAGAAAGAGGAGGATGCTCCAAGATGCGCACCTCATCAATTTGAAAAGAGGCCAAAACTTTAGCACTATAGCTTCTATTTTCTTGCAACAAAATGAGCAAAAAATCTTGGACATCTATGACATGATAGTGCGATTCTTTAGCATAGTCATCCAGTGCACAAAAGAGATCAAAAAGCTCCTTATCTTGTTTGGGCCGTTTGTGATTCTCCATATTCATAGAAGAGGGTACATGCTCAAGTAAATAATTTTGTACCATCTGCTTGGCATCCACAATGTCCATATCAAGCTGTTTTAAGAAGTTTTGAATCTCCTTATCATTGAGCATAACCAAAAAAATATGCTCAATTGTAACATAGCAATGTGATAATTTTGTAGCCAAGGCAGTGGCGGAGTTAATAATGCGGTAAAGTCTTGTAGTGATTGAGGGCATTAATTACCTTTGCACTTTCATTTAGCGACTAGAACAGGAATGGGCGAATTGTCAATAAAGCTATTTTGGTGCGAACCAAAAATCTTATAGAAGGCAGAGGACTCGCTCGCTCCAATCACCAAGAGATCAAAACCGGGCGCCATTTCTAAAATAACATCTACCGGATTGCCCACCTTGAGCAGGCCATCACAAGAAATCCCCTCTTGTTTGAACAACTCGCTAAACTCTTCTAAGAGCTGGTTAGACTGCTCATGAGCAATCACTTCCGCTTGGCTATAATTCATGATCCCACTCTCTGGATAAATTAGCACCTCCGGACTGACATGCACTAAAGTTAAATGGACACCCTTAAGCTTGACAAAGAGTTTTAGGGCCGCGTCTAACCCGGCGCGACATTCCTGTGTGTCGCTGATCCCAAAAAGTACCCTTAGCATGTGCCACCTTTGTGAAGAGTATTAAAGCCATTATAAGAGAAATAAGCTTAAGCTACTAGGTTAGAAATACGAATAAGGATTTTGTAATGTATGCCCCTATCTTTGTGAGCGCAACCAACACTGGCGTGGGCAAAACCACGCTTTCACTAGAGATCGCCCGCTTGTGCAAGGCGCGCGGGATAGAAACCCTTTTAGTCAAGCCTATTGAAACGGGGATCAACGCCGAAGCTAAGAGCGATGCCCAGCTTTTCCTAGAGGAAAATTTAAACTCTCATGGCGGACTAAAACTTGAGGATATTAGCTTTTATCGTTATGTTTTAGCAGCTAGCCCCTTTGTGGCGACTCGCTTTGAACCTCATATTGTGATCGATTTTAAAGAGATTAAAAAAAATCTGGACAATTTACAAGAGCGTTGCGACCTGCTCATTATTGAGGGTGTGGGGGGACTGCTTACTCCCTTAGATAGCAAGAATAAAATCATCGATTTATCTACTTTTCTTAAAGCTAAACTCCTTCTTATCGTTCCCGATCGCTTGGGCATGCTTAACAATCTCCTTTTAAATCAAGAATATTGCAACGCGCATAAAATCCCCGCACATTTCCTCATCAATGTGCAGGATAAGCGCACCTACGCCCAGATTTGCAAACCCTATATTGATCATCTCAACCCCACTCTCAAAATCCCCATTTTGGAATTCCCTGAACAAGGCGCGCGCTTTTTAGACTCCGTATTAGTACCTTGTTGAGTATATTGCGCTATAATGCGCGCTCAATCCAAATAGTAAGGAGATAATATGTTTACTTTACGCCAACTGCCCTATAGCAAGGATAGCATGGGGGATTTTCTAAGCCCGACCGCTTTTGACTTCCACCATGGCAAGCACCACCAAGCCTATGTTACCAACCTCAACAACCTTATCAAAGGCACAGAGTTTGAAAATAGTTGCCTCTTTAGCATTCTCACCAAATCCAGCGGGGGCATTTTCAACAACGCCGCACAAATCTACAATCACGATTTTTATTGGGATTGCTTGAGCCCTAAGGCAACCCAAATGAGCGAAGAGCTCAAAAGTGCGCTAGAACATGATTATGGCTCTTTAGAGAGCTTTAAAGAAGCCTTTATTAAAAGCGCGGCTACCCTTTTTGGCTCTGGCTGGAACTGGGCAGTGTATAATCCTACCACCCATAAGGTAGAGATTGTGCAAACCAGCAACGCCCAAACTCCAGTAACGGAGAAAAAAATTCCCATTTTGGTCGTGGATGTGTGGGAGCACGCCTACTATATCGATCATAAGAACGCCCGCCCTGTGTATCTTGAAAAATTCTACTCCCATATCAACTGGGAATTCGTGTCTGCCTGCCTAGAATGGGCCAAAAAAGAGGGCTTGGGCTCTGTGGATCACTACATTAACGAGCTCGTGCATAAGAAAGCCTAATGGCAGACATTTTAAGTATTGGGGCTAAAAATTTCCACTCCCGTCTGATTGTAGGGAGCGGAAAATATAAAGACTTCGCCACCACCAAGCAGGCAACCCTAGCTAGCGGGGCGGAGATGATCACTGTGGCGGTGCGCCGGGTGAATATCACCGACCCCAATAGCGAAAATTTATTAGACACCTTTAAAGATACAGGTATTAGCTTTTTGCCAAACTCCGCAGGGTGTCGCACCGCTCAAGAGGCGATCGCCCTTTTTAGGCTTGTCAGGGAAGCTACCGGGATTGATTTTATCAAGCTAGAAATTATCGGGGATGATCGAACACTCTATCCGGATGTGCTTGAAACTCTGCAAGCCTGTGAGGTCTTGGCTAAAGAGGGTTTTTGTGTGCTCGCTTATAGCAATGACGACCCGATTATGGCTAAAAAGCTAGAAGATGCCGGAGCGAGCGCGGTGATGCCTCTAGCTTCCCCCATTGGGAGCGGGCTAGGGATTCAAAACCGCTACAACATTGGCTTTATTAAGGAGGCTGTAAAAGTGCCCGTGATTGTAGATGCGGGCGTGGGCTGTGCCTCCGATGCTAGCATTGCAATGGAGCTAGGCGCAGATGGGGTTTTGACCAACACGGCGATCGCTTTGGCTAGCGATCCGGTGGTGATGGCAGAGAGCATGAAATTTGCCGTGCTAGCCGGGCGCAAAAGTTACTTAGCCGGGCGCATTCCTAAAAAAGCCTATGCTAGTCCTAGCTCTCCGGTCTTTGGACTAGCCCAACTTTGAAAGATACCCTCTTTTGTGCGCCCCTGCCAAAACGCTTTGAGTTTGACAGCCAAGTGGCGGGCATGTTTGATGACATGCTCGCGCGCTCCATCCCCCACTACCAAGAAACCCTCAAATTAGCGAGCCACTTTGTCGCCCAAGATTTGGAGGGCGTGGTGTATGATTTGGGCTGTTCTACGGGCAATTTTTTAGCCACTCTAGCCCCTATGCTCCCCCAAGACACCCTCTTAGTGGGCGTAGATAACGCCCCTAGCATGCTAGAAAAAGCACAAGAAAAGCTACAGGACTCTCATGTAACTTGGCGTTGTGAAGACCTTTTGCACACCTCTTTAGACAATGCCGGAGCAATAGCCCTGCTCTATACCTTGCAATTTATCCGCCCCCTGCAACGCCAAGCCTTGATAGGGCGTATTTTCCATGCCCTAAAGCCCGGGGGGGTTTTGGTAGTGGCAGAGAAAATGATGAGCTTGGATCGAATCTTAGATAAACAGATGATCGAGCTTTACTATCTTTACAAACAAGCACAGGGCTATAGCCTCAATGAGATTAGCTTCAAGCGCGAAGCTTTAGAAAATGTGCTCGTGCCCTATAGTTTGCAAGAAAACACCGCCCTTTTGGAGCAAGCAGGCTTTAAACATGTAGAGGTGCTGTTTAAATGGGTGAATTTTGGGCTCTTAATCGCACGTAAGGCTTAAAGAGAAAAAAGATGACGCGCATTGCTAAAAACCTCCTTAAAATAGCTCTTGTTAGTCTGTGTTGTGTTGGAAGTGTTGTTGCCCATGAAAACCCAACAAAAGCCCAACAAATTAAACAATACCTCTCTATAGCCAACAAGGCTTACCATCGCAAAAATTATGACAAGGCTTTCACATACTTTCAAAAAGCAGCAGATTTAGGAAGCGTTAAGGGCTATGTCGGTTTGGGGGATCTATATAGTGACTATGATAGTGGTTTTAGTGATTACGCGCAGGCGTTGTTCTATTACAAAAAGGCGGGAGATTTGGGGAACGCGGAGGCTTATTTTAACCTAGGCTATCTGTATAATGTGGGTGGCGATTGCGATAGATTCGGGTGCGCTGTAAAGCCAGATAATAAAAAAGCCCTGCCATATTTCAAAAAGGCAGGAGACTTTGGATATGCGGAGGGTTATTTCTATATGGGAGTCATCTATGAGAATGACGATGAAGGTGTCCCCAAAGATTACACCAAAGCCAGACAATACTTCCAAAAGGCAGCAGACATGGGGAATCTTGCGGCTTACGATCATCTGGGAGTGATATATGAGTATGGCAAAGGTATTAAGCCCGACAGAGAAAAAGCACGCCAATACTTCCAAAAGGCCTGTGCTATGGGGTTTAAAGATTCTTGCCTGCACCTAAAGGAGCTAAAGCACAAACACTAAAGGGGTTGCAAGTGCTAGGGTTGCAAGGTTTCTAGCAGATTCAAACCAAAACCCCTCAAAGCTGTATATTCGGGGTTGTCCTGAGTGGTGATGAGCTTAAAATCTTGAATATCTAAACTCTTTAAAATTAGTGCCCCCACTCCAAAGCTTTTCATGGTATCTGTCTTAGCTTGAGGGTTAATGCACACTAGATAACCTCCTTGGGAATGCAATGTCTGCAGAGTTTTTAAGAAAAAGTTATATTGTTCGGGTTGGCTCAAGAGAGCGTGATCGTTTTGCACCACATGGAAGCGCACTAAAGGCACGGATGGGTTGCCAAATTGATAAACATGGTGTTCGCGTTGGAGATGATCCACAAGCTTAATGTAAGTGCAATGGTAATCCATAAAACACGCGGGTGCGCTGTAGACCAAATGCACGAGATTTTCTGTTTGGAGGCGATAACTCACTAAATCTGAGACATACAAAATTTTAAGCCCATGTTCTTGGGCAAAGTCTAGCAAAAATTTATCCCCCCGCTTGGCCATTGAGCCATCCTCTTTCATGATCTCACAAATTACACCCACTGGTTTTAATCCCGCCATTTTGCATAGATCTACGCTTGCCTCTGTATGTCCAGTGCGCACTAAAACGCCCTCATCTTTAGCCACAAGGGGGAAAATATGCCCCGGGCGCACAAAATCTTGTGCACTGGTCTTTTCATCGCATAGTAATTCAATCGTCAAAGATCGCTCATAGGCAGAAATACCTGTCTTGGCTTGGCGCGCATCTATGGAAACCGTGAAAGCTGTTTCATGTTTGGAGTCATTGTAAGACACCATAGGTTGCAAATCAAAGCGGCGGGCAAGCTCCTTAGTGAGCGACACACAGATCAGTCCGCGCGCATGTTTGGCCATGAAATTAATCTTATCTGGGTGGCTAAATTCTCCTGCCATTACCAGATCCCCCTCGTTTTCGCGATCCTCATCGTCCATCAAAATAATGAGTTCGCCCTTTTGGATGGCCTCAATCGCCTCCTGTACTCTTTTTAGCGCACTCTGCATAGTCATCCCTTTTAATTGATCGCGCCATTGTAGCACAAAATGAAAACAACACCGAATGTTAAAAAACCATGCTAGAATCGCGCCTTTGTATAAGGATTCACACATGGAAAAAACTATCGGTGTAATGGGTGCGATGTCTGAGGAGATCGCCCCTTTTTTAAAACTCTTAGGCGCACACACACAGGAGACCATTGGAGGTAATATCTTTTATAGCATTCCCTTTAAGGGCGCGCGTATCATTCTAGCCTATAGCAAGATAGGCAAGGTGCATGCCGCCACAACAGCAGCCACCATGTGCTTGCGCTATGGGGTGCAATCTCTCATTTTTAGCGGGGTGGCTGGGGGGCTTAATTCCTCTTTGCAGGTGAATGATCTCTTGCTAGCGAGCAAACTCTGCCAAGCTGATGTCGATCTCTCACCCTTTGGACACCCTCTAGGCTTTATTCCTGAGAGCGCGGTCTTTGTGCACAGCGATTCTAACTTGAACGCTCTTGCCCAGAGCGTGGCGCATGATTTGGGCATAGAGCTTAAAAGTGGGGTCATTGCCACCTGCGATCAATTCGTAAGTTCTAAAGAGCGCAAGGCAGAATTAGTGCGCGATTTTGGAGCGGATGTGGTGGAAATGGAGGGGGCGAGTGTGGGGTTTGTGTGTCATAATTTTGGAGTGCCCTTTTGCGTATTGCGCAGTGTGAGCGATGGTGCTAATGGGGACGCTCCGCAGGATTTTGATCGTTTCTTAGATCAAGCCGCACACACCAGCGCGCGCTTTGTGGTCGCCATGCTCGAAAAGCTCAGTGCGTAGCTCTTGACAGGGAGGGGCAAAAAGTGCTATAATTAAAATTTGTGTTAGTGCTGGCTTAGCTCAATTGGTAGAGCAGCTGCCTTGTAAGCAGCAGGTTGGGGGTTCAAGTCCCTTAGCCAGCTCCATTAGGTGAGATACTCAAGTGGCCAACGAGGGCAGACTGTAAATCTGCTGGCTTTCGCCTTCCGTGGTTCGAATCCACGTCTCACCACCAGCGCGGGAATAGCTCAGTTGGCTAGAGCATCAGCCTTCCAAGCTGAGGGTCGCGGGTTCGAGTCCCGTTTCCCGCTCCAAGGGTGCCCATATAGCTCAGGGGCAGAGCACTTCCTTGGTAAGGAAGAGGTCGGCGGTTCAATTCCGCTTATGGGCTCCAGTGTAGCTATCCCTAATAGGTTTTAAAATTTTAAGTATCAGGAGCACAAATGGCAAAAGCAAAGTTTGAGAGAAACAAACCCCATGTCAATGTGGGTACCATTGGGCATGTTGACCATGGAAAAACCACTTTGAGTGCAGCGATTTCTGCCGTGCTATCCTTAAAAGGTTTAGCCGAACTCAAAGATTATGATAATATTGACAACGCCCCCGAAGAAAAAGAAAGAGGGATCACCATTGCGACCTCTCACATTGAATATTCCACAGAAAACCGCCACTACGCGCATGTAGATTGCCCCGGACACGCCGACTATGTTAAGAATATGATCACCGGTGCAGCCCAAATGGATGGCGCAATTCTAGTTGTATCTGCTGCTGATGGCCCTATGCCTCAAACTCGTGAACATATCCTGCTCGCGCGCCAAGTGGGCGTTCCTCATATCGTGGTGTTCTTGAACAAGCAGGACATGGTGGACGATCAAGAACTTTTAGACCTCGTAGAAATGGAAGTGCGCGAACTCTTGAGTGCCTATGATTTCCCCGGAGACGACACCCCTATTATTGCCGGATCTGCGCTTAAAGCCTTAGAAGAAGCCAAAAGTGGCAATATTGGCGAATGGGGACAAAAAGTTTTGGATTTGATGGCGCAAGTGGATGGCTATGTGCCCACTCCTGAGCGCGACACGGAAAAAGCTTTCTTGATGCCTGTAGAGGATGTCTTCTCCATCGCTGGGCGTGGCACCGTGGTCACCGGTAGAATTGAACGGGGCGTGGTGAAAATCGGGGATGAAGTGGAGATTGTGGGTATTAAAGATACCCAAAAGACCACGGTTACCGGTGTAGAAATGTTCCGCAAAGAGCTTGATAAGGGCGAAGCAGGGGATAATGTAGGTGTGCTCTTGCGTGGCACGAAGAAAGAGGATGTCTTCCGTGGTATGGTGCTTTGTAAACCCGGCTCCATCACTCCTCATAAGAAATTTGAGGGCGAAGTGTATGTACTCTCCAAAGAGGAAGGTGGTCGCCATACTCCTTTCTTCAATGGCTATCGTCCTCAATTCTATGTGCGCACCACCGATGTAACCGGTTCTATCACTCTGCCTGAGGGCACTGAGATGATCATGCCCGGAGATAACACTAAAATTGTAGTTGAGCTCATTAGCTCTATCGCTTTGGAAGTGGGTACGAAATTTGCCATCCGTGAAGGCGGTAAAACCGTGGGTGCGGGCGTGGTAACTAAAATCCTTGAATAAATAGGATAGAGGGATGAAAGTTAAAGTTGGTCTGAAATGTGCGGATTGTGCCGAGATCAATTATAGCACAACCAAAAACGCCAAGACAAACACGGAAAAACTGGAGCTCAGGAAGTTTTGCCCTAGGGATAATAAGCGCACCATGCATAAAGAGGTCAAGCTCAAAAGCTAGGGGTGCGTGGGAGGGGGTCAGAGGTCAGTAGCTCCAATGGTAGAGCGCCGGTCTCCAAAACCGATTGTTGGGGGTTCGAGTCCCTCCTGACCTGCCAGTGGCAAGAGAAAGTTGGTAGAATGAAAAAGTGGTTATCCCAGTACAGATTGACAAAAGAAGAGCTATCAAAGGTGATCTTCCCACTCAAGGAGCAGATTCGTAACGCCCTTGTGTCTGTGGTGATTGTGGTGAGCATCATCACTCTATTCTTAGCTTTGATTGATTTTGTTTTGTCGTCTTTTGTTGCTAGCATTCTCTAGGAGGTCTTATGGAATGGTATGCAATTCAAACTTACTCTGGCAGTGAGCAGGCGGTCAAAAAGGCCATTGAAAACATGGTTAGAGAGAATAATATCAGCGATCGCGTGCAAGAGGTCATCGTGCCCACTGAGGATGTGATTGAACTCTCTAAAAAGAGCAAGAATAAGGTAACTGAGCGCAGTCTCTACCCCGGGTATGTCTTTATCAAAGTGGATTTAGACACGGTGCTTTGGCATAAAATCCAATCTCTGCCCCGGGTTAGTCGCTTCATCGGAGAGAGCAAAAAGCCCACCCCACTAAGCGATGCGGATATTGGCAATATTTTGGAGAAAATGACCAATCGGGCAGCCCCTAAACCTAAGATTTACTACGAAAAAGGCGAAGTGGTGCGTATCATTGAGGGACCCTTTGCTAACTTCACTGCTACTGTGGAAGAATACGATGTGCAACACCGCAAGCTAAAGTTGAATGTCTCCATCTTTGGGCGCAATACTTTGATTGAGATTCTCTATTCTCAAGTAGAAAAAATCATTTAAGGAGCATGTATGGCAAAGAAAGTTGTCGGCGAAATTAAATTGCAAATTCCGGCGGGGAAGGCAAATCCTTCCCCACCCGTGGGCCCTGCTTTGGGGCAAAGGGGGGTTAATATCATGGAATTTTGCAAGGCCTTTAATGAGAGAACAAAGGATATGGGTAGCTTTAATATCCCCGTGATCATCACGGTCTATCAGGATAAAAGCTTTACTTTTGTGACTAAAAAGCCCCCCATGACCGATCTCATCAAAAAGGCGAGTGGGGTGGCTAAGGGAGCGGACAACCCTCTAAAAAATAAAGTGGGCAAACTCACTTTAGCCCAAGTAGAAGAGATCGCCAAGAACAAATTAGAAGATCTTAACACCACAGACCTAGAGGCGGCTAAGCGCATTGTAATGGGTAGCGCAAAAAGCATGGGCATTGAAGTAGAAGGATAGAGATGGCAAAGACAGCAAAACGACTAGAAAAATTAGCCGATAAGTTTGAAAAAGAAAAGGTCTACAGCTTGGAAGAGGGTGTGGGTGTGGTGAAAACCCTAGCTTCTGCTAAGTTTGATGAAACGGTGGAGGTGGCTCTACGCTTGGGTGTAGACCCAAGACATGCCGATCAAATGGTGCGCGGAGCGGTGGTTTTACCCCATGGTACGGGTAAAAAAGTGCGTGTCGCCGTCTTTGCTAAAGATATTAAACTAGATGAAGCTAGAGAGGCGGGTGCGGATGTGGTCGGCGGAGAGGACTTAGCCGAAGAGATCAAAAATGGGAACACTAATTTTGACATGGTCATTGCCACCCCAGACATGATGGCGGTTGTGGGCAAAGTGGGGCGTATTCTAGGACCTAAAGGACTTATGCCCAACCCCAAAACCGGCACGGTTACGATGGATATTAAAAAGGCTGTGAGCAATGCTAAAAGCGGACAAGTGAATTTCCGCGTGGATAAAAAGGGGAATTTACACGCACCCGTAGGCAAGGTGAGCTTTGAGGTTAGCCAGATTAAAGAAAACATGCTAGAGCTCGTGCGCGCGGTAAACAAACTCAAACCTAGCACTTCTAAAGGGAAATATATCCGCAATAGCGTGGTGTCTTTGACCATGTCTCCGGGTGTGCGCCTCAACGCCCAAGAACTTATGGATGTCAAATAGTTGATCTTAGACTAAAGAAACAAGGGCATTGGCTTGAATTACTTTGAGAGTAGCCTTGTGGAAGTTGGAGTCGGAAAGGAGGAAGCATGAATAAGGAACAAAAGCAGAGCTTGGTCGCTACGCTCAGGAGTGCCTTTAATGGCATGGAAGCCCTAGTCGTATGCGATTATAAGGGTTTGAGCGTGAAAAATTTGGAAAAATTGCGCAATAGTGCGCGCGCCCAAGATATTCAGGTGCAGGTGATTAAAAACACGCTAGCAAGTCTCGCGCTTAAAGGGGCGCAATTACCCACCCTTGAACTCAAGGAAACCAATTTATTTGTGTGGGGTGGCGATCAAATCGCCCTCTCAAAGCTGGTCATGGGTTTTGCTAAGGATCATAAGGATCATTTTCGCGTCAAGTCGGGGTTGTATGAAAAACAAGCCGTAGACAGCGCGCATATTGAGGCAATCTCTAAACTGCCCAGCAAACAAGAGCTCATTGGCATGTTGCTCTCTGTCTGGAGTGCGCCAGCGCGTTATTTTGTTACAGGTTTAGACAATTTGAAAAAGTCAAAAGAAGAGGCATAAAGGATTAGCATGGCAATTAATAAAGAGGAACTCTTAGAACATATTGGTAATATGAGCGTTTTGGAACTCTCTGAGTTGGTCAAAGCATTTGAGGAAAAATTTGGCGTGAGTGCTGCACCCACCGTGGTCGCTGGAGCTGGGGGGGCTGTGGCTGCTGAAGCGGTGGAGGAAAAAACCGAATTTAGTGTGATCTTGGCTGAAACAGGCTCAGAAAAAATTAAGGTCATTAAAGTGGTGCGCGAAATCACCGGCTTAGGCCTTAAAGAAGCTAAAGAAGCCACAGAAAAAACTCCTCATGTACTCAAAGAGGGTGTGAACAAAGAGGAGGCCGAAACCCTCAAAAAGAAACTCGAAGAAGTCGGAGCGAAGGCTGAAATTAAGTAAGTCGTCTGTGGAGGGGGAAATGCTATAAGGGGATTTTCATGCGTATTTGCTAAAGCAGACATTTTAGGTAAATGCGCGTGGCTATTTATCTACAATGCCAACTTTACATATTCCACAAAGGTTTAACATGCAGTATTCAGCCTTGAATCAACGCTTGCGTGCAGATTTTACTAAAATATCTCAAGAGTTGGAAGTTCCCAATTTATTACTTTTACAAAAAAATAGCTATGAGGCTTTTCTCCATCCCAAAGGGGGGCGTGAGAGTGGGATTGAGCGAGTGTTCAAATCAGTATTTCCTATTCACGACACCCAAAACCGCATCACTTTAGAGTACGATGGTTGCGAGTATGGTAAGAGTAAATACACGGTGCGTGAGGCAATGGAGCGGGGCATCACCTATTCTGTCCCTCTTAAAATCAAAATCCGCCTTATTTTGTGGGAAAAAGACCCTAAAACAGATGAGAGATTAGGTCCTAAAGACATTAAAGAGCAGAGTATTTTTATCCGAGAAATCCCTTTAATGACTGATCGCACCTCTTTTATCATCAATGGAGTGGAACGGGTGGTAGTTAATCAACTACATAGGAGCCCCGGGGTGATTTTTAAAGAAGAGAAGTCTACCACCAGTGCTAACAAGCTTATCTATACCGGTCAAATCATTCCTGATCGCGGTTCATGGCTCTATTTTGAATACGATGCTAAAGATACTTTGCATGTACGCATTAACAAACGCCGTAAAGTTTCTGCTACGATTCTTTTCCGCGCATTAGGTTATAGTAAACAAGATATCATCCGCATTTTCTACCCACTTTTAAGGATTCGTTGTGTGGGAGAAAAATATTATATTCCTTTTGCAAGCATCAATTTGGATCAACATTTTGATTTTGAACTCAAAGATGATAAGGGTAATGTGCTTGTTGGTGCTAACAAAAAATTGAGCAACAAGCGGGCCAAAGAACTCAGAGCAAGTCAGATTGAATGGGTAGAATATCCTAGCGACATTCTGCGTAACCGCTACTTGGTTGAACCTATTTTGGACGCGCAAGGCGATCTGCTCTTTGATAGCCTCACCCTGCTAGAATCTGCCAAATTAGAAAAAATTCAAGAAGCGGGCGTGAGCGAGTTTGTGATCGCTAATGATCTGGCTTTAGGACATGACGCTGCCTTGATTCAATCTTTCTTGGGCGATGCAGACGCATTGCGCTTACTTAGACAGAGTGAAAAAATCGAGGATGAGAGTGCCTTAGCCGCCATTCGCATTTACAAAGTGATGCGCCCGGGCGATCCTGTAACCCCTGATGTGGCTAAAGCCTATGTGCAACAACTCTTTTTTGACCCTGAGCGTTATGACTTAACGATGGTGGGGCGCATGAAAATGAATCATAAGCTACATGTCAAAGTGCCCGATTATATTACCGTGCTTACCCATGAGGACATTATCGCCACCATGAAATACTTGATCAAGATCAAAAATGGACAGGGACAAATTGATGATCGGGATCACTTGGGTAATCGGCGCATTAGAGCGGTGGGTGAACTCTTGGCCAATGAACTCCATGAGGGTTTGATGAAAATGCAAAAAACCATCAAGGACAAGCTAAGCACGATGAATAGTGCCTTAGAAAATCTCATGCCCCATGATCTTGTCAACTCTAAGACCATTACCAGCACGATTTTAGAATTTTTCATGAGCGGACAACTCTCTCAGTTTATGGATCAAACTAACTTACTCTCAGAAGTTACGCACAAACGCCGTATTTCTGCATTGGGTGAAGGGGGCTTGGTTAAGGATCGCGTGGGCTTTGAGGCTAGAGATGTGCACCCCACTCACTACGGGCGCATCTGTCCTATTGAAACCCCTGAGGGGCAAAATATCGGATTGATCAACACCCTCTCTACCTTTACACGGGTGAATGATTTAGGTTTCATCGAAGCTCCCTATAAAAAAGTGATCAATGGTAAAGTGAGTGAGGAAGTAGTCTATTTAACCGCCATCCAAGAAGAAGGGCAGGTGATTGCTCCTGCTAGTACGCGTATAGACGCACAGGGTTATATTCAAGATGACTTTTTAGAAACCCGTGTGAGTGGGGAAATTGTCATGCGTGAAAAAGACAAGGTTACCTTGATGGATTTGAGCTCGCGCATGCTGGTGGGTGTGGCGGCCTCTCTTATTCCTTTCTTAGAACATGACGATGCTAACCGCGCCTTGATGGGGACTAACATGCAACGCCAAGCCGTGCCCCTCTTAAAAGCAGAAACTCCCATTGTGGGGACCGGCATTGAGAGCATTATTGCGCGCGATTCGTGGGGAAGTGTCAAAGCAACGCGTAGTGGGATCGTAGAAAAAGTTGATTCTAAGAACATTTATATTTTAGGTGAGGGCGAGCAAACCTATATTGATGCCTATCTTTTGCAAAAAAATCTGCGCACCAATCAAAACACCTGCTTTAACCAAACTCCCATTGTTAAGGTGGGCGATCGTGTGCAAGCTGGACAAATTATTGCCGATGGCCCTAGCATGGATTCTGGGGAATTGGCTTTGGGGAAAAATATCCGTGTGGCGTTCATGCCTTGGAATGGCTATAACTTTGAAGATGCGATCGTGGTGAGTGAAAAAATCACCAAAGACGATGTCTTTACCTCTGTGCATATCTATGAAAAAGAGGTCGAAGCGCGAGAGCTCAAACATGGTATTGAAGAGTTTACCGCAGACATTCCAGATGTCAAAGAGGAAGAAGTCGCTCATTTGGACAGCGGAGGAATTGTCAAAATTGGGACTTATGTCAATGCCGGAATGATTTTAGTGGGCAAGGTTTCGCCTAAAGGCGAGATGAAAAGCACCCCAGAGGAGCGTTTGTTGCGCGCCATTTTTGGAGACAAGGCCGGGCATGTGGTGAACAAATCACTTTATTGTCCCCCTTCCTTAGAGGGAATTGTGATTGGGGTGCATATTCTCACCAAAAAAGGCTATGAAAAAGACGCGCGTGCGGTAAGTGCTTATGAGGAGGAGAAGGCGGCCCTAGACATTGAGCATTTCGATCGCTTGACCATGCTTAATCGCGAGGAGCTATTGCAAATCAGCGCGCTTTTCTCTAAAGAACCCTTAGAAGAGGGCACAACCCTTAATGACACCACTTACCCTAAAGGGGGCAAAATCCCTAAAGATGTGGTGATGGAAATCAACCGCTTTGGGCTGGCTTCTTTAGCTAAAAAATACAAAAAGGCTGTTCAAGATCAATTTGAGCACATTAAAGCCAACTTCTTAGAGCAGAAAAAAATCTTAGGCCAAGAGCATGAGGAAAAGCTCTCTATCTTGGAAAAAGACGACATTTTGCCAAATGGAGTGATCAAAAAAGTTAAGATTTACATTGCCACTAAGCGCAAGCTCAAAGTGGGGGATAAAATGGCTGGACGGCACGGCAATAAGGGCATTGTGTCTAATATCGTGCCCATTGCCGACATGCCCTATACTGCTGATGGCGAACCTGTAGATATTGTTCTTAATCCTCTTGGCGTGCCAAGTCGGATGAACATTGGGCAAATCTTAGAAGTACATTTAGGTTTAGTGGGCAAACAATTAGGCGGACAAATTGACGCATTGCTCAAAAACCACACTCAAGACATGCTTAAGAAGTTACGCGCCAAAATGCTAGAAATTGCCCATGTGGTCAATATCCAAAACGATAGCCTAGCCAAAATGCTAGAAAATTGCCCGGATGAAACCTTGCTTGCCTATGCGCGTGATTGGAGTTCTGGGGTGAAATTTGCTATCCCTGTTTTTGAGGGCATTAGCGAGGAGCAGTTCAAACGCCTCTTTGAACTTGCTCAAATTGATCCAGATGGCAAAGTAGAGCTTTATGACGGACGCACGGGTGAAAAGATGAAAGAGCGCGTGAATGTGGGCTATATGTACATGCTCAAACTCCACCATCTTGTAGATGAAAAAGTGCATGCTAGAAGCACGGGGCCCTATTCTTTGGTAACTCAGCAACCTGTAGGAGGTAAAGCACTCTTTGGAGGGCAACGCTTTGGGGAAATGGAGGTATGGGCTCTAGAATCTTATGGGGCAGCCCATACGCTTAAGGAAATGCTCACCATTAAATCTGACGATATTAAGGGGCGTGAAAACGCTTACAAGGCTGTGGCGCGGGGCGAACATGTGGGCGAGTCTGAAATCCCTGAAACTTTTTATGTTCTCACTAAAGAACTCCAATCTTTGGGGTTAGATGTGAATATTTTTGGAGATGAAGTGGATGAATTTGGTGCGCCTAAGCCCATTGCCATTAAAGAGGACGAACGCCCCAGAGATTTTAGCTCTTTTCAGCTCACTTTGGCTAGTCCAGATAAAATTCGCGAGTGGAGCTATGGGGAGGTTAAAAAGCCTGAAACCATCAATTATCGCACCCTCAAACCCGAGCGCGATGGGCTCTTTTGTATGAAAATCTTTGGACCTACCAAAGATTATGAGTGTTTGTGTGGGAAGTATAAAAAACCTCGCTATAAGACTATTGGAAGCTGTGAAAAATGTGGGGTGGCTATCACTAGCTCTAAGGTGCGCTCTTTCCGCATGGGGCATATTGAGCTAGCCACTCCTGTAGCGCATATTTGGTATGTGAACTCTCTACCTAGTCGCATTGGCACATTGCTGGGTATTAAGATGAAAGATTTAGAGCGTGTACTCTATTATGAAGCTTATATTGTGCAAGAACCCGGAGAGGCTTTTTATGATCTAGAGAGTACTAAACCTGTTTGTAAATACGATGTTTTGAATGAGGAGCAATTTCAAGGAATTGCGCGCCGTTATGAAGATCATGGCTTTGTGGCGCATATGGGAGGAGAGGTGATTAAGCACCTGCTCGAAGAGCTGGATTTGGTGCATCTGCTCAATAGCCTCAAAGAAGAAGTTAAAGGCACTAATTCAGATGCCAAGAAAAAGAAGCTCATCAAACGCCTTAAAGTCGTGGAAAGCTTTCTAAATTCTGGCAATCGGCCTGAATGGATGGTGCTCACTGCTCTGCCTGTGTTGCCCCCAGATTTGCGTCCTCTGGTAGCCTTAGATGGGGGCAAATTTGCTGTAAGTGATGTGAATGAACTCTATCGCCGGGTAATTAATCGCAACCAACGACTCAAACGACTTATGGAACTAGGTGCACCAGAAATCATTGTGCGCAATGAAAAACGCATGCTTCAAGAGGCGGTAGATGCGCTCTTTGACAATGGTCGCAACGCTAATGCGGTTAAAGGAGCAAACAAACGCCCATTGAAATCCCTCTCAGAGATTATCAAGGGCAAACAAGGACGATTCCGTCAAAACTTGCTAGGTAAGCGGGTAGACTTCTCTGGGCGTAGCGTAATTGTAGTAGGTCCTAATTTACAAATGGATCAATGTGGTTTGCCTAAAAATATGGCCTTAGAACTCTTTAAGCCTCATTTGCTCTCCAAACTGGAAGAAAAGGGTTTTGCAACCACTCTTAAACAAGCCAAGCGCATGATTGAGCAAAAAACCAATGAGGTTTGGGAGTGCTTAGAGGAAATTGTGGATGGTTACCCCGTATTGCTCAACCGCGCACCCACCTTACATAAGCAATCAATTCAAGCTTTCCACCCTAAACTCATTGACGGGAAAGCAATCCAGTTGCACCCACTGGTGTGCTCTGCCTTTAATGCCGATTTTGATGGCGATCAAATGGCCGTGCATGTCCCCTTGAGCCAAGAAGCTATCACTGAATGCAAGGTCTTAATGCTTAGCTCCATGAATATTCTCTTACCTGCTAGTGGCAAGGCGGTTGCCGTGCCCAGTCAGGATATGGTGCTTGGAATCTATTATCTTTCTTTAGAAAAAAAAGGTGTGTTGGGCGAACATAAAGTTTTTTCCAGTGTTGCAGAGGTTTTGGTTGCCATCGACGCTAAAGAATTAGACCTACATGCCAAAGTGCGTGTTTTACAAGATCGCCATATTCTTCATACCACTGCAGGCCGTTTGGTGATCAAATCTATTCTGCCTGAGTTTGTTCCGCCCCATTTGTGGAATAGAGTGATGAAGAAAAAAGATATTGGAGCTTTGGTGGATTTTGTCTACAAAGAAGGAGGGATTGGCAAAACAGCGCAATTTTTAGACAATCTTAAAATGCTAGGCTTCCGTTATGCTACCAAGGCAGGAATCTCTATCTCCATAGAGGATATTATCACGCCTCAAAATAAAGCGCGTCTTATAGAAAATGCAAAAGAACAGGTCAAGGCCATTCAGGGGCAATCTGAGGGGGGACACTTAAGCGAGCAGGAACGCTACAATAAAATTATCGACATCTGGACAGAAGTTAACGAAGCGATGGGCAAGGAGATGATGGAAGCCATTTCCGAAAACAAGCAAGGTTTTAACTCTATCTACATGATGGCAGATAGTGGTGCGCGTGGTTCAGCAACACAGATTAGACAGCTCTCGGCTATGCGCGGTCTAATGACAAAGCCAGATGGCTCTATCATTGAAACCCCTATTATCTCTAACTTTAAAGAAGGCTTGAATGTGTTGGAGTATTTTAACTCCACACACGGGGCGCGCAAAGGGCTAGCAGACACCGCGCTAAAAACTGCCACCGCCGGGTATTTGACGCGTAAACTCATTGATGTTGCCCAAAATGTCAAGGTCGTTCAAGAGGATTGTGGCACGCATGAGGGCATTGAAATCACGGATATTACCGTGGGAAGCGAGCTCATCGAGCCTTTAGAAGAGCGCATTTTTGGGCGGGTTTTGGTAGAAGACATTATCGATCCGCTCACTAATGAAATTTTGCTCAATACAGATACTCTTATTGATGAAGAAAAAGCCAAGAGAATCGTAGAAGCGGGAATTAAATCTGTAACCATCCGTACCCCCATTACCTGTAAAGCGCATAAGGGCGTGTGCGCTAAGTGCTATGGTTTGAATTTGGGTGAGGGTAAAATGGTTAAACCCGGGGAGGCGGTGGGCGTGGTGGCCGCTCAATCCATTGGTGAGCCAGGCACCCAGCTCACTTTGCGCACCTTCCATGTGGGTGGGACTGCTTCGCGAAGTCAAGAGGAGCGCGAAATTGTGGCCAATAATGAGGGCTTTGTGCGCTTCTTCAATGTCAAAACCTATAAAAATAAAGAAGGAAAGAATATTATTGCTAACCGCCGTAACGCGGCGATTCTTGTAGTAGAGCCCAAGATCAAAGCCCCCTTTGATGGCGAGATCCGCATTGATAACTCCCATGAAGAAGTAGTATTAAGCGTGCTAAATGAAGAGCAAGAAGCGCGTTTTGTATTGCGTAAAAGTGATGTGGCTAAACCCAATGAGCTAGCTGGGGTGAGTGGCAAGATCGAGGGTAAAATCTATCTCCCCTATGGCAGTGGTTATAAAGTGCACAAGGGGGGCAGTATCGCTGATATTATCAAAGATAGTTGGAATGTGCCCAACCGCATCCCCTATGCCTCAGAGATCACAATTAACGATAACGATCCAATCACGCAGGACATCTATGCCAAAGAAAAGGGCGTAGTGAAGTATTACAATTTAGTAGACGATCATCTTGAGCGTTTCAGAGATATTCAGGTGGGAGCGGTGGTTTCTGAAAAAGGTCTTTTTGCAGTGGTGGCCGATGAGAATGATCAAGAAGCGATCCGCCACTACATCGCGCGTGATTCGATTATTGAAACCGGGGACAATAGTCCTGTGGAAGCTACAACATTGTTGGTAAGGGCCAATCAGGAGGCAAAAAACCTCATTGCTACATGGGATCCTTACAGCACGCCTATTATTGCAGATGTGAAAGGTAAGGTGCGCTTCCAAGACATTGTTCCGGGAGTGAGCGTAACTCAAGTTGAGGATCAAAACACCAATATCAGCACAATGACCATCAATGATTACATTCCTAATGATCTAAAACCATGCCTAGTTATTGAGACAGAAACAGGGGAGGATTTAACTTATCCTCTTGAATCCAAAACCGCTATCATGGTGAACGATGGGGTGCAGGTAGAGGTGGCAGATATTTTAGCCAAAGTGCCTAAGGCTACGGCCAAGTCTAAGGATATTACTGGTGGTTTGCCTCGTGTTTCTGATATTTTTGAGGCGCGCAAAAGCAAACCCAAAGACACCGCCATTCTTTCTGAGAAAGATGGGATTGTGAGTTTTGGCAAATCTGTACGCAACAAAGAGCGGGTAATGATTGTTGCTAGCGATGGAAGTTTCTCAGAGCATTTTGTGGATAAAGGCAAGAAAATTTTAGTACACCCCGATGAGTTTGTACATGCGGGCGAGGCAATCACAGAGGGAGTGGTGAGCAGTCATGATATTTTGCGCATTAGTGGAGAGAAAGAGTTGCACAAATATATTGTCAGCGAAGTGCAAAAGGTGTATCGCGGTCAGGGGGTGAACATTGCAGACAAGCACATCGAAATCATCGTTTCACAAATGTTGCGCCAAGTGCGTATTTTAGACAGCGGGGATAGTAAGTTTATCGAGGGGGATTTGGTGAGCAAAAAACATTTTAGGGAGGAGAACCAACGCGTCCTATCTCTCAAGGGAGAACCGGCCATTGCTGAACCCGTCTTGCTTGGAATCACTCGTGCGGCCATTGGGAGCGATAGCATTATCTCAGCGGCCAGCTTCCAAGAAACCACAAAAGTGCTCACAGAAGCTAGTATTGCTATGAAAAAAGACTTTTTGGAGGATTTAAAAGAGAATGTGGTTTTGGGGCGCATGATTCCTGTAGGCACGGGGCTTTACAAGGATAAACGCATCTGTATCCAGCTAGAAGAAGATTCACATTAAGAGTTAGAGAGGGGAGATTTCTATAAAAGCACAGGTTGCCTGTGCGCTAGTGATACTTTCAAGGAAGTACGCAAAATTCGGATGCATTTTGCGCGAGACTTGCAAGCCTTAAGTGGAATCAGAAAGGTGGATTTTTCACTATTAAAAGTGGTTTCACAACGCAATTCTAGTAATATCAAGAGTTTCTAAATAGCTTGCAGAAGGGCGGTTTTGATATGATTTTCAATTTACTTCTTCTTTACAATCCTTTTTACGAAAAAGATGTGATCGAGTTACATTTAGAAATCCTCAAAAAGGATGGGAGGGTAGCTTTTGGTAAAATCCGCTCCAAGTCTAAAGACAAGGAACATAAATTTCCTCAAGCTCTGCAAGATATTTACAAAAATGTGAATAGCACAGATTTTTTACAACTCTTTTTAACAGATTGGAATAATCTTTTTGTAGCCAAAGTGGAGGCGGTGCGTAGCAACTTAGATCAGACTAGAGCTCCTAAGTACTATAAAGAAAAAAATCACGATGTGGAGGCGTGGTTTGTTATCACCGATTTAAGAGAGTTGGAGCGCAATAATTTTGTTGTGGTGCGTGATGAGCATTTGCCTAAGTTTACCACGCCCAATTACGGCGATCACACTTTCCGACTCTATGGGAACGATTACGATTATCCTCTAATAATTAATATGAAAAAACCCCATGATTATTTTGCAGATCAAGAGAAATTCTATCCCAATGTGTTTAAAACTCAGGATTTTAGAAACGCCAAACAATCTTTAATTGATGTCAATTTAGGGGTATCAGCTTTATAGTTTGCACTATGAAAGTTTGGATAACATTGTTTACGCCGAATTGGAATATCAAGCCAATAAACAAGACCCTCTTTATGATTTTAGTACCATGCTTGTCAAGTATTCTAAGATGTTAGAGCAAGAGTCGTATCTTTTGATTAAAGACCTCATCGGGTTTTTAGGCGCGATCGATCCGTCAATTCTAAATGTAGATTGCTCACTAAAACATAAAAAAGTAACACTGGAAGATATATGGAAATGTAAGAATATTGCCAAAAAAGACATCGATTTTAAAACATGCCGAGATCTTTTAAGACACTGCTGTTTTTACGAATTAAGAGAAAAATTACCTATGTTTAGTGCTTCTTTTGCCCTAGAAAAACTACCCAATGAACTTGAGAAATTTGCTAAGATTCGCAATGATGGCGTGCACGCTAGAGCCATCACCCTAAAAGAAGCCCAACTAATAAGAAGTCAAATTTTGGGTGTAGCGATCGATAAGAAGGCAACAGACATTCCTAGCAGTTTGGTCAAAAACATGCTCCAAGTCCGCCATGAGATCAAACCGCCATTCTCACTACTCTCACCCACTCAAAAACCCTCGATTGCTCCCCAAAAACCTACACCAACCCCTCCAAAGCCTACACCCACCAAATTTAAATCTAAAGGTCCTCAGATTCTCAATATTGTTGTGCGTAATAGATAAAGTTTTCGACCCTAATTTGCTATACTAGGATTCTCTTTTATAAAAAAAACGCCCCAATATTTAAGGATATAAATGGAAAAAATCTTAGACATCGTAGAGCTAATTGCCTATGAAAAAGGTTTAAGTTTAGACATGGTGAAAGAAGTTGTAAAAAATAGCATTCTCAAGGTTGCAAAAAACACTATCGACCCGCAGGCAAATTTTATCATTGATGATAGCAATAAGGATTTTACTCTCTTGCATGTTGTGGAGGTGTGCGCTGATGATGATCCCAAGCTTACCACAGACCCCACCAACACGCTTGCCCTAAAAGAAGCCCTCAAAGACGATCCTTCCTTAAAGCCTAATGATTTTCTACACTATGAAATTAGTTTGAAAGACATGAAACGAGGGGCAGTCAACGCCCTTTTTAAGGATTTAGAATTCAATATCCAAAAAAGTTTAGAGGATCAATATTTTCAAAAATACAAGGGTATGCTCAATAGCATTGTAAGGGGCGTTGTTTTAGATGTGGATAAGAATCACAACACCTTTGTAGAGATTGAGGGCGTGCAGGCGGTGCTGGCATTGCGTAATCGTATTAAGGGCGAGAGCTTCAAGGTGGGCGACACTTTGCGCGCCATTCTTAAAAGTGTGCGCTTCAGCAAACAGGGTTTGATCTTAGAGCTCTCAAGAACTACGCCTAAATTTTTAGAGGCTCTTTTACACCTAGAAGTGCCTGAGATTGCCGATAAAGAGATTGAAATTATGGGAGTTGCGCGTATCCCCGGGGATCGCGCTAAATTAGCCCTACGCTCACACAATACCCAAATTGACCCCATCGGGGCAACCGTGGGTGTTAAGGGGACACGCATTAACTCCATTAGCAAAGAGCTTTGTAATGAAAGTATCGATTGCGTGCATTACAACGAAGTGCCTGAAATTTACATCGCCAACGCCCTATCACCGGCCAATATTGTCAAAATTGAATTGAGTCAACAAACCCTAGAGGACAAGGTGCAAAAAAACGCTTTAGTAACCCTGCGGGCCGATCAAAAGAGTAAAGCCATTGGTAAAAGTGGAGTCAATGTGCGTTTAGCCTGCATGCTTACTGGTTATGAAATTGACTTTAATGTCATTGCTGAAGAGGAGAGCCCCAAAAAGAGCGGTTTGAGCATGTTAGAGTCCTTATTTAAAACCTCCCCAACTCCCCAACAATCTTAAAGCAAAAGAGGAGCTAGCAAGAAGCCTAGTGCGACAGCAAAGACAATCACAAGCACCCCGGGTAAGAAAAAAGAGTGATTAAAAATGTATTTGCCAATGCGCGTACTGCCCGTGTCATCCATCTGCACAGCCCCTAGCAGAGTGGGGTAAGTGGGCAAGACAAAGAGGGCTGAAACGGCCGCAAAGGAAGCCACCACAATATAAACATGCTGGGTATGTTCAGGAGTGATGCCCAAAGCCACAATCACGCTGGGAATTAGGGCTTTGGTAGTGGCTGCCTGAGAATAAAGAAGCATGCTAGTAAAAAACAAACCTATAGCGAGCAAAAAGGGATAGTGCACGAGCAAAGAGGAAGCAAGGGTTTTAATAGGCTCGATATAGCCCTTTACAAAGGTATCTCCTAGCCACGCTACACCTAACACGCACACGCACGCGCTCAAGCCCGCTTTAAAAGTGCTGGTGTGTACTAGATCATTGCATTTGAGCTTACAAACAAGCACAATTAGGGTTGCAATGGCAAGCATAAAGCTAATAATGGCATCGTTGCGCGGGAGAATGACCGGTTTGATCCAAGCGATGTTTTTAGAAATAGCCGTCGCATAGCACACCACAGCAACAATGCCCAACACAAAGATCAACACCGAGAGTTTAGCACTTTTGGGGATGTCTTGGTGGGAGTAGGTGGTGGTGGCATTAGAAATTACTTTATGCTCTAGTGTATTAGGAAAAAAGGTGCTGACAATAAAGGCGGTGAGCAGACACGCGCACAGAGTAGAGGGAATACAGATAGCTAGCAAAATAGGGTAAGACACTCCAAAGGGCTCTAAAAAGCCACTCATGGCGATCACAGCAGCTGAGACAGGGCTGGCAGTGATGGCTATTTGCGAAGAAACTACGGCTAGAGAAAGGGGGCGAGAGGGGCGAATATTTTGCCCCTTAGCCACTTCTACAATGACGGGCAACATAGAAAAAGAAGTGTGTCCCGTGCCCGCTAGCAAAGTTAGGGTATAAGTAACTAGCGGGGCTAGGTAATTAATGTGTTTAGGGTTACGCCGCAAAATTTTCTCAGCAATGCTCACTAAGTAATCTAACCCTCCGGCTAGTTGCATGCTAGAGATCGCTCCAATAACTGCCATGATAATAAGGATCACATCCCAAGGGATATTGCCCGGACGCATTCCTAGAAACAAGCTCAACACCACCACGCCTAATCCCCCGGCAAAACCAATCCCCATCCCTCCCAAACGCACGCCCAAATAAATCGCCCCTAAGAGCACCGCAATTTGCAATGTGAGTAACATCGCTCTCCTTTCTTAAGTTTGTTTGAGCAGATGGGTGCGCCAAGTTTGAGGGTGGGTGCGCATAAGCTCTTCTAAATATCTGGCATGAGTGGCATTAGAATTAAAGATTTGTAAATAAGGTCCTAAGTCTTCAAGATTGACATCTACAATATTAGAACTCCCATCATTCATGTTTTTGATCAAAACTTGGCGCGCGTGTAGGGGGGTGGTTTCTAAAAAATGCCTCTCCATTTGGCTGAGAGCAACGCCTAGCTCAGAGCTCAAGTCTTGGGCATGTTTTTGAGGGTAAATGATCAAAGTGCCCATGTTTTTTAGAAAACTCTTGGCATCTTGCATTTGTGCGAGCTGATGGATGTCTTGGAGGGCGAGCACCACAACCCCATTTGCCTTGCGCGCTTGCGTGATGAGGGTATTGATGTGGGCATTCAGGCTTGGATTTTGCGCGTAACTTCTAAATTCATCCACAAATAACAAAAACCCCCGATTAGCATGTAAAGATAAATGAAAAAGTTTATAAAAGATGTAATAGGCTAAAAGTCCTAAATCTTTAGAATTAAGGGTGATAGCGTCCATGTTAATCGTGGTTAGAGGGTTGTTAAGCTCTAGGCTATCCTCTAGGGCACTAAAAAGGGGGTGGTTACAATAGGGTTCTAGGCTTAAAGCGAGTTTAGAGTTATGAATCAGAGTTTCTTTAAAATCTTGAAGACTAAAGGTTTTGGGGGGCAGAGTAGAATAGAGGCTATGCAAAGCCTTATGAATGGCGTTGTTTTCTGCGATGTCTTGGGGCGTTAGATTGAGCATGGCTAGATAAAAGGAGTGCAAAAAGTCGTGGTTTTCTTGGGAATACTCTAAAGAAAGCGGGTTGATTTTAAAATGCGCCCCGCTATTGTAATTCCCTCCAAGATACTGCGTGCAAGAGAAAAGACCATAAGCGCGATCGAGGGCTAGAATGTTGAGGTGATCGTATTTGAGCGCGCTCATCATCAAAAACCCCATCAAAGTAGTTTTACCTGCCCCAGTTGCTCCGATGATCATCGTGTGCCCATTCACCTTAGCGATATTGTGTTTAGCTACGCCTAAATGGCGCACTTCTTGGTTATGAAAATTAAAGAGATAGGGAGAGTGATCCAAATTCTTAAACACACTTAAGGGCATATTCCCCCAAGAATTGCTTTTAAAACCCCGATTGGATCGCTCAAACACCACCAAACACGCCAAAGCTTGCGCGCTTTGATAACGCAATCTTGGATTAAGATGCATGCGCCCCGGGAAAAAAGAAAAATACGCCGGTTTCAAGCCCAAAGTTTCTACCACGCCGACTAGGTGCTCATTGGCCAATAAACTTAATACCTCTTGGGCGTGCTGGTTTAAGGTTTCTAAATCAGGACTTTTAAGGTGGATATTGAGTGCGCATTGTTGCAAACAGAGGCGTTTAGCCTTGATAAGTTCATGGTAATTTTCTAACTCTGCGCGCACCAGCTTTGTAAAGGTGAGGCGGATTTTTTCTTGGAGAAAAGCTAGGGCTTCTTGGGTGCTTAGAGGCTTGATCGAAAAAATAATGTCTAGTTCTTTTTGGTGGTGGAGCAAGGTAGAGAGGGCTATAGAAGTGATGCTTTGACTCCCATAGGCCTTAATTCCGATAATACAATGATAAGTGCGCGTGTTGTGCCTCTCTTGTACAAAATAATTTTGATGAAAATGCACATTAGTGGCGATATAGCTATCCTCTAAAAAACCTTGCGAGGGTTTGAGGGGAATACTAACCCCATTGATATAAGAAGCGTAAAACTCAAGGACTTCACGAGCACTTAAAAGAGTGGGTTTAAAATTGGCAAGTGTGTGTCTGATTTGTGCGATCGCTTGGTTTAAAAGAGAGAGTTTGTGCGCGTAGGGTTGATCTTCTGAAGTGGTGAGCTGGAGTTTTTTTGTCGCAAAAAAGCCTTGAATGGGCTTGGTGATGGTTTCAAAGATCAAATAATAGCGTGTGTCATAAATCGCTTTACTCTCAAAGCTTTGGATAATGGCTTGGGCATGCGCATTTTGCACGCAAGGGTTTTGCTCTAAAAGAACACGGCGGCGTTTGGTGTAAATGCGCAAAATCACCCCATCAAGTTGGCTTAAGGCGTTGTGTTTGCTCTCAAAATAGCCCTCTAAATCCTCCTTGCTCATAGCACTCAAACTCAAGCCCTCAATTTCTACCATGCCCACCAACTGCTCTTGTTTGGTGAGGATGAAGTGCGCATCATAAAGCCCCAAGATATTATTTTCCTCAGTCATAGAATAGACTTTGGGGAAGGTGCCGGTTAAAAAATCCCAAGATTTGGTGCGTAAAAAATTGCCTAACCTATGCCACATTGCTAGGAAAAATTATAAGGATTCTGCATTAAGCCCGGGTTAATTATAATTCTCTTATGAGAGATGATTTTCTGCGTGAACAACTTTTAAAAGAACTCTTGGAGCGTTTGGAGGCCAGGCAAGCTCAATTTGAAGAAGAGATCAAGACCAAGATCGATGGTCTTAGCTTTGAGCGTATGGACTTAAATAGTGTCTTTAGATTGGAGCGCAAACATACTGCAATTGCCTATAGACTCGTGGCTTTATTGAGTGTCATTAGTCTAAGTCTAGCGATTGCCATCATTGTGCTTTTGCCCCTCAAAGAAACCCAACATCATTTTATAGACTTTGCCAATCAAGATAAACATTATGCCATTATCCAGCGCGCTGATGGGAGTATTTCAAGTAATGAGGCTCTTGTGCGCTCCCTCATTGGGCATTACATCCTCAATCGCGAGTCCATTAATGGGATTGATGATCAAGAACGCTATGAGATCGTGCGTCTGCAAAGCAGTAGCAAGGTGTGGCGACTTTTTGAGGAATTGGTCGCCTCTAAAAATAGCGTTTACACTGATAGCAAAATACAGCGAGACATTCGCATTATCCACATCGCCATTTTAGAGGGAGCGCAGGGTTCTAAAATCAGCCATGTGCAAATCAAAGCTAAACTTTTCCACGAGGGAAAACCTGTTTATGAAAAGCGTTATAACATCACCCTAAGCTATACATTTGTAACGCCCCCCACATCTGATAACGCCCCCCTGCCCAAGAACCCTACAGGTTTTCAAGTTACCCAATATAGCGTTACTCAAATGCAGGAATTCAAGTAAGTTCAAACTCTTTAAGTTTTTCTAGCACGGCTTCGGGTACTGCATCTTGGTGGATTTCTGTAAAAAACACCCGATTTACGCACGCTCCCCCAGCACACGCTCCCCCAGCACTCGCATCAATCCAAAAATCCGAATCCAAAACAGGAATGGGAGCTTTTTCCCCTACAAAATGTAGAGCCTCTTGTTCTCTAAGACCCACCACCCAGCCATACCCTTCTGCAGTGTTGGTAATGGGCTTGTAAAGCTCCAAATTTAAAGCATGGTTTCTTGCATCAAAAAGAAGACCACAAACTTTGGAATCCTTGTAGGATCGTAACCAGTCAGCGCAATAAACGCCCGCATTTTCGATCTGATCTTCTTCAAATTCCTCACTAGCCCCCACGGCTCTAGCCGTCATTTTCAAGAGGTCTAGGGGGGAGGGAAGCTGTGTGAGCACATGCACATGCAAAATATTAGTCGCGGTATTGATGAGTGAGCTGGTGATAGCGCGTAATTCCTCATCAGCCATGAACACCTTGAGGGCGTAACCACTACGGGTTTTCTCTTTCATCTTGTCTACAAGAGAGGTATTATTTTTAAGTTCCTCCTCTAAGAGTTTATCAAAGCGTAAAACCAACACATCCGCCCTCAATAAAGAGGCGACCTGTTTCATGTAATTGCTATAAAGAGTGGGGTCATGCCATGGGTAGGGTTTGTGTTGCATGAGCACTTTGTGGGCATAGGCACGCGCGTCCACAATCAAGCGTTTTTGAGAGTCCTTTAATAAAGTGCGCAGGGGATTCATCTAAAGCCTTTGAGCAGATTTTAAAAACTTTGATTATACTACAACTCCGCATACTGCTAGAAAGTCGGCCGTGGATCTTTACCAACATCTTTTAAACTTTTTTATGAATCCAACCCAACAGCTTTTGTCAAGCTTGGGTGATCAGATCTTAGAAAATTTGCACCTCCCACTAATTTATAATGGGATTTTAAGTTTAGCCTTGATGATTTGGGCGTATCAAAGGGTGCGTTTGGGAGATATGTTTGCAACTAAGACGCTCTTTTCTATGGCGGGTTTTGCGGGCTTTTTTACCCTTTTTAATTACGCTTGGAAACACCCCCATGATTTTTATGGGTATTTTAAAGGCGTGCTATTCATTCCCTCAAACGCTCTTATGGAGATCATCTCATCTAGTTTACAACACGCTAATTTTGCCTTTGGAGCGGAGGGCGCACAGCTCAACTTCGCCTTTTTAATCAATCAAGCCTTCCACGCGCTAGAATTGATCATGCACACAATGGGTACATTGAGCTTGAATGCTAGCACTCTTTTAACAATAGGGGTGTTGCTCTGTGAGGGCGCGCTTCTTGCCTTAACCTTATGTTTAAGCCTCATCGTGTCTATTGAAATTTACCTTTGGCTTGCCTTAGGTATACTGGTACTCCCCTTAGGCTTTTTTGCTAGTTTGCGCCCCATTCTTTGGCTATATTTAAAAAAATGCGCAGGGCTTAGTTTTTACCAACCTCTCATGGTGCTTTGTGCCTGCTATAATGCGCAAATTCTCCAAACCCTTATCCCCGCCTCCCCATCTAACTATGAAGTGTATTTTATGGTTATCATCAGCACGCTTTTAGAACTCTTTCTTGTGTGGCGCATCCCTCGCTTTATCCAGTCTCTTTTCCACACACAAGGGAGCGTACAGGATGCTATCCAGTTAGTGGCTTTGAGCAAGAGCGTGTTAGTGCAAAATGTGTCAAATCTTAACCCCTCTGCAAACATCCATGTAAGCCATAAAAGTAAATCTAAGCCTCAGGAGATGACCTTGAATATCAAAACACTCTCTCAGCCCAGCACACCAACCACTACCATTAGGAACACACATGGGTATTAAAATTTTTCTAACACTTTTTCTTATTGTCGTTTTCAACGCCTGCTCTAATCGCATGCATGAGATGCAAAAGAGCCCATGCGCACGCGCAGAATACGCCACATTGCACCAAGTTTGGCAGACTTAAGGATTAGTGTTTGAGGTTGGTGTATGTGCAAAATCAACCAAAGCGGTGTACCTAATTACAGGTATTGTTAAATTTTCAATTTAAGTTATATGAAAGCATATATTGCATTAGTTATAAGAAATTCGATTAAAGGTAACGGCGTGCTTGTTAATGCTGTCATAGAAAAAGATCAAAGCAAAGTAAAACAAGAACTCATAGATGCGATTAATGGGGATTTAGATGACTCTAACTGAACGCCACATCATCAAACCTACACACCCAAGTTTTAAGCGCATTAAAGACTTTTGTCATTTGTCTAAAAATCTTTACAACTATGCAAACTTCATTTTAAGAGAACATTACTTTGCAGGCTTTAAGCTCCCCAGTGCTTATGACTTAATCAAATGCTTCACTAAAGAAAACCAAAGAGATTACAGAGCTTTGAGCGCTCAAAGCGCACAACAAGTGTTAATGCTCTTAGTCCAAAACTGGAAAAGCTATTTAAAGGCAATCAAAGTCTACAAACTCAAACCCTCTAGCTTTTTTGCCCGCCCTAAAATTCCCAAATTCAAGCCTAAGGAGGGCGTGGCTGTGGGGGGTTTTCCAAA
>NZ_FZMQ01000009.1 GCF_900197855.1 Helicobacter cynogastricus | reverse complement strand
CTTAACCTTCGAGCACCGGGCAGGCGTCACACCTTATACTTCCTCTTACGAGTTGGCAAAGTGCTGTGTTTTTGGTAAACAGTCGGGAGGGACTCTTTGCTGAGACCTACTTGCGTAGGCACACCTTATCGCGAACTTACGGTGCTAGTTTGCAGAGTTCCTTAAAGAGAGTTCTTCCACGCGCCTTAGAATACTCATCTCATCTACCTGTGTCGGTTTGCGGTACGGACAATTGCAACTAAACTTAGAGACTTTTCTTGGCACGATAGTATCAGTGATTCTCTTCTTAGTCCGAAGACCTTAAAGAGCCTGTCAGGTTTCAAATACAGGAGCGGATTTGCCTCTCTCCCAATCTACACCCTTCGACTAGCACTTCCATCAGCTAGCTCACCTAACTTTATGCGTCCTCCCATCGCACATTGCAATTGGTATAGGAATATTAACCTATTTCCCATCGCCTACCCCTTTCGGACTTGGCTTAGGACCCGACTAACCCTACGATGACGAACATCGCGTAGGAAACCTTAGATTTACGGCGGATACGATTCTCACGCATCTTATCGCTACTCATTCCTGCATGCTCACTTCTGTGCGCTCCAACACTCCTTACCGGTATGCCTTCAACGCTGCACAGAACGCTCTTCTACCACTGCTCCTAAGAGCAATCTACAACTTCGGTGTCTATCTTAGCCCCGTTATATTTTCAGCGCATGATCACTAGACCAGTGAGCTGTTACGCTTTCTTTAAAGGATGGCTGCTTCTAAGCCAACCTCCTGGTTGTTTGAGTAACCACACATCTTTTTCCACTCAGAATAGAACTTGGGGACCTTAGTTGGTAGTCTGGGTTGTTTCCCTCTTGACGATTGATTTTATCACCCACCGCCTGACTCCCAAGATACAACAAAAGGTATTCGCAGTTTGACAGGGTTTGGTACTGCGGCGAGCAGCCCTAGCCCAATCAGAGCTCTACCCCCTCTTGTTATGACTTGAGGCTATACCTAAATATATTTCGAAGAGAACCAGCTATCACCAAGTTTGTTTGGCCTTTCACCCCTATCCACAGCTCATCCCAGCCCGTTTCAATGGGCACGGGTTCAGTCCTCCACAAGCTGTTACACTCGTTTCAACTTGGCCATGGATAGATCACTTGGCTTCGGGTCTGCAGCGTCTGACTAAAGCGCCCTATTCAGACTCGCTTTCGCTACGGCTCGTTTTCACTTAACCTTGCCAGACACCACAACTCGCAGGATCATTATGCAAAAGGCAGTCCATCACCCTGATAAATCATAGGGCTCTGAATGATTGTAAGTAGATGGTTTCAGGTTCTATTTCACTCCGTTACCCACGGTTCTTTTCACCTTTCCCTCACGGTACTTGTGCGCTATCGGTGTAGTAGTAGTATTTAGGGTTGGAGAGTGGTCTCCCCGGCTTCAGCCCGGATTTCCCGTGTCCTGGCCTACTCTGGATACGACTATCTAGGGTTTTTCTTTCGCATACAGGGCTATCACCTTCTATGGCTTGCTTTTCCAAGCAACTCTGCTAGATAAACCCCTTGAATGTTGTCGTCCTCAACCCCGAGTGCAAGCACCCGGTTTGCCCTGTTCCCCTTTCGCTCGCCACTACTCAGGGAATCTCGTTGATTTCTTTTCCTCTAGCTACTGAGATGTTTCACTTCGCTAGGTTCGCTCTCTAAAAATAGAGTAATCCATATTGCTATGGATTGGGTTGCCCCATTCGGACATCTGCGCATCAATGCTTCTTGACAGCTCCACGCAGCTTATCGCAGTCTAGTGCGTCCTTCATCGCCTCTACTACCCAAGGCATCCACCATCTACTCTTAACATCTTGTTTGTTTCAGTTAGCATATCCGCTAAACTGCCTTGATAAGATTTCTACCGCCTTATTGAGTATAATTCTTTGGCTTTGTAGTTTTTACCTTTACATAGGCTATTGACAATAACAAGTCAAAAAACACTAAGCAAAGACTTTCCAGCGACACACTCCAAAAACGCACCTCTTAGGCAAAACCTCAAAAACACGCTTCAAGAAAAAGCCTTCAAGCCATTCACATTTGCTTAGGCAAAAGCGCATTATATCGGTGGAAAGCTTAAGGGGGGCTTAGGGGATTATTCTTTCGTGAGGAAAACTTTTTGAATTTTACCAAACACTCAAACAGGTACAATACTCATTTAACTAAACATCTTAAAATGTGTCCATGTTTGAATTTGTCTATATAAGGAACTCTGCTTATCCAGATGTGCCCTTGCACGATCACATTGAGGTTTTAGAGCATATGGGCGATGGGGTGGAATGTGTGGTGTCTAATATGCCCTTTAGCGGGGCTAAGAGGGTGGCTAGGGAAATTAATTTTTTAATTGAAAATAGCGCACAAACTCCTTTAGAACTCGCCCAAAGTCTTAGCCTAATCTATGAGGCGCATGGATTACAATTTGATCTGGATCGCACCCACCACGCCCCCACGCCAGAGGGCTTGTTGAGCGAATTTTTTAGCTACGATAAAGAGATTTGCCAATACCACCAACGGCGCATAGAGTGTTGTGCCAAGTGTAGCGAGGTCTGCCCCACTGAGGCAATCACTAAATTAGACCCTCAAATTGCCCAAGATAAGGGCATGGAATGTGCGGACAACCGCCATTTGATCATTGACCACCAAGCTTGTATTGATTGTGGTAAGTGTATTAGTGTGTGCCCTAGTGGGAGCTTGAGTTATGGGGGTTTTAATTTGGAGTGCGTCCAAGAGGTGGCTAAACTCTATAGGGGTTATATCCCCCTTTTGCTCGATCACCAAGCAGAGTTACCCAGCACCCCGCTTAAAAAAGAGATTTTACCCCTCTGTGTCAACCTCAATATCTTAGAACAGGTCGCCCTACTCACTCTTTTACAAGAGAGCGGGGCGCAGGTGGTGCTGTATGCGCCCCAATTAGAGGAATTGAGTATAGGCACTCTGCAGAGCGTGGCATTACTCAATGGCATTTATGCCAAACTCTACCAACAAGAGGCGATCTTGCTGGCTAGCGATTTGCAGGGCTTGCAAACATGTTTGCAGCGCGCCCAACGCCTAGAATCCACCCACTTCACCCCCCCCACCACCCCCACACGCACCAAGCGGGATATATTTGCCAAGCGCCTAAAGCACGCCATAGGGCAGGGGGATTATGGGCGCGTGCCCTCTGCTAGTTTTATCCGTTATGGGCATATAGAGATTAACTCTAATTGCACGCTGTGCCTCTCTTGTGTGGGGGCGTGCAACACGGGAGCACTTAGCGTAGATGGCAACGCCTATACTTTACTTTTTAACCCCAGTTTGTGCACCACTTGCGGGTATTGTGAGGCGACCTGCCCTGAAAAGGATTGTTTGCACTTGGAGCGCGATGGGATCGCCCTAAATCCCGCATACTTTGTCCCCAAAATCATGGCGCAAGATAGCTTGTTTAAATGCAAAATGTGCGCTAAACCCATTGGGACCACTAAGAGCGTGGAGAAGATCGCAACAATTATGATCCCTAGATTTCAAGGCGATGCGCGTAAAATCGCCACCCTTTACGCCTGCCCTGATTGCAAGGTTAAAATCATGCTAGAAGACATGCTAGACATCAATTCTATTTTAAAATGAATATGGATTGCAATCTCACCTATGCGCGCGCGCTTTACTACCGCCTATGGCATTACATGGTGGTGTTTGTGCAAAATGAGGTCATTTTTGATGAACTCAAAGCCCTAGCCAATCACCTAAAAGACTTCCCCTTTGATCCCAACACAGCGCAAGGCTGGCAAGAGTTGCATGCCTTTTTGCAACAAGGACTAGAGCCCTTTAAGGAGGAGCAAAACGCGGTGTTGTTCTCTCCTAGCTATCATCTTGTGCCCTTGAGCGCGTCTTATTATTTAGAAGGTCAGGACAATGGCAAAAAACGCCTAGAAGCTATCGCACTTTTAAAGCAATCAGGTTTACATCTAGAGAGCCACACGATCACTAGCCCTGTGGCTGAGGATGATTTAGCTTTTTTAACTCTGATGATGAACGCGTTTTTACAACAACTCTTAGAGGATCAGGGCTTTTTTAGCCTGCATGAAAAACTCTTTAAAGACTTTTTCCATCTCTTTGGCGATGCCTTTTTAGATGCGCTCCAAGAGCACCCTAAAAGCCTATGTTATCAAAGCTTCGCTATAATTTTGGGTGCATTTATGCAACATGAGAGGTTGTTTTTCAACCTAGTTTAGGAGGTTGTCATGGAGAATAGACGCGAAGCTCTTAAAAAGCTGGGAGTGCTGGGCGCGGGGGCTTTGGCTGGGCAGAGCCTATTAGCCACCATGCCTGAAAAACCCTTTAGGAATACCGATCCGGATAGTCATGGCGTGGTGGTGGGCAAGAGCAATAAAAAAGAGATTCTTTATCACAAAACCCCCGCTTGGGAGATTTTTTATAAAAGCGTGTGGTAGTTTGAGAAAGGAAGTAACATGGGTAAGTTAAGTCGGCGTTCTTTTTTAAAAATGGGCGCAATTGGGGCTGGGGCTGGGGCAACTCTGGCCTTTGCCAACACCAAAGCGAGCAAAAAAGAAGATAAGGTCATTGATCCTAATGAGGGAGTCAAAAGAGTTAAAACCATTTGTAGTATCTGTTCGGCAGGCTGTGGGATCATCGCTGAGGTCAAAGATGGGGTGTGGATACGCCAAGATGTCGCCCAAGATCACCCCATTAGTGCGGGCAGCCACTGCTGTAAGGGCGTGGATCAAATTGACTTAGTCAAGTCTAAAATGCGCCTCAAATACCCCCTTAAAAAAGAAGGTGGGGTGTGGAAGCGCATTAGCTACGAGCAAGCCATCGATGAAATCAGCGCGAAAATGCTCAAAATGCGCGAAAAATACGGGCCTGATAGCATGATGTTTATGGGGAGTGCTAAAATGAACTCCCAACAGGCCTATTACTGGCGCAAGTTTGCCGCCTTTTATGGGACGAACAATATCGATCATGTAGCCCGCATTTGACACAGCACCACAGTCGCCGGTGTGGCGAATACATGGGGTTATGGTGCGATGACAAACCACTTTGGGGACATTGTCGGGCATTCTAAAGCGATCTTGATGATCGGGCTTAATACGGCTGTGAGTAATCCTATTGGCTTTAAGCATTTCTTGCAAGCCAAAGATCGCAATAATGCTAAACTCATCGTGATCGATCCGGTCTTTACCAAGAGCGCAGCTAAGGCAGATATTTATGTGCGCATTCGCTCAGGAACTGATATTGCCTTTATTTATGGCATGTTGCATTTGATCTTTAAGCATGGCTGGGAGGATAAAGAGGTCATTAAAAACCAAGCTTTTGGGATTGATGAAATCAAAAAAGAAGCCCTCAAATACACGCCCGAAGTGGTGGAAGATATTACGGGTGTGCCCGCTAGCCTGCTGATTCAAACCACGCGTGTTTTTGCCACCGCTAAACCCGCTACTTTGGCTTGGGCACTTGGGATCACCCAGCATAGCGTGGGGAGTGGGAACACGCGCATGCTCTCCATCTTGCAACTCGTGCTAGGCAATATGGGCAAAAAGGGCGGGGGTTGTAATATCATCCGCGGGCATGATAATGTGCAGGGCTCTACGGACATGTGCTGTTTGGCAGACAATTTGCCCGGCTATTATGGTCTGAGTGAAGCCAGTTGGCGTTATTATGCCAAGTGCTGGGGGGTGAGCTTTGAGAGTTTGCAAAAACGCTTTTTTGCCCCCGAGTGGATGCACCAAAAGGGCTTTAGTATCTCACTTTGGCATGAGGGCGTGTTGCAAGAAGCTAAAACCCACTCTAGCGCCCCCATTAAGGGGCTTTGGGTGCAAGGAAATGGGGTGAGTTCCCTCGCGCACAATGTCAAAATGGCGCAAGCGATGGAAAAGCTGGATTTAATGGTGATTGCCGAGCCCTTCTTAAATGAGGGGGCGATCCTCACAGATAAACCCGATGGAATCTATGTCCTGCCTGTGGCGACTCAATTTGAGTGTGAGGGGATTGTAGTCGCCACGAATCGGGCTGCGCAGTGGCGATCCCAAGTGGTTAAACCCCTCTATGAAGCCAAGCAAGATCACGAACTCATGTTTGAAATGGCTAAGAAGTTTGGGTTTTATGAGGAATACACCAAAGCCCTACTCTGTGATTTTGATCAAAATGGGGAATTGGTGCAGGTGCGCAAAAGCTTTAGCTGGCCCGAAGACGCCACAAGAGAGATCGCGCGCACGGTCAAAGTGATCGGACTTGGGGGCTGGACACCTGAGCGGCTCAAAGCCCAACAGGAAAATTGGCATATGTTTGATTACATCAGCCAAGAGGGCTATGGGCCTATGAAGGGGCAGTATTACGGCTTGCCCTGGCCAGCTTGGACACCAGAGCACCCGGGCACGCCCATACTCTATGACATCAACACCCCCACCAAGCAGGGGGGCATGGGCTTTAGGGCGCGCTTTGGGGAGGAATACAAGGGGCAGAGTTTATTAGCCGATAAGAGTGTTACAATCAAGGGATCGGCGATTAAGGGGGGTTATCCTGAGATCACTAAGGCTAATATTGAAAAGGTGCTAGGGATCAAGCTTAGCGACCATGAGCGCGCCATTATGGGGGATAATTGGAAGGTAGACACCAGCGGACTCATTCAGAAAAAATGTGATGAAAAAGGCGTGTGTGTCTATGGGAATGCCCGGGCGCGCGCCATTGTGTGGAATTTTATCGATCAAATCCCCTTGCACCGCGAACCCTTGCACTCCCCGCGTCCGGATTTAGTGCAAAAATACCCCGCCATTAAGGATCAAGTGAATAACTTTAGGGTGGATGTGCGCTTTATCAGCGAGCAGACCAAAGAGGAATGGGCAAAAGAGTTTCCTATTGTGCTAGCTTCTATGCGCTTGGTGAATTTGAGCGGGGCGGGCATGCTGGAGCGCACAAGTAAGTATCTATCCCACATCACGCCCGAGATGTTCTGTCATATCCACCCGGATTTGGCACTCAACCACGGAATTAAAGATGGGGAAATGATGTGGGTGCACTCGCCCGAGGGGACTAAAATTAAGGTCAAGGCGATCTTTAGCCACTCAGTAACTCCCGATCGCATTTGTATGCCCTATAGTTTTGCCGGGATTTTACAGGGTGTGGACTTGAGTCATCGCTATCCTGAGGGCACCAAGCCCTACACCATTGGGGAGAGCTCGAACACGATCACCAATTACGGCTTTGATCCAGTAACCCAAATCCCTGAGTTTAACGCCGGCTTGTGCCGCATTGAAAAGGCTTAACATGGCAACAAATTTAGCACCTGCAAAACAAATCCCCAATGCCAACCGCATGAAGTTTTATTGCGATGACAACCGCTGTATTAGTTGCTTTGCCTGCTCTGTAGCCTGTTCGCACTCTAACGATCTAGAGGTGGGGCTTAATCGGCGCAAGGTCATTACCCTTTATGAGGGGATAGAGGGCAAGGAAAAGTCTATCTCGATCGCTTGCCAGCACTGCACAGACGCGCCCTGTGCGCAGGTGTGCCCTGTGGATTGTTTTTATATCCGCGAGGATGGAATTGTGCTCCACAATAAAGAAACCTGTATTGGGTGTGGGTATTGCCTGTATGCCTGCCCCTTTGGTGCACCCCAATTCCCCAGAGACGGGGCTTTTGGCGTGCGCGGGGTGATGGATAAATGTACCATGTGTGCGGGCGGACCTGCACCCACGCACTCTAAAAAAGAAATGGAGCTTTACGGGGTCAATCGGATCGCCAGTGGCCAAGTGCCCATGTGTGCGGCGACTTGTTCGACTAATGCGCTTCTAGTGGGCGATGCGCTGAGTATCGCGGATATTTATAGACGGCGTGTCATGGCCAAATACGCCAACGCTCAAGATGCACAGACTAAAGCCACACAACAAATACAGGGCGCAACGCCTTAAGGGGGCATTATGAAAAAAGGCATTTTTTTAATCGGCTCCAGCTTGGGCGCACAGAGCACCCCTCTAGATCAAGAGCGCATTTTAGGCATTCTGTCCTATGGGCAGAGAGATACGACCAAGCTAGGCGAGCTTTGGACACTTTGGCAGGGGCATTATTTTTTATGGCTCTTTTTAGCCATGGTGCTAGGAGTTACCTTTGCTTTTCTTTTGCACTATCTGGTCATTGGTCCCAAAAAATTTGCCCATAGTGGTCAAAAAGTCCCCTTTTTTAGCCTGTTCAACCGCATTATCCACTGGGTAGCAGGAATTAGCTTTATTTTGCTCGTGCCTACCGGGCTAATCATGATCTTTGGGGATTTCTTTGGGGGCGGGGCGTTTGTGCGCTTTTGTAGAGTTATGCATAGCGTGGGCTGTGTGATCTTTATGGTGGCGGTGTTGCCCATGTTTTTTATGTGGTTTAAGGACATGATCTTTAGGCTAGCAGACATCAAATGGTTAGTGATCATGGGAGGCTATCTCTCCAAAGAGAAAAAGCCCGTGCCGGCGCATAAATTCAATGCGGGGCAAAAAACTTGGTTTTGGATCGCCACTTTGGGGGGGTTAGTGATGATTGCTAGCGGGCTTATTTTGTATTTCAATACAGCAGATTTGAGCGCGATCGCTGGCTTTTTTGGGCTTTACCAAATCTCGCTTTTGCGTTTAAGCGCGCTGATACATAACTTTTTAGGACTGGTGCTCGTGGGCTTTTTTATTGTGCATTTATATATGTCCATCTTTGCCATTAAAGGTTCTTTACGCTCCATGATCGATGGGCAAAAAGAGCTTGAGGAGGTCAAAATCTTGCACAGCTTGTATTTGAAAGAAAGGGGCAAGTTACATTCTTAGAAAAGGCTAGTCTACTTGATAGAAGTGTGGTGTGTACGACCTTAGTGTCTTTTGCGTTGGAGGAAATTTAGGAGGTCGTAGCTGTCTAGAGAGACGGTGAAGTAGACCTGATAAGAGTCATAGATTTGAGTGTAATTGCTCATGGTATTGTAAACAAATTGGGTTTTGATACTTGCAAAAGAGCTTCTAAATTCGTAGTAAATATCTAGGCGGTTATAAAGAGGCGCTTGGAAAAAGGGGACACCGCGGTAAATGGGAGTGGGGCAGTAATCTTTTGAGCAGATGAGGTTGACATTTCCGTATCTATCATAGAAAAAATCTTCGCCATGCTTGCTCACAAAGAGCAGATCGCTTAGACCAAAGCCTTTATATTGGGCGTGGCCTTCTACAAATAAGCCTGTGCCTACCTTGAAAGGCACATCAATACCGCTTTGGCGCAATCTCTCCAAGTCGCCCAAAACACCTAGTGATAAATTTAATTTTTGCATGAAGGGAAGAGCGTTGAGCAAATCGGTTTTGGCATAAAGCTGGTAGTAAAATCTGTCTAAAAGATAGACAGAGCCTGCAGTTTTTCCTACATGAGGGAGAGATGGCCAGTTGAGCAGAAACTGATCTTCCACATGGAAAAGTTGCGCATTACCTCCTAAAATAAAAAACCTTTTGAGAGCAGAGAGTTCGCTATAAGCCGTAAAACTAAAGCGATCCATCGCATTGCCCAAAGAATTACGCCCATATTTGCAGGTATAGCAATTCCCTCCAAACCAATCGAGCAAAAATTCAGCTTCAACATGGGTATTTTTGTAGGGATTATTGGGAGGATTATATTGGAGTAAAAAGCCCCGAGCATTAGGGTCGATAAACCAATAATAGGGAGCAAAGACATTGAGAGGGTAATGACCAATGAGGTATTTTCTAGGAAAAATACCCCCATAAAAATTAAAGGAGCGTCCTCTGGCTTGGTAATAAATAGTAGGGCCCCATTTGGAGGGAAAATTCATTTGATAAGTGTGGAGATTTTGGAAAAGAAAAGCTCCTACCATCACTTTTTGCTCTACAGAACCTAAATTGAAAGCAAAACCCACCTCTGGAGTTAAACGCGTGCTTAAAGTGGTGTTGGTATTATACCAGTAGGGAGTTGAACCTTCATGATCCATGATAAAAAGATTGAGGCCAAGGTTATAGCGCAAATAATCCTTAAAGCCCTGCGCTTCGCTAAGAATTGCAAATATAAGCGTAAAAATATAGACACGCACAAGTGTCCAGCTCATCCATATCCTTTTAAGCCGATGAAAAAGCCCATTATACTATAATGCCTACGCAATATTTAGCATAAGGATAGCGCATGTTCCACGAATATAGAGACGAGATCAAGGCATTGAAAAATAAAAATCCTCACTTCAATAAAATTTTTGAGGAACACAATGCTTTGGACGATGAGATCTCCACTTTAGAGACACACAACGCAGATGATCTGAAAGTTTCCACTCTCAAGAAAAAGAAGCTACATCTTAAAGATGAAATCTTTCATATGATTCAGGAGTATAAGGCAGGATTGATTTAGAGTTGTTTCAAAATTCCGTAAGCCTCTACAATTTCCAAAAAGCGTTGTTTGTAGAGGCTCGAGTCTGTTGTGCAAGCATCGGGGTGGTAGAGTTTAGCTAGTTCTAGGTAGCGGTGTTTGATTTCTTCCTTTGAGTGCATGACCCCTAAGCCTAGCGTACGTAGAGCTTTTAGAATGACTTCCTCTTGTCTTGTTAGATAAAGTGCCTGAGTGGGATAGATGAAGTGGATGCAGGCGTGCTTAAAATAGGAGTTTTGAAGTGCCATGAGAGGCTCAAGCGCGTCTAGATGGGCGTGGGTTTCATGCAAAAAATCACTCTTATTGCTTTTATCCTCAAAGGGAGTTTCTAGCAGGATATGAGGTGCAAAAAGACTCTGCAAAAATTCCCTTGCAAGAAAGTGTGTGTAATAGAAGACCACTCTTGAATGTAGATAAATCGCTTGAATCTCAATTTTGTGCACTAAGGCAAAAACAAAAGCATGGTGGTATTGTGAGCTCTCTTTGAATACAACGGGAAGATGCGCATGAGCTAAAATTTTCTCCAGAAGAAGTTGAGCATCTAGCTGGTTGTAGAAAGGATGTAGTGCGTATTTAGCATAAAAGAGACGATTAAGTAGATAGGTTTTTTTTAGACTCTGATCTTCTAGTAAAATCAGAGTATGTTTAAATTTGACATGTTCCCTAAAGTGTTTTTTGATGTAAAGAGTCGCTTGCTCGTAAAGGAAGGGTTCAAGACAAACCTCTATAAACTGATCAGAGGCGGGTACTTGTTGATTATAAATAAGCGAGGGCACAACCCCCCTACGGATCTTAGTTTTGATTTGCATATGCTAATTATAACACTCTAACCTAGTCTATTCTTAAACAAGCCCATAGAACCAAATGTCCCCTTCTTGATTTCATAACGAATCACCAGTATCACCACCATTAAGGCTAAAAACTGCGAAAGAGGGTAAGTGGCCCAAATCCCTGCTAAACCATAAAAATGACTAAGAATAGGGAGCAAAATTGCAATAAAGAGAATTGTTTCGCAAATCGTGATCAAGAAGGCACTTTCTGTACGCTGAATAGATTGAAAAAACACCGCACAAAAGAGATTGATTCCTAGAAGAATATGTCCCAGATAATAGATATTCATGGCATGCTTGGTGTCCTGCACAAATAAGCTATCTCCTAACATGCGTTCTTGATCGATATATAATTTGATGAGGTGGTGATCAAAAAGATAGAACACAACATAGAGTCCCACCCCCATAAAAAACGCCGCCTTTAGACCGAATCTGAAAGCCATCTGCAAGCGATCCAAATATCCTGCTCCATGACTAAAGCTGGCAATGGGCTGAATGGCTTGACCAATGGAGAGTAAAGTTGTCCAAAAAATAATCCCATTGTACATAATGATCGCATACATCGAGACTCCCCTTTCTCCTGCAGTTTTCATGATAATCCAGTTAAAAAGTAGCATCACGATTGCAACACTTAGCTCTGAGACACTCTGAGGTAAGCCACTTTTTGCAGAAGAGATAATGCTAGCCCAGTTAAAGCGGCGCACAAAATAAAGCTGGCCTCTCTTGAATAAAAAATGAGACATAAGAACACAAAAACCCACTGCATGCCCGGTAACCGTGGCAATAGCACTGCCATGAATACCCACTTCAAAAACATAGAGCAAGAGATAGTTAAAAAGTACATTTGTGAAAGAACCTATTAACATGGCAATCATAGCTAAAGCAGGCCGTTTATCGTTGACCACAAAAACATCAGCTAAAGGATGTAAAACCATAAAAATAGCACCCATCAAAATCACTTTAAGGTAAATAGATGCCATAGGCAAGAGCAGATCGCTACTGCCCAACATTTTGGCAATAGAATCGCTAAAGGGCACTAAACTCCAACTAATTAAAATGATGCTTATAGCAACGAAATAAAACACGGAGCTGAAAACTAAGCGCGCCCGTTTGGCTTGGTTTTTGCCTAAAAAATAAGAGGCGATTGAGGCAGCCCCCAATCCAAAAAGCAATTCAAAGGCAATTAAAGTAGGGAATATGGGCCAACACACTCCAATAGCAGCAACAGCATTTTGTCCTAACTTGTTTCCTACAAACATACCATCAATCATAGAATAAGTTGAAAGCGAGATCATAGAAAAGGCAAGGGGGATAAAGTAGTAAAAAAAGAGTTTAAAAATGGAGTCTTTGTGAAGATCGATAGCCATCGGCCACCTAGTACCGGTTAAAGTTTAGAATCATCAAGCAACCCGTTAAAAAGGGTCCAACAATAGGACACAACCCCCTCCCTCATACGCCCTAGCGTTTGGAGAATTGAGGGCTACGGCGCGCCTTGCGTTTCCCATATTTTTTACGCTCCACAACTCTAGAGTCGCGGGTGAGCAATCCTTTAGGCTTTAAAATAGCCCTAAAGGCGACATCATAAAGATTGAGGGCTTTAGAAATACCATGTCTTAAAGCCTCTGCTTGGGCACTATAGCCTCCTCCAAAAACTACCGCCTTTACACTCACTAAACCTTCTTGCTTGGTGAGTACCAAAGGTTGCATCACTTTCATCTTGATGGATTCGTGTCCGCCCAACCAAGCATTAAGATCCATTCCATTAATATCTAAAGTCCCACCTCCAGAAGTCAGCCAAACTTTGGCGATAGCACTTTTGCGCTTCCCTGTAGCGTAAACCTTATTCATTGGGCATCCTTCTTAGAAACTTGAGCTGTGTGAGGGTGCTTCTCATCTTTATAAACCTTCAATTTTTTAATCATGGCGCGCCCGAGTTTAGTTTTGGGCAACATTCCCCGTACGGCTAAATAAAAAAGCTTTTCGGGGGTTTTCTCAAGCATTTCCTCTAAAGTCTTGCTTTTAGTGCTTCCAAAATAACCCGAATGAGTAAAATACTCTTTATTCTGCAATTTCATGCCTGAGAACTTAACTTTGCTCGCATTGATCACCACAACAAAATCCCCACAATCAACATGGGGAGTAAAGTAGGGATGGTGTTTGCCTCTAAGCAGAGTGGCTACGTGTGTGATAAGCCTGCCAAAGACTTGATCTTTGGCATCGAGCACCACCCAGTTGCGTTTGATCTGCGTGCTTTTCATGGATTTAGTGAGTTGCATTACAATCCTTATACAAATATCAAAACGGGTATTCTAGCACCAAAAATTTATAGATAGCTGAATTTAAGTCAAATCAAAGGAGTCTTTGGCGCATTTGGTAGAGCAGTGCCCGCTGACTCTGCTTATCTAAATGGTAGCGTTTGTCATAGGCATTTTGCACGGCGATTTTAAGAATATCAAGTTGATTTTTATAGGAATCACCTTCCCATATATCTAGCACAAAGCGATAAAGCTGGATATTTTGCACTAAAAGTTCAAAAACGCGAGTGCGATCTTTAAGATAGAGGGCTTCATTGGTACGATAATCCACGACATTAATGACAATTCTTTCAAAGATTTTAGGCGCAAGTCTAGGAGGCATTGTCTTATAGACATAGTTTTTTAACTCTTCTAATTGGGCTTCTAGGTCAAAATTGTTAGAGAAGACCAACACACCCAAGATCAAGATTTGAGCATTAAGTTTTTTACTTAAAAGCCGGGTTTGCCACCTGATCAACCATTTACGCACTCTTGACATTTTCAAAGTGTTGTTCATGTGTGCTTAAGAGTCCTTGAGTTCTCCCCAATGAGTGCCATAACCCGCGTTGCATTCTAAAGGGACTTTGAGAGGGTAAATTCCCTCCATGATAGCCTTGACTTCTGAGGCGATTTGGGATACCTGCGCTTTGGGGACTTCTAAGATAATTTCATCATGGACTTGTACGAGCATTTTGGCTTGAGGATACTTGGCAATGTGCGCGTCCACTTCAAGCATGGCAAGTTTGACTAGATCGCTAGCACTTCCTTGAAAAAGAGTGTTCACGCCCTCTCTGAGATATTCAGCCTGCAGTCTAGGGTTGGCTTTAGAAAAATCAAAATGTCTCTGATGTCCTAAAAGGGTAGTGATTTTGCCCTCCTTGAGAATCTGCTCTTTGAGTTTCTCTAGGAAGCTTTGCACACTAGGGAAAGTGTCAAAATAATGCTCAATATGATCCTTGGCCTCTGCCTGACTAATTTTTAGAGTTTGTGCCAAGCGTTTAGACCCCATGCCATAGAGAAGAGCAAAATTAATGCTTTTAGCAATATGACGTTTTGCAGGGTTTTTAAAGAGGGCTAGAGCGGTGTTAAGGTGGATGTCCTCCCCTTGCAAAAAGGCTTCAATCAGGCGCACATCGGCACTAAAATGCGCTAAAAGCCGTAGTTCAATCTGAGAATAATCTAATCCCAGTAACATCAAATCAGACGCGCTGGGCACAAAGCCTCTAGCAATTTTGCGCCCCAGTGCGCTACGCATGGGAATATTTTGTAAATTAGGATGCGCGCAACTCAGCCTAGAGCTCGTGGTGGTGTGCTGGTAAAAAATACAATGAATCTTGCCCTGCTCACTTTGAGCTAGCAGGGGTTCTACATAAGTGGATTGAAGTTTAAAAACTTCTCTGTAAGTGAGCAAATCCTGCAGGAGGGCGTAAATGTTAATGTCCTGAACATGCTGACCCTGATAGGTTTCTTGAAGATTCCTTAGACTACTTTCATCTGTAGAAAACCCTGTTTTGATCTTTTTAACTCCCTTGATTTCTAATTGGAGTTCCTCATAGAGGAATTGCGCCCATTGTTTAGGTGAATTGACATTAATGGGGCGTTTGGCGTGCGCATGAACGCGTTCTTCCAAATCTTGCAAATCTTTTTGAAATTCTCTTTGGAGTGTCTGAAAATAATCTCTATCTACACTAAAGCCATGTGTTTGCATTTTCAATAAAAGGGTTAGAATGGGGTATTCTAGGTTATGAGCTAAATTAAAAAGAGCGGGGTTTAGCGCGGTTTTGTAATGTCTGTAAGCGGTGGCAATCAGCTTTACATGGCTGGCTAAATTTTCTAGTGTGGGCAGACCTAAGGTAACCCCAAAAACACGCCCCAATGCGATAATACTAGCTTCTAAGTTGGCATTATCTAGCCAAGCCAAGATAGCGACATCTTCATAATTTTGATGGGTATCCCAACCCAAAAGGCTAAAAACTTCTTTGATTTGATAACCTACAAGTTTACGCGTATAAAGGGTTTCTAGGCATTTAGAGGCTTGTGAGTGGGCTAAATCCAAATAAAAACACTCCGTGCTAGGCTCAATGCCTATAATGGCCAAAATCTGTTGTGATCCCTGTTTGGCAATTTGCAGAACACATGTAGAGGTTTCTAGCAAAACATTTAAAACTTCTTGGGAAGTATGGCAAGAGAGGGTGGGTGTTTTAAAGAGGGATTTAGAAGTGGTTTGTTTGAGCACACTAAACATTTCATAATATTCTAACGCTTCTGTAATGTGTAACAGGGGATTTTGGTTAGGGAAAGGTTTTAGGGATGGAGGTGCACTAAAGAGTGAAGTTTCTAAGGTGGCAAGCTGGCGGCTTAGAAAAGCTTGTTGTTTATCCCTCAAAAGAGCTTGATGTAATTTTGAAGAAAGTTTGATAGGCAACATTGCTTGACTCTCTAGGGCGTGGTAGAGACTTTCCAAATTCCCAAAAGTTTGAATAAGTTTAGAGCCGTAAGTGTGCCCTATCCCCTCAACGCCCTTATAACCATCACTACTATCCCCTATTAAACCTTGATAATCCCTAAATTGATGTGGGTAGATGCCATATTTATCTAAACATTCCTCCACACCCCTAAGAGTCCCATTAGAAGGATCGCACAATAAAATACGAGGACTAACCAGTTGGAAAAAATCTTTATCCATGCTTAAAATACGCACATCGGCTTTGGGGAAGATATGACACAAACTAGCAATCACATCATCGCTTTCATAACCGGGCACACTAAAAGAATCAAGACCCATCGCCTCAATCCACTCAAAGATAATGGGGAGTTGTTCCTCAAGTCCGGGGGGCGGGGTGCGGTTGGCTTTGTAAGTGGGATAAAGGGTTTTACGGCGGTTTTCCTTACCCTCTAGGGCAAAGACAAGGTGATCGGCTTTTAATTTGTAAACCTGTTGCACCACGCGCACAAATGCGCTTAACCAAGCCGTGTTAATACCCTTAGAGGTCTGCAAATCCCGCAAATGATAATAAAACTTAAAAAGAAGACTAAAGGTGTCTACTAGATGGATTCTCAGTAAGAATCCTTCAAGCAGGCTTCAAAAAGGTATTTGTGATCCTCGGGGAGCGTGTCAAAGATGTTAAAGGCGAGTTGTCGGATTTCCCAAAGGGCCTTAGTGTCTGTGCGCAAAGAGAGAAAATTTTGCAAACTGCGCGCATTGATACTAAAAGCCAAACTTGTTTTATAACTCTCTGGCATAGCAAACTTAGCATAATCATTTTTAACATGGCTAGTGATGAGGAGGCGTAAATTCTCCAAAGCCTGCACGCTAGCTAAATCCACAGCTTCTACCCCCGTAAAGACTAAGAATTTTTGTGCCCGCTCTAAATTTTCTGACTCAAGGGGTAAAAAACTTTCTTCTTTTTTGAGCTCGCTTAGAGTGTAGCGACTAGATTTAACCGAAAAGCTTGCCATTCTATGGCGTGCGAGTTCTTGTAGGCACGCTCGGCTAATATCTATGATTTCAAAGTTGTAAAAGAGGTGTTCTAAGGTCGAGTTGTGGCGATATTTGTTGGCTACGCGATCAATAAGCTCCAAATCTTTACGCCCCCCTCCATCACTATAGGAAAAACTCTGATAACAGGTGCGAATCGCCTCATAGCAACAACTCAGCGGGGTAGCGTGTTTGAGGGTTACTTGCATTATTCTTCTTCCTCGTCATTTTGCTCCTCTAACAGGAGGGGTTCATTCACGGGGGGGCGATTAAAGGTAACGGGCACGAAACTCAAATCTTTAGACGTGTAAATTGTGTTGGTGTAAATAATTTGCCCACTTAACAAGGGTTCGGAAAAATAACGCGCCTGAATGCCATAGGTGCGTACCAACATGTTTTCTAAAGCATCCACGCTTGTATATCCGATCCAATCATAAGCTAGATTCACGCCCAAAATTAAAGCGTATTGACTCAAATAGGGGTTGATTTTGCCAATAGCACTGGCAATATAAAGATTGCGACGATCTTTGGGTTGGGTGAGCATGAACAGCGAGAGATTAAAATTGATCTGTGAGGAGAGTAACATTTGTGGACCATTATCCAACATGCTAATTTGAGAAAGCAAAAGACCTGTTTTAACTACAGGAGTGTTGAGCATTACCACTGCATTTCTGAGATACTTGGCTTGAGTTTTTAATCCAAAAGAAAAGCTACTTGCTTTCTTAAAAGTGATAGTGTCCTCATAAAGAACGGGTGCTCCTAAATCACGCAAACTCTTAGCTAACATTTCGCCTCTAAAACTATCATCATTGTAGATCACAAGGGGTTGTCGTTGGCTCAAATCCACTAACATGGCCATCTGTTGGGCAAAATCAATCCCAGCAAAACTTAAAGTAGAAGGGAGATCAACGAGCCATTGAAGTTGGCTTTTATGGACACTAGGGATAATGGTCGGCAGAGTGAGAGGAGTTTTAGAGATGAGATTTTGCACCCCATTTTGCGTAAGCAGGGCAATAACAAAGGGGAAATTTTGACTAGCAATTTCTTGATAAGCGCGTTTGAGACTATCTGGATCTTCTTGTTTGCTATCAAAAACTTTAAAAACAAAATTTTGTTCTTTGAGTGCTAAATAGGCTAAAATCGCGTTAATGGCAGTGTTGCTGTACTTGCCTACCACATCTCTGGGCACAAGTAAAGCGACTTTATAGGGGATGTCCCTTTGAATCTCTGCTCCTGCGTTCTGAGTTGTAGCAATAGGACGAGGGTTGAGAATATCGCTCACAATGGCGTAATCGTCTTTAATTTGGGCATCACGAGCACTAAGTCGGGTTTCTGAGGTGCGTGCCATGAAAGAAAATATCTGCCCGTCTGCATAGAGTTTTTTCAAACAATCGTCATTACACGGATCAAGAGGCATAACGATTTGAATAACTGGGGGCAGGGGAGAGAGAAGGCGGGGCCTCACCTTTGCATGCAAGCTGAAAGTGAGGGCGGCAAATACAAGAGGCAGGAATTGCATTAGTCTTTATGCTTTTTGAAAATATGAGGGCTAACCATGTTGTCTGGTTGGAAAATTTCAGCGAGTTGCTCTTTTGTCAGAAGTTTGCGTTCTAAAACAATGTCTTGGACAGATTTACCAGTATCTAGGGCTTCTTTGGCAATGGAGGCAGATTTTTCATAGCCGATGTGTGGGTTGAGGGCAGTTACAATGCCTATGCTATTAAAGACATAGTCATGGCAGATTTTCTCATTAGCCGTAATCCCATTAATGCATTTTTCTACTAAAGTGCGCATCGCGCGATTGAGCATGAGGAAAGAATGGAAGAGTTTGTAGGCAATCACGGGTTCAAAAACATTGAGTTGTAACTGCCCACCCTCAGCTGCCATCGATACCGCTAGGTCATTGCCAATTACAGAGAAACAAACTTGATTGACCACCTCAGGGATGACCGGATTTACCTTACCGGGCATAATAGAGCTACCCGGTTGCATGCGGGGTAAATTGATTTCATTCAAACCCGCACGAGGTCCAGAGCTGAGTAGCCTAAGATCGTTACAGATTTTAGAGAGTTTGATCGCCACGCGTTTGAGCGCACCGCTCACTTGGACATAAGCCCCTGTACTTTGACTAGCTTCAATGAGATCGTGGGCGATGGTAAAAGGCCTGCCTGTAACCTCTTGAATTTTCTTTTCAACAATGCGTTTGTAGTCTGGATGAGAATTAATACCTGTACCAATAGCTGTCCCACCCAAATTGATCACACGAGTCCAATTACGCGCATCTAAAATGTGTTGGATGTCCTTTTCTACCATAGAAACAAAGGTCTCAAATTCTTGCCCTAAGGTCATAGGCACGGCATCTTGAAGTTGAGTGCGCCCCATTTTGAGGACATGGGCAAATTCTTTTGCCTTTTTAGCAAATGCATCTTTGAGTAATTTAAGGATTTGGGTCATGTGATCTAGGCGTTCATAAATGGCAATTTTAAGCGCACTAGGATAGGTATCATTTGTGGATTGAGAGCGATTGACATGATCGTTGGGATGGCAATACTGGTACTCGCCCTTTTTATGCCCCAAATATTCTAGCGCGACATTGGCGATCACCTCGTTCATATTCATGTTGGTGCTTGTGCCCGCTCCCCCTTGAATCATGTCTACTACGAATTGATCTTGATATTCGCCATCAATAATCTTATCGCAGGCATAACAAATCGCGTCTTTAATCTTGATGTCAATCAAGCCTAGTTCGGCATTAGCAAGAGCTGCGGCTTTTTTAACTTGAGCAAAGGAGCGGATGAAAATGGGGTAGTTTAACAGCCGATCGTGGGTGATATTAAAATTCTCCACCGCGCGCATAGTTTGAATCCCATAATAGACGCTATCATCAATCTCCATTTCGCCGATAAAATCGTGTTCTTTCCTAGTTGCCATAAATCTCCCTTTTTAAAGAATTTAAACGCTCTATTCTAACCATTTAAAATTAACATGTTTGCATTTAAATTTTAGCCATTACTAGCTGGCGTTTCCAACTTGCCCAAATAATCAAAATTAGCGTGAAAGCTATGAAAAAATACAGAAAACTAGGGATAGGCACAGGATCGCCAGCTGCGTAGCTGTGCATGCCTGAAAGATAGTAATTTACCCCAAAATAGGTCATTAAAATCGAGTAAAAACCGACCACGCTCGCACTTGCAAAAACAAAAGGCATGAACTCAAAACGCAAAAATCGTAGGTGCAAGATCACCGCATAGACAGCAATGGAGATGAGTGCCCAAGTTTCTTTAGCGTCCCAGCCCCAATAACGCCCCCAAGACTCATTAGCCCAAACTCCGCCTAGAAAATTGCCCACGGTGAGCATTAAAAGCCCCAAGATCATCGCCATCTCATTGATCGCGCTCAAAGAGAGGATCGTATTATCCACATTTGGCCTTTTGGGGCTTCTCATAATAAATAAAATGAGAGTTAAGACTCCTAGAATGAAGCACAGACCTAAAAAGCCATAGCTAGCCGTGATGATGGAAACATGGATATTGAGCCAATAGGATTTGAGCACGGGGACTAAATTGCCAATTTGAGGGTCCATAAAGCCCAAATGCGCCACAAAAAGAGCAATTCCTCCCAAAAAGCTAGAAGCGCACAGAGCCAAATTAGAGCGCAAAATAAGCCCGGCAAGTACGGCTGCCCAAGAGATATAGAGCATGGACTCGTAAGCATTGCTCCAAGGAGAATGCCCACTCACATACCAGCGCAAGAGCAACCCGATCGTGTGGGCTAAAGCACACAGAGCTAATAGGGCGTAAAAACTCCAATGCACCCACGCGTGCGGAGGTTTATTTTTAAAGATAGCCACTAACACCACGACTAAGAGACACAGACCTAAGAGCAAATAGGGCAGAGTGAGGGTGTTAAAAAAATTGCTGTGATTTAAAAAGATTTCAGCATCCACCTTAGAGGATTTGAGATAAAGGGAGCTGTGTTCTTGTTGGTAAGTAGCTAGAGCTTTGAGGGTTTTATGTAAATTGTCCCATTTATTAGAGTCCACACCCGCATCAAAGCCCACAAAAAGCGCGCGTAAAAACGCCCTCGCCTCTTTGACTAAATCTGAATCTTGACTTTTGATTGCATCGGCAGGAGAGAGCCAAGTATTTCCACTCTTGTCTGGGAAGATTTTCAAAATCGCCCCACTAAAGATCATATAAACTAAATTCACGCGCTCATCGACATGTAAAACATCTTTATCGAAAGTATCGCGGTCCTTAGGGGCTTTTTGATTGATTTCTTCAACATAATTTTGTAACTTATAACCATGTGGATCAAAAACATCAATGAAAGCCACCCGCTTTTGACTCTTAGGCACACCTAGAATTTGGCGCAGGCGGGGCGTGGCGACATAGATCATTTTGATATTCTTATAATCATCTGGATAGAGCATCATGCCCAGCATAACCTGAATATTGTCCATGCCCTTAAAGCCATCTTCTTTGGTGATCTTGTGGATGAGGTCTATGCTCAAAGTGTCTAGGGGTTTAATCCGCCCCTCAAAACCTTGAATTTGGAGTCTTTGGAATAGTCCTAATTGCCCCTTAGAATGCGCTTTAAGATTTTTCATCCGCTTGATAATGGCAGCACGCAGAAGCGCGTTTTTTTTCTTCTCAAGACTTGCCTTACCCATATTGTCTAGGGGTGTGGACGCGCTTTTGCCCCCGTGCATGTCTATCAAGCCTTCTTCAGCGTGTAAATATGATCCAAAGGAAATAAACAAGCAGACCAACAGCCACCCGGCAATCTTTTGATTTTTAAGGAAAAGGGACAATCTTTGAAAACGCCCACTCTTGGAGAAAAGAAGAATGATGGCACCCAAAATTAAAATACTATAGCCCAAATAGGTAACCCCCTTGCCCGGATCCCGATTAACAGAAAGAATTGTACCCTTTTCATCGCGATCATAGGAGCTTTGAAAAAAGCGATATCCGCCGTAATCCAGCACATGATTCATAAAAATTCGATAGGGTTTGATGAGCGCGCCTTTTTCATCTAAGATCTCAACCTCAGAGGCATAAGAAGAGGGGCTCATTGATCCGGGGTAGCGATCTAACTCAAAGTGTTTGAGTTTGAGCGCAAAGGGGAGTTTTTTGGTGGTTACTCCCCAATTGATAGCAATTTGCACGCCCTTAAAGTCTGCCTGCACATCCTCGCTCACAATTCCGCTTCCCCCCACGATTTGATAAGTCTGACTCTGTCCCTCATAGCTAACTTTAAGAGTTAAAAGGGCGCGGTTATCCTTCTTTTGAGTGGTCATTTTGCGCACGCTCAAAGGCTCGATATGCAGAGGTTTTCCATAAACTTCTAAAGTTTGGGTGGGGAGGTGCTTAGAAAAGGGAGAAAGCCCACTTTTGAGCGCAAAACTTAGAGGCGAAGTGTCTTGCTTGGAAACATGAATATTTAAATAGGTGTCTGTGGTAGTGATAGTGTTGCTTGTGGCATCCTCTCTAATATGCATAGTCGCCTCAAAGCCAAAGAAACGCGTAATGCCCGCACCTATAATAATAATCACTAAGGCACTATGAAAAAACAAACTTGCCCATCGTTTTCTTTGTAAAGCCTTAGAGGCGATCATAGAGCCTATCACAAGAATAAGCAAATAAACATGCAAAGCATTAAACCACCAAGTGTGATAGACTACAGCCTGAGCAGCTGGAGTGCCATAATCATTTTCAATGAAAGTTGCTATCGCGCAGGCGGTGGCGTAAGTGATCATCACCGGAATTGCCGTCCAAAAGGAGGCAAAGAAAAAATTAAGCAGTGTTTTAAGCGGCATTGAGTTCCCTAGTGCGTTGGCGGATATAATCACGCAATTTTTCTATAAATTCTTTGTCATTGCTAATTCCTTTGTGTAAACCCTTACCTACAAATTCCAAAACGGCCAAGAATTGCTTGTAGGGCATGTAGCCAGGAAGCTCATAAATGGTCTTGCCCTCAGGGTTGGCAAATACGATGGTGGGAGTGGAGTTAACCTCGTAGATTTGGGCTAATTCTGAGGTGGGAAATTTATATTCCTTGCTTTGTTTAGCAGTTCCTACCTTGAAAGTGTGCATCTTAGAATAACTGATATTGATGTAATAGGCGCTGTAATGGGTTTTGATAAAATCCCTAAGATTACTATGTTTTTTAATATCCTGTTTAAGCAACTCGCAATAAGAACACCCATTTTTACCAAAAACAAGCAACATGTACTTGCCATTAGGCGTGATAAACTTGGTGTCTAAAAATACATCTTCTAGGCCCGCATAACTCTGCTTATCTAAATTATTCGCCTCTTCTTGGGCTTCTTTAGAAAAACCTGTGCCTGAGCTGATCATGTCCTCATTAATCTCATCGCTCTTGGCCATGACCACATGGACTCCTAGTATCAAGCTGAGCAACATTAGAAACACATAACGCATATAAATCCTTTTAGTGAGATAAACTTTCATTGTAGTCTTGAGGAGTAAATTGATAGCTTAATGCGGATTCAAAGCCGTGATTGACAATATCAACGATCGCACGCGCAAAGCTAGATCGATCGTTTAAACAAGGACACACTAAGTATTCAGGCACTCCCAAGCGCATGGCGTGGAATTTGTATTGAATCTGCAATTCGTAGAGGGTTTCGGAATTATCAATGCTAAAGGCTAGGGGGTAGATGATGATTTTATGCCGGCGGTATTGTTCAATTATCTCTTCCGTGCTAGGTTCTAGCCACTTCATGGGCCCCACTTTGGATTGGTAGGCTAATACAATTTCTTTAAAGCGTAAAGAGGTGCGCACAAAAGCGCGTTTGAGCAAACTGACATGGTGCAAGCATTCCGCTTGGTAAGGATCGCCTTCTAAAACCACCTTTGTAGGCAGACCATGTACAGAAAAAATGAGCACAAAATCTTTGGCAGATCGTTTGGCAAGGGTGTTGGAGATGGTCTCCACGATAGCTTGATTATATAAAGAATGTGTATAAAATCTCTCAACGCGCGTGATTTGTGGTGTATAGCTGAGAGTTTCAAGAGCCCTTAGGGCATCTTGCATGGAGGAAAGTGTCGTTGTGGTGGAATATTGGGGGTACATAGAAAATAATTTAAGGCGTTCAAAACCCTCAGCCTGCAGAGTTTGAAAAGTATTGCGGGCAAAAGGAGGTGTATAGCGCATAGCATAGGTGTAATGGCGACTAGGGTCTAGGGCATTGAGTTTGGCGACAAGTTTTGCGCTCAAAGAGGCGATAGGAGATTTTCCCCCTATACGCTGGTAAATGGCTTGAGATTTTTGCAATCGGTTTTTAGTGATAAAACTAGCCAAGAGTTTGCGCAATTTTGGAGGATTTACAGAGAGAATATAGGGATCATTGAACATATTAGTTAAAAAAAGCGCCACCTCATCTAAGTTATTAGGCCCGCCCATGTTTAGTAAAATAACAGCTTCCTGAGGGCTAGAAGATTTCACTCAATCATCCTATGTTTGCCACTTGGCTAAGATTATAGGGCAACAAATTTTGAGGTTGGAAAGACCAAAGCGGACATCTTAACTTCTTTTTTAATAGAGTTTGGCAACTCAGAAACGCTTATACTATGGCAATTACTCTTAGAAATGCCTTATAAAAGAGAATGTGTTAAAATGGGCACAAAATTTTGGAGCGCGCATGCGATTTAGCTATCACCCCAAAGCAGGAGAGATAGAATTGATTATAGAGGGGGAGCTTTACCGACACTTATATTTAAGTCGCCGTACACCCATGCAAAAAATTTTAGCATTCAGAAACCTTAAAGATGATCGCCTTTATTTTTATGAACAAAAAGAAGTCTGCAAAAAATATGCGCGCCTATGCCAAGTAGAGAGTCGCTATTCCCCCCAAACCCCCCTGCATAAAACCCACTTGCTTTGGGCAATCATTGCGCTTAAAAGTGTAGAAAAAACCCTTCCTTATTTAAACCAGATGGGCGTGTGTAAAATTAGTTTTTTCTATGCCGAATACAGCCAAAAAAATGAGAAACCTAATCACCATTTAGAAAAATTTCAAAAAATTTTAATTCAATCTAGCCAGCAATGCGGACGTAGCGATCTGATGGTTTTAGAATTTTTGGAAAATACAGAACAAGCCCTAAAAACCTACCCTAAAGCCGCTGTCATGGATTTGCACGGCACACATAGTAGTGCTTGTTTGCAAGATTTACAACAAGGGGTGATGATTGGCCCTGAGGGAGGCTTTTCACCAAAAGAAAGAGAGCTTTTTGATCTCAGAGAGATTTACAAAATATCCAACCCCTTTACCCTCACAAGTGAGGGAATGGCCATTTTATGCGCAGGAATAGGAAGTCAAAAAATCTAAGGAGCAACATGAAAACCATTTTACTTTACACAGAACAATATTACCCTCTGCAAACGGGATTGGCTAGCGCAGATTATGGCCTCACACTAGGGCTTGCGCAAGCAGGTTATCAAGTTTATGTTATCACAGGTACGATGTTTGGGGACATGCGCTTTACACGAACAGGCACTAAAGGGACGATCACGAGTGGAGCAATTACTAAGGAGACTATACGGATCGCTCCTAATTTGTGGGTGATTCCCTTTGAAATTTTTCATCAAGGATGGTGGCAGGGGGAATTTGATGCCTATATAGATTTTGTCTGCCATTTTACATGCGATCTGCTGATTAATTCGGCGATCCTAACTTGGAACACAGATTACATTTATGACCACATCTCTAAATGCAAGGCTAAGAAAAAAATTTTGCGCAGTCATGGCGAAGCGGGCTTAATGGCAACCTCTTGGCGCGAACGTATTAGAGATACTTTTTTAAATTTCTTAGGCAAAAGACAGAGCGATCTCGGTCACTTGCGCGACAAACTCAAAAAGGCACTCAAGCACTATGATTATCTTCTTTTTCTACACAAACGAAGTCATACCTACAATTACCTAAAATTTTATGCACGGGTGGCTATTTTGCCCAATGGAATATTTGCACGCGATATTTGTGCGCCTAAACAACACAACAACACAACAACACAACAACACAACAACACAACAACACAACAACACAACAACACAACAACACAACAACACAACAACACAACAACACAACAACACAACATTATCTCCTAAATGTTTCTAACTATTACCCTGAAAAAGGGCAAGACTTTGTCTTAAAAGCCTATCATTTAAGTGGCGCAAAAATCCCCCTTATATTTCAGGTGTTGCAATTCTTCAAGGAGGCCACACTATTTTTACATGGGAGTTGTGGCGAATGCTTTCCTATGGTGATCTTGGAGAGCATGCAATATGGCGTCCCATTTTTATGCACAGATGTGGGCAATGTAAGAGAGTTGCATAGAAAACTTGTGGTACATAGCTCCGAAGAAATGGCACAAAAAATCGACCGCCTTTTAGAAGACTCAAATTACTATAAGCAGATTACAGAGGAGTTGCATGAGAGGATTCAAGAATACAGCTATGAGCAAATTGTAAAAAATTTAGAAAACTTGTTAGGTTGGGGGGGGGGGCGTAAATTGATGGTGGCACTATGGATACTACCGCCTTGATCAACTACCCACGCGCATCTAATGCAAACTGCACCACAAACAAAGCCCCAAAGAGATAGAGCAGGGGGTGGACCTGCCTAAACTTACCCCGACAAATCTTAATGAGCGGATAGAGGATAAGCCCAATACCCACCCCATTAGTAATACTATAAGAGATAGGAATCCAAAAGAGCACAAAGAAAGCAGGTAGGGCTTCTTCTAAATCCTGCCAATCAATCTGGCTTAAATGACTCATCATCATGAAACCCACGATGATCAAAGCGGGCGAAGTGATGGCTGGCACACTGGCCAAGGCTTTAGCAAGGGGAGCTAAAAAAAGCAAACAGGCAAAGAGAAAAGCCACCACCACGCAAGTAAAGCCCGTGCGCCCCCCAACACTTACCCCCGCCCCCGATTCGATGTAGGTTGAAGTGGGCGAAGTGCCTGCAAGTGCCCCTATCGCGCTAGCGATCGCATCGGCAGAGAGCGCGCTTTTGGCGTTTAAAAATTTCTCACCTTGCATTAAATTTGCTTGTTGGGCCACTCCGATCATAGTTGCGGTCGTGTCAAAGAGCATCACTAAAAAGAAAGTGAAGATCACCGCACCTAAATCGGGCTTGAGCGCGCCTAGAAGATCCAGTTTAAAAAAAGTGGTGTCGATATGTTTGGGCAATTCAAAGAGATGATCGGGAAGTTTTAAATGCCCTAATAAAAAGGCTAAAAAGGCAGTGATGAGAATGCCCAAGAAAATAGCCGCGCGGACACGATTGACCAATAAAACGATGGTGATAAAAAGACCAATGAGCGACATGTAGGCAATGGGTTGGGAGAAATTGCCCAAAGTGATAATAGTCGCACTAGAAGACTCGACCAAATGCGCATTTTGCATGCCAATGAAGGCGATAAAAAGTCCAATGCCTGCGGTAATACCGGCCTTTAAAGAGGTGGGGATGGATTTAATGAGAGCCTCTCTAAACCCGGTTAAAGAGAGGATTAAAAAAATCACAGAAGCGATAAAAACACTGCCCAGCGCAGTATGCCACGCAACCCCCATGCCAAGAACCACCACAAAAGCAAAATAGGCGTTCATGCCCATAGAAGGAGCGATAGCGATGGGATAATTAGCCACTAGCCCCATAATCAGAGTGCCCACGACACAAGCCAATAAAGTGGCCACAAACACCCCATCAAAATCCATGCCCGCTTTTTGCAAAATAGCAGGATTAACAATGGCAATATAAGCCATCGTTACAAAGGTGGTCAAACCTGCTAAGGTTTCGACACTAAAAGAGGTGTTGCGCTCTTTAAATTGAAAAAAACGCGCTAAAAACGCTAACATGGGCTTCCCTTATTTTTTTAAGATGAACAAAATGAGCAAGTGGGACAATGGATTGAAAATTCTAGTTGGTAGAAATAAAAATGTGGCTTAAATGCAAATCATTTTAGAGGAATTGGAGGCTTTGCAAAAAGGGCGGGGGTTATTAGGATTTTCTGGGGGAGGGGATTCCGTGGCGTTATTTCATCTGCTCTTAGAACAGGAATTAAACTTTGATCTAGCCATCTTTGATCACGGCTTAAGAGAGCAAGCGCGTGCAGAGATCGCACATGCTAAAACTTTGGGCAAACTCTATCAAAAACGCGTGCATGTGGGGGGAGCAAAACTTAGTGGGGCGAATTTAGAAGCCAAATGCCGTAAGGCGCGCTATGAATTTTTTGAAAATGTGATGGACACCTTTAATTACACCCATTTAATCCTAGCCCACCATTTAAACGATAAACTAGAATGGCTTTTGATGCAACTTGGCAAAGGAGCGAGCTTGCAAACCTTACTAGGCTTTAGTGCAAGCGAAAAGCGCAAAAACTACCATTTGATCCGTCCCCTTATCTACACGCCCAAGAGTGCCCTGTTAAATTATTTGCACCGCCACAAACTCCGCTATTTTGAGGACAGCACTAACTTAGATTTACGCTTTAAGCGCAACTTGATCCGCCACACTCTAGCCACACCCTTTTTAAATCTGTCCGGAGTTGCAAGCGGGTTAGTGCGCAGTTTTAAAGCCTTAGAACAAGAAAAGCACGCCCTCTATCCGGCCCTAAATTTCCTTGAACTTGAAGGGGGTTTTGTTTTTAAAGCAGGGGGGCAAAATCTCTACTATATCGATCGCTTATTAAAAAAACTAGGTTATCTTTTGAGCCACAAACAACGCCTAGAATTAGAGAAAAGAGGGTTTAATGGGGTGTTTGTCTCTAAAAATAGCCGTTATATTGTTGGACTTGGGGGGGGCTTGGTGTATGTGGTTAAAACCTTTTTGGGCACAATGCCAATTCTGCCTAAAGTCTACAAAGAAGCCTGCAGGCTTTTAAAAGTCCCCCCGCTGGTGCGCCCAGCACTTTTTAACACCAAGTGGGCTAGCACCCTAAAAACCCTTAAAGATTTTCAGAGCGCACAATCAAACTAGAAGGTAGATTGAAGACTTGGATCATCTCTTCTTCTAATGCCCGTTGTTCTCCATTATCTTTTTCGTGATCGTAGCCCAACAAGTGTAAATAGCCATGTAAAAATAAAAGTCTGAGTTCATCTAGCAGGCTGTGCCCGCGCTTTTGCGCCTCCATTTGGGCGCATTCTACATTGATCACCACACTGCCTAATAAATTTTGAGCAGGCATCTCAATAGGAAAACTTAGCACATCTGTAGATTTGTCCACCCCCCGGTAATCTCTATTGAGCTCCTGAATGCGCCCTGAGTCCACTAAAACCAATTCCACCCCCCCGCTCTTGCCCAAATGCGCCATTAAGGGCACTAAGTCGTCCTCTAAACCTCTAATATTTGCGCGCACTTCATCGATCACATCGATTTGAAACTCCATAGACTGCCTTTAAAGAAAAACACCATCATAGCGTGATTTTGAGGCATGGATACTAAACCGCTTTTTAAATTTTAACCCTAGAGCTTTTATTTACAAGATTCTATCTCTTCACTTTGAGCGAGCAAAGTTAACAAGCTATATCTTTGCTAGTTAGCAAGCGCCCCTAAACCCTCACAACACACATTGGTGAAATGAAACCAAAACGCGCTCTCATAGACATTTGGATTGCGCCACACACGGCAATGAAACCCGATGGAAAAATCCTCAAAGGGGAGTTTACGCGCCACAACTAAGGCTAAAATTTCTACCCGCATTTTAAGCACCATGATTTTGAAACCCTCTTTAGAAGTGAGCATGGTTTCTTCAGGCTCAAGCGTTCTAAAGCTTTGAGTAGAAAAGTCTGCCACAACTTTAGCCCCTAGCTCTTGGCTAAAATCATCGTTAGTGGGCACAAAATATACAATCTGCCGATCGTGATAATTAGCCTCTTTTAAGTAGGCGATGAGTTTGATTGGGTCGTAATGATAAGTTTCTTTAAGCTTTTGAATCTCCATTTCTGGCTCAGGTAAATTTAATAGAGTTGTGGGGACTTCCTGTTGATTTGTTCCATTAGAAGTAAAGCTATAAAGGGTGTCAGGTCTGGGCTCAAGGTAGCGCGCTTGCACAGCATTACAAAGATTTTCATAATCTTTAGGGCAGTGTTTATGGTTGCGTTGGGCTATCATCTTATCCCGCTGTGCTCTCTCTTTAAACATCCCCGCATAGGGCATATAGGCTTTAGGGCGACAAACCTGCATTAAATCCTCCACTCCTTTAAAAGCCCCCTTTAAATTGCGCTTTAAAATACTCTCTTGTTCTGCGTGGCTGTAATTTTCAAAGCATAGAGGAAAGCCACTCGCTCCCCCAGCAAAGGCACTACACAATAGGCTTAAATTTTGGGGTAAAATGTATTGGTTTAAAAAATTGCTATCCACACTCAAAATGATTTCATGCCCTTCTAGGCACAAATACAGCCCGCTATCATCTCTAAAATCCCCGGATTTAAGCAGTGCAAGTTGCGTGCCCTCAGAGATTTGATAAATCTGCTTAAAATCTAAGGGGATCACATTCTTAAAGCCTAAATTTTGCAAGCCTTTCTGTGTGCTTTTGGAGTCAAAATTAGCGCAAATGATCAATGTATCTTTACTGACTAACTCTAAAGTTTGAGGGCTGAGGTGATCGGGGTGGTTGTGAGAGATATAGATCAAATCCGCTTCTTGCAAGGCCTGCAGAGCTTGTTCAGAGCTAGGATGGGCATGCCACCATCCGGTTAAAAAGGCTGATCCTAGTAGCCATGGATCGGTTAAAATGTGCAACCCTCCGCCATAAAGGGATACACAGGCATGGTTGTGGTAACGCAGGCTAAAATTGCCCCTTGTGGTGGGTTTAAAGGGGTTGTGCAAATTGCTGGGTTTGTATAGGGTTAGGGTATTATTTTTATGAGTATAGGTGGTAGGATCGATGGGAGTTTTGGTGCTCCCATTTTGATAAGTTAAAGTGTTTAAATCAAGTTTCCAAGAATGCTTGGGGCAGGCAAGTTCCCCCCCCCCCCCCCCCCCGCAGGGGCGCAAACATCCACCCATGTGATCGCAACGATTATCAATGAGCCAAATTACTTGACCTTTTTCTAACTTGGCATAATAGCCCCCCTCTATGGCGTGGACACCCTCCTCTAAGCTTGGCAACTCTAGGGTCAAAACCCCCTGCTTGGCTTCAAACGCCCCTAAGTATTGCAACACTACTCCACCTCAGCGTCAATCACATCCTCATCTTTTTTTGCAGATTGGGGATTTTTCTCCTTTTGCATCATCGCCTCGGTGAGCTTTTTGGATGCCTCAGCTAAGGCTTTGATTTTACCCTCGACCTCTTCTTTACTGGAGTTCTCATTTTTAACACATGCCTCTAAGTCGCTCAAGGCATCTTGGATTTTTTCCACTTCGCTAGCCTCTAAGTTAGCCTTGTGTTCTTCAAGACCTTTCTTAGTTTCATGCGCTAAACTTTCGGCTTGGTTTTTGATCTCAACTACAGCCTTACGGCGGGTATCTTCCTCTTTGTGCAGCTCCGCGTCTTTGACCATTTTTTCAATTTCGCTATCGCTGAGGCCACTAGAACCGGTGATTTTGATCTCTTGAGATTTGCCGGTATTTTTATCCTTAGCAGAGACGGTTAAAATCCCATTGGCATCAATGTCAAAGGTAACCTCAATTTGAGGGATACCTCTTGGTTGAGGAGAGATGCCAGTTAGATCAAATTTGCCCAAAGATTTATTGTCCTTAGCAAATTCGCGCTCACCTTGCAAGACCAAAATGGATACAGCGGGTTGGTTATCCTCAGCAGTGGAAAAAATTTGTGCCTTTTTAGCTGGGATCGTTGTGCCCTTTTCAATGACCTTAGTCATCACCCCGCCCAAAGTTTCAATGCCAAGGCTTAAGGGGATGACATCAAGCAATAAGACATCCTTTACATCGCCTTTGAGCACGCCCGCTTGAATACTTGCCCCTACAGCCACAACCTCATCAGGGTTAACCGATTTGTTTAACTCTTTATTGATAAAGCTTTTGACGCGTTCTTGCACTTTGGGAATACGCGTAGACCCACCCACCATCACCACTTCAGCGATGTCATCTCTTCTAAGCCCCGCATCTTGAATCACGCTATCAATTTTCTTAATGGTGTCCTCAATCAAATCATCAATCAAGCTTTCAAACTTGGCACGGCTGATTTTTTTAACCAAGTGTTTAGGACCGCTGGCATCAGCAGTGATAAAGGGCAGGTTAATCTCGCTCTCTTGAGCCGAGCTTAATTCCTTTTTGGCGTTTTCGCTAGCTTCTTTCAAGCGTTGCAACGCCATAATGTCCTTTTTAATGTCAATCCCACTCTCGCTCTCAAACTCTTTGGCGATGAAGTCAATAATGCGATTATCAAAGTCATCCCCGCCCAAGAAAGCATCCCCGCCAGTGGCTAGCACTTCTACGACATTATCTCCAGTCTCAAGCACGGTTACATCAAAAGTCCCTCCGCCCAAATCATAAACCATGATTTTTTCAGATTCTTTTTTATCAAGCCCATAAGCCAAAGCCGCTGAAGTAGGTTCGTTAATAATACGAAGCACATTTAAGCCCGCAATCGTGCCCGCCTCTTTGGTGGCTTTTCTTTGGCTGTCATTAAAATAAGCGGGCACGGTGATTACCGCTTCGCTAACTTGTTCGCCTAGATAGCTTTCTGCGTCCTCTTTGAGTTTCATCAAAATTTTGGCTGAAATCTCTTGAGGGGTGTAGGTTTTACCAGCAATCTCTACCGCACACGCCCCATTGCGATCCACGATTTTATAGGGCAGGCGTTTTTTAGCCTCTTGGGCTTTATCCTCATTGCTCATCAAGCCCATGATTCGTTTGATCGAATAGATCGTTTTCTCTGGGTTAGTAACTGCTTGGCGTTTGGCACTCTCGCCTACTAAGATTTCACCCTTATCAGTGAAAGCCACCACTGAGGGGGTTGTATTTTTACCCTCTTTGTTGGCGATAATCTTTGCCTCATTGCCCTCATAAACCGCCATCGCGGAGTTTGTTGTTCCTAAGTCAATACCAATGACTTTTGCCATTTTTAGATCCTTTGTGTTGAATTTAATTATTTATTATTTTTAGCGATGCTCACCATCGCAGGGCGCAACAAGCGTTCTTTATACTTGTAGCCTTTTTGGAAAACCTCGACAATCTGCCCTTCCTCTTTATGATCGGCTTGCACATGCATGATCGCATTGTGCAAGTGGGGATCAAAATCAGAAGTGCATTCTACGCATTCAATGCCATGTTTAGCCAGCACCTCGTGCATTTTTTGCAAAGTGAGCTCCAAACCCTCAGAGATGGCACTACTTCCCTCCTGCTTGGCACTTTGCAAAGCTGCATGCAAGGTGTCGATCACGGGCAATAAATCTTGGGCGATCTTTTCATAAGCGTATTCTAAAGCCATCGATTTGTCTTTTTCTAGGCGTTTTTTGACATTTTCAAAATCCGCATGTGTGCGCAAATACAAATCCTGAGCTTCTTTAAATTTGGCTTGATAGTCGATGGCGACTTCTTGCGTGGTCTCTACCGGGCAGGTGTGAGTTTCCCCACAACTTTGATAATCTGCCTCTTGCTCTGTCTCAATATCTTTATCTTTTATATCTTGCATTAGCATACCTTTCTAATAGAATGATAAAAGCCCTCAAAATCCTGTTCAAGCCCACCCACACAAAACATTTTCATCTCTTCATCTTGGGTTTTTATTGGGCGCAACACCCCTAAGAATCCCAAAGGCAAAACCTCCTCAAAATGCAAACCTTGCTCTAGGTGTCTAAATAGATTCCCCCCCACAATCTCTAAAAACAACGCCTCTAATTTTTTGGAGTTGATGGCTTGTAAGAGTTTTGCCAATACACAGAGTCCAAAGTAAAGCTGTTCTTGATAGTAGGCCTCTATTTGTTTGGCTAAACTGGTGGCGCACACAGATAAGGCAATGTTTTGAATGGTCTTGCACTCCAACCCAATGAGGTCTCTTATGAACGCTTCTAGTTTTTTGTTATAGTGGAGCAACATCTGTGTAGCTTCAAAATCTAAGATCAAAAAACGATCGTTGTGGTTATAGACTGCTTGTAACACGCCTTTTTTATAGTGCTCCACCACACTAAAAATTTCATAGCGTTGGCTTGCCTCTTGCAATTTTTGCAAATCCACTTCTAAGGGTGTGCTCCAATCAAGTTTGGTGCGCCAATAACTTTTGAGAGCTCCATTAGTGGGGATACGCCCACTGCTGGTATGACTTTGGCGCATCGCACCATCATTAGTGAGCATTTTAAAGTAATTGCGGATTGTGGCTGAAGAAATTTGTGCATTCTGCCCCTCTTTAAGAGCCAAGCGTAAACTCTCAGAGCCCACAGGCGCATGGCTACCTAAATAGGTTTTAATAAACGCGTCTAAGAGCCACTCTTTTTTGACACCCATGGGCTTCCTTTCTAAAAACTGGGCGCAGTATAACATAAATTTTAAAAAATTTAGCATTCTTTTTAAAATATTGCTAAAAATACGCGGTTTTTAGGCGTTTAAATTCAAAACTTGATACAAGTTATATCAACTTATATAAGTAATTTTACTAAAAATTCTTGCCATAAACAACAAACATTAAGGGTTAAAAACTTCAGTGCAAATCCCCTCCTGCTCCTAAGAATCACTTGATGATTTTAGAAATGGCTTTAAAACTAGGGTGTGTGTAAGTGTGCATGCTCTCAAAGGCGACAATCTCACTAGAGAGAATCCTAGCTCCCAAGCTTCTTAGATGTTCTAGGGCCAATTGCTTATTGCTCTGATCCCTAGAACTGGTGCAATCGGCTAAAAGTGTGGGGGTAAAGCCCGCCTTTAAAAAATCTTGAGCGGTTTGAAAGACACAAACATGGGCTTCAATGCCTAATATAAAAAGGGGCACGCCCTGTGGGATTTTGGCTTGTAACACCTCATAAGCACTAAAGGCTTGCTTTTGCTCGATACTAAAGGGGTATTTAGCCAGCGCACTTAGAGTTGCGCCCAGCTTGTCGGGGTTTTGCTCTGTGGCTAGAATGGGAAATTTTAATTCTTTGGCGATTTCTAAGAATTTGAGACAATTAGTCAAAAGTGCCTCTTTTTGGGACATCACAGGAAAAAGTTTTTCTTGAATGTCGACAACAATCACATGAGGGGTCATGGAAAGCTCCTTAAAATGAGATAAAAGATTGTAATTTGCTTGTATTAAGTGATTGCAAATGGGGGGTAGCCTACACGCACCAAATAAAGCCCTTGTGGGGGGGCTAAAAGATGATGATGGCGCGCACGCGTGGCAATTTGGGCTTTCAAATCCTCTAGGGATAATTTGCCCAAAGAGTGCGCCAAAGCCGCGCTTACCATCAAGCGCACTTGCGCGCGCAAAAAAGAGGGGGCGCGTATTGCTATGACTATGCAAGGATGGTTGTATAGGGCGCGCTGATAAACCTTTGTACTATGAATCGTGCGCTGTGTGTGCCGTGTTTCGCGTTTGCAGAAAAATTTAAAATCATGTGTGCCTACAAAGAGATTTAGGGCTTCTTGAATAAGCTTAAGAGGTCCATAGGCACAATGGGCGATAAAACGGCTTAAAAAGGGAGAGGGGGGCGTGTTCGTACATACATAGCGATAGAGTCGCCATGCAGCGTCAAAGCGCGGATGAAAATTTGGAGAGACTTCTTGGATACCCCGACATAAAATGGAGGGGGGTAGTTTAGAGGGGAGATGTCTTTGCAGGGCTTGCAGGCTTAAAGGCGCGCTAAAAGAAATTACTTGATAGAGGGCATGCACTCCTCTATCTGTGCGCCCGGCACATAAAATAGGGCTAGAAATGCCTAATCTAGCTAAAGCTTGCTCAAGCGCGCCCTCTACACTGGGCAAATTGGGCTGTTTGGCATAGCCATAAAAGGCACTCCCATCATAGGCTAAGAGCATTTTAAAACGCCCCATTAGTAAGAACGCACTACCTTATAGCGATAAAGTCCATAAGAGCCTAACATCCACACAATAGGCAAGCCAATTGTGCCTATCAAAGGCATGTCCTGGCTAATAATATGCATACTTAAGAAGTAAATTCCCACTGCTATTAATACATAGACATAGGAAAGATTCTTAGCATAGCGCGGATTAGCAATCCCAAACAAAGGAATACAAAACAAACTAGCTAAAGGGAAGAGGGCGACTAAAATCGCTTGAGAAAAACGGCGTTGTTGGTGTTTATTAGGATCAGAGCCAAAAGCCCTACCCCAATACTCTATGAAATCATGCCCGCGCAAATACGCCGCATCGGTGCGCTCAGAGAGAGTGGGTTTATTCTTTAAAATAAGTTCTTTAAAATGCACTTTACGCACCTGATCATTGGAGGCAAAATATGCATTGCCATAGTCTAATTCTAGCTCAAAAAGGCCGTTTTGGTTGCGAATGCGCCCCTCTTTGGCGATGATAAAACTCTCTGTGCTCAAGCCACTATGGGAAAAGAGTACCAGATCGCTAAAAACTCCATTTTGACTCTTGCCCACATACACCAACCAATCGCCCAGCTTTTGCCCAAATTCCCCCGCTTGGATATTTACATCTACTCTTTCTTTTTTATCATGCAAAAATGAGTAATACGCGCTCTTGGAGGCGGGCACTAAAATTAAAGAAAACACCAATAATAGCGCGCTCACTGCTAAACAAAGGGGTAAGAGCGCGCGCACAATGTGCTTAGGGGCGATACCCAAAGAGAAAAAGACCAAAAGCTCGTGATCGTAGGACAAACGCGCTAAACCAATTACACAAGCCCCAAAAAAGGTGATGGGGATGATGAAAAAGAGAGTTCCGGGCAGAAGATAAAAATAAAGTTGCAAAAGATCGAGCGCACTTAGTTTGACAACAAGTGTAACGGTGGCGATACTAATGAGCATCACAATAGAGGCAATAAAAAAGAGAACCACAAAGAAAGAGAAAAAGACCTGACCTACTGCATTGAGCATGTAGTTTTTAGCAATTTGCACGCTAAACCCCTCTTTCAACCCCGCTTACAATGGGGACAAAGAGGCAACTATCTAGCACACTCTCCACAATCAAAACCCCGTTTTTTTTGATAAAGCGGGTGATCTGTTGGCTTTGCAGATCGCCAATGGGCGCGACTAATAACCCCCCCTCTTCAAGTTGCGCACTCAAAACTTGGGGAATAGCTGGGGTGCAAGCTGAGAGCAAGATTCGATCATAGGGAGCGTATTGTTCCCAGCCCTGTTGCCCATCACCTAATTTGGTGTGGATGTTGGTAACTTTGAGCTTTCTAAAACGCTCTTTGGCTTCTAATAAGAGTTTTTCAATGCGCTCAATGGTGAAAACCCGCCTAAAGAGTTTGGAGAGCACCATCGCTTGATACCCGCTCCCACAGCCAATCTCTAGCACGCTATCCACTTGATAGGGCTGTAAGAATTGCGTCATTTTAGCCACAGTCAGAGGAGAGCTGATAAATTGATCCGCACCCATAGGGAGGGCATCTAGGCTGTAGGCAAGTTGTTTAGAAGGGACAAATTCAACGCGGGGGATCGCACAAATCGCTTCTTTAATGGGAGCTTCTAGGGGGAAATGCTTGGCAATATCTGCGCACATGTGCGCGTTTTGGATGCGGTGCATTAAAAGCCCTCAAAACTCAAACTGCCTTTAGAGTAATTGCTCACCCTAGCCTCAAAGAAGTTTGAGCGTTGGCTATTAAAGCTAGAGAATTGATCCACCCAGCGCATGGGGTTTTTGGTGTGGTAGATTTTAGGCAAACCAATAGCATGCAAGCGCGTATCTGCAAGGTATTCAATATAAGCGCGCAGAGTAACAGGGTTGAGGTCTAAAATCTCATCTTGGGTAATGACTCTCCCCCAAGTGCTCTCTAAATCCACCGCCTCTTTAAACATCTCTAAAATTTCCTCTACTAGGTCTTTACTGAAGAGATCGGGGCGTTCTTTCTTAAGAGTGTGGATCATGCTCTGAAAGAGGGCTAAGTGAGTAACCTCATCGCGCTGGATAAAGCGAATCATCTGCGCAGAGCCTAGCATTTTGCCGCTTCTAGCTAGCGCGTAAAAAAAGCTAAAACCACTATAAAAATAAATGCCCTCTAAGATTTGATTAGCCACAAGGGCTTTGAGCAAGTTGCGCTCTGTCTGCGTGTGCGCTAAATCCATATAAACCTGCGCCACGCAGTCATTTTTATTCTTCAACGCCTCATCAGTGCGCCACATTTCATAAATCTCATCGCTATTAGCACTAATGCTCTCCACCATCACCGCATAACTATGGCTGTGCAAGGCTTCTTCATAGGCTTGGCGCACTAAGCAGAGATTGATCTCAGGGCTGGTGATAAAGGGATTGATATTGTCAATCAAGTTATTTGTCTGCAGGCTATCCATAAAAATAAGCTGGGCTAGAGCGCGATCGTAGCCGATTTTCTCTTGCGTGCTGAGTTTGAGATAGTGGGTTTTATCCCCATGCATGCTTACTTCTTCTGGAAACCATGTATTGTGTAACATCGTCTTCCATATCTTATGCGCCCATTGGTATTTGATCTGGTTGAGATCGAACATGCCCGTAGGGTTGCCCCCAAAAATGCGGCGATCTTTGGCAGGTTCTGCAGATTGAGGATTATAAATTTTTTTGCGTCCAAGAGACCCATTTGTTTCTTTTTGCATGGCACATCCTAAAAATAAATTTGGATTTTTCCCGTTATAACATGAGTTAGTTTAAAGCCCCGCGAGTTTTAAAATCTTAGCCGTGAGCGCGCTAATGGGGATATTTTTGAGCTGATCTAGGGCTATTTTTTGCAAATGCGCTTCTTGTAAATCCTGCACGCTTGCCTGATACACCTGTGCGCGCACGCGGTATTTAGTGTAGCTATGACGCACTTGACCTAGAAAAGGCAAAGGGGTCATTTCTTGATTTTTTAGCAGCGGGATTTGATAAAGATGGGCATAAAGTCCCTCATCTTTGTAGCTCAAATAAATATGCCCCTCTTGCACACAGATGCCACAAAGTAGATTTAGAGGGATGCTAGGGGTTTTTTTAGCAAGGCTAAACTCTTGGATGTTATTTTTACCCTGACATGCAAAACTCAAGGGGCATACATGGCATTGAGGGGTTTTAGTGCACACCAACGCCCCCAAATCGATGAGGGCTTGGTTGTGATCAAAGGGATTATTTGTATTGAGCCAAGTATCCGCTTTAGCCTGCAAGAGGAAGGCTAATCCCTTTTGTTTGGGCGCGATGGCAAAAAAGCGCAACAACACCCTAGCCACATTGGCATCCACCACCCCCACCGCCTCTCTAAAACCAAAACACAGCACCGCGCGCGCGCTATAATCCCCCACCCCGGGCAAAGCGCGCAAAAGCCGATAGTCTTTGGGCAACTTGCCCCCGTATAATTGTGCGCATATCTGCGCGCTTTTGTGCAAATTCTTAGCTCTTGTGTAGTAACCCAAACCCCTCCATAGCAACAACACCTGATCTAGGGGGGCTAGGGCTAAAACCTTGAGAGTGGGAAAAGCCTTCAAAAAGGGATCAAAAAATCTTTGCAAAACCACGCTAATTTGTGTCTGCTGAGACATGATTTCAGAGACATAGACCTCATAGGGCGCGTTAGGACCATGCAGATGGCGAATGGGCATGCTCTTACGCCCGTAGCACTCATACCATTCTAGCAGTGCCCGGTGCGTTCTATCTTCTTTGTTGGAATCTGACATAGTAGGGATAGAGTTTTTTAAAAAATCTAATAGGCGCAGGACAGGGGACATTGCGATCTCTAGTGATATTGCCTGTAGTGCTATTCTCACGAATCACAAAGGGCTTGATCACATAATTTTTGACCCCATGCAAATAGGTATTTTCCATCACACAATCTACAGGCATGACCCATTTTTGACTGGCCTTTAAAAATTTAGAGGCGGCTTTTGGAGTGATGATATAGCCTTGCGTGCCACTCCCCCAAGTGGGCTCTTTGATTTCAAACACACCAAGAACAGCCGTCATCTCTAAAGGATAGTTAAATAAATGCATCAAGCGCACCCAATGCAAAAGAGACATATGGGGCTCGATATAATCAAGACTTTCAAAAAAGTGGGATTCTAGGGCGATGTCGTCTTCTAAGATACAAATAGGCTCTTGCAAAGCGACACAACGCTGCCACAAGGCATAATGGCTAGCAAAACACCCCAGTTCTCCTAAACTCATGGGCACGCCCTCTTGTTGGAGCGCGTACCAGCAAGCTTGCAAATAAGACAGCCAATTTTTAGGTGCAGAAGTTTGCACACTAGGGTGGATAAAAAAGGGGTGTAGGTGTTTAGCCACGAGCGGATCTAAACCCTCTGAGGTTTTAGAATAGATCGCCTCAAAAACCTCAACTGGATGTTTGTTTTGCTCTAAAGATTGCAATAAACCTTCAATGTTGCGCTCTTTAAGCTCCCACTGCGTGCAAGTGGCTTTAGATAAGTGGATCACAAAAATACGCATGCGCTCTCCCAAAACTCACATTATAGCAATACTCCACCTTGTGTGTGCTATAATTCCCCCTCCATGCAAGACACACAAGAAAAGATTATGCCTCTTTATCCTCATTTACTCAACCATCTTTGTGCCAAGCAAGACCTACAACCCTCCCAAGTTGACGCGCTGTTTAAAGGCATTCTCAAGGGAAATTTAAGCGATATTGAATTGAGCGCGTTACTCATCGCGCTTAAATGCAAGGGGGAGAGCCCCCTAGAGATTTCTAGCGCGGTGCAGGCGTGCTTACAAGAGGGGCAGAGTTTGAGCTACCCTTTTGAAGTGGTGGATAATTGTGGCACAGGTGGAGATGGGCTTAAGAGTTTTAATATCAGCACCATTAGTGCCTTTGTGTGTGCGAGCTTGGGCGTGAAAATGGCTAAAGCGGGCAATTATAGCTCTAGTGGGAGTGGGAGCGCGCAACTTTTAGAACAGCTAGGTTTTAATCTCCGTCTAAGTGCTAAACAGATTACTAAAAGCCTAGATTTAACCCATTTTGCCTTTCTCTTTGCCCCGCTTTTCTACCCCAGTTTTGCTAAAGCCGCGCCCCTAAGAAAAGCCCTGCAAACCCGCACTATTTTTAACTTGCTAGGACCTTTGCTAAACCCCCTGCGCCCGCAAGCCCAACTTTTAGGCGTGTATGATCCCAAGCTCTGCTACCCGCTCGCTTTGGCTTTACAAAATTTGGGCGTGCAGAGGGCGTTAGTGGTGCATGGTGCTAGCAGTGATGAGATCGCTCTGCATGGAACAACTTTAGTCTGCGAACTCAAAGAGGGGCAAATACAACAATACGAGTTAAACCCTAGTGATTTTGACTTAGAGAGTTATCCCTTAGAGGCAATCCAAGTAGAGAGCATAGAGCAGAGCGCGCAAATTTGCCTAGAATTATTGCAAGGGCGAGGCACGCCCGCCCAAAGAGCAAGTATTATTGCCAATAGCGCGGGGGTGTTGGTACTAGCAGGCAGGGCTAATAGTTTTAAAGAGGGAGCACAGCTAGCCAAAGAGCACTTAAAAAGCCAACAAGCCTACACCCATTTACAAAGGATGATTGAACTAAGCCATGCATGACCTGCTAAAAACTATGTTAGAACATAAAAAATTAGAAATACAAGCCCTAAAGAATCGCTATAACCTGTCTGAAAATCTTAAACCCGCGCAAAGAGATTTTTACCAAGCCCTGCAAGAGAGGCGCACTAGCTTTATTTTAGAGTGCAAACAAGCCTCCCCCTCTAAGGGCTTGATTCGAAGCCCCTTTAATTTGGCTAAAATCGCTAAGGTTTATGAAAAATACGCCACTTGTATTTCTGTGCTCACTGATGAAAAATATTTTAAAGGCTCGTTTGAGAATTTGCACCTTGTAGCCACCCACACCAGCAAACCCCTTTTGTGCAAGGATTTCATCATAGACCCCTTTCAAGTGCGCTTGGCGCGTTATATGGGCGCGGATGCGATCTTGCTCATGTTGAGCGCGCTTAAAGATGAAGCCTACAAGAGCCTTAGTAATCTAGCCAAATCGTTAGGGATGGCAGTTTTAACCGAAGTGAGCAATAAGGACGAAGTCAAAAGAGCGCTAGATTTAAACGCTCCCATCATTGGGATCAATAACCGCGATCTCAAAACTCTTAAAGTAGATTTGAACACCACTTTAGAACTCAGAGCGTTAATCCCAGAGGATAAGCTTGTCATCAGCGAATCTGGGATTAGCACCCATGCCCATGTTAAAAAACTTTGCCCATCAGTGGATGGCTTTTTAGTGGGAAGCTCTTTAATGGCGCAAAAAAATCTAGAAAAGGCATGTAAAAAGCTTATTCTAGGGGAAAATAAAGTCTGTGGGCTCAAAAGAGTCAAGGACGCTAAAGCGGTGTATAAAAGTGGTTTTATTTATGGCGGTTTAATCTTTGATCCTCACAGCCCGCGCTATATCCCTCCCAAAAAGGCTGCCAAACTCATTAAAAAAGTGCCCAAACTTGACTTTGTGGGGGTGTTTGTAGAAACTGACATCAAAACCATCATTAAGAGGGTTTATAAATTGGGGCTAAAGGCGGTGCAATTACATGGCAATTACAGCCCTAAGCAAATGGCACTGCTCAAAGCCTCTTTGACATGCCCGGTGTGGCAGGTGGTGCGTGTCGCGCCCAAAGCGCACAAACTAGACACGCACGCCCTCCATGCGGATTTGGTGCTCTATGATAGCAAGGGGGCTAGGGCGGGGGGCAATGGGGTTGTTTTTTCTTGGGAACTCTTAGAGGGACTAGAACACCCCTTTATGTTAGCCGGGGGCTTGAATGCGAGCAATTTAGAAAAGGCGGTTGGCGCGGGGGCTTTAGGCTTGGATTTAAACTCAGGGGTGGAGAGCGCGCCGGGTAAAAAGAGCGCGCAAAAAATCGCCCAAGTGGCAAAAATGTTACGGGAGTATTGATGGATCGCTATTTTGGAGAATTTGGGGGGGCTTTTGTGCCCGAGTTATTAGTGCCCGCTTTAGAACAGTTAGAACAGGCGTTTGAAGATTGCCTGCAAGATTCAAAGTTCCAAGCCACATTTAACAACCTTTTAAAGGATTTTGTCGGGCGACCCAGCCCGCTAACTCTAGTGAAAAACTTTTGCCCTAATCCTAAGGTAAAAATGTATCTCAAACGCGAGGATTTGATCCATGGGGGGGCGCACAAGACTAATCAAGCCTTAGGGCAGGCGTTACTGGCTAAACAAATGGGCAAAAGGCGTGTGATCGCTGAAACGGGCGCAGGACAGCATGGGGTAGCCACAGCGATTGCTTGCGCGTTGTTAGGGTTAGAATGTGTGATTTACATGGGAGAAAAGGACATACAACGCCAAGAGCCCAATGTTTTTCGCATGCGCTTATTGGGCGCACAGGTGGTGGGGGTTAAGAGCGGGAGTGCTAGCCTTAAAGACGCGATTAATGAAGCGCTAAGAGATTGGGCGAGTTCTTATCCTAGCACGCATTATCTGCTAGGCACTGCTGCAGGTCCCCACCCCTATCCCCAAATGGTTAAGCATTTTCAAAGTGTAATCGGCATGGAAGCGCGCGCGCAGATTTTAGAAAAAGAGGGCAGATTGCCTGATAGTGTGATCGCGTGCGTGGGCGGGGGCTCAAACGCGATTGGGATTTTTGCCGGATTTTTGGAGGATAAAAGCGTGGGGCTAATAGGGGTTGAGCCCGGAGGGTTAGGGCTTGACACAAACAAACACGGGGCGACTTTGTGTAAGGGTAGTGTGGGGATTTTACACGGGTGTAAGAGTTATATTTTACAAGATGAGGAAGGGCAGATACAAGAAAGTCATAGTATTTCTGCGGGACTGGATTATCCGGGTGTGGGGCCTGAGCATAGTTATTTAAAGCAGAGTGAGCGGGCGGAGTATGTGGCTATTAGTGACAAGGAGGCATTAGAGGCGTTTGTGCATTTAAGCCAAAGCGAGGGGATCATTCCGGCTTTAGAGAGCGCACACGCTTTAGCCTACGCTTATAAACTCGCCCAAAAATGCCAAAAAGAGAGCTTGATCCTTGTCAATCTAAGCGGACGGGGCGATAAGGATTTAGCCAGTGTGCAGGGGGCTTTGGCTGGGGGGGGGGGGGGTGAGTTATTAAAAAATTTGTGCTAGAATTCGGGCTTTAATTTTGAGGAGGAGAAAAATGAAAAAAAGGAGTTTGCGTGAACTCTATTAAGCTTGAGCTAGATAAGTCGGATTTAGAGAGTTTACAAAGTAAGCCAAAAATCTGTGATTTTAGTATAGGAGATGTGAAATTGCGCCTCTCCTTAGAGAAGTGTTCTGAATATAAAATCATCGCGTGTGTTTCAAAATGTGGGGGGGGGGGGGGAACTTCTAGCCAAAATCTAGACG
>NZ_FZMQ01000001.1 GCF_900197855.1 Helicobacter cynogastricus | reverse complement strand
TGGGAAAAAATTAGATAAAAGTCTCCCGGGTTCATTGTTTGCAGCGCTCAAACCTACAATATCTGATCCATCAAACTTGATACTTTCATCATTAGTTATTTTTCGCGTGTAAGCTGTGCTATTTGTGGTTACCTTACCGGCAAAATTTGAATACTGAAATCCACCCTGTATATACATTCCACTATTTTCAGCATTTAAAAGAGACGCACATACAAAGAGAGAGAGAGAGAGAGAGAGAAGTTGCCGCTGTTCTTTTGAAAGTCATGTAGAGTTCCTTTTTATGAGATTTAGGGTAAGTCATGATAGTTAAAGTTGTCTAATTTGTATTTTACCTTGTAAAGTTGGAATTTTTATGACTATAATTTTGCTTATTGTTCATTTAAGTTTTTAGGAGTATCGATGGTTTTAGATATGCGATTTTTCTTGATGTGGCTAGCTCCTGTGCTAGTGGTGTTTTTCAACATTAATGCCCAAACACAATACGGGCATTTTTATGCAGGCAAGGTTGCTTTTTATAGTTTTTTTCTTACATTTTTGATCTACTGGGGACTTTCTTTCATCAAACAACGCACTGTGTTACAAGCACTTAAAAATATTGTGCTAACAATCACCTTGACTTTCGCTTTTAGTGAGTTTTTTGCATCGTATTATTTCAACATGGCGTTGACTGAATCGCTTGTCAATACTATCCTTTCAAGTCACTGGACGGAAATCCGTGATTTTTTTACCTCTCAATTCATTCCGCATATTCTATTGTTTTTGATAGTCATAGCAGTGTGTGTAGGACTTGCATCGTTGCGCTTTCAAGTAGTGCTTAAATCTAGGGGTGTTAAAACGATCTTTGCAGTGTTACTTCTAGTCCATGCATTGCATGCTTACAAGGGGTATTATTCTTCAGATAAAGATATGCGTCTTTTTTACCGGTTTTTATCCACACAGGTGATTCCCTCTGTCAAAGAGATCACTCTAGTTGCATTTAATGCTAAAGAACATGGCCAAATTCAAGCAATATATGACCAACTCAAACGGCCTCTAGCTAAGGATTATGTTCATGTTGATCCAGACACCCCACCTAATGTAGTTCTTATTGTAGGTGAGAGCGCATCGCGCTCTTTTATGGGAGTTTATGGCTACGGCGTGCCCAACACGCCATTTTTCAGTCAGTTAATTAATGGGGGGGGGGGGGGTCATTTCTTTCTCTTTAACAATGTAATTGCTCCGTTTGCCTACACCCTACCCGTCTTCCAAGTTCTTCTAAATTATTCTAATGTAGAGAACAGCAAAACTCCATGGTATCTTACAGAGAGCATTGGCAAGATCCTTAAAGTCGCCGGTTACACCACTTTTTGGTTGGATAATCAAGAAAGTTCTTATCATACCAACGCTTTTTCACTTCTTGCTCATTCTTTCGATCATGTTTATTGGACCAACTCTAATTATGAGTATCAAGATCAAGTTCTTATTGATACTTATAAAAGCAAGATTGAGTCCAATTTGGGGGCTAAAAACTTTATTTTATTCCACCTCATAGGTAACCATTGGATTTATAAAGATCACTTCACTCCAGATTTTGCCAAATTCACCCCAAAAGGCCTTCATTATAAAGGTTTACAAGTGCAGAATATGGAAGATAGACAAATTGTAGCTGATTATGTTAACTCAATCTATTACACCGACCACATTTTAAAAGAGATTTTTGACTTTTTTAAGGATAAAAACGCCCTCATTTTGTATCTCTCTGATCATGGGCAGGACATGTTTAGAAGTGGACATACTTATGCGCATAAGTGTTCTAATTATGCCGTTGAAATCCCTTTTATAGTTTATGTTACAGATAAATTCAAGCAGAAGTATCCCGATAAAGTCAAAGCTATTGCTCAAGCAGCGGATAAGCCTTTTATGACAGACGATTTGCTCCATAGTTTGCTACCCCTTATGGGCATTCATACTAAAGACAATATCGAATTTAAAAATCTTTTTAGCACCAGCTTTGACATGAAGAGAAAACGAGTGTTTTGTAAAAGTCATGTTTATGAGCCCTAGTTGCTATATTGTGCAAAGAGCGATTTAGGATGTGTTCCTAGTTAGTGCTTTTGTTTTAAAAACTAACAAAACTTGGTGTGTATTACCATAGCTAGTGCATACTTGTTGCTCATGGATTATGTTCTCTTCAATTATTGTATTGTGGTGTAGGTGCTCACTTGTCTTTATGTTTTATACCCTCATTTGATCCTCCTAGAACACTTCATAATCCATACAACGCTACAATCCTTTAAAAGGTTTGTCTATACTCGGTCAACGATTTCAGAAGCGTTTCTTATGTATTTTTTTACCTTAAAAGCATAGGGGGGTGTGGGGGTCTCCCCCACAGATGGTTTTTTTCTAAGTGATATATCGTTTGAAACGCAAACTTTTCTTAAGAGTTTTTGATTCACGCATGCGTAAGATTTGTAAAATATTTGTAAATATATTTGTACGGCCGTTTTTTTTGTGTTTTTAGCCCCGTACTATGCGAGGTTGGTTTCGCCTAGAAATTTTTTATCCACAACATTTACTGGTATTTCGCCAACATTTACTGGCTTTATCGCCAACATTTACTGGCTTTATCGCCAACATTTACTGGAATTTTTACAACAAGTATCTTTAATGATGTGTTTATGTTAAAATAGCGTATCAATATTCTCAAAAAGGCGCAAAATGCGTACAGACTATGATGCTACAGACCAGCTAGAACAGCAGATAAGAGGGATGAACAAGATTTTGGAAGATCCGACTATTCGTTTTGGGATCAAGGAGCTTATCAAAAAAGAGAAGGAAAAAGCTCTTAAGGAATTGCTTCTACTTTATGATAGTCAAACAACAAAGCAGCTTACGGAGTCTTTGTCTCCTCTTGACTCGCAACAAGAAAATTCACAACAATTTCCTAAAAGAATTTTACAAGAATCCTCAGTTCAAAAACAGGTTCAAGAAACCTTAGTCTCTAATACGCAAGGATTTTTACAAGAACAACAAGCTACAGAAAAGAAAGAAGTGCTTGCGGTCCACAAACTTCCATCCACTTTAGCTAAAGATTTGACCATTTCTAATCCCGGGCAGGTGGTGTTGCACAATGATATCTATAAGGTTAATTTGGGCAAACTGGGTGCATGGGAGAGCAACCTCCTTTTTAGTATTTTTAACAAGCTCAAAGATCATGGGGATACTTTGGTGCTCTTCAACCCTCAAGAAATTAAAAAACTCATCGGTAATCTTGACATTGGCAACAGGGATTTAGTTAGGATCACAAAGATGCTTTGGAACAAGATTAAAGCAGCCAATTTCTGGGTACTATTGCCCAGACGCGATGAAAATCATATGTTATTTAGAACTTTTGCTATCAATTACCATGACGATCAAAAGACACACATTAAAGACATAGAAGTACGCGTCAATCACCCGTATTTTACTTATCTTCTCAATGGTTTACAGGCTAATTTTACTGCCTTCCAACTCCAAACTTTCATATCCCTAAGAAGTAAGTATGCCAAGACTTTGTATCGACTCTTAGTGCGCTTTGAGGATATTAAAAACAAAGTGGGTATGTGCGAGGTGCATACTTACACCCACGACTTTGAAGGCTTCAAAGAGTTCATGGGTATTCCAGAAAACATGCGCATAGATATGGTCGAAGAACGCGTTTTAAAACCTGCCTGCAAAGAACTTGCCCCAGAGGAATATAATCATGAAAACCCCGATCGCACTCTCCCTTACGAATCCATCCGTTACGAAAAGCAAAAGAAAGGAAGGGGGGGTAAAATTGTGGGTATTACCTTCTACTTTGTGCCCCACCCCCACTTAAGCATGCAGAAAACTATATTCAAAAGACAAACTCAAAACCGCATTCAAGACACTTTAAACCAACAACAAAAAGAAGAAGCTCAACAAGTTAGAGAACAGAGAGAGGCCCAGTTAGGATTTTATAACAAAGCGGAACGCATAGCTTTAAACAGTTTCTGCGGTTTGAGTGGTTCGCTCTATATTAAAAATCCAGAACATATCTTTCAAAATGTTAAACTAATCAAGATACTCACGCGACAAGGCAATAACCCCTCCATCGTGTGCTTATTCCAACTCACTCCAACACACCCTAATGATCGCATCTATGCGAGCTATTGCACAGAACACTTAGAGCGATTCAAGGCTAAGGGGTCGGATTATTTCACACACATTTTTAAAGACCATGAGGATCTTATTGCAAATTTTGTCAAGAATGCGCATTAGGCAAATATTATGAGGGAATTGAGAGGTTTAAGAGGTGTGGTATTTGCAGGTAAATTTCATCATTTGGTGGAATGTGTGAAATACATTAGAAGAGAGGAAGAAACTGATAAAAAACCAAACATAGATATGCATTTGAAATATGTAAAAATATCTACAAAACAGGACATAAAGAAAAAGGATAGTGCAACTAAGAATTGTTAACGACACACAAAAGGTGGGGGTTTAGAAATATTTATCAAGGGTAATGAGACTTATGGGGCTAGAATCGCTGTGTTTGATTTTGAGTGGTTTGTGGGGTGCTAGATTGTCATTTTTACCACTTTTTTCTTTAGATAATGCTCAAAAGCAAAAAATTTAGTTAAAATACCGTCTCTCTTGAAATTCAACAAAAAAAGGGTTTGTATGTTCTTAAGAAGGACTATGGCTTGTAGTGTGTGTGTGTGTCAAACCTAAGTGCTGAAGAGAACGGGGCGTTTGTAGAGGGGGGTTTTCAGTATTCTAACTTCACGGGAGCTCAAACAAACTCTGCTGTGGCTTATTCTTACTGCGATAACTATAACGGTGGTGCATGTCAGGGGACAGGAACAGTCTCTGTTCCTGCTTCCACTACTAAAATTCCTTTCACTGGCAATCTCTTTGGGGCGGATATTCAGTTTGGATACAAACAATTCTTTGGCAATAAAAAAACGCTTTGGCTTGCGTTACTATGGTTTTTTTAGCGGTCAAGGCGGACCTGGATCATACAAGTACGCTACAGCTTACGATAATAATGATAACCCTACTGCTTGGACTTACATTAAGCAACCTTCTGCCAATTTATTTTACGGTGTGGGGATAGACGCACTCTTTAACTTTTATGAAAAGAACGAGCACACTTTTGGGGTCTTTGCAGGTGTGATGATTGGGGGGAGTAGCTGGTTAGAGGGCAAAAGCTACTATAATGGAACATGTCAATGGCAACAACAAAATCAAGACACTGGTAGCCCAATAGGTCCATGTCAAACCTTAAACCAATATTACTCTGATTCTGCAAAACAAGCTAATCTGCCAGGCAAGGGAGGCAAAGCGACCTTTAGCCCTACTTATGTGCAATTCATTGTTAACATTGGCTTTAGAACAAACTTTACCAAGCATCAAGGCTTTGAGCTTGGTGTGCGCATCCCTACCATCAACGATCCTTACTACACAGTGCGTAACACCCTAGGAAATGGGAATGGTTGGACGGGTAATGGGAATTTAGGTGATAAAATGACCATTGTCTTTAGACGTACAGTGGCCATTTATGCCAACTATGTGTACAATTTCTAAGGCGACGAGCAAAACACAAAAATCTTAGTTCTACTTGACACAGGCTCCGCAGGGCAAACTGGTCATGATGAGCCTGTGCATGATACCCTAATGACGACTGGTTAGTTAACTTTGAAGGTTGGAGGGGATAAAAGTGGGCATAGAATGCTCAGAATCTTCTCCAAGCGTGATTTAGGGTGGGGAATTGGAGTTTGGATTAAGTTGCGCTGTATGAGCTTTCTAGGGGGCATGACGGATGAAATTATCTCTGTAGTGTTGTCCTATCTAAAGACTATTTTACTGGTTCGTCTTAATATCCATTCAACTAAACTCTAAACAAATTTCTTTGCTGAATATTTCTACAGCCTTAGTTCCTTATCAAAAGCAATATATCAGTTTGCTCTCTGAAAATGACACTTATGTTTACCTGTCGATCGTTTATACCGCAGGCAATTGCGTAGGTTACTTGAGCAAAGAATACAATTTTTGGAAGCAGATTATGCAAAATTACCTATGGCCTGGAGTTGTTATCTAATCTTAATGATTCATTCACCTAAGATAACCCGTTTTTGTTCTTAATCTAATCCAGACCATGTACACACCTAGCCTAGATAACTATGCTAACCCCAAATATTGCACTGGTGATCATCTCTATGTAGGTTGGCTCAGGGCTGATCTAGGGTTTTCCAACGCCTAGAACACACATGAGAGAGAATACTTATTTCTGTGGGCGCAGTAGGACCTAGTTCCTTAGCTAGTAAGACTCAAAACTTTTCAGGATTGGCTTAGCCAATTGCGTAATGAGTTCATCTTTGAATTTAATGCAATGAATCCAGAGTCTCTTGACTTGTCTCTAGCTTAGCCTTTGTGTTCTATAGGTTCTTTAGAGTGGCTTCTAGCGTGACTTGTGTCTTGAGTGGTTTAGTTATGCCAGAATGCCTTTTTAAAAGGATGTCCATGCCATCACAAAAACCAAGTTTCCAAGAATACGCTAAAAAACTCCAAAAAGTGCGTGCCGAATGTAAAGAGAGACTGAAAAACCCTGAAATCTTGGCGGTTTATCAACGATTGGCGCAAAAGTAGGTGTTTTATCTCGATCTGCGAACTGCGGTTGAAATCCATGATGAAATCCTAGAGATCACACAAGGGCTGAGGGGTTACAATCGCACAAGTCTTGGGTATTTGCAGAGTGCTTTAAACAATATTCAAAACGACATTTATTATCCCACTTTTGAATCTAAATTGGCGCATCTTGTCTTTTCTTGTATGAAGTTCCACCCTTTGACAAGCCTATTGGCGCAGATTGTGAAAAATTTTTTAAGCCCTTAGTGTTAGATATAGCCACAGACAAAATCAATAAAAAACAGCTAGAGATAATCCTTGCAGAGTATTTACAAAAGCTAGATTAGCTCTAGATAAAGCCCAAAAAACAACAAAAGCATGCCTTGGTGTGGTATTATCTTGTGTCTTGCTAGGGTTTTTAGGTTTTAAGTCATTCATAAACCCCCTTGTTTTAAGCTCTTTTGCCATTTAGAATGGCTTCTAGTATGCTTAGAAAACATTCTTACCAATATTAAATCCCCCTCCCCCTTGCCTTGTTGGCTTGCTAAAGATTTTTTTAAGTCTGTCTTTAGCTGTGTGGTTATGGCAATTTGCTCGTTTAATTGCGTTTGTGTGTTTGTCAGCTCTGTTCGTGATTTATCTTGCTCTCTTTGTAAATCATCTTTTTGTGTTTGCAAGCTCTCTATTTGGCTTTTAAGTTCTGTAATCTTAGTTTTCTGCACATTGTTCTCCAAGCGTAGATCGGTGTTTCTAAACTTGGTGTTCTCCTCCTCAAGAGTTTTAATCTTTTTACCATTCTTTTCTAGCTCCGTTGTAAGCCTCAAGTTTCTACCCTTGTAGTATTGGGTATCCCCTTTGGCTGTCTCTAGCATTTGCCCATATGCATCGCTGTTTTTAAACTCCTCAGCTAATTTGCCAATACCATTCTCTAGCCCTCTTATCCCCTCTAACAAGGCTTTGTGATCCCACTCACTAGCTTTTTCTATTGTGGCAAGAATGGGCTTGAGTTCTTTATTGAGGCTTTTTTCAATTTCATTGATGTGTTGTTTTAAAAACCTATCTCGTCTATCTTTGGCGATGCTCTCAAAGTATTCTGGACTCATTGCATCTTTAACCATACACCAGTTTCCGTGAATTTTAAGAGGTCTTTATTACCGCATAAGGTAGGAGAACATGGACATTGAACTAGACTTTGAAAGGGTGAAGCAAAAGTTAGAGCCTAGCGGGGAAATCTTACCAGCGGGAGCTGTATTGACCTACAACAAGGCGACAGATACATGGGGGGTTAGAACTTCTAAGCCTCTTAGCGTAGGGCAATTACAGAGCGCGCATATTCTTTTGCAGAATGCGCAGATTGGAGAGCTTAAGCGAAATTTGGTGCTCAAAATAGATGCCAAGACGCAAGAGTCTTTGAAGCGCGGGTTTAGCAGTGCGGCACTGGGCAGTTTGCATGCCTACGATCTGCGCCTAGAAGATCAGCTCAATCTAAGTGGTGCACTTCAAGCAGGGTTAGATACGCCCATTAGATGCAAAGGACAAGATGAGGCCTTTAAAAGCTACAAAATGCACACAAGAGCGCAACTAGAAGAGGTGTTTAGTGCGGGGATGGCACACAAGGCCAAAGTGCTTAACTTCTTTGGGGCGCAAAAGGCGCAAGTTGAGACACTGAGCGACTACCCCAGTCTTAAAGCATTTCAAATACAAGACTTCAAGGACTAACATGACCAAAACACACCAAAACATCAACCGTATTGTCATTCATTGTAGCGACACCCCAGAGGGACGCCCTCATGACAAATGGGACATTGATAGATGGCACAAAGAAAGAGGCTTTGATCAGATTGGCTACCACTATGTGATCTTGCTAGATGGAAGCATTGAAAAAGGCAGACAAGAGCATGAAGTGGGCGCGCATGTTAGAGGACACAATAGCGGGAGTTTGGGCATTTGCTACATTGGAGGCAAGGATGCCAAAACCCTTAAGCCCAAAGACACGCGCACCCCTGAACAAGTTGAGGCTCTTAAAAAGCTCTGTGTTGAGCTTGCCAAAAAATACCCTTCAGCCACCTTTTGCGGGCATAGGGATTTAGACAAGGGCAAAGAGTGCCCCTGTTTTGATGTCAAAAGCTTCATTAAAGAAAGCGGGATTGCCTGATGAAAGAGGTCAAACCCCCATGCGCGCAGGTGTCCATGCGCAAATTAGATCGCATGGTCTCTATTGGCTTTTTGCTCATTTTGCTCAATGCTTTGCAGACGGGCTCTTTGGGCTTTTTAGTCTATGAAATTGGCAAAACAGAGGAGCGATTAGACCGTAGTTTAGTAAAAGTGCAGGTTTTAGAGCAGAAGTTAGATAGTTTGCAAGGAAAAATTAGACGGCACTTTGAGAATGACTAAGCAGGATTTTCTTATTTTGGGCGTGGAGTTTCGCGCTATCTTGCCCTATATCTTAGTGCTCTTTGTAGGCTTTTGTGTGGGCTGGTTGTTTGTGCTCAAGTCTATCAAAGATGAGGCCTTGAGCGGGCTAGGAGATAGGATTAGATATGTGATTTGGGGGGTGGGCTCATCTATGATGACTACTTGGGTGAGTTTTGAGTTCATTGATTACTATTTGCACTTGCCCTTAGGCCTAGCCACTGCCATTAGTGGTGGCGTGGGTTATATGGGGGCTGAAGTGGTAGGAGAAGTGGGTTTAAAGCTCATCCGTAAGAAACTAGGCATTAGCAAAGAGGAGGAGAAAGGTGATAAGTAGCGCCATACTTTTAAGGAAACCCCCGCAAAAACGGGGGAATACCTCACGCTATCGCTTGAATTTCAAGACGAACTTAAGCCCTAGAAAAGAGAACTTAAGGCAAAATGCGCGCAAGGGATTTTTGCCATGCCTTTTCATGGCAAACCTCCTGAAGCTGGCTTACCCCCCTGCAAGCACAGAGGGGCTCTTTCATTCTATCTTAAAATCTTTTTTTCACCCCTTAAGGCGTGTTGGTGTTTGATCTGCGCGCGCTCCTCTTGGCTCTGCTCTTTTTACTAGGCGTTGGGGCGTTGGGGGGCAGTGTATGGCTTGGGCATAAGCTCATCATTGAAAGAGAGACCTGCAAAATGGGCCTAGAAGCGCAAAATAAGGCCATCTTAGAGCAAAATATCGATGTGAACAACTATGTAACCCGCCTGCAAGAGCAAAAGGACGCGGTTACAAAGAGGTATGAACATGTGCGCGCTCAAGATAGCACTTGCGAGCACGAATTAAAGGCGATTAAAAGAAGTTTAGATGTGTTTGGGGGGAGGCATTAATGTTTGCTTCAAGTTTGAAAGGATACAATGACTCCTGTGGTAGGGCCCGCCTAAGCGGGCTAACCTTAAATAAGGTTAATATAGCGGCGTGGGTATTAAGACCGCTAAGACCACAAGAATCATCAAGACTTTCATGGCTTCTCTCCTTTCTAGGAGGTCGCCCGCTACTCTCCTTGACCCTGAAGCGCAAAAAAGCACCATACTCCAAATACCCAAAGAAGAAATGCCATGGTATCCGGTGCCATTATAGCTTTTTTCTCTTGTGCTCTCTTTTGTTTGGTGGCTGTGTGCGTGTCTATAAACCCGTCTACATTCCTACTAAGTGCCAAATCCCCAAATTAGAGCGACCCGCGCTAGCTAGCCCCATCATTTCTGAAAACATCAAAGCCCTATTAATCTATGCAGAGCTTTTAGAAAAAGATTTAGCCTTTTGTCGTGAAGGCAATCTTAACAAAAAAGGAGAAAATTAAGATGGCACAGAGCAAGTATGGGATCAATATAGAGTTTAAAAACCTAGCCCCCGCCCCGGTCAAAATTGGCAATTCTAAGCCCATTGCCATTATTGGAGATGACACTAAGATTGAGGGTATTCATGTGGCCAACAATCTTGAGAGTGCGCTCAAATTGGTCGAAGATGGCTCAATCAAAGAGACCTTAAAGGACTTTGAGGCTACTGGCATTGAAAGCCAGTTTGTTCTAAGCGCATTCCACAAAGACACCGATGAGGCGGCCAATAAGCAAGCGGTTTTAGACGGGGTGAATGCCCTTAAAAAGGT
>NZ_FZMQ01000012.1 GCF_900197855.1 Helicobacter cynogastricus | reverse complement strand
AGCTTGCTAAAATTATCTAGCCCCTCCTCTCCTTGACCCTTAGCAAATTTGATAAGCGCATCTAGGGCCTGCTCTTGGCTACTGGCCACATCTCTTAAGCGCAATTTCTTCACTTGCTTTAAAGTCTGCTTACTTAAAGCATAATCTTTAAGCGCGGTGTTAAAGAGTTGTTCATATTTGCTCCCCATCTGCGCAGGAAGTTCTTTAAAAAGTTGGCTGCTGCCCGCTTTTATATCCTCTCTTAAAAAGTTTTCTAGCCCCCTTTGGATATGATCTCTTAAATTAGGGTTTTGTGCCTCTTTGTAGTAGCTATTGAGCAGTTTGCGCGCGTTTTCAAGTTGGGTAAAGCTAACCCCCTCTTTGTTGTAAACATTGCTTTCAATGAATTTTAAAAAGGGTTTAGCCTCTGCTAAAAGCCCTTGTTCTTTAAGTTGGGCTTTAAACTCATTGTAACTGATGTCCCCTGTATAAGGAGTGTTAGGGTCTAGCTTGATTTTGCGATCTGCTAGGGCAGGTTTGATCACACGCTCCATAGCATCCTGATAACTCTCCTGCGTGCCCTTTTCTAAATCATCAAACACCCCTTTGATGTCTGCAGGGTTTAAATGCAAGCCCTCTAATTCTTTTTGCAAATTAGCCGTAGTTTGTTTAAGCAGACTTTTAAGCGTGTTTTGTGCCTTTACGCTAGAATTGGCCGCCTCGCTCATAAACGCGCTTAAAACCCCGCTTTCATCGGCGCGAATTTGCTCAATAAAGGCACTTTGACGCTCTGCGTGTTTGGGCAGAGTTAAGATGTTATTGACAATGTCATAGGCTTTAAATACGGGCGAATTTTCCCCAAACTTCTCTTTCATGCTTTGGCTTAGGGCAGAATTAGGGGTATAAAACTTCGCCCCCCCGCCAAATTGTTCCCCAAACTCTTTTAAAAGGGCTTGTTGCTGCGGGGTGCGCACTTGATCTATCAATCTTTGGGCGGCTTTGACATTGCCATTAATTGCGCGCATGGCCATCCCCACACCTGGCACATAACCAGCCACATCGCCCATTTTTAGCGCGATTTTGTGCGCGTTATTGGCTACGCCCTTAATGGTTTTACCTAGCAGGATACCGGCCACATCGCCCACCACATTGAGCGCGCCCTCTTGGAGCATGTGATCTAGATTTTCTTTAAAATTATTTTCACGCTCTAGCATAAAGTTAGTTAGCAGGGCATCAACTCCGCCCCCACCAGATGCCCCCACAAAGCCCCCTACAACACCCCCAGCAAATGTAACATAAGGGTTTTTAGTCTTAGCCCCCAATTTAAAGCCCGCGCTAGCCCCAGCAATGCCCCCAGCAAGAGAAAAGGCGTTAGCTTTTAAAAGATTGGGAAATTGCGTAAAAAAGCTATCATTGACCTTATAGAGTTGGCCCTCTTTGCTCACAAACATATCCCCCTTTTCATCAAAAACCGCCCTTTCAAACCCAAAACTTTTAGCTAGAGTTTGGGCATCTTGGCGGTATCTTTGCTTTGCTTTGGGGTTACTATGCGTAAAGAGCTCTTTAAGATTCTTATGTTCGGCAATATTATTAAGAAAGGTCATAGCCTTGGACAAATCTGCAACTAAACCCCGCCCCTTGATGTCCTCTTGATACTCCTTTAGGCTCTCATTATCTGTCTTGCTCAAAGCGTTAAAAATATATGTCCCAATATTGGTATCTTTGTAGATTAGATGTTTTTGCGCATCGCTTAAATCCTTGACATCTTTAATGTTTAGAATGTCTTGGCGCATCTTTTCTTTTTCATACTCTTCTTGCGCGTAATCCTTAAAGGGATTGGCAAACATCCCTAAATTATCATTGGCTTTACGCCCTAGGTATGCTTGGGCCTGCTTGGGCAATTTGGCGTAAGGAACTTTATTTTTAATGGCATCAATGATGAGGGCTTGATAGCCTAGCGTTTGCTCAGCCAATCCCTCTGTTTTACTCAGCCCCAAGCTAGCCCCATGCATTAATCTATCTACCCAGTTAGCTTTTTTATCCAACTCTTGGGCGCGCGTATTTAAATCCTCTAAAATATCTTCTTTGCTAGGGGGCTCTGTAATGCTTTTGGCATCTTGTGGTGGTGTATTGCTAGGCTCTAAAGCATTCTGGGGCAATTTAGAGGGGGGCTGTTGTGGAGTTTGTGGAGTTTGTGGAGTTTGTGGAGTTTGTGGAGTTTGTGGAGTTTGTGGAGTTTGTGGAGTTTGTGGAGTTTGTGGAGTTTGTGGAGTTTGTGGAGTTTGTGGAGTTTGTGCAGAGTTAGGAGCTTCTAGCTCAAAACTCACCTTAGAATTCTTTAAATCCTCATAAAGCGCGCGCTTAACTTGTGCAGAATCTAGGCCATTGTCTTCATAATACTTTTTTAAGGGCGCGTAATTGAAATTACTCTTTTGGCTTTGGATGAAGTTTAATACTTCTTCTTGGCTCACCCCATCGGCTTCTAAGCGGGCAAAATCTAGCATCTTTGTCATCATAAACCCCTTTTATAAGGCTAAGATAACCTAAAACATAGAGTGAAAAAAGGGTTAACGATGGGGGTTATCTTACGCACTCACGCCGCGTGGTTTTAAAGTAGTGCCAAGTAAAACCAAGATGAGCTAGACTAAATTAAGGCAAAAAGCGTAGCTTTTTGCAAATCCATTAAACGCGTGCTTTTACTAAATCATGACCGCTTAAAGCTCTAGCAAACCCCTTAAAGGCGTGCTTTCAGAAAAACCCTAGCGGTTATCTTACAAACACACATGGCGTGAAACTCAATAAGTGCCCCGCACAACTAAGGCGGACTAGACTAGATTAAGGCAAAAGCTAAAGGCTTTTGCAAATCCATTAAACGCGTGCTTTTACGAAATCATGACCGCTGTAAGCTCTAGCAAACCCCTTAAAGGCGTGCTTTCAGAAAAACCCTAGTAGTGTTTAAAGTAGAGCCCCTTCAAGATAACCCCTACACCCTCCAACTTGGGCGGGGTTTAAAAATACTCCTTGTGGGCTCTAGGGTTTTAAAGGGGGCTTTTATTTCAGGGTGGGTAAGACAGCTAGCCAGCGCGTCAATACAATCATCTTGTTTAAAGGGCCTATCGGGATTGAAGCTAAAAAGCTCTTTTTGAAGTTGCTTAATGTTTTGACAGGCGTGAGAAAAGACTAAAAAGCCCGTATTGTAAAAGGGGCGCAGGGCCTTAATTTTCTCCACTTTGGAGACTTTGCGGCTAGGGGTGTAACAAAAGATAGAATCGTTTAAAAGGGGTTTGTTTTGCTCTTTGGCCCTTTGATTGAACTTGACAAGCTCGACGAATAAAAGCCTATACAAGATAAGCCCGCCCCCATCACTCTCAATATAAGTCTTGGCCTCTTTGTAGAGCTCTTTGGCTTGCAGTATGTGATTGAGCGTGTCCTCCTCGCTCCAAATCCCACAAAAGCAATCTAGCACACAATAGCGCGCGCTATCTTTATAATTCTCCACCCCCACCACCACCACCGCGCGATTATCCGCGCTTTCTTTCAAACTCATCGCATTATCCACAAAAATATAAGTGTTCAACTGCCCCAATTCGTGCAAAAACACGCTTTTAAAATAACTAGATTCAAAATAACCCCCGCTACTAGCTAGAGGCTCTTGAAGATATTGCGCGCTGAATTCATCATTACCCATCTGTGCGCGCAAGTTTTCTAACTCCTCTAAATTGTGGCGCGCGCTAAAAAGGGGTTCTTTGGGGGCACGCGTGTAACTAAAATCTTTCATTTTGTAGGTTTGCTCTTGCTCATTGAGCGCGCTAAGTTTAATCACCTTCCAGCTTTTGATAATCTCAGTCTCAAAGTCTCTTTCAGAGAGCAAAAACCCGCATAGATCGTTTTTGCCCAATCTTTGCATCAAGATCGTGATATTGCTTTGATTGTCCTGCAAACGGCTTAAAACGCTCTCTTTAAAGTTGGCATTGACTTCTTTAACCGCGCTTTTTTTATTCATCTCAGAGACTTTAATAGGGTCATCTATGATGATTTGATGAGCATGAAAGCCAGTTAACGCGCTTTTAAGCGTGGTAACAAAGAGCCCCCCGCCCTCTCTTAATACAAATTCTTGGGCGTTATCTTGTAAAAACTCTAAGGGCTGGGGGAAAATCTGGGCAAAAAAGCGCGATTTGATGAGATCGCGCACTTGGTTAGCGATTTTTCTACAAAGATCATCAGAGTAACTGATATAAAAAAACTTTCTGCTTCTATCTTGCCCTAGTGCCCAAGCAATAAAACATCTAGCAATAATTTCTGTTTTGCCATAACTAGGGGGCATGTTGAGCATTAAGCGCGTGATTAAATGCTCTTGCGCGCTGGGTAGAGTACACTCTAGCACCTTACATAAATAAGCAATGTGCCAAGAATCCATAAAAGGGGTTAGATTGTAGCGCGCCCATTTGAGCTTAACAAAGCTATATAAATCTTTTCTAGCCAGAGTCCTTAAAATTAGTTCTTTTTGTGCCGCGCTCTTGCTATCCATTTAATCGCGCGCAAAAGGCACAGCGGCCGCAAAATTAGGCCCAGTAGGTGCAGGGATGGGCGTGGTGCTCTTGGGTTTCTTGCCCTTAGGCTTGTAGATCTGATTTTGCACGAAGTTAGCAAACATTACATTCTTAGAGTCATTAGATGTTTTAATAGTGTTGGCTTGATCGTAAATATCTAGCCCCATATTAAGCCCATGCATGTTTGTATTATAAGTCTGCGCGCCTAATAGTTTAGTTTGGGCGTTAGTTGTTTGTTTTTGGAGCTGGTAAGTCTTATCCCATTGCTCATCAGCTCTTTTATCACGATTTAATAAGCGATCAAATACCCTATCTTGCGCGTTGGCTTGTCTTAGGGCTAAATCTTTTTGAAATTGCTGATGAGCTAGAGCGTCTTGGCGGGCTTGTTCTCTAAAGGCGGCTTCTTTTTCATAGCGTGAATCAGCGATTTTATCGCGCATTTGTTGGTATTTCTTGGCTTCTTGCACATTGGCCATTTGCACCACATCGCGCATACTCTGGTTGATGTGCGCGTTAAATTGGCTCATGGTGTTGGCTAGGTGCGCATGCGCCCCTCTTAAATGTCCTAAACTCTCAGAAAAGGCCGCCAAGCCTCCTCTACCCGCGCTAATATCTGGCAATGGCATTAATTAATCCTTTGGGCCCAAGAGACCACACAACACCCACCAGCTCCCACAATAACGGGAATTTGCGCGTCTGTAAGCTCAAACCAGCCCGCTCTACAACTCCCAGGCTGTCCTAAGCCTGTTTGTCCCCCTCTGCCCCCCTGCACGCTCACAAATTGCCCAAAACTACTAGGCGCGCCATTTTGAGGGCTATTATCTACCCCACTTCCCCCCTGCACAAAGACATAATAGTAGATACCGGTTGTGGGGGTGTAGAAGGTGTCATTTTGTGTGTAGATGATGGTTTTAAAATCTGCCCCAAAGCGAGTCTGTTTGGCTTGGAGTTGTTCTAAGAGGGTTTTAAGCCCGGCTATCTCAGCCCTCTCTGCTGTAGTGCCTACTAGGACTTGTTGGATTAAAGTCTCTTTGAGCGTGCTTAGGGCTTTACTGGCCTCATCGCTCTTTTTAGTGGTGAGCGCGTCATACAAACCCACTTTAGTGATGTGATTAGCGTTGTAATCGTCTAGCTTTTGTTGGGCGTTTAAATTGTGTTCTTCAAGCTTGGAGATGACAAAACGATCCATCTCTTGGGTTTTTTGGGTTTCGTGATTGTCAAAGTCTTGGATTTTGGCTAGGGCGTTGTCATCATATTCTTTAATGGCTTGGTTTACTCTGCGCTCAAACTCGGCAAGTTTGGTAAGATTGGCCGTATTAAAGGCCTCTACTTGTTTGCGCGCCTCATCTACGCGCAAAGTTACCACATTTTTATAATCCTCTAGCTTGGCGCGCGCATTGTCATTATATTCGTCTAACTTTTGGCGGTCATTGGCGTTATAAATGTCAAGCTGTTGGGTGGCATTGGTGTTATAAAGATTGATTTTAGCTAGGGTGTTGTCATTGAAAGCTTGGGTTTTTAGGCGGTCATTGTCATTATATTCAGCGAGTAACTGCGTGGCGTTAAGATTGTAGGCGTCTAGCTTAGTTTGGGCGTTGGTGTCATAATCTTGAATGAGCTTAGCCGCGTTGTCATTATATTCTTGGGTTTTAAGAAGAGCGTTAGCATCAAATTCTTTTAAAAGTCTATCGCACTCATTTAAAGTAGATTGCTCTAAGGCCTGCACAAAATCGCGCACTTTGAGCATGGCAGCTAAATACGCGTTCATTTGTGTTTTACTCAGAGCATAAGCCTTTTTAAACTCCTCTACTTGGGTTTCAACTAATTTAGCTTGAGTTTGCAAAAAGGCCGCTATAGCGTCTTTGTGCGCGTCTAATTCGGTGTTGATTTGGGCTTGCAGAGCTAATAAATCGGTTTTAATGTCTGCTTGGACAGAGTGTAACTGGTTGATACTTTGTAAAGTCTTTTCTTTAATGCTTTGGAGGGCATCAGGGACTAAGGTTTTTAATTGCTCAATGAAGGCTAGGGCCTTTGTGTTGGCTTCTAAAAGCTCTTGTTTGGTTTGCTCCATTGTGTTTAATTTATCCAAGAGCATACGAACGCTATCTTTAAAGGCTAAGAGCTCTTGAGAGTCTGTGTGGGCTTGGGTGATGAGCTGTTTGACTAAATCTAATTGCTTTAAAGTTAGATTGAAATTGTGCAGAATTTGGGCGTTATTTTCTATAAGCACTTGGTTAAAAATGTCAAAGTAATGGTTATAGTCATTGATGAGTTGTTGGACATACTCAACTTGCGCGCTCATAAACCCCTTTTGCACGCTGATATGATTGTCTAGTTGGGTTAAATTAGCCTCACTCTTTTGGCTATCAGTTTGACTAAAATGATGAGAATTAGGGGCGTTTGGCTTCTAACAAAGCAGCAATTTCACTGGTCGCCTCGCTAGTTTTGCTAGCAAGTTTGCTCACTTCATCTGCGACCACCGCAAAACCTCGCCCATACTCACCTGCGCGCGCTGCTTCAATAGCGGCATTCAAGGCTAAAAGATTGGTTTGTTTGGCGATCCCCTCGATCTTGACAATAATGTCTGAGATATTCTCTAAATTTTGTTGCATGGTGGCGTTGAATTCAGCTTCTTTGGCTCGAAACGCTTCTTCTTGCTTTTGAGACTCGATATTGGAAAGCACACCTACAATGCGCTTTGTAACACTCCCATCCGTCTCGCTCTTTTTAAGCCCAGTGGCGTTAAATTCATAGGCTTGCCATGCCCCATCAGGAGCGCGCAATAAAACCTCCATGCGCTCCATTTTATGGCTATCGCTGTGGTTGAGGGCATTAAAAAGTTCTTCCAAGTTCTTTAAGAAAAGGGGCTTGCTCTCAGGGTGTAGGCAATTTAATAAAAGCTCTAAGGTCTTACCCTCCTGCTTTAAAAGCGTGTTGATCAAGCGGTGTGAATACCAACAAGGATTTTTAGGAGAGAGTGCTTGGTTATTCTGTACATGAATATCAAACAAACAATCACTAATGAGGTCTAAAGACATTTGAAAACGCTCGAGCAAAGTGTCTAAATGTGCCTTTTGGCGTGTCTGTTTGTCAATATCTTGCAAGGAGCCAGCAATGAAAATGGGCTTGCCCTGTGAGTCGCGTTTGATATTACCATGTGCGCGGTAATACTTATAGCTCCCATCCTTAACCTTGAGGCGGTAGGTGGGAGAATAGGGGGTTTTATCACTGGTATCAGCTAAACTATTTTGAAAGTTCTCAAACACTCTAGCAGAATCTTCTGGATGCAATTTATCCACCCAAGAGGCAAGCACATTGGGAAAATCCGTTTCATTGTGATAGCCTAAAAGTTTTCTAAAATTATCTGACCAAATGAAGGGAGTTTGGCTTTGTAAATTGTTGTCTTTGGGGTAGTGCATGTACCACAAGCCGTCCATGCTCGCCTCACACATGTTTTCTGCGGCATAAACTTGCTGTTTTAAGTTTTCAATTTGAGCTAAGAGTTCTTGTTTTTGATTGTCTTCTTTGGGGTTTTCAAGCTGTTTTAAGCGTCCTTCTAAGAGAGTTTGAAGAGCGTTTAAAAGGTCTTTAATGCCCTGATGGGGGGGGGGAGTTTTGCATTGTTGCAAGGCTTGGTGTACAGAAGAAGTGCTATCGAGATCTAAATTTTGCAAAACAGACGCAATTTCTTGCAAAAAGCCTAAATCAACTCTTTTAAAAAACATAGCGATCCTTTTTTGTAGAAGGGGGCAATTTTTTAAGCAGAGTGCCAAATGGTGGCAACTGCAAAAAAAGCATTAGATTCTAGTGCAACTTGTAAAAAATGTTAATGTGCTTTTTAAAAAAGCCAAGAATTTTCAGCTTTTAGGAGTTTTTTGGGTGAAATTTACCATTTAAGTCCAAAATACTAAATTTAAGCGTAGCATCATCACACACTTCTGCAACAACGCCCACTCTCCTGAAGACACCCTTACACTCTTAGAGATCGCACTTGATGCAGCGCATATGGGTGGTGTTGCTTTTAAGAGCGCAAGTGCCCCACAAGGGCGTAAAACCCCACGGACAGAGATGTCCTAGATGAGTTTATTTCCTACAAGACTATCCATACAAAAGAGCGCAAAAGCGACCCTTATCCATGTGTTTGTACCAAAGATGATCCTCCACTGCATAATTCCAAGCATAAAGGAGAGAGCTAAGCCTAAAGCCAAGAGAGTATAGCAGGCTTTTTGGGCAGTCTGAGATAGGTGCTTTAGAACATCCCCATGCATCTTCGGCCTCCTTTTTGAAAGCTAATAGGTAGTAACACATTAATTTTGTCACAATCACGCAACGGCTCCGCTCCTCAATCAAATTTGACAATCTGCGCCCAGCACTCCATCGCCTTGACTCTGTTTTGTGGGGTGTCGTCCATGCCCAAGCTTAGGCGTTTGCGCACTCCATTGATGTTAACATTGGCATATAGCCTGCGTTTGCCATTGTCCGTCCTTACATAAATGCTCATAAATGCTCCTTGTGTTTTTGATTTGGCTTTGAGCCGCCTAAGACTTGCAAAAAGTAAGCCCCCCGCTTGGGGATTTGACTTTGCAAATGCTAAAGGTTTTTTCAAGCCATCGCCCAGTGGCTAGCTAGAAAGTCAAAGGCTTGGTAAAGAGAGCTATTTGGGGGTGTGTGGGGTGTGTGGGGTGTGTGGAAAAGTCCCATGAGCTTTTGATTATTAAGAAGTGAAAATGTACATTTAAATTTGTGGGATAAGACAGCCAAGCCCTATCCAAAAGCATTTTTAACTAAAACATCACACGGATGTATTTAATTGTAGTGGATAGGGTTATTAAAAAAATTGATAGTTCACAAGCACGGCGTGGAATCAAGCACTTTAGAAATTTATGGAGACGGGGCGTGAAAGGCAACCTAACATTAGAAGTTTTGGGTCTTTGCTATTTTCTCTACCATGCTATCCTTGCAGGTAAAATAGAATCTTCATGTGGGTTTGCACGAAGTGCACGAGGATTCTATCAGCTACAAATTTTTAGATAATGCGTGTCTGTTAGATTATCAAAGAGTGATGGGAGGTCTGTTCCTAGAATGGAATGTCCAATAAATAACAAGGCAAAGATTACTCTAGTGAGGCTAGGAATACCCACGCCAAACCTTTGCAAAACGCGACAAGTTCTTAGTGTTGGAGGCCATAAATCACCGTTTGGCAGGAGAGGATAAATATTGGGCGGGTACCTTGTAATTCAAAATAAGGTTTTTTAGAGCTTCTTGGAAAGAGGCGTTGTTTTCTAGAGTCACTTGATATTTTTTGCTCGCCAATGCCTTAAAAATCAATGGACCTACCTTTGTCATGTTGAAATGAGGTGGATCGTAGTAGAGATTCAAATCGGTGACAAATGGCAAAGCTCTTAGGTCATGAATTTCCACATTAGGGTAAGCCAAAAGTTTTTTATTCATGTAATCCGCTGTCTGCAAAAACATCTCTTCAAAAGATTCCTCAAAACTTTTAGTTCCCACTCTAGATTCTGTGTAGTGTAATACGGACCAAGGTGGGTAATATAAAATAAAATGCGTTTCAGGATGGGCCTTGATGAGACTCTCCAAATACTTGACCATCCCAGACTGCACGCGAGACTTAAAAGTCAAGTTATTGGATTGACTACTCAAGGCAACTTGACGCGATTTTTGCCATAACCCTACAACATGTTTAGGATTGAGTGCCCGTGTTTCGACACAATTCCATGCAAACATATAATTGGGATCAAAAGTATGATGCCAACAATCTATAGATTCATGGGGGGGGGGGGGGAACATCTTTCTATGTAGGTAAAATACAGATTTCTTGAACACCCTGAGACTAAAAAGATAGGTAAAAACTTGGGTAAGATTACGAGGCTCATAAAGATAAGTAGGAAAAGTATGTGATCCGTCCGCATGTGGTGGGTGATCGGTGCTAAAAGAATAAGGATTGAGCGCGTAGATCACATTATGGATTTTACGCATTCTAAAAGCTAATTTTAGGGCTATGTAGAGCTCATCACTGGCTGCACCTGTAATTGTAATTTTCATGATATTTTGCAGGTGCAAATACTTTTTAATCAGGTGTATGCCGATATTTTCCTCTGTGCTGGCCCCCGCAAGGATATTGTCAAATTTTTCATGACGCAATAGTCCCGGGATAAAAAACCTCTCCTCGCTCCAAGTGTAATCTGGAGAATACCAATGTGCTTTTCTGAACTGCGCAAAAGGGTCTACAATGTAATTGATCGCCATAATGAATCCAAAACCACAGAGGATGAAAATCAGGCAAGCCCAAATATAGGTTTTAGCTGTCATGACATTTATCTCAAATACAAATCGGACATAGGAATTTTGTACCCTAGTACCAATTTTCTAAAAGTGTCTGTAAAGGTTTGTACATTGGTCGGAGTAAGCTGGTATTTCTTGTTTGCTATTGCTTCTAAAACCACATGGCTTTGACCAAAATCAAAATGCGAAGGGTTGTTGTAGGGCTTAAACTCGCTTACAATAGGTATCACTCTTAAATCGTGAATCTCCACATTAGGGTAAGTTAAAAGCCGCAAGCTAACAGCCTTTGGAGCCTGCACAAACATCTTTTCAATCGATTCTTCCATAGGTGTGTCCTTAGCTCTATAGAGATAGTAGTGCAGGATGTGGAAAGGCACATAATAAAAAATAAAATGGGTTTCTGGATGGGCTTTAACAAGGCTTTCTAGGTGCTTTTGCGTTTCTGAAAGCACTACTGATTGAGAGAAAAGAATTTGTTGTGTCCAAGAAGAAGGTTCGGAAAAGGTAAGATATGCATAGAGCATGCTCCTCCCATTTCCTACTATAGATTTGCAATAGGGGGCGAACATTGTATTGTAATGACTACAAGGACCGCGAAAATCCTTATGGCTGCTTATAGAACGCCAGTAAAAAAGGGATTTTTCTAAAACTCGCAGATTAAAAAGGTAGGACAAAAGTTGCCTAAAGCGGTGATCTGTACTATAGAGATAATCCGGAAAGGAAAAGGCGTTGCCTACTTTACCCGGATCGGCCTTATTGTAATCGGGCATTAAGGCTAAAGGATTGATCGCATAAACAACTGTTTTAATGTTCTTATGTACAGTAAAGGCCAAGTTTAAAGCGCGGTAGAGGTCGTAACTTGTCTCCCCCGCCATGACAAATTTGATCGGTTTTTTAAGATGCAAAATAGAAGAGAGTAAGTCTAGGCTAATTCTTTCTTCCGTGCTTGAGCCAACCAAGATGCTATCATAATCATAAGTTCTCGCCATGCCTGCAATAAGCATGCGCTCATCTCCCCCTGTAAAATCTACTCCATACATAGTTGCTTTGCGTAATTGCTGGAAAGGATCGATGATGTAATTAAAACCCATGATAGAGCCAAAACTCAACAATATAAATCCTAATACCGCCCAAATATAAAATTTAGCCGACATCATCAAACCTAAAAGTTAAAGTAGATGAATTCAGATACGCGGTTAACATATACCAATACATAAAAACCGATGAAAGAGATTGTGGCGTAAATCCAAGCTAACCGCCATAAAGAGGGCTTAAAGCTCTCTAAAGCTTGACAGCTGTTTTTAGCTCCAAAGGCAAGTAAAACAGCTAAAATAGCCGCTGTTCCAATAAAAAATTTACTGCTTGAATCTAAACTTGCCCATAAGGTGCTATTAGTTCTGTTTAATCCAAACATGGCTTTGAGCACCTTGAACGCGTCATGAAAATCTTTGGCTCTAAAGAAAACCAAGGTGATATTCACATAATTGAAAGTGATAAACCATCCCAGCCACGCAGGCAAAGGCTTAAGCTTGTATTTTTTGCGAATTTTTTTAGACCAATAGTGATTTACCATCACGCCTATTCCGTGCAAAAATCCATAAAAGACAAAAATCCAGCCCGCGCCATGCCAAAGCCCAGCAATGATAAAGGCAACCACAATAGAAAGCATTGCCGTGTGAAAAGTGGGGTTTGCAAAAACTCTTGCAATGGACACATACAGATAGTCAAAAATAAAACGGCTTAAAGTCATGTGCCACCTTTGCCAAAAGCTCACTATGCTCGTTGCTTTATAGGGACTATTGAAGTTTTGGGGCAAGCGGATATTAAAAAGTAAAGCTGCCCCTATGGCCATATCTGTATACCCACTAAAATCAAAATAGAGTTGAAAAGTGTAAGCTAGAGAAGTCATCCATCCCTCTAGTCTTGAAAGCGTGTTTGCACTATCAAATCCCATCGTAGCGATCTTGGCCAAACTATCGGCAATCACCACTTTCTTAAAAAGTCCTATGCTAAAGATAAAGATCCCGCTAGCGATGTTGTCCAAAGAAATGCGCTTATTGCTATCCTTAGCAAATTGGGGCATCATCTCCTTGTGATGCACGATGGGACCGGCGATGAGTTGAGGGAAGAAGGTTACAAATAGCGCGTAATCTAAAAAGTTAGAGAGATTAACAGGGGGTTTAGCCTCTACATTAGGAGAATCAATCTTGGCGTAACTATCCAGTAAAAAAGTGATTTGCTGTAGAGTGAAAAAGCTAATGGCTAGAGGTAGAGCTAAGTGTAGGAGAGGGAAAGAGGCACTGAATAGATGGTTAAAATTTTCTATAAAAAAGTCGCGATACTTAAAGTAGCCCAAAAGGACCAAATTAGCCACTAAACCTAAGCTTAAAAAACCCTTAGCTAGTTTGGGTTTAGTCCACATTGCTTGCACAATGATAAAATTAAAGACAATGGAGCTTACAATAAGGGGCAGATATTTTACATTCCAATAGGCATAAAAAAACAAGCTTGCGGCCACTAAAAACGCCTTTGCGCCCAAAGCGTGCAGGCGACTAAGTCCGAAGTAGACAAGAAAACTTATAGGAAGAAAAATAAAAATAAACTCCACAGAGTTAAAGAGCATGTAAACCTTTCTTCTAAAATTCCAGCCCACCGGTGATGGGGATATTTAGCCCTGTCATGTAATCGCTCCCACTAGAAAGCAAAAAAAGCAACATGGGCACAATGTCTTTTGGAGTGGCGTTGCGTCTTAAAGGGTGGGCATCTGCGGACATTTGCACAATTTTAGGATCGATGCCTTCTAAAAATTTAGTTTCGATCATGGAGGGGGAAAGGCAATTGATTTGGATATTGTGTTCTTTGTAATCGCTGGCCGTAGAGCGCATCAGTCCCAAGAGTGCGTATTTAAGCGTGGTGTAAATGCTGGTGTGCTTGGGAGGGATATTGCGCGTAGCACTTGAGAGCATCGCTACCACCTTACCCTCCTGCTTTTGACGCGCCAAAGTGGGCAAAAAGGCTTGCAAAATCAAAAATAAGCTTTGCACACTGGTGTTAAAGCCCTGTTGCAGGGCTTGAGGGGACACATCTTTGAGACGAGTATAGGCGTATTTTGGGTGAGCCAAATGCACGATTTTATTGGGTGTCGGGTAATTAGCTTTGATGGTGTTTATCAAACCTTGCACCTCTTGCAAAGAGCTTAAGTCTACCTTGAGAGGGTGTAAATTGGGTTTGCTGGGCAAGGGGCTTTTGTAGCTGTGAGCTAAGATGGTGGCCTCTTTGGGCAACTCTTCCAGGAGGGCTAGACCCAAATCAGAGGAAGCCCCTAAAATTAAATATGTATCTTTCACTCTAAAACTTTGGCTAAAATATCTGCAGTACTCACTACAAAGGGTTCATTATTGATATTCTCAATGCACGCTTTCAAACTTGCTACTTGAAAAGCTTCATTCAAATGCACAATGTGCCCACTCACTTGTAAGTGATCTCCCACATAAACGGGTTTTTTAAAGCGCAGATCATAACTTAAGGACATGGCGTATTCACCGGGTAAATGCTTGCCCACTAACCTAGAATAAAACATGCCTAGTGCGGCCCCATGAAAGAGCACCCCCTTAAAACCTTTGGCTTGCATGTAATCCGTATTGGCATGTAAATAGCTATTATCTCCGCTTAAGGCGTTGAATTTTTCTAACATTTCAGAGGTTACCACCACGCTAAACCCTCCATACATCCCCACGCGCAAGTCTTTAAACTTATAAGCATGTTTTAAATCAACAGCCCCACCTGCAATTTGGCCCGACTCACGCACAGTTCGCCCCCCCCCCCCCCCCCAGTTAGGGCATCAATACCTGCACTAATTTCGATTGTCTTAAAACTTTCATTACAATGGGTGATTTTACCCCATACGCGCAAAGTAGCCGGAGCATATAAAGGGTTCTTAAAAGCCACTTTACATCCTTGAAAGAGAGCGTATTTGCCCGGTAAATGCATCCCTACTAGGCGAGAATAGTAAGCACTATGCAACATTCCATGAGCAACACAATCTTTAAAACCTTGTGCGCGCGCATAAGTGGGATCTGTGTGTAGAGGGTTAGTGTCCCCTGAGAGCATAGCAAAATCTAATAAATGTTGAGGGACAAAATCCAGCTCAAAAGCGGCTTCTAAACCCTCATGCAAATCTGAAAAACAATAAGATCGCATTAAAGCTTGCTCTTGATCAAGACTACCATTTCGCCAACATTCTTTAAGCCCTGCAATTCACTCAAATGAAACTTAACCTTAAAATGTTTCTCGATAGCACTAACCAAACTGATATGATTCAGGCTGTCCCAATCTTCAATGTCGCTAGCATTAGTACTCTCATTGATAACTAAGGTTGAATCGTCAAAAATGTCTCTAAAAATTTCTTGCAACTGGCTAAAAATCTGTGCTTGTTCCATTACTTACCTTTATGTAGTGAAGTTTATCTGTGTGTTGATCCAAATCAAGGCCAAAGACACTCCCATCCTCTGCTTGGCTCTTTAAAGTAAAACCAAAGCTTGTATACAAATCAGCAACCATCGCATTTTTAGGCGTGGGATAGTAGTAGCCCTTGAGGGTTTTCACGCCCAATTCTCTAGCCCGCTTGACTAGGGAATTGAGCATGGCAAATTCTAAATCTCTCTTGAGCACCCTACAACTCATCAGCCAAATTTCCAAATGGCAAGTCTCCCCCTCAACGCGCCCCACACTAATGGCCACAATACCATTATCCCCAAACTTATCCACCAGTTGCCCATAAAGGGTAATGTAAGTAGGGTTTTGTGCCCATTCTTGTACCTGTGCCAATGTGCACCGCTTGGTAGTGCAATTAAATTGATTGGTTTTGTTGATGAGCTGGGTTAGACGTTCAAAAATATTTGCGTGAAAGGGTGCGATCACAGCCCGCATTTCTAAACTTTGCAAAAACTCGGCATAAGAGCTAAATTGTTGTTGTGCACTTTGACGCTGGGCGTTGGCTTGGTATTGGGCAGCGCGGGCTAAATCCTCTTTGCTCAATGAAATGGGTTCAAAATACCCCGCTTCATCTAGTCTTGTTATGTAGTCTTCTGGTTGTCCTATATCAGGCACAGCCACGCTAGGCAACTGGGCGGCCACCAAAGCGCGTTCAGCTGGGTTATCATCCATAAAGACAAAACTATCCAGACCTAAATTGAGCTCTTTAGCAATCTCTAAAATGTTGCGATCTTTAGGCTCAAAATTGGCCTTGATACAAGCAAAATCAGAAGGTTTTAAAAGCATGTTTTCATGAGATAAAGCCAAAAGCGCGTTTTCATGCGTGTTTTTAGAGCAGATTGCTAGCAACACCCCGCGATTTTTAAGTTCTAAAATATAGCGTTGGAAAGCGGTATAACTCTCTGCTAGCGCGCTTTCACTCCCAATAACTAAACCCGCTAAACCATCATCAGCAATCACTCCGCCATAAAGAGTATTGTCCATGTCCAAGATCAAGACTTTTTTAGAAAGACCAAAAATAGCACAGATAATCTTGCCCAAATTTAAAGCGACATGAGCTAAACCCTCATAACTCATGGCGTACTTAGCGCGGTAATATAAATTAGGGTCAAACCACTTAGACAGGCCCACTTGGGCAGAGAGATACAACAAATCCTGCACATACACCGAAGGATGTTCTTTGACAAGATTAACAAGGGCGACGTTAAGGGTATGAATAAAATGAGTCTTACCACTCAGGGCATCTAAATTACCCAAAGAGCGATGTGAAAGTAAATCAAAATTATTAATGATAATTGCACAAGAATAGCGGGTCTTTAAAGAGATGAGCATGATTTCTAATTTATTCATCTCTTGCTGGATAAGTTTAGCAATTTCCTCTTTTGGAGTGTTAAGCGCAGGAAAGCGTTCAATGTTGAGGCTTGAAGTATGCAAATAGATGAGATCGGGAGCAAAATCCCTCAAAGCAGGATTTTCAAACGCACTTTCTTCGTAGTAGCGGTTGTAATCGCTTTCATAGAAGCTAGGAGCAATGCCCGCTTTCAAAAGGCAAACCTCCAAAAGGTCTTTGATCTCAGCCGTGCTTGATCCCCCCAAGAGGGCTACTTTTTTAGGAAGGGCGTTCTTTATGGAATCTAGCAACTCCCTCTTGAGGCGTTTTTTATGGCGCAGGAAAAGTGAAACATCTCGCACAAAATGACCTTAAAAATTAATAGTGGCGATTTTAGCACAAAACTAAGATTAAAAGCAATATCAAGGTCGCCCTTGTATTATGACCAACGAATTTATCAAAAGGTATTGCTATAGACTTAAAAGTCTAAGATAGAGCGGATCCGCATACCAGAGATTTAAAAAAACAGGTCGATGTTAGAATGACAGAAATGAAAGGTGATGATAATTCACATTATTTAATTTGCAGGGTTTTGGGCATATCAGACAAGGAGGGAAATTTAATCGATCTATACCAAAACAAAGGGCGGTTTTTATACAAGCATGCGGGAGCATTCTTAGAAGAAGTGGCTTTTGTGTGCTTTAAGCACAAATATAATAGTACTAGAAAGATGAAAATTGACAGCGCGCTTGGTGCAAGACCAAAGACCTTTGAGATCGATCGTCTTGTTAAAATCAAAATGGAGAGTGTCACTAAAAAGAGATGCTAGGGGCGCATTGCTAGCACTAAGGAAAAAATGGGGAGCCTCTCTTAGATGCATGGAAATCCCTTTCCTCAACCCCAAAGCTAAAGAAAGAATTGGATACCCCACCCAAAAACCTACTGAGCTCTTAGAGCGTATTATTCAAATTAGCGCTGATGAAAATAACATTATTTTAGACCCTTTTTATAGTAGTGGGACGACACTGGTAGGTGCAAAATTGTTATGCAGAAAATACATCAGCAAAGATATTAGTCAAGAAGTGATTTATTTGACACAACAACGCTTGGATAAACCCCATAAAAACACATTCTCGCTTATCTTATTAAAAACGGGGGTAGATGCCTATAAAATAAAGAACAACCATGAATTGGCAATTTTAGCCAATTTGATTGCACTATTATGCAAAGAAATAAAGGCATAGATGCATTGCTCAAAGGGCATTATTTTGGCGCACCTGCAACCCTGAATTAAAAAGTCTAGTGGTCGATTCAAGAAGCTATTCGGTTATTGGCTTTGGCTTGAGAAAAGAATGGATGTGCTTTGATCATTTTAATTGTGGATATTTTGCCTAATAGCAAAATTGTGCCTAAGAATATGAAAAGGAAGCTCTAATCCACACGAAATACAAGATTGTTCTTATCTAGTCATAAAAATGATTTTCCCTTCGTCAATGCAAATAGTGGTGTGATTAGAAACAATCTCAGTGCTATTTTTTCATAGAGAAAAAATGAATAAAGCCAGATAACATATCAAAGCTTTATTGGAACATTGCCAATATTGTGTGTCATTCGCGATAGGTATCTCTTAAACAATCAAGATGCATTTAAAAAATTCGCTACAGAATTGCTTCCAAGGAGGAAATTGAAGATAATCTTAAGTTGTGATAAAAACTCTAGGGAGCAATCTCTAATTACAGACCTAAAACAGATTTGTGGGGATTGGACCATCAAAAAGAACACCACCAAATACCAGAAAACCCACGATCGTTATATCTTGATGAAGACACAACAGAAATCATTTTGACAAGTGACATTAGCCATTTATATGATGAAAATGAAGATTTTAGCTACTTGGTTAGAGAAAAGCACAAGAATTCATGGTTTTAAACAAATGCCTTTAAATGGAGCGGTTTTTTTATCCTTCATGTTAACATGGAGCCTTTCATTCTGAATAATAGGAAAATCTATGGAAGCAACTCTGCTCAGTGGAGCTAAATTTGGGCTTTCTTATTTGGGTTTGTGGTTGTTGGTTTACTATATCTATGGTTGCTTCTCTCAAAGCTCCTCTAAGTTTCTTGGCTTTGTAAGGGCAGTGGCGCGCTTATGCGTGGAATTGTTGCTAGTGGGGCTCACACTAGGGGCACTATGGGCATTATTTTCTCAAAAATACTGGAATTTTCTAGCCCAAGTGATTGTGCTCTTTATCAAAAACGATTCATTCACTTTCTATCAAGCTTGGGGTCATATTCAGCGTTGTTTGTTGGCCATGTGGCATGACGCTTTAAATTTCACATGGATACAAATTGCCTTGAGCGCGTTAATATTCTTAAACCTTTTGACTTCTTTGCGCCTACTTTTTAGCCAACGCCTAGCAGAGCAAATTAGAAAACTCGTGTCTAAATCTAGCAAAAGCTACCAAGACATTGTGCGCGCGGAAGCAAAATACATCGCTTCGTTCGCGCTTTGTGCGCTTTTATTGTGGGGACTTTGCGCGTTCACATTCCACCACCTGCCCATTAAGTTTCCCCTACATGAAGAAATTCTTTGGGGCTATTTTGCCCTCTTTATGCTCTTGCGCTGGTATTTTAGCCCCTCTGTGAAAGTGCGTATCAACATTAAAGCATTTTTGCGTGCTTTTCAAGCTCTCGATCGTGCCTTGATTTTATTTTTAATCCCTAGCGAACACCTCAAACTCCAAGCCCAAAAAGACAAATATGCCACCTTAGCCACCCAATTACAAAAAGACTTATTAAGCCGTCAAATGGAGTTTAGGGACTTGAGCGTGTTAAAAATCCCCAATGGTTTAGAATTATTGCTCTATAACAGCACCGTAGGCTTGCTCGCTCAAAGCATAGAAAATATTATTAAGATCAAAGAAAAATGCAGAGCCAAAGATGTTTATACAGCTTTTTCTAAAGAACCCTTTTTGGAATTTACCCTAGATCGCAGCGATGATCCCTATTTAAAGCAGGCTAGCAAAGAGAGGGCTTACGAACTCAAAGAGATTTACACCCTAGCCTATAAAGAAGACCCCGATGCCTTTGTGGAGACTCTAGCCCAAAGCGTGCCTAATTTGTCCTTTGCCCAATACGCCATTGAAAATCAATGTTACTACCTTCCTTTTGAGAAATTAGACAATTACAGCGCGTGTAGTTCTTGTGGCAAACTCATGCCCAAAAACGACATGGAGGGCGAATATTTTTGCTCCCAAGAGTGCAAGCAGACAGAAAAAGTGTGCATGCAAATTAGCGACATTCTCAGCCCCGTGCTTGAGGATCAAGATTTTACAGCCTTTTATCAAGCCTTAAAAGAAGATCAAGAAAAGCAATTTAAACGCGTTACAGATCTTTTAAGTGGGATCACTATTAATAATATTGTGGTGGCGCAAAATTGGGTAGAACTCTATAAGCCCCTTGCCAATGCAAGCACCGGGCATGGCTACATGGCTGAAATCCTCAACAACCGCACGGATTTAAGCGCGGGCAAAAATGCGATCATTGTGGGGGATAATAATCTTAAAGATGGGGCAGATCGCCTTGTCAATGGGATGGAAATCCAAACCAAATACTGCAAGAGTGCTACAAGAACTTTTAATGAACTTCTAAATGACAATGGGGAATACCGCTACTACAATAAAGAGGGGCAGGCGATGGTGGTGGAAGTGCCCAAAGAGCAGTATGAGGGGGTGGTTGCCAAAATGAAGCAGAGCATTCAAGAAGGCAAGGTTAGAGGAGTGAGTGATCCTAACGAGGCGCATAAGATTGTGAAAAAAGGGAGTGTAACCTATAAAGAAGCAGTGAATGCAACCAAGTTTTGCACCAAAGAGAGTCTAAAGTTTGATGCGCAACGCGCCTCAGTGGTGGCAGCTAGTGCCTTTGGGGTTTCTTTCGTGTGCAATAGCGCGTTTTTGCTCTTTAGAGGTAAGAGCATTCAAGAATCCTTAAAAAGCGCGCTATTTGCTAGTACCGCTAGCGCGGGTAAGGCCTTTTTAGTCTCTATGATCGCCATGCAAGCCCAGCGCACGGTGCTAAAAAGCTTTTTAGAGAGCGCGATCAACTTTAATTTTAATGGGAATTTTATCGGACGGGGTTTAGCAGAGCTGGGCAAAAGGGGAGCAGGGGCGGCTTCTAAAAGGGTGATCAACTCGAGCGCTAATTCTGTCATTCGGAGTAATCTTGTGGTGGCTGGGGCGACTATGCTTGTTACTAGCGGGATTGAGGTTACCCAAATGGCAAGGGGCAAGATTTCAGGCATGCAATGCGTGAAAAATATCGCCGTTAATGCAACAGGAGTAGCAGGGGGCATGGGCGGGGCGATGGCCGGGGCAACTATAGGGACTATGCTCTTGCCCGGAATTGGCACGGGCGTGGGGGCGTTTGTGGGTGGGATTGCTGGGGGTCTAGCAGGAACTAAGCTGGGTAAAAACATTTTTGGCAGGTGGATTGAGGATGATCAGGTGAAGATTTATCGCCTCTTTTTTTGGTATATCCAGTATTTAGCCCTCTTGTTTCGCATGGATGAAAAAGAAATGCAGGCATTTCAAATGATGATAGATAACACAATCGCCCAGTATGGAGAACAAGCGTTTTTTAAAGAGATTCGCGCAGGCGCGCAACAAACCCTCCCTCACATCAACGCCATTTTAAAACCTATGGCGGTGATTGTGGTCTCTGCGCGTCCTAAAGTCCCGGCCATAATCTTTGATCAAGCCCACGCCAAAGAAGCGGGGGTTGCTCTGCTCAAAGAAATGGCTTAATTTGTCTTAAGAGATGTTAAAAAATGGTGCGCTTTTTGTAAAGCCAAAAAGCGGTGTGAGATTGCATTTTTTTCTTGAATGCGATCTAGACTTAAGGTGTAGCCCTCTGGAATAAATAGAGGATCGTAGCCAAAAGCTTGGGGATTAAGCGGGGATTTACAAACTCTCCCTTTGCATTCACCCCTAAAACTCTGTTCATAAAATCGCCCTCCAACTCGTGCGCACACGGCTATAATACACACAAAAGAGGCTAGCGATTGAGTGATCTTTAATTCCTCTAAGCAGGCAAGTAATTTTAGGTTATTTTGTGTGTCATTGCAGGGGGTTTGAGGGATTTGAAAACGCCCTTGAGCGATGTCTCTAGCCCTCTCTTTGATTGAGGCAAAGCGCGCGCTATAAATGCCGGGCATGCCCTTTAGAGCGGACACACAAAGCCCGCTATCATCAGCAAGCACACAAAAATCTTCCTGCATTTTTGGCAAGAGTTGATAAATTCTCTGAGCCTTAATGCGCGCGTTTTGCTCAAAACTCGTCCCATTTTCCTCAATCTCTATATTCTCTAAAAATGTGCGGTAACTTTTGACCTCCATGCCCTCCAAAATGGCTTGCAATTCCTGTATTTTTTTAGGGTTATTGCTAGAGAGAATGATTTGCATGTTTACCTTTTAAAGTAAGGCTTGGTAAAAACATTTTTAGCCCCTCTCTTTTAGCCTCAAAAAAGGGTTTGTAGAAAAATTTGAGAAACTCGAACATGAAGATAACAAAAAGCAGGCAACACATGCGCACATTTTACAATAAAATTAGGGTGTTTTAACGCCTCCATAAAATTTCTTTGGGTCTGCCAAATGATGCATATGCCTTTAAAATTCTTTCTTCATCTAACATAATGGGATCGATCTCATTACCCAAGCGATGGGCATGGTATTTTTTAAACTCTTCTAAGGGAATCCAATCCCATTTTTTGATCTTGTCGCGCAATCTAGAATGTTTCACACAAGGAAAATGCCAGTGGACCAATTCTCCATCTGGAATGTAAAAAATTGGGCGTTCAAAATGCCAGTTTTCTAGGTAGACCGGTCGATCATCCCAAAACCACCCTATAAAATGGCATTTGTCATTGTAAAAGAGCACTTGATCGCCTAGAGGGGGAATGTAGCCAAAATCATAAGTGTTGTGCACAAAGACACGCCCACGATACACCATAAGATTAATGCGAGAATAAGCCACAGCTTCCTTATTATTTTTGGGCAAATAGAAGCTTTGAAAGAGTTTCTTGGCATCATAGATATGATCGACGTCGATTTTAATCGCCCATTCTTTTTGAGGAATATGGCTTAGAACATAGTTTGTATAGTGATGAAAACAATTTTGCTCGCTGATGGGTTTGGTCTGAGAAACTTTGTAAGGATAGGCCACAGGGATAAAACTAGGGAATTGTTGGCAAAACTTTAAAATCACCTCCGCGCTTCCATCATCACAATCATTATAACCAATCACACCTCGCTGGATGGCAGGCAAAATCGAATGCAAACTCTCTTCAAGAGTATAAATTTCATTTTTAACACGGATAAAAGCCCAAGGATTGAGAGGACTTTTAGGGTCTAAACTATCCAAATCGTAGTTAAAATACCCCTTATGTCTTGGCTCATGTGTGCAAATCTCAAAGACATAGGGGGCTGAAAGAAATTTTTTTTTAATTTGGCTTTGATTTGTGCTGTTCGATTGGGGGGGGGGGGGGGGGGG
>NZ_FZMQ01000016.1 GCF_900197855.1 Helicobacter cynogastricus | reverse complement strand
AACAAAGAGGGGGTTAGCTTTACCCAACTTGAAAACGCGCGCAAACTGCTCAATAGCTACTACAAAGAGGCACAAAACCCTAATTTAAGAGATCATATCCAAAGGGGGCTAGAAAACTTTTTAAGAGAGGATATAAAAGCGGGCAGCAGCCAACTTTTTAAAGAACTTCCTGCGCAGATGGGGAGCAAATATGAACAACTCTTTAACACCGCGCTTAAAGATTATGCTTTAAGTAAGCAGACTTTAAAGCAAGTGAAGAAATTGCGCTTAAGAGATGTGGCCAGTAGCCAAGAGCAGGCCCTAGATGCGCTTATCAAATTTGCTAAGGGTCAAGGAGAGGAGGGGCTAGATAATTTTAGCAAGCTCACTAAGGGTCTAAGCGCGCAAAATAAAGAAGTGCTAGAGCTTAACATGCTCCATCGAATTTTTCAACGCTCTTTAATCGGGGAGGAGGATTTAAAGGTCTTTGATAGCGCGCAATTCTTTGAGAAGTTGGGCAAACTCACGCAGGGGACTTTTAGCAGCAAGGGGGCTAAGGATTTTATAGAAATTGCTCAAGGCTTTCATAGACTTTTTAATCAAGATGCTAACATTTTAAGAAGCTTGAAGCCCACCACAGGGGGAAAAATTGGCTCAAGCATTTAAATTTTCATTAGTGATTTTGGGAAGTTTTTGATGGAGAGTTTTGTTATTTTTCCATAACTTTTCAAAATGCCCTAGGACAACAAAGAGCATGTGATCGGTTTTTAAAGAGATGGTTTGTTTATTGCTCCCATCTCCATACTCAAAGGACACCATCCCCTTTTCAATGACTTTTAGGAGTTCGTTTTGCACCCCTTGTCTCCACTCTTTGTCATACCAGCCCCCCTGTCCGAGTTTGTCGATTTCGTCTAAAACCAAGACCCCTTTTTGCGCTTTTTCTATATTTTTATCCGCATTGCTATAGAGCATGGCAAACATTTGACTAGTCTCTTCGCCTCTGTAACCTGTGGGGGTAAGAGAGGCGGTATTGATAAGACAATAGGGAATGTCTAAATACTGGGTCGCCATTTCAATTAAAAAAGTCTTGCCACTGCCTGAAGGTCCAATGCAAATAGCGTTTGCCTTTTCTAAAGTGGATTGCCCTTGAATGCGTTTGTAATGATCGCTAAAAACCAAACTCATTTGTTTTTTAGCTTGTTCTTGACCGATGACAAATTGATCCAAATAAGCTTTAATGGCTTTGGGGGAATATTTGTCTTGGGGTTTGGGTGTGATTGGGGTTGGGGGTTCTTGGGTGGGAGTTGCGATCTTTAGCTCTTGTAGTTTTATGGGGTTTTGTTGGAAAAATTGCGTCTGCATCGCAAGGATTGCTTGGAAAAAGGCGGGTTTATCATCAAAAAATAGGGCTTCTAGTTCTATATCCACATTCTCAGCCCACCATGCAATAAACGCTCTTTCTAGCCTAGCTTGTTCGTTGAACAAGTGTTGTTCTATCTCTATAATCTTTTGGATCAAGCCCTTTTTATCCTCTATAGGCACATTGGCACTCTCCAAATGAGCCATGCACCACTCTAAAAAATTCTCTTCAAAATTGCTCTTCTCTTTGAGAAATTGGCGTTGCCATTCAAAGATTTTTTGGGCAAAGGCGGGCTTATCATCAAGAAATAATAACTCCGTGTGCACATCGATATTTTCAATACACCACTGACTAAATGCCTCTTCTAATGCTTTAGGCACTAGGGCAAAATATGGCGGGGGTGTGGTGGGTGTGGGCTTTTTTGACTCTTTGTGGTGGTTTTTAAAGTCTAAGAGCAGGCGTAAAACTTCTGGGCTATGCGGGCTGTGGCTTAAAAACACATGGGGCTTAAAAGCGAGGTTGGGCACGATCGCCATGCCATCGCTATGCTTTACAATGCTTAATGGCAGATTTAAATGACTGGCAAGGGTGTTGATCATGCTGTCCATCCCGGCATGTCGTTGGCTAGAAATCTTGCTAAACTCTAGGGCTTGGGCGGGGTTTAGGCGCGCTAAGAGGGCATGCTCGACTTCTTGCATAGCAATAGAGCCCTCAAAAATCTCTAATAAGCGTTGCAAAACCCAAATATTTAGGGCGTATTCAAAGTAGTAACACTCTTGTCCTTGATGCTTGAAGCGGTGTTTGTTTAAAAAACTTTTGGCTTTGGGGTAGTCTAAATGGAAACTTTTAAAATCATTGGGGGTTAATATCCCACATGTTTCTTGTAAGCGGAGTTTGGCAATTTGTTTGCGGGTTTTGCGCTTGAGTGTGGGGTTATTCTTGGGGCGTGCCAAATGATCCACCACGCCTGCTAACGCCCCTTGCTCAATCCTTAAGCTCTCTTTTAAGTTGAACGCTAAAATGGAGCGATCGAAACTGGGCAAAACACTTGGGGGGGTGTAGGTGGTTTGGAAAATATAATTATCGCCTTGGCAGTATTTTTCTAGGGCGAGTTCGGTCTCTTTGGTGAGAAAGGGGAGATCGCTGGTGGCGATTGTGGCATGCGTGGGGGTTTGCTTGAGGGCTTTTTCTAAGGAGTCTACAAAATCTGGCTCCCATTCTTTGAGAATTTCCTCATACAAACGCGCACCAAAATGTTCTATATCTACATCCACATATTGCATAGTGTCATGGGCGGCACTCAAATGATAGACATGGTTGGGATCGTGAGTAGCAAAGGGCTTAAACAGCTCCACTAAAAAGGCAATCACTTCTTGAGCGTTTTGAAAATTAATCCGGCGTTGCTTTGCTTGTCTTTGGGCATAAATGCCTGCAAAGAAGTAATGCGCTTCTTGCCTTTGATAAATTTGCGCCTCTGTCATATACTCCAAAGCGATATGCGCACCTTGGGCTTGTTGTTCATGATTTAGGCTCACCCAACCAAAGTTTTTATAGGCCTGATCGGCAATCCAACACAAGCAACCCGCTTTGTGTTGGAGCAAATAAATTTTAAGCGCATGGAGGCCCATCTTTTTTGAGACATGCGGATAAAGAGGGATAATATCGCGGTGCATTTGGAGTAATTGGCTGACATTCTCCTCACTTAACACTCTGCCAAAGAAAAACAAGAGGCGTAAAATATCGCGATGGTGCGCGCTTTCATTTAAAAAGTTGGCGGGCTTAAAATGAGGATTTTTAGCAACCACGACTTGATTATCTTGTTGTAAAATAGCAAGTGGCAATGCCAAATGCTCAATCAAACTCCATATAGCCACCCCCTGCTTCTCCTCAAGATTTTCATAAAAGGCTTGCTCAAATGCGCAAGCCTGTACAGGGCTTAGACGCGCCAAAAGTTGATCTTGTATTTCCCTGCTCTCCAAAGAATCATTAAAAATCTCTAACAAGCGTTGGTACGCCCAAACCCATAAAGCCTGTTCCATGTAGTAATGCTTTTGATCATTGAGCATAAAACGCCGGAGGGCAAAATATTCGCTCTCTTCAGGGATGGTAATTTTGTCCTTAGAGCTGGGGAAGTTTTGGGCAATATAGACTTGAGCGACTGCCTTGATTGCCTCAGGGTCTTCTGGGTCGTGGAGTTTGAAGTGTTCGATAATTTCTAGTGTGATCAAGCCATGGTGTTGGGCAAAACAAAGTTTGGCAAGCTGTTTGCGCACCTTGCGTTTAAACTTGGGTTTTCTTTGAGGCGGGACTAGGTTGTCCATACACTCCTCTAAATGTTCTTGCCACAACTTAAGAGACTTAGATAAGCTTGTGCGCAAAATCTCAGGATCAAACTTGGGTAGATTAGGCGGGGGTGTGTAGGTGGTTTGGAAGATATAAGTATCGCCCCAAAGGTATTTTTCTAGCACGGGTGTAAGAGTTCTGGGGCAAAAGGGGAGGGAGGAGAGGGGGATTTTAACCTGCGTGGGGGTTTTAAGGCAAATTTTATGCAATGTATTTTCAAAGGAATAAGACCAAGATTGCAAGGTTTTTTCATACAGGAATCGGGCGCGGTTTTTCTCTTTGTCTGCCTCTAAGTTCAAATTTACCATTGTTTGGTGTTGGGAGAATTTGGGATCAAAATGGGCATAGGGTTTATAGAGATTCACCAAAAAATCTAGCACCTCTGCGCTGTCTTTAAAGATGATCACGCGTTGGGCTTCTTGTCTTTGAGCACAAATACCCCTAAAGAAGTAATAGGCTCTATAAGGGTATTTTTGCAACCATTCTAATTTTTCTGCCCCCTCCAAGACATAGCAATCTTGATCCGCTGTAATCCTCTCCCAAGCCAAGTGCGAACCTTGGGCTTGGTGCAAGGGTTTTAGAGCAACCCAGCCAAAATTTTTATAGGCGTGATCAGCCATCCATGCCAAACAACCCGCGCGCTGGAGAATTAAATGCCTTTTGAGCTCGCAAACGCCCATGTCTTTTTTGGATTTTCCCATGCACGCCCTCTTGAAAAGCTCTATAACTTCTCTAATCCACCTTTAAAATCGCCAAAAATGCCTCTTGAGGGAGGTGTACCTTACCGATGGCTTTCATGCGTTTTTTGCCCTCTTTTTGCTTTTCTAGTAGTTTGCGCTTGCGCGTAATATCCCCCCCATAGCATTTAGCCGTAACATTCTTGCCTACGGACTTTATCGTTTCGCGCGCGATGATCTTATTGCCAATGCTAGCTTGAATGGCCACCTCAAAGAGTTGGCGTGGAATGAGACTCTTCATACTCTCTACTAATGCCTTACCCTTTTCATAGGCTTTAGAACGATCCACAATGATAGAGAGCGCGTCCACCACCTCAGAAGCTACGCGAATATCTAACTTGACCAAGTCTCCCTCTTGGTAATCAATGGGTTCATAATCAAAGCTCGCATAACCCTTTGTGCAAGATTTGAGCTTATCGTAAAAATCCATCACAATTTCATTACTAGGAATCGCATAAGTTAATAGCACGCGGCTTTGATTCAAATACTCCATTTTCTCTTGCACCCCGCGCCGTTTATTGAGTAGGCTAATCAAATTGCCCAAATACTCGCTAGGGGTGATAATGCTTGCGCGCACAAAGGGCTCTTTAATGCAAGTAATGCTTCCCTCAGGGGGCAATTCACTAGGGTTTTGTACCATGACAACCTGCCCATTTTGCAAATGCACTTCATAGACCACGGTGGGTGCAGTGGCGATCAAATCTAGCTTAAACTCTCTCTCTAGGCGTTCCTTAATCACCTCCATGTGTAAGAGTCCCAAAAAACCCGTCCGAAACCCAAAACCCAGCGCAACACTACTCTCAGGCTCAAATTGCAAAGCAGCATCGTTGAGTTGGAGTTTATAGAGCGCGTCTCTTAGAGCCTCAAATTGATCGCTCTCAATGGGGTAAAGTCCAGCAAAGACAAAGGGTTTAGCCGGGATAAAGCCTTCTATGGCTTGTGCGGTGGGGGTGTGCGCGTCTGTGATGGTGTCCCCTACGGCAATATCAGTCAAGTTTTTAGAACCTAGCGCAATAATGCCAATTTCTCCGCATTCTAAGGCGCGAGTTTCCACTCTGTGCAGAGGGTGGGGGTAGTAGAGTCCTAAGATACTATGGCGTTTTTGACTTCCCATCACTAAGACCTCTTGTCCCACTTCTAAGTGCCCCTCTTTAAGACGCACTAAGGCGAGCGCGCCCAAATAATTATCAAACCAAGAGTCATAAATGAGGGCTTTGGGCGGGGCATGCGGATTGCCACTGGGCGGAGGGATTTGGGTGATGATCTTTTCTAAGAGCTCTGTGATACCTAGCGCACTCTTAGCACTCACACAGGAAGCCTCTGAGCAATCCAATGCGATAGTGTCCTCAATGTCCTGTTTGACCGCTTGCACATCGGCATTAGGCAGGTCGATTTTATTGAGCACGGGCAAAATCTCTAGGTGGTTATCCATTGCAATATAAACATTAGCAATGGTTTGTGCCTCCACGCCTTGTGTGGCATCCACCACTAATAACGCCCCCTCGCAAGCGTGCAAAGAGCGCGAGACCTCATAGCTAAAGTCCACATGTCCGGGGGTATCAATGAGGTTTAGGATATAATCCACCCCCTTAAAGCGGTAGGCCAAGCGCACAGACTGGGCTTTGATAGTGATCCCGCGCTCTTTTTCAATGTCCATTGTGTCTAAAACTTGGCTTGTCATTTCGCGCGCCTCTAGGGCTTTACAGGCTCGAATGAGGCAATCAGCTAAAGTACTCTTGCCATGATCGATATGGGCGATGATGGAAAAATTACGGATGTGTTCTTGCACAAAACCCCTTAGGTAAGCGTTTTCAAACTCAAAATGTGCAATAATAGCACAGAATGCGCACAAAAGAAGAAAGATGAAAATTGCCCTAAATTGCCACTCTTTGCTTTTAACGCATGTGCTCGAATCTTATTTGCAAGACTTCTTAAGCACGCTGGAGGGTTGCGATTTCATCTTGAGCGATCATATTGTAGATAAGCCAGTAAAGACGACTTATATTATTGGTTCAGGGGAAAATGCGCACATTAGCGTCCCTTTTACCCAAGAAAGCCTTTTAGAAACGCTACAAGAGCTCTATAGTCAAAAAATCCAAGAAGAAAGCCTAGAGAGCAAGGTACAGGCTCTTTTGAGCGAATATACGCGCAAACTCTTGGATTTAATTCAAGAGTATCACCCTTAATGTTTCCTGTGTTGCGGGTTTTAAGTGGAAAATGTAAGGGTTTGGCCTTGTGCATGCCCTCTAAACAAACTACCCGCCCTACCAAAGCCGTGGTACGCACTTCATTATTTAATGTCCTACGCCCCGTTATCACAACAAGCGCGTTTGTAGAAGTGTTTGCAGGGAGCGGGAGCGTTGGGTTAGAGGCACTCAGTTGTGGCGCGCAAGAAGCGTTATTCTTTGAGAAAGAAAGAGAGGTGTTTGCTCTTTTACAAAAAAATATCCGTGTTTTTCAAAAGAGATTTAAACAGCCCTTGAAAGTGCACGCTATTCAGGGGGATAGCTTGACTTTACTGCCAAAGCACCTTCATTCTTTGAGCGCGCCACAGATAATTCTCTACTTAGACCCCCCTTTTAATATGCCTTTGCAAGCTTGTTTTGTTTGCTTAGAAAACATACAGATACCCCCCTCTAGCGTGATCATCTTTGAACACCAAAGCCAAGAGAGTATGCCTGCAAATCTAGCAAGCTTTAGTATAATCAAACAAACTAAGTTTGGGCGTACTAGCCTAAGTTATTATTCTAAATCATAAAAAGGACTCTAAATGCCAGAAGAAGCAAAAGCTCCTAAAAAAAGTAAAGCGATGTTGTTTGTGGTGATGGGGGCCGTGTTAGTCATGCTTATTTTGGTAGGCGTGATCGTGTTTCTATTCATGAGCAAGAGTGCTGAACCTAATGAGGGTGCGTCTAGGGGTGGAGGGGTCGCAGCACAACAGATGCGCAACGCCCAAATGAATAACAATAATGCCGATGAAAGCTCTCTGATGGTACGCTCTTCAGATTATCTTTCTTTGGGGCCACTTTACCCTCTTGCAGGACCTTTTGTGGTAAATCTAATCAGTCAGAATGGACGGCGTTACTTAAAAGCTAGTGTATCTTTAGAACTTAATGATTCCAAGTTGCTTGAAGAAATTAAGAATAAAGAAACAGCTATTAGAGATACCATCATTGAGATCCTCTCATCTAAAACCGTGGAAGAGATCACTACTCTTAAGGGTAAAAATAAGCTCAAGGAAGAGATTCGGAGCAATGTTAATAGCTTTTTAATCGATGGTTTTATAAAAAATGTCTTTTTTACGGATTTTGTGATCCAGTGATTGGGATTGACCTAGTTGCTATAGCGCGTATTGCTAGGGTGCTCGATCGCCACCAACAGCACTTTTTAGATCGTTTTCTTTCCCCTTACGAACAAACTCTTTTTGTTAAGCCTGCTAGTCTAGCTGGGGCTTGGGCGGCTAAAGAAGCCTGTGCAAAGGCTTTAAGAGTAGGTATTGGCACACAATTAGGCTTTTTAGACATTTGTTTGAGTAAAAGTACTAAAGGTGCGCCTCTTATTTCTCTTATCCCCTCTAAAATGCATTTTTTTCACTTGCAAAGTTTACATGTGAGCATCACGCATGACATGGGTTGTGCCATTGCTGTGGTCATGCTTTGTCCTCGTACTTGATTTTTTTGTGCGCCCCATGTATTTATAAATAGTCGTAGTAGTAGGGGGTGTGAAAATGTGAAAAACTGGCCTGAAGCGCGCTAAATAGGGAGTTACCTTGCAGCTGAAATGTGTCTCAACTTTTCCCCATTTGGCAATAAAAAAAATTTTTAAAGGATTTTTTGGCCTTATCTTAGCCTCAATGGAGCAAAATCATGCCTTAAATAACGCAACAAAGCCTTATTTGACACCCCCCATGTGAATAAATAAGGCTCAAATTAGGTTAGTTTAAGTTAAGGGAGTTAATGACCTCTATGCCTTCCACAATTTAATAAGTTGCATCGTCATTTTGCATATCCAAGATAGCTTGATCGATGACTTGGCGTTGGGCCTTAGTGAAAGTGTACTGCGTTTGCACAAGTCTTTTAATACGGGTTAAAACCCGCACATCTACAATAAAGAGAGAGACAAATTTGTTGTAAGATGGCAGGGCTATGTACATGTTCTCTTTATAAATGTCTGCGCTATTGATCGCCTTGTCAATGGTGAAGAGTAAAATACTTTTGAGATGCTCAGATTTGAGGTGTTTGCGATCCAAATTCCAAATAAATTTTCGATATATTAGAGAGGTGAGCATTCTGCGAGCGTTAAAGTAGGCACTATCCTTAGCATTGGCTTCATCAACAAAATTCACATCTCCTCCGCTGACTCCATAGCCTACCAAAAAATGATCAGACTTGGTGATCATCACCTTGTTATCTGGTATATCCTCCACATGCACATTTTCCCATTGGATATTTTCTTTAGCTGGAGGGATTTCCTGTTTAGGCTGAGGTTTTGTAAGTTGCTTGTCTAAAGCTTCCACCTTTTTAGTGTTAGCAGCAACAAGCACACTAAGTTCTTTGAGTGTATTTTCAATTTTAGCATCTTCAGCGCGGAGTGCCTTTGCAATTTTTTCGTGCTCCTTCTCTTCGATTTTTTTAGAAGGTTTTGGAGGATTTTGAGGTTGATGTGATTGAGAAGGCGGTGTAGGCAGTTGCTTTCGCACCTCTTTTTGCTCTTTTGATTTACTGGGCTGTTCTTGTTTTTCTTTGGTGTAGCGATCTCTTTCTTTGAAATCTGGCAGAGCATCCGCGCTTTGATAAACACTACAGGCTGAAAAAAACCCCACCAGCAACGCGCTCATTAAATAAGTTCGTTTCAATCTGTTCTCCTTGCACAAAAAGCTAATTATACCACGCTCTAAATAATCGCATTCATACGCATTCATATTGGCACACCCCCCAAGAGAAACACCGCATCGTAAATTTCATAATGGGCACACAACAACACTTCGCCGTGGCTTTGGTGGTCCGTGTCCTTTTAGAAGCGCGCGGAGAGTTTGAAAAAAGCAATGTCCAAGTCTCCAACATGGCCAATAAAATCCTCAAATGGATGCGTTTGTATCAAGAAAAAGGCATGGAAGGCCTGCAAAGCAAAGTAGGCAAACAGCCCGGACAACATGAAAGCAAACGCAAGTTTAATTTAGAACTGATTAAAGAAGCGATTTTAGCTTTAGGCTCTAGCGGGGGGCATCATTGTTATAGCGCATACTACCGCTATTACTTAGAATTAGAACGCGCCAAAAACCCCCATTTCAGCGCGCATTACTCCAAGTTCGTAGACCACGCCCGCAAGTTGATTGAGGGGGATAAGCGCATCCAAATCTTTTTGAAAAAGGGCAAGGACGGGTTATTACAACGCTACCCAGTGGGTATCAAGCAAAAAGAATACATCAATGCAGAGTGGCAAGTAGATAGCACGCGCATCGACTTTATGATGAAAATCAAAGACCCTAGCGCTAAAAAGGGCTATCGCGTGGCGCGCAAGGTCTTAAGCGCGGTGATTGACTCTTTTAGCGGAAGCGCATTTGCCCAATTAATTGACTCTAACTCCAGCACCTCCCAGCTTAAAGTGCTTTTCAACGCCTTTAAACGCTTGGGCGTGCCTGATAAAATCCGCCATGACAATGGAAGCGATTATGCCAGCGCGCATTATCAAGGCTTTTTGAAAGCCAATAAGATTGAGAGCGTGGCGTGTACGCCTTATGAAGGCCGTCAAAAAGGTAAGATTGAGCGCTTTTTTGGGGTTTTGCATAGCAAATTAGAATGGCTACCCGGCTATATCGGCAATGATGTGAGCAAACGCCAGAAAATCGAAGCCCAAAACGCGAGCAAAAAAGACACCCTAAGTGGGAAAGCCACGCGAATCAATGAAGACGATCTACTTTTTGAGGACGAGCTGCAATACATCATCGAGCACACTTTAGCCCAGCAATATAACAATTACAGCGCCCACGCCCCGCTCATTCCTAGTGCTGATGAGTTAGCCAAGATTTATAACACTTTGGGCAAAGCGCATCAGCGCACCGTGCGCGCTTTTGGCGTGGAAATTAACAACCAAACCTACACCAGCGCGCAAATCTGGGAGAAATGCGCCATAGGCGATAGCGTGATTGTGGTTGAAAACCCTGATGACCCCGCTCAAGTCAGCCTTTACACCCCTAATAAGGAGTTTATTGGAGTGGCTAACTCGACGCATTTGGGCGCAGAGTGCATGGATTTAGAGGAATTTAGAAAAACCAAGTCGCGTTATTTAAAAACTCAGGTCAACCCGTTCTTAAAATCCATTGTGGACGCTAGGCAAAAGGCCAGCGCGCACAGAAAGAAAAAGGTAGGTGAAATCCTAGCCCAAAGAGTCGAGCAGAAAAAACCCCTCCAAGAGGCGATGAGCAAACAAGAAAAAATCAAACAAACCCTAGAGCAAATCAGAAAGGCAGCAGGTTATGAGTGACTAGGCCATATGCAGGGCTTTTAAAAGAGCCTTGCCTATGCTCTAGCGTGCAAGAGCGGGGCAAATTTTAACAAGGAAAGGAAAAAATAGATTTGGATTTTTAGGGGGCTTGCGACCCCGCCTATTAAACGCGTTAAAGGCGCATTTAACGGGTATTGAATGGTTTTAAACATTTTATTGAAGAAAGGGCATTAAATGCATTTAGGAAAAGAATTAGAGGCCTTTATTGCTGAGTTTGGGCTCTCTCAAGCCCAAGTAGCGCGCAGCATCAACAAAAGCCCCGCGCTCATCTCAAGTTACATCAAGGGCACTTACAAAGCCAAAGATGTCAGCCAGCTAGAAAAAAGTCTGCAGGATTTTATGGCTAGTCATCGCACCAACGCCACACAAAGGCATGAAATCGCTCAATTTGAGATTAAACCACTAGAAAACTTCAAAAACGCGCACTTCATCATTGATCAAGCGGTGGTGTGCCAAGAGTCCTGCTTGCTTTATGGCCAAGCAGGAAGCGGCAAAAGTGAAAGTTTGAAGGCTTACGCTCAAAAGACCCCACAGAGCGTTTTGTTAGAGGTTGTTCCAGAGGTGAGCAATAAGGACTTCTTGAAAGGCCTTTGCGAGCTTTTGGGAGCAAGCCCGGCTAAAAGTGTAGCCCAAACAATCTTAAATTTGTCTAAACGATTGGGCGAACGCGAGAGTATTTTGCTTGTGGATGAGGCCGAACACCTCAAAACTTCCAGCCTAGAAGCTCTGCGCCGCCTGCAAGATTTCACCAACACCCCCATGGTGCTCTGTGGCACACCCCAACTGCTCAAAAATCTCAAGGGGAAAAATGGGGAGCTGCTCCAACTTTATAGCCGTATTTCTCTCAAATACGAGTTTGGCACGCCCTCTAAGGCAGATTTTACTCTGCTCTTTGGAGATTTGGGCGCGTCTTTGCAAGCCATCACCAACAACTTGCGCCGTGCGTGCAAAATCTACAAAATGGCGAGTCGTTTTTCTCAAATCAATGGGGGAGATTTGGCCCAAAGTATCCAAATTGTCGCCTCTATGTCTATTTTGGATTAAAGGGCGCGCATGAACACAGCTAAGATGCTCAATTATTTTATCAAGCGTTATTTTGGAAGCCGTGATGCCTTTTTTGCGCTGCAAATCACGCGCATAGGCAAGCAAGAGGAAGCACGCTATTTATTCGCCCACTTGGTCTTGTGGCGTATCTTGCAAGAATCTAACTTAGGGGGGATTAACGCCGCGCATGCCCAATTTAAAGTGTTGCAGCGTCTAGATTACTTACAAAAGAAATTTCAACCCAAAGAACTCAGAGACTTACAGCAACTAGCCACTTGGGAATATGCAAAGCGAATCTACAACCAAGAAACACAAAGGAGCGTTTCATGATTTTTAAATTCTTGCTTAAAAAACCCAAAAGAGCCCCACGGGTGTATTACAAGAGCGCAGATGGCTTTTTTTACAGCGCGCATAACTACAAATTGAGCCCTTGCGGGCAGTTTGTGGTCCGTAAAAGCGATGGCGCGCAGGTCAACACCTTAGAGCGCACGATCAGCTACTAGCTTTATTGAGCCCCCTTTGGGGGGTTTGCTTAAGGCTAGGGCCTTAAATGCAACACAAGGAGAACAATGAATGGGTACGGATTAGTGATGGAATTACAGATGATTAAAAACACCTTCTTAGAAGAGCAGGCTAAAAACGCCAAGCGCATCAAACAATTAGATAAGGCAATTCGCTTCTGTGTTTCTCAAGAAGATGCCAAACAAGCCAAAGCCTACCGCATGGAACAGGCCGAATACTTGAAATGGGACAACCTATGTAATCGCATGCTCATAATTTTAAACCGCAAAATCCGCAGACTAGGAGAAAAATATGATGGATAAGAACTTTATTAGCGAGCAACTCAAAGAGATTAAAAGATTGGAGTTTGCAAAACAGCTTAAAGTAGAAACGCGTCTGCATTTGAGCGCGGACATTGAAGAACTCAATGAGAAAATTGAGCAAGTTAAAAGCAAAATTGAAGAGCACGCGCGCGAGCACATCGCCGATTTCAAGGACAAAAAACAAATGGTGCTGCCTGAGGGCGTGCTCAAATTCACCAAGAGCACCAAAGTAGTTGTGGATAAGGAAATGGAGGGGCTCGTGATTGAAACGCTCAAAGAAATGGGGCTAAATCACTGCATCCAAGTCAAAGAGAGCTTAATTTTAAAGGCACTGGGCAATTTAGAGGAGGTGCAACTTAAGCAGTTGGGTATAGAAAAGCTCACGATCAGCAATTTTAGTATCAGCGTGCAATGAGTCGCCATTTAGCCCTAACCCCTGAGCTCTATGAAAGCCTTTGTAGCGGGAGTTTTGAGCAAGTTCAAGCCCTCTTAAGGGGCAAAGAGCTCTACATCCCCCGCCCCAATGTGCGCTCCAAAATCGCCAAGTTTATTGAGCTCTACAATGGTCAAAATGGGCTTTCTTTGTGCGTGCGCTTAGGGCTTAACCAGCCCCAATACACCCGCGCGCTCAAACTCTACAAAAAAACATGCCAAAAAATCTAAATTTAAGAGACTTCGCCGTTCTTACAAACCTATAAAACCGCATAAAATCCTATAAAATCCTATCAATAGAAAAAAATTTAAGCGGTTTCTGTTGTATTCCTGTTTCCACCATGCTGGTTACTAAGCCATTCTTTGCAAAACAACTTAACAGAGCCGTCATGTCCGCAGGCGTAAATTCGGTGGGAACTCCACCTACTAAATGCTTCACTAGATTAACACTGGCGTTAAAATCTCTATCCACCGCCATACCACACGCCCCACAATGATACACTCTATCACTAAGCGTTAAATCCTTTTTGACATTGCCACATCCAGAGCAAGTTTTAGAGCTAGGATAAAAGGCATCGGCTCGCTTGATCTCTCTGTCATAGTATTTGGCTTTGTAGTCTAAGAGTGTGTTAAAGGCGGATATACTGACATCGCTTAAGGCTTTGGCTAGTTTAGAGTTTTTAAGCATATTCTTAACCTTTAAGCTCTCCATGCATAGGACTTTGGCATGCCGTATCAATGCAGTGCTCAACTTGTGTAAAAAGTTATTGCGGGTGTTGGCAATGCGTGCATGTAAGCGGTTTAGGCGTAAAGTGGCTTTAAGATAATTAGCGGATTTTCTAGTCTTGTCGCCTTTGGTTTTCGGGTGTTGCTTTTTAGAAACTTGCCTGCTAAATCTTTTGAGCCGTCTTGTTAGCCTATTTAAGGGCTTAGGTGCTTGGATTTGTAAGCCATTAGATAGACTAGCAAACGCTTTAATGCCTGTGTCCACACCTAGAGTGCTATTACTCTTAATGGGCTTATGCGTGCAGTTAAACTCCTCTTGTGTGGTGTTGATTTGAATGGAAACAAAGAATTTAGCCCCCTTTTGTGTAATGGTCGCCCCGTTAATCTTGCCTTTAAATCTTAGCCTTTCTGTCATTTTGATTTTAGGCAAATTAGGGATTTTTAGATAGTCTTTTGTGTCGCCTTGAATGATTTTTATTTGATCGCCCCCAATGTAGAAACTGCCTTGATGTTCTCTTTTGCGCTTAAAACGGGGGTAGCTCAATTTGCCAAGCTTTAGGTCTTTAAAGAATTTTTGAAAAGCAAGGTTTAAATGTGTGAAGGGTTGGGCAGTGGCGTATTTGGACACTTCATAGACAAAGGGGTAATGCGTCTTTTTAAGGGCGTTGAACTCTTTCTTTAGGGCAAAGTGGTTAGATTTAATGCCGTTTTTGTAGTTTTCTCTCCACTTCGCAAGTCCCCAATTATAGGCAAGTCTAGCACACCCAAAAGCCTTTTTAAAATGGGTTTGTGCCTTATTGTTAGGGGTTAGCTCAATCTTGTGTGTCAGCTGTAACATTATTTTCTACCACTTCTTGCATTTGCTCTAAAAGCTGTTTATTTTTCTTTGAGCGTGCTCCATAAAGTCTAGCTGAGAATACGGTAATGATTTCTAGCACATCTTTAGCTAACTCCTCCTGCAAGCGGACATTCTCATCGCCTTGATTAATGATAATCACCTCCACGCTTTTAGCCTCACAAATGGCAAACACTAAACTTATAGAGAATTATAGAATTTTATAGATTTTATATTGCTGTTTTTACCCACGGGGCCTAGCCGTGTGGCTTATGTGTGCCGCAGCGCACAAAACAATGGCATCAAAGGCTTTTTAGAGAAAGAGAGCGTGCCTAAAAGTGCGCTTCAACCCCCCCCAAACCCTAACTTTTAGCAGCGACACCTTCCAAGTTTTCTACCAACCCCGCGCGTTCGTATGTGGGAACAATGTGCGCGTACTCTTGCCCAAATTTGAAATGGAGGAAAAAAGCGCGCTCTTCATCAAAACCTGTATTTCTAAGGTGCTGGTTAATTGCACTTGGGGCATGCGCTGCCCTTTAGAATCCCTGCAGAATTTGGAGTTTGCGCTCCCCTTTGATAATGGAGTTTTGGCCCTTGAGTACATGCGTGCCTTGATAAGCGCGCTAGAAAAACAACACATTTCACAACTAAAAGCCAAGTACCAAACAGTTCTCATAGCCCAACATCTTGGCACGCGTGTGGCTATAGACTTTGTTATAACTAAAAATGCGCTCCAGGCGTTTTTTGGTGAACTCTTTGGCAAGATTGGGATTAGCCTTGATGAAGTCATAAAGAGTTTGTTTATGAGCAATGGCCTTTTCTAAGGCGTTTTGAAAATCAATAAGCGTATCTATGCTGCCCACTCCTGCTAGGGCAAACGCCCTTAAATGGTCCTCAAACTTGAATTTAGCAGGGTCTTTAATTAAAGCAGGTTTGCGCGCCATGAGTGCGGCGATAGATTCTAAATAGGGCATACTTTAATAATAACGCAAAAACGCTTATCCAAATGCTTCGCAACGCAACGCGCTTTTTTGTGCTAAAAATCTGGCATGCGCATACTTTTACGATCAGACATTGAGATTTTAGAGAGCTCTCTGCAAGATGACACGCCCGGATTTAGCGCGCTATGGCACTATGAAGTGGGGCAAATTGTCAAAAAGGGCAACACCCTCTATGAGTGCATCAAGCAGAGTGAAAAACCTAATTTAGAGAGCGATTTTAGGCAAATTGGGGCAGACAACACCATGCGCGCCTTTGATAGCGCGCCCAACTCTTTAAGCACAATGCCCTTAGGGCAAGATATGCGCTTAAAAGTGCGCACTTCTGGGTGCTTGTATCTAACTAATTTTGCGTGCAACACCCTAGAAGTGCGCTTATATGATACTAAGGGTTCTTTGCTCAAAGAGGAGATCGTAGGCAAGCAGGAAGAAACAGACTATCGAAGTTACTTTTTCAAACGCTCAATAGCCAAAGAGGGCAGCTATCTTTTCCCCCACGTAGGCCCTGCAATCTATGAAGTGGTGCTTAAAAACACCCTCCAAGAGAGTCGAACCATTGTAGATGAAAAGGGGATAAAGGTTTATGCCTATGAAGGGCAGAGGGTGCTTAAGTCAAATGTGCCGGTGAGTTTGGGGGTGTTTTTCTGCGGGGAGTTGTTAGAACTGGGCACGACTTTATACAAGGGCGCGCTGAGTGTGGAGGATTTCTCCAAAATAGAGGTGGACGAACACACCGGACTAACTAAAATCAAGCCCGGGGTTTATCGCAAAACCTATAAGTTCACGATCTTAGTTTTGCTAGAGAACTTGGATAACATCCTTGAGGTTTTGGTGCGCCATAAAAGCACCCCTTCCATCTTAGAGCTTTCAGACGCGCTGGAGTGTTTGCGTCTTTTTGGGCTTATTAAAAGCATTGATGTCAACTTTAATGACACCAAAAGAGCGCATATTGATTTAGAACTTCAGGAGCTGACATGATTATTTTAGACGCGCAGACCCCTTTGCCCAAAAGGGGGGAATTTCTTAAGCAATTAGAAGAGCTTAACGCCCAATTAGAGCTCAAAAGAGTGGAGGTAGAAAAATTAGCAGATAATCCCATCCCTGTGATGCATCTAGCTAGCACAACGCGCTCAGACTTGCAGCCCTTCTTTCTCTCCTGCCCCTTTGTCCCGCGCACTTTAAGCCTAGTACTTGTGCTTGGCCTAGATGCGCTGGGTTATTATTCTTTGCGTGTGCGCGATGGGCACACTGAGCGCCATATTGCGCGCTACGAAGGTAAGTCTTATTCTGTGTCCTTTGGCTTTAGAATAGAGCAGGGGGGGGTTACTTTTAATCCTCAGATGGTTTTGATGGGGGGCGGTGCGCTTTTGGCCCTCCCTGAAGCGAGCGCGTTGTTTGCTTTGGCACTAGGCTAAGTTTTAAGCGCACTCTTTGCCCGCCATATTGCGCGCATAGCTCCTCAAAGCCCAAAGATTTAAAATGCTCAAATTTTAAAATGGCTCTTGGCATGGATGATATTGCGGGTTATTAAGAGGGTGGTACATTTTATCCAAGCGGGCTTGTTGTGCGCGCAACACTTTGTTAAGCCCTAAAATTAGCTTAGTGGTGTCGCTTTTACTCAGATCTTTTAGGGGTTTTTTGCAAGTGTGTAGGCTAAAACCCTCCAAGCGCGCCAAATTCCAACGCAAAGATTCTTTTAAATCTAGCACCGCTTGGATTTGGTTTTGGCTAGGCCCTAGCGCATCTACAGGGGTGAAAAAGGCAGGACACACCCCATCTAGCAAGGCCAACACATCTAAGAGCGCGTCGATGCTCAAAAACTTAGAACTCTCCACATTAAAACGCTCCCTTAGCCATTCTTGCCATTCTCCATCGCGTTTAATTTGCTTGTGCACAGGGTGGGCATGGATTTTTTTTAGCAATTTTAAGCGGTAAGCCTTTTGTTTGTGCGTCATGTCTTATTTTAGCAATATCAACATGAATTTTTGCAAAAGCGCAAAAATGGCCGCTAGGATGCGCTAGGCTGAAGGCATGTTAAAGCTTTCCACCCCCCATTTTATCCCCCCACAGCTTAGCTATGAGATGATCAAAAACGCCCTAAACTCAGAGCGTTTTGAGGAGATTGTCAAGGTGGGGCGTTATTTCCTGCGCTTTGACCCCCAAGTGAGCGCGGAGGTGCACAAAAGGCGTATTTTGCTCGCGCGCTTGCCTTTAGTGCTAGAGTGTGAAGATGCGCGCGTACAAGAGGCCTTTAAAAATATCCAAAAACACGGCTGGCATAGCTTTCTTTACAACGCCACAGAAGCGCTTTTTTATGGCTGTGCGTATTTTATTAAAGGCTATGCTAAAGGGGGGCTAAATTATCAGCCCATCAGCGCGCAATATCTCAACTACGATGCTAAATACGAGATGCGCGTTTTTGTGTATTCTGAGGGGCAACAGGTGTTTTTAGAAGAGCGTAGTGATGTGCTCAAAGTGGGCAATATGGACATTTATAATTCCGTGTGCTATCGCGTGCTTAGCATTGCCGCGCTCAAATTCTTAGCCATGCAAAAATACATGACTTATTTGGAGAATTTGAGCATTCCCCCCCTGGTGCTCAAAAGTGAGGGCTTTGAGGATGATAAAGAATTAGAAAAGCTCTTGGATAATTTAGAGGACTTGCGCGCAAGTTCTGTGGGCATCTTCAATAAAGAAGACACCTTAGAGCTTTTAAATGGGAATGTGGATCGGGGCGTCTTTTTGGATTTCTTGCGTTATTGTGATGAGTGTATTAGCAAAGTGGTCAGCGCTCAGGTGCTAAGCTCTAATGCCGTGTCTAAGGGTACGCAGGCTTTGGGCGTGGTGCATGAGAACATGACACGCTACATGCTCGAATTTGACGCCAAAATTTTAATAGAAGGCCTTCAAGAGGCGCTAAAAGAGGCCTTAGGGCTGTATTTTGAAAATGTGCCCTCCTTTGAGCTCACCTTAGACACCAATACTGAAATCGATGAAGAACGCCAAGCGCGCGTTTATAAAGCCCTCTATGAAATGGGCTTAGAGGTGGATTTGGGGGCCCTACAAAAGGCCTTCAATGTGCCTTTAAGACGCGCTGAGCGCCCTGTGAATGTTAGTGCTGAACACAATATGCAAAATAGCCCCGTGAATTTGTCCACGATAGAAGAAGATTTGCTCAAGCAACTAGCTTTGATCTATGAGCGGTGGTAAAAAGTTAAAGCGGTTCTAGGCTTTGCACATCAAGCGCTTCTAGCGTAACAAGACCAAGATAAGCATAAGTAGAAGTTTCTGCATCTATGGTTAAATCATCGCCCGTATCACAAAGGCCATAGGATTTAAACACGCCAGTAATCACCCCTCCATCAAGGCAAACCACTTTAACACGCTTGCCTAGTAAATGCTCATGCGCTGTAACTTCGATCATGTTGTTCCTTTTCCACCTATCTGCCCCACATGCCCAATTCCTCATCTGTGGCTTTTCTTATGGGCGTGAACGCGGCAATATCAGCACTCTCAAAGCTTAAAAGCAAACCATGCCCTTCTGTTATCTGCATGTCTAGTAAAATCTCATCTTCCCCTTCTTCATACTCATCGAAACTAGGGCCATCGTAACCACAAAATACCCCCTCTCTTACCTCGCCACTTGTGGTTTTAACCCTAACAAACCACTTCTGCCATTGTTTTAAGCTGTAAATGTCAACCATCACAACTCTCCTATATAGGGCACTATATGAAAACTATTATTGCTAAAATGCACTTTACTTTTTCTTGTGCGGACTGGCTTATCCGTGCTGGTCTTTTCATGGGGCAAAACCACGCCCTCAAAGTCGGGGTGTTCTATTATGATTTTTTCATTCCAATTCTTACCATTTTTGACTCTAATTCTAGCATTGCGGATCAATCTTTTCAACGCTTCCGCATCTAGTGGGTGCTCGTAGTAACTCCTGCCCTGAATGTAACCCGGACTTGTTAAAATGTGCCATTCTTGCTTGTCATCTAGTTTGAGTGTGGGTAACCACATCTCAAGCGCGGCCTTAATGCGCCCCTCCATCTCTAGGTCGCCCTCGTCCTCTTGGCGTTGGGCGATTTTTTTAATGTCCCAAGTTGGTAGTTCTTTGATTTTGCTAAGCACCCCCACATCTGCGCTCAAATCTAGCTTATACCATTGCCCAATCCTCTTAAAAAAGGCATTTTGCCCCACTTTGGCAACCATATTGCCCTCTAGGGCTTCTTTGGCTAAAAACGCGTCAAAAGCATCGATGCCCTTTTGCAAAGGGTTTAAATGCACCACCTCTTTAAAGAGTTGCCCTAATTTAAACACCTCCCCTTTTAAAAAGGCTTTGGCTAGGGCATTAAAGCTCTGGGTCTTTTGCTCCCCTTTTTTGTGGATATTCTCCAGTACCTCTAAGGCTTTGGGGTTATCTTTATAAGTTTGTCTTTTGCTCGCCAATAAGTTTTTAATGAAAGTGGGCGCATCTGGCTCATAATGCCCATCTTCTTTTGCGCTGCCTTGTGGAATATTTTTAGTAACCTCAATCCCCTTAGCCTTGATCTGCCTCTCACTCCACATTTGTATTTCACAGCGACAGCCCCAATCTAGGGGCGGGGTGTGGGTTTTCCAGAATTCATGCTTTCTAGGTAGACAAATGCCATCATAGGCCAAATGTCTAGCCCTTGAGTCGTGCCGGCTATGAAATACGAAGTACCACCCATCCCCATCACTAGAGTCTGCAATGGGTGGGGCGTTTTCATAACGGAGCATCTTGCCCCGTGTGTTGGCGTAGATGAGATTTTGGGCAAAAACGCGCATCAGGCGTTTTTTTCCCAACTCTTGGACTAAATTAGGGTGTGCTTTTAAAAATTGCTGTGCGCTTAGCCCCTGCTCTAGGGCTTTTTTAAGAGCGTTTTGGGTGTCTTGGATAATATCCAAGCGCGCCACTTTGGCTATGCTGAACACTCTTAAATACTCGTTAAACTTGAACTTAGCCCCATCAACTATAAGCGTGGGGTTGCGCTCCATTAAGGAGTCAATGGCTTCTAAAAAGGACATGAGGGGATTTTAAGCCGGGCTTTAAAGGACTTTTGCGCTTTGTAGCCTCCCTGATGGCGTTTTAAAGACAAGGAGGGGAGCGGTGCGCCCGGAGCAGATGATACTTATATCTTGGGGGTCAAATTTGGGCGGTGGTATCGTTTGGCTATTGGGATTAAAGAAGATGGGGGCAATTGGTTTAGAAGTCTGCTACACAGCTCAAAAGCCAAGTCTATACGCAAATGGTTAGAAAAGAAAGATATAATTTATAAAAGCGATGGCTTTAGTTGGGAATAACGCACCTGCCCATATAGAACTAGAGAAGCGCCCTGATTCTTCTCACGGTGTGCACCCGCACCCTCATTAGCTAACTAAACACAACTTAAATACGCCTAAATGACCCCGTGGGTTTCTTTGCTACCCTCAAACCTGAGATTATGCAGGTGGTGGGGGCGCCCACCCCGCTGATTAAGCTACAAGGGGCGCAAATGAATAGCCACTTAGAAAAGCACAAGCATACGGATTTGTTCGACTACTACCTAGCTCAAGACATCCTACAAGAACCCTTATTGATAGCCAAAGACCCTGTATATAAAAATAATATTGCCGTTGGCGTAAAATTTGGGCGGTGGTATAAAATTGCCATCAAAATTTTAAAAGGGGAGAATTGGCTAAGTTCTTTGATGTGGAGCAATGACCTTAAGAATATCAAGGACAATTTAGACAATAAAAAATTTCTTTACAAAAACCCTAATTTTAAATGGGAATAGATGTCCCACCCCGGGGGATTACTTCATCTAAGAAGACCAGCAGGGTCTGACCCCCATTTGGGGTACCCCCGTGAGTATCCTAGCTGCCAAGCAAGCAGCGTTTTCTAAAGGCACTTCAAGAAGGAGGAGAAAAGCGTCGCTTTTCCTCCCACACGCCACCAATCAACGGATTAGCGACTATGCGCTTTCTTAGGGGGCACGGGTCGATAACCCTGCCGCCGCCGACTATAAGGAGCCCGCGTATCCCTCTTTGAAGCTAGGCTTTAGTCTAACAAAAAAAGCTAGAAAATCTCTTAAATTGCGCATACGCCACCTCAAAGCACAACGCTTTTAAAGAGTGTTTCACATCCGCAAGCGTGCGGCAATTTGGTGGAGCAAATCGCGCCCGCCCACACCCTCAGGATTCATAATATCTTCCATCGCTTTTAAAAGTTGCCTTGAGGGCGTGCCCTCTTTTTCAAAGGGTAAAAAACGGCGCGCAGGCATTTTGCGCGTGCCTAATTGGTGAAAGGGCGCATAAGGCACATTCACGCGCGTTAACACCCCTTGGGGGGTGATGTCCACGCGCACACTAGAGCGTAAAAGCCTACTGCGCTCTAAGATGGGCTTATGCTCACTTTTGTATTTAAGAGTTTTGGGCTTTAGAGGTGTCCAATTACGCCCACTTAGCGCGTCTTTTTGCTGGTTAAAGCTCTCTCTAACTTGCGCTTCTATTTCATTGGCGATTTCTTGCTTGATCACATCTAAGTTCATGTTTTGCCTCCTTCAATCTATGCGCTAGGATAAAACCCCATTAAATACCCATTTAAACCCCCTTTAAAATCGTTTTGTTGGGGTGGGGTGGTGTGTTGGGTCTTCTTTGAGGTTCAAAAGCCTTACAGGCGATTTTGAGGCCCAGAAGACTTAAAACGCCGTTTGGCTAAAGATTTGCGCACATGGACATAATCTATTATGTTTTTATGGCGCGCAATGCGCATGGCAAACTCTAGGGCGTCTAAGCAGTCATCATGCGCGCTTTTAGGGTAGCTTTGCAATTCGCTGATGAGTTCATGGCTGTAGGCATCGATGAGCAAAACGCGCTCAGAGAGCAGGGGGGCTAAGCTATCAATGCGGATTTCCTTATGCGTGGTGTTTTTTAATTCTATGGGTCTAAAAAAGTGTAGGCCTAATTCTTGGGCGCGTTTTTTAAGCTGGTCTTTAAAAAAGGCTTGAAAGGCCACTACCTCAATTCCGATTTTCACATAAGGGCTCAAACTTAGAGCGTGCGCGTAGGTGTTTAACACAATGTTAATCATCTTGTCAGGCTTTTCTTTGTAGGCGTGCACGCGCGCAAAGTAGCGTCTTTGAGCCTTGCTGTAGTGCACCAGCGCGATAGCAAAAAAATCCCCCTTAGCCTTGCCCAAAGCCGGGTCAATGCCCATGTAAATGGCATCAATTTGAGGGGGTAGCTGTGTGTAGAGCTCAAAATCGCCCAAAATGGCGTCTTTGGCGTTGGTAGGAGTGTTTTGAAACTCGGCCAAAAAGGCGTTTTTATTGCCCAAAAACTCCATTAAAACTTCTTTTTTATCCAAACTAGGGTCATCTAGGATAACTTTGGAAAGATCGTAATTGTGGATATTTTGCGCGCTGAGCCCATCAATGTTGGGGCCAAAGTCTAGCACCAGCGGGAAGCTATAAGATTTGGCGTTCCAGCGTTGCTCCAAACGCAATAACAAACATTCTTCATGTAAAGTCGTGCCCACGACTAAAATATTATAATCCCCCTTGCGTGCGGGGAGTTTTAAAATCGCGCTTTCAAATTGTTTATAGATATCTTCGCGGTATTTCTTAGATTGGATTCTTTGCCCATTTTCCATGTCATCACAGATGATTAGATCGGGGCGTTTGCCCAAGAAGTTGAGCCCGCGGATATTCTCCTCAATAGAATAACTCTTAATTTTCTTGTGCACCCCTTCAAAATCAATAGCCAACTCCCCCTTGCGCCATGAATAACCCTTTTGAATCTGAAAGTCTTGCCTTAAAAGCGCGTTTTCTGTCAGCTCGATTTTAAGCCACTCGATAGTCTCCTCGGTGTCCTCTTTTTTATTGCCAATGTAAATCATATAGTGGCGTTCATTGCGCGCAAAAAGCCAAATGGTGAGCATACGCGCTAAAAGCGTGGTTTTATACGCCCCGCGGTAGGCCTTGAAGATACATATCTTGGAATCCTCTAGGTAGGTTTTGATATGGTTGTAAATGCTTTCACGAAAGTGGCTATGATCGCCCTTTTCTAAATGGTGGGAAAAGTAGGTTTGAGCAAACACGCCAAAGTGTTTTAAAGCTGCGCTCTTGCGTTTAGGGTCGGCATTAAACGCGCTTTTAAGGCTTTTTAAATACTGCTTTAAATCCTCTAAACTCTCATTCATGATCGAAAAAACAAGAGGAGACTACCAAAGAGGCGCTTTTAAAAAGCTCAAAGATTTCTAAAGTGTCGTAATGGTGTTTTTGACAAAAGTCTTTAAGAGCCAAGTAATTTAGCTCCACGTCTACAAAAGAGCTCAGCCCTTGTATTTTGAAGCTATGCACTAAAATAAAAGCGTTGAAGAGTTCTAGCACTTCTTCATCATCGCTCTCATAGGGCATCACTACCACAACTCCTTTAACCTCTAGACCGTATTGCTTTAGGAGCGTTTCAAGTTGGGCTTTTTTTGGGCGCGCAGGGCGGCCAACTCCTCTTGTACAAAGCTGACAAAATCCATAGTCTTGCCGTTTTCTTGCATCGTGTTTAAAAACTCTTGTTTGTATTCTTGGGCTTTTTGAGCGTCTTCATTGAGGCAGAGCAGATTAGATTCGATGGTCTCATATTCTAATTGCATGCGCGCGCTCGCACTCTGCAAGCCTTGAGTACTAGAGAGCTCAAAGAGGCGTTTGCTCTGAAAATCGCTTAAATCATAAAAGCGGAAGTTTTGTTGCGTGCCATCTTCTAAGATCGCGCTAAACTCCATGTACGATCGGTCTAATTTAAATACAGGGGGCATGGATATCCTTTTTTGCAGAGATTCTATATGTATGTATGTCAAATCTTTGCGCACCTGCGCATAAGCCCGCTTGCAATTTAGCTTAAACTCCTGCCATGAAAAAAGCATTTCATAATTTAGTGGGCACGCGCAATAATATTTTATTAGCCGAGAATATCCGCACGCTCTACTTGCAGGGCAAGAGTTATGACTACATTTGCCAAACTCTCAATATCACCAAGAATACCATCAATTCGCACCGCAAAAGAGCCCTTAAAGAGGGGGATGACTGGGACGCGCTGCTGCTCATCCACAAGCGCAACAAACAACATATTGGCATGAGCGAAGCCTATTTTGTGAACGCTCTTATTGCCGGCTTTGAAGCCCAAATTTTGCACAACGAACAACTCAGCCTGCCAGAGTTGGCCAAATACACTAAGTTATATTTCCAACTCAAAGCCCCAAAAAATAATGACGAATTGCGCGCCAAAGAGCTAGCCCATGCCAACACCCAAAGAGTGCTGCGCGTCATCGCCAAGCTTGCGGTGGACATGCAAGCAGAGGAAGTGGTGGAGTTTTTAAGCGCGCATGCAGATGCGATCATCAAAGAAGTGTTTAAAAAGGATTGAGCGGCGCAAATCTTTTTTATGCGGCGTGCTAAAAAAGCTCTACATATAATATGTAAGGAGTCAAAATGGGACAAAAAGACAATTTATATTTTGGTGGGGGGAGTTTGTACATCACCCCGCTAGGCCAAACAGGGGAGCGTATTGACATTGGATGTTTAGAACTCTCCTTGTCTAAAGAAAGTCAGAAAACCACGGCGTGGACACGCGCATACGGGGCTAAACAGAAGTTAGCCGAAGTGATTACAGAGGAAAACTGGACTTTAAAAATCAAGGGGAATAATTTTAGCGCGCAGGCCCTAGCCTTAGTACTAGGTTCAGAAGTCTACACCCAAGAAGTGCAAAAGGGGGAGGCTTTGCCCTATGGCGGGGTGGCCCAAAACCCAACCACTATACAATATCTCAAAGCGGGCAGCCAAAGCCAGAGTCAGAGTTTCCGCTTAGAGTTTGTGGGCAAAAGCGTGATGGGGAAACAAGTGCATGCGATCTTTTATAATGTGAATTTGAGTTTAGATGGGGATTTGAATTTGATGAGCGAGGAGTTTAGCACTTTGAGCTTGAGCGGGGCGTGTTCTGCTGGTCCTGAGGGCATTTACAGCCATTTTATCAGCGATGCGCGCCAAGAACAAGAGGCTCAAGCTCAGCAACCCCAAGCTGCACAAGCAGAACCCCAAACCCCCCAAGAAACCACCCCGCCCCCTAAAAAAGTAGAAGTTAAAACAGCCCCCACACAAGCAGAACCCAAACCCCCAAGAAACCACCC
>NZ_FZMQ01000017.1 GCF_900197855.1 Helicobacter cynogastricus | reverse complement strand
GGCTGCTGCCCGCTTTTATATCCTCTCTTAAAAAGTTTTCTAGCCCCCTTTGGATATGATCTCTTAAATTAGGGTTTTGTGCCTCTTTGTAGTAGCTATTGAGCAGTTTGCGCGCGTTTTCAAGTTGGGTAAAGCTAACCCCCTCTTTGTTGTAAACATTGCTTTCAATGAATTTTAAAAAGGGTTTAGCCTCTGCTAAAAGCCCTTGTTCTTTAAGTTGGGCTTTAAACTCATTGTAACTGATGTCCCCTGTATAAGGAGTGTTAGGGTCTAGCTTGATTTTGCGATCTGCTAGGGCAGGTTTGATCACACGCTCCATAGCATCCTGATAACTCTCCTGCGTGCCCTTTTCTAAATCATCAAACACCCCTTTGATGTCTGCAGGGTTTAAATGCAAGCCCTCTAATTCTTTTTGCAAATTAGCCGTAGTTTGTTTAAGCAGACTTTTAAGCGTGTTTTGTGCCTTTACGCTAGAATTGGCCGCCTCGCTCATAAACGCGCTTAAAACCCCGCTTTCATCGGCGCGAATTTGCTCAATAAAGGCACTTTGACGCTCTGCGTGTTTGGGCAAGATGTATCCCACCATGGAAAAACTCTTGATTCGTTCTTTGAATATTTTTTAGAGGGATGCAAGATGAATGCACAGAATGCTTGGCAGTGAAACTTTTTATTGAAGTACCAAAACACCGGTTTTTGAGGTTTTTGTTAAAGTGTTATTTGTGAAGCACCAGTTGACATACGCCAAAAAATCATCAAGACTCGCAGTGGCAAAATTAGATCAAAAACCCCCCTAAAATTGCTCAGAATTGGAATCTTACAAAAGGGAAAGAAAAGCTATCCCTGTGCTTGGGCGTGTGCGATCAAAGGCTCGATGACTGGATCTAAATTGCCTGAGAGCATGATCTCCTCTAGGCTATAAAGGGTTAAGTTAATGCGGTGATCGCTCAAGCGGTTTTGTGGGTAGTTATAAGTGCGGATGCGTTCACTACGATCCCCACTGCCTACCTGCATTTTACGGCTTTCAGAATTGGCCTGCTGTTGCTCTTCGATCTGCTTCTCATACAAGCGGGCTTTGAGGATTTTTAAAGCCTTGTCGCGATTTTTATGTTGAGATTTTTCATCCTGCATGGACACGCTAATGCCTGTGGGAATATGAGTGATGCGCACCGCCGAGTCTGTGGTGTTCACACATTGCCCCCCATGCCCGCCTGCTCTAAACACCTCTATGCGTAAATCATTGGGGTTGATATTCACTTCCACATCATCCACCTCAGGCATAATCGCTACGGTTACAGCAGAAGTGTGGATACGCCCCTGTGACTCGGTTTCAGGCACGCGTTGCACGCGGTGTGTGCCTGCCTCAAACTTCAGACGCGAATACACCCCCTGCCCCTTGATTAAGGCGATCATCTCCTTATAACCCCCTACGCTATTCTCGCTGGAGCTGACAATCTCTACTTTCCATTTTTTCAAATCTGCATAACGGCAGTAAGCTTTAAACAAGTCGCCCACAAAAATACCCGCTTCATCTCCTCCAGTGCCCGCACGCAATTCTAAGTAAATATTCTTGTTGTCGTTAGGGTCTTTGGGGATGAGCAAAATTTTGATGCGCTCCTCTAGGCTTAACTTTTCTTCCTCTAGGACCTTAAGCTCTTCTTTAGCCAGCTCGCCTAGTTCTTTATCTTCCAATAAAGACTTATTTTCTTGGATGCCCTCTAAAGTCTGCAAATAGACCTTAGCCACTTGGGCTAATTCCTCTAGGCTAGCTTGCTCTTTGCTAAGCTCTGTGAGTTGCTTAATATCGCCTAAAACTTCGGGTTGTGTGAGAGAGTGCGCGATTGCATCGTAGCGTTGAACAATCGCTTGGAGTTTTTCAGATAGCACGGCTTAAGCGTTGGCAAGGGCGATCTTTTTCACGCTCGCATTTAAACGAGACACTTTCCTAGACGCGGTGTTTTTCTTTAAAACCCCCTTGCTTACGAATTTATGCAATTCCTTATTAGCCACTTTCAAAGCATCTTGGGCTTTGGGCACATCATTATGCGCTACAGCTTCGCGCACAGCCTTTACAATATTTTTAAGGCGTGTTTTGTAGAAACGATTGCGTTCTGTGCGTTTGAGGGTTTGGCGAATGCGCTTTTCTGCGGACTTATGGTTAGCCACTACTTAATCCTTTTATCAAAAATAACATGGCAAAATTTTAGCTTAAACAGCATTAAAGACTGATTAAAATTAGGGTAGATGATGGTTTTTGGCACAGATGGAGTAAGGGGCAGAGCGGGAGTGGAGATCACCCCCATGTTTGTGATGCAGCTGGGCATTGCAGCAGGGCTTTATTTTAAAGAGCAGGGCGCAAGCCGTAAAATTTTAGTGGGTAAGGACACGCGCAAGAGTGGTTATATGATTGAAAACGCCCTAGTGAGCGCGCTCACTTCTGTGGGTTATAATGTGATGCAAATAGGTCCTATGCCTACCCCAGCCATCGCCTTTTTAACTGAAAATATGCGCTGTGATGCGGGAGTGATGATTAGTGCTAGTCATAATCCCTTTGAAGACAATGGAATCAAGTTTTTTGATCGCTTTGGTTACAAGTTGCAACAACAGAGCGAAGCGGAGATTGAAAAAATTTTTGCTGATTCCAAGCGGCTAGAGAGTAGCTATCAAAGTGGGGTGGCTATTGGGAGCTCTAAGCGCATTGATGATGTGATAGGACGCTACATTGTGCATTTGAAAAACTCTTTCCCTAGACATTTGAGTTTACAGGGTATGCGCGTGGTGATCGATGTGGCTAATGGAGCAGGCTATAAAGTCGCTCCCATTGTCTTTAGTGAGTTGGGTGCAGATGTGATTGTGATCAATGATGAACCTAATGGGAGCAATATTAACGCCCAATGTGGAGCCCTTTACCCTCTAGGTCTCAGCCAAGAGGTGAAGCGCTATAGAGCAGATTTAGGAATCGCCTTAGATGGAGATGCTGACCGGTTAGTCGTGGTGGATGAATTGGGGCAAGTGGTGCATGGCGATAAACTCATTGGAGTTTTAGCTATGTATCAAAAACAACGCGCTAAATTGGCCAATAATAAAGTTGTAGCAACCACTATGAGCAACTTAGCTTTGCAAGAATATTTGAGTGGTCAGGGGGTTTCTTTGGTGCGTTGTGAGGTGGGGGATAAATTTGTGAGCGCACGCATGCAAGAGCAAGAGGCTAATTTTGGAGGTGAGCAAAGCGGGCATATCATTTTTGGGGATTATTCTAAAACGGGTGATGGAATTATGAGTGCTTTACAGGTGGCTGCGTGCGTGATTGAAAGCCACAAGCGTAGCTCACAGGTGTTAAGCCCTTTTGAATTGTACCCTCAAGTTCTAGAAAATGTCCGCATTAAAACTAAGAAGCCTTTAGAAAAGCTCCCTCACTTTAAAGAAATGCTTAAAAATTTAGAACAAGAAAATATCCGTCATCTGATCCGCTATTCAGGCACAGAGAATATTTTGCGTATCTTACTGGAAGGGCAAGATCGCTCCCTACTAGAAAAACGCGCCCAGGAATTACAGACTTTTTTTAAAGATCATTTAACTTGAAATCTGCCTTGATTTTTTGGCTCGCCTTTGTATTGGCTATTTTTGCCGATCAAGCCGTAAAGCAGCTGATCTTACAGGGCTTGCGCTATGAGGGTCCGGTAATTTCTATTGTATTGGCTTATAACGATGGTGTGGCCTTCTCCATGTTGCATTTTTTGGGAACATGGCTTAAATATTTGCAAATAGTGTTGTTGGTAAGTGTTGGGGTGTTTTTGTGGCGGCAAAAGGAGTTTTTTACCCAACATGCCCTATCTTTTGGTTTGGTGCTAGGAGGGGGAAGCTCTAATGTGATCGATCGCTTTGTGCACGGGCATGTGATTGACTATGTTTATTGGCACTATAAGTTTGATTTTGCGATCTTTAATCTGGCTGATGTGCTCATTGATGTGGGGGTGGGGTTACTTATTTTAAAGAGCTTTAAGGCAAAAAACAAGCAAGGGCAAGTATAATATGGGTTTTGGCAGGTCGCGTAGCTCAGTTGGTAGAGCACTACCTTGACATGGTAGTGGTCGCTGGTTCAAGTCCAGTCGTGGCCACCATCGTCTAAACCTCTTTTAATCTAAATCTCTTAAAAAGTGCAAATAGAAGTCCGCATTTCTAATGTAATTGTTTAAAAATATCAGGGTATATGTTTATTAGCATTCCGATTTGGTGGTTTTTATCAAAACTACTAAATTTAAGAGCTACACAAAAAAAGACTAGAAAATACGGAATACAACTTGGACTATCCATATTATCTTTTTAAACATGAGGCTCATACCGTATTTTTGCCCTTCTTTTGTATTCACAATCCAGCTCGCCACTTTGCAATGCGTCATTAAGAATCTGTAGATTTATTTTTTGCCCTTTTTTACAGTGTTTGCTAAGATGAGGACTAACCTCCAAAAGACGGTCTGTAAAATAGGAATCCTCAAGGTAAAATATCTTGCGTGCTCTAATAGGAGGGCATTTATTGGTCAGAAAAATAAAATCATCCTCTTTTTCCATGTCTTCAGAACTCTCAATAATTTTTTTGGTCGCTAATGCACCTAACTCTTGACTAAGCCTATCAATACCATTCTTAAATTTGTTGCTGGGCTGGTAGTAAAGATTGTTAACACAGTTATATCTAAGACTTTTAGCTCCATTTTCACCATAACCCAAGGGAGGATTTTTTTCAAGTTGCACATCATCTGAGCAAGCCATCACCATCTGCATGCCATAGCCTGCCATAGTTGGGTAACCTATACCGCCCACTGCACCCTCAAAAATCTGCAAATAGCCTAGCGTCTCAAACGCGTCCATAATCATGCAACAGACTCGATTTGAGCTTGGATTGTATGCCAGCTCACGCATATTGCACATGATAAGGTCTGTAAAAAAGAGTCGCGCAATAAGATTTGTTTCACTTTGACTATTCGAATCGAGGGTAAAAAAGATATCAATTTTCTTTTTGCGCAAATCTCTGAAGTCTATGTCATTGCCATGTGTAAAATTTTGCAAGCATGGATTTTCAAATATCTTAAAAACTTCCACGTAGCTATTCTGAATGGCTGAGAAGTTAGAGACATTGCATTTGCCCTGAAAAATAATTTGCCAATTCTTGCTAGTCTTAGTCAAGACATTTTCCTTGTGTAGAATGTTTATAAACGAAAAGAGATCAGTGCATTTATCAGGAATTTTAAAACGATCAATGAGCGATCCTATAAGATGGCAAGTTGGTCGATCTGAGATGTCTAACCTATACTTCTTGCAAAATTCTTTTCCATTTTCACTGTGGTATAAATCCCTGTAGATATGAAGTAGCAGGCAAAAAAGACTACGGACCTCTTCAAGAAACGGGTTTTGCGCCTCAGTAAAGAAAAGTTCAGACAGTCTTTTAATTTGTGTATCAAAGTTACTTTCTTTATTTTCGAAATCTACATAGTAAAATGGGTTATAGCGATGCGTATATTCGCTGAAAGGTTCAAATATCAAGATATCGTGCCCCATAACTTCTTCTCTATAGCGAGCGCTGATTTCTCTATAAGCACCCTTGGGGTCATTGACAACTAGGTTATTTTGATAGTTAAGGCAATTGGGAATAATGAAATTCTCCTTTCTGATTGTTTCTGTAGTCATGGCAAGTGAAACAAATTGATCTCCTCCATAAACAAGAAAATCTCCCTTCCATGTGCCTATAATAAGCTCTCTATTCCATCGATATTGATATTTTTCCTTGTTATTGATCAGGAACCCCGCTTTTAGTATTTCTCCTTTTGTGGCAAAGTATTCATGGATGAAGGGATCTAATTTAAACCTCTCCATATACCTACAAATATTCTCATACTTTCCTATCTCTACCTTGATGGGATACCTAAAATTTTGAATATGCCTCCGCAAACTATCACCACATAATTCATGATCTAAGACACCATTCATAACATACTTGCAACATATGTCGATCGCCATTAAAAAACTGTCTTGCATGTTTTCTTTGTGTATGTTTGAAAGACATTTGCATTCAGTATCCATGTATTTTTGGTAGGCCTCTACAAAGAATTTCTCAATCTCAAGGGTCGTGCTTTTTTTAAAGTATTCTCTAGCATAGTAGACACTTGCGATCGTAAAAATGCCAGCAAGAATACCTATTAGTGTAGTAATAAAACCCATAGTTACCAACCTTTTATTTTGAGGTTACACCTTTTTTTTAGAATCTCCCATGATTTAATCTCTTGTTTTATCCCATTCCAATGCAATCAAAAGAAGTCCAACAAGCCTGCAATCTTAACACTTTGGCGTGTATTTTTCATAATTTTGCAAAATATTTGCAAAATAAAGGTTATTTTTTACTCTAACCAAGAGTCTTTCCTGATCTTTTTGCGCAAAATTAGTTACACTCTTTGTTAAAAAAGGGGTACGATGATCGAGATTCCAGTTGTGATGGCTTTTGATAAAAATTATTGCATGCCTGCAGGCGTAGCTATGCATTCCATGCTCACCCATGCCGGACGCGCTCACAATGGAACGACTTTACACTATCACATCCATCTGCTTGTGCAAGGTCTAGATTCCACAGATAAGGATAGGCTCCGGCAAACTATCGCGCCTTTCCAAACCTTCACGACTTTAGAGTTTCATGAATTGCCACAGAACAGAACAGAACAGAACAGAACAGAACAGAACAGAACAGAACAGAACAGAACAGAACAGAACAGAACAGAACAGAACAGCGCGTACCATGAAAAATTAAACCTTCTATCCAAATCGCTCAACCGCCACACCCGTAAACGATTTTCTACTCTCATTCTTTGTCGCCTAGTTTTGTCCTCCTTGTTTCCTCAATATGACAAAATCTTAATGTGTGATGTGGATGTTCTCTTTGTAGGGGATATTGCGCCCGCATATTTTATGTTAGAGGATCAAAATTCCTATTATTTCGCTGCAGCCAAAGAAGTTAACTGGTATAAAAACGCTAAAGATTTACAACGCACGCGTGAGATGGACGCACTTATCGTGGATTCAGACCAAGGGGTTCTAAATCCCCAAGAGTGGCAAATTATCCATGACAATTATTTTAATGTAGGTTTTATGGTGATCGATTTGAGAACATGGAGGCGTGATCGCATTGAAGAAAAGTGCATCGAGCTCTTTATGGAAAAAGGGCATGGTTTGCTCTGCCCAGAGCAAGATACTCTAATTTTAACTTGCTACCAACGAGTGCTCCAACTTCCCTATGCCTATAATGTCCATTTGAGCGATTTCAATAATCCCAAAGGCCTCATTCACCAACATGTCAAAAACGCACAAGAGGTTATCATGTGGCATTTTTATGGTCCTGACAAGCCGTGGCTACCTGAGAACCTAGCTGGTGCGCAGGTCTGGCTTTACACCCTTTTGCAAACCCCTTTTAGATTTGATTATTTTGATCGGTATTACCGCTATCTAAAAGTGGGGTCTGATACCAATGAGGATAGTTACCCCCTAGAAAGCTTGATCACAAAACGCTTTTTAATGGGCTACATTGCTCATAAACTTAAGAAAAAAAGCAAGAAAATCTTCAAATATTGCCTTTGGCGTTGCAAGCAAGTGTTTGCCAAAAAAAAGCAAAATCACCTAGCCAATTGATTTAATTTTCCTACCCACTGCCTCACTTTCAAGTAAAGATTAGATTGATATTTATCGTGCTGTAGCTTTGGCCACTTTTTCACGAATCACATGCACTACCACCTCGCCGGGGTATTGCAAGGTGGTTTCAATCTCTTTGGCGATGTCTCTAGCCAATAGGGCGATTTTAGAATCATTAACGCGCTCAGGGCAGACAATTACGCGCACTTCACGCCCTGCATCCATCGCAAAAACCTTTTTAACCCCTTTTCTCTTAGTCGCGATGCGCTCTAGCTCGTGCATGCGCACTAAAAAGTTTTCGGCATCTTTGCGCCGTGCTCCGGGTCTAGTGGCTGAAAGCGCGTCAGCAGCACACACAGCCGCACATTCAATACTCTTAATTTCCTCTCGATCATGGTGAGCGTAAATGGCATTAATCACAACAGGGTGTTCATGATGGCGTGTGCACACTTCTGCGCCCAATTCCACATGGTCTCCCCCACATTCATAAGTGAGCGCTTTGCCAATGTCATGGAGAATCCCTGCACGGCGCGCCAGTTTGGAATCCCCCCCTAATTGCGCGGCGATGTCCCCGGCCAAAGTGGCTACCTCTATGGAGTGCATTAGGGCGTTTTGTCCGTAACTGGTGCGGTAGCGCATTTTACCAATGAGTCGTTTGAGTTCCTCGTGCATGGAATCTAATTTGAGCTCTAATAAAACCTCTTGGGCATCTTGTAAAATCGCCTCTTCCATGTTGGCTTCCACGCGTTGGTACATCATTTCGATGCGTGCAGGCTGAATACGCCCATCTTGAATCAACTCCTCTAGTGTGCGTCTTGCGATCTCGCGCCGATAGAGATTAAAACAGCTTAAAATAATGTTCTTGCTCTCCTCATCAATCATCACTTCCACACCACAGACGCGTTTAAAACTATCGATATTTTTCCCCTCTTTACCAATAATACGCCCGATAAATTCGCTATCAGGAAGGCTCACTGCGCTGGTGAGATTTTCCATTGCAAAGTTGCTTGCAAAGCGCGCTGTAGCATCGGCGATGACAAAATTAGCCTTTTTGCGCGCTTCCTTTTTAGCCTCCTTTTCATAACGGCGCACTAAGGCTGCCTTTTGTAATAAAAGCTCTTCTTCAAGTTGGTGTAAGAGCAATGCCTTAGCTTCCTCTTGTGTGTAACCTGAGATTTGCTCTAAAGTGGTGCACATTTGAATTTTGAGAGCTTCGCACTCAAGACGAATCTGATCGTGCGCGTTTTTTTGGTTTTCTAAATCTTGTTGATCTTTTTCTAAGGTCAGACGGGCTTGCTCTAAGCGCGCTTGTTCTGTGTGTAGATAGTGTCTGTGGTGTTTTTCTTGGGATTTTAGATTTTCTAGGCGATCTTGGTATTCTTGAGTCTGGGCGTGGATTCTTTGATCAAAATCGTGTTGGAGGCGTTCTAGCAGTGTTTGGGATTCCACCTCCTTAGTTTGGTAGAGCACTTGGGCTTGATAAAGCAACATATCAGCTTTGATCTTGGCCTGTTTCAAATGATTTTGACTTGAGGCGTACAAGAATTTACGGCTAAGATAAATGCTTAAAATTGCTGTCAAAAGACAGGGGAGTAAGGTAGTTGTGAAAATACTTGGCATTGATAAACCTTTTATAAGTGTTAGGAATGCGCCCATCTATACAGCGCGCGCTTACTATATCATGGTTAGCACCTAGTAAACTTTTGGTGCGTAAAATTTTGCGAGCAATAAAGATCAACTTTACAGACTTTTTGTGTGCGAAGAAGGTGTCATAATACCCCTTACCAAAACCTATGCGCCGTCCTGCGCCATCCACACCCAATACAGGCACAATAGCTAAATCAAATTTGGCGGCTACTAAAGAAGGCGAGGGTTCATAGATTTTGTAGCATCTTTTGCTCAAGGGGAGGCGGTAGGGCGTGGGTTTTAAAAGATTGTGGTGCAATATGGGTACAAAAACCTTAATTTTATGACGGCGCGCCCAGATAATTAGAGGTCGTATATCTGGCTCATGAGGAAGGGGACAAAAGAGCAAAACAGCGCGCGTGCCCTGAAGCATTTTTTTGAGATGCGCAGTGATTTTGTGATCGCGGATGTCCCAACCACGATTTTTATTCAAAATTCTTTTACAGAGGGCACGGAATTGGATTTTAGTCATAGCAAATACTAGCATATCAATTAAGCATGTATGCTATATAATAGAGGCTTTTAAGGAGCGATGGATGCAAGAGCCCATGAGCAAGTATGGATATGAAAAAATTTGTGCTGAATTAAAACGCCTCAAAGAAGTGGAGAGGCCTTGTGTGATTCAAGAAATCGATCGCGCGCGCGAGCACGGGGATTTAAAAGAGAATGCCGAATACCACGCGGCTAAGGACAAACAAGCTTTCATTGATGCGCGCATTAGCGAATTGAGTCGGACTTTAGCCAACGCGCAAGTGATTGATCCAGCAACTCTGAGCCATCAAAAGGTGAGTTTTGGTAGCACGGTGAAGATTCTCAATTTAGACAATGAAAAAGAATTTTGTTACACCATTGTGGGCAACATGGAGAGCGATCCTAGTCGCGGACTTATCTCCTTTGGATCGCCTATTGCCAAAAGTTTGATGGGCAAACAAAAGGGAGATGAGGTGATCGTTGTGTTGCCTTCAGGGGAAAATGAGTTTGAGATTTTAGATATTTTCTATCAAGATATTGATTATGCTAAAAGTTAAACTACAAAAACTCCACCCCAATGCTTGTATCCCAGCTTATCAGAGTGTGGGAGCTAGCGGGTTTGATTTGTGTGCCCTAGAAGCCTTAGAGATCGCCCCTAAAAGTGTGGCTTTAGTGCGCACAGGTCTAGCCATCGAACTAGAAAAGGGTTATGAAATACAGGTACGATCTCGATCGGGACTAGCTTTAAAACAACAAATTGTGGTGCTTAACTCTCCGGGCACCATTGATAGCGATTATCGCGGAGAGTTGCAAGTGATCTTGATGAATTTAGGACATGCGCCCTTTGGCATTCAAGCAGGGGATCGAATCGCTCAAGGGGTGTTGTGTCGCGTGTTTCAAGCCGAGTTTATACCGGTTACAGAATTGAGAGCGACACAAAGAGGTGAATCAGGTTTTGGGAGCAGTGGGATTTAATGGAAATTAAAGAGAATTTAAAGCAGGTTAAAGAGGAATTTAAAGGCGATGAAAAGCTTTTAGAGAGCACTTTTAGAATTGAGAAATTCTACAAAAAATATAAGGTTTTTCTATGGTTGGCTGTGATTGGAGTAGGGCTGTGGTGGGGTTATACGCGCTTTTTAGAATATAAAGAGAATCAATCTCGCGCTCAAATCACCCGCCTTTATAATGAAGTTCTAGCCAATCCTGATAACCTTGCCCTCCGCGATGAACTCAAACAAAAGGCTCTCCCACTCTACCACCTCTACACCTACGCCCAAGCTCTCAAAGCGCACAATTTAGTTGTTCTTAAAGAATTAGCGCAGAGTAAGGATTCTCTAGTTGCCCCTCTAGCGCGCTACTATGTGGCTTCTTATAGCAAAGACTTAAAAGCATTAACAGAGGTAAGATTAGAGGGGATGCAAGCTTGGATCGCCTTGCAACGCGCCTACTTGACTTTGCAAACTAACCCCAATAGCAATCTGAGTAGCATTTTAGCCCCTATCACTCCCGATTCTAGCCTCTATCAAATCGCTAGTGTTTTGCGCCATTACAACCCTCCCCTTGCTAAAGAGAAGAAGTGATTAGACTTTTTTATATTACCATTGCGCTATTATGCTTAGGTTGTGGAGCTCGTAAGAATTTTGAGCCCCCTGCCTCTAAAATCAAGGGTGAATTTCGCTTCCACCACCAACTCAAAGACCCCATCACTTTTACCAACCGCTACGGGGCAATTTTGAAAAATGGGGGCGTGGTTGATGTGGAGGGAATCACGCCTCTCAAACTCACTAAAAAGCTCTATAAGGAAAGCTCTTTTCTCAATCAAAGTCAAGACTATTACATTTTGGCTGAGGATTGTTGGCGTAGCCACAAGCAAAATGGTCCAAAACCCAAAAAAGTCAAAAATCTCAAACTTACAGATAAACAGGCTCAAAAAGAAATGGTTGAAAATATTGAATCCATTGATGAGCAGGTTGTTCTTTACGATCGTTGCCACCATTTAGAGTTGGTGAGCACAACCCCTAGCGCGCACCCCTCCATTTTGATTCCCATAGACACCTACCCCTTAAGCGCGAGTGTGCAGGGCAAACGCTTGGCTGTGGTGATGGCAGACAATTCGGCTAATATTTATGACATCCCTAGTCGCAAACTAATTTTTAGCGAAAAAGGTTCATCAACCACCGCTATCGACTCTTTGGTGGCTGCCCCCGTCTTTTTAGATAGTGTGGTCGTCTTTCCTATGCTAGATGGGCGTTTATTAGTCGTGGATGTGAGCACAGACACCCCCAGAGTGGTGCGCAATATCGTCATTAATAGTGAAAAGTTCTTTAATAATGTAATCTATTTAAAAATAGATGGGGAAAATATGTTTGCTGCAACCACAAAACGACTTGTTTCTGTGGTTGCAGGTCAAGAGTTTAGCTACGATGCAGATATTGTGGACGCGCTTTATAAAGATCATCATATTTATATACTCACCCTAGATGGGCGCATTTTGCAGATGGATCGTACCCTCAATGAGCAAAGCATGGGCGTGGTGAAACTCCCCTTTGCCATGCTTACAAGCTTAGTCGTTACAGATAAAAAGCTCTACACACTAGAAAAACGGGGCTACCTTGTGGAGGTAGATTTGACACATTTTGACGATTATAAAGTCTATACCATTAAAAATGTTTCTAAAACCTTTTTTGGAGGGCGGCTCGATAAAATGAATTTTTATAGCAAAGATAAGATTTATTACGATCGTTTTTATGTAGACTTCAGTCAAGATGCCCCATGACTTTGTGTGACATTGGCAACACACACTTGCATTTCTGCAAAGACTCTAAGCTCCGCGCCTGCACACCCCAAAACCTACCCCCAAAATTAGAGGGCGAGGTATTTTTTATTAGCGTGAACGCGCAACACACCCAAGCCCTTTTAAATATCTGCCCTCAAGCTCAAGACATCGCGCCTTTGATCCACCTGTCCACTTCTTATCAAGGGCTAGGGGTGGATCGCAAAGCCGCATGCTTAGGTTTGGGCTCAAAAAATGGCGTGGTGGTGGATGCAGGCAGTGCCATTAGCCTTGATATTATGGAAAATAGCCAGCATTTAGGCGGGGTTCTTTTGCCCGGTCTTAGTGCCTACCAGAGAGCCTATAAAAGCATCGCACCTATTTTAGATCAACCTCTTGATAGAGATATTGATTTGGAACAATTACCCCAAAGCACCACTCAGGCGATGAGTTTTGGGACTCTGCAAAGTGTTTTATTATTATTAAAAAAAGTTATTGGCGACAAACAAGCCTATTTCACTGGGGGCGATGGGGCGTTTTTGGCGCGTTTCTTTCCCAAAAGTGTTTATGATCCTCTGCTTGTTTTTACAGGCATGCAAAGGGCGTTAAAACAATAATGGAACTCTTGGCTCTTTTTTTAAGCGCGTCCGTGATGTCTTTAGGGCATTGTGTGGGCATGTGTGGGGGGGTCGTGCTCGCCTACTCTCAAAGTAAATTTAACCCCCAAACCCCTTTAAAAGTCCAAATATACGCCCATCTTCTCTATAATTTAGGACGCTTGAGCACCTACATGCTTGCTGTTTTGCTACTAGCCCTCTTAGGGCACACCCTCTTAGAAGTGGTAGCGCACTACAGCGCGATCCCGCGCTCTAAACTGCAGGGGGTGGTGATCATGGGCGTGGGCGCGCTAATTTTCTTGCTCGCCTTTGGTTTTCTGCTCAAATGGCATTTAAATTTAGGCGTATTTTCCAAACTTTTTAAAGCCACTTTGGGAAGCTCTAAACTCTCTAGTTTTTACTTACTAGGCGCGCTCAATGGCCTTCTGCCCTGCTCGTTGGTGTATTATTTTTTGCTCAATGCGTTAGCTAGCTCGGATTTAGCCCATGCCCTCATGAGAATGCTAGCACTTTCTTTGGGCACTTTTGCCCCCTTATTTGTGCTAGGTTTGCTCTCAGGGCGTTTTTTGAGCATGTCCGCGCGCGCTATTTTTGCCAAACTCGCCTTTGTGCTCATGCTAGGTTTTGGAAGCTATGATCTCTATAAGGGTTTTTTGATGTTTAGTGGGCATGCCCACTACCACATGGAAATGACACATTGAAACATAAAGCCTTGTTTTTAGATCGCGATGGGGTGGTGAATGTGGATAGGGGATATGTGCACACCTACGCGGATTTTGAGTTTATGCCCGGTATCTTTGAGCTATTGGCTCACGCTAAAAATTGTGGTTATTTATTATTGCTAGTTACCAACCAATCGGGCATTGGACGGGGGTATTATAGCGAGCAGGATTTTGAAACTCTTAGTGCCTACATGCAAGAACAATTACAAAAGGTGCTAGGTTTTGGCTTGGATCGCATTTATCACTGCCCGCATGCCCCTAATGATCATTGTGTTTGCAGAAAACCCCAAATTGGCATGGTTAAAACCGCTTGTCAAGATTTTGAGCTTGATTTGACTCAAAGCGTGATGTTGGGGGATAAAAAAAGTGATATACAGTTTGGACACAATGCAGGCATTGGCACGAATTTATGGCTACAAACATGCCCGCAAACGCCTTTAGAATACGCGCACTCTATTAGCACCCTGCAACAAGTGCTAGATTTTTTAAAACACTCTTGAAAGGATTGATATGCCCTACATCACTTCTAGTTTAGACAACAAAACCATTGTGATCACAGGAGGGGCGGGCTTTATTGGGAGTAATCTCGCGCTTTATTTTCAAAAACACCACCCTAATGCCAATGTGATTGTCCTAGACAAATTTAGAGATCAAACCCCTCCTAGCGACAGCTTGGGGCATTTTAAAAATTTGCTCAATTTTCATGGGGAGATCATCACCGCGGACATCAATCACGACTTGAGCGCGCTAAAAAAAATTAATTTTGACTACCTCTTTCACCAAGCCGCTATCTCAGACACCACACAGCAAAATCAAGAATTAGTGATGCGCACCAACCACCAAGCGTTTATGAAGTTGCTCAAAATCGCCGATAAAAAGGACGCCAGAGTGATTTACGCCTCCTCAGCCGGAGTTTATGGCAACACCCCAGCACCCAATCGCGTAGGGTTTGGCGAAGTGCCTGAAAATGTCTATGGTTTTTCCAAATTGTGCATGGACAAGAGTGCGCAGGCCTTTGCCCAAGAGAGTTACGGGCGCATTATCGGCTTGCGTTATTTTAATGTCTATGGTCCGGGGGAATTTTACAAGCACAAAACCGCTTCGATGATCTTACAGCTAGGCTTGCAGGCCTTGCAAGATCAAGAGGTAAAACTCTTTGAATTTGGGGAGCAAAAACGCGATTTTGTCTACATTGAAGATGTGATTGCGGCAAATGTCAAAGCGATAGAAGCCCCTAGAAGTGGGGTTTACAATGTAGGGAGTGGAGTGGCTCGCAGTTATAATGACATTGTGGCAATTCTCAAACAACATCTAGGCGATTTTAAAACCACCTACATTAAAAACCCCTACCCCTTTTTTCAAAACCACACTTGCGCGGATATTGAGGCGACTTGCAATGATTTAGACTACACGCCCCGCTACAGCCTAGAAGAAGGAATTAAGGAATACATTCCCGTGATTAAAGAGCTAGCGTGCAAAACTGGTTGTTAACACCCCTTAAAACCCCCCGTGTGCTTGTGGTGGGGGATATTATCTTAGATCACTACATTTGGGGAATGAGTGATCGCCTCTCCCCTGAAGCCCCTGTGCAGGTGGTGGAAGTACAAAGGGAGAGCTACAAACTGGGGGGGGCGGGGAATGTGGTGGATAATTTAGTAGCCCTAGGGGCGCAAGTGAGCTTATGTGGCGTGGTGGGTGAAGATGAGAGCAAAACGCGCGTTCTTGAAAATCTACAAAGTTTAGGCGTGGATACACAAGGCGTTTTAAGCGACACCCAACGGCCTACATGCCAAAAAAGCCGGGTGATGATTTCAAGACAACAGGTTTTGCGCGTGGATAGAGAAAAGCGCACCTCTATTTGTGAAAACCTGCGCGCGCGCCTGCTAGAAATAGCCCAAAATCTCTTACAGAATGCCGATATTTTAATTCTGTCTGATTATCAAAAAGGGGTTTTAGACAAAGAGTTTTGCCAAAACTTAATCCACAACGCTAAAGCACAAAATAAACTTGTGTTATGCGACCCCAAAGGAAAAGATTATTCTAAATACGCCCACGCGACCCTCATCACGCCCAATAAAAAAGAAGCCCAAATGGCTACGGGCATTGAGATTACAGACGATGCGAGCTTAAAAGAAGCGTTATTATTTTTTAAAGACCATTTGCATATTTCTATCCCTCTGATCACCTTGAGCGAAGCGGGTATGGCTTTTTTGCAGGGGGATCGCTTGCTCAAAATCCCCACTATTGCCAAAGAGGTTTACGATGTGAGCGGGGCGGGGGACACCGTCATTGCGGCTTTGGCCTTTGGACTGAGTGTGGGTGTGTCTATCTTACAAGCCTGCACCTTTGCCAATGCAGCAGCAGCGGTGGTGGTGGGCAAGGTGGGGAGTGCGCGCGCCTCTTATGCAGAAGTGCTGGACTTTTTGCACTCTTATCACCATCAAGGCCAAAAAATCTTAGACAAGCTCAGTGCTAGCCACCTCTTACACGCCATGCGCTCTAAAAAAATTGTCTTCACTAATGGCTGTTTTGATCTCTTGCACCGCGGGCATGTGCAGTATTTACAAGAGGCTAAAAAATTAGGGGATATTCTCATTGTGGGGCTGAATAGCGATGCTTCGGTGCGCCGCTTAAAGGGGGAGAGTCGCCCTATTTGTGATCAAGACGCGCGCGCGGTGGTGCTGGCTGGCTTAGAATGTGTGGATTTTGTGGTGATCTTTGAGGAGGACACCCCCTATGAGCTCATTAAAGCCCTCAAGCCTCATATTTTAGTCAAGGGGGCAGACTATAAAGACAAAGAAGTCATAGGGCGGGATTTGGTCGATCAAGTGGTCTTGATCGATTTTGTCAAAGGTTATTCCACCACGCAAACCATTGCTAAGATCACCGGTAAAAATTAGCGTGGTTGTCTTAGATACGCGCTTTTTTCTTTGCGTGTTTAGCTTCGCGCTGGCGGGCGGGTTTTCTCCAGATATCCATCTAAGCTACTCGCTCAAGGCGATCGCCAAGAATGGCTTTTATAGCGCGGTGTTTTTCTATGTGGCTTACACTCTGCTAAGTTTCTTGCCCATGCGCGCTAGAGAGTGGAGCAAAAATATTTTACTGGTTTTGAGTTTGGCTAGCGCATTTGTGCGCTTTTTTATGGGGTATTATTTCAATATGGACATCAACCAAGCTCTCATGGAGACTTTGCAAGATACCAATGTCCATGAAAGTCTAGCGTTTTTAAAAGCGCATGTATTGCCCCATAGCGCGCTGTTTTTAGCCCTGCTAGCATTCTGTGCGCTGTTTTTGTATTTTGTGCGTTTTAAATGGGAATTGAGTAGGCGCGTGCATTTAATTTTGTTGGTATTCATGAGCTTGGGCGTGGGCGCGCACATGGGACGCACCGCTTATCTATTTGCCCAAAGAGGGATGGCAGGTTGGAGTCCTCCAGAAGTTTGGGAAACTCTACCCCTCATCAAAGAGGCTAGAGCCCTGTATTTTAGTCTGCGTTATAGCACTCAAGTAGCGCGCCAAAGCTTGGATCGCCCCTTTGCTAAAGACTATCTGCGCGTGGACAAAGAGAGTGTGCCTGATGTGGTTTTAATTGTGGGCGAGAGTGTGTCTAGGAATTTCATGGGAGTTTATGGCTACGCTCTGCCCAACACGCCTTTTTTAAGTGGCTTAAAGAGAGAGAGAGAGAGATCGCAAAATTTATTTGTCTTTAAAGATGTGATCTCTGCCTTTGCAAACACCGCCCCTGTGTTGCAGACTTTGCTCAATTACAGCGATGTAGAAAATCGCCACACTCCATGGTATTTTCAAAGAAGTTTGGGGGATATTTTTAAATTAGCGGGCTATCAAACCTTTTGGCTGACAAATCAAAATCCTGCCCAAGCCAATAATGCCTATAAACTTCTACCTAAACGCTTTGAGAGTTTTTATAGAACTTCCTCTTTAGACACCAGCGATCAAGCTTTGTTAGATTTGTTTGAGCAAAAGGTTAAACCCCAGCTTGGGGCTAAAAATGCCATTGTTTTTCACCTCATCGGTAGTCATATCCTCTATCACGAACGCTTCCCTAAAAGTTTTGCTAAATTTAGTCCCGCGCAAATCCCCACTCAAGGCTTGCATATTAAAGACAAGGCGCAGTTACAAACCCTAGCCGATTATGTCAACTCCATTTACTACACCGATAGTGTCTTGCGACAAATCTTTAAGCTGTTTGAAAAAAAAGACGCGCTCATTCTCTACCTCTCCGATCACGCCCAAGATATGTTTGAGAGCGGCAACACTTATGGGCATCGTTGCTCAATTTATGGCGTGCAAATCCCCTTTATCATTTATGTAACCGATCTCTTTAAGCAAAAACGCCCTAGTAAAGTGCAACAACTCGCCCAAGCGGTGCACAAACCCTTCATGAGCGATGATTTGATCCACACTCTTTTGCCCTTAGTGGGTATCCACACTAAAGATCATTTAGAGAATAAAAATTTACTAAGCCCCAAGTTTGATGAAAAGCGCAAGAGAATCTATTGTGATGATAAAGTGTATCCGCACCCCTAGCGTGCTATAATCTGCCCATCTTTTCTAAAGGATTAGAATGCAAGAGTTGATTTATGCCGAATTTAAAGATCACCTAGAAGTTGCCCAACAAACCTTACAAAATTTAGCCATAGAGATAGAAAAAGTCGCCTCAAAGCTAGTTTCTGTGTTGCAAAATAGGCATAAGATTTTAATTTGTGGGAATGGAGGAAGTGCTGCTGATGCACAACATTTTGCTGCCGAGCTGACCGGTCGCTATAAAAGAGAGAGGCGCGGACTTCCAGCAGTAGCTCTGAGCACAGACACCTCGGCATTAACCGCCATTGGTAACGATTATGGCTATGCCCATGTTTTTGCGCGCCAAGTAGAGGCTTTAGGGCAAAAGGGGGATTGTTTGGTAGGGATTTCTACCAGTGGCAACTCTGAGAATGTGCTCTTAGCCCTGCAAAGGGGGCAGGAGCTGGGCTTGGGCTCTCTAGGGCTTAGTGGAAGAGATGGGGGCAAAATGCGCGCTCTATGCGATCATAACCTCATTATCCCTAGCCACGACACCCCGCGCATCCAAGAGATGCATATTTTGGTGATCCATTTGCTTTGTGAGCAAATTGAGCGGGCTTTTGTCTAGGTTAAAAGACCTCTTGCATGCTCTTTAAAATCTCTGCATAGGGGATTTTTTGGGCGCAAAAATAACCAAAACTCAAAGCCGCTTGGGCGATGAGCATCGCGCGCCCATCTAAAACCTCCACACCCATATCTTTAGCTAATTTTAAAAACGGGGTTTGCACGCTGTAAATCAAATCATAAGCCATGTGCGCTTTAGCTAAAAGGGATTTAAGGATGTCCAAATCAAGCGGATAAGTTGCCCCGTCCATCCCCGCGCTCGTGGTGTTTACCAATAAATCATAGCTCTCTAAAGGGAAGTGCGGGGGGTGAAAACATGTTAAGCCCTGTGCGTAAAAAGTTTCAAGCCTCTGAGGGCTACGATTAAAAACATGCACCTTTACCCCCTGCGCACACAACCCGGCCACCACCGCCTGAGCACTCCCCCCAGCTCCTAACACTAAGGCTTTTTTGGGCTTGAAGTTTCTCTCATTAAGCGGGGCATAAAACCCCTCAATATCTGTTGTGCGCCCCACTATGCGCCCTTTTTCATAAACCCAAGTATTAAGGGCTTGGATAGCTTGGGCCTGCCCTTCTTGCACATCGCTTAGATGATAAGCGTCTTCTTTAAAGGGGGCGGTGATGTTCGCCCCGCTTAAATTTAATTTTAAAAATGTCTCTTTAAGACTACTACCCTCTTCTAATAAAATGGCTTGGTAATGCCCCCTAAAGCCTAGTTCTTTTTGAAAGTCTTTGAAGGCTTTATTGTGTAAAAGAGGGGATTTAGAATGAGCGATCGGGTTGCCAAAAACTCCAAAAAATTTCTCTTTCATGGCACTCTTTCCAAGAAATCTAAAAATACCCAACCTCTCTTGGTGCGCCCCCAACCATCTTTGATCTCCAACACTTGCACTTTTTGGGCATGCATTAACTGCTGAGTAACCCGGGCATGAATATTGGGCAGGGCGCGCACATTTAAGACATTCACAACCACAATGTAGGTTTTAAACTTGGGTATTTCCGGTTTTATAGGTTTGATTTGAGGCGTTACAACGGGCTGAGGAGCAGGGGTTGTTGGTGTGGGAGGTGTGGAGGGTGTTGGGGGGGGAGGTGTTTGTGGGGGGACTTTGGGAGGTGCAGATTCTACCGCAGGGGGTTTTTGCTCCAAAGGTTTAGGAGGAGGTGGAGGTGTCTGTGTCTTAGCTTGAGCGGGGGGCGTGGAGGGCTTTATCTCAATGGGGGTGATAGGGGGGTTTGTAGCTAGGCGTGTTTGAAAAAATATACCTACATACACTCCAAGCAAGCCAGCTACCCACAAACCTGCCAAGCCATAAAGTCTCAATACCTTAAGATTATTCACACCAACTCCTATCGTTTATCAAAATCAATCCGTGGATCTACAAAGCTATAGGTCAGATCGCTAATCAAATTCACCACCAAGCCTAGCAAGGTAAAAATATACAAGGAAGCAAACACGACCGGGTAATCGCGATTGACAATGCTCTCAAAACCTAACAAGCCTAGCCCATCTAGGCTAAAAATTACCTCAATTAATAAACTCCCGCTAAAAAACACGCCCAAAAATGCGCTAGGAAACCCGGCAATGACTAAGAGCATCGCGTTTCTAAAAACATGTCCATAAAGAATACGCCCCTCAGAGCACCCCTTAGCGCGCGCACATAAAATATAAAGCTTGCCCATTTCATCTAGAAAAGAGTTTTTAACTAAGAGTGTCAGGCTTGCAAACCCCCCAATGCTCATACAAATCACAGGCAAAGTGATATGCCATAGATAATCTTTGATCTTAGCTAAAGTGCTCAAACTCTCAAAATCCTCGCTCACCAAGCCCTTTAGAGGGAAGATCTGCCAATAAGTCCCCGAGGCAAAGAGCACAATTAAGACAATGGCAAAGAGGAAGGCAGGAATGGCATTGGCAATGACAATCACCACGCTACTGGCCACATCTAGGCTAGAATTATTGCGTCTAGCTTTGTAAATGCCTAGAGGAATGGAAATTAGATAAATAAGCAAGGTGCTAAAAAAGCCTAGAGAAATTGAAACGGGAAGTTTTTCTTTAATGAGATCGATCACACTAATTTGGCGGTAAAAACTCTGTCCAAAATCAAACACGAGGTATTTTTTAAGCATGTCCACATAGCGCGCCCAAATGGGCTTATCAAAACCATAAAGTTTATTGAGTTCAGCATACAGCGCGCTATCCATACCCTCCGCGCCCTTGTAACGGCTTGCTTGAAATTGTCTCTCCTTCATAGAGCTGTTATTAGTCTCTTGATTATTCGCTCCGCTAAGCTTAGCCATCATCTGCTCCACAGGTCCCCCGGGCGCGCTTTGGATAATAAAGAAATTGATGGTAATAATGCCTAGCAAAGTGGGGATGATGAGCCAAAGTCTTTTGAGAACGTAGCGCGCCATTTAATGCTCCTTTTGCAAAGTCTTATCCCACCAGAGCGTGGGCGAAAAACCATAAGGGGGTGAAATCTTTGGCATACCAATTTTATCCCAAAAGGCAATTCTAAAGGTAGAGCCATAAAATTGGGGCACGACATAAAACCCCCAAAGCAAGACTCGATCAAGCGCGCGCACAAAATTAATCTGACTCTCCCTATTTGGGGCACTAATGAGAGATTCGATCAAGGCATCAATGACTGGGTTAGCAATTCCAGCATAATTGCGACTCCCTGCTTGCTTTGCGCTGCTACTGCCCCAATAATAGCGTTGCTCATTGCCCGGAAATAAAGACTGCCCGATGACTCCTACAATCATATCATAGTCAAATTTTTTAAGCCGATTGGTGTATTGGCTCAAATCCACTCTTTGCACATGCATTTTAATCCCTAGAATCTTAAGATTGCGTGCATAAGCTAGAGCTAGGCGCTCTAGCCCTTGACTCTTGAGCAAGAGTGTGAACTCAAAGGGCGCGCGGGTTTTAGCATTGATGAGTTGGTTATGTTCCACAATATAGCCGGCATCGTGCAGAAGTTTTTGGGCGTATTTGAGATTTTCACGCAGATTTTCCCCCACTTTGCGCGCACCATCTGTGCGCGGAATGGTGTAGGCTTGGGTGAAGATTCTAGGGTTATAGGCTTCTAGCTGTGGGCGGTAGCGATCTAAAATTTTAAGCTCTGCGCCTTGTGGAAGGCCCTCAGAGGCAAAAACAGAGTTAGCAAAATAACTATTGGTGCGCTTATACTGAGAAAAAAAGAGGTTTTTATTCGCCCATTCAAAATCAAAGGCGTAAAACAAGGCTTCACGCACCTTGATATTTTTAAAAAGGGGCTTGCGGGTGTTCATAAAAAACCCCTGCATTCCAGCGGGCAAAGAATGCTCAAAACTTTTCATGTGAATCTTGCCCTGTTTAATAGCCTTGCCCACATAGCCCCTTGCCCACACTTTTGCCGTGCTCTCAAAACGCCAATCATAAGCCCCACTTAAAAAGGCTTGCAGGGCCACTGAGTCGTCCTTGTAGTATTCGTAAGTAATGCGATCAAAGTTATATTGCCCCTTGATGGTGGGCAAATCGCGCGCCCAATAATTTTTGTTGCGCGTGTAGGTGATTTGCTTGCCCACTTTAAAAGAACTGACTACATAAGGTCCGCTAGAAACCGGAATAAGCAGGGGATCGTTTTCAAAACTATGTTTTTCAAAAAAATGTTTAGGAATGACTTGTAATTGTCCTAAGATCAAAGGGAGTTCGGCATTAGTCTTGTCTTTAAAAACAAATTTGATATGGTGGGGATCAAGTACAATTGCCTCTTGCACATCGCTATAGTATTGTCTAAAAACCGGACTCCCCTTTTGCATGAGAGTATCAAAACTGAACTTGACATCTGTGGCTAAAATGGGCACGCCATCGCTAAATCTGGCCCGCTTGTCGATCCCAAAGATCACATAGCTATGATCCTTAGCCACTTCAATATCATCAGCAATGAGAGGGTATTCTGCATAGGGCTCATCTAAACTTTGGACCAATAAGGTGTCATAGACCAATTCTAAACCGCTAGCTTTTGTGCCCTTGAGCAAAAAAGGGTTAAGGCTATCAAAGGTCCCTAGCGCATAATTTCTTAAAGTGCCCCCTTTGGGCGCGTTGGGATTAGTATAATCAAAGTGAGTGAAGTGGTTCTTGTATTTGGATTCTTGACCTAGCGCGATGTAGGGAGCAGTTTGCAGACTAGAAAAAGTTAGGGCAAGCAGAATAAAGAGTATTTTCACAACAAACCCATTAAAGTTTTAGCCCGCTGGTAAGTTTCTGTAGCGATGGGCTGCACAGCCTCTAAACCCTCTTGGAGCACTTGCAAGACATGATCTTGAGCTTGAGATAATTGATCATAAGCCTCTCTAATGGGTTTAAAATGCTCGACCACCACCTCAATTAGGGCTTGTTTAAACGCGCCATAGCCCATCCCCTCAAAGGCTTGTTCTACTTGCTCTGGGGTTTGTTGGCTCAAAATGGCGTAAATATGCAATAAATTATAAATGCCCGGGCGCTTGGGATCAAAGCGCAACACGCCTAGTGAATCGGTGGCTGCTTTTTTGATCTTTTTGGCAATGAGGCTAGGATCGTCTAGCAAAAAGAGGGCGTGCAGATTGCCCGGGTGCGACTTGCTCATCTTAACTAGAGGATCATCAAGTCCCATCACCCGCGCTCCAGTAGGTGCGATGAGAGCCTTAGGAATTTTAAAACAAGTGCCAAAGTTTTTATTAAAGCGCATGGCAATATCGCGCGTGAGCTCTAAGTGCTGTTGTTGATCCTCGCCCACAGGCACGCAATCACTCTGATAGAGTAAAATATCTGCAGCCATCAAAACCGGGTAATTAAAAAGCCCAGCTAGAGGGCTCTTACTCTTCAAACTCTTATCTTTGAATTGAGTCATGCGACTCAAATCTCCCATAGAAACCCCACAATTAAGCAACCAGCACAGAGCCCCATGCAAATCCACTTGGCTTTGTATAAAAAGCTTGGATTTCTTAGGATCAATCCCACATGCCAGCAGTAAGGTCGCCATTTGTAAAGTCTGTTCATGGAGAATCTTAGGGTCTTTGGGGGTGGTGATGGCGTGCGCATTCACCACGCAAAAAATGCTCTCATAGCGATCTTGCCACTCCACCCATTGCTTAATCGCGCCTAGATAATTGCCCAAATGTATCCCCCCTGTGGGCTGTATGCCTGAAAATACCCGCTCTCTCATTTATCTCCTTTCTTTAATTGTCCTACTAACATCACCACCTCATAACTTAGCAAAATGTAGGGAGCATGCAATCTTAAAGCTTTGGCGCGCCTAAAATCCAAGCCCCCCCCTAATAGCCCCGTATGCTTGAGGTGGGCTAAAAACTCTGCACGCGTGTTAAAATTTTCTTGAAAATGCTGTATCCATATTTTGGATTGAAAACCTACAAAATGTGTTTGGAGGATTTTTAAAATCTCTGCCTTGCCTCTAAGTGGGGAGGGCGTGCCTAAAAATTCATGAATCTCTTTTAAACTCGCGTTGGTGTGGAGTGCAAGGGCAATATGATCGCACTGCCCAGCTAACTGCGCGCAAAGTTTTTCAAGATTTTGTGCCCATTGCAAGGAAGAGGAGGCAATACAAAGGCTAGCACTCAAATCTACTTGCTCAAAATCTGCATGCACCAAGCGCACGCGACACGCCCCCACACCCTCGCGTGGGTGTTCTAGCAACATCTCTAAGGCTTTATCCACCCCGATAAACTCCGCTGTGCTGATCTTAAAGTTTTCCAACTCCCTTAAAACCCCCCCCTCTCCACACCCCAAATCAAGAATACGCTCATAAAATCCCGGAGTGCATTCTTTTAAGAGGTGCTCAATCACGCGCTGTTGCACGCGGGCATAACGGGCGTAAGTTTTGGCAACTTTGTTAAAAGAATGGCGGGTGGTTTTAACTTGCATGAGCGTATTTTAGTAAAAATTTGCTAAGATCGGTGTTTATTTCTATGGAGAGCTTATGAGTAGTGTTTTATTGGTTTTGCAAATCATCTTAGCCCTGTTAATTGTAGTTGTGGTGCTTTTGCAAAAGAGCGCGAGCATTGGTTTAGGGGCTTATAGTGGGAGTAATGAATCTCTCTTTGGAGCTAAGGGACCCGCTAGCTTTTTGGCAAAATTGACCATGTTTTTAGGCTTTTTATTTTTAGCAAATACGATCTCGCTAGGTTACTTTTATAATAAAGAATATAACACCAGTGTTTTAGATAACACCAAAGTTGCCCCCCTTATCCCCTCTGTGCCTTCTGTGCCTCAAAGCCCCTTAGTCAACCCTTTGGGCAACCCCCTTTTACAAAACGCTCCCAAAACCAACCCCCTAAAAACCACCCCTTAAGGATTACAATGTTAGATGATATTTATAAGCAGACTCAAGATCAAATGCACAAGAGTTTAGAGGCGTTACTCAGAGATTTCACCACTTTGCGCAGTGGCAAGGTTTCCATTAGTTTGGTGGAAAATGTGCGCGTGGATTATTATGGCACGCCCACTCCGCTTAATCAAGTGGGCTCAGTGATTGCTAGTGATGCGAGCACTTTGAGCATCACCCCTTGGGAGAAAAACTTGCTCAAAGATATTGAGCGCGCATTGCAAGAGGCAAATTTAGGGGCTAATCCTAATAATGATGGGGAGAGCGTGAAACTCTTTTTCCCCCCTATGACCTCTGAACAGCGCAAAGAAATCGCTAAAGAGGCTAAAGGAATGGGCGAAAAGGCTAAGGTCGCCGTGCGCAATATCCGCCAAGACGCTAATAACCAAATTAAAAAGCTAGAAAAAGATAAGGCCATTAGCGAAGATCAAGGCAAGAAGGCTTTAGCTGAGGTGCAAAAGATCACTGACACCGCCATTAAAAAAATTGAGGAAGCTCTCAAGCACAAAGAAGAAGAGATTTTAAAGATTTGACATGGACATTCAAAGCATTTATAAAAGTTGTGGCGCGCTCTTAGAGGGGCATTTTCTCTTAAGCAGTGGCAATCATTCTAATTTTTATCTACAATCAGCTAAGGTGCTTGAAGATCCCAAATTAGCCCAGCAACTCGCCCAAGCCCTCGCTAAGGAAATTTTAAAAGCGGGAGTCTGCGTAAATAGTATTTGCTCTCCGGCTTTGGGGGGGATTTTAGCAGGTTATGAACTGGCGCGCGCGCTGGGTGTGCGCTTTATTTTCACCGAGCGCGTGAATGGAGAAATGACCTTAAGACGGGGTTTTGAGGTCAGTGCACAAGAGCGTATTCTTATTTGTGAGGACATCATCACCACTGGGGGTTCAGCACTAGAGGCCATGCAGTGCGTGGAATCTTTAGGAGCGCAAGTGATCGCCTTTGCAAGTTTGGCTAATCGGGGAATTTGTGCGCGCTATGGAACACAAAACACTTCTAAGGCCACCTGCAAACTCCCTGCGCATTTGCCCCTCTTCACTCTAGCAGATTTTGATTTTGCCATGTATGCTCCTACTCACTGCCCTCTGTGTGCAACTAGCAAGCCTATTAAGCCGGGTAGTCGCGGGAATGAAAAGTAGGTTTTTACAGACCTACCGCGCTTTGTATGCCCTGCCTCGCCTCAAGGCTTTGTTAGTGGATATTTTTATGCTCTACACACCTTTGCTTTATTTTGTAACCTATGTGATCTTAGGGTCAGCGCAGAGTTTTAGAGAACATCAAGGTGCGATTTTAGCCTGCGTGGGGATTTATGGCTTGATCAGCGCGTTGTTTGTGCGTGTGAGCGGACAAACCCCTGGATGGCGTTATGTGGGTTTGATCCTTGTAGATAAACATGGGAATAAAATAGGTTTTTGGCGCGCTTTGGCGCGTTTTTGGCTGTGGCTAGTGGTGGCGGGCTCGCTTGCTGGACTCTTCACCCCTCTTTTTATGCGTGATAAACGCCTTTTACATGATATTTTGAGCGGAGCGAGTCCAAAACGCGCTTAAAATGGCACTATCTTTGCTTGCCCTCCTTTAAAAAAGCAAAGGATTGGCGTGGCACTCAACCCTCTAGCCTTAGAGGCAAGCAAAGCCTCCTCTAAACATAGTAAAACACATGTAGGAGACAAGGATGCGCTTGCAGATAAAAGTTTGTTTAAAACTCTTTTGGAGGGCAAAAAAGCGCATGTAAAGCCTCTCCACGCCCTAGAAACTCCCCATGACCTTAAGAGTGCTAAAAATAAAAAAAAGCACGATAAAGAAGTGTTCGATCCTAATCTGCTCGCCCTTGCAGATACTAAAAAAACTTCCTTGCCAGAATTGAGCAAGAAAACCCACACAGAAACCAAAGAGGTCAAAAAAGATACTAAGAATTTAAAAGAGAATCTTGAAAAACCCACGCTAGGAGACATCAAAAAGCTAGAGAACGCCAAAAAGCTCAAACTCAGTGCCCTCAAACACGAAAAAAGCGCGCCTAAAACAGAAGCGCAAACAGAAAAACCCCCTCTCTCTACCCAAAACTTGCTCAACATGAAAGCTCTCAAAAACAAAAAGTCCGCCTCAACTAAAACTAAAGAGACCAAAGCCCCCAAAGAACACACCACAGATCAAAAAACCCAAGCGCATAAGCAAGTTAATTTGAAGAACACACCCTTAAGCCAATTGCTCGCACAACACATGTCTAAAACCAAGACAGATTCCAAACACGAAATGCACAAACCACTAAACCCACACTTTAAAGATAACGCCACTAACGATCGCGAAATCAAACAGGCGTTTAAAGAAGCCTTTGAGAAATTCCCCCCAACTCCCCTCACTACCGCTCTCACACATCTGCAAGGACCTATGGCCAATAAACCCACACAAGAGGGGGAAAAAGAAGAATCTAAAATCGCCATCAAAGAGAGCTCCAGCCACGCACATGTCCAACATTCTAATCATACAGATAAGGAAACCCCCAAAGCTCCCCAGATTAAAGAAACTCTAAAGAATTTTGCTACCGAGCTCAAACAAGAGTTGCAAAATTTTAAGCCCCCCATCAATAAGCTCTCTATGGAGCTCCACCCAGATAAATTAGGCAAGGTGGAGGTGGTAATCCAACAAGTGGGTAAAAATATCCAAGTGAGCGTAGCCTCTAGCGCGCCTGTGAGCGCGTTGCTCTCTGCACATAATGCCGAATTGCGCCAAAACCTCTCCCAAATGGGTTTTAATAATGTGGATGTAAGCTTTATAACCCAAGATGGGCAGGGTTTTAGCAACAACCCCCAGCAACAACAAAGCCAACAAGATCATGCAAATCAAGGGACTTCTACCCCCACACAATCCCCTAACAAAGAAGAGAGCCCCCCACCCTCCACTTCAGAACCTCCAAAAAGTGCAGGTCTCTACGCTTAGTTTAATTGGGTATAATGTCCCTCTATACTATCAAGGGAGATGAGGCATGCCCATTGATTTAGCAGAAGTAACCGGGGCAAAAGCGGCGATGGAGAAAAAGAAACACGAGCCTAAAATCGCCAATGGTTTAGATAAAGACGCGTTTATGAAGTTGTTCTTAGAGCAACTCAAAAACCAAGACCCTACCGCGCCTATGGAAACGGACAAAATTATCACGCAAACCGCGCAGCTCACCCAAGTAGAAATGCAAGAAGAAAGTAAGAAGACCATGAAAGAGGTTGCTGATGCGATGCAATCAAGCAAAGAAACTAACCAATCGCTCAAAGACTTTCAAGGCAAGCTTAAGGACACTTTAGAACACCTAGATAAGGGCATGGATAACAGCCTTAAGGCTAGCGCGTTGTTAGCTGAGGCTTCTGGGCGCAATAGTGTTACGATGATTGGTAAAATTGTAGAAACCGATGTCAAGGGGATCAATGTGGGCAAGGGTAAGGTTACTTTTACGCTTTACTTTGATCAGCCCATCAAAGCCTCTGAGGGCAATCCGGGGATACAAATCTTTGATCAAAACAAACAACTTGTGCGCACCCTCTCTTTGAAAGACAAGAATGGCAAACAGGGGTATGTGAATTTTGAGTGGGATGGCTTGAATCAAGAGGGTAAACCGGTCAAGCCGGGCGCTTATGAGATCATGGCCGAATACAATTTGGACCCTAGTAGCAATAAATATCTGCACACGCGCATTGGCAGGGGTGAGGTGCAAAGCGTGGTTTTTAACAAGGGTAAACCGATGTTGCGCATGGGAGAGATGGTCTTGCCTATGGATAGCGCACTAGAATTTTACGACAAACCTAATTCACGCCATGAACAAGAACAACATGAGAGTTTAGCCCACCTCGTGCAGGCTAAACTCCAAGAAAAACCCACCATGCCACCCAAAGAGAACAAACCTACCCCAATCGCCTCTTCTAGTGCTAATCCACCCACACCGCACCCCAAAGCCCCTAACCCCCACCCTTTAGAGCAAACCCCCAAACCCCTAGCCTCCAAAATTTCTCCACCTACACCCCAAAAAGCCAATGTATTGCCCAAATCTGCCCCACACACTCCCAACCCGCTTTTAAATGCCTCTAAAGCACCTAAGCCCAACCCACAAGAGAAGAGTTTGACATGAATGACACCATTCTTAACGCCTATTCAGGGATCAAAACCCACCAATTTGGAATCGATAGCGTTTCTAATAACATCGCTAATATTAACACCGTGGGCTATCGCCGCAACGACCCGGAGTTTAAATCCCTCTTTGCCTCACATCTAAACACACTAGGGGGCAACACGGTTACAGCAAACGATCGCAACTACGGGGCTGCAGCAGGAGGAAACGCCATTTCTAACAAGGATGGGGAGTATATGCCCAGTGACTCGGATTTTAATATGGCTTATCAGGGGAGCGGGTGGTTCATTGTAGGGCCTAATAAAAATGGAAGCATGCAAATTAACAAAGATGGCTACCAGCAGGCTCAAGAGAATTTTTACACCCGCGATGGCAATTTTTTACGCGATGCGGATGGTTACATTGTCAACTCACATGGTTATTATGTTTATGGGGTGGATTTGCATAAAATCAAAAATGGAGTGTTGACAGCGGGCAATAAGGAAGAGGAAGAAAAGGCCCTTAAGAGTGGCAAATTGAGCACACTCTACCTCCCCAAAGACATCCAATACCAACCCGTGCAAACCACAAAGCTAAATATTAGCCTGAATTTGAATGCCAAAAACCATGTGCGCCCCGCTGAGGAATATTTTTTAGATGATAATGGGGAGTTGATCACGGACCGCTTTTTAAATCAGGATGCCAACGCTTTGGCTAATGATGATAATGAGCCTTTGGATTTAGCCATGCACAGAGAGTTAGAAATTATGATCGTCAAGGGCGATTTGGCTCAAGATACGACCTTTAGATATGGCACAGGTGGACCTGAAAAAAACGAATTCCGCACTTTGGGCGATTTAAAAAACCTGCTTAAAAGTAAGCTCAATTTGGATTTAACCATTGGCAAAAGCGACCCTTCTGAAGTGAAATCTACCCTGTTCTTACAAATAAAAAACCCTAGTGATCCTACTGCCACTTTAGCCATTCGTGGACCTATGGCTGAAAAACTGGGTTGGACAGCTAATGGGATGTTTCTTAAAAAGAACGAAACCCGGGATTCTGTGGGGATTCGTATCCCCTTTTATAGCACTACTGCTGAGATTTATGACAAGGGGGGGCAAAAATACCTGCTCAAGAGCGATTTTTTTATGAATAGTGCTAAAGACCCTGCCGATCCCAAAACACAGGAAAAATGGGATGTAGAGAGTTCTATTATTGAGGCGCGCGATAAAAGCCCTATCACCACAAAACCAGTCAGGCAGAGCGTAACCTTTGATAAAGAGGGCAAAATGCACGCCAACCCAGTAACCCTAGATTTTAAAGGATCGCCACTGACTTACTCTATTGACAAGAGCGATGATTACACTTCTAGTGATGTGCCCTATGATGATTCTAAAATCTATCAAATCTCTCAAGATGGCAAGCCTAAGGGGCTTTTAGCCAATATGCGCATTGATGATGATGGAATTATCCATCTCATTTTCACCAATGGGGCGTTAGAAACAATGGGGCGTGTGGGGATCGCGACCTTTATCAATGATCAAGGGCTTAAAAAAGTGGGGAGCAATCTCTTTGATATTCAAAACGCCACGGTGAATGGGCGCGCTGCTCCTTTGAGTGGCAACCCGATTATTGGCTGGGATCGCGATGATGGCAAGCTCAAATTTGGCAAGGTGATGCACAAATACCTAGAAACCAGTAATGTCAATGCCGGGCACTCTCTAACTAACTTGATTTTAATGCAACGGGGCTACTCTATGAACGCCAAAGCCTTCACCACAGGAGATGATCTCATCAAAGAGGCGATCAATTTAAAAAGGTAGAACATGCCCTGTAGCTATGTAGAGAAAAAATTCAGAGAGATTGTTTCTCTCTTGCACAAGGGAGAATACCAAATCCCGCGTTTCCAACGCGATTTTGTGTGGAAAAAAGAACAGGTCGCCGGTTTTATCGATAGCATTTTACGGGGCTTTCCTACTGGAAGTTTTGTTTTATGGAAAACCAAAGAAAAGCTACAGGCATGCCGTGAGATTGAGAGTTGCGCGCTCATTGAGCCCGATCCCAATGAATCCGTGCATTATATCCTCGATGGTCAGCAACGCATGACCGCTCTCTTTTTAGTCTATCAGGGTTTGCAGGTGCGCAAAAGTGCTAAGATTGTTGAGAATTATCAAGATATTTTACTAAGCATAGAACCTAATGAAAACGGGGAGTATTGCTTTGCTAAAAATCCTAAAGAAGAAATCACCGCGCAGGTCGTGCGTGTCTATGATTTGTTCAACCAAAGCATTCTGGATATTCAAGAAACATACCAATTAAGCATCGAAGCCGCGCGCCAATTTGATAAATTTAAACAAAAGATTGAGGATTACCGCTTCCCCATTATTGAGATCACAGACACCCCCCTAGAAGAGATCATTGAAATCTTTTCGCGCATCAATACGGGAGGCACAAAACTAAGCAGTTTTGAGGTTCTGTGCGCTAAATTCTACATGCCTCCAGAAGCCGACTCCACCCAAACTTTTATTGTGGAAAAAGGCTTTGATTTAGAGGAAAAGTTCCAAAATCTCAACGAAGAGTTAGAACACTTAGATTACGGATTTGATAAAAAACAATCCGTAGTGATTTTACAACTTCTCTCTTATTTAGTGCGTTATAAAGCATCTGGTAATCTCACAGAAAAGATTTCCATCCCCACTCTCTTAAAACTAGACCCAAAGGTGGTGCAAGAGCAGTGGGACTTTGTCGCCCCCTGTTTTAAGAACGCTGCCCAGTTTTTAAAACACGATCTTAAAATCCCCTCCTTTGACTTTTTGCCTTCTGTGGGATCTTTAATGCTTATAGCGTATTTCTTTGCCCTCAGTGAGCATAAAAGTCCCAATGCGAATCAAATCGCTAATTTAAGACGGCTTTTCTTTAGGGGCGCGTTTTTTAGTAGCAAGATAGTAGGCGATACCCTGCTTAAGCAATTAGGCTTGGTTGAACACATTTATCAAGAAAATCGCATCAATTTTAAAGAAGAACTCCCTTTCTACACCATCACTAAAGAGTTTTTAACAGAGGAAAAGCTCAATGTCAAAAGTGGATTACAAAGAGGGGTTTTGTGCGTGTTAGCCACCTTAGAGCCTAAAAATTTTGATAACAATAGCAAAGTGGTTTTAGACAATCTCTTTATACAGATCAGGCAAAAAAGAAACCTGCACCACTTCTTCCCTAAAAATCACCTCAAACATATTGGTTTTAAGGACAACACGGATGTGATCGCCAATATGACCCTCATTGACGCGCGCCTAAATCAAGCTATTAAAGACACACCCCCTAAGCAATATATTCAAAAATATCAGCAAAACAACCCCCATTTAGAGCAAACCCTAGCCACCCATTTAATAGATTTAAACGATCTGCATGTGCTAGAAAATTATGACGCGTTCTTGCAAATGCGCGCGCAGAAAATCTTAGAAGCGATTAAAAAACTCACTTGATCTAAAGGTTAAGATTCTATAACAAGTGTTTCAAATGCATTGAGGATATGGAGATGAAAAACTTCTTAGGTGTGTTGGTGCTGTTGGGTCTATTGCACGCTGCAGATACACAATCAAACATGCGCAATCTAAAAATACAAATTCAAGACCTTCTCTCTTTTAATGTCAAAGGCGATCGTTACAGCTTTAGCAAAGAGACAACTTATGACAAATCTTTGGACATTCCCCTCAAAATTTGCATGTTAATTCGGCACAATCAAGTCCTTTTGTCCCAGTTGTGCGCAAGCGCGGGCACGCAAATAGATGTGGTCTACAAATTTCCCTATCTGACCATCGAGTCGGGCGGGTATGAAAGAGATGGTATTTATTACACCTACTACACCACACTTAAATTAGTGGACAAGACTTTTTATCTGCACCAGTTTAGCCAACAAAGCTTTAGGTCTAAAGGAGATAAACACCCCACGCGCACATGGATTTTTTACCGCCAACCCCGTGATGATCCCAAAAAACGCCATCTTATGACTCTAAAGGATCTCAAAGATGGTTTTTATAATAGGTTAGAAGCGCAGTGTCGTCGCAATGGTTATTGTATAGACTGATGGTTTGGTTTTCTAAGGAGTGAAGGATGAAAAAGTTTTTAGGGTGGGTGTTTTTGGGCCTATTGCATGCTGCAAATACACAACAGACGCATAATTTAAAAAAGCAAACCCAAGACCTTTTGTCCTTTGATGTGGGCAACAAGCATTACAACTTTAGTAAAGAGATTTTTTATAAAAACACCCCTGATAAGCCAGATATTGTTTGTGTGCGTTTCCAGCGCAACCAACAACGCTTACCCGCCCTATGCGCTGTTAGCAAGGGCAAAGATGTTAAGATGGATTTAGCGTATAAATTTCCCTACTTAACCATCGAACAGGGCTACTATGCAAATGACTTTTATTATAAAACCTACTTCACTTTTAGGTTATTGCAAGAAAATTTTTACCTACACCAATTTAGCGAGCAAGTTTTTAACTCCAAAGGGGACAAACACCCTGTACGCACATGGATTTTTTACCGCCAACCTCGCGATGATCCTCAAAAACGCCATCCTAGCATCCTAGGCGATCCTACTATAAGTTTTGATGAGCTAAAAAAGCGGTGCTATCAAAATGGCTATTGCAAAAATTGATGGAGTGTCTTCTAGCTAAATCTTATCCTAAAGTTACGCTATAAGCCTTGGGGGAGCTGTAAAGATGGCTAAAATGATACCAAAAATTGGCTTCGTAAGCGTTAGGGTTGCGCTTGATACGGCAATGAAAACCTCGTAGCATCTCCTCAAAGGGGAGGTGATTTTCTATAATACAGGCTAAAATTTCTTTGCGCACGCGCAGTTGCATTACACGATACCCTTGTGCGGACTCAATGAGCGCACTTTTGGGAATGACCTTAAAGCTTTGGGTAGCAAAATTAGCTTCTACAATGGGGGCAACAACCTGTTCAAAATTTTCATTAGTAGGGATAAAACTCACAATTTGATTAGCCTTATAAGCAGAAAGCTTAAGAAAACCCATTAATTTTTGAGGCTCGTAGGTAAAAGTTTTGGCGTAGAATTGGGCATATTTGGCGGGGACTTCTTTTTTAAGGATGTGGGTATCCTCTTTCCACTGCACTATATCAGCGACTTTAAACTCTAAAGTGAGATCATCGGTGGGGGTCAAACATTTTACAGGAGTTTCGCGGTGCGTGCGGCTGTAGAGATCGCAAATCTTTTTACACTCTTGCACATCATTAAAGGTATTGCTAACTTTTAGAGCGGGTTCGCGCTCGTGAATATAGGGTGTTGCAATGGGCAAAACATAAGCAGGTTGAGTGATATTGATGAGATTCTCTAGTTGCTGTTTAAGCCCTTCTAAATGCGCGTTATGTAGAGCCTTTTTTTCTTGATCGCTATAATTATCGATACAAAAGGGGAAGCCAGAGGTTTCTCCAAAAAAAGCGGTGCAGAGCAAGGTTAATCCACTGGGCAAATTAAAGCGGTTGATGTAATTAGAATAAGGGTTGATGAGCACATCATGCCCACAAAGACACAAGTACAGCCCGCATTCCTCAGAACCATCCCCAGCTCTAAATACACTAAACTGAAAGGAAGAGTTAAACTCATAAATTTCTTGAAATTCCAAAGGAAAGATATTAGAAAAACCTAAGTTTTTGAGCGCGCGCACCACACTCTTAGAGGGAAAATTGCCCACAATAAAAGGCTTACTTTTAGACACGAAAGCCAAAGTTTGGGGGTGCAAACAACTAGAACGATTAGAAGAGATAAAGATAAAATCGGCCTGCACCAAGCAGTGTACTGCTTCTTTGCAACTCGCCTTTTCTAAATAACCCGCCCCTAAAAAGGCAGGACCTAGAAGCCATGGATCGGTGATGAATTTAACTCCGCCTGCTTCAATATACAAACAGGCATGGTTAAGATAGCGGATTTTAAAATCTCCCTTAAAGCTAGATTGGTAGGGATTGGCTAAATCTGTAGAGGTTTCTATTTGGAGGGTGCGCCCCTCTAGGCGATATTTGAGGGGTTGTTTTTTGCGTCCATTGTCGTAGCTTAGGGTGTTAAGATGGAGATTCCATGCGCAATGCGGGCATGAGGCGATGCCACTTTTGTGCAAGAGTTTATCCCCTCTGTGATCGCAAATGGTGTCAATGATCCAATTCACCTCTGGCTTTTCGCCCATTTTGACATGTTTTTTCATATTGACAATGAAATTTCCCATGTCATTAACGCCTTCTAGCAAACCCCTTACAGAGAGACTCTGAGTATTGGTAGCTGTTTCAAAAAGCCCCACACGGCGCAATTTGATTGCTGCGGGCGCAGAAGAAGCTTTTTTAGGCGGCAAAGCGGACATAGACACTCCATAGGCTGAAAATAAAGGGCTATTATACTAAAGTTATTGCCAAATTACCCCCACGCATAAAGGAAAAAACATGGCACACATGATAGATACACGAGATGCCCATTCTCTAGGTAGCTTTACAGGTTCTCTACTCAATCCGGCTCAAAGTAGCGGGCTTTGTGCCCCTCAAAGTCTACCTCAAATAGACTTTTCAGGCTATATAAACTTAAATTACAGCCAGTTAGCGCGTGCTCTCTTTCAGGTCTTAAAACTTGATCTTGATTCTGCTCTCTTAGATAATGCCTTAGAGCGTTACCGACAATTTAAATCCCTCGCTCCCCTGCGCTCACTCAAACCTAACTTATATGTTCAAGAACTTTTTCATGGCCCTACTTTGGCTTTTAAAGACATGGCGCTCCAGCCCTTTGGGGTGCTTCTCTCAGGATTGGCCCAAGCGCGCGATGAAAAGTATCTCATTATGGTGGCCACTAGCGGGGATACAGGTCCAGCCACTCTAGCTAGCTTTGCCAATCTGCCTAATACCTATGTCTTTTGTTTGTATCCAGCTGAGGGTACAAGCCTAATCCAAGCTTTGCAAATGCAGAGCATGGACGCGCCCAATCTCAAGGTAGTCGGGCTAGAGGGAAATTTTGACGACGCCCAAAGCGCGCTTAAAGCCCTTTTAGCCGATGAATCTTTTCAAGCACATTTAGCTCAAAAAGACTTGCATTTGAGCGTAGCCAATTCGATCAACTTTGGGCGCATCATCTTCCAGATGGTCTATCACATTTGGGGATATTTGGAGTTGGTGCGCCAAAGGACGATTACCTATGGCGATCCTATTAAAATTCTCATTCCTAGCGGGAATTTTGGCAACGCTCTAGGCGCATTTTATGCTAAAGCGATGGGCTTACCCCTAGAAAAAATTGTCGTGGTGTCTAATGCTAATGATGTGCTCAGCGAGTTTTTTAATACAGGGGTTTATGATCTGCGCACCCGTAGTTTGCTCAAAACTCCCTCCCCAGCGATGGACATTCTCAAAAGTTCCAATGTGGAACGCTTACTTTTTGCCCTCTTTGGTTCTACACGCACTAAGGAGTGCATGCGCCAACTCCAAGATCACAAATATTACGCCCTCACTTCCAGCGAGCTAAAAAGTTTGCGCGCGCATTTTGAGGCATTTAGCTGTGATGACGCGCATTGTTTAAACACCATCGCACGCATTTATCACGATCACCACTACCTAGCAGACCCCCACACCGCTACCGCGCTTTATGCCTACGCGCAACTCCAAGATCATACCCCAAGCCTTGTGGTTTCTACCGCATCTTGGAGCAAATTTGCCCACACCACCGCCCTAGCTCTAGGCAAACAAGCCAAAGACGATCAAGAAGCTTTACAAGTTTTAGCCAAAGAGGGGATCACCCCCCCAGCCAGCGTGCAAGAGCTCTTAAGTAAGCCCCTCGTGCACAAGGATCGTGTGGGTGTGAGCGATCTACAACATTACATTAAAACATGGTTAAAAAATTTCTAGCGCGCGTTGCGCGCTAACCTCCCTTTGTTTTAATGCACTTCGCGCCACACCTTTTGTTTCCACACATAGGCAAGCAAGGTCATCACAGCGAAGAACACCATGATTTTAATGCCTAGCGCGTCTCTTTGGTGTTTCTTGCTATCCCCTACCTTTTCTAAGTAATTGACAATCTGCTCTTGAGACTCTTTATTCAAGCCCACTCTAGGCATGGCTGTCCCGGGTAAGAGTTTTTGAGGATCATTAATAAAGACCTCGAGTTTTTCGCGCCCGAGCGAGCGAATCATCATAGAGAGATCGGGGACCTCTGCGCCCAAATAGCGGTGTAAGTCTTTAGGATCGCTGAGCGCGTGCTCTTTGTCGTATGCAATGCTATGGCAACGCTGGCAGGCTTGAGCAAAGACTTCTTTGTCCTCTAGCTTCTTAGGCGCGATAGAAGTTAGATACGCCACGATGTCGGCCAAATCTTGATCGCTAAATTGCGCAAAAGTGGGCATAGGATAGGGGTTATCGTCCTTGTATTTGTGGGTGAGTTTAGCTGCTTTGGTGGGGTCTTTGATAAAATGGGCTAAGAATTGAGGGTTGAGCACAGCACCCACATGGGAGAGATCCGGGGGCACAACTCCAAAGCTTGCCCCAGCGCTCGCATGGTCCATAGGAGCGGGGATTTTTTGACTCTCAATGCTATGACAAGCCACGCAGTTTTGCGCGACTAAATCCTTACCCTTAGCCGCATCGCCCTTACTCAAATCAATAGGCTGTAAATCCTTAAAGGCAAAATCAGCCGGGGGCATTTTGGGCTCCATCACGCTATGCGCGTAGGGCTCCACACCCCAATAGAGCGCGCCAATCACCACGATCAAAATGGCTAAGATCTTCAATTCTTTCATTACGCCCCCCTTTTCTTTTCAGCGCGCGCAATGAGCGGCAAGACCACAAAGAAGAGAGCCAAGAAGATAATGGAAGCCACAAAGCCCACATACTTATTATTGCCCACGGGAGGGAGTTTGCCATAAATGGTTAGCACTACCATGTCAATCACTAGCACCCAAAACCAAATTTGAAACGCTTTGCGTTGGTGGGCGGGCTTGACCACAGGGCTATTATCCAAGAAAGGCAAGAGGAAGAAGATCACTTGCGCCACACCAAAAGCGACCAGTCCTAAATTTCCATTAAAGAAGAAGCCCCGTAAGACCTCATAACTCCACAAGAAATACCACTCAGGGTAAATATGGTGCGGGGTTTTAAGGCTATTGGCGCGCTCGAAGTTGATAGGATCCATCGCAAACTCGTAGTGATAGCACACCAAGTAAAAGAAGAAAACCATGAATGCACAGACTACAAAAATATCCTTGGAGAGGAATACAGGCCAAAAGGGAATAACCTTAGATTCTTTCTTTTTACCCTCTTTGAATTTCTTCTCTTCGGCTTCAAAATCCAGCACTTCGCCCTCTTGGTTATTAACATGGGGGATGCGCAAGGAATAAAAGTGCATGCCCACAATGGCCAAAATTATCACTGGTAATAAGAACACATGCAACATAAAAAAACGTGTGAGAGTCGCATCGGCTACGACATAGTTCCCTCTAATCCACACGAGCAAGTCAGGGCCAATCACGGGGATTTTGCCAAATAATTCAGTAATAACGGATGCTGCCCAATAGCTCATCTGCCCCCAGGGCAACATATAGCCACTAAAGGCTTCCGCGCTAAAGATCACAAATAAGAGCATACCACTAATCCAAATCATCTCACGACCCTTTTTATAAGAGCCATAGTAGATCGCTACAAACATGTGGATATAGAGGATCACAAAGATCATGCTCGCCGCTGTGGCGTGGATGTGCCGCCATAGCCATCCATAGGCGACCTCTTGCATGATGGTAAAATTCACGCTGTCATAGGCGAGTTTGGCATCGGGCTTATAATACATTAAAAGGAAAATGCCCGAGATGACCAACAAGCCAAAGAGGGTGAGCAAGATCACCCCCATCGCCCATAAAAAGTTAATGTTTTTGGGAATCCAATATTCTGTTGCCAACACTTTGGTAAGTTTCTTCACCCCTAAGCGTTGATCTAGCCAATCCACAACTCCCGTTGCCTTCTTGATTTCTGCCATGTTTTGTCCTTTACGCGTGCGCGACCATATTTTTATACTCTGGCCCCACCTCGCCAAAGGTGATCTTAGAGCCTTCCAATTTAAAAGGAGGGATTTCAAAGGGGCGAGGAGGTGGGGTACCCGGGATATTCACCCCATTGCTAGTAAAACGCCCGCCATGACAGGGGCATAAAAAGCCTTGTTTATTGGATTCAAAATTAGGGATACAGCCTAAATGTGTGCAAATTTGAATCCCCACGGTGAAAACTCCGTCCTGAATTTTAAAGTCGCGCTTGGGATCAAAGGCATCTTGAGGGGTTTTTTTGATGATATACACCGGTTTGCCCCGCCACTCCACGCTAGAAAACTCCCCATCTTTCATATTGCTCACATCCACGCTTGTAAAACCTGCCGATACCACGCTAGGCAAGGGGTCCCAAGTCTTTTTCATGGCAACCAAGCTAGCGATCGCGCCTGCGCCCGCTACCCCAGCCAAAGCCATGCTTAAAAAATCGCGCCGATTCATCTCCGCCATCATCACTCCTACACTTTTTAATTGCAAAATGAGATTTTACATGAAAAAGTCTAATACTATCCTTTTAGGTGCATGTGTTAAAATGGGGGGTTAGGGAGTAGAACATGGGTATTAAAATTCAAGGATTGGTAGGGTTTTCATGTTGCATCGTGGCACTTGGGTCTGTGCTCCATGCCCTAGATTCAGCTCGAGTTAAAGAGTGTTATAAGGTTTTGGGAGAGGAGTGCGGGCTATGGACAAAGGGCTTTGATCAGATTCAAAAGATCGTGATTCATCCGGTAAAAATAGACCTCACCCAAGAGCAAATTAAGGCAATACAGGGAAGCGAAGAGATTAAGGGATGTTTAGCGTGGCACTTTAACCCCAAGAGCTTAAAAAAGTTTTTTAAGAGAAGTGAAACCTATGAGAGCTCACCCTATATAGACTACGAGCAATTCCCCTGCTACATCACGGGGAGTTTTGTCTTAGAGGGGCAGAAATACATCTTTGACATTGATGGGGGCGGGAGTTTTACCATCCAAGATCGCAAGGGCAAGGTTTATTACTTGGGTTGTAGTCCCCTATTGTATGGCGCAGTCTCTGGAGACACCACCCCCAATCCCAAATGCGCTAAATTTTTGCCGGATTTTTAGATGAACAACATCCTAGATCAACTTTTCTTGTTTTTGCAAACCCAGAGCGCGCAAAGGGGTTTTAAGCGTTTTGTCGTGGGGATGAGCGGGGGGGTGGATAGCGCGTTGGTGGGGGTGTTGTGCCAAAGAGTCCTACCCACTCACGCGCTGATCATGCCCGCTACCCACTCCTCTAGCGCAACAGAGGATGCGATTTTGCTCTGCGAGAGTTTTAATATCCCGCACACCACGCGCCCTATCGCGCCTTATGAGGCGTTATTTAAAGAGCAAAACCCTCATGTGAGTTTAGGACGGCTGAGTAATTTCTGTGCGCGCATGCGCATGAACTTACTCTATGATTTTTCGATGGAGATTGGCGCGTTGGTGGTGGGCACGAGCAATAAGAGCGAGATCATGCTAGGCTATGGCACGCTTTTTGGGGATTTGGCATGGCTAATTAACCCCATCGCTCACCTCTTTAAAAGCCAAGTCTATAGCCTAGCTCAAGAGCTAGACATTCCTAAAAATATCTTAAACAAAGCCCCCAGCGCGGACCTTTTCAGCGGACAGAGCGATGAGGCAGATTTAGGCTTTAGTTACGCGCTCATTGACCCCCTCTTGCAAGAAATCAGCGCGCGTTGGGAAAACCCCGCACACATTGATAGTCATTTGCTCTGTGATCTAGGTTTTACGCCCGACTTGGTGGCAAGCATTGTAGCTAGGGTGCAGAAAAACGCCTTTAAAAGCCAACCCCCTAGTTTCCTATGACCTGGATTGAACGCTATTTTTATACTCCCAGCAAAGGGCAGAAACTCTTAGCTTACGCGCTCTTGCCCGTGTCATTTATTTATGGGAGTGTTGCGCGCCTCAAGCGCGCCCTAGCTCCCTATGAAGATTTAGGAATCCCCATTATTAGCATAGGTAATTTAGTGGTGGGGGGGAGTGGCAAAACCCCCTTTATTTTAGAACTGGGCAAAATTTTAGAACCCTTGCATGTGGGGGTGGTTAGTCGGGGCTATGGACGCGCTTCTAAGGGGCTTGTAGTGGTGAGTGAGCGGGGGGAAATTTTAGTGAGCCCCAAAGAGGCAGGCGATGAGGCGTTTTTGTGTGCGAGTCGCTTAAAGGCTAGCGTGGTGGTGAGCGTGGATCGCAGGGCGGGGATTTTAAAAGCTAAAGAATTGGGCGCGCAGGTGATTTTATTAGATGATGGGTTTCGCTTTAACTATAAGAAATTAAATATCGTGCTCAAGCCAGAACGCGCGCCTTATTTTGATTTCGTGTTGCCCAGCGGGGCGTATCGGGAGTTTTTGGGGGGCTACAAAGAAGCAGATTTGCTATTGCAAGAGGGGCAAGATTATACCCGTCAAGTGTGGGTAAATAACCCAACTCCTAGAATGCTCTTAGTAACCGCCATTGCTAACCCTAGCCGTTTAGACCCTTACTTGCCCGCAGTAGTGGGCAAACTCTATTTTAAAGACCATGCCTATTTTGATCAAACCCTCTTACAAAAAGCCTTTGAGCAACACGGAGCGACTTCCCTGTTAGTTACTACTAAAGACGCAGTCAAACTGCTAGAGTGCCCCCTGCCTTTGAGTGTGCTAGAACTCTCTTTAAATATCTCTAAAACCCATCTTGAAACGATTTGTCATTACGCTAATATTTGCTCCTGCGGGGCGAGTGTGCGCAAATAGCCATTTTCACTGAGCATCACATAGAGTCGCCCAAGTATTTCTTGTTTATCCTCCAAATCTAAAAGCGCGCTCTCTTCGATCTTTTGCTTTAAGAGCCGCTCGATCTCTTTAGTGTCGTAGTCCAAATCCTCCAACGCGTCTAAGATTGTCTGAGCCTGCATGATGTTTTCAATAGAATAAGGTTCTTTTTCACCCACCTCATGCACATACACACAGCATTCAGTAGGGTGAGTGAAGAGATTATGACGCATGCCTAGCACCTCTTGGTAAGCACCCACTAGAAAGAAGCCTAAAAAATACTCCTCCTGGCGCACATTCACATCGTGCAAAAAGAGGGGTTTATTTTTATTAAAACTGATCTCTCCATCGCTATCACAAGTAATATCCCACAGGCTCGCGCTTCGTGTAGGTGCGCTCTCTAGTTTGTGCAAAGGCATCACAGGGAAACTCTGCTTCAAGCCCCAATAATCGGGCAAACTTTGGAAAAAAGAGCAGTTGAGCAAATAGCGTTCTTGCACCTGCTCTTGAATGCGGATAATGTCGTTATGATCCTTGTGGCGCAAAAACCCGATAGCTTTTTTAATGATGAGGTGTCCTAAAACCTCTGCATTACTGCGATCTTGCAAATCAATATAACCCAAATCAAAAAGTGTAAAGAGTGATTCCATATGCTCTAAGCTGTCATGCAAGTACTCAATGGCGTTTTTGGCGTTGATATTATGATAAAGATCTTCCATTTCGGCCACTAGGGGGGGGTTGTGCTCCTTGAGGTGTAAAATGCTTTCATCATAATCTTGAGAAAAAAGCTCTAATACAGGAGCGACCAACACGGCATGCGTAGCGCTGATAAAACGCCCCGATTCGATAAAAATATTAGGTTCTAACTCCTGCTTGTGCTTGACAATTTCTTTAAGCAAAAACACCACATCCCCGGCAAATTCCTCTAGGGTGTAGTTGCGCTCACACTGGTGCTTGTGTTGGGCGTACTCAATGGCCAAGCCACCCCCAATATTCACGCTATCCAAATTAAACGCCCCCATTTTGCGCAGTTCGGCATAAATATTGCCCGCCTCCTTAAGGGCTTTTTTTAGTGGGGTGATGTCGCTAATCTGGCTTCCGATGTGGAAGTGAATCATGCGCAACTGCGCAGTGAGGCCATGATCTTCTAACAAGCGCATCGCCTCTAATAGCTCCGTGCTGGCTAGCCCAAACTTAGCATGGATACCCGTGCTCTTGGCCCACATCCCCACTCCAGAGCTGTGCAAGCGCACGCGAATTCCAATTTTAGGGCAGAGCTTACTGCTCCCAATCCCACGCGCGCGCGCCACCTCTAAGATAGTCTTAAGTTCGTTGAGCCCTTCAATGGTTAGAGTGATGTCTGCGCCCATGCTAGCAGCAATAAAGCCCAACTCGATCATCTCACGATCTTTAAAGCCATTGACCGTGATGGGCGCGCCTTCTTGGACATAGCTCATCGCTAAAATCAACTCGGCTTTACTGCCCGCCTCTAAACCATAACAACCCTTAAAGCGTTTGGAAATTTCCACTAAGGGCAACACAAAATGGGGCATGTGGTTTACCTTGAGGGGGAAAACCGCTTTAAACGCCCCGCTATAGTGGTATTGCTCGATGGCTTGAGAAAACATGTTAAAGAGTTTGTTAACCTGCTTGCTAATCAGATGGGGGAAGCGTAATAGCAAAGGCCCCTTAAAGCCCTGTTCGCGCATGTCTTGCACAATGTCTATAAGGCTTGGGCGCGCCCCCGCATTCACCTTTACCAAACCCTCATCAATGCAAAAATCCTCTCTACCCCAATAATCCAAGCCATAAGTTTGCATACACACCCCTTAAAAAAAGGGGCAGTATAGCAGAAATGGGGAGTTATGTTGGATTCCTTAAGATATAACTCATAGCGATTTAGTTGAAGGATATTTGATGGAAGAAGTGAAGAGTTTGCGCACGCTCAAAGAACTTGAAAATTTTGATTTTTTTGTGCCCAGTTACCAGAGGGGGTATCGCTGGAGGGATCAGGAGGTGGGGGATCTCTTAGGTGATATTTGGGATTTCAGACAAAATTCTAAAGGGGCGGAGTTTTATTGTTTGCAACCCGTAGTGGTGCAAAAAGAGGGGGATAGGTATCGTGTGATCGATGGGCAACAACGCCTAACCACGATCTTTTTGATCATTAAGTTTTTGGAAGGTCAAAGCCATTTTAAAATCGCCTACCAAACCCGCCCGCAGAGTGCGGGATTTTTAGAAGACATCGCCAACCGCCTGGAAAGTCCGGAGCAAGAAACCAACATTGATTTTTACCATTTTGTCAAGGCTTACCAGACTATTCAAGAGTTCTTTAAGGCTAAAGAACACGATAAACAGGCCTTCCTAAGAACTTTGCTTGATGATTGCAAGGTGCTTTGGTATGAAACACAGGATGAGGAAAATGAGGTTTTTAGACGACTTAACAGTGGTAAAATCCCTTTAGAAGAAGCCGAGATCATCAAAGCCTTATTTTTTAATAAAGATCTCAAAGATGATGAGGATACGCTAAAAGAGCGATCGAATTTTTGGTATGACCATGAGAAGAAAGCCCGTGCTGAACGCGATTTTATCTATTGTGTCTTAAGCCCTATCCATGAAAAAGACATCTTGGGGGAGGGGGTTTTGCGTGATGATATCCAAAGAGTGGAGATTTATTTAAAAGCCATTGTGAAACCAACGGGCAAAGATCGCTATCTATTTGAACATTTTTACCACATCTACCAAGAAAAAGGTCAAGAAGGGATGGAAGAGGAGTGGGAAAAACTCAAAGAAGCCATAGACACCCTCTCTGGTTTTGCCTCTAAGGAGCATCCACATCGCGAAATTTTTCATTATTTGGGTTTTTTGACTTTAGAGGGGATGGAGATTTACAAAATATACCAAGCATGGTTAAATGTCAAAAATAACGACCAATTTGCTGTGTTTTTGTCTGCGGAAGTGGCAAAGAAAGCCCGTGCATGTTTGCAAAATAGAAAGGAAAAAATAAAAATAGAAGACCTGCAATACCCTAAAGACAATAACGCGTTGCAGACATTGCTCTTGCTCTTTAACCTCGAGTTCCTAATCGATCAAAAGATCTCAGATTGCTTTAAATTTAACCGCTTTGTGCTGGAAAAATGGAGTTTAGAGCACATTTATGCGCAAAACTCCCAAAGCATTACTGAAAATATTGCCAAAGGGCAAACCGATCAAGTCAAAAAATGGCTTCAAGAGGTGTCGCAGCATATCGAGAATGCCGAACTGAACAAAGCAATTCAAGAAACTTTGAAACGGCTTGAGAATGTCTCTTTAAAAGATTTAGAAGCGTTGTTTGAGCGTATCGATCAAAATTTCAAAGATGATGAGAATATGCACCGCATTTCTAACCTCACCCTATTAGACAAACGCACCAATAGTAAAATCAAAAATTGGATTTTACCCGTAAGCGATCAGAAATCCTAGAGCTACAAAAACAAGATAGACTCATCCCCATCACGACTCAAAAGGTTTTTAACAAAGAATTTTCCACCAAAAAAGACTGCGCTGATGTTTTTACCAGCACCGATCGAGAAGATTATCTTAAGGAAATTAAGAAATATCTAAAAAAATACTTGGAGGCCTGATGCAAGTTTTTTCTTTTAAACAGTTTTTAGAAAACTACCAAGCGATCAAAATCCCCATGTTGCAAAGAGACTATGCACAAGGACGCAATAGTCAAGAGAGTACGGCTAAAGGCTTTTTAGAGGTTTTGTTCTATACCCTAAAAACGGGGCAGAACCTGCATTTGGATTTTATTTATGGCTATCAAGAAAATCATAGCTTTATCCCCATTGATGGGCAACAACGCCTAACCACGCTTTGGCTCTTGTATTTTTATGGCTACAAGAGAGCCAATCAGCTAGATGAGGTGCGCGCCTTGCTTAAGAAATTTACCTACGCTACCCGTGCTAGCTCCAAAAATTTTTGCCAAAATCTGATCAAAAAGGATTTTGATTTGGACGGACAAACCCCCAGCAAAGCCATTAAGAGTATGGGGGGAACTTTTGGGGGGCAAGATGACTTAAATAACGATCCCACCATCAAAGCCATGTTGCACATGCTAGATTTAATCCATGCACAATATGAAAAATGCCCCAACATCACCCTAGAACACTTGGAGCGCATCACTTTTAATGTCTTTGACATGGAAGAATTTAAGCTAGGCGAAGAACTTTACATTAAGATGAACGCTAGAGGCAAGCAACTTAGCCCCTATGAAAACCTAAAGGCCTTTATGGAAACCAAAGAGGGCATACCCGCTAGCCTATTAGAAAGCATAGACAATAAATGGAGCGATTACTTTTTTGGAGGAGACCCCAAAAATTTGGATAGTAGGGGCCTATGTTTTTTGCATTATGCCAATATCTTTTTTTGTTTGGATAGCGAAATGACCAAAGGGGATATTAGCGAAGCCATTGATCCTAACAAGCCCATCAATGAGTTTTATGCGCCCTTGCAAGAGTTGCCACATATCCAAACCTTAGATCATGCCATGGATTTACTGGTAGTGCACAGTGCCCAAGACTTTTTCAATATCAAGGCTAGTTTTTTCCATTTAGAAACAGAGAAAGAAAAGTATAAGAGTTTGGAGTATAAAAAGATTTGCTATTTTTTTGCCCTCTTAGCTCTAGCCCAACATTATCCAAAGCCTAGCCAAGAAGCCTTTCAAGATTATTGGCGGGTGTGTAAGCACTTCATTGAAAACCACCGCTTAGGCGACCCCACAAGCCTTAAGAGTTTTGGGCAATTATTCAATTTTATTGCCCCGGGTGCACAGGATATTTACCGCTTCTTAGACCAACACCCCACCCATAGTTTCCATTCTGAAATTTACGCTCTTGAAGTGCGCAAAGCCCGCTTGATTTTACAAGATCGCCAAACCAAGCAGGGGTGGGAGGCAATCCTCAATGAAACTAGCAATCATAAGTTTTTGTGTGGTTGGGTGGATTTTTTGCTCAATTTTAGCGATACACACTTTGATGAACAGACCCCATTTAGCAAAAACTCCAACTACAACTCTCCCAACCTAGAGAAGTTCCAAAAATATGCCACCCTCACCACACAAATTTATAGTGCGGATTTTTTAGACCAACACTTTTGCCTATTCCAAAGGGCGTTTTTATGCGTGGGGAATTATAGCTTTTATTACACCAATTACTTTTATGGCAACAACCCCACCCAGCACTTCTTAGATCGCGATGCGCTCCATGATCTTTTAGAGGGGCGATTTAATACGGGACTCCCCTACTTTAAAACATTCTTGGATAGGTTAAGCGGAGCGGGAGACCTAGAAAAGGACATGCATAATTTTTGGGCAGACTACACCAACAGCAACGCATTTTTACAAAGGGAGTGGTGGGATCAACTCTTGATTAAACAAAAAGGGTTATTTGAATTTGTAAATGCCAAAAAAGACATTGCCCCAAGAAGCCGTCGCATTGCTTTTGAATGGCACGATAGCGTGGTGATCAGGGTATTGCTTTGCAATGGGACAAAGCTTTTTTACAGCACAGCTCTTGATCTATTGGGGTATGGCTTTTATCTTTATTGCCAAGAAAAAAATGCTGCCGGGCTTAGTCCCTACATTAATGATAATAAAGAAAAAGACTATCCCAAAAGCACCCACTTTAAAATCCATAACAAACGCGTTTGTGCGGATAGCCAAAATAAAAAGATTCACATTGGCAAAGAGAGTTATCCTATTGACCTAGGCGATGTATTTAACTCTTTTGATCGGGTGTTAAAAGAGGCTTTAGGAATATGTTAATGAGAAGTTTTGACCACCATTAACTTAAATTCATAAGTTTTAACATGTTGAATATTCTCATTCTGCAAAGTGTAAATGTTTGTTTAAAATGCTTTGTGTGGCTATGCTGCGATCTTGAATTTGGATTTGTAGGGTGTCTATTTGGGTTTGCAAACTCTCTACAATCCGCACAATCTGCTCTTGCACTTGCAAGGGTGGAAGGGGGATTTTAAGGGCGTTAAAGTCCTCTGTATTGAGGCTTGGGTAAGAGGCTTTAGGCATGCGCTCCTCCATTTGGCGCATTAAATCTGCTGAAAACATGAATAAGAGATACAAGAATTTAGAGTTTAGACTCTCTTTGCCCTGCAAAATCGCAAAGCCTGTAGAAAATAGGGTATTTGGCATGCTTGCCTCAATGTAGGCAAAGCCCTTTAGGTAGGGGCGCACGCTAGAGATAGCGACACTATCAGCAGGGGCTAGACGGCGCGCCCTTGTGGGGAGTTGGTTGCCCGCTATGGGAGGGTTTAGGCGGATTTTGCCCGTGCCTTTTTCTATGCAGTCAATATCGATGTAGCGGTATTCTTGGCTCTCAAGGCTGGGGTTGTGGCTGTGTTGGTTAATGAGACAATGTGCCCCCAATTTGACACAATCCCACCCGCTGGCGGGGGGTGTGGGTAAATTGTCTAAAAGCGTGGCTAGGGTGGGTTTTAGCCCCGCTTTTTCTAGGGCGTGGGTGAGAAGGGCGAGGCAAGACTCTTTGAGGGCTTTGGCGCGCTCTAGTTTTTCTAAGATTGTTTTAAGTTTTTGCGATCTCTCTCTCTCTCTCTCTCTTCTGCGCCTAAAAACTCTTTTAAAATCTCTTGTTCTTGTCCCTCAAGAGTGGCGATTTGGCGATCTAGGCGCTCAATTTCTTGCTCAATTTGGCTTAGGACACTTGCGATCTGCTCTTGGGCTGCTAGGGGTGGGAGGGGGATTTTAAGGTCTTTCACTCTTTGGAGTGAGGCGCGTAAGTTGCGGCAAAAGCCTTGTTCTTGCCCGACTTGGTGCAGGGCGTGGCACAAAACCCTAGCCTTAATGTTGGGATCAAGGGGGCGTAAAACTCCGCAATGGTCGGTCGGGTAAAAGGGGGTTTCTTTTGGTATGTAGGCGGTCATCCAATCCCCGTCAATGCCCCACAGCACACAATCGCTATTGTAATCCTCTAGCAACTCATGGCTGATATAGCCGAAAGGTTTAGTAACATTGGCGCTATAAACGGGGATTTTGCCCTGTGGGTTTAGCTCGCTGTCTAAAACCCGTTTGCCTATGCTTAAATGGAATTGCTCGGGGTTGCTAAGGCGCACCATTTCCCACCCCTCAGCTGGTGGGTTAGGTAAATCTTGGACTAAGCTTTTGAGCTCCTCTAACTTGGGGTCTGTGGGCTGTGTTGCCTCTAGGTTTAGGGTGGCTAGGGTCTCTAGGATTTTAAGGGCACTTTCTACCCCCCCCCCCCCCCATTTTTCGCACCGCACACTCCGCACGCCTCTAGCACGGCTAAAATCAAGGCCTTATACTGCTCCACACTCATACGCACCTGCTCGTAGCGTTTTTCTACTTGGGCGCACTTAGCGATGATTTGCTCTTGCACTTCTAAAGGGGGCAAGGGGATTTTAAGGGCTTTAAAGTCCCCTTTTTGCAAATGCTTAAGCCCCATGCCCTTAAATAAATGGGTGTTGATATAGTCCGTTTGCATGTTAAGCACATAAAAAAGGTATTTTGTTTTCAAACGGGTGGGGTCGTTGCTGGCGATGACATAAGTATCCGTAGAGTAAGCGCTTTCCCCCTCGTAAAATTGCACGAGCGCATTCCCTCCCGTTGATAAATAGATGTTCTCCCCCTCTATCAATGCCTCATCGTAGCGGTAGATGTTAAGCCCACTGGTGTAAAAGGGATATGCGCCCTCCTTATTGTCTTTAGCCTGATTGACTTGAATTTTAGATTTTGCTCTCTCTAGGATGAGTTCCCCCAATTTCACTAGCCTCCATTTGCCCCCCTCAAAGGGATTTATCGCCTCTTGTTTGGGATTTAGACTAATCGCCTTGTCTAGCACGCTTTTAGAAAAGTCGATGAGCTCACTTAAGGGCGTGCTAAAAAGCTGATAGCCATCAGGGTTTGGGTTAATATAGCGCGGCAAATTTGGGTGGGGGGTGTTTTCTAGCATGGAGCGCATAAAGCTTTTAAGCGCATGGGCTAATTTGCTGGGGTCGCTGGGGTCGCTGGGATTATAAAGGGGGGTTTGGATGTGTTTAATAGAGGCGATGTTGCTTAAAACTTCGTGATCTAGGTCCTGCGCGCTGGCTTGATCGCTCAGATACTTAATGCCCTCATCCCCCTTACGATTGCTCCAGTCATAGCCCAAAAACGCTACAATCTGGGCCTTATTGCTCTTGTTATCGCTCTTTTTATCGGGGGGACTTTTGAGTATCAGCACTTCTTCCTCCTTGCTCAAGGCAAACGCGCGCATCTTGTCCAACTCTAAAGTATAGATGTCCTCATAAAATTGTTCGTTTTGCCACCTCTCTAAGCGTTCTTGATATTCTGGGCTTTTCAAATAAGTGTTTTGTTTTCTCTTGTCCTGTGCGCTGGTAAGCCATGTTTTTTTAAGCCCCTCACTGGGTTGTTTTCTCTTAAAGACTTTGGGCTCTTTGGCCTTGAAGTCATTGTGATATTCGCTAAAAATCGCGTGGGCTTGCAGGGCGGGGCTTAGGGCGCGTTGTGATAAAAAAGCCTTAAAGTCTTCTAGGGGATAGTGCATAAAGGCGCAATATTCTTTTAAAAACGCGGTTTGCTTGAAGTCGCCCACGAGCTCTTTTTCTTCAAAATTGGCTTTAACAAGCGCATTTAGGAGATCGGTGTTGTATTTTTGCACTTTTTGGGCGAATAAAATAATGGTCTGTGTGCCCGTGCTCCCAAAGGTGCGCGAGTTGAGCTCGACAATGCACAAGAGGCGGAAACGCTCCAAGAGTAAGCTACGCGTCTTTTCGTAAATCCCGCCTTTTTGTAAAATGCTCACGGGTAAGATGAGCGCAAAAATCCCGCCTTTTTTGAGGAAATGCCAAGCGCGCTCGATAAAAAAACATTCGATCGAACTATTGTTTTCATAACTCTTAGGATCAATGCTGCTCTTGAGACTAAAGGGATTGAGCGCGCTAGCCTCAAGCGTGCTTAAAAAGCCTTTGACGGAGTAGGGGGGGTTGGAGAGAATGCAATCAAAGCTTGCTAGCTCGAAGTTTTTAGCATACCGGGGGGCGATGAAGTCAAGCGCGTCTTGAAAAATCACTTGGCTTTGGCTGTTGGAGTTGTGGAAAATACAGGCGAGTTTGGCCACTTTGGAGAGGTCTTTGTTCTTTTCAATGCCATGCACTTGTGTGTCTGGGTAGCGCGCCATGATTTCAGTCAAGAAATGCCCCGCCCCACAAGCGAAATCTAAAACTTTGGGGTTGTTGGGCAGGGGAGGCAAAGAGTGGATGATGAAGTTCGTGATGGGCATGGGGGTGAAAAAACGCCCTTCAGTTTGGTGGATGGAGCGGTTTAAAAAGCCCTCAAAGAGATCGCCTAAAAATTGGTTATGTTCGCTTTTGCTGAGGTGTAGGTCTTGGATGAGCCCGGCCACTTGGACCAAAACCTTAAAGTTGAGGTAAAACTCTTCGGAGTTTTCGACCTCGATGAAGTTAAATTTTTTGATATTGAAGTATTTTTGTTGATCAAAGATGTCGTCTAGCTTTTCTTTAAACTTGCCCTCATAGCGTTGGGCTTCTTTGAAGAGATCGCCAATGGCACTTTTTTTCACATTGATGACCTTCTTATGAAAAAGTTCTTGAACGCCCATTTCATAGAGGTTTAAAAGCCTATCGCAATAGGCAAAGGGGTTATCGGCTACCACGCCTTTATAAGTGAATTGGAGGTCGTTAGGGTTTTTGATTTCATCGATGACCTTGCATAAGAAAAGATCGACCAAAATATAAAAGCTGTTTTCGTAGTTGCCAATGGAGTGGTGGCGTAAAATCGTGGCAAATTCGTGGTAAATGCCCGCGATCTGGCTTGCAGACACCACGCTTAAATCTTGCAAGCCGTATTTTTCTTTGCCAATGCGATAGGCTTGGATGTCCTCTTCAAAAAGCCCTTTTGTGGTGAAGGCGTTAGAGTAGGTCTGACTCCAGACCTCAAAATAACTTTTGGCGTTGGTGTTGCTTGGGTCTGCAAAGCCGCGTTTTTTGTCCTCCTGCTTGCAATCGCGGTTCAAACGCTCTAAATGTTTGGGGTTGTCTTGCATGGAAATTAAGCGCATGTCAGTTGCGTGTGCGTCTTTGAAAGTGAGCAAGCAGAGATAGGGGGTTTTGTGCACGGCGTAGTAGCTGAAGAGCTGATCGCCATTTTTGAGCGTGGCGTTCCAAGCCTTGCTAAACTCTGCGCCATAGGTTTTATTTTCAATGAGGGCTAGGGGGTTAAATTCTTGATCCAAGAGCAAGATGTCGCCATAAACCTGTTGGCCATGCCCGATCTTAAAAGTGGGCTCTAAAATGATGTGCTCGGGGGCGTAGCCTTTCTCTAAAAGCTTATGCACCGCGATCAAACATACAAAGTTTTCATTGGAGCTAAAATTAGTGGTGGTGTTGCGGTGGATGATAAAACCCGTGCTAGGGTGCTCAAGACTGGGGTATTGCCCTTCTTTAAAACGTGGATCTTGCGGGGTGTAGGCGATGCTTTTGGCGTTGAAATCTACGCAAATTTGGGCATTATTAGGATAGTTGCATTCAAAGACTTCGCCCTTGCGTATTTTAAAGCCCAGAGTGTTTAAGATGTCTTTTAGATTGTGTTCAGTAATCATGGAATCGGAATGCCTTTTGGGGTAAGCTCAGAAGTTCTCACCTATTTTAACACAACAGATGGGAGAGCAAGGAGAAAGGCCTAAAAGTCTAGATAATTTTAAAAGGCTTTTACGACATGGCTAAAAAGAGAAATAGTGATGAAGGAAAACAAGAGGCATGAGTTGTTGCTCTGCAAATTTGACTAAGTGCGCAAAGGTCTTTGAGCACATTATAACTTAAGGTGTTTTCACTTTGTGCTACCGCAGAAAAAGTAAGTTAATGGACATGTTATGGGCGCACAAAATTAATCTACATTTTCAAGTCTTCTTTTCCTAGGTTGCACCCCTCGTATTGTCCATCAAAAGGTTTACACGCCTATTAAATGTCAAATCCAAAAGCCTAGCAGACCTCCTAAGAGTTTAGAGATGTTAGAATATCTAAAAGAGTTATTGGCTTATACAAAGGAGTTAGAAAAGGATTTAGATTTTTGCACTAGAGAGCATCAACAATAAGACTCTATTAAGTCATGCTACATGCGTGAAAAGGTTTTTCTATTGGTTTATGCAAAGCTCTACAGCCCTTTTAAGTCCTGTAGTTTGTGCGCTTGCAAGTGGTGCTCTTTGTAAGATTATGCTATGTTTGTCTGCTAAAGACATACACTGGTTTTGTTAGAGGTTGTGCCCCTAGCCTTACGCCCCTAAGGTGTTTCTTGAAAGATTTTGATTGATTAAGTTTGGAGTTTGGACAGGATTATCAGGTCATATAGAATTCTATTTTAGGAAATTAGAAATTATACACATAGTTAGCATACACGGAAATATCGCGACGGAAACCAAATTCTTGTTTAAAAGCGCCCTGTGCTGTTTCTTGGGTAATTATGTTATGGGTAATAGGCAATAACGGAACGCGCAAGCCCACTTCAAAACCATTCTTGCCAAAATTGCTCCGATAGCCCATATTTAAGGGGAGTTGAAAATAAGTAGTGTTGGCACTGATTTTACAAGCACTGCTTTTAACACACTTGATCAAGGAATCTCCAGCGCTCCATGTACTTCCTGCTAGAATAAGTCCTAAAAAAAACCCTTGAGTGTGAGTGCCGCGCTCAAAGAAATTGTAAAGCCCATCTATGCCCGCTCCATAAACAACATTGTTAATCGTGTGTGTTTTGATTTTACCGCCGTTGTAGCTAAAACTCCCATAAGCACGCACACCCCAACGCTTTTTAGATCCAAAAAAGTATTTATAACCCACTTGGAGATTAACTCCACCAAAAGAAGCGCGGGTAGTAACACGATTTATTTTAGAATCGTAGGTAGTGAGGTTATGGGAGGAATAAATAGAATTTTGAAAAAGAGCCTTGCATGAACTAGATTGTTCGCATCCTTGAACGCTTTTTTGGAGTGCAGCAGTCGTGGCCTGCAGTTGAATTACATCGTCTTTAATCACTTGTGCCAACCCACTTCTATCATTTGGTACTTGGACACCCAAATCTCCCTGATGATTTACCTCTAATAATTGTTGTAGGGAGGATTCTCCTAAATTAGCAAGCGCAGTACTCATGTTCTGTAGCTGCGCATTGATGCCACTTAATGAAATGGGCGTGTCAGAACTAAAGGCTTGATAGAGCGGGTCAAAAGTATCATCATAAAAGGTTGTCAACTCGCTTTTGATAGGCTCTACAACTTGAGCTTGTTTGGGCTTGACATTTGTTTCTACCTGTTCGGTTAACATCTGAAACAGGCCTCCTAGTGTCTTTGTTTCGCTGTTCTGATTAGTGGTTTTAGCATCGCTGGCAATCCCATCTGCCCAAGTCTGAAGTGCTTGGTGATTCGCACTGATGGCGGCTTGAATTTTATCAATTGGTGGCTGTGGGGCTTTTCCATCCCACTTCTGCAACTCTTGGAGCTGTTGATCTACTTGTGTTACAGCATCGATAGTGTTAGTTTGCGGTGGATTTTTGGGTTTTTCACCCTCTGAACTAAAAATACTGCTTGCGGGTGCGCGATCGGTAATTTGCGAAGTTTGAATTGTGCTATTTGTTCGCGCATTTGCTCCATAAGATTGAGTTACACCTGAGTATTGGACACCCAATGAGCCAAAAAACCGCTATTCTCTGCTCCAAGTACGCAAAAGGTCGTGGCCAGTACTTTAAAAAAATGCACCTTATCACTCCTTGTGATGATTAATAATTCGAGCATAAAACACTGACGAATATTTTCGAATTTAAGCAGAAATACAAAAGCTTCAATTATATCAAAAATGCAATAGTTTGATAAAGAAATTATCTTTAAGATTTTTTATAATTGGTCGGCATAAGTCAGACGCAAGAACAATGTGCTCTGCCCTCCCACTATTCTGAAAAAAGTACCAAGCCCTAAAATATTGTCAAATAACTTTTGTTGAGTCAAACAGGTGCACTCAAGTGTTCTGAGTTTCATCCTCCTTTAAACTCAGACAAGCCCCTAGTGCTGCACCCACTCCTGCACCCACAAGAGTGCCCACTAAAGGCACCATTGAGCCTAGGAATCCACCCACCACAAAGCCTGCTACGGCTTTGGGTACCTTAGGACATGATGTGTCTTTTGAGGAATCCTTAGGCATCACTACCCTTAATTTTATCTTTAAGTTCCAAGCCAACTCCAGTAGCAACCGCTCCTAAAGTCACCACAGCCCCCACAACCGGCACCGTGGCTAGTAAAAATCCTACGCCTACACCTATTCCCACAGACGCTTTGGGTGCAATCTTAACGATCTTATCAAAGGCCTCTTGTGCCTTTTTACAATGTCGTTTTCGTTCTGATGTCAGACACAACATTCCATCTCCTACTCTAATAATTGCAAGGCTTCTTGATAAAGCGCAAAATTTCTAAGTACCCAATCTTTGAGCTGATCTACCTTTTGGGTAGAAATACCCATTTCTTTAGCATATGTGTAGATTGTATCGCGCTCTCTATCATGCCAACGGCTATCTGCTAGAGCCACAGAAACCAACTCTAGCAACACAGCATGCTTAGCTTGGTTGGTTGTAAACAACTTGCCTAGCTCGCTTAATGGTACTTCTTTCTCATGGACACCATGTTCGCATTGCTTCTTGATCACATCCAATGCGTTGAGTTGCAACTCATGCGACACCATCGGCTTCAATCACTTTCCTAGCTAGGTATAAAAACACCTGCTATTGTGCAACATTCAAAACTTGAATAAACATATGCGCCTTTCTGCGAATCTAACCCATGCACTATAACTAAAAAATTTAAGACTTAACTAAATAAAATTACGTTTTCCACGCCCGCCAACAATCCATCCCTAAGATTCTAGCAACCTCTTGGCTGGGCTTACGCGTATAAATTGCGCCCTCCATGCTCTGCCCTAAACATTCTACAATGAAGCCATGACAATTATTTTTAAACAAGTGATAATCTCTAGTCTGTCCTACTAAAGCCAATGCTCTTTTGGCTACCTCCAAATCTCCGATAGCTTTTGCGCCCAAACAAGAAACAAAGATAGTCTTACCTCCAGCAAATGCCTCAGAATTGCATAGCTCGATTTTGCTCCCATTGAGCTTACCTGTCAAATGCACGATCTGTCCCCCACCTACATAAATTCCGCTGTGTGAAAGCGTGTCCACTAAATCATGCCATAACACACTGCCAATAGCCGGCTCGCTCACTCCATCACCCTCGCGGTAAATAGGAAATTCTTCCAAATATTGCTCATAAAAATTTTGCGCCATCTGTTTTGTGGTAAGCAAAGTGTCTATATGTGTGCGGATTTTAGGGGGCAGGGCGTGTTTGGCAATCACTCCGGCTGTGGATAGGACAGATTCCACATCTAAGCCGTTTTTTAAACTTTTCCTAACTTCTGGCACTATTTCTCCTGCTTAAAATTTGGCTTTATAAAATAGGGCGTATTTTTCATAGCTCTCAGTTTGGGTTTTGCGCGCCCCAGAACCACCCACCTCTACGCCTAAGTTTAATCGAGATAATTTGGCTAAAAACCCTTTAGCAAAAAAGTTTTGCAAGCCCTTCTTCATACCAATCCGAGCTTGAAAGTCCGCTTGCTCATGGTTGGCTTCTTGGAAAATCTCTTCCACTTCATAAAACCTAGAAACAGATACACCCGCTTTAATTTTCCCCTCTCTTTTAAAGGCTTCTACAACGTCCGCTACACCTAATTTTTCTAAAGCGCGATCGCTAATTTTATTTTCATCTAGCCACGCTTGCAATTGCTCAGGGGTGCACTTACCTCCAAGATCACCGGATTTGTGTTTGAGTGTGGAAGATTGTTTTTTCTCTGTCTTTTGGGTATTTTGGAGCTGGGTCTGCGCAGAAGCTTCAAGCACAATAGCACCTGCATCCCCCTCCATGTGTATCTTCTCTTCTAACGCTTTAAATTCCTCTTGATTCCTGCTCATTTCGTAGCAAAAATCCGTTTTGCCCATTTTACTAAAGAGTGTCCCCAAAAAGTGTGCCAAATCTTTATGGTAATCTTCTTGATAGGTCTCTAGGGGGTAAAAATGCCCGGTCAAGATGTCTGATTCAACCACCACCAACGCGCCCTCTTTAGAGGGTTGAATCTCGCGCGTGCCACACACTAACGCGCCTTCTTTGATCTCATAACCTTCAAAAACTTTCATCTCCTGAGGGAAAAGGCTCTTAGCCGCGCTAAACTCCTGCGCTTGAGATTTGTCTAGTAAGATGACTTTATTCATTACCGTCCTTTTGGTTTTTCTGATTTTAAGAAGTTTATTTTTTTGACACACTCAATTTTTGAGTGCACCCAATATTTACAATAAAGCCATGACCACCACTTTAGTTTTTTAGCAACCTCTGCAACTTCAAAGCCCAAAGCCTGCGCGTTTGGGATGATTGTTTCTAAGTCTTGGTTTTTATCGCAGATAAAAAAAGCGTAACACACCCGCCCTAAGCGATCTAATTTGGGGTGTTTTAGATAGACTAGACGCTTATCTTCTACATCACAAATCATCTCTTTTTTAAGCTTGGTTGAAAGTGCTAAAAGGGTTTGATTGATGGTCTCTAGGGCTTGTTCTTGATTTTGCCCCGCTAAGATTTTGCCATCTTGCACCACTACGAGCTGTTGCTCCGCATTTTGCATATAAGCATAGACACTCATGAAATGCCTAAAAATCTTTCAATCTGTGAATAAGGACTCTCCTTGAGCTCAAAAATCCGCACAAGGGCTAAATTTTGCAATTCTTGGATAATGTGTCCATGTTCATCTTGACTAGGCACATAGCTTTTATGTTGCATGCTTGGGCTATGCGTGCCCAGCGCAAAAACTTTCTCTACACCTATACTTGGCATCATTTTTGTATAGATTCCAAGCCTATCTTTAATTTCTTGGGCTATCTCTGGTTCTTTGAGATATTGCGCCGCGCTAAAGACATAGACAACAAAGCATTCATCAAAGTCTTTAGTGTTTGTTTGAATAAACTCGTTATTGAGACTATGATTGGTCCCGGTGCAATCTATTAGCCCAAAATTCCCTCTTTCGTGCATATCGGGTTGCTGTGTTGTTGGAGGTGTGCCTTTAAATTCGCGATCAATTAAGACATTGCGCAGTTCTGTTTTGCCCGTTCCGCTAAGACCATAGAGCAAGTAGAGCTTTTTCTTTGGGGGTGGGGAGTCTTCTTTGCGGGAATCTTTTTCATCTTCTTTAAAAAATTCATCATAAACCCATTTTGCTCCAACGCCAATAGCCACTCCAGCAAGTAAGGGCACATGTTAAACTCCTTGTCGTGGGTTTAAGACGCGCACGCAACATAAGAGAAGATGAGAATTAAATCCTACAGGGGGGGGGGGGTAACATGAGACTCCTTTGTTTGTTAGATAACAAAGAGGTATTCAAGCGCAACCAAACTTAAAATTGCTTAAAAATCTAAACGATTAAGGTGTGGGGCTAAACTGAACGCGCCACGAGAGCTCAAAATAAGCACTCTACATGCTCTGAGGCACGCTTACATCATCGTAACTAAGGGCTTCCTCAAAAACCTTTTTGACACCTCGTAAGATATTATTGATTGTGGTGTTGTCTAAAACTTCAATGTCTTGGAGCAATTGCTTTAAACGAGTGGCGTTATAATCACTGACTCGCACTAGCATAAAAACCTCATGGTTATTAGGGTTGATATATTCTCCTAATTGCACTTCCTTATCTAAACTCGCTGCGATGGCTTGAGTGATTTCTGTAAAAATTGCCGTATCAAAAGGCTTTTGTTCTGCGTTCTGACTTGCCGTGTAAATGTCCTTGATCTTATTGGCAATATGAATTGCTACACGAAAACGCGCCCTTTCTCTAGCAATCCCCTCCGATCGTTCTACCTGCCCATTGATCACATGAGAGCTATCAATCCCTTGAGTTACATACATGCTTCGATCTTCCATCATCCAAGCAGGCATGTCCTGTAAAAAAACTTGTTTTTTAGGCTGAGTAGCACATCCAACCAAAAAAAGGGCAGTGGCAAGGGCTAAAGTAACTCTTCTTGCGCCAACTACCACTGATATACCTCTAGACAAGTTGGCCTTGGATTTCTTGTACCCAAGCTTGGATGCGCCCATCTGTCAAATCGTCTTGATTGTCCTCATCAAGCACAAGACCGACAAATTTACCACCTTGCACAGATTTAGAAGCCTCAAAAGTATAGCCATCTGTAGAAGTGAAGCCCACAACTTTGCCCGCCTTAGCTTTTTCATAGAGATGAAAAATCCCCTCTGCAAAAGTTTCTGAATAAGTGTCTTGATCCCCTAGACCTACGAGCGCAATAGTCTTATTAGAAAAATCTGCCTCACTCAAAGTGTTTAAGAAGTCCTCCCAATCACTTTGTAAATCACCCGCACCGGCTGTGGGAGCAACCAAAACAACTGAGCTAAAACCATCAAAATCAGCCTTACAAGCCTTAGCAACATCAAAAACCTTCGCGCCACCTAACTTCTCTGAGATTTTCTTGCTAATAGTTTCAGAATTCCCGCTATCTGTGCCATAAAAAATTCCAACTGCCATGTCCGTCCTTTATAAAATTTAGCATCAAGTGCTACCCAATTTTAGCCAAGTTTTGGCAAAATATCAAGCCCTAATGTCCGCCCCCCTCCTTAGTAAAATCATGCTGGGTTGCCGCATCTTTGGACAAGGCTACATCATTAAAAATCTTTTTTACTTGATCCATAATCTTTTTAATTGTGTCTGCATGGAGCGTATTAATATCAAGCAAGCGTCTTTCCAAGAGATCGCTACTATATCCGTCTACGCGCACTAGCATAAAGACCTCATGGTTATTAGGGTTGATATACTCTCCTAATTGCACTTCCTTATCTAAACTCGCTGCAATGGCGCGGGTAATTTCTTTAAAAATTTCTGCGTCAAAAGGCTTTTGTTCTGCGTTCTGACTTGCCGTGTAAATGTCCTTGATCTTATTGGCAATATGAATTGCTACACGAAAACGCGCCCTTTCTCTAGCAATCCCCTCCGATCGTTCTACCTGCCCATTGATCACATGAGAGCTATCAATCCCTTGAGTTACATACATGCTCCGATCCTCTATCATCCAAGCAGGCATGTTTTGTAAAAAAACTTGTTTTTTAGGCTGAGTAGCACACCCAACTAGAAAAAGGGTGGTAGCAAGGGCCAAAGCAACGCGCCTCATAATAAAGCTCCTTTAAATAATTTTAAAAAGTGTAGCGCATTTTAATAACAATTTGCCGTAAGTTTGAAAGCATGGTTGCGGTAAGGATAAGAATCAATGCTCCAGTTAAAACGCGCTTCCTCTTGGCGCGCTAAAGCAGTTTTAAAGGTTTTGACATAGGTTTTAGCCGAAATTACGCGAGAGAGAATCTCTTGAAATTTGTTGTGGAAAGATTGTTGTACATCCAAACGCAACACACATTTTCTTAGGGCAAGTCGGCCTTCATTTTTGATTTTGACTTGTGCAACAAAGGCGGGGGTGTAGACAAGTGCGGCAGCGTGCTCAATTGTGGCTTTAATCTTATAAAAATAGGCTTCTGTAGCATAATGCACCACAAAGGGGGCCCCAAATAACACAAGAAAAGAGAACACATAAAGAAAGGCAGAGATCACACCTCTAATCGCAATCCCCATGCAGAATAACAAAATAAAAAACGCATAATGCGCTCCAAAAATGCCTAAAGCTAAGGGGCTGGCTTGTTCCCAAAAACACTGAAGTATCTCAAGGATATGTTGCTTAATATCCATGATAGACTATTTTTTCTCTCCTAGTGTTGTAGCCTTTTGCTTACTTTTAGTATCTAGCCATACATTGGGGACAGCTCCTCCGGGCACTAAGAAAATTTGGGCATTTTGATTACTCTTGAGCGCTTCGTTGAATTGCCCTTGCACTTCAATTTGGCGCAAACTCAAGAGCTTATCGCTCAAACTCTGCCCAATGCTAGCATTAGCTGCTGATTTGGCTTTGGCTTCAATCACGATAGCATCGGCTACCCCTTGAGCCTTGATACGATTAGCATCCGCCTCGCCCTTAGCCAAAGCAGCGAGTTTTTGGGCTTCTTGTTTGGCTTTTTCCACCTCGTATTTCACCCGCTCAGATTCTTGACGGGCAATTTGCACTTTCTCGATCTGTTCTTTAATCTTCTGGGGTAAAACGATTTCTCTTAGTTGGATAGAGCTAAGTTCTACGGGCGCGTTGGGCAACTTAGAAACCTCTTTATTGATGTCTGTATTGATCAGAGCTGCAATCTCATTGCGTTTAATGGGCAAATCTTCAGCCGGATAACGCCCCACCACTGAGCGCACCACATCGCGCACAACTGGGTTAATAATTTTTTGTTCCCAACTCAAACCATAGGTAGCAATAGTTTGAGGGGTAGTTTGTGAGTTAAGGCGGTATTGTACCGTGAGTTCAATAGAAACCGTAAGCCCTCTAGAATCCATTACATTGATCGCGTCATTTCTAAAAATGCCCTGATTTTTCCCCACTATCCCCATGTCCTCTGTGCGTGAAAAATTAATAGTGCGCACGCGCGTATCGATCACTAAAATATCTTGCACAAGCGGGATGAAAAAATGGATTCCAGGTTGCAAGGGGAGAGGATCGTATTTCCCGGCTGTAACTTTGATCCCTATTTCACCAGATTGGATAATCATAAAGGGCTTGGCGATCAGCAAGATCACCACAATTAAAACCAAAATCACTAATGAAGTGAATCGTTTGGATTGAAAAAAGTTTGGAGGCATGGCAGGTTTAAAGGAAGATGGGGTCTTATCGGGCTCTTTGGGGACTTGGGGTTTTTGATTGCCCTGCTTATTTTTGAGATGTTCGTTAAGATCGATGGGCATACGCGCTACCTTTGTCTACTCTGTCGTGGAGTGTGGCGGGGTTTAGAATGCGAGGAGCGTTTGCGGAAAGTTTTGTGCTCAGATTTGGAGGGGCTTAGGAAGTCCTCTTTGCTAATTTTTTGACTTTTAAACTGCAAACTTAAAAGCTTTAAGGTCAGTTGCGCAGGTTCAAATTGCTCCATAAGTCGCTCATATAAACTCACAACTTCCTCATCAACTTCCACTTTGGAAAGCGAGCGCACTAGGCGATCCTCATTCATGTCTGGAATCTCATAAAGCTCGATAGTGGAGTCGATTTCCTTTTGCATGCGTTGTAATTCTTTATACTCCAAGGGGGTTACCAAAGTGATGGCTATGCCCTTTTTGCCTGCCCTACCCGTGCGCCCGATGCGATGGATATAGCTCTCTGTATTTAGGGGTAAATGATAGTTAAATACATGGCTCACATCGCTAATATCTAACCCGCGACTAGCCACATCGGTAGCGACCAGCACATCGGCGTGTTTAGACTTAAAAGCCTTAATGGACTCTTGGCGCGCGCGTTGTTCCATATCTCCATGCAGTGGCGTTGTCTTATAGCCTCTTTCCACTAAGAAATGGTGCAACTCATCAACTTCGCGCTTCATGCGCATAAAAATAATGCTCTTAGTGTGATTTTCTTTATCAAGCAAACGCATGATAGCTTCATTGCGTTCGTGTTCGTTGATCACATAAAAGCGTTGAGAAATGTCCGCGTTAGTGATGTTAGCTGGGGCGATGTGAATAGAAGCGGGATTTTGTAGGATTTTATTGGCTAGATCTTTGATAGGCGGGGGCATTGTGGCTGAGAAAAGTAGAATTTGTGCGTCATTGGGCAGATAATCAAAAATTTCCTCAATGTCGTCCAAAAAGCCCATGTCCAACATCTCATCGCTTTCATCTAAGACAACAACTTTAGGGTTAAAATGCTTGAGTCGCTTATTTTTGAGATGATCTAAAAGCCGTCCGGGAGTTGCGATCATTACTTGGGGATGTCTTTCCAACAATTCGCATTGTTTGCGGATACTCTGCCCTCCATAAATACAAATGGTGCGGGTGCGTGAGCTCTTACCCAATCTAAAAATCTCATCGCTGATTTGCATGGCTAGTTCCCTAGTGGGGGTGATGATAAGTGCTTCTACACTGCGATCGTTTTTAAGATTGTGGATAATGGGCAGAGCAAACGCGGCGGTTTTGCCCGTGCCTGTTTGGGCTTGGGCAATCACATCGCGCCCTTGCAAAATCACAGGAATTGCTTTTTCTTGAATGGGACTAGGCTGGACAAACCCGGCCTCAGCAATGGATTTTAAAATCCTAGGATGCAATCCTAAGTCTTTAAAACCCACAACAGAGGTTTCTTGTGGACTTAAATTTTCTACATTCTGCTGTGTTGGCATGGAGAAGACAACCTTTTATGGTGGTGTATGGGGGATTCCTTTAGAAAACTCGCGCTATTATAACACGAAATATCTTAGGATCGCCCATGCTAGAGAGTAATCTCCTATCTATTTTTGATCAAACCCCCCTTTTGGCCTCTTTTTTAGCGGGGGTGTTAGCTTTCTTAAGCCCCTGTGTGCTTCCCCTCATTCCTGCCTATCTCTCTTACATTTCTCAAAGGTCTCTTGAGGATATTAAAAGCGGATCGGTCAATCGTTTTGGAGTCTTGCTCAATGCGGGTTTTTTCGTGCTAGGCTTTGGTCTAGTCTTTTGGATTTTAGGGGCCTCTATGGCTAAAATCTTGCACAACTTCTTGGGGAATCTGTGGGTGCGCGTGGGGGCAGGGCTCATTGTGTTGCTCTTTGGTTTGCATTTTTTGGGAGTTTTACGCTGGAATTTTCTTTATTCCTCCAAAACTCTCAATCTTGCTCTTGCCCCCAAGAACCCCATTTTGCGCCATTGTTTGCCCTTTATCTTAGGCATGTGTTTTGCCTTGGGTTGGACTCCATGCATTGGACCTATCTTTACAAGCATTGTACTTTTGAGTGGCGCAGAACAAGCTTATGGTCTAACTCTTTTAGGAGTTTTTATTGTGGGTTTTGCAATCCCTTGGTTGCTTGTAGCTTTGATGTTAGAGAAGTCGCTAGGCTTGCTTAAAAATCTAAAAAAACATGGGCGCGCGGTGGAGGTTGTAGCCGGTGTGGTGTTGGTGGTGATGGGCGCGTTGATCTTAAGTGGGAAAATGCAAGATTTGAGCACATGGTTGTCTTAAGGGAATTAATGCTATTAAACAACGCTAGCTTGAATGCAGGGGAGCGGTCTTGTGTGCGCATAGAGAGGGGTGTTATTGTAGAAATAGCGCATCATCTCCAAGCAGGCGCAAGCGAAGAGGTGATTGATTGTAGGGGTAGGGCACTATTACCAAGTCTCATTGATTTAGGGGTTTTTTTGCACAGGCGCGATGCCACCACTTACACTCATCTTAAAAATCAAGCCTACAAGGGAGGTGTGGGGAGCTTAATGGCTATCCCTTTAACTCCTCTTTATTCTCTCAAAGAAGCGGACATGGAGCCCTTAAAGCTCGCACAGAGCGAAGACACGCCCTTAAGCCCGCTAGAATTTGGGGCGATGCAAGAGGCCATTAGACTTAAAGACATGATTTGTCTACACCCCCTTGATTCAGAGCAACGCCTAGAAAGCCTTGCTCTGCTATGTGCCAAGCTCCCCCCCCACACTCCAACTTGTCTTTACATTTACAATTTAGAGGGGCAAAAACTTCTCCCTGCGCTAGATTATGCGCGCATGTTAAATCTTAAGCTTGTTTGTGGCGTGCGGGGCTATGAAGGGCGTTTTAGTTTAGGCATCATGGATCAAACCCCCCTATCTTATCAACTAGGCTTGCCCAGCGTGAGCCCTCTCATTCAAATTAAAGAGGTGGGCAAATACGGCGCAATGGCACTACATACACAGCTTCCCCTCTTGCTAGATAGCGTGGTGGAGCTAGAAGCCTTTGAGATTCTCAAAGGCTTTAAAAATTTGGGAGCTCCCATTTGGGTACAAACCCCCTTGCACCATTTGATTTTAGATGAGAGCATTTATGCGCATTATGACACCCGCACTAAGATTCTCCCCCCCCTCAAACCCAAAGAACACCAAAATGCCCTGCGCGAGTTGCTTGAAGAGGGGATTGATATTCTCACTTCTTTACACTATACGCATTCTCCTAGCATGCATATTTTCGAGGATGCGCCTTTTGGCATGAATAGCATTGATGCCTTTTTCCCCTTGGCTTATACCCATTTGGTCAAAACCGGCTGTATTAGTTTGGAAAGATTGTTAGAACTGAGCGCACGCAATCCAGCGCAGTTTTTGGGCTTGGATTGTGGAGAGGTGGCATTGGGAAAACAAGCCCGCTTAATGCTAGTGGATTTAGAGGGTAAAACCCGTGTGGATAATCCGGCAAGCATTTACCATCATCAAGTTTTAGAGGGGCATGTGGACGCTGTGATTTCTTTAGATCGGATAATCTGGCATGGATAATCTTAAGATCATTGGGGCAAGCGCGCTAGTTAGTTGTGATAATGCCTTTAGCGTGTGGGAGAATGGCGCAGTGGCGCTAGCCTCTGGGCACATTGTGGACATAGGTAAATTAGAAACTCTGCGCCGCACCTATCCTAATGCTCCCTTAAAGTTTTACCGCCATTGTGCTTTGCTCCCTGCATTAGTCAATCCACATATTCATTTTGAGTTTTCCGGTCATAAGAACACTTTTAAATATGGGGGCGGGTTTGAGGGGTGGCTTACCAGTGTGATGCGCCATCGTGAGAGTGTGTTTAAGGGATTAGATAGACACATCCAACAAGCTATCCGCGTCCAGTTGCGCAGTGGAGTGGGGAGTGTGGGGGCTATTAGTAGTCATGGTTTAGAAAGAGAGACTTTAGCGCGCACGCCTTTAAGGGTGGTTTTCTTTGATGAGTTGATTGGGAGCACCCCTCACGCACTAGAGCAAAATTTAGCAGATTTTGAGCGCCGATGTGCCTTATCCAAACAACACGCAAGCGCGCATTTTATCCCGGCTATTGCCATCCACGCCCCCTATTCTGTGCATAAAACATTGGCCCAAAGAGTGCTCGATAAGATCGATCTTAAAACCCCCATTTCGGCGCATTTTTTGGAGTCCAAACCTGAATTAGAATGGTTGGAGAGTAAACAAGGTTGGTTTGGGCATTTTTTTTCTGACATCTTGCGCGTGCAACACCCTGTGTACTCTTATGAGAGTGCGCAGGATTTCTTAGATCTCTTTAGCAAAAGACATCTTTTATTAGTGCACGCCCTTTTTGCCCGCCCTGAGCATTTCCAACATGCCAAAAAGATCGCCGCACAAGTCCATGTGATCACCTGCCCTAGGTCTAATCGCCTCTTAAGCGGACAATTGCTTGATCTTACACTCTTGCGCACCGCACAAATCCCCTATGCCCTTGCTACAGATGGCAAAAGCTCCAACATGGATATCGATCTCTTAGAAGAGTTAGGTTATGCTCTTTTTACTCTGCCGGGTAATTTAGAAGACAACGCCTTAGAACTTTTACTAGGTTGCACAAGACATGCCAGTCAAGCTTTGGGCTTGAGTAATGGGAGTTTGGAAGTGGGCAAAGTGGCTGATCTGAGCGTTTTCCCTTTCACAAAGGTAAACACACCCCTAGAGATTGTTTTGGGCATGGTGAGGGCTAAAAAAGCGCGCGCCCTTTATATTCAGGGATGCCAAGTGTTTTAAGCCAATTTAAGCTAAAATAAAAATTTTCACAAGAGGTTTACCATGGAATTGCAATTAGCTAGACAGAGTTTAAAAGATGACGCAAAAAAGATGCCCAAGTTGCCCTTAGAGGACATTGTCAAAAAGCATGAACATGGGGAGTGTGTTTTTTACTTTTCTGGGAGTAATCCCCATAAAGACATGCTAGCTATGTTGGCTTCTTTGGAGAAAAAGGGCTATAGGGTCTGTCTTTTTGAGGTCAAAATCAGCACGGATGCTAAGGATTTCCTTTACGCCTTGCATTTCATTTAGGAGTTGCCATGAAAGGTGCTGCTAAAAAAGTTTATATTGAAACGATGGGTTGTGCGATGAACACCCGGGATAGCCAACATCTCTTAAGCGAGCTTCATAAAGTGGGTTATGAAGAGAGTGGCGATCCCAAAGAAGCGGATTTAATTTTGCTCAACACCTGCAGTGTGCGCGAAAAACCTGAGAGAAAGCTCTTTTCAGAGATCGGACACTTTGCCAAGATCAAAAAGGAGGGAGCTAAAATAGGGGTGTGTGGGTGTAGCGCAAGCCACATGGGAGCTCAAATTTTACAAAAAGCCCCAAGCGTGGATTTTGTGCTAGGTGCGCGCAATGTTTCTAAAATCAGCCAAATTATTCACCACCCTAAGGCTGTAGAAATTGCCCTTGATCATGATGAGAGTCATTATGTCTTTGGTCATAGCAAAAGCGCGCTCCAAGCCCTCATCAATATCTCTATTGGGTGCGATAAGCATTGTAGCTATTGTATTGTGCCCCACACGCGCGGAAAAGAGATTTCTATCCCCATGGATTTGATTTTGCAAGAGGCGCGCTATCGGGTAAAAAATGGGGCTAAAGAAATTATCCTCTTGGGGCAAAATGTTAATAATTATGGCGCACGCTTTAGCACAGATCATCCCAAAGCGACATTCACCACCCTTTTAGAGTCTCTTTGTCAAATTGAGGGGCTCAAGCGCATCCGCTTCACCTCCCCCCACCCCTTGCACATGGACGATGCCTTTTTAGAATGTTTTGCTAAACATCCTCAAATTTGCAAGAGCATTCATATCCCCTTGCAAAGCGGATCGAATGCAATTTTAAAGGCGATGAGGCGGGGTTACACCAAAGAGTGGTATTTAAACCGCATTGAAAAATTGCGCTCCCTTGTGCCTGATGTGGGCATTGGAACGGATATTATCGTAGGTTTTCCCGGGGAAAGTCAAGCAGATTTTGAGCACACGATGGATGTACTAGAGCAGGTGCGTTTTGACACGATGTATAGTTTTATCTACTCTCCGCGCCCGCTCACTCCAGCGGCTAATTGGGATGACCAAGTGCCCTATGAAATCGCCCAACAAAATTTGAGTCGTTTGCAACAAAGACACCAAGAGATTTTAGAGCAAAAGGCTAAAAATCAGCTAGGTAAGATTTATCAAGTCTTGGTAGAGAGCATTAAAGAAGGGCGTGCGCAGGGGCGTAGCGATCAAGGGCGTTTGCTCAGTTTTGAGGCTGGGGGTGTGCAGGTGGGGGATTTGGTAGAAGTGGCAGTAAGAGCGCACCATAGGGGGAGTTTACAAGGGCAGTGTTTAGGGGCTTGATTTGTGTTAAAGCGTTTGCGCAATGGAATGGTTTTAAAAGCACTCCCCGTGTTGCTTTATTGGGTCTTAAAAATTCTGTTTAAAACTTGCCGTAACCGCTTTTTCTTGGCTGAAAACCTCAAGCACACCTCTTTTATCGCCAGCTTTTGGCATGGAGAAATCGCGATGTTGCCCTTTGCCTATTTGCGGCTCAAAAAACAACCTAACTTGTATGTAGTGGCTAGCGAGCATTTTGATGGAAGTTTGGCCGTGGGGTTGTATCGGTGTTTTGGTTTTTATGCTATTAGGGGGTCGAGTAAAAAAGGGGGCGTGCGGGTTTTGGTCGAGGGGATGAAACACTTGCGCGCTGGAGCAGATGTGGGTTTAACTCCAGATGGTCCTAGGGGGCCTTATCATAGTATCGCTGATGGCGTGGTGGCTTTAGCACAAAAAACAGGCATGGGTGTGGTGGTGTGTCGCGTGATTTTTAAGAATGCTTTTACCTTTAAGACTTGGGATCGCTTCCAGCTCCCTAAGCCCTTTTCAGAGGTGCACTACTATATGCAAGAACCCTTTTTTATCCCCAAAGAGATGGAGATGAATCAAGCCAAACAGCTTATCGCAACGCGCATGGATGAGTGTGGACAATGTTTGGATTCTTAAAATCTATCTTTTATGATAGTATTCGGGAATTGTTTTTCTCTGATGTTTTTATCTCATTTAATTTGGATCATGAGATATTGACCGGGCGTGTGGAGCACCTCAAACGCGGGAAAGTTTTAGAAGTGATCAATAGGGCTTATGCTGTCAAAGATGGAGTTATCCCTGTTAAGGCACTCAAAGATGCACGCGATTTTATACGGACCTACCCCTTTTCGTATCTGTGTGGTATGGCCAAGAGCATAGATCAGGGGGTGTGTAAAAAGGAACATCTGGAAATTTACGCCCCTGTTCCCAAAAAAGAGCTTGTGGTCTTAGAAGTGGATAATCATTGTTTCTTTATCCCAAAGACTTCGCTTAAGCAAGATAGTAAGAATTTTCAAGTTGTCCTACAAAAGGTAGATTACCTTTTTTCGCCCTTTTTGTTGATGTATGGCTACATTCATCCCATGCGCGAAGAGGGAGCGATCCTCTATGCTATGCTCGAACACTCTAGGGTATGCGTGATTGTCATGCAACGCAAAGAAGTTTGTTATAGTAAATGCCATCATTTAGAAACTCATAAAAATTTGAGCACGGCCACCCATGAAACCCAAGAGGACTACGAACAAGAAGAAGCCCTTTTAAAATCATTCCTAAACTCTATGGAGGCCAATTTAGCGAGCATGGACACTATAGATGGCAACTCATCAACCAATTCGCAATCTGCACCAGATTTGCAAGACCCAAGAAGTCTAATAGAGGACATGGCTCATGTATCTGACATTGTGGAGATTTTGCAAGAGAGTCTCAAGATAGTTTATGAGCGTCCCCGCTACCCCCTAGAGGACTTTGTAGAGAAGGTTTGTATTTTAAACACCTACCAACTCAATCCACACATGGTGGAGATATTAAGAGATGAGCTAATGTTAGAGGTGGTCAGTATTCCTATTTCAATTACCGAGCAACTAAGCATCTTTGCTAAAAGAGAGCAATATAAACATGCGCTATAGTTATAGTAAGCCCGGCACCAAGCGTATGGTAAGTTTGCACACGAAAGTGTGGGTGTTTTACATGGTGCTAGCTATTTGTCTAAGTGCGTGGGCAGGGCATTTTCTTGAGCAAAACACCGAATCCTCCAATCAAGAAAGCGCGATTGCTCAAATGCAAAATAGTATCTATGGCCATGAAATCGACAGGCTTAAGATTCGGCAAGAAACTATTAAAAAACAACTTCAAGATGTGGCTTATCGCGTTGTGTATAATGCCAACATTAAAAGTGCTATCAAGGGAATTTTACAAATCATTCCAGATTCCATTACCATTCAATCCATCACTATAGATTACTCTTCTTTGGTGATCAAGGGAGTAGTTTCTTCCAAAGAGGCCTTTCAGCTTTCTTTGCAACAACGACTCAACTCTATTTTTGAAAACAATCAGGTAACTTTTTATCCTATTAGTAATGGTTGGCGTTTTGTCTCTAGCAGTTCTTCTAGTACATCTTTTATTGAAAAGAGAGGGGATTAATGGGGGGGGGTGTTGAGGCCAAAAAAGAGAGTCGCTATGAAAGAAGCCTAGCTTTTGAGCGGTTAGTTAAAAATTTTTTATTCACGATGATTTTTGGTGTGGTGACTGGTTTAGCTGTGCATTTTTTGGTGTGGGAACATATTGAGAAATTTCGAATCCAGCATGGAGATACAGAGCAAAAACATCTTATTGCTAGACATAGAGAAAAAATTTTTTTAGCCACGCTAAAAGAATACCGCTCTTTTAAGGATTCTAGCGTGCCTAAGCTCACGCATTTGAGCTATCAAGCGAGTGTAGGACAACTTAATCAGCTCTTGAATCGGCACTTCTACCGCTTGCAAATACAGGCTAAGCCCGAAGCACGCCGTCATGATGGGGGAGTGATTCATGAGATTTTAGCAATCAAGGCGCATGCGCGCTCTTTAGGCGATCTCTATGATTTTTTAGACGGAATGCGCAAGATTAATGCCTATATTCAAGTGAATCTCCCTATCACAATTAGTAAGGATAAACAGGCTTTTGCGTTAAGTTTTAGAATCCATGTTGAATATAAAAGTAGCGATCTATGAAACCTATTCGCTTTAATTCCCAAGCTTGCGCTTCTTGTGGGGCTCGCTGTTGTTTAGGTGAGGGCTATGTCTTTGTTAAACAAGCAGAGATAGAACAAATTGCTAAGTTTTTAGGAATGTCCCTAGGGGATTTTGCAATCCAATATTTACGGCGTGTAGAGGGGGCTTATAGCTTGTTAGAGAGCCCAGAGACTCACAAGGCTTGCGTGTTTTTAGATATAGAGAGTAGCCATTGTCGCATTTATCCAGTGCGCCCTAGGCAATGCCGTACTTATCCCTTTTGGGAATGGCTTAAAGAGGGTGATTTAACCCATTGTCCGGGAGTGGAATTTATCAAGGAGACATAAAATGAGAAAAACAATACATGGTTGGAAAAAGTTTATATGGATGGGAATTTTAGGAGGATTGCTTGTAGCGCATGGGTTGACAGAGGATGAACAAATTCTCATCACTTCAGATGCTTTCCATAGGGGAGATTTTGCTACAGCTAAAAAAGGTTATCTGAATCTTTATAGAGAAACAAATAATATTCTCTACGCCAAAGAAGCGGCTATTTCAGCAGCAAGCTTAGGGGATATTAATACGGCCGTTAGGTTGGCTATGCTCTACAAGAAACACACAAAGGATGATACGGACCTTTCGATCAATAAAATCCTAGTAGATGGCTACATTAAAACTGGCCAGACAGATAAAGCAATCGCGTTGCTAGAAGATATCCGTCGCGAAGATAAATCCTTAATGTTAGATCATGTGCTAGGTTCGTTGTATCTGAGTGAAAAACGCTATGATAAGGCCTTTCCTTTATTAAACAAGCTTTATAACCAGACTCATAATGAGGACAGCCTAGAAAAACTTGTTACAATCTACTTTATGCAAAACAGCCATCAAGAAGCAGTCAACTTACTAACTTCGCACATTAAGAATTATGGTTGTTCTCCCGATCTTTGCCAGCGGGCTTATAATACCTTTATCCAACTTCGTGAACTTGAAAGGGCTAAAGATGTCTTTGGTACTCTGTATGAGAAAAAACCTGTAGTTCAAAATGCCCAAATCTACATTGGTGTCTTAGTACTTCTTAAAGAATTTGATAAAGCCCAAGAGATTGCAGAGCATTACCCTTTTGATCGCCGACTTCTCTTAGACCTCTACACAGCCCAAAAAAAATTTGCCCTAGCGGCTAAACAAGCTGGTTTGATTTACAAAGAGAAAAAAGACCCAAGCTTCCTCGCTTTGGAAGCCATTTACACTTACGAACATCTCAACGCCACCCATCATCCCATTACTAAAGCTGAGGCAATCTCTATTACTAGAAAACTTGAGCAGGCTATCCGCGAACGCACGCTAAATTTACAAAAACACAAGGGAAGTTTAAATTTGCAGGATGCCTTCTTTTATAATTTTTTAGGCTATTCCCTCATCGATTACAATCTCAATATCAAAAAGGGGATTTCCTATGTCAAAACCGCCTTACAAATCGAACCTGACTCAATTTTTTATTTAGACTCTTTGGCTTGGGGTTATTACAAACTTGGTCAGTGCGCGCAAGCTAAAGAAGTGTTTGCCAAGATTGAACCTAATATCATCAACGCACAGCCCGAATTGCAAGCTCATGCCGATGCTATCACAAAATGCCATTGATTTAGACGCGCTCAAATCTTATATTTCCCTTAAAGAGCAGATGTTGCCCCTAGATGTGTTGGGGCGCACTTTGGCCTATAACCCTTATGCACCTCGATTAGACTTAGAATATCTTAAACGCCCGAAGCAAACCCCTTACACTCTTTTATCTTTAAGTGCACACACAGACTTAGAACTTCTCTTGCACCAACTAGAAAAGGCTACACACGCCCACGCCATAATGATAGATTTTACACCCCTCTATGATCAAGGCATGCCCTCTTTGGCAATGCTAGATTTATTGGGCTATTTGCGCCGTTTAAGTTCCCAACCTCTTATTCATAAAGATTTTTTTATCACGCCTTACCAACTCTTGGAGAGTGTGGTACACGGGGGCGATGGAGTGATTTTAAAGGCCTCTTTGCCCGATCTTAAAAATCTATGCCACTACGCGACCCGCTTAGGTTTGCTTGCCATTGTTGAGGTGCGCACCAAAGAGGAATTAAAGGCAAGCATTTTAGCCCGTGCGCAAGCTCTCTATTTGAGCACAAATTTTGAAGACCTGCTCAAACTCACCCCTCAAAATCTCATCATTCTTAAAGATCACGACCCCGCCTGTGCAGATAATGCCTATGGCGTGGACGCGCTTATCACCACACCCTAAGTGAGTTGTAAAGGCTATCGCGCTCTACTGGAATAAAGCGCGCGTCTTTAATTTGAGCGATCAGCTCCTCTTTAGCTAGACCCCTAGCGCTCTGTGCTCCCCCAGCTGATTGGATTTTTTCTACCCCGATCGTACCATCTAAATCATCTGCACCAAATTCTTGGGCGACTAAAGCCAAATTAAGCCCCAAAGTTGCCCAATAAGCCTTGATATGGGGGATGTTTTGCAACACAATGCGCGCGATGGCAATGGTTTTTAAAATCTCCACCGCGCTAGGACTGCGGGGCACTTTTAAGAAATTGTTATCTCTTTGGTAGAGCAGGGGGATAAAGGCGTTAAACCCTCCTTTTTTCTCTAAGGCATGTGGACTCTGCGTAGCTTTGAGGCGCAGCATGTGATCTAGGCGATCCTCTCTACTCTCAATATGTCCAAACAGCATGGTTGCATTGCTCATTTTTCCCAAAGAATGCCAATACTGGTGGATTTCTAGCCAACGCTTTGAGCTCACCTTGCCTCCACAAATGCGCCTTCTAACATTCTCAGCAAAGATTTCTGCCCCGCCCCCGGGCATGCTATCTACCCCTGCCTCTAGCATGTCTTCTAGCACCTCTTGGTAGGGCTTGTTAAACTTGGTGCTCAAAAAATGCACCTCAGCGGCCGTCATCGCCTTTAAGTGCAAATCTGGCATGCGTGCCTTAATGAGTCTAAAGAGCTCCAAATACCATTCATAGGTGTAATTAGGGTTATGCGCGCTGACTACATGCACTTCTTTAACCCCGGCACCATAGGCGTTTTCAATTTGATCTAAGATTTCCTCATGATTCATGGCATAGGGGTTGGGGTTTTTACGGCTAGCAGAAAAAGCGCAAAATTTACAACTATCTGCGCAAATATTGCTGGGGTTGAGATGGCGGTTGGTGTTAAAAAAAACCTGATCTTGGTGGTAACGCGTGCGAATCGTGTGGGCCGCCTCGCCCAAGGTATATAAGTCGTAATCATAAAGTTTAGCTAGACTTAGCGCGTCTAAGTCCTCTGAATCTAAAGCCTGTGTGAGTAAATCCATTTAGCCTCCAGTTTGATAAAATGCGCGCTCAGAAATTTGATAACTCCCGCTCCAAAGATTTTTTTCGGGTTTGTTGGCGACTGCTTGCTTGAGAACTTCTAACATGCGTGCGCTCTCAGCACTCAAAATTGCCTCTTTGGCGTTCACGCTATCTTGGTAATACAAGCAGGGAAAGAGCGTCCCATCCGCGCTTAAGCGCACGCGATTACAGCTCTTGCAAAAATCCTCTTTATGTGGGGCGATGATTCCAAATTGATAGCCATTCTCTAGGGTGTAAATTTGTGCCGGTCCTAGTTCTTTTTGAGGCGCGCCGATAATCTTATATCTAGTGTTAATTACCTCTAAAATTTGCGCTTGAGAAACTCCTTGCAAGCGCGCATGAGCATGGGTGTTTTCCATAAACTCAATATAACGGATTTGGGAATTCTTCTCTTGGGCAAAGTCTAGCAGATCTAAAATCTCTCCCTCATTAATCCCCTTGAGTACAACCATGTTGAATTTGAGCTTTAAACCCGCCTTTAAAGCGGCTTCAATACCTCTTAAAACTGCCTTCAACGCGTCTTTTTGAGAAATTTGCAACACGCGCCCAGCTTTGAGCGAATCTAAGGAGATATTCACGCGACTCAAGCCCGCATTTTTAAGGGATTGGGCATGTTTTTCTAATAAAAAGGCGTTGGTAGTGAGCACTAATAAGACCTTAGGATTGTAGGCGTGTAGCTTGGCAATAAAAGGCACTAAATCCTTACGCAGGAGGGGTTCGCCTCCAGTCAGACGGATTTTTTCAATCCCCGCATCAATGGCGATTTTAAGGAACTCTAACATGCGATCTAGGGGGATCACCTCCTCGCGGGGGTTAAAGTCTAGGGGGGTGGTGGGCATACAATAAGCGCATCTAAAATTGCATTGCTTGGTGAGTGAAACCCTCAAATAAGTAACCTGCCTCCCGAAACCATCAATGAGCATACAATCCTCTCTTAAAAATTTCCCCTAAAATAGCAAATTTGGACTGAAAATGCTGTAAGCTAGCACATAATTGATAGTTAGGATTATAAATGAAAACGATTGTTATAAATGCCTCAGTTTTATTAAGCGACTTGACTGGCATTGGATTTTACACCCTCACCTTAATCCAAACCCTAGAAAAACATTTTAAATATCGCCACGATGTAGAGCTCAAACTTGTAGTCAATGGGATTCTTTATGACAGCCTGAGTGCTTTAGGTATCCTGCAAAACCCATCTCATCTCAATCCACATGCTAAATCTCCTAGTAAATGGCTAAAGTATGCCCGGTATGTCTTAACTCCACCCCTTTATTCTTATCTCAAGTACAAATACATATTTCCTTATTTAGAAAAACGCAAATACCAACACCTGCCCCTCTTTGATCTCTATATTGAACCTAATTTTATTGCCATGCCCATCCAAGCTAAAAAGATTCTAGGTTGCATTCACGATCTGCCCCCTTGCGATAAAAAAGGATGGATGCTCTCTGAAGATGATGAGCGGTATTGGAATCTCTATATTTTGCCTAAAATGCGCCATTACGATGAGAGCATTTGTTTTTGTCAAGTGGTAAAAAAAGATATTTTAAAAACATTTGGTTGGTTAGAATCCAAGGTACATGTTATTTATCATGGTCTACGGGAATATTTAGACACACATATGGAGAGTTTACCTTCTGATTTCCCTCAAGATTTTATTTTAGTGGTTGGAGCTAAGGCTAGGCGGCGCAATGTGCATAGACTCATAGAGGCCTTTAAACTTTTGCCAACACCTATGCAAAAACGCTATAAAATTGTGCTAACAGGTGCGCACAACAATTTGACCCCTAAAGAGCAAAAAGCTTATGAAGAATCTTTTATTATCAACTTGCACTATGTGTCTGATGCCATGCTCAAAGCTCTCTATGCTCACGCCAAATTGCTATGGTGGGGAAGTTTGGCCGAGGGTTTTGGACTGCCTATGTTGGAAGCGATGCAGGCTGGTTGTGTGATCTTGGCTAGTGATGTGTCTTGCATGCCTGAGATTCTAGGCGATGTAGGGGTGTACTGCAATCCTTACAATACCCAAGACATCGCTCAAGCTCTAAAACAAGCATTGAGCGATGAAAGTCTACGCCAAATCTGCATTACAAGAGGATTTCAACGAATCAAAAGCTTTAATTTTGAAGCGAGTATGCAAGAGCATATAAAAGTTGTTGAGCAGATGTTAAGGAGTTAAATCATGCTATCCTCAGACACTTTGTTAAATATCCCCTGCGTGATCTTGACTGGGGGTAGAAGCGCGCGGATGCGTGTGGGGGTAGAACAACGCGATAAGGCGTTGCTAGAATTTGGCAATTATCCCACCTTGTTAGCCTACCAACATGCCAAAATGAGCGCGCTTTTTGAGCGAGTTTATATCAGTGCTAAAAGACCTTACCCCCTGCATGCGCGCTATATTTTGGATACCAAGCCCCTTTTTAGCCCACTGCTGGGTATTGTTAGCGCGCTTAAAACTCTGCAAGAGAGCGTTTTTATTATCCCAATAGACATGCCTTTGGTGCGCGCACAGACGATTTTAAAACTTTGTGAATGCGCCTTCAGCGCGGGGGTGGTTTATGCGAAGTCTGAGCGTTTTTATCTGCTGGGCTGTTTTCAAATGAGTATGCTGGAGAGCTTAGAGCGCGCTCTGCGCTCCAATGGCTCAATCGCCCAGATTTTGCAAGAAGGCTTAGGCATTGAGTTAGAGCCAAGTGCAGAGTTTAGCAACTGCAACACCTATGCAGAATACCAGGAGGCTTTAAGGAGCTGGCATGGCTGAAGAAGAAAAAACTGAACTCCCCTCAGCCAAGAAGATCGAAAAGGCGCGTGAAGAGGGGAATGTCGCCAAGAGTTTAGAGGTGGTGGGATTTCTGGGGTTAGCGGGGGGTTTTGGCGGGCTATTTGCCTTTTTTAGGGCATGGTTGGATCATTTTGAAAGCATCTTTAGGCAGAGTTTACACTGGATTAATCTAGACTTCACGCCTAATAATCTCCACTTACTCACCATGCAACTGCTCAAAGACATCGCCTGGGTGTTATTGCCCTTTTTATTTTTGATGTTTGTACTGGCCTTTGTGGGCAATGTGTTGCAATTTGGCCTGCTCTTTAGCCCTAAGGCGATTGTGCCCAAGTTCTCTAAGATCAATCCCATCAACGGGCTTAAAAATCTCTTTTCTATGAAGCGGCTTTTAGACGGCTTGCTCATCACTGCAAAGGTGTGCATCGCCTTTGTATTGGGCTTTGTGGTGGTGAGCTTGTTTATTGGGGAATTGGCCAAGATCGCGCGCATTGACATTAAAAACCAAGCTCTATGGTTTAGTCAAAAAGCTCTCATTCTCATCGCAACTTTGCTTTTTCTATTTCTTGTAACCTCACTTTTAGATTTTCTGCTCAAACGCCGTCAGTATATTAATTCGCTCAAAATGACTAAGCAGGAAGTCAAGGACGAATACAAGCAGCAAGAGGGTAATCCTGAGATCAAGGCTAAAATCAAGCAGTTAATGCTGAAAAATTCCATGAGCAAGATGATGGCCGCCATTCCAAGCGCGAATGTGGTCGTTACTAACCCCACGCATTATGCGGTCGCGCTCCGCTTTGAAGAAAAGGATGTCGCCCCTGTGGTGGTGGCTAAGGGGATCGAACATTTGGCCATCCGTATCAAGGCGATCGCCAGAGAGCATGACATTGAGATCATTGAAAACCCCAAATTAGCGCGCGAGCTGTATAAAGAAGTGGATGTAGATGAGGTGATCCCTAAAATGCTTTTTGAGGCGGTGGCGATCGTCTTTGCCCAAGTCGCCCATATTGAGCAGATGAAAAACAAGCGCTAGGGTTTGCCATCTCATAATGAGGATTTTATAGAGTTTGAGTATTTGGAATTTTCTCCAAAAAAGGGGGGTTGGGGTTAAAGGTTGTGCTGGTGTAGCCAATCAAGGAGGATTTTAAGGTTTTCCTCTTGTTGGGGTACATCAAAGATTTTATGCCGTTCTTTTTCTAAGAGTCTTAAGCTAACATTTTTAAAGCCCTGCGCGCCTAAAATATGATAGGCTTTGATCACCCCTGCTCCAAAGCCCCCACACACATCTTCTAAACCGCTTAAGAGTAAAATGGGCAGATTTTTATCCCCATAGGCATGCGCGTTAAAGACCAAATGCGCTCCCTCCAACAAAGAGGCAAAACTATTGGTGCTAAAAGCAAAGCGGCTTGCCCTATCGTTGACATAGAGTTTAAGAGACTTAGGGTCTTTGCACAGCCATGCTCCTCTGAACTCAAAACGGCGCACCTTAGGGTGCAGGCTAAAAAACACATTGATATTCCACCTTAAAGGGCAATGCAGAACCGCTAGGAGTTTTAAAATGCGCGCACACAAACCCCACGCCTTAAAGGGGCTGGGCGTGCCCGTGAGCACGAGCGCGTCTAGGGGGGTGTAGTGGTGTTGGATGAGACGGCGCGCTAGCAAAGAACCCATGCTATTGCCTAGTAATACGACTTTATGCCCCTTGCACACTACGCGCGCCACACGCACAAACTTGACTAAGTCTAACACGGCGCGCTCAAAGCCTTCTTCCCCCATCTCCCCCCAAGCGATTTCTGCGCTCCCTTCTAGGACACTCTGTCCATGCCCGCGGTGATCCAGCACAAATGCGTCATAGCCATGCGCGCAGAGACTAGAAGCCAGTTGTACATAGTGTTTGCGGTGTTCGATCATACCCGTAGCAATCAACACCGCCACGCGTTTAGAGTGGGAGGGCACATAGTGATCGTAATGCAAATCTAGGTAGCTAGGGTGATCGGAGCTAAAGCACGCGCTGTACATTAAGAAAATCTAAGGCTCTGGTAGCGCGTGGGGATGAGCTGATGTGATGCGCGCAAGGGAGCGGGGTAAAGCCCATGTTTAAAGCCTAGAGCAAAGAGGGTATTAAGTCCCTCTATTTGCTCAGGACTTAGCGTGCTGGCATTAGCATAGAGTTTTAAATAGGTACTTAGTTTTTGCGCATCTACGCGCACTAAGCCTCGTTCTAAGAGCATGGTAGAGAGTAGGGGGGAGTACTCTAGGGCTAGGTCAATGGCTTGGGTGAGCTTTTTTTCTAGGCTGATGGCTTGGATGAGCGGGATAGAGCGGCGCAATACCATCCCACCTAAGGGCAGAGGCAACTCTGAGCTAGAGAGCTCACACCACACCTCCCAAAGTTCTTTTTCTACTACCAAATCGGGGTGAAAATCTAAAATGCTTTCATGGATGAGCACCCCCGCATCGACCTCTCCACGCAACACCGCCCCCTCGATCTCTAAGAAGTTTTGATACACCACGCGCGCGTGAGGGTAGTAGAGCCTAAAAAGGAGGGCGTTAGTGGTGTAACGACCGCTTAAAGCTACTTTGAAGTTTTTTTTCAGCTTTGTAGAGACTTTACGGATGAGTTTAGGCCCATACCCTTGCCCAAAACTAGCAGCACAGCGTAGGAGGGCATATTGTTCAGCAATGAGCGGATAAAGAGCAAAGGAAATCGCACTAATATCGTGCACGCCTTGCAAGGCTTGGGTGTTGAGGGTTTCAATGTCTAGGGCGTGGTGGCTAAAGGCTTTGGGCAAATCCACCCAACCAAAGGCGATCGCATAGAACATAAAAATATCATCTGCATCCGGACTATGAGCAATACTGAGCATACAACTCCTAGAGTTTTTGAGCATTGTAGCTTTTTTAGATAAAGGTTTAGGTGTTTACGATTTTTTTAAATAATATGCGTAGGTGTGGCTATTTATTTACTTTTTTGTGTTACATTCACCCATTCACCGGGGCGGGAGCGGATAGGGGCGGGGTTTAGGAGTTTGGTTGCCAATGAAACAAAAGCCTGACCTGTTAGCCTTAGTAAAAAACCATGACACGCTTTTGATTGATGAGAGCGCGCTAGTGGAGGGTGTTTTTTGGAAAATTTACAACGACATCCTTAAAGAGGTTTTACAAAAAACCCAAAGGAAAATCGGTGTTCCTGAAGATGTCTTAGAGCGCATCAACGAGCAACGCCAAAGCGATGCACACTATCAAAAAGCGTATAAAAGGTATCTCTCTATTCAAAGGGAGATTGTCAGTGTGCCGGACGCACTCACCAAAATCATCAAATCCAAAAAAAGCTTACTTTTCACTAGAAACAAAGCCTTAGCCCAAATCGCCACCCGTTCTAAAAAAAGCACCATTCTTTTTCTCTCTGTCTCCAAAAAGTGCTTTGAGTTTTTTAATGCCCAAGTTAAAGAGGACATCAGCAAACCCAAGCACCACAAACCTCATATTTCTACGGGCAAGTTGCAATTAAGTTCTGTGCCCCAAGAGGGGGAAGAGGTATTTTTTGATCACAGCGGCAAGCAACACAGCACTAGCTTAGTTCAGATGTTAAGTCAGGGGGGTGAGGGGATTATTTACACCACCAACACGCCCATGCTGGCTAAGATTTATGGGCACAAGCATAAGAGCGTGCAGACTGGGGGCGTGCCCGACTACACCCCCAAAAAGCTCGCTCTGCTGGTTAAAACTAAAGTTAGTAAGCAGGTGTGCATGCCTTCATGCCTGCTTAAAAACCAGCAGGGCGAATGTGTGGGTTATTTAATGTTCTTTATTGATTGTGATAGCTACCAAGTGGATAAATACCCCTGCCCGGTGGCTGATCCTGCCTACCTTGTGCCCGAACACTTAGGCAAACACATGACTGAAGTGATGCGCTCTAAGAGCGATGAATACTTTGCGATCGCCTGCTTGTTATTTGTGATCCTCACTCTAGGCGTGCATCCTTATAACCACAGAGATTTAGGGCGGGATGATGCGATGAAACAGGGCGCATTTGCCTACCCCTTAAGTGGGGGCGACATGTCCTTAGTGCCTCAGGGGAGGGCTAGGGATAGCTGGACGCGCTTAAATCCTCAATTACAAGAATATTTTCATGAGAGTTTTCAAAAAGGGGGCAAGTTTTATAGTGTCAAGAAACGCCTCTCCCCGCCTAAATGGTTAAATGCTCTTAATAAATTCTACCAGCAATTATAAACCCATCACAACAAAGGAGTAGCAATGAGTGATTTAGATACAGAGTATGACAACGAGTTAGCCAAAAGTCTACTGAAAGAATGCCTCTACAATAAATCCGTCCCTAGTTTTTCTCTTTACATGGTCTCCTTAAGTCCATTGAAAAATTCAGGCACATAATAGATGAAACCAACTAAACTAGGGCATGCATATAACTAAAACCAAACCTAACCATCTTTTCACCCCCACAATCCCTAGCATTGCCTCTATTAAAAAACTTGGGGCGCAAAAATCTAATGCCAATTTAAACACCTTGCTAGAGTTGTTTAACCAAGATTTGGCCATTGATCTTAAGCGCGAGATTGTCTCTTCCATTGGACGACAACAAGATAATGATCGCATTTTGGTTTTTTTAAGCCAAGAAGCCTTTAAAGGGCATTTCATGGAGATCATCTACCAAATGTTGCGCACTTGCCTCTACAAAGCTAGGATAGATCGTCGGTTTACAGATTTAGGAGATAAAATATTAAGGCACTATGATAATGAAGTGATGTGGAAAATGCTTGAATACCATCAATACAGACAGAGTCATACAAGCCACCAAAAACCCACTTCCCAAATCACAAGGTCTAGTCTGCTCGTGGGGGATAATCGCCTAACCTTGCAAAAAATCCATGAACGACAAGTCCAACTCATTTTTACTTCACCCCCCTACTATAATGCTAGAGTGTATAGCGACTATGTCAATTACAAAGAATACTTAAGGCATATGCAAGAGACCCTAGAGCAATGCTTCAGAATCTTAGAAGATGGGCGTTTTATCATCATTAATGTTTCTCCCGTAATCATCAAAAGAGCAGGGCGCGAATTTGAGAGCATTCGCTACCCAATCCATTTTGATTTTCACACGATTTTGAGCCAAAGTGGGTTTTATTTCATTGATGAGATTATTTGGATCAAGCCTGAATACTCTGTGCCTAACCGCGTTGCTGGCTATCTGCAAACCAAAAAACCCTTAATCTACAAACCAAATTGCATTACTGAGAGCTTATTGGTCTATCGCAAAAATGCGCCCTTTTTGTTAGACAAGAATCTTCAAAAATACGATAAATCCCTCAAAAACGAGGGGGACATAGATAGCACAAATTGTTGGTATATCGCCCCCAAATCTAGCAAGGATCACCCCGCCGTATTCCCTGAAGAGCTGTGTGCCAGGGTGTTGAAATACTATTCTTTTCAAGGCGATATTGTGTGCGACCCCTTTGCTGGGAGTGGAACTTTTGGCAGAGTGGCGCAAAGAATGGGGCGCATCCCACTTTTATGCGAGCAAAATAAAGAATACGCCACACGCCTACAAAAGGAAGGGTTTTTTGAACTTAAATAAGGTGTTGTTGGATCGGATTTTGGACAAACTTTTAAAAGGGTTAGATTATAGAACAGAAATAATTAACGCTATCAATACAGAGTTTTTAGACTTTGCTTTGAGTTTCTTTAGGCAAATTTTAGAGGCTAAAATACAGGATCAAGAGCTCAATTTAGAGTGGTACAAAAAACATTTTATTGCTAATGCAAGTTTAGATTCCAAAGAAGTGGCGATTTATGCAGGTATTAACCAAAAGACCATCGGCAATATTTATGGAAGCACAACAAGAGAAATTGTTTTAGAAGTAGCACAAGGCAACATTGGTTACCTTGAGGGTTTGCTAGATGCCCTAGGAGAGAGCACGGATATTGGTCTTTGCCTTAAAATCACCTATAAAAATATCAGTGTAGAGCTCAACCTAAACGAGTCTTTATTGATCATCAACGCGCTAGCCACAAAAAAATTGCCCTGCGTGGGAGTGCGTGGAGCAGTGTAGGCAAGAAAATAGAAAAGCCTTTAATGGTGGCCCTGTGTCAAAAATGCAGGGTAAATCAAGAGTTTTACAATGCCCAAACTTTCCATAAGGATAAGAATTTAGTCTACGATCGCGAGGTAGATTTTAAACTCTACAATGCCGATAAAAGCAAGGAATACAGGGTAGAGGTTAAACTTATGGGTAAGGGCAACCCGGAATCTGCGGACGCTGCGATGGCTAGGGAGTCGCATATTTTCATTGCCGATACTTTGAGCGATCAAAATAAAAACCAGCTAAGAGCTTGGGGGGTTGAGTTTTTAGAACTTAAAGGTAATGAAGATTGTATTGGAGACTTTAAGAAAATTCTAAAAAAATTGTCGATTCCATATAAGAGTTAAGGATTTGTACCAATAAATGCGTTGTAGCGAGTGTGCCCAAAAAATCAAGAACTCAAGAGCTTAGAAGTCCCTACACTCTCGCTACCCTAGCCCACCCCGTAGTGCTTGCTTGTGCCTAAAATATGATGGATTTTTAGATCACATCAAAACCTTAGAAACACAGGCGCACGATTTTCAGAGTATGCAGGAACGCCAAAAACGGCTAGAAGCTTTTCAAAGTGAAGTTGCAACCCTAGAGAAAACGCTAAAACAACGCTTAGATTCTTTGGGGGGTTGCTGTGCTGATTTGCAAGCGTGTGTCCAACAGCTCCAAGAGCAAACTTCTTGGCGCATCCAAGATTTACGCGCCCTCAATGCCCTCCCCCTTGATTCTTGTATTAATGACCTAGAAAAGGGCTTTGAGGCGGAAAAAGTGCTCGTAGAACGCTTCAAAAAAGAGTTTCAAGAATCTAGCCCCTCTGTTCCGCGCTTTAAATTTACACTGCAGAATAACTGCCAAAGACTCCAACAGGCGATCCAAAATAAAGTCTGCGATTTGCACGATCTTGCCTCTACTTTGCTTGTCGTGGCCATCAAGGGCGATGCATTTTTATTATTGCACTTGGGCGATGGAATATGTGGGATGCTAAAGGATCGCACTTTGGTTGTGGCAAGCCACCCGGACAATGGCGAATTTGGGAATGAAACCACTTTCACCACTTCTAAGGATGCCCCCCTAAGTGCGAGAGTGTTTAAGGGCAAATTGAGCGATAAGAATTTTACGGGCTTTGTGCTGATGTCTGATGGGGCGGGCGAATCCTTTTTATCGCAATAAAGAACGCACTTTAGTAACTACATTGCAAGATTACATGAATGTCGCGCGTGCATCGGGCATGCGCGATAAAGTGCAAGCTTCCTTAGAAACTCTGTTAGAAAAAAAGGTTAAGGAAAAGACCTTTGATGATTGCAGTGTCGTGGCTTTAGTAAGAGAAAGCACAGAATCTTTAAATGAATCTGAGCAGAAGTTGCAAGATAAATTAGGGGAGTAAGTTTCTACTGCTCAACTCGATATAGTAGCGAGTTTTTGCATTTTTATTAACATGTTTAACAATACACTAAAGCACAGGTGCTAGAAAATTGCCACAACATCGCTAAGGTGATCCATGGGGTCAAACAAGGCTTGCCCGGGCTAGACCTGATTATTTTCCCCGAATACAGCACACATGGAATTATGTACGACAAACAAGAGATGTTTGATACGGCATCCAGTGTTCCGGGTAAAGAGAGCGCTATTTTTTCTGAGGCCTGTAAGAAAAATAAAGTTTGGGGCGTGTTTTCTTTAACGGGAGAAAAGCATGAAGATCCTAAGAAAAACCCTTATAACACTTTGATTCTCATCAATGACAAGGGCGAGATCGTGCAAAAATACCGCAAGATTTTGCCTTGGTGTCCCATTGAATGTTGGTATCCGGGGGATAAAACCTATGTGGTGGAAGGGCCTAAGGGTTTGAAAGTTTCTTTGATTATCTGTGATGATGGGAATTACCCTGAGATTTGGCGCGATTGTGCGATGAGAGGAGCCGAGCTCATCGTGCGCTGTCAAGGTTATATGTATCCTGCCAAAGAACAGCAGATCACAATGGTAAAAGCGATGGCGTGGGCTAATCAGTGTTATGTGGCTGTGGCGAATGCAACCGGCTTTGATGGGGTGTATTCCTATTTTGGACACTCTAGTATCATCGGTTTTGATGGGCGCACTTTGGGCGAATGCGGAGAAGAGGAAAATGGACTCCAATACGCCCAGCTCTCCGTGCACCAAATCCGCGATGCTAGAAAATACGATCAAAGTCAAAACCAGCTTTTTAAACTCTTGCACCGCGGTTATAGCGGAGTTTTTGCTAGTGGCGATGGGGATAAGGGCGTGGTAGAATGCCCCTTTGAGTTTTATAAAACTTGGGTCAATGATCCCAAAAAGGCTCAAGAAAATGTAGAGAAGTTCACCCGTTCAAGTGTAGGCGTGGCCACTTGTCCGGTCTATGACCTCCCCCATAAAGACTAGCTCTAAAGGTCTAGGGATTATCAGAAAGCGCGCCGAAGTGTCCGTTTTGATAATCCCGTAGAGCCTGAGCGATCTCCTCTTGGGTGTTCATCACAAAGGGGCCATAACCCGCAACTGGCTCTGCAAGCGGCTCACCTGAGAGTAAGAGAAATTTTGCGGGTTTTAGGGCTTGGATGTGCAGATTTTGCCCTTCTTTTTGGAAGCTCGCCAATTCCCCTTCTTGTATGATCTCTTGATCATTAAGGTGTAATTGCCCTTCTAAAACAAGTAGCAAGCAATGATGATTTTTTGGGAGGTTAACATGAAAGATAGCTTCAGAAGATAGGGTGGTGTCCCAAAGATTGATTGGGCTAAAGGTGTGCGCAGGGCCTTTAGTCCCTTGAAAATTCCCAGCAATCACTCTTAAATGACCACATTTTTCTGCAATGGGCATACTAGGGATGTCTTTTGCACTGATCGCTTGGTAATTTGGTGGGGTTTTTTTATGAGCCTTAGGAAGGTTTACCCAAAGTTGTACAACCTGAAAAACTCCTCCAGTTTGACTAAATTCTTTAGAATGGAACTCTTCATGTAAAATCCCCGCTCCAGCACTCATCCATTGCACATCGCCCGCTTTAATCACCCCCCCACCTCCATGCGAATCGCGATGCGCCACTTCTCCTTGATAAACGATAGTAACGGTTTCAAAACCTCGATGAGGGTGTGCGCCCACGCCTCTGGGTTGCCCTGATCGGGGTTCGAAGTAATGAGGGGGGTTATAATCTAGTAAGAGAAATGGATCTATCAGTCTATGTGTGTCCCTATAACTAAACATGGAGCTGACATAAAAACCATCTCCAACCCAGTGTTTAGCTGGGGCTTTAGAAATTTGTTCTATTTGCTTCATCAAAAACTCCTTGTAAAATTTTTTCAATAGTTTTCCATAAAAACATTAAAGTTTAGATGGTTAGGCAATCAATAAAAATCCCATTCCAATCACAAATCCTGTAAAAATTAGCGTGATCACACAATAGCCCATGATGTCCTTAGCCCCCAATCCGGCGATAGCCAAAGCTGGCAATGCCCAAAAGGGTTGGATCATATTTGTCCAAGCGTCTCCCCAAGCGATAGCCATAGCCGTAATAGCTGGTTTAACCCCCAGTTCTAAACCTGCAGGAATCATGATAGGGGCTTGTACCGCCCATTGCCCACCCCCCGAAGGCACAAAAATATTCACCAGTCCCGCGCTCCAAAAAGTAAAGAGTGCGAAAGTATGGGGCGTAGCGATATTAATGAAAAACTTAGAAAGCAAGCCAGCTAAACTCACTCCACCTTCAGCACTCCCTACCATCATTCCCATAATTCCCGCATAAAAGGGAAATTGGATCAAAATTCCTGCAGTATTTTTGGCGGCCTCATTAGTGGCGCGGATGTAGGCGATGGGGGTTTTGTGTAGCAAAATCCCAGCAAAAAGAAAAATCATATTGAGAATATTTAAACTCAAACCCCCACTCCGCACAAAATGCGCCACAATGTAGACAAAACCTAATAGAGCAAGCAAAATGCTCAAGAGTTTGCTTTGTTCTAAATGGCTAGCTAGAGTGGAGGGGGTTGTGGGAGCAGTGCGCGCGTGCTCTAAAAGTTTGGGGTCAACCTCTATAACATCTTGAGCTTTGGGGTGGATAGAAGCCAGCAAAAAAGGCAAGCTACAGAAAATGACCCCTACAATGATCAAATTAAAGGGGGCAAAAATGGTAGAAGTGGTGGGGATACTTGTTTGTAAAATACCCGCCGTACTCTTGCTTAAGGCTTCTCCACCACTAGCCAAAGTTAGAGGGATTGATCCAGAAAGGCCACCATGCCACACCACAAAGCCTGAATAAGCAGTCGCAATCAAGAGGCGATAATCCACACCCCGCACCTTTTTGGCGATCTCTTTGGCAAAAATGGCTGAAACCACCAATCCAAAACCCCAATTGATCAAGCTTGCCAACATTCCTAATACGCTTACCAAAATAATGGCACAAAAAGGGTTTTTAGGGATTTGCGCCAATTTTTGTAGACCCCAAGAGATCACTTTTGCCTGCGCTAGTACCTGCCCTAAAACAAGCACTAAGGCCATTTGCATAGAAAAGGCAAGCAATTTCCACGCCCCATTACCCCAATTTTGTATAATTTGAAGTGTGGATTGATCTGTAAAAATCCACACGGCAACAAACACCATAAAAGTTAAAATAGCCACTAAAACAAAGGAATCGGGCAACCAGCGCGAGGCTAAAGATACACAAAGACGCGTAAAAGCCCGTAACATATTCTCACTCCCTGACATTTTCTCTATTCTATTCTAACCCATAAGTCGGATTTATAACCCTATGCTTTGGATTTAAAACTTGCACTCTTTGTTGGTTGGGTAAAATCGTGTAGTATGCACATCACGCTATTACCTTTTTTTGACAATCCAACCATGCTATACTCACACATTCATATAAGGACCGACATGGAAATTTTCAATATACATATCATTTCTCTAAAAAATAGCCCACGCCGTGTCTCATGTCAGGCGATGGTGGATAATCCACCCCCCCCCCCCCTCATAAAAAAAAAGATTCAATTCCGCAGTTTAGATTCCATCTTTTTGATGCAATAGACAAGCACAGCCACTATTTCAGCAAGGAGTTAGGTTATAGCTCACTGATGGAGCACTCCTATACTCGTGAGCATTTGAAAAGGAGTGATTGGTTTCAAGGTTTTGATGGACGCGAGATGTTTGCTGAGGAGTTGGGTTGCTATGCCAGTCATTATATGTTATGGCTTGAATGTATTAAATCCAACCAACCTATTGTGATCCTAGAAGACGATTTTGAATTACAACCTCACTTTTATCAAAGTATTTTAGATTGTTTGCATAGTCCCTTTGAGATTGTACGGCTTTGGGTGGGTTTTGAGATCACCTTTCCTTCCCATTCTGTAGTGGGGGCTAATCATGGCTTAATGGTGTTACCCACAAATGTCAACCGCGAAGTCATTTTTAAAGAACATTTTTATATGACCCTGCGCGATGTTTACGGGGCTTCAGCTTATTACATCACTCCTAAAGCAGCTAAGATTTTGGTCAGTCACAGTCTACATTTTAGCGAGCCTGCCGATCAGTTTTTAAATATCGTGCGTATTCACAAGCTTCCTAGTATTGTCTATATTCCCTTGAGTGTGCGTTTTAATACGCATAATACCAAGTCTACCATTTTTACGGAAGAAAATGCCCGTCTGAGTACCATAGACCCCCTCTACAAGAAGCGAAACAAGCAGCAGCCCCTCAAACGCTGGATTTCAGAAATGCGTAGGCACTATTACTACCACTATTTTTTAAGAAAATACGCCTCTTTAATTAGCTGATAAGCTTTTGGGCAATCTTAGTGTGGGTGCATTGTGTAGCTATACTAAGTAACTCTTGAGACATCGTGTTGTAGTAGCTAGGAATCCCTAAAAGGCTATCGATGGCTAAGCTCATCTCTTCATTGCTGGTAACTACAAGGCTTGGAGGGCAATTAAGCGCATAAGAGTCCCTGTTATTCACTACAAAAGGCACACCATATGATCCGCTTTCTAAAAGCAATGCAGGACAGATTTTATATGAGTTAGAGGAACTCATGCACAAAAATAGAGTTGCCCCTTCAAGCAGACTAGAAGCTTCGCTTGCTTGCACGCCACAGAGAAAATACACTTCTCTAAAACCATACAAAACATCAAATTTATGCATCTTTGTGCTCCACAATAACTGCAAGACATAGCCTGAATTGTATTGACCTGCAAAGACAAGAGGGATGCGTGTTTGACTGGTGTAGTAGGCCTCTAAAATCATTTTTTGTTCGTTGTCTGAATAGTAATTGGCGAGGTTTAAAAGATAAGGGCGACCCTCCAGGAGAGAGCTAGCATCTTTAAAAGTGTGTGCCGTGTGTGCTTGTTTCTGTAGAGGAAATTCTGCATCAAGCAAAGATTTTTCCAAGCATTTGGGACTCTTAATCTTAGAAACACTATAGGGGAGATAATCTATATTTTGCGAATGTGGTGCAAACACTTCATCCCAATGGTAGCGTTTTTGCAAAGGAAAGAAGACCTTATCGTACTGTTTGATTTGGTCGATATAACGGGCTTCTAGATTTTGTGTTTGGTTGATCTTGTTCTTAAGTGCAGTACCATAAAAGAGAGATTTGAAGCACTCATAAAGGTAAGTTTTCCACTTTCTATCAAAAATGGGTAGCCAAACATGCTCTTCTGAAACTTTCAAGATTTTTCTTTGTGCCTTGAGAGTGGGCAGAAACTCTAAGAGGAGACTGGCACTCCAATTCAGCATTGAGGACACAATGAGTGCGTCGCATTCAAAAGCTTGGACAAATTCTTGATATTCTTTGACTTCACCAGCGTAGTCTTGGTAGGAATTTTTGAGCGTAATAGCAAACTCTATGGCAAATAAATTAGGCTCTAACTCTATGGCTTCTTTGGTGATAGTGCCACTTGTAATAGTCTGCGCAAAAACTTGAGTTTGCAGATGTGCATCTGTGAGTACAAAAACAGTATGCCCTTCAGAGGCGAGAGCTTCAGCTAGATTATAATCATTAGGTGAAAGCTTATCGATGCAAAATAGGATACGCACAAAACAACCTTTCTGTACATTCTAACATCATTTTTATATGGAATAGAGAAGAAACTCTACTCAAGGACTCTTAATACGCATTAAACCCCTACAACAAGGGGTATTTTAAAAGGTTTTTTAGTGTAGAATGGAGTTTTTGCCAATCCAAAATTTAAGTTGTGATTAATGGAAACAAATATCTCCAAGGCACTTTATGAGGCTAAGAAATTGCTTAGAGACAAGGGCATACGGACAGCCCTAGAATCGGAGATTCTTTTAGCCCATCTTTTAGGCGTGGATCGTGTTTATTTGCACATGCATGCCCAAGAAGAATTAGAAGATTTTGCCTTAGAACGCTTTATGCGCATGGTTAAAGCCCGTGCGCGTGGCAAGCCTATTGAATACATCACTCACGAAGTGAGTTTTTATAGTCGCCTATTTTTTGTGGATGAACGGGTTTTAATCCCTAGGCCAGAAACGGAACTATTGGTACACCAAGCTTCTGAACTCATCCAAGAATATGGCATTAAAAATGTGATTGAGGTTGGAATTGGGAGCGGTGTGGTTGCTATCAGTTTGGCCTTACAACATCCTAAAATTAGCATAATGGGCACAGATATTTCTATGGATGCCCTAGAGGTTGCTAGTATTAATATCACTACTTTTAGTTTGCAATCTCGTATCTCTTTGATGCACACCTCTTTGTTGCAGGGTGTAGATATTCCTGCGCGCACTCTTGTAGTGAGCAACCCCCCCTACATTCCCCTAGATTACCCCCTAGAGGAATCGGTGCGCTATGAACCAGAAATTGCCCTGTATGGAGGCGAAGAGGGGGATGAGATTTTAAAAGCTCTCATTGATGAGGCGGCTAGCAAGCGGGTGAAATTCCTCATTTGTGAAATGGGAGACAATCAAAAGGCATCTTTGAGCGAATATTTGGAAATCAGAGGCTATCGAGGAGTGTTTTATAACGATTACGCTAAGCTTAATCGAGGCTTCGTAGCCACGCTTAGAAATTAGTTACGCCCCTTATAGTGGGTATACTCAAAGGATTTAAGTAATTCAAACTCTCCATTAGCCACCAAACCCAAAGAGGGCAGAGCGACTCCATTAAAAGTGTTATTTTTAACGATCGTATAATGAAGCATGTCTTGAAAAATAATTTGATCACCCACCTCTAGGGGTTGGGCAAAATAATAAGGCCCAATAAAATCTCCAGCTAGGCAACTCACTCCGCCCAAATAGTAGGGCAGACCTCCCTCTAACTCGGGTTGTGCTTCTCCATTTTTGTCTATATGCAAAATTTCAGGTCTATAAGGCATTTCCAAACAATCAGGCATGTGATTAGCAATGCTAATATCTAGAATTGCAATCTGTCCCTCATTCTCCACAACATCCACCACACTAGAGAGCAAAAAACCCACTTGCCAGCCCACTGCCTCGCCCGGCTCTAAAAAAATATCGTGGATATTGGGATAATGCGCCCGAAAGTCCCGCACCGCTTGACTCAAGATTTCCAAAGAATACCCTTCTTTGGTGATATGTTGTCCACCCCCAAAATTCATCCACTCCATTTGTGCGATGAACTCCCCAAAATGCGCACTGACATGTTCTAAAGTTTCGGCTAATGCAGGGGAATCCTGCTCGCAATGGGTGTGGAAATGCAACCCACTAATGCCCTCTAATCCAAACTCCTCTACCCCCTGCTTAAAGGCATGAGGTGTGATGCCCAAACGGCTATGGGGCGCGCAAGGGTTGTAAATAAGAGGACTTACACGGCTAAAAAGGGGGTTGACACGTAAGCCGACCTTAATAGGAGAGAGCCCCAACTTGGCTAACTTTTTATTTTTGGCCACTATGGAGTCTTGATAGGCGTGGTATTGAGCGAAAGAATTAAAGACAATATGTGTGGCGATGGGCAGAAGTTGAGCGATCTCATCGGGTTTATAACCCGGGCTAAAGACGCAAATTTCTTTACCGCTCTCTCTAGAGCCAAATTCTTCATAGGCAAGCAAGGCTTCATGTACCCCACTTGCACAACAACCATATAAACTAGAACGCACCCACTCAAAGCTACGCCAAAAGGCAAAGCCCTTGAGAGCAAGCAGGATTTTGACCTGAGCTTGGGTTTGGGCGCGCTCTAAGATCGCTAAATTGCGTTGTAACTTGGCCAACTCAAGCACATAGCAAGGTGAGGGGATAGCCTTATAATCCATTAAACTGGGCGTGCATGTAAAAATTGTTTAACAATGCGCTCTACATCTAAAGGATTAGATTTAGATATGAAGTCATCGGCATGCAAAGACTTAGCCATCTCTTCATTACTGCTACCACTCATAGATGAGTTAACTACAATGGGAATTTTGAGTGTGTTAGGATCAAGTTTGACACGCCGAATCACTTCAAACCCGCTCGCTTCTGGCATTTCAAGGTCAGTAATGATGAGTCCAATGTCTTCAATCACGGTTTCAGGATCGAAAAGATAATCTAGGAGTTGTTGCCCATTGATAAAATCAATATGTTTAATACCCAATTTGTCCAAAATGGTTTGCATGGTCTTAAGCACACTGGGGGAATCGTCTGCAAAGAGCACGATTTTATCGCTATAGAGCTGGGAGAGGCGGTTGAGCTCCTCTTGACTCTCCTGTTCAATCCAAGGGAAGACATCCGTAAGCATTTTTTCAATGTCCACCACTTGCACCAAGCGACCATCAAAATAACGCGTACGGCTCACTAACTTAGAATTGCCACTATTGCCTCCCACGCCTGCGCTCTGTTCGATCTCTGTCCAACGTTTGTTTAAAATCCGATCCGCTTCATAAATGCGTACCCCGATTGTCCAGCGGGAAAACTCGCAGATCATAATAATGTCGTCCTCTTTAGGGTCTTTTTCAATCCTAAAGGGGCGTAGATCTTTTTGCTTGTTATTGCTATCATAATAGAACCACTTTTTCATGTCAATGAGGGGGATTGTGAGTTCTCGAATGATAATAAGCCCTTCAACCAAAGAATTAGGCTCATGACTAATCATGGTCAAACTGCCATTATACTTCACCACCTCGCGGATTTTAAACACATTCACCGCATAGAGGTCTTTATTCTTACCCAGCCTAAAACATAAAAGCTGCAATTCATTATTGCGGTGGAGATTGGTTACCTGATCAACATGGGCAAGATTATTCGCCATCTGCACTCCTCAAGAATAAAAGCACATTATAACATAGCTACACATGGAATCTAAAATGCATCACATCCCCATCTTGGACAATGTAATCTTTGCCCTCAATGCGCAATGCCCCCTTTTCTTTGGCACCCTGCTCGCCCCCATAGGCGATAAAATCCGCGTAGGCAATGGTTTCTGCACGGATGAAACCCTTTTCAAAGTCCTTATGGATCACCCCGGCCGCCTCTGGGGCTTTAGAACCACGCTCAATGGTCCATGCGCGCACTTCTTTGACCCCAGCGGTGAAATAACTCATCAAACCTAACACTTCAAAGCCTAAACGAATCACTTGATCCAATCCGCTTTGTGCGATGCCCAAACTAGCTAAAAACTCTCTAGCCTCGCCCTCTTCCATGCCCCCTAGCTCTTCCTCCAATTTGGCACTCAGGTGCACAAAATGCGCTCCCCTTTGCATGGCGCGCTCTTGCACCTTGAGGGCATGCCCTTGCAATGAGCCCACCTCTTCCTCACCCACATTGGCTACATAAATCACTTTTTTTGCGCTCAAAAAGCGCAATTCTTGATTGAGTTCTGCAAAGAGGGGATGATCTTTTTGTGCAAAGGAGTCCGCGCTCTTGAGCTCGTTTAAATGCGCCAAAAGCGCGCGTGCGAACTCTAATTGTGTATGGGCTGGCTTAGAGCTCTTAGCCAGTTTTTCTAAGCGCTCAAGGCGTTTTTGCAAGCTTTGAATATCTGCTAAAATCAGCTCGATCTCAATCACTTCCATATCCGCTAAGGGGTCTACTTGAGAGCTCACGTGGACTACATTGCTATCCTCAAAACAGCGCACCACATGCAAGATCACCGCACATTCACGCACATGGGCCAAAAACTGGTTACCCAAGCCCTCGCCCTGACTTGCTCCCTTGATAAGTCCAGCAATGTCCACAAACTCCACGCTGGAATGTTGGATGCGCTCAGGTTTGACAATGCGCGCTAGAGCCTGCAGGCGTGTATCGGGCACATCTACGATCGCCTTATTAGGATCGATGGTGCAAAAGGGGTAATTCGCGCTCTGGGCTTGCGCGCTGCGTGTGAGCGCGTTAAAAAGGCTGGACTTGCCCACATTAGGCAAGCCCACAATTCCAATAGAGAGTCCCACTACTTCAAGCTTTCTAGCACAAATTCCACACACATGCGCACACCTGCCCCGCTAGCTCCCGGGGTATTTACATCCCAATCTTTTTCAATATAGACAGGGCCGGCAATGTCAATATGTAGCCATTTGTCCTTATACTCTTCGCGGATAAATTCATTCAAAAAGAGTCCAGCAGTAACCGCGCCTCCATAGCGCACGGGGGTGATATTGGCAATATCCGCCATTTTGGAGTCTAAGAGTTTGCGCAAATGGCGGTTAAAGGGCAATTTGGCGACCAATTCTCCGCTCTTGAGTGCGGCATGTTCAAAGCGGGTTTTGAGCTCTTCATTATTGCCCATGATCCCACTGGTGTACTGCCCTAAGCCCACCACGCAAGCTCCAGTTAGGGTAGCAAAATCCACTAAAATATCGGGTTCTAAGTCTTGGGCAAAGCTCAAACAATCGGCGAGTACCAAACGCCCTTCTGCGTCCGTGTTGCGCACTTCAATGGTTTTTCCTTCTTTGGAGATGAGAATGTCATCGGGGCGATAAGAGTTGCCAGAAATCATATTTTCTGCCAAACCTAACACGGCATGCACCTCTGCATCTACTTTCAAATGAGCTAGGGCATTAATGGTAGCCAGCACCGCGCACGCCCCGCCCTTGTCCGCTTTCATGGTGATCATGTATTCAGCGGTTTTAATGCTCAGGCCACCGCAGTCATAGGTTAAGCCCTTGCCCACCAGTACGATTTTTTTCTTAGCGTTTTTAGGTTTGTAGACAACATGCACTAGTCTTGGAGGGTTGGCAGAGGCGCGATTGACCGCTAAATAGGCGTTCATGCCCTTCTCTTTAAGGTAATCCTCGCCATGTACAAAACATTCCAGCCCGTTTTTCTCAGCCAAATCTTGGGCTTTTTTGGCGATATAGGGCGCGTTGGCCACATCTGGAGGGGTGTTGACTAGATCGCGCGCCAAATTCACATGTTCGACCAACACATGGGCTTTGTGTAAGAGTTTTTCTAAATTGCGTTCTAAGGTTTTGACCTCATGTTCAAACTGGGAGGCTTCGCCTAGCGCAACATGCACTTCTTTAAGGTGGATGGGCTCTTTTTTGCTCTTATAGGCTTCGTATTGATAAAGCCCAAATTGTAATCCGGTGAGGATGGCAAGCATGGTCTGACCTAGTGGACATTCTCCCTCTGTAGCGTTTTTAGCCGCATAGAGCCCGACTTTAAGGCTTTTGAAATGGTATTTTTTTAGAGCCTTGAGTGCCAAACATGCGGCTTCTCTAAAGAGGTGGACATCATTATGTGCCACGCCCACATAGAGGCGTTTATGAGCCTGATCAAAAAACACCCCTTCGCCTTCATAGCCAAAGGTTTCTAGCACTTCCTTGTGGTGCACCCAAGCATGATTGAGGTTTTTCTCCACGACAAAAACAACTGCCACATCGGCCTTAACATGCTCAAAAGAGGCATGATCTAACTTGAACTGCAACATTACGATCCTTTCTTAAGTTTTAAGTCTTTTTGGACTTTTTGAATTTTTTTGTCTATCTTCTTCGTGTGGGTTTGGAAATACCAAAACACAACACCTAACACACAGACTAATAGTAATATAATAAGGTAAGGATAACGCTTAAGTACACCAAAGGCTTGGAAAATTTGTTCCCCAAAGAACCACGCCAGCACAATGGTAATGGATGCCCACACAAAGGCACTAATTAAATTAATCAAGGCGAATTTGAGTGCGCTATAGCGGGTGAGTCCAATACTAATGGGAATGATGGTACGCATACCATACATGTAGCGTTGGATGAAGATCACAAACCAGCCGTATTTTTGCAAGAGTAAATGGGCTAGGGCGAGTTTGCGCCGCTGTTTCTCTAGCTTTTTGGTAATATACGCCTTGCTGGTGCGCCCAATGTAAAAATAAATTTGATCCCCGCTAAACCCCCCCAAGCCTGCCACCAAGATCGCCAACAGCAAGTGCATGTGCCCTGAATAGCAGGCAATGCCTGCTAGAATTAAACCAATTTCCCCCTCTAAAATGCTCCAAAAAAAGAGGATCACATAGCCCCAAGTGGGGGCGTATTGATCCCATAATTCAATAATATAAGCTTCCATTAATACCCATTCTGCACCATTAAGAGTACTCCAAAATACTAAAGGTATTCACTTTTTCTGACATTTTTTCCAACCCCCCCAATTCCTTTAAATTAATCAAAAAGCAGGCTTCAAGACACTTAGCCTGCAATCTCTCAATGAGTTCCAAGCTGGCTAAAGCCGTACCCCCTGTGGCGATCAAATCATCCACCAGCAAGACATGCGCGTCCTTGATCTCTTTAAACGCGTCTGTGTGCATTTCTACACTACCTGCGCCATATTCTAGCTGATAGGAGACCTCAAGGGTCTTAAAAGGTAATTTGCCTTTTTTGCGCACGGGCACAAAACCCACACCTAGCGCGTATGCTAGTGCTGCGCCAAGAATGAAGCCGCGCGCTTCAATGCCCACCACAAAATCAATGCTATGGTGTTGATAGCGCACCTTGAGGGTGTCTATCAACTTGGAGAAAAGTGCGGGATGGTTGATAAGGGGGGTAATGTCCCTAAATAAAACGCCCGCCTTGGGATAATCGGGCACTTCTCTAATCGCCTCGTGAAGTTGGGCTTTGAGTTTTTGGCTAAACATCGATCTTCCTTACAATAACGCTTCAATTTTTTGTTCTAATTCGCGGATACGGGCTTTATATTTGTCGGTTTCTAGGCGGTATTGTGCATTGCGCTGTTTGAGTACTTTCACTTCATCCTTGAGCGCGTTCATCTCATGGGTTAAAATATCAATATTGCCCAAAGAACGTTGGAGTTGTAATTGGTGTTTTTGAATCAATACTTCAGCCTCTTGCAAAGTGAGCTTCATAGAAGCAGAGTATTTTTCTTGGCGTTTAGCCACAGAGCGGTAAAAAAACGCACGAATGGCCATGTAAGCCACAAAAAGCACAACAAGAGTGACGATCATCCATTGGGCTAACATGTGTTCATCCTCTCTAATTTTTGTACACGGATCGCATGTCTTCCCCCCTCAAACTTTGTTTGCAAAAAGGCTTCTACAATGCTCTGAGCTACCCCAAAACCCACGACATTTTGTCCCAAACAAAGTACATTGGCATCATTATGCAAACGCGCCATTTTGGCCATGTATGCGTCTGTGCACAAAGCAGCACGCACTCCGGGAATTTTATTACAAGCGATGCTCATGCCAATCCCACTGCCACAAACTAAAATTCCGCGTGTATCTTTGGGCATGGACGAAGCTAACAATTTGTTACAAACTTCTTTAGCGTAATCAGGGTAATCTACCCGTGTACCTGTTGGGGGCTTGCAAAAAGTGAGACGGGTTTGATCGGAGGATAAGAGGCTTTGGATAAATTCCCCTAGAGTTAGCCCTGCGTGATCACAACCTAGTATAATCTCTTTCATTTTGACTCTCCGGCAATGGCTTCAAGCCCACTCAAACTCTTAAACATGCGCTTCCAGCGCACCTTGAAAATATCTTTAGGGTCGTTTGTGCCCTCACTATTGGTGAGATTAAGACTAAAATAAACAAACCAAGGTGTGCCCACAATGTGGCTATAGGGTACACTCCCCCAAAAACGTGAATCGCTACTATCGTCCCGATTATCTCCAATCATAAAGAAGTGATCAGGTTCAATCTTTGTATAAAAAAGCGTTTCACCTTCCAGTTCTATGAGAGGCATAGAAACACTCACTCCTTTGATCTCAACTTGATGGGTTGCTAGAGCTTGCATCACCTCAAAAGTGCGGTTGTTTTGAGCATAAAAAATTCCCTTATGCGCAGAAGCATAGGGGGCAAAGACAAAATCTTTGCCTAGAAACTGCTTGATCTGGTGGTGAGGGAAGTGCTTTCTAATGTACTGCGAATCACCATCACTCTCTTTGGGATGCAAATAAAATCCCTCTTGATTAAAAATGACCTCATCTCCCCCCACTGCAAAGAGTCGTTTCACATAATAGCCCTTATTAGTAGGTGGAATAAAGACCACCACCTCGCCCCGCTGAGGGCGTTTGCCCTCAATCAAATGCCCATTGCCCTTGAAATCGGGCAAGAGGGGAATGTCCAGCCATGGAAGTCTAGGAATGGGGATTCCATAGCTAAATTTTTTCACAAAGAGCATGTCGCCCTCATAGAGCGTGCCCACCATCGAGCGCGAGGGGATGATGAAAGCTTGGGCGATGAAAAAAATCGCCAAGAGCACTAAAATAAGACTTCCTGTCCAGCTGGAAATAAAGCGGTTGATTTTCTTTAACATGAGGACTCCAGAGAGGTTTTAGCGGCTAGAAGTGTGTTTTCTAAAAGTGCGCTAATAGTCATAGGTCCTACCCCTTTGGGCACAGGAGTGATATAGCTAACTTTGTCCTTCAATGCCTCAAAATCGGCATCTCCTACCACTCTGTCCCCCTCTTTATTAATTCCAATATCCACTATAACAGCCCCCTCTTTAACCATTTCCGATCTGATTAGTCTAGGTTTGCCCACGCCCACACATATAATATCCGCTCTTTGGGTATACATGCTCAAATCTTTAGTTAAAATATGACAAATGCTCACACTCGCTCCTGCATTGAGCATTAAAGAGGCTAAGGGTTTTCCAATGATATTGCTCGCTCCTACAATGACCACATCTTGCCCTTTAATGGGAATGTCATAATGTTCTAAAAGTTCCATCACTCCCATTGCCGTAGCGGGCAAAAACCCCTTAAGTAGGCTATTAGAATACACTCGCCCCACATTGAGCGGATGGAAGCCATCTACATCCTTACAGGGCGCGATCGCTTCTAAAATCTCGCGTGTGTCCAAATGCTTAGGTAGGGGGAGTTGGACTAAAATCCCATGCACACGCGGATCGTTGTTAAGATTGTGCAAAATCTCTAGTAGGGCTTGTTGGGAAAGCTCACTTTTAAGGCTTTGTACTTGACAATCAATGCCCACGCGCATGCACGCTTTAGCCTTCATTTGGACATAGAGCTGACTGGCAGGATTCTCGCCTACCAAGATCACAACCAATATGGGCGTAACCCCCAAGCGCGCCACTTCTTGACTTAACGCCACTTCCCGCTCTTTTGCTAAGGTCCACCCATCTAACAACGCCATATCCATCCTAAGAAATTTTTGCGCTATTATAATCAAAAATCTTTGAAAAGGGCTAGCATGCGTGGGTTGGTGGTTGTGTGGCTGTTTTTAGGGTTATTAAGCGCGCAAACCTTATTAAAAGGTAAAGTCAAGGACGATAGCTTCATCACCATTCTTGAATATGGCAAAGAGCTGTATAAAAACCCACGCGATATTAGTTGTGCTCGTTGCCATGCTCCTTTGGGTGAGCAAAGAATCATCACCCACTACAGGCAACATGGCAAGGAACGCATTTTCAAAGCCCCACCCATTTACAACTTGCCCTTTGAACGCTTCAAAAACGCCCTAGAGCGAGGCAGGTCTATTATGCCTCGTTACAACTTGACACTTGATGAAATCAAGGCCATCTATTACTATATCACCTCCGTCAGAGACAATAAACAGAACTAAGCCCCCTTGTAGTTCCTAAAGATGTCTTGACTCACCTTATAGCTACAGAATTTAGGTCCGCACATAGAGCAAAATTCCGCTTCTTTAAAGACCTCTTGAGGCAGGGCTTCATCGTGATATTCTTTGGCGCGATCGGGATCAAGGGCAAGCTCAAATTGTTTATTCCACTCAAAGGCGTAGCGCGCATCACTCATTAAATCATCACGCACACGCGCATTCACCCGCCCGCGCGCAATATCAGCGGCATGGGCGGCAATCTTATAGGCCAAAATACCTTCTCGGACATCTTTAGCGTTAGGCAAACCTAAATGTTCTTTAGGGGTAACATAGCAGAGCATGGCTACCCCTTTCCATGCCGCCACACATGCCCCAATGGCACTAGCGATATGATCATAACCAGCAGCAATGTCAGTTACCAAAGGCCCTAACACATAAAAAGGAGCTTGGTTGCACAGCTCTTGTTGGAGTTTGACATTACGCTCAATTTGGTTTAAGGGCACATGTCCGGGGCCTTCAATCATCACTTGTACATCTTTTTCATAGGCGCGCGCGGCCAATTCACCCAAAACCTTGAGCTCGGCAAATTGGGCGGTGTCGCTTGCATCCGCCAAACAACCCGGTCGCAAAGAATCCCCCAAACTCAAACTGACATCATATTGCTGGCAAATGGCTAGAATGTCATCAAAGGCTTCATAAAAGGGGTTTTGTTTGTGATAGTGCATCATCCAGGAGGCCATCAAACTCCCGCCTCGACTAACAATGCCCATTTTGCGCTGGCTCACAAAAGGCATGTGCTCGAGCAAAAAGCCACAATGAATCGTAAAATAACTCACCCCTTGCTGGGCTTGTTTTTCCAGTACCTTTAACATAGTGTCTATGTCTAATTTCATGACATCATTATTCACATCGTGCAAAATCTGGTACATAGGCACGGTGCCAATGGGTACGCTGGAAGCTTTAATGATTTCTGCACGAATCGCGTCCAAATCCCCTCCTGTGGAGAGATCCATCACCGTGTCCGCGCCGTATTTGATAGCCACGCGCAACTTTTCTACTTCCTCCTCAGTGGAGTGGATGATTGCCGAACTGCCAATATTAGCATTAATCTTGGTCTTAAGGGCGATTCCAATCCCCATGGGCTCTAAGTTGCGGTGCTTAATATTAGCGGGGATGATCAAACGCCCACGCGCTACCTCCGCGCGCACGCTTTCAGGACTCACCTCTTCCACATTGGCAATATAGGCCATCTCTTCAGTAATCATGCCCTTTTTGGCATAATGCAATTGGGTTTTAATGGGATCATTGCTTCGTTGGTCGCAATATGTGCGTGCCATGACTATCTCCTTAGTGTCTAAAATGCCTTAACATAGCGCAGCGCAGCTTAAAACCCAAGACACGATTATTATGTTGCTATTGGTAAGCTTTTTGGATATTTTGAATTATTGAAGGTGGAATATTAGCCTATATTAAGTCAAAATGCGATAGAATAAAGAGTCATGCCAAAGTCAAGAGAAATAGATTTTAGTGTTTTTAAAGCTATGGGAATCTCGCTAATCCTAGCGGCTGCAGGAGAGGGTAGGCGTTTTGCAGAAGGTTTAGTTGGGCTAGAGAGACTTAAAAAGCAGTGGATTTTAGTGCATGGCATGCCTTTATGGCAGAGAGTGTATGAACAATTTGTCCGTTTGGGTTGCTTTGAGCGCATTATTGTGGTGGTGAGCAACTCTATAGAGCAAGTCTTTGTACAACAACGCCTCCCTGATGCTTGTGTGGTGGTGGGAGGACAGAGTCGCCAAGAGAGCGTACAAAATGCCTTAGAGCATGTAAGTAGCCGCTTTGTGGTGGTGAGTGATGTGGCGCGCTTTGGACTAGATTTATGTGTGCTGGCTCATCTTTTTGAAACTATGCAAAAACAAAGCCTGGATGGCGTTGCTCCGGCTGTGTCTCCCAATGATACACTTGTTTATGGAACACCACCATGGACGCTAAATAGACAAGAGGTCCGCTGTGTGCAAACCCCTCAAATTTGCTTGACTTCCAGCCTTAAACGAGCCTATGCTTTGGGGCATTTTACCGATGAGAGTAGTGCTTTGCTACATTTGGGCGCGCAAGTGGAATTTATAGAGGGAAGCACACGCCTACATAAACTTACCCATCGCTGGGACTTAGCCATGTTAGCCCCTCTAATCGATCCGCCCACCCAACATATGGGGCTAGGTTTTGATGTACACGCTTTTGAAGCGCATAAACCCCTCAAGCTAGGCGGGGTGCTCATTGATCCTGCAGATTGCTCCCATTTAGGACTTAGAGCCCATAGCGATGGGGATGTGCTCTTGCACGCGCTCAGCGATGCGCTCTTAGGGGCGATCAAGGGGGGGGATATTGGAATGTATTATAGCGATCAAGACCCTCGCTTTAAGAATATGGACTCTGTAATAATGCTCCAAGAGATTTACGCCCTCTTGCAAAACATGGGCTATATCGTGCAAAATGTCGATCTCAATCTCTTGGCTGAGATTCCAAAAATTGCCCCCTATAGAGGGCGCATTTGCCAAAATATCGCCCGCTTGTTACACGCACAACCCCACCAAGTTAACCTCAAAGCCACCACTTTAGAAGGCTTAGGATTCATAGGGAGAAAGGAAGGCATGGGCGCGCAAGCTGTGGTGCAAATCACAACCCGCCCTATCGATCTGCATGAAAAAAGTTGAAACTGCCCTGATTATTGAGGATGAAGTCCACTTAGCCCAAAGCATTGCCAACGCACTCACAAGCATAGGTTACCATTGTCAGGTCGTTTCAAGTATCTTCCATAATTTTAAGGAAGACTACGATGTGGTTTTAATATCTGCCAAAGTGTGCGTAGATCGTTGCGCGCATTTTGTACGCAAAAATTCCGACTCGATTACAATCATGATGACCAATTTTATTAGTGAGGATAGTGTTAATCGTCCTCTACAGGCTGGAGCTAAGGACTACATTTTAAAGCCTTTTAAGATGGAAGACCTCATCCGCAGAATCACCTACCACAAGGCCTATAAAGAAATCTTAAATCGTGTGCGCCTCTATGATAAATATCTAGATGCCATGATCACACAACGCAACTTCAACCCCCATATGGAATATGTCCTGCCCCTTGTTGTTCGCAGCCATGCTCAAAATAATGCGGATATTTTTGCCTTGCATTATGCGCGCACCCATCATTTGGATTTAGAATTTATCTCTTTGAGAGACATATCCTTAGAAAATGCGCGGGGTGTTGTTTACGCTACACACCTAGAAACTCTAAAACCTTCTGAAAGAGACAGATGTCTTAAAACCCTTAGCAAACGCAACGCCATCATTTCCTTTGTGGGGGTAGGCTCACTAGACTTTGAAAATGTGATCGATTTAGACGATCAGCAAGAGGTAGGCATGCCCTTAGAGCTACTCTCCATTCAAGATTATGAAAAGCACGCCATTGTGCAGTTTAGCCCCTCATACACAGATACAGAGTTGGCTAAACATTTAGGCATCAGTCGTAAATCCCTTTGGGAAAAGCGTCGCCGTTATAATCTTCCACGCAAACCCTCTAGTGCGCAGTGAGTGCAAGCACCACGCCAAAGTGCACCCTAGCTCCCGCCTTTTTTAGCGTCTTGATAGCTTGTTGCATGGTGCTCCCTGTGGTTAAAATATCATCTACTAAAAAATAATCTCCCATTTTGCCCTTAAAAATGAAGTCTTTGGGATGGCTTTGGCGAAAATCATGACTTTTTCCCGCATAAGTGATGTTTCTGGTAGCTCTAAGTTGGTTATAGAGAGCAGGCCATTTGTTTTCTTGACAAAATCTCCTAAGTATCACCGCGCTATGAGCATAGGCTTTTTTGACTCTATCATCAATGGCAATGCCTTGCAGACTAGCAGGGAATTGCCAAGAATATCTTTTTTCTTCTTTAAAAACTTGTCCAACCTTGCGCGCCAAAATATTTAAAAGACGACTACCAATATCGTAGTATTTGCTCTTGAGCAAGATTTCTATTTCATCATAGATGTAAAAGCCATAGATAGGCACATCTGCTAGAGTGCGCACCATCATTTGGGGTTCTAAATGGCGATCGCAGCGCGCACACACCAGAGTAAAAGGGGCAATCCAACGCTCACAGAGCAGACAGCGCATGCAAATGCTCTAAGATTTGGGAGTGGATAGCCTGCTCACTCTGCCCCGCTTCTAAAATATAAGGCTCTATGTCCAGTAGAGCACACGCCTCTAACATGCGCGCTTGAGTGTGCAGGAGAAAATCCACCCCTTGAGATTCGATGCAATCTGTGCTTTTAGCACGCAGGCGTTGGATGAGTTCTGCTCTTTTTAAAGACAAGAAAAACACCGCATCAGGCACATAATCTAGCTGGTGGGTGCGGTGTAACTCTAAGCTCTCTTGCAAGCTATAGGGCGCATAAGCTAGCCCTGAAATTAAACAGCGATCGCTAAAAATGAGCTTATGTGCGTTGGGTTTGATCACCTCTTCTAAATGCAACGCCCGATCGGCTAAAAAGAGTAAAAAGCGCGCGCTAGGACTTAGCGCGCTATGCAGAGCGCTATGACGCAAAGTAACGCCAAGAGGCGTGCCCCCGGGCTCTTGGGTGTAAATCGCCTCTTTAAAGACGCGCTGGAGCAAAGCTATTTGAGTGCTCTTCCCGCTGGTGTCCACCCCCTCAAGCGCGATCCACATCGCCCCTCTTTTGGATGAATTCCACCACACTGGGGGGCACAAGGTGGTTAATTTGTCCCTTATGGGCTAAGATCGAGCGCACCACAGAGGCACTAATGAAGGTATTTTGCAACGCGGGCATGAAATAGAGGGTTTCTAGCTGGGGGTTGAGGGATTTATTAGCATACCCCATTTGAAATTCAAATTCAAAATCGCTGAGTGCCCTTAGCCCGCGAATGATATAGCGCGTGCCTTTTTGCTGGGCTAAGTCTACTAAGAGTCCCTCAAAGCCCACGCATTCCACGCGCGCCAAATGTGCGGTACTCAAGCGCATCATCTCTAAACGCTCCTCTAGGGAAAACATAGGAGATTTAGCCTTAGATTTGGCGATTGCCACAATCAAATGCCCAAAAAGCGCGCTGGCGCGCTCAATAATGTCCAAATGCCCATTGGTGATGGGATCAAAAGTTCCCGGATAGATTGCGCCATGTTCTAGCATGGTTGTCCCCAGCGGGTGTAAAGCTGGTTATCAATGCCTAGCGCGTCAAACCACTTGCCCACTAAAAAAAGTTCCATGCTCTCCAAGTCTTGGGGCTTGGTATAATAGGTGAGCATGGGCGGGGCGATAATTGCCCCTACTTGGGCTAAACTAAGCAGGTTTTGCAGGGCTAGAGCGTGCAGGGGCAACTCCCTAGGGGCGATCAAGAGTTTTTTTTGCTCTTTGAGCATGACAGCAGCGGCGCGACTCATCAAGTCCTCACAAAGCCCATGCGCGATCTTAGCCACAATGTTTAAGCTAGCAGGAATGATCGCCATCGCGTCCGCTCTAAAGCTTCCTGAGGCAATGGGCGCATCAATTTGATAGTCTTCAAAGATTTCTAAGGGGCGGGAGCTTTGTTTTAATGCGCCCTTGAGCTGGAGCGCATTTTCTGCATGTGCTACTTTCTTACTATGTTTACTGAGCACTACAAAAAGCTGGTGTTCTATAGGGAGGTGCTCTATGAATTTTAAAGCCAAATTGATCCCACTTGCCCCACTAATGCCCAAGATCAATTTCATAACACTTCTCCTTTGAGCAAACCGGTAATTTTGACCTGTACGCGCTTTTTGCTCTGCAGATTCAACGCTTCAATCACTTGGTTTAAACTTCCATTTTGCAAGGCTTGCAAAGAGGTTTCCAAAGAGATCGCTCCGCTAGTGAGCGTGGCACTAAACATTTCGTTCTTATAAACCAAAATCTTGGGCGCGACCTTGTCCACACTAAGCAGAATATGCGCGCCTAAAAAGCTCTTGGTACTGCTATTGTTGATATAAGAAGAATCAATAGGCATGGTGTTGAACTGCTCAAAGGGGATCATCTGGGAGTAAGTATTTTGGCTGTCTAAGTTAATGTCTTTTTTAAGCGCGCTCTTGGTTTTATAAATTTGGATGTCTGCGATGACTTGGTATTTGAGTAACGCGCTCCCCACGCGCACCCACCCATCGGAGCGCAAAAATTGTTGGGGGCGCAGGGTGATGGGCATGAGACTTTTTTGTTCATAGGGTTTGAGGAAGGCATCTAACTTATCTAAATCTCCACTTGTCAAATGCACCTGTACACTGCGGATTTGGAATGTATAGGCATGGTAAAAGTCTGTGTAGACTTTTTGCAAACATTGGCTTAAAAAAGTGAGCGGATCGGCCAACAGAATGTGCATGCAAAACAGACTTAGGGTGAGGGCACGCATCGCTTCTTCCCTATTAAAAGTCTTGCCTCTTCCAAAAAAGACGAGGGTTTTAATCCCTGTTGCAGACCATTAAAATAAAATCTTTGAGTTGCGCTACATAAATAGAGCTCCTCTTTAGCCCGCGTGATCGCCACATAGCACAGACGGCGTTCTTCTTCTAAATCCGCCTTATAGTAGGGAAAAAAGCCCTCTTCAAAGCCCACCACAAAGACTACTCTAAATTCTAATCCTTTGGCTGAGTGTACGCTCATGCAAGAAAGTGTGTCTGCAGTCTTTATTCTAGGCTCTTCTAAGATACTTTGTTCTAAAAACTCGCCTAAACTGGCTTCTTGATCCTCAAAGTGATCTTCAAGCATTATCCTCAAGCTTTCTATGCAAGCAAGTTCATCCTCATTGCAGCTTGAATCAATAGGAAAGATTTGCAAGAGCGCGTCCAACACTCCAGCCCCTTTGTAGGATTGCAACTTTTGCAAAGAATCAAAGAGTGTTTTTAATCCCTTGCGACCTCTTGAATCTAAAATAACATCTAACAGACCTTGTCTATAAAGCTGATAAATACAAAGTCCTTTTTCTTGAGACAGCTCTATGATTTTTTCTATACGATGAGTTCCTAAGCCACGAGGGGGCTTATTGATAATTCTTAACAACTTCTCATCATCACAACGATCACATATGACACGCAAATACGCTAAGAGGTCTTTGATGATACTGCGTTCAAAAAAACCCACACTACCTACAATCTTATAGGGAATCTGTGCACGGCGCAAACTTTCCTCTACGCCCTTAGAAAGCGTGTTAAAGCGGTATAAAATGGCCATCTCATGGTAGGCGATTCCGCATTTAACTCGTTCTAAAATTGTGTGCGCTAAGAATCTACCTTCTTCTTGGGAGTTATCAAAATGCTTACAGATAAGGCGTTGGTCTTGGTGGCTGGGCTTGTGGCTGAAGAGGCGTTTATGGTGGCGTTGAGTATTGTGCGTAATAAGGGCGTTGGCGCACTTGACAATTTCTTGTGAGGAGCGGTAGTTTTGCTCTAGCTTGATTACCTTAGTTTGGGGGAACTGATCCTGAAATTCCAAGATATTGGTAATATCTGCGCCCCTAAAACCATAAATGCTCTGATCATCATCCCCCACCACGCAAAGGTTTTGATGTGCAGTACAAAGCTTTTGTAAAAGCTTAAATTGTAGGGGGTTGGTGTCTTGGTATTCATCTACCATGATAAAACGATAGCGTTGGCTGGTATGCATGGCCAAATCGGGCAGACAATCAAGCAGAGCATAGGGGATAGCTAACAAGTCGTCTAAATCAATTTTATTTTCTTTAAGTAAAATTTCTTGATAAAGGGCGTAAGCTTTTTGAATATCTGGATAGCAATCTTTTAGGGCAATTTGATGATTTTTGATCATAGAGATGGTTTTGAGCGCGTGCCCTAAGTACACATCTGCATTTATAAAACTAGGCCTAAGATTAAGAATAGCTGTTTTGCTAAGTGTCTTGGCTTCCTCAGGAGAGATCAACTTGAATTTTTTTTGTTCCAGTAACGAGGCGTACTCCTTGAGAAAAGCAAAACCAAATTTATGAAAAGTGCTTAGTCGTGGAGATTGTGTGTGCGCATGTCCACAGAGGCGCAGAAGTACTCTAGCCCGCTCTTGCATCTCTTTAGCAGCTTTGTTGGTAAAAGTGAGGGTAAGAGTGTTTTGAGGAGGCACACCCTCATGGGCGATCAAATAGGCTAGACGGGTAGTCAAAGTTTTGGTTTTCCCACTACCTGCCCCGGCCAAGATGAGCAGAGGACCTTTTGTATGTGTACAAGCCTCTCTTTGGGGAACATTGAGATCGGCTAAAAGAAGCTCTTTCATGGGAAATCTTTTTGAGCTGTGGGGGGCTGGATGGCAAAGTCAAGGTAGGCAGATTGAAAATCCGAATCCTTGATCGCGCCAAAGTGGTTTACGCTGGCTTCAAAATTGCCCATGCGTTGGTAGAGTAACCCCAAACCATAGCGTACATCGTAGTTGCCGGGCAATTTAGTTTTAGCAAACTCTAAAAGCAAGGCCGCATCGCCATAACGCTTAAGAGCAATATAGGCCAAACTAGCAAGAAGCAAAGGTTCTGCGCTGATTTCCTTGCGTTTGTCAATAAGGAAAGTAAATATTCCTATGGCCTTTTCATATTTTTTCTGGAAAATACTTAAAAGACCTAGCATGCGCATTAAATCAGTGCTAAGGTCTTCATCCCGCGTAACGCTTAGGCGTGTGGTCAATTCCTGTTCTTGTTGATTCAAAAGCCCGGTTACAAAGCCTAAGTAAATGTACATCTTACGCGCGAGCAATGGCCCATGCACAAGCTCTTCAATATTCATGTTCTTGTTGGTCAAAAGTGCATAAGCCTCTAGCATTTGCTTAATATCTGCGCGGTATTTGAGCATCATTTGATAGAAAAGATTAGTGAGCATATTATCAGGCTGCATGACTTGGAGAGCTCTAAAGCTCTGAATTAAGCGGTTCTTATCATGGGTCTTATTAGCATAGGCGATATTGAGGGCGTAATAGATTTTTAAGGGTCTTTTTACACTATTTAGCCATGTTAGGTCGTCATTACTAGCGTCATTGAGGTAGGCAATAAAAGAGTTTAAAAAAGCCCGTTCTGTTTTGTCAGAGAAATCCATCGCCTGAAAATCTATGGTGAGATTTTTTAAAAAGGTGCTCATGTCCTCATAATTGAGTCGTCCAGCGACCACAGCAAAGATTCCAGCAAGGATATTGCGACTATCCAAATGATAGGATTTTCTAAAATGGAAGCTTGCGTCATTAAAATCATCTAATTGGGCGTAGACGAGCCCAAGATTATAATGACTTACTGCATTATTAGGATTAGCTTGCAGGGCGCGTTTGAGCTGATGTACCGCGCTACGCAAATGTGAACGACCGATTTCTTTGAGAGCTATAAGAGTGTATTGATCGGACATGCTCATGTTCTTACCATTTTCTAGAGATTTAAGAGCCCCATCAAAATCCTTGCTCCCACTTGTATCCACAAAAAACACCCCCTCTTGAATTGCTTCTAAACCTTTCTTGGCATCAATGAGTTTGAAAGGGGCGTAATAAAAGAAAATGCGATAAATAGGTAGGCCAATACTCCGTCTAAAATTGTTGTTCCAAAAATCGCGCCGCACGCTGTCAATATCAAAAAAGCGGGCGTTGACGATGGGTGCGATGGGATAGGTGTCGCCAAGAATCTTAAGTTTGTTGGCATCGTTCTTGGTTTGTTGTTGTAAAAAATTCAGTACCCCACTTGCTTGGGGAAAATTCCCCATTTTTAGATGAATCAGCTCCATAGCCATATAAACGCTCAAATCTTGAGGAAAATGATCGGCATAGCGTTCCAAATGTCTCAAAGCCTCTTGATAGTGGCCTAAGCGGGCATAGAGTAAGCCTAGTGCTTTATCATCTTTGGGAGTTGCCACCTCGCCTAAATTATCTAAGGCATTTTGCGCATCTCCAAAAAGAAGGTAAATCTTAGCAGCTAGGCGTTGGCGCGCAGGTTTAAAGATGATTGAATTGGAGTGGTTGAGGGTGGAGAGGGTTTCAAAATAATGCCCTCCGTAGTACAGCCCTAGAGAATAGGCATAGGCGTAAATGGGTTGGTTGGCAATTTCTGGGAGACTTTGCATGGTCAGGCGCAAATAGCGCGTGTAAAGGTCCATATTGTTCAAATAGAATGAAGCCACCATCGCGTTAATGGCGTTCACCGAAGTGTTTTGTTTGGAAGCGATGGCTTGATTAAAGGCTTGCAGAGCACCGGTGTAGTCATGCTCATGCATTTTAATAACACCTAAATTGTGGTTGGCAATGCTAGAGGACATGTGAGAAATATCGCTAAAGACTTTAAGAGCTTCTTGGCGTTGTCCTTGTTGGTAAAGCAAATCGGCTTTTGCAATCAAGGCATTGATCTCTTCTTCATTGCTCAGAGGAATCGCACTCTCTTCTTTGAGGGTGGGTAAGTTGGCAAAATCTTCATTTGCATTAGAAGTAACCTTGTCTCGTTGTTTTTGCAACTGCGTTTCTGCCTCGATCATTTCTTGGTGGTTACTTTGTGTTTTGTAATGCACAAGAAGGGAGAGTGCGCCAATTAGCAGTAAAAACGCCAAAATCCCCCCACCCACGCCATAAAGTAACTTTGGGCGACTTTTGAGCTCACTCCAATTATTTTGGAATTTGCCCCAAGTGGCTTGACTAAAAAGTCCCTTGAGTGCTTGGAGTAAAGAGGGGAAGAGGGATTTTTTAGGGTTATTTTGGGGTTCTTCTGTCATTTCACACCCAAGATTTCAAATAGGGTTCTAGGACTTTGGGGATGGAGATTTCCCCATTGGCTTTTTGGTGGTTTTCCATCAGCGCAACTAAAGTGCGCCCCACCGCCAAAGATGAGCCATTGAGAGTGTGCACTAGCGCATTTTTCTTACCCTCTTTGAAGCGGATTTTAGCCCGGCGGGCTTGAAAATCGCGCGTATTAGACACAGAGCTAATCTCGCGGTAGCACTTTTGTCCGGGTAACCACACTTCAATATCTATCGTATTGCTCGCGCTAAAGCCTAGATCTCCACTGCACAGCTGGACAAAACGATGTGGGAGCTCTAGAGCGCATAAAATCGCACTGGCGGCCTCTAACATTTGCTCTTGCATACGAGTGCTCTCATCAGGGTGGGTGAGCGCGACTAATTCTACCTTGTCAAATTGATGTTGGCGGATGATCCCATGCGTGTCCTTAGAGGCACTCCCGGATTCTTTGCGAAAACAGGGGGTATAAGCGGTGAGCTTGATAGGGAGTTGCTCACAGGGTAAAATCTCATTGGCATAAAAATTGGTCAAACTCACTTCAGAGGTGGGGATAAGATAGAGCTCTTCCCCCTCAATTTTAAAAAGATCTTCTTGAAACTTGGGAAGTTGCCCTGTGCCAAAGAGGCTAGTAGCGTTCACAACAACCGGCGGACTGACAATTTCAAACCCGTGCTTGGCATTAGAATCGAGCATAAAATTAGCTAAGGCGCGGTGCACTAAAGCCCCTTGTGCGCGCAGAGCGTTAAAACGACTCTTAGAAATTTTGACTGCGCGCTCAAAGTCAATCCAGCCATTTTTTTGGGCTAAAATGTGGTGCTCTTGAGGGGCAAAATCAAAACTCTTGGGACTCAATACCTTTTTGATCTCCACATTATCGTTTTCATCCTTGCCAAAGGGAGTTGCAGAGTCTAGCAAATTAGGCAAGCCAGCTAAAAGGGTGTCTAACTCTTCTTCTAGGGTGTTGACTTGGGCTTGTAGCTGGGCGATCTTGGTTTTATTTTCCTCTAAGGAGGTTTTTAAATCGTTGGCTTGGGGGGTGTTTTGGCGTTGGGCTTGAAAAAAATCCTTAGAAATCTTGTTCTGAAAAGCTTGGGCTTCCTCTAATTGGAATTTTTGCGCCTTGAATTCTAGTAAAACCTCTTTTAAGTGGTGCAAGATTTGAGGGTCTACAAAGCGTTTTTGCAGATTTTCCACCACCCCCTCAAAATCTTTAAGTAGTAATTTCTTATCTATCATGGTTTTCTCCTACACATTTTCTAGGCTCTCTAAAGCCCCATTCGCGCGCCCATGCGTCCAAATACTCTTTATGCACTTCTAGGTGCAACACTCCCTCTTGTCCCTGCAGGCTGTCGTTAATTTGTCCATTGGGCAGGGCGATAAAACTATCCCCATAAAAGCGCCAAGGCAGATTGTGTTTGACCCCTTGATAGTATTCTTGGCGCACCATGCCGATGCGATTAGCCCGTGCGACCAACATGGAGTTACAAAAAGCGCGCGCGCTGCACACCGCCCGCCAACGCTCATAAGACTCAAAAGTGCTCGCACAGCTCAATAACACCATGTCTACCCCCTCCTCCTGTATTTTTAGCCAAAGCGCGTCAAAATGCACCTCATAACCAAAGAGCGCGGCAATTTTAATCCCTTCTAAGTAGAACATAAGAGGGGTTTTAAACGCCTGCTTAGGGTTGGCAAAAAAGGCAGCTTCATCCCAATGATCAAAGGCGATGAGGCGTTGCTGGGGAAAAAACTGGCTGTGTTGGGGGCTAATCCAGGCCATTTCTTTTAGCAAACCTTGTCCATGCGCACTCAAAGTGGGAATGATCAAATGCACCCCACGCTGGGCAGCAAGCTCTTGTAGCTGGGCTTGATGGGTCTGCACTTGATCTAGCAGGCGTGATGGTTCTGCTTGGAGCAGTTCTAAAAAAAAAGGGCTTAGAATGTACTCAGGAAAAAGGCAGAGCGCGCCCTCTGGAATTTGGGCTAAATTGCTCTTGATAAAATCTAAATCAAAGCGCGCTATTTGAAAAAGGGCTAGGTGCATGGAGTCTCCGGGGCATTTTTCACCGCCAAGATACAAGATACACTTTTGTACAAATAGTGCTTTTTTTCCACCACTTCCAAGCCTAAGGTATTGAGTTCGTCCTCTAATTCGTCTACGCTGATAAAACTCTCAATGGAAGCGGGCAAATAGGCATATGCGCTGTAGTTACGGCTTAAAAGCATGCCAAAAATGGGCAAAATTTTAGAAGTGTAAAAATGCGCCAAAGTGCCCAAAATCCCGCGTTGATCACAGCGCATAAACTCTAGCACCAAGAGTACGCCCCCTTTTTTAAGGGTGCGGCTAAATTCCTTAAGTGCCTCTTTCCACTCTAGCACATTGCGCAACCCATAGGCAATGCTAATGAGGTCTAGGCTCTCTGCAGAGAGCGCGCTTAACTGCGTGGCTTCCAAACACTCTAATTGAGTGGGGGCTAGCGGGGCGTGTTGAGCAATCTTATCTTGCGCTAAAAGCAACATTTCTTTAGAAGGGTCAATCCCATAAATGCGCTCCAAACTCCCCTTTTGCTCCAGCGCACGCACAATGTGCAAGAGCATGTCTGCTGTACCACAGGCAATATCGCCCACGCGCAAATGTTGCAAATCTCCCTTAAAGGCATACACCCAACGCAGAGCGCGCGCGATCGCGTCTTTGCGCCATTTTTCATCTTGCTTAAAGCTTAGAACGCGGTTAGTGGTGTCATAAGTTTTAGCGATGGCATCAAACATGCCAATGATCTTTTTTTGTTCCTCTTGACGCTCTGATCTCAAAAGAATTTCCCTACCGCGCAAAAGACGATCACGATCATGCAGATTGTGGGCACTTCATTTATCCAGCGAAAAAATCTCCCGCTTTTATGCTGCCCATTCTGCCCTAAGACGCGTATAAACTTCCCACACATGAAATGATAATGCAGTAAAATCAGCACACAGAGCAGTTTGAGGTGCAACCAACCATGTTTAAAGACTTCCGTGCCCAAAATATAGAGCAAGGCTAAACCGCTGATCACAACCAAAATCATCGCAGGCATGGCGATGTATTGATACAGCTTTTGCTCTTGAATGCACACAATGGCGACAAATTCGGGCTTATCGTGATGTTCGCGGTGGTAGACAAAGAGGCGGGGCAGGTAAAAGAGTGCGGCCATCCACGAGATAACTCCAATGACATGTGCGATCTTGATCCATAAATACCAATTTTCCATTTATTGTATCTCTCCTAATAGAGTGGATGCATGCGCGCCCTTTAAGCGCACCCACACCCCTTCAGGTTCTAGACATTGCTTTTCTAAGCGCACAGCGCATTTTTTTGCCCGCGCGCTAAGGGCATCTAGTTTAGCATAGGGAATAAAACACACAAGGGGTTCTTGAAATTCTTCAAAGGCATCTTGTGCGCGCATGTTCTGAATACAGAGCTGCACACTGGTACTATAAGCCTTCATTAAGCCCCCCACGCCCAAGAGCACACCTCCAAAATAGCGCACTACAATCACCGCGCTTTGGCAAAGCTGTTCATGGCGTAAAATCTCTAAGAGTCCTTGCGCGCTGTGTTTGGGCTCTCTATCCTCATGCAAGGCTTCCTCTAGGCGGGCGCAGCGCATGCATCTATAGGCATAGACGATATGACGGGCTTTGTGGTGTTCTTTACGCAGGCGTTCTAAACAGGCTTCAAACTCCCCGCTAGGCATTAAAAAGCCTAGAAAAATCGAGCCCTTGATTTTATGCTTAGAGGTGAGCAGGCGATTAACTTGAAACATTAATGTTGGAGGTAAATTTGCATTTTTTGATTGTCTAAGACCAGAGTTGTTTTACCCCGCGTGATCGTGAAGAGCCCTTGCAAATTTTCATAAAAAGCCAGTTCAAAGGCCATCAGCTTTTCGTTCTTGCACACACGGCGTGAAATACCCTTATCCTCAATGCGTAAATGGTCGTCATCGCGGAAAGCGTAGCTAATAAAATACTTATTGCAATAGATCAGCCCATAAGCCCGTAATTGTTTTTGGTCAAACTCCACGCGCCCCATCGGACTATTGAGCACATTTGGAGGAAGTTTTTTAATGTGGTTGCGAGCGATATCGCTTTGGAGCTGCTTCATGTCTGTTTTAATCATGGAATTATCTGGAGGAAGACTTTGTGCATTCAGGTCTTTAATCTTAGCATCTAACTCGGCTTTTAATAAGTCAAGTTTACTTTTGGGAGATTGAGCGGGGGAAGGGGTCGGAGCAGGGGGCTTTTGAGGCAAAGTCATATCGGCTGTAGGAGTATTTGGAGCATTGGTATCTTGGTCTGGATTGAGTTCTTGGGCTTCTAAGATAATGTCTTTAAAATCAAAGGCATGCCCACCCATAACAACTTTAGTAATACGGTAACGATTGTAATTAAAGTTTTTGCTAAAGAAGCGCACTAAAAAACAACCCCCCAATAAAAAAGCGCACAGAAAAACCCCTATCCACAAGCTTAAATTTCTCTTTATCCCACCAAAAACACCTTTAAAGCCTCGCACTCCACCCCTTTAGACATTTAGAGCCCTAATTATAGCACAACCCCATGCGCATCTTCTCTGCAAAAATGCGCAAATTTTCCAATACCAAAGAAGAATCCTCTAGCTCCTCCTCTATGATCTTAACAATGGCTGAACCACAAATCACCCCATCCGCGCCCAAATCTAAGGCTTCTTGCACATGGATAGGTTTAGAGATACCAAAACCCAACAAACAAGGTAGAGGCGTAAGTTCTTTAAGATGGGCGATGACTTCCTTAGCTTCTTGGCCTAAAGTTTGGCTAGCTCCAGTTACCCCCCTGCGGGCCAACACATAAATATAAGCCAAACTTTGCTTGGCAACCTGTTCTAAATACGCTTGGTTTGTGTGTGGAGCAACGATGAAAATAGGGGCAATCTGGTGCTTTTGTGCGCTGTGCACAAAGGGCGCGCTCTCACAAAGAGGTACATCGGCAATCAAAACGCTATCTACTCCGCTCTGTGCGCAGGCATGATAAAAGTCATCTAATCCAAAGCGGTGTACCAAATTAGCATAGAGCAAGAGCCCGATAGGAATATGTGGAGCATAGGCGCGCACCCTTTCCAAAAGGACAAAATTAGCGCGCATGCTGGTAGAATGTTGCAACGCCCTTAAATGGCTCGCTTGGATAATCGGACCATCCGCCATCGGGTCTGAAAAAGCAAAACCCAACTCTAAGGCATCCACCCCTGCATCTACAAGAGTTTTAATGATCTCAAAACTCATCTCATAACTTGGATCGCCCAACATCACAAAGGGCACAAACACGCCCCTTTTTTCAAAAATTTTTGCGTATCTCATAGCCTCTACATCGGCACATGAGATAAAATCTCAATGAGGCACTAAAATACACTTATGCTAACTTTTATCGTTACATTTGCTGGAATTGGAAGCATTAGACTAACCTTTGAGCAAGTCCGGGCGCGCTGTGTGTTTTCTAGTGACTAGAAAACTTATATAGCTAATTTTAAGCCCACCCCCGCTGGAGACATCACCCAAGTAAAAGCCCAAGACATTCCCCTCTTTGGTATTTTATGTGCGGGTTTCTCCTGTTAAGCTTTTAGCATTATGGGGGCTCAAGGGGGTTTAGAAGACCCACGAGGTGCACTATTTTTTGAATTGGCATGAAAATAAGAGCGAGAATGTGAGTATTTTAGATCACACCTGCACGCTCGGAGCTAACGCCTCATATAGCTAACAGCTGGTCAATGGCACGCGCCACTTCACCCCTAAAAAATTACTGAATTTAATGGGTTTTCCTAAAGACTTTAAAATTGTGGTGAGCCCTGGCCACCTGTGTACTCGGCGTGGCAACTCTGTTTGTGTGCCTGTAATTCGCGCGCTAGTTCAGCGTTTAGTGGGTTTGTTTGCCCCTAAGGGCTCTTGAGCAAATTAAGCTTTTATTTTGCTAATCAGCATACTCGGTGGAACACCAATTATTACCCCCCAAAGTGTGTTCAGCTAATCTTTTTAGAGTGTTATTCCAAACATTTTCTCCGCCCTCAAAATTTCCACTCAAACATCCACTGACAAAGTTGAAATCATTGTACATAATGGATTCATACTCTTTGCGTGTCCCTACCATACTAAGCGCGCGATCACAAACCTCTTGAGAGCCCACACATGAATTACCCAAACAACAAACTTCAAATTTTGCTCTCATATTGCGCTTGCCATTTTTACGATCCTTAGTAGAGGTGATCCACTCGCTCACGCTGATTTTAACCACCACACCATCAGGAATAAACTCTACAAATTCGTTATTCCCTACATAAATCGCTGCTCTGTCTGTAAAAGTCCCATCTTGAATATACGCCACCGTTCCCTTTTTTAACACATTGTCCAAATTTGTTGCCATGCAATCCCTTTTGCAAATTTGCCCCATTCCCTGAACCCTCTAACCCCAACCTAAAAAAGTGTTAACTATAGGTTAATTGCAAGGCGCAGGTATGCCTTAAAGTTCAAAATTTTTACTTTTGAAGCACATGTAAATATTCGATTGTGCTCTCTTTGGTTTGCACACGCTTAGAATCAGCCTTAAAGCGGGTGTAGGCATGGCTTTTAAGGCTGTAGTGCCCGTATTGGCTAAAGAGGGTTGCGATTTCCTCCAAACTTAGTAGCCCCTCATCGTTGTAGCTTAAAAAAATAAAACGCGCGCGGGTGTGCTTAATTACATACTCTAAACTCTCATACGCTGAGGATTTTTTGCACCAAGCAGATTTTTCATAATTTCTTAGTCCCGTTTTGCCTTGTGGAGTGAAGTCATCATAAAGCGCAATGCTGTTTAAGAGGTGGTAATTGGCTCCGTATTCTCGCTGATTATAGGGAGGGTCTAAATATAAAATATCGGTGTGTAGGCGCGCGATGAGTTCTTTTGCATCTTTATTGTAGGCATAATGGGAGTTTTGGCTTAACTCTAAGGGTGCTGGAATTAATATTAATTCTTGTTGCGCGCTTTTTTTGAGGCGTTTTAAAAACGCTCCATAGACAGAAGCGGTGTTAGCCACTCTATCAGCTGCTTCTAAAAGCGAAGTGAGCAAAAAGTAAAACTCGGCTTGACTGATGGTATTATCTGCCTGCCATGTAGCAATTTGAGCGCGTATACTATCAATCTTGCCTGCATTGTGATTACTGAAATACTGCCGCCCTTCCCCGCCCCCTAGCGCGTAATGCTGATAGATTTTGCCCTCTGTTGGGGGGAGGGCATTAAGTTCATCTACAAGGACTTGGGTGCGCTCTAAGGGCTGGGTGTTTTGGATATAGTGTTTGGCTAGCACGAAGCTATAAAACTCTTTATCATTACTAATGACCTGTCTAACATGGTTTTTAAATAGCCGTCCTACAGCCGCTGTGCCTGAAAAAAGGTCGGTAAAAACACAATCGCAGAGAGAAACCCCACAATTTAGCACCACCTCTTGAATATTGCTAAATAGAAAATTAGAGAGTTTGCGCTTAGAACCAATATAGTTCATGGATTAGTGGGTGTTTTCACCTCCCCATCAAAAATTAAAGACATAGTTAAAATACACCGAAGCGTTGCGTTTAAAACCTATTTGTTGCTTGTAAGTCCCCCATACTCCATAGCTTGTAGCCATAGAAGCGTAGTAATAAGGCATGGGCAATAGAGGAATGCGCGTACCAATCTCAAAGCCATTATGTGCGCCAATATTAGCCCTAAAATCAAAGGTCAAAGGCAATTGAAAATAACTAGATCGCATTTGCGGTGTGCAAGCACGATCATTTTTACATGCATCAAGAGTTGTCCTTAAGGCTATGTTGTTGTTTACCCATGTGCTCCCCACAAACATTAAGCCTAAAAAGACTCCACTAGTAAGATTATGATCTTTGCTCTCAAAGAAGTTAAACAAACCATCTACACCTGCTCCATAGATTACGCTGTCAATGCCATGGCCTGTTTTAGAACCCTCTCCCCAGTTGTAACTAAAACTGCCATAGTAGCGCAACCCCCAACGCTTCGAACTCCCAAAGAATTGTTTGTATCCCGCTTGCACATTCACTCCATAGAGATTAGAATTGCTGTAGCGGTGTTGCATGGCAGGAGAAATTCCATAGCGTTCTTTTAAAACTTTCTGAAGAGCTTGAGCAAGTACAGAAACTTGACTATACTGGTCTTGAATAGCTGTTGCCAGTTTTTCCCTTTGATTAACATCGGATACAACGGGTTTTTGACTGGATGCGTCAGTGAGTGCATTGAGCAGTGCAGCATTCAAAGTATCGGCTGCATTCCCCAAATCAGAAACTTGGGTCTGTAATGCAGAAATTGTTGCACTACCTTGAAGACCTAAAAAAAATATATCATTCACTCCTAGAGCCTTGGCTACTTGCTGACTGGTTGCTTCAAACGCTTTAAAAGCTGGTTCGAGCTGGGGGACTTGAGGTGTATTTTTTGCCTGCGCGTTCATAGCTGTCAACTCGCCCAGCACACCAAGAATATTCCCCACAACACTATTGGGCGCATTAGGCGCGTCTTCTCGATCCTTTTCAATAGTGTAAGCTATCCAAGCAGACATTAATTGTTCTGCATTTTGCTGATAGCTCGCTTTGAGTGCATCAATATCAATATTGGGTTTTCCTTCCCAATTGACCAAGTCTTGTAAATATTGCTTGCTTTTTTCATATGGATTATTCTGTTTGTCTTCAAAGGGTATTGTGTTTGGAGATGGTGCTGTCCAATGATGTGGGGGGAATGCCTTTTCAAAATTAACCCTTGTTTGTAAGGCTTGTTTGAAGGTCTGAATGTCTGTTTTGCTTGCCGCGCTATCTTGTGTGGCATTAGAGTATTGGAACCCTACCTGTGCGTAAAACCCACTGCTTTCTGCGCTCAAACCCACCGCTAACACCACCAACAAAACCGGCCGCATAAACACTTCCACTATTGTATTTTCAAAAACCTCTAGTCTATTTCACAAGTGCTTGTTTTAATCTTAGAGTCAAATCTTTTTAGCTCCTCACTCCCTCAAACTATAGGGTCTAAAGTCTTGGTATTCATCTGTGGCCGTGTTATAAAAACGGGCGTTGAGGGGGTGGAGTGCGTCTCTGATGTCTGTAGAGGTGGCGCGTGCTAAGTCAATGGCATTGCTTTTAAAGACAATGCGATACTGGCATTCACCCACCACAAAATCCGTTTCACGCGCGATACTGGACAACCTTTTTAGGTTATTGACAAAAATAATGAAATGTTGGTCATTGTCAATGGCAAGTTCTAAAAAAGCCTTAAACTGCTTGAGTTGCCCTTCGCGCTCGCTGTGTAGATCGCTGGCATCATCAAGCGAATCGATGAGAATCAAGCTTCCGGGCTCTAAATTCTCTACAAACATCTGTGCGCTGGTGTGGGTGGGGGCGATACCATAATCTTGTAGAGCGGGCATGTGTGTGCTTAAAGATCTGTTAGCATGGTAGCAGTAAAGCTTTTTGCCCAAAGCTTGGGCGTTCTTGCCAATGATCTTAAACCAGTTGAGTTGGGCTTGCAAGTCCGCGCCCACGATGAGCAAATGCGCGCCCCGATTTGCCCCAAAACAGAGCACAAAGTCTTTTTGCTCGTAATCCACGCCCACGCCTAGCTGTAGACTTGTGCCTTGCAACTCAAGCACTTCAGGCATGTAAATGGACTCTTCGCCATTGTAGAGTTTGTGGGGGACTTCTGCTAAAGCGCGCGCTCTAGCTTCCCTATTAGTTTTAAGAATGAGTTCAGGGAGTTTTTCATTAGCGGCATAGGGAATCACCATGTGCGTGTGCGAGTCAGGAAAACCACCATTGTTATTATAAATTGCCTCCGGGCTTCCCTTGGGCAAACTCGCTTGCATGGTATAAGGAATGGTTAAAATCCGATCCACATCATCCGCATCCATCGCCAAAGCCATGCGGTTGCCAATTTGGAGTCTCAAAGGATCTGGAATGTTCGAGCGCAAAGTTTGAGTAGAAAAAACGAGGTGGATGCCATAACTGCGCCCTTTTTTGAGCAAGGCGGTTAAGAGTTGCTCAACCTCGCTCGCCTCTTTACTCACTCCATCTGTAAATAAAACTTGAAATTCATCAATGATCACCACCATTCTAGGCATGATCTCTTGAATCCGTGTGCGGTATTCCTTGAAGTCTTTGACGCGGTTGGATTTAAAGACATCTGAGCGGCGCGTCATCTCTGCATTGAGCCATTCTAAAAAGGTGATCCCATAAGACACCGAACTTTGCACGCTCACTAGCATAGCATGCTCTAAAGTGGGATTAGCGTAAGCGTTAAACTCCACCCCCTCTTTGTAATCTAGCAAGAATAAGCGCAATTCATCGGGGGAATAATAAAAAGCCAAGTTTTGGATCAAGACATTTAAAAAGTTAGACTTCCCACTCCCGCTACGCCCACAGACTAAAGTATGGTGTTGGGTTTGATCGCCTCCGATCTCAAATAACACCTCTCTATGGTCCTTGTCCCAACCAATGGGCACGCTCACAATATGCGTGCTATTCTTGCTCCAAAATTCCTCTGCTTGTTGTAACGCGCTCACCTCGCGCTTGATTTGCTTACGCTCGCTGTAATAATGCGCCACTTCTTTAGCAAAGGCGTTTAAATGCTCTTGAGAAGTGCTTGAATCGTGTAACACTTTGAGATTGAGGTGTTTCAAATCTATGGGTGGGACTTCAAAGCATTGTCCATATTGTTCTAAAATTTTATTTAAAGAGAGGTCCTCTTTGGAGCACTCCTCTTTTTCGCTGTGGTTGTAAATAAAACACAGCACCCCATTAGCCGCACCAAAACGCACTAGGTGTTGCAAATACACCCGACTTTGCGAATCTAGGGCATCTACCCCACTTAAAAACAAAGCGCGCACTTCTAGGCGGTCGGCATTGTGGCGGTTGTAATCCATAAAATCTCTATAGCCCGCTAATTTCTCTTGTAAATTCGTTTTCAGGTATTCATAAAGGTCTTTCAAGGCTTGCTTGATCTCATCGCTCTCGGTTAAAATTTTTTGCCCATAGATGAAATCGTGATCTTTTTTTAAAAGCCGGCGTGCGAGCGCGAACACTCCGCCTAATTGCAACGCATCCACCAAGACCACTTGTAAATGGGTGAGGGGGATGGTAGAAACTAGACGCAAAAAAGCTTCGCGCAAGAATCTAGGCGTGTTTGGACTATTGCCATAGAGGGCGGGCGGAGGGAAGGAATAGGTTTTAGGGACAAAGAATTTTTCAAAGCTCTCCTCTAAGCCTTGTGGGGTGTTTTCTGCTACTTCTAGCACACCTAGAGCTAGAAACTCAGGATAGCTTTGACTCTCATTAATGGCAAGTTTTCCGCCTAACTGGGGTTGGTTAGCACGAATTGTATCCCTAGCCCGACTCACTTCCTTATAACTTTCTTCAATTTTAAATAGGGGGCTATTCTCAAAGCGCACCTGAGCCACAGCGCGATCTAAACCTTGTAAAGCGGTGTTCAACATATTTAATCCTTTTATCCAGCTTGAGAGACCAAGGATCGCGCTTGAGCCAAGCGGCTTTCAATCGCACTCGTGCGACGATTAGCCTCAAATTCGCATTCCTCTAAGCGGTGGCATAACTTGAGCATGGGCTCAAACACTTCTGCGCTCAATCTGTGCCCCAACACATCATCCATCGCCTCTAATAACGCACTTTGAATTTGTTTGCACTCGTGGGTGCTACCATCATAAAATTTATACATCCAACACTCCTAAAGACTCTCTAGCTTTTTTAAAAACATGGCAAAATCAATTAAGGGGGTTTTATCGCCCGTGTCGCTGTCTAAAAAATGCACTTTGTTTGTGGCTGTGTCGAGCAAAAAATACCCCCCATAACCATCGCTCCCAAAGACAATTTGACCAGTTCCTAGGTGTTCTTTTAAAGTTTCCATGAAAAACACAAAGAGACATTTACCCTCTGTGTTGAAATTGAGCACATTTTTAAATTGATAGCTGCGCGCGCCAATGCTAAAACTGCGCTTGTGTGGGATGGCATTGTTTGCCCGCCTTAAAAATTCTACAAACTCAGGGCTAAACTCTACGTGGGCGTAAGTTTGTGCCGTCTCTAGCCCGGAGTCTTCTAAGGGCAGCACAAATTCCCAATCACTTACGCTTGTGTTTTGTATTGTTGCCATAGGGGGTATCCTTTCGTGTGGGGGACTCTGAGTAAAACTTCTTCGCGCACCAATTGCAAATTGCCCAAAGGCGGGTTGCCATCAAAATGCCACAAATAGCCCTTAGGGGTTAGCCCCTTGTGGATTTGCAATCTTTCCTCCTCATCAAAGAGTTCTTGCAAGTCTGGTTGTTCCTCTAGGGCTTTTTGTAGGGCTTTGATCCCATAGAAGTGGTGCACAGATTTATCCGCATCCAAGTCCTTAAGCGCGATGGTGGTCGCAAAGACGGCTGGAAAAATGGGCAAATGATACTCGCTAAAGGGCACGCCCATGTCATTGTTTTCGCCCCGTATGAATTCCTCTTTACGCGCTTCTAAAAGCTCTTGATAGCGGGCGTTGGCTTGCTCTATGTCAATTTGTGCGTTGGCTTGTTCTAGCTGGCTTTGTAAATCTGCCACTTGTTGCATGAGTTGTTGAAACTCTGGGGGTGGGATGCTGTAGCGTTCCTCAACAAGCTCTGTTGCCATTTCTAAGCGTTGGCATAGCGCGTTGTGCTCCTCATCATAGGCGATGAGTAATTGCTTGGTTTCCTCCCAAGTTTCCTGTAAGAGGCTTTCAAGGTTTTTTACCTCCTCTTGGAAGATCTGTACTGCTTGTTCTAAGAGTTGGACCTTTCTCTCGCACTCCTCCCTATGAGCAGTCGCTAAACTAAGAGCCGCCCTAGCTGCTGCAATGGCAGCCCAACGCCAAGGTCCGGGGATACAAAATGCTGCTGTTAAAGCCACCTTAGCAGCCATTTCAGCCGCTCTAGCTGCGCTCAACGCGCTACGCGCTTGGCTTAATTTGCTCTGTGCGTTTTGGTACTCCTGACAAACCTTGTTGTAGTGCTCTTGCATGGCTTGCCCAAGTGCCTTTGTCTTCTCTTGCAAACCATCGCGAAATAATCTAATGGTGTGGACAACTTGGCGCACCTGCTCGGTGTTGACATTCGCGGTTAGCATGGTTAGCGGTTGCGTTTGTTGGCATACTCTTCAAGGATATTAGCTTCCTCATGAAGCCAGCGTGCCTGCTCATCCGCTTCAGCGTTAAAACGCTTCAAAAACACCTCTAAATCCTTCAAGGTATTCTCAAAACTCCGTGTTTGATCGTCATCCCATGTGTCGCACAACTTGTGAAACTCTCCATTTAAAGCCCTGACATTATCGCCAAGATCGCTGGTAAAACGCTGTAAATAGTACGCAAAATCCCTAATTTCCCGATAATCCGCATGTGCTTGCATGTGCACTCCTTAAAAAAATTTTTTCCCACCCCACCGCCCTTAAAATTAGTGGTTGGGTTCTTCGTCCTTTTTAGGCGCACCTTCACCTCCACCTGTCTTGAGTTTAAAGGAAGTGTCGCGCGCTTGGGGGGTGGTTTCTTTTTGGGGCTCTTTGCCCTCATAGGTTCTAGTTAACTCCTCTTGATCTCTTTGCCATACTGACTTGTCTTTACTAGAGGTTGTGGGATTCATGGTTCTTTTGATCTCTTGTAATTCCAAATACGCGTTGGTGTGCAAATGCAAATCTCCCCCCTCCAATACCCGCCCTATGGAGTCCTTTAAGCTCGCGCGTAATTGGTGCTGGCGATCCAAAATATCTAGTAGATCGCGCATGTGTTGGCGATTCCAAAGGCTTCTTTGATCTAATTGTGGCTGGAAGTGGGGGTTATCTAGCAAACTAGGGCCTTTGTTATCCCACACAAAGGCAAAGTCTTTGGCTTTATTTGCCTCAATGTTGTAACGCTCTATAAAATCCTCCCAAAAGTCCGCTTTGAGCGCCTCCAAACACACAAAGAGCAATTTTGTCCCCGTGTGTTTGAAAACACAGACTTGGTTTTTAAACAACACAAACGCATAGGCATAGCTATTCATGACCGCTCCCTAGTCTAAATGGATTTCTTCGCTCTCATACAAATTCGCCCCCTCTTGGTCAAAAATCCCCACTTTGATTGTGTCGGTATTCACGCTCACCACTTTCAGCAACGCGTCGCTGTACTCTTCATCCAAGTGGATAGTGCGCCGACTGCTCTCATGGATTGCCATCTGGTTAGAAGTGGCTTTAGGTTTGTCGGTGTAGAAAATCTCCACGCTATCCCCCTCAAATTCCTCAAACAATTCCACCCATGTGCCCACTTGCATCTCGCGCTTGTTAATCAGTAATTGGAAATGGCGTTTTTTCTCATAGCCCAAGTGGAATTTAAATTGAGGTCCGGTGTCTGCGCACACTTCAGAGCAAATGCGAATCCCCCCTCTGGGGCGATCGCGGCTATCTAACAAGCCAAAGACCACCCCCGTTTTACAGGTAACCTTGCGATGGGGCGCGCTTTCTGGCTCATGCCCGGTGAGCCCTTTAATCTTGGCATCGGCCTCAGGTGTGCCTAGTGGGGGGTAAAGCTCAAAGACAATGTCTTCAGGCTCTTTATTGCTAATTTGTTGGCTTTGGCGGTGTTTAAAGGCGGCTCTTTCCTTCTCCCCTTCTTTTAAAAAAAGCTCTTTAACTAAGGGCGAGCGACTCGCATTGCCGGCCAAGAAAATATGCACGGTGGTGGCGTTTTTCATCTTTTCAGAAGCGACTCTAAGGGCGTGGAAGAAGTTTTCTACCCCTAAACCAATTTCTTTTTTCAGGGTTTCTAGCAGGGCTTCATAATTGATTTTCAGCTCGGCGTTGTCTTCCTGCCCATCAATTTGAAAGAGCGAGAGATCGCGCATTTCCTCCTTTAGTTCCTCATGTTCGCTATCTAAATTCTCCACAAAGGGGCGTAATTCGTGGGCAATGGTTTGTAAATTGCGCCGTCCTTCCCTAGAATTGCTGAGCAAATTCCGCAATTGTTGTGTGTCCATGCGGCTAGGATCGTAATTGGGCGCGGCGATCACAAATTTTTTAGCGCGCATGCCCTCTAAATTCTCTTGAAAAACTTGCAGGGCTAGCAATTCTAAGAGATTTTCCCCACCCAAATAGCGCATTCCCTCCGCTCCAAAATGGTGCAACTCAAAGGCGTATTTGGACTCCTCGCTCTCCTGCCACACCCCAAAGTCAAAGTCTGTTGTGCCCCCGCCAAAATCAAAGACTCCGTAATTGATTCTATCGCTCGCGCCAATTTGATCAAAGCCAAAGGCGTATAACGCACTGATAGCATAAGCAGCTGGCTCGCTCACGCGCAATTCTACGCGTAACTTCTCCTGCTTTTCCTCTCCTCTTTTATTTTTGTATTTGTCAAAAATCCCATGAGGCAAGGATTTTCTAATCCCGCGCTCAAAGCTACTACGGATGCGCTCGGCTTGATCTTTTTCATACTTGACCGGGTAGGATAAGAAGTAAGTTAGATACACCCCGCCCGTGTCAAGCATATTATTGATGTAACGCCCCAAAATATAGGCGTAAATTTCAATGGGGTTGGGTTTACCCGCGCCATAATCTGACAAATCGCCCAAATCCCAAGGCTGTTTGTCTAGATCCATCACCTTAAATTCATTGCCCGAAGTCCCCGCCCATTGTTTGAGTTTGTAAAAGTAGCGGTAGTAATCATTGCCCCGGGCACCCTTAAATTTTTCAAACGCCCCGTGTGCAATATCCAGGTCGTCAATGTCTGTAAAGGGGCGGTGTTGAAGCGCGCTATATTCTTGGCAAAATTTCTTATAGTGCCTAAACTCCATAAAGGTTGGGTTTTCATAGTCGCGATCTAGGGCTTCTCCGGTGGTGTCCTTTGTGCCAATGGAGATCAGATTTTTATATCCCTGTTGGTCTAAGTAGGCTGCTGTGGTGCTCTTTGTCCCAAAGTCGATCGCTACCTCGACTTTTTTAATGTCGCCCTTTGAGAGGGGGTGGCGGGCTTGTAGGGGGGTGTCAAATTCAAAGGTAGTAACTTGGGGGTTGATGGTGGTTTTTTTGGGGTTATCTTCAGTAACACTTGGATAAATGTCCCAATGTCCAGAGTTGGGGTCTTCTAAGAGGGTGGGGTTATAGGCATCCACGCCAATGGCAATATTATCTACCTCTAGTAACCACTTTTTAAACTCCTCAAAGGCGTCTTTTTCAATCTTGATTCGTTGGGCTTTAAAAGAAGCCTTCACCCGATTTAACTGCTCCTCTGTTACAAAGCGGATATCGCCCTCTCGCCAAGTTTTTAACTCCTCCATGATATTTAAAATCTCTGCGGAAGGATACTCAGGGCGGGCGTTAATAATGGTCTCTAGCATCTCATAAAAGCGTTTTTTAGACTCATCATTGATACCTGTTTTAAAATTGTCCTTGGCCTCATTGTAGGTGATTTTGAGTTTTCTTTGCAACTCTTGAAAACTCTCTTTAAATGCTTTGCCTTCCTTGCTCAACGCGCGTAACTTTTGGGCTAGAGGGTGTTGCGCGCTCAAGCTCAAAGAATTTAGGGTTAATTTAGTGTCTTTTAAATCCAAAACATTTCCTTTCTTGGGGGTTTTTTGTTTGAAACAACGAAAAAAGCGACACAGCCACAGACGCTTAGCGCACATCTACGAGGCTTTTGTGCTTGATCTTGCCCTCTTCCTTGTAACCTTGAAAGAGGATTTTCACCACACTGCCACGCGTGCTCTGACTCGTGTCGCGCATTTCGCACATTTGTGGGTCAAATTTGTCACCCTCTTGGACTTGCAAGCGTTCTAAACGCCCGGGCAAGGGCATAGCAAAGAGGGTTTCAAAGAAATCGATCAAAACGCCCTGATCTGCCGGGCTCTTGGCAATTTCTTTAGCGATCACTTCGAGGATAAAGAGGGGGTTTTTAAAGAGTTTGGAGAAAAAGAAGTCTTGCAGATTAGAATCGGTGCTAATCTCCAAACGCTTGGCGATTGTGGGCGATTGGTGCGCCCAAGCCTGCAAATTTAAAAGGGGGTCAAGAGGGCTGTAGCGTTGCTGTAATGCTTGTAATTTTGCCTCTACCTCTTGTTTTTGCTTTGTTTGTGCTTCTACATTAGTTTTTAGCTCTGCGTTTTGGGTGTTTAAATCCCTGATCTGTCTCTCTTTTTGGCTCACTTGTCCTTTAAGAGTGCTGATTTCTGCGCTATCTCTTTGTGCCTGCCCTTTAAGCCCTACAATTTCGTTTTCTTTATCTCGTAGTGCCGTGCTGAGGCTTGCGTGCTCTTTTTCTAAATTTGCTTTCTCGTCTTTTGTCGTTTGGAGTTGTGTCTCAAGTTCTCCTTTTTGGGTGCTTAGGTTGTTTTTCTCTGCCTCTAGGTTTTGGATTTTTTCCATTTGCCTTTTAAGCATACCCTCTTTAGCACTTAGCTGTTGAGCCAGCTCTTGTTTTTCTTTATCGTGCGTATTTTTGGCATTTTGGAGTTGTTTCCCTAAATCCTCTTTGGCGTCTTTAAGCTCCCCTTCTAACTTTTCTATCTCCTCTTTGCGTTTTTTGACTTTCTTTTTTAACGCCTTGATTTTTGCTTGTCTTTTGCTCATTTGTAGTTCTAGCTCCTCTAAGAGTAGTTGGGGCTTGGTATTCAGTGCCTCTAATTCGTGTGGTTCTAAAAGTGCCCGCTCTTCCTCATCAAGTTCTGCTTCCAAATCTTGAGCTTCGATGATTGTTTTGAGTTGTTTTTCTAGTTCGTTGAGTTGGGCTTCAGGGTCGCTAGAATCGGTTTTAGACGGGCGAAAAATTCCTAAAATTTTATCCCCAAAACTCTTGTTTTTCTTCCGCTCTGTTTCTAAAGCCCTTTGCAAAGCTTGGTAAAGTTCGCTCTTTAAAATGTCATCGCCCGGTTTAGGGTCTTGGGATATGGTAGCAAAGTTGATAATGGCTTGAATGACGCGATCGATTTTTTCTTGTTGTTGCTTGAGGCTCAAGCCTTGCACGCTTGGACCTAAAACCTTTTGGGCAAGCTCTTCTACAAAAATCTCGTGTTTTTGTAGAATCTTGTCTGTGTCGGAGGCTTGAGGAAAAGCCTCTTTAGTGTCTGTAGATGTTGTAAAAGAATGTGTGTTTGTGAGTGTGCTGGCTAGGGCGTCTAGATTTTGGCTAGAAGTTACCCCCCCCCCCCCCCC